>CAYTPV010000003.1:0-171 GCA_964440115.1 uncultured Oscillospiraceae bacterium | reverse complement strand
GTCTGTCGCCGTAGGGCTTATTTCCGTAAGGTTTTCTATCGCCGAAGGGCTTGTCGCCGGACGGTCTGTCACCATAGGGCTTATTCCCGTAAGGCTTTCTATCGCCGAAAGGCTTATCGCCGGACGGCCTGTCGCCATAGGGTTTATTTCCGTAAGGCTTTCTATCGCCGT
>CAYTPV010000002.1:0-558142 GCA_964440115.1 uncultured Oscillospiraceae bacterium | reverse complement strand
TGAAGAAGCCAAAGCCCTGGGCGTCAATATGCCCTCGGATGGAGTCTTCTGCTGACAAAGTCGCGGTAGATAACATTGCGTGATAGCATGAACCGATCGGTGGAGGATCAGGAGACATTTTCGCAATAAGACGGCATGCTAATGCCGCACTTTGCAACTTAAGAACTTGCCTGCCTTATCAACAAACCTACGGATACCCGCTAAACTTAGTTTAGCGGGTTTTTCATTGTCGTTTATTCAGATAACTTGCTTTTTCATCTTCATCGTTGTATCTGTAGTTTTCCTAAAAGCCGCATGACAGCTGCTCATATCTCATCGGGCATATAGGTGAATTGCCGCTGTCAAATTGTTTTCCGCCTTACATCTTCGTTTAGACAAATTAGTTTACATAAATAAAATATTTAAGGTAATTTATTCAAAATATATGCTTGCCATTACTTGAATTTCATGGTACAATCCGTACATTAAAACAACTTGTTTTACAAATATAAAAATTTTAAGTGTAAATATACAGACTAAACAACAAGTTCAGTATTTTGAATGGATTAATCGTGAAGTTATCTGGATTGTTGATAATTTCCAAACACGGGCGTCGCCCTGCAGTGTTACTGCTGTAATTGCAATTTTACAAAAGTCAATTTGAATTACATTTATTCGTTCATAGTCGAAATTATGAGCTCAAATTCCTATATATTATGTGATATTTTATTGTTATTTATTTAACACCATGGTATAATATGCTTGTTTAATAATATAATTTACATATGTCAAATATTATTCTTCCACATACAAATACTTTGCTAACCATGACCAAAACAACTCTGTCGAAACAACATCAGGCACCTAAAAACGTCAACGAATAACTAGTATGGATCTCCCCGTCAAAGCCATGACTTGGTCAAATATATAAAGGTAATAGCAAAAGGTCTCAACCGACACATGGTATATCATCATAACCTTAAAGACTATCAAAGAATCCTACCCAAACGCTTTTCGTTATATAAGCAGAAAGAGGTGAATTTTTTGAGTTTTTCGCTGGTGTTTGATGCGAATGTTACACTGTTGGAAACCCCAGTATGGGATGACCGGACAAAGAGCCTCTATTGCACGGATTTGTTTACCGGAGATGTTTATGCGTATGACCCATCCAAGGGATCGGCAAAAGTGTATCATACAGGCGGCGGCATGATTGGCTCTGCAATTCCCTGCTCCGATGAAAGCAAGCTTTTATGTGCGCTTGATAAAGGGATTTGCCTGTACGATATGCCGACAGGAAATCTTACTGTCGTTTCCGACCCAAATGGCGGTAATCCCCACAACCGCTATAACGACACGCGCGTAGACGTAAAGGGCAGGATATTTGCAAGCACGGTATCCAAACTGTACGGAACGCCAGAATACAAGCCTGATATGCTCGGCAACTTCTATATGGTAGATACTGATGGAAGCGTAAAAACAATTGTAGAAGGCATTAATCAATATAATTGCATTGTCTGGAACAATGCCAATACAGAAATGTTTGTGATCGATACCTATCATAACAAATTGCTTTCCTTTGACTACGATGCTTCCGCGGGGCCCATAAGCGGCCCGAAAGAAAGACTGGATTTTAGCGATATCGGTATGCCGGACGGTATGAGTATCGATTCCGATGATGCGCTCTACATTTGCCATTGGGCCGGTAAAATATCAGTCTGGGATAAATCGCTCTCATTGATCCGCATTATGGAATTCCCGGTAGACCAGGTATGCTGCGGCGGATATGGTGGCGAATCCATGAAAGATTTTTATGTTGCGACAGCGCAATATGCTTACACGCCGGAGCAGATGGCTGACCGGCGCGGTGCGGGCGGACTCTTCTGTGAAAATATGCAAGTCCCGGGTACGGGTGATCATTTCTTTCCAATTAAATAGGAGGAATCTAATATGATAAACTTTGAATTTTCCGTACCCACCAAGATCATATTCGGGGCTGGTGAGGTGAAACGCATCGGCGAGCAGGCTGCCAAATTCGGCAAAAAGGCATTGCTGGTTACCTATGATGAAGCGCTTGTCAAAGAACTTGGATTTTATAATAAAGTAGCAGACAGCTGCAAGTCAGCCGGTGTTGAACTGCTTTGCCACTTTGGCGTGAAAAGCAACCCCACAGCGGAGCACGCTGCTCCGGCGATTGTGCTCGCAAAGCAGGAAAAACCCGATGTAATTATCGCATTGGGCGGCGGTTCTGCCATAGACGAAGCAAAATTCATCGGTGTTGGTGCAAAATATGATGGCGACCCTTGGGATTTCCCCACAGGGAAAGCTGCTCTTACTCAAATGCTGCCGGTCATTGCCGTTGTAACGATACCCGCAACATCCTCAGAACTCAACGGAACAGCCGTTATTAACAACGAAACGCTCCGGCGAAAGGATGGTTTTGCAAATCCCGTCATGAAACCCTCTGTCGCCATACTTGATCCCGAACTGACGTACACCATTCCCATTCGCCAAACAGCATATTCGGCGGCAGATATCGTTTCCCATCTGTTGGAGCATTATCTCGGGCATCAGCTGGAGTTTGCTCCCTATCAGAATCATTTCTGCGAAGGCGGTATCCGTTCCATTATGGAATGTATGGACCGGCTGCTTGTTGATCCTCTGGATAAGGATGCGCGTGCCGTTATGATGTGGCAGGCTTCCTTCGCCTGGAACGGTTTTTATGACTGCGGATTTGGATTGCCCAACTCAAACATCCATATACTTGGTCATTCGCTCTCCAATTACTACGATACGCCTCATGGTGCAGCCATGTCAATTACCATACTGGCGACATTGCGTTACTATCTCAAGCAAAGGACGGCTAAATATGCGTGCTTTGCCCGGGAAGTCTTCGGTATACGCGATAAAGACGACATGATCGCCGCAACTGCCGGCATTGCCGCCTTGGAAGCATGGTTTAAAAAGATCGGCGCACCAGTCAATTTTGCACAGGCTGGTATCACAGATCCTGAGGCGGCTGCCAAAATGGCGCCGGATGCGTTGAAGACCGCGCGGGCTTGGGGCGAAGAAGAGGCTTACGGGTACACAGAAGAAATTTTGCGCGAGCAGTTCGAACTTTGCCGGTAATCTGTTTTTCTGGAGGAAATATGAGCTGCTTTTTAGGTATTGATGCGGGAACCAGCGGCATCAAGGCGATTGTATTGGATGCAGCCGGAAAAATACTTGGAACCGGATACCGGGAATGCAATCTGATCACGTCTAGGCCCGGATGGGTGGAAGAGGACCCGCTGGATTGGTGGACAGCCTGTTGCGGTGCCGTCACCGAAGCTGTAAGCACAAGCGGACACGGCAGCGATGTTTTGAGTATAGGTTTTTCTGGGCAGATGCAGGGCAGCACAGTGCTGGACGCGAATGGCCAACCGGTTGATAAGTGCATTATCTGGATGGATCAGCGCGCTTCAGCGCAGGCAACCATGCTCAACAACAAAATGTCGTCGGCGCAGATGCTGGATGAGACGGCAAACTTCTGTCTCCCCAGTTACTGGGCTCCAAAGCTGCTGTGGCTCAAAGAGAACAGGCCTTCGGTATATGAAAAGACGAATAAAGTTGTCTTTACCAAGGACTATTTGCGTTATCGTATGACAGATGAAATCGCCACCGAGGTTTCGGATGCTTCCTGCAGTTTTTTACTCGATATGAAGGGCCGCCGATGGTCGGACAAAATGTTTGCGGTAACGGGATTACCCCGCAGCATCGTACCGGACCACCTGCTTGAATCACAGGACGTTGCAGGGTATCTCAGATCCGACCTCGCCGCCGAATGGGGTTTAAAGCGTGATATCCCCGTCGTAGCCGGCGGCGGCGACCAGCCGGCGGGCGGCGTTGGCATCGGCGTGATCAATACGGGGGTCATCGCTACCACAATCGGCACTTCCGGTGTTGTATTCGGGTGCTGCGACACGCCGTTTATCGATGAACAGCGTCGTGCGATGTTCAGTCTATGCCATTCAGTGCCGGGAAAATACTGTTTCCTTGGCTGTACGCTGGGTGCCGGAAGCTCTTTCAAGTGGATGCGGGATACGCTTTTTTCAGATCAAAAACAGCGTATGCTCGCCGCGGGAGAAGATGTGTACGACTATATGACCGCATTGGCGGGCAAGGCAGCACCGGGTTCGGAAGGTCTGATATTTCTTCCGTACATCAACGGAGAATCTACTCCTCATGTTGACCCGGATGCACGCGGCGTATTCTTCGGACTGTCGCTCAGGCATGATTTGGGATCGCTCTGCAGAAGCGTGATGGAAGGCGTCACCTACTCCCTGCGTGACACCATTGAGATTCTGCGAGCATTCGGCTTACGCATCAGCGAGGTACGCGCAATGGGCGGCGGCGCAAAAAGCGCTCTATGGCGTCAGATGCAGGCAGATATATACAATGCTTCAATCGTCACAATGAATGTAGAAGAAGGCCCTGCAACCGGCGCGGCAATGATGGCAGCTGTCGGAGCGGGCTATTTCAAGAGCCTGCAGGAAGCCTGCGATACTATATTGAAACCCGTAAGCACTACCGAACCGATTCCTGCCAATGTCGCGATGTATGACGAGTATTACCAAACTTACAGGTCACTGTACGGCTCGCTGAAAAGCGATTTCGCAAGCCAGGCACGGCGTGTCAGGCAAATGAGTTAAAACAGGTTTGCGGAATGTGCTTTATACAAATGCAAACGGCTAAGGAAGCGGGTTAACTATGATTACAGTAAAAAACCTGACAAAGTATTACGGAAGCAAACTGGGTGTCGAGGGTATCAATTTTCATATTGAAAAAGGGGAAATCGTGGGGTTGCTGGGCCCCAACGGTGCGGGAAAAAGCACCATCATGCGTATGCTGGCCGGTTATATGCCGCCTACCAGCGGAGAAATTACTGTAGATGGTACAAATATCGTTTTAGACCCGTCCGAAGCATGCCGGCATATCGGGTATTTACCGGAACTGCCGCCGCTGTATATGGAGATGAGCGTGGAACGCTACTTGACATTCCTGGCTGAAATCAGAAGAATACCGAGGAATAAAAAGAACGCCCATATACAGGAAGCTATGGAGTTAGCCAATATTGCGGATGTGCGAAAACGGCTGATAAAGAACCTATCCAAAGGCTACCGGCAGCGGGTCGGCATAGCGCAAGCCCTGATTGGCCGCCCTGAGGTCCTGATTTTTGATGAACCCACCGTTGGTCTGGACCCGAAGCAGATTGCCGAAGTCCGTTCACTGATTACAACGCTCCGGCAGAATCACACGATATTATTATCTTCCCACATACTCTCTGAAATCAGCACAACATGTAAACGCGTACTGATTATCAACCGGGGGCACATGCTTGCAGATGACACCTTTGAAAACCTGACGGAGGAAAAAAGCACACGATATCTCTTGAAAACAGGTGGTGGCGCCGGGCCCTCGAAAGAAGCAATTCTTTCGATGCCCGGTATCACGAGTGTGGAAGTTGCAAAACACCAGATGGATGACGGCCTTTCGGCGTTTGTTATAACAATTGATCCGATATCAGGGGGACTGGACCGGCTGTCGATGGGACTTTCCTCGCATAGCATTCCGATCTATGAACTCAAAAAGGCCGAAAAGACCCTCGAAGAGATATTTCTAACCATCATCTCCGCGCCCGAGCACGCACTCTCGTCTAAGGAGGGCATCTGAATGCTCAGTATAATAAGAAAGGAAATGTCCGCCTATTTCGCAACGCCGTTCGGTTTCATATTTATGGGCATTTTCCTTCTGCTCTCGGGACTGGTGTTTACAATGTCCAACCTGCTAGGTTCAAACGGGGATCTTCTTGGCATGTTCGGTCTGCTTTCTAATATTTCGTTTATGACATTCCCCATACTCACTATGCGTCAGTATTCCGAAGAACGCAAGGCTGGAACCGAATATCTGCTGCTTTCTTCTCGGTTGCCGGTGGCGAGCGTCGTGCTGGGCAAGTATTTTGCAGCTCTGCTGGTATTTTTGCTGACTCTGCTTGCGACAGGTGTATACGCCGTCATCCTCATATGCTACGGAACGCCCAATATCGGCGGCCTGTTGGCTTCATATGTCGGTTTCTTTCTGTTTGGCAGCGCGATGATTGCAGTGTGCAGTTTTACATCTTCGCTCGCGGAGAATCAAGTGACAGCGGCTATCTCGAGTTTCGGAATGCTGTTTCTGCTCGTAATGCTTTCCTCCTTCTCCAAAACAATGACCCTGCCGATACTGAAGGATGTTCTGCTGGCTTTGGCAGTCTCAGAGCGTTACGACGAATTTATCAGAGGAATATTTAGGCCGGGGCCTGTTGGGTATTACATTTGTTTTGCTTCGGTGTTCATGTTTCTGACGGTCAAGAACATCGAAAGAAGACGTCTTTCATAGGAGGCGGCAATGAAAGAAGAGAACTGCACCAACAGGAATAAGCGCAGGTTTATGATTACAGCCGCAGTCAGCACCGCAATTGTCACGGCCATCGCGGTATTTGTGGTCTTGTTGTGCTACAAAATCAACTGGAGCTTCGACATGACTACCGAACGGCTTTTCACATTGTCGCAGCAGACAGAACAGGCACTCGACGAGCTGAACCAGCAGGTGCGCATTGCAGGTGTATATCCGACGGGTAAAGAAGAGCAAATGGTCAAATCGCTGCTCAACGAATATACGGGAGCATCCAGCAAAGTCAGCGTGGAGTTCATCGATATTGAGCAGGAACCGGCAAAGCTTGCGGACTATCACATCAATGTTGCAACCGTCACCAATGGCAGCATTATCGTACAAAGCGGCGATCGTATAAAAATCATCGACAAATCCCTTCTTTTTGAGGATACCGGCGACGGGAGCGTGTTCAACGGCGAAAGAGAGATCACCGGAGCTATCCGCTATGTCACATCCAAGGAAATGCCGGTCGTATATTTCGTTCAAGGCAATGGAGAAACAGATCCATATACGGCAATGACCAAAGCAGTCGCCAGCCTGGAGCAGGATGCATTCGAGGTACGAACAATCCGCCTTCCCGAAATCAGCGTGATACCCAATGATGCGGCACTGCTTATATTTGCATCTCCTAAGTCGGATATTTCGGAGGATGAGCTAAATATGCTCGAAGCATATTCACGCAGCGGCGGCAGCCTGTATCTGATGATTGACGCCATTATGAATTCCAACGATGTCACGTATACAAATTTGAATAAGCTGACAAACAGCTTTGGGATCGGTATTGTCAACAATTACGTGGTTGAGGAGGATACTACCTGTTATCTTTCTCAGTATAAGCTTTATCTCATTCCCAGGTTTGGACGGCATGAAATTACAACCCAAATAGCCGAACAGGGGAAAATGGTCATATTGCCCGTAGTACGGGGATTGGGAACAATAGACTACGATAAGAATGAAATCACAAATACAGTTCTGTTGCAATCCTCAGACAAATCATGGATTCGTGCGGATATGACGATCACTTCCCCCGAAAGAACTGAAAATGACTATCTGGGTCCGGCCCCGCTTGCTTATGCATCTGTTAAAAGCAATGTCAAATGGGGCGAGGACTCAGCACGTATGGTAGTCATCGGAAACAGCGCGTTTGCGTGTGACGGCAATATAGAAGTACAGGCAAACCGCGAACTCTTTCTGAACAGCACCCTGTGGCTATCAGGCAGCCGCGAAGCAGACATAATATCCTCCAAATCCATCAATTCCGGCGCAGTTATTATTCGTGGAAGTGAATTTACCAATCTGGCAATTCTCTGCATTGCCGTACTGCCGGGATTGGCATTTATCGCGGCATTCGTCGTCAGAATGATCAGGAGGAATCAATGATGAAGCACAGAGAAAATCTTCTGAGCATCATAATTCTTGCCTGTGTATGCGCCGGATTGGCCGCCGCTTATTTTGTGATAACCGCCACTGAGGACCCGGCTGCGGCAGGTGTGCTTTTCAGGCTTGGCAACGACAGTATAAAGAATATAAAGATTGAAAACCCGTACGGCAGCTTTGTATTTGAACAGCAGGAAGGCGCCTGGGTCGTCAAGTCAGGCGGTACCTATCGGACAAATCCTGAGAAGATAAATCTTCTGCTGGCATGTCTTCAAGAGTTCGCAATAGACCGCATGCTGCCGGAAGAAAAGAGCGATTATGGATTTGATACGCCGCAGGCCAAAGTACAGGTTACCACCAGCGCGGGTAAAGAGTATGCCTTTACAGTGGGGGCCGAAGCCATCAAGGGAGTAAGCGTTTATATCAAAAGCGGCCAGGATATTATGCTGACCTCATCCGGTATGGTATCTCAGTTGACAGGAAGCCTTGCTGCATATCGGGCCAAGGACGTTTTACAGGTTGACCCTGGTGCTATCCGCAGCATCGACTACTATATCAATGATGAAAAGGCGCTCTCTGTAACAAACACGGATTATCAAAACTGGACAATGCGTTATCCATTTTCAGCTCCTGCCAGAAAAATCGTGTTAAATGAACTGATTTCGCGCCTGAGATCTCTGGTAATTGCAGGATATGTGGATTCAAGCAACATCCCCAAGGAAACAGGGCTTGACCATGCAGCCGGCAGAATGGTGCTTACGGATGCAAGCGGCACTGAGCAGACACTCGAATTCGGTGCAATAGATGGAACTGTACAGTATGTACGAATTGGCGGAAAGGACGATATCGTACAGCTGTATTCCGCAGATCTGGACTTTTCGGAATTAACTGCGGAGGGCGTCATGTATATTGCGCCACTTAATATCGGGACAGCGCAGGTAAGCTCGTTGTCCATACAGGCAGCTGGCGTAACGGATACGATAACGCTGGAGCACAACGCAGGAAACGTGAAAGCGTATCTGAACGGTACGGAGCTTTCAGAAACGGCTTTTACTTCAATTTACTACAAATACATCGCCCTAAATGCGGATAGCTTCGAAACAGAGCATGCTCCCCCGGGGGAATGCGCAGCAATCTGTACGACCACACTCCTTAACGGTGACACGGTGAAACTGTCCCTATATAAACGCGATGAAGAAACATTGTATTTATACATAAACGATCAAATTCTGACTGACGGTACATCAGTTTTCTATATGCCCGAAAGTTCCCTTACAGAGCTGCTTTACCGTCTGCAAAACGTAAAAACGGAATAACAAGACTTGTCTCCGCGAGAGACAAAATCATAATATCAAGGAGGAAAAAAATGAAAAGGACTACATCATTGGTGGCTATCGTGGTAGTTGTGCTCATGGTAGTTTCTTTGGCGGCTTGCGCTACTCCGGCTGCTAAAGAGCCTGTCGCAGCTACGCAGCAGCCAGCACCTGCAGCCCCGGCGGCAACCACAGCCCCGGCGGCAACCGAAGCTCCGGCTGCCGGCCCGAAGGGTGTTATTGCGAAAGTGCCAAATACGCTCAAACATGACGTTCACGGCAATGACGCAAAGTGGGCGAAGATCTACGCCGCGGAGAAGTACAACTTTGACTATCAGACCATAGACCCAGACCAGGATTTGGCCAAGTCAGTTGCTGCAGTTGAGACGTTCATCAGTCAGGGCGTGGACGGCATCATACTGCATCCCATCACAGAAGACGGAGAAAATGACGTAATTCAGGAAGCCCGCGACGCCGATATCCCCATCATGACTTACTGCGTCGGCACTACCGGCAAAAAGGTTCCCGCATTGTTGATCGATGAAGCAACGGTCGCAAAGCAGATGGGTACCGACATGGCGAAAAAGTGGGTTGAGCTGTATCCGGATAAGCCGGTAAGGCTGGGCTTCGTAAGCTGGACGAACATTTCCTTCTGCTTTGACAACAGAACAGGTCCGTTCCTTGCCGGTGTAAAAACCGTTGTCAGTGATCTCCCCTCAAAAGAGGATTGCGGAGATTTGGTATTTAAGAACAGCAAAGGTGAGGAACTCTTCGGCGCGACTTACTGGGGACATGGCGGCGGCAATCTTGAGGTTGCACAGCAGATAGCGGCGGCAGGCCTCCAGGCGCACCCGGAAGTCAACATTATTTACGGCGATAACATGCAGAATGGCTTAGGTTGCTTGGCTGCATATGAAGCTGCCGGCCGCGGCCTTGCCAAAGACGGCGTACCTTTGACTGAAATCATCGCGTCTACCGACTCGTCATCGGCTGAGCTGATAAAGATTGCGGATCCGACGACCTCGCTGAAATACGCGCTGGGCATGCAGCCGCAGACATTTGCTTATGCTGAAATTGACATGATGATGCAGTTAATCAACGGCGAACTTGATCCGGATACATACGTTGAAAAGTTCACCCCCGACTGCTACTTCAACTACTACAAGGATTCCATCCAGGTCATGCAGGATTGGTTCAACACGCAGTATATGCCTGATACGAAACTCGATCTTGCTGCAGAAATTGCAAAATAAAGGTGGTGCGACCCGTTCTTCGGACCCCAATCTTAAGAACGGGCCGCCGTTCCCATACTACCAAATTCGTTAGAATTCGATCGTATATGCATTGTAGCTTAGCATGAAAGAAAAACAATGTAAATACCGGGCGTTATTTGGGGTACCTGCCAAGCATGCATTTTCAGGGGATACAACGAATCCATGCCGCAGTGCCTGTTACATCTGATAAATACTGTTGCAGCAGTTGGAAATATAGAAGTCGGCGAAAGGAAGGCTGTTATGGACGATAGCAATGTCATGGAGATCATTGGGATATCCAAGCAGTTCACGGGGGTAAAGGCACTCGATGAAGTGACGTTTCATATACAAAAAGGTTCTTGCCATTGCCTTGTCGGGGAAAACGGAGCAGGCAAAACCACTCTGATAAAAATCCTAACAGGAGCACTAAAAAGAACCTCAGGCGAGGTGCGCTTTAAAGGCAAACCGTGGGACCCTGCCAATACGCGGGAGGCTATGCGTTCGGGTATCGGTTGTTTATTTCAGGAGCTTAATGTCGTTGAGCAGCTGCGCGTCGAGGAATATATCTGCTTGGGGCTCGAAGAAACTAAATTCGGAATAATCCGAAAGCGCTCCAACAATAAAGTATTCGATATGCTTGGCAGGATGGACAAAACAATACATCCAAAGCAAATGATTGAAGAACTGAGTGTCGCCAAACGTCAGGTGGTGGAAATTGCCAAGGCGCTCGCGATGGATTCAGACGTTATAATAATGGATGAGCCTACTGCCCCGCTGTCGGGAGAGGAAGCGAGGCATCTGTTCGAGATCATAGGCGATTTGAAAGAGCAAGGAATTACTATCATCTATATTTCACACAGGCTGGAAGAAGTCATGCAGCTTGCGGACTATATTACCGTATTGCGTGACGGACGGCATATCGATACAAAACCCAGATCCGAGGTGAAAGACCGCCAAGACCTAATTAAAATGATGATTGGCAAAACCATATTCGAAAACTATATTCCAAATCAAATTGACGAAACCCATAAGCTGATAGAAGCAAAAGGATTGACGAACGGCAAGCTGAAAAATATCACGTTTGATCTGTATCAGGGGGAGATACTCGGTTTTTACGGATTGATCGGGGCCGGAAAAACCGAAATCGCCCGCGCGCTTTATGGGCTTGATACATTTACAGGCAATTTGATTGTTGGCGGCAAAAAGATAACAACAGGCAATCCAAACAAATCCCTCAAGAACGGTGTTGCAATTATTCCCGAGGAAAGACGAACACAGGGCATTTGCACGTCGTTAAGCATATTGACAAACATGCCGATGATGAATTTCAAAACAGTTTCAAAAAGAGGCATACTCAGCAACATCGCGCAAAGAAGGCTGGCCCTCAAGTATATTCAGGAATTGGGCGTTTCCTGCCGTAATGAAAACCAGACAGTTGCATATCTTTCCGGCGGTAATCAGCAAAAGGTAATCGTGGGAAAGTGTTTGAATGTTTCGCCCAAGGTATTGCTTTTGGATGAACCAACACGCGGAATTGATGTAGGCGCAAAACAGGAGATTTACCATATCATCCGAGAACTTGTAAAAGAAGGCTGCTCTGCCATCGTGTTTTCAAGCGAGTTACCTGAAATCTGCTGTCTTTGCGACCGAATTGGTCTGTTATTCGAAGGGGAATTGAAAGGCTTCATACATAATGACGAATCGATGGATACGCAGGAAATCATGCATGTCGTCACAGGGGGTAAGGTATGAACAATACTGCAAGCGGGTTCAAAATAAAGCTTTCCGCCAATGGTGTTCAGAACGCAACAATGTTCGGAATCCTAATCGTAATATGGATAATAGGCACATTCCTGTTCCCCAAAGAGTTTATTACGTGGGAGAATTTAAGAACGATACTGGTTGCGTCTACGAGCGTAATAATCACAGCTTCTGCGATCACTCTCGTTTTGATTTCCGGCAATCTGGATCTTTCCGTGGCGGGTGTCGGTGCCATGGCCGGTGTGCTGTTTGGATTGTTCACAATAGCCGGCATCCCCGTATGGCTTTCTGCAATACTGGGCATATTGTGCGGTGCGATAAGCGGTTTTCTCAATGGATTTATCATATCCCGATTTAAGCAGCCTTCCTTTATTATTTCTCTCGTTTTCAAGTATTTTACCAGCGGCATTGCGCTCATAGCTTCGAATGGACAAAGCATAGCAACCGGCATGCCCGGGAATGTAAAAATGATTGCGCGAACGATTTCCGGAATACCCCTTCCTATCGTGTACGCATTTGGAATATCTCTCATATTTTTGTTCATACAAAACAAAACGGTATATGCAAGTCAGGCATATGCGATTGGTTCAAATATTAAAACAGCTGTATTCTCGGGAATTAACACCGTAAAAACTATAACCATCACCTTTATCCTCTCGGGAGTATTGGCAGCCTTTACAGGCATTATTATTGTATCTCGCTTCTCCGTTGCCGATTGCAGCATGCTTCCGGGGTTGGAAACAGACTGCATCATCGCGGCAGTGCTAGGCGGAACCGATATTAATGGCGGCAGAGGAACAGTGCTGGGCATGATAATCGGCGCACTTATATTATTTACGATCACCCAAATTATGGCCATGCTAAACGTGGCCATATACGATCAGCAGATTGTCAAAGGCGTTGTGCTCATTTCGGCAATTCTAATGAACAACACAATTCGCAATAAGATTAAGGTTTGACGGGGTGAACAGCATATGGAAAAGAACATGCATCGCAGATTAAGCAGTACTGCAAGATATAACATCTTTTTGGTTGTGGTTATCGTCGTATTCATGGTTGTTTTCACGATGATTAACCGAAAGTTCTTTGCCCTTTACAATATGATGTTGTTGTTTCGGCAGAATCTCCCCAATATCATAATCGCCTGCGGCATGGTATTTGTTATCACCAGTGGCGGAATTGATCTTTCTGTAGGCGGCGTGATGGCACTTTCTGCAATCTCTTACTCCGCTCTTTGCGTTGCGGGGGTAAATCCATGGTTTGCCATTGTCCTGGTTACTATACTGGGTATTATTATAGGCGTAATCAACACGCTCATTATTGAAAAGCTTCAAATTCCGGCATTCATGGCAACCATAGCTGGCTGGCTGGCTTACGGGGGATTGGCGTTTACGGTCTGCGGCGGTCCAAATCCTATTTCCAAGCCCGAAATGCAGGTCGTTACGGTATTAGACGAGATTAAGCTTTTCGGTAAGATCCCTCTCGCCGTTCCAATTGCATTGATTATAGTGGCGATATTTATCTTTCTCGAGAAAAAAACAATACTGGGCAAATATTCTATATCAATAGGCGGAAATGTTAACGCCGCATACTATTCGGGCATTAGTGTATTCAGGATGCGGCTGATATTTTTCGTGCTCTGTTCCGTTATGGCGGCTTTATCAGGAGTCTGGCAGGTAGCCCGGCTTTCAACCGCAGATCCGCGGTGTATTGGGCTTGGTGTTGAATTTGCAGTTCTGTCCGCGTGTATTGTGGGTGGTGTAAACATCAAAGGCGGCCAGGGCAGTATCATCGGGGCGGTGCTGGGCGTGTTTTTGCTTGCGATACTGCCTAACGGCATACAGTTAATGAAAAATGCTCTCCCTGTATGGCTGCAATGGCTGAAATCTCCGTTTTTACCGCAGGTTATTACCGGTGTGGTACTGCTCATTGTGGTATTCATTAACTACCTGATTGACAGACGCAGAAATTATGAATAATAATTATGCCAAAAGTAATTTGCTGGCTTTAAAGTCCGCTTTGTATGGCTTGCAATAAAAAACGTTGCTATGCATCAATACTGTATTGCTTGTTGTATTGAATTTCACATATCCATATAATAAAAAAGCACGTAACAGGCAACACGGTTAACAAAAGAAAAGAACGGAGCTTATATGCAGGCATTTGGAATACACATACCTACTCAAGTCATAATCGGCAGAGGTACAATCGCCAAACTGAAAGAGGTTGTCCCCCGTTACGGGAAAAGGGCTTTGTTGCTGACAACGGGAGAGGATTTGAAAAAGGTTGGGACTTTGGATCGCGCCTTGAATTATTTGAATGAAGCGAAGGTTCAGGTGGTGGTCGTCAACACGATTGAGCCCAATCCTAAAACATACAATATTGATAGCGCAGTCAAAACAATGCTTTACGAGGAGTGCGATGTTGTCATCGGGCTTGGCGGCGGCAGTTCAATGGATGCGGCAAAAGCGGTCGCGCTTGTTGCGAAAAACGGAGGCTCAATCTGCGATTATATACTTGACGGCAAAAGAGCCAAAGAAACGATGCGCGACACATTCCCTACCGTTTGCGTCACTACTACTGCCGGGACGGGATCGGAAGTGACCAACATCGCCGTAATAACAGACCCGATAACAAAGGAAAAACCCGGTTTCGGACATTATTGTATGTATCCCAATGTATCCATCGTAGACCCCGATCTAACGGTTACGCTGCCAATAGGCGTCACTGCCGGAACGGGCGTTGATGTGTTTTATCATGCGATGGAATCATATTTAGCCACCATTGCAACACCCTTTACAGATTTGTGTGCCTTAGAAGCAATGCATCTTGTGAAAGATAATTTGCAACGAGTATATGTGGATGCGTACGACATCGACGCTAGATCAAAAATGGCATGGGCAAATACGCTGGCGGGGTTTTGCATTACGTCATCCTCGACTGTAGCAATACACGCGATTGGTCACTGTGTAAGCGGTATAACGGACGTATCCCATGCATGGGGGCTTTGCACGGTCGCAAAAGCTTACCTTGATTTTTCCTACGACGCCAATATAGAAAGATACGCGACTGTTTCTAGAATTTTGGGCGTGCCGGATCATTTTTCGGATGCTGAAGCAGCCAAACGATGTGGGGAATACTTTCTCGATTTCCTGAATGGTTTTAACATGCCGACCAGTCTTTCGGATGTGGGATTGGGAGATAGGGATATCGACAAGATTGCGGCGGACGCGTTCCATTCCATGAATAACGCATTGCGTGTGAGCCTCAAACCGCTTTCCGTTTCGGATGTCAAAGAACTTTTAAAAAAATCTTTATAAGCATCAATTTTTCCGCTAAATCTGAGGGCAAAAAAATCCGACGTGTGAAAACGTCGGATTTATTTTAGCTCGAAGAGTATCATTAACTGAATTGAGACCTTTACATTTCAAAGTCGAGCATGCCTCTTGCTGTATTTTCATCCGTGATCAGAATATGATAATATCCGCCTCGGGCTGCGCCGATTAATCCCTTAACCCTATCCTGACCAGTAGCCAGTGCCATGACGGTGGGTGTTTTCTTAAGCACCTCAAGCGGTATCGAGATGGTTTTATCATAAAGGTCTTTGACACAGATATTGCCGTTGATATCAAAAAAACGGGCGCAAACATTGCCAATAGCGTTTTCTTCGCGAATTTGGTATATGTAATCTTTTGACACACTTACCGTCATAAGAGCAGTGGACGAAGAATCGCCCCCGCCAACGCCTATCAGAGCGATATCAAGTGCCCGCATCTTATTCATAACCCGCTTGAGGGATTTATCATCCATGAGGGCATCGTATAATACCGGGTCGCTGGCGAATATCGGGGCATAAATATTATGGATTGAACTGTTGTAATAGAGCCGAGCTATTCTCTCATTAAGTAAATTCGCATTAATTTGAAAATCCATATTTCCGGACCCGCCGAGCAATGTTACGAACTCTGCATTGGTGATGCTTTTAACAGGTGTCATATAATTGACCATATTCTCGAGTATGCGGCTCCATCCAACACCAATGCACATTCCGCTGCGAATGATATTGTTGAAATAGGCTGCCGCTGCTTTGCTTATACGTTCTTTCACCACCGCGTCATCAACGAAGCTGTCAACCAGCTTAACATCTCTGAGCCTGAATTTTGCGCAGAGTTGGCGTTCGAGTTTGATCAGATTGGAATAGTTCCGATAGTCGTTTATTTCAATCTTGACCATGCCTTCCTGATTTGCTTCTTTAAGCATCTTTATCAGGGTAGGTCGGGATATATTAAGCTGATCCGCCACCTGCTTTTGCGACAGATTATCATAATAATATAAATGTGCAGCTTTCAATTTTATATAATATCTCTCTTCAGATGTCATACAAAATCACTTCCTTAATGACACCATTGTATTTTAACAAAAGTCAAATGTCAATTACTTTTGTAAAGCCAATTATACTTTTAGAAAGAATTTTGAGTGTTGGTCTGAATTATGAACGTTTGACGCTTTAGAGGCAAAATTCAGATCAAACCTTATTATACAAACACATGAAGAGGCATGAGGGGTTGATCATGCCTAACAGATCGTTTGTTACATTCCTTCTTACCCCCGTTTAAAAGGCCGCAGTCTACTGTAGAAAGAACTTTACAAAGATACAATATCCTCGTATAGGACATGAAAGTCCTTTTTCACATCTATTGCGTGATGATAATGCCCGCAGAACCAGTCTTTGAATTCGCATTGATCGTATACTTTCTGCAAAAATTCCGTTAGCTCGTTTTCCGGGTGCGTATAGTCCCCAATACCTGTCTGTATTTCACGCTGTAGTTTTGTGGGTGCAGAGTGCGAGAGCACGTAATCCACCTTTTTCCCGTGCGCACAAAGGTTTTTCCAGCCCTCATCCAACTCGTTCTGTGTGGGAAGCTCCTGCTCCCACCAACTCAAATGATTGATACGCAAAAAAAGGTTCTGCTGGCGGAGCAGCTTATACATTTTCTCAAAATCCGGGTTCTTCATATCCAGCACCCCGTTTTGAATATCATGACCGGCTGCGCCGCCCATGGTAAAGAACGTCCTGCCGCCGATTCCGAACACCTCTCCGCGCATCAGGTGGAGCACATTGGGCCGTATATCCTGCACCTTACCTCCATGCCATACCCTTACAGGATAAGCGGCAGCAGGTCATAGTTTTCGTGATTGCCATCCAAGAATAGTGTTGTAAACGGAAGGCTGCCCAGCCAGTCCAGCTTCGCCTGCTGCTCAGAGTTGTCGTACCAGATGCCGCCGAAATCGCCGCAGATGATTACGTAATCATTGCTGGTCATATTGTTTCGAGCCGGAAATGCCTGTTCTAAAAACCGCGAAAAATCCCCATGGGTGTCGCCCGTCACATATATCATATATTGATTGGAAGCTCCTTCCCGTGGTAGCTTCGTCATGCTGCGCAATATTCGCGATTTCTTCTAAAACAGTATTCCCGTTAACCGCATTCTAATATTTCACGCAGATTCCCCTTCTTCATTAATACGAAGCGTTCCGATCAATCTGCATAAGCAGGACCATTATCCGTATTCTGTTCCTCCCGCCATGTGTGGAACACAGCCCGCCGTTTTTCCACGTCGCTGTTGCAGATACAGGCGTCGATGTACTCGAATTCATCCATGAAGGGATAGCCGTTTGCATCATATACATCGATCAGCAGCCTGTCAAAATCCGCGTCAGTTACACCGGCAAAAGCAGAGTTGAGGTCGTCGCTCCAAAGCTTCGCCTCCAGCTCTTGTGCAGTCAAATCCGCCGTGTTCATACCATGTATCTCCCTTCGATAATTGCGCCTTACAGCAACCCATTGTGCCGAATATGGGAGTAACGTGCAGGCATCCAACACGGGTGCTGAAAGCATAAAGCCTATTCGATTTCAACTATAACCCTCTTTATGCGCACCTCGTCATCCATATGCTTGTTAAGTGCATAAAACACCGATGCACCAGTCCCCATATATTCACAAAGTGTGGGCAGCCGGAAGGCATCCTCATGTTTTTTTACAAGTCTTGAAGCGCGGATGCCTTGAATATGCCATCCGAAAGCACATCCGTGCTGTCTTGGAGCTTTGATAGATCAATCTCCATCGGCAGACCTGCCTCGCGATTGCCGGTGCCTATCATTCCTCGCTATGCATTAAATTGATTAATAATCCGATCCGCGAGCACGTGAAGATCCTTACAGATCTCCGAGGCCTTTTTTCATTGGAGTACCGTTTCGGCAAACAAAACTCCAAGGACACTCCTCATCGCTGATTTATTCAAATATCCATTCCAACCGTTACGTTCACCCCATTGACCTCCACACCGGCATCTGCCGGAATGAGGATATACCTGCTGCCGTTGATCACCCGCGTTTCAATCAGATCGCTCCGCTCCGGATCGACTTTGATCACCACATCCGGCGTTTTAATCACGAACTGCCTTTTGTCGATCACATTGGCGGGCGGAATTTGGGCGTCTTCACCGAACTGCGCGTCAAAGGAAGCGGCAAAATCCTGAACATGCTCTTCTGAAACGCCGCACTCCTGCAGTACCGCCCCAATTTCCCTTTGAGAGAGCAGCAGCTGGTCAGGCTCCTTGTTTTCCTTGTGCCGGTCTATCATTTCGCTCAGATGTTCGTGGACAGCCTGCACCACCGTGAGGCTGCACTCTTCCTTGAGCGTTTCTGTTAATATGGTTTGAAACAGCTCCTTCTGCGCGGCAGCCGGCATGGGCGGTTCCACATGGAATATCGCATCGATAAATTCCTGATGATTCTCCGCAGCGTTCTTCATATAGTACAGCGCGCCATAAATGTTGGCGGCCCTGTCATCAAAGGCCGGAAACAGAAAGCCCAGTTCCGGAGCGGATACCACATAGCCTTGCGAGGCGGTATGGAATCGGTTCTCTACGAGCTGATAACTCAACTCCGCGGGACTTAGTTTCACCGGGCATATGCTGCAGAGTATGTAACTGAATTCCTCGTCGGAAGCGTCCCTCTGCAGCTCATCATCCTTTGCCCTATACGGCACAGAATACACGTCATGAGTCAGGAGGATTAGATAGTTGCTTTCCATTTTGAGCGTTTCCGTAACATGCTGATAGAAGGTTTGCAGCATATCTGAATTCTTCAGCCCATCCTGACGGAGCATGGATAACAGCTTGTGCTCGTCGCTGTCCATCACTTGTTTGGCGCTGAATTCTATATTGACCAGATTTTTTCCGAGAGAGCCGGATAACGACTTTTTCAGCAGAGTAAGAAAACGTTCCGAGTCCTCCTGCTGCATGCTCGAGAGGAATTCTTCAAAAGTAGCTACAATCTTCCGCTCCTCATTGACATAACAGCCGTATACATTGCCGATCATGCTTTTATCCGGTCTGAAACGGCGACGAATTTCCCGTATCTCTTTTTCGTTCATGTTAACCTCACACTGTTGATATATGGAAGTACCACCGCAAAGCGGTAACAGCATGCATTATACCATGCCGGATGCTGTCTTGCACATACATGCTGCATCGCGATAATCGGGTCTCTATATCGTTCCATAATCTTTTTTATTTTTGTGTCTAAATTTGCATTAATTATACTTTTTTGTACAATGCGGGAGTATGGATATGCAGGAATATAAATGTTTTGAAGATGTCAGAAAGATCTACCATTGGTGAAATGCAGACTGAAGCGCTTTCCGGCGTAAATTTCTCGCTGGGGCAGAAGGGATGGATTGAGGCAGGCAACCGCGACAGGGCGGATTCGAGGTACGCTTCGGCATTCCTCTGAGCGTTTGAGAGGATCAAGTCAATGGATGCCGTTGCCGAGGTAAAAAAGAAGACATCGCGTATAACTTTATAAGTTATTTTGCGATGCCTTCTTTTATGCAAGCTATTTTACGAAAACCATATGATCTATCCGGTTTGTTATCGGCTTAGACCAAAGCCACTGATTTTTTGAACTGTCATCAAAATAAAACATTGCGCCTTTGCTGGTATCGCTGCCGTTGATCGCAGCCATCGCTGCTTTTTTTGCTTCATCAGTTGCAGCTTTTTTGATCCAGCCGTTCTTGACCGGGGTGAACTGATAATACCCGCCAGATACTTGATTGATAACCTTGCTGATACTATTGGGCCATTGAGTGCTTTGTACCCGATTTACGACTACACCGCCTACCCCCACCATTGCACTGTAGGATTCCCCGCCTGCCTCAGCAGTAATCAATCTGGCCAGCAAATCAAGCTCCGATGAAGTATACTGAATGACAGCTTTAGATGAACTTGATACCGTTTTGGATGCGCTGACGGACGATGCAGAAGGTATTAAAAGCACCTTTCCTCTTACTAACTTTGCGGAAGTTAGATGATTGGCCTGATTGATGGCTGCAACTGATACATTGTATTTCTTTGCTATCTTTGCTAGTTTATCGCCTTTTTTAACCTTATATTTCTTTGCCGGAACATCCAGTTTCTGGCCGGGACGTATTTCAGTAGTTTTCAGAGAGTTTCTGGCAACCAGCTTGTCCGTTGACGTATTGAATAACTGACTGATCGTATATAACGAGTCTTTGGGAGCTACTTTATAGGTAGCAGCTAAAGCTGTATTTGCACCGAATATGATTAATATCGCGCAGGTAGCTACTGCCACAAAACTTTTGAGTTTGTTCATAGGAACCTCCTTCATATTAACTTCAACCACAGTGTCGACGTCACGTTATCTATCATAACTTACCTGGCGTGACATTTGTATGTATGGTTATTGGTCATGAAGGTGAGAACAGGCTGTATTACATATATTAGCTATAATTACATATTACATACACATCCATGTATCAAACTGCCGATCATCCGCCAACTGGGTTGCAATGGCAATCGAAAAACCCGCTATCTTGGAGCGGTAGCGGGTCTTGTGCTCTTATCACCAAATCGCTGAGTAGGATTCAATCACGATTTAATTCCTCCAAAATCCATCGGGTAACTTCCTTTTCAAAGGAATGCATACCTCGTTCTTGACATTTTGGCCATACAATTCTACAGCCTTGGGGTCTTTTTTATCATAGCCCACGATATCCCGGCAGTTTGACGATCCGTATTTGCAGCAAAACTGCTGAAAAATACGATTGGCGGGCACACAGGCATTCTCCCTGCTTTCGTTTTCAGAGCTTCTGCCTCTGAAAATCCCCATACAGATATATGCGGCAAGCAGCGCACCGCAAGTTGCTCCGTTGTTGATCATGCCACCGCCAAAGGGGGTGCTGACTTTTAAAAGAAGATCATCTTTCATCCCCATGTATTCGCTTACTGCCAGCACAATTGCTTCACAGCAGTGGAAATTTCCCGCATACAGCTGCCCGGCCTTTTCGGCAGCGTCATTCATGTTTGTCATTTTCATTCATTCCTCCTCGATATTTTATAAATTCTTATATCCAGCCACTGCGCTGCTGCTGCATTATATGGACAGTTCCATAAACCCAGCGGTGAATGGCAGATTTTCAAACTTTTTCGTACCTGTATGGATGAACCCGTTTCTCTGATACCACTTTTTCAAAACCACATTTTCCTCAATGATTCCAATCGTGATTTTATTCGCCCCAAGCTCTATGGCAGCTTGCTTTGCAAACGACAAAAGCATGGTTCCATAACCCAGGTGCCGATACTCCGGCCTGACAGCCAGTTTTTTCAACTCATAGATTTCGGGAGTTTTTTGTTCGAGCTGCATAAAGCCCGCCAAGGTTTGATCAGAGTAGAGGCCGTACATCAAAATGCCTTTGTGCCACTCTGTTTCCAGCCATGAACTCTCGATAAAAGCGCCGTTGGTAGGGCAGTTTTGGCGGGTCAAACGGAATTGCTTGGCTACAGTGGCAAAGCTATCCCTGATTATTCCGGCGCAGGCGTCCAATTCCTCAAATCTGATTTTTCTGATCACAGGACAATCCATAAAACTTTCCTCCAAAATTGAATATGAAAACACCAAGCAGTATCACTCCGCCCCCCAGCAGGGTTGCATGGTCAGGAATTTCCCCGGCAATCAAAAAACCCAGAATGCTTGTCAGGAAAGGAGTAATAAACATATAGTTGCTCACCTGCGACGTCTGTTTGGCAAGAGAAAACGCCTTTGCCCATGCAGCATAGGCGATTGCACTGGAAAATATGCCCATTATCGCGATATATACAAACTGGATGGCGGGTACGTGGGGGATTTCACGAATAGAAGCAGGTGCAAAAATCGCCAGCAGAATTGTCCCAAATAATATACTGTAAGCAGAGGCCTGAAAGGAAGTATAACTCCTGATCAGTCTGCGTTGGATCAGATTATATGTGCTCAAACACAGCGCGGCAATGAAGAGCCAAAGCAAGCCGGTATTCACGGAAAGCACACCGTTCATTAACGTTAATATGATGACGCCTATGAACTCAATCAAAATCGCCGCCCATTGAAAACTCCGCAATTTCTCATGGTAAAAGATGCGGGCAAGTAAAGCCGTAATAACGGGAACTGTTGCAAGCACCACGCTGCCGGTACAAGCCGTAACCATGGCTTGCCCTTGATTGAACGCAATCATGTAAAGAAAGAACCCTGTGCCACCGGACGCAGCAAGCCACAGCAAATCGGCTCGGCGCGGCAATTTCATTTTCGTAATAATCGCAACCGCCAGCAGAGTGCACGATGCAATGAAATACCTTAAGAACCCCAGCGAGAATGCTGAAAAATAGTGCAGTGTGAGCCGTGTCAGAACATAGGTCAAAGACCAAAAGAGAATGGTGAGAGCGGCATATGGATGAAAGCTGTTTTTCAAATTCATAGTATTGCCTTTCAAACTTGCACACACAAATGTATTACGCTATAATGAAAGCACAGATATCCGGTATATTAAAGAAACAGTTATTTGCATGATTTATTGAGCCAGTTTGTGAGGAACACATCATGCTGCACATCTATTTGGATGATACGAAGAAGCGTTCTTATACCCGGCAGATATATACGGAAATCCGGAAGAAGATATTGTCCGGCGAATTGGAAGCAGGAAAAGCACTGCCCTCGTCCCGCGACCTAAGCCAAGAACTTTGCGTTGCCAGAAATACCGTGCTGACAGCTTACGACATACTGGTATCGGAAGGCGCAGTTTACAGTGCTGCCGGTTCCGGTTTTTACGTCAATTCCGGCGTTAAGTATGAACCGCAAATAAATACTGTCAACAATCAACAGACAGCTTCTCTTTCGGATTTAGTCATCACAGAGAATATAATCAATTTCGATAGCGGGATTCCCGCGCTCGATTTGTTTCCGAGAGAAAAATGGAACCGAGCCGTCTCCCACGCATTTTTGAACGCGCCTGTTTCGGCACTCGGCTATGATGATCCGCAAGGGCGACCAGAGTTGAGAAGCGTTCTTAGCGCGTATCTGAAAAAGGCAAGGGGAATCTCATGCAATCCAGAACAAATCATTGTTACAGCCGGAACAAAACAGGGTTTGTCACTGGCTGCTAAGTGCCTGCTTCATCCGAAAAGCGAAGTGTGGATAGAAAACCCGACAAACATAAACGTGAAACAGATATTCTCCTATTACACAAATAACATCAGGCCTTTTGAAGTCGATGCACAGGGTATACAGCCGAAGCTGTTTCCTGTAGACGGAAAACCTGTGCTCATTTTCACGACTCCATCCCACCAGTTTCCTATGGGCGGTATATTGCCGATGCAGCGAAGAGTGGAGTTGATCGAGTTTGCACGACGGTCCGGGGCATATCTGCTGGAGGACGACTATGACAGCGAGTTTACCTATGATACTCCCCCACCCAACTCTCTGTTCGAGCTCGATTGTGAACATGTGATTTATACCGGTACTTTCAGCAAGGTCCTGTTCCCCTCCATCCGGCTGGGATATCTCGTCGTACCGATGAGTCTGGTCCCTCAAATGCGGGAATCGAAGCGGCTTTCTGATCACCATTCCAATTCCGCTTACCAGCTTGCACTGATGCGGTTTATTGAAAACGGAGATTTGGAACGCCATATTCGCCGTATGAAAAAAGAATATAAAAATCGCCGCAATTGCTTAATTGAGCTTTTGCATCAAAGTTTTGAAGATCGTGTCCGCATACACGGAGCCTCTGCTGGAATGCATGTTGTTGCGGAATTTGAAGGCGTCGATTTTAACGAGGAATTGGTCCGGCGGCTTTTTCAATCCGGAATATATGTCGTTCCTGTCGAAAGCCATTCGCTTACCAAAGGCGACCATACCCATCAGATTATTCTGGGGTATGCAGGGCTCACACGCGAAGCTATGTCACATGGTCTTTCCTTACTCAAAGCAGAGTTGGAATTGTATATCGAAGAACATGAAGCCGAACGTCAGCTAGTATAGCACTGTTGTCAAACACCGGAGAGTAAACGACATTATAGAGCCATATTCAAGCTGAAAAAAAGATGCCCGCCGGCAAGACGGGAGCATACTTGCACGGCGGGCTCTTCGGGGCATCAAATATTACGGTTGATCCCTATCATTAAGGAAAAGAATAAGCTCAAGGACTGTTATCTTTGTCCATAATACGCATGCAATCCATGCTTGCGCAAATAGTGCTTATCCAACAATTCCTGCTGCATGGGCGCTATATCCGGATGCATGCTTGCATCATGCCATGCCATAAAGGCGACTTCTTCGAGCACCACCGCGTTGTGTACCGCTTCATGCGCATCTTTACCCCAGGTAAACGGGCCGTGGCTGGCCACCAAGATCGCGGGGATCTGTGTCGGCGACCGCCCTGCAAAAGTTTCTATAATCACATTTCCCGTTTCTCTCTCATATTCGCCCTCTATTTCCTCAGGGGTCATCAGCCGCGTACACGGGATCTCGCCATAAAAATAGTCACCGTGGGTAGTTCCCAACGCGGGAATGCCCCGCCGCGCCTGCGAGAAAATGGTTGCCCAACGACTGTGAGTATGAACGACGCCTCCGATATCCGCAAAAGCGCGATAGAGCTGAAGGTGCGTAGCGGTATCGGAAGAAGGGCGCAACGCTCCCTCCACCTGCCTGCCGGTCGAGAGTTCCAGTACAACCATATCCTCCGGACGCATGGTATCGTACTCTACACCGCTGGGCTTAATCACCATCAGGCCGGATTCTCTGTCTATCCCGCTTGCGTTGCCCCACGTGAACGTTACCAGTCCGTATTTGGGCAGCAGCATATTGGCTTCGTATACGCTTTGCTTTAACGCTTCCAGCATATGTTTTCCCTATTTCAGCTTCCACGCAATGTCCATTAAGAACAGTTCCTTTTCGAACTCTCGTGGATCGGTATCCGCATGGATATGCACGAATTCAATATCCATCATCCGCGCCCAATCCCGCAGCATTTCCGCGTCGCAGTCATAGCTGAGCACCGTATGGTGCGCGCCGCCCGCCATGATCCATGCCTCCGTAGCGACATTCAGGTTGGGCATGGGGGTCCACATCACGCGCGCTACGGGCAGGTTGGGCATTGTCTGCGAGGGCTTGATGCATTCCACATCCTGTACGATCAGCCGCATGCGGCCGCCCATATCGATTAAGCATGTCGCAATCGCCTTACCTGCTTTGCCTTCAAACACCAGCCGGGCAGGGGGCTCGCGGTCTCCAATCCCCAACGGATGTACTTCTATGCGTGCCTGTTCGGCTGCCACGCTGGGGCAAACCTCCAACATGTGCGCTCCGAGCGTTATTCCGTTTTCAAAATCATAGGTGTAATCCTCCATAAACGAGGTACCTTTTCCCATACCGCTACCCATGGTTTTTAAAATGGCCGTCATGGCCGCGATTTTCCAATCACCTTCCGCGCCATAGCCATAGCCGCGTGCCATCAGATCCTGCGTAGCTAACCCGGGCAGCTGCCGCATACCGTACAGATCCTGAAACGTATTGCTGAACGCCGCGCAGCCTTCCATATCCAGCAGCTGTTTGATGGCAATCTCTTCACGCGCCTGATAGCGTACAGTTGCTGTATCATCCGTAGCGAGAGCGTATTGCTTTTGATAATACGCCATCATTGTATCTATTTCGTCATCCGTTACGGCATCCATGGTCTCCGCCAATTTACCCACCGGCCAGGTATTGACCTGCCAGCCCAGCTTGACCTGCGCTTCTACTTTGTCGCCTTCCGTGACGGCAACTTCGCGCATATTATCGCCAAAGCGCATGACCTTCATGGATTTGCTGAACACCACGCCAACTGCCGCACGCATCCACTTGCCGATCTTTTTCTGAACGCATTCATCCTGCCAGTGTCCGACAATCACTTTGCGGGGGATGCGCATGCGCGTACCTATAAACCCATGCTCCCTGTCTCCATGCGCGCTCTGGTGCAGGTTCATGTAGTCCATATCAATTTCTTCATTGGGTATGCACTTATTGAACTGCGTATGAAAATGCAAATAGGGTTTTTGCAGCATTCCCAGCCCGTTGATCCACATTTTGCTGGGGGAAAACGTATGGCAGAACGTAACGATACCCGCGCAGCTCTGCTGATAGTTGGCTTCGCGGATCACCGACGCTATTTCTTCGTTTGTTTTCATCGTGCCTTTATATACGACGGAGAAAGGCAGATGCCCGGATTCATTGAGCCCCGCCACGATTGCACGGCTGTCCGCTTCCACTTGCCTGAGCGTTTCTTCTCCATAAAGGAATTGCGAACCGGTGATAAACCAAAATTCATACGTCTTACTATTCATAGCCCCTATATCCTTTCCGTCTGTTCAGTTGAGATATTCCGTTGCTGCACGCTCTATTGCAAGGCCATTCGCATAGCGGTGGATATATGCCTTAAACCCGGCCTGTTCCTCTTCCTTCGGCTCAACCCGGACTTTATCCGCACTGGCAAACACCTTATTCTGCAGATATTCTTCCAGCGTTTCGTCTTGCTCTTTTGAAAGCATGAACATCCCCAGCAGCGCGATGCCCCATGCACCGCCTTCGCTGGCGGTGCGCATCACGGATACGGGTACATTCAGAGCAGTGGACATCAGCTGCTGCGCGACCCCGGGCACCTTAAATAGCCCGCCATGCCCCAGCAATTCATCCAGGCAAACATGTTCCTTTTCCGTCAGAATATCCATACCCAGCTTCAATGTAGATATCGCAGAATACAAGTGCACGCGCATGAAGTTTGCAAGCGTCAGCCTGCTGTCCGGCATTCTTGCGAACAAAGGACGGCCCTGTTCAAAGCCCGTTATGTGTTCACCGGAGTAGTAATTGTAAGAAATGAGTCCGCCGCAGTCCGCATCCCCCTGCAATGCCTTTTGATACAGCGCATTATACAGTGTGGATTTGTCCGGTCTTACCCCCAGTGCTTCCGTCGCTTCCCCGAAAAGGCCCACCCAAGCGTCAAGATCGGTGGTGCAGTTATTGCAATGTACCATCGCGACCGGTTTTCCCGCAGGCGTTGTAACCAGATCGATTTCTTCGTATACCTTGGAAAGGCCATTCTCAAGAACAAGCATGGCAAAAACGGATGTACCCGCAGATACATTGCCTGTACGCTCTTTTACGCTGTTTGTAGCCACCATGCCGGTACCCGCATCGCCTTCCGGCGGGCAGAAAGGAATACCCGGCTGCAACTCGCCGGAAGGGTCCAGCAAGCTTGCTCCCTCCACCGTCAGGCTGCCGGCACATTCTCCTGCCGTCAGCACCTTGGGGAGTATATTTTCAAGCGTCCAGGGATAGCCGCACGAAGTAATCTTCCTTTGGAATATCCCCATCATTTCGGCGTTATAATTATCTATCGCGCTATCGATGGGGAACATGCCGGATGCGTCGCCTACACCCAACACGCGTTCTCCTGTCAGTTTATAGTGTACATAGCCCGCCAGCGTGGTTAAAAACCAGATATCCGGCACATGCGGCTCTTTGTTCAATATTGCTTGATACAAATGCGCAATACTCCACCGCTGAGGTATATTCATCCCCAAATCCGAAGTCAGCAGTTTTGCGGCCTCTTCCGTCATGGTGTTCCGCCAAGTGCGAAAAGGAGTCAACAAATCGTCGTTCTTATCAAACGCAAGATACCCATGCATCATGGCGGAGATGCCAATGACGCCTACCTTTGATAACCTTATGCCGAATTCCTTGTTCAAATTGTCCGCAAGATCCCGAAAGCAAGCCTGTAAGCCCGTCCAGACATCTTCTAGCCGGTACGTCCATATATTGTTTTCCAGTCTGTTGTTCCATTCATATCCGCCAGCCGCTATGGGTGCCTGATCCGCCCCGATCAGCACAGCTTTGATACGGGTGGAACCAAGCTCTATTCCAAGAGCCGTGTTGCCCTCGACAATAGTGTTGATAGTCGCCTGCCTGCGATCATACACAATCTGCCCCATATATGAAACTCCTTTCGAGAAATTCCAATGTAAGACGCATCCACACAACCTGCACCAATCGCAACTTAGACATACAGGATGGATGCAATGAGGGGTATTGGGCGAACACGCCAATGTGAACCGCTAATTTCTCTTAAGAAACCACTTTATGTTTGCCGCCCTTTTCACGAAGTGCGAGTATCACACTTTGAAGCAAAATAAAGAAACACAGCATAAGTCCGGTGGTAATGCTCTGCCAATATGGCTCCCTAAGCCCCGAAGCGATCACAATATTGTTGATCGTCTTTAACGTTAGTACCCCGAAAAGCGTGCCGATTACATTGCCAACGCCGCCGGTTAATAATGCCCCACCGATAATGGCAGATGCAATCGCCTGCATTTCTGCGGCAGTAGCGTTGGATGCGTTTCCTGCCCCTGTATGCAGCAGATAAACATACCCGCCAATGCCTGATAAGAACCCGCATAACAAATAGGAAAAGAACTTTGTGCGTTTCACATTGATTCCAAGCATTAATGCGCTCTGACTGTTCCCCCCTACCGCATAGAGGTTGCGTCCGAATCTCGTCCATCTTAATATAGCAAATACTGCCAATACTATAGTGATAGCTACTATTACGCCGAGTTCGATTCTGGCAGGAATAAAATTGCCTGCTTTTCCATATGAACCGATACCCGGAATAATGATGCGAAATTGCTTAAGGGCAACAAATGCTTGGTGCACAGCCGTGCGCGGAACAGCGCTGACGATGGTTGTCATGCCTTTCGCGAAGAACATACCCGCTAAGGTGATGATAAAGGGCTGTATCTCCAGGTATGATACCAGAATTCCCTGAACTAACCCGAACGCTAATCCGATACCCAAAGCAAGCCCCACCGAGCCGACTACGCTTCCGCTATGGTCGTCGAGATACACAACGCAAGCCATGGTGACCAAAGCGGTTATGCCTCCCACCGAAATATCGATGCCGCCTGCTATGATGACTATCGTCAGTCCGCATGCAATGACAATCAAAAATGCATTGTTGTTGAAAATATCAAGGAACTGCTGGGGATTTAAAAATCCGCCGCGCCAGACGATCATGGCAAGTGCATACATGCCAATGAATATACCAATCGTTATGGTCAGGAGCAAATTTGTGTTGGAAATAGGCTCCTTCCGCTTTTTCCCTAGTAACCAGAAACCTTTAGTACTGATCATAATGCTAATTCTCCGTTTTCGTCGGCTTGCGTTGCTTTCGTCGGCTTTTTAAACAATCTATCGCGCAGCATAAGTGCATATTGCTGAACAATCGGAGAACCAATGACAACAATGGCGATAATAACCACTGCCTTATAAGCTTTTATCGCCGTCGATGGAACCTTCATAGCATATAGCGTAATCGTTAGCGCCTGTATGACGAATGCCCCTATCACCGAACCACTCAAGCTGAATTTTCCGCCGCCCAGAGCATTGCCACCGATGGCTACCGCCAAAATAGCGTCCATTTCAATATCCAACAGAATGGTTTCATGGTTGATCAATCCTATTCTGCTCACGGCGATAGAGCCAGAAATAGCAGAGCAAACACCCAGTATTATGAAGGTCAACAGTTTTATCCAAACCGCGTTGATTCCGTTTAAGCGGGCAGATCTTTCATTGATTCCAACCGCCTGCGTATATAACCCGAGATTGGTGAACCTTAGGACAAGCCGAACCAGCGCCCCGAATATGATAACGATGATAATAGGTGTGGGAATGGGGATGCCCGGAATAAAGCTTCCAATATAGCCCAGCAACGGGCTTTCAACAGTCGGCGTCGCGCCGCCGTTTATCCAATATGCGATAGATCGGCCGGCAGAGAACAGTATTAATGACGCAATCATCGGTTGAATTTTGAATATGGCAACCAACGTACCGTTGAATGCTCCGAAAATGATTGCAACAACACAGCTTGCTAAAAAAGCGATAAGTATAATCGATAGTGTAATTTGGTTTTCTCGAAGCACACGCACAAATACACTGCCTGCTATTGCCGCCGCCGCGCCAACGCTGATATCCTGCCCTCGCGATGATGCTGTTACCAGCGTCATACCGATTGCCAATATTGCAAGCTCGGACGCGCCGTTTAGAATACTGATGATATTTCCCGAAAGAACAGCATCTCCATTGTTGTTGACTATTATGGCTAAAGAGAAAAAACTAGGGTCTCTGACCAAGTTAAAAACAATCAGTAATAAGAGCGCAAACAACGGGACAGCCAATTGTGACCTGGCAATTTTCTTAAAACCCTTAGCCATTTTGAACTGCCTCCCCCGCGATCGTATGCATAATTCTGGCTTGTGTCATGTCTTCGCCCCGCAGTTCCCCAACTATTTTACGATCACGCATAACGATGAGCCGCGAGCATGTGCGAAGCATCTCTTCTATTTCAGAAGATATAAACGTAACGCTGACGCCATCTTCTGCAAGCTTGAGTACAAGCTTTTGAATTTCCACTTTTGTACCGACGTCAATGCCGCGCGTGGGTTCATCCAATATCAAATACTTGGGATTAGTAAGCAGCCAGCGCGCAAGAATGGCCTTTTGCTGATTGCCGCCCGAAAGTGATTTTATGGGCGTATCCGTCGAAGCAGTTCTTATCCCTAATAATTGAATGTACTCATCCGCAAAGGCTTCCGCTTCAGCTTTGGAAAACGGCCTGAAAAATCCCCTCATTACCTGTAATGCAAGTATAATATTTTCACGCACGGACAGATCTTCAACAATACCGTCCTGTTTTCTGTCCTCTGGCAGATACCCGATGCCATGCTTCATAGCGTCCTTGGGCTTAGATATTCTAACGTTTTTTCCGTATACCTGCACCCTGCCGCCGGTAATTTTATCTGCGCCGAATATAGCGCGTACGCTTTCGCTGCGGCCAGAGCCAAGAAGCCCGGTAAACCCGTTTACTTCTCCCTTGTGAATTTTAAAGTCAAACGCATTTGTACCCGCCGCGCTGGATAACCCAACTGCCTCAAAAACAGGTATGGCATCCTCCTCGGTTTGCACAGCCTTTCGATTTTGCAGCTCTGAAATATCTTCAAGATCTTTGCCCATCATCTTTGAAATGAGCTGTACGCGGGGCAAATCCTTAATTTCGTATTCTCCTACCAGTTCCCCGTTTCGCAAAACGGTTATCCTGTCGCATATCTCGTAAACCTGTTCAAGGAAATGCGTAATGAATATGATGCCTACGCCGCGCGACTTCAGTTCGCGCATCAGGGAGAAAAGCTTTGCAACCTCTTGTTCGTCCAGCGAGGAGGTCGGCTCGTCTAATATCAAAACTTTGCAATCCATATCCACGGCACGCGCAATGGCGACCATTTGCTGTACAGCCAGTGAGCAAGTAGCAAGCTGCTGCGTGGCTCTGGCCGGAATATTCAGTTTATCAAGTATCTCCGTTGTCTTCTTTACAAGAGAACGCCAATTTACCAAACGATAATCGCCCCGCCCGATAAACATGTTTTCTGCGACCGTAAGGTTAGGGCACAGGGTAATCTCCTGATACACTGTGCTGATACCTAAATTCTGAGCCTCTTGGGGTGATTTAATGGTAATTTCCTTATTGATTCCCGCCATGTGGATTTGCCCCGAATCTTTCGGGTATACACCTGTTAGAACCTTGATTAAGGTTGACTTTCCGGCTCCATTCTCACCCATCAGGGCATGAATTTCGCCTTCGCGAAGAGTGAAATTCACATCTTGCAAAGCGCGTACGCCAGGAAATGCTTTACAGATTGCCCGCATGGATAAGACGATGTCGTTTTGCATAGGTTAACCATCCTTTAAGCGTTGGATGTTTCTTAAGATGGCGGTGTGGAGTACGCGGAAAACACCCCAATACTCCACACCGCATATGATTGTTACAAGTTTCCCGTCATCGGGTGAAAGAACTCAACTGGCTATTCGCCCAGACCGTATGTATCGATGTCAGCCTGCGTAATGGTCGTTGCATCAAAGCCACGTTCTTCAGAGATAACTCTCTTTTCCGCAAGCGTTCCGCCGGCTTCAAGCTTCTGTATCATATCAGCAATTACGGAAGCCTGGAAGGGGCTGCACTGACCATCATAGTTCCAGTTGCCTGCGAGCAGTTCTCTGAGCGCCCATTTGTTGCAGTCGAAGCCCATTACGATGACATCCTTGCCAACGCCGTGGGTGATACCAGCTTCGTCGAGCGCCGCAACAGCGCCTTTTGCCATGCCATCATTTTCGGCATAAATAACGTTGAACTTTTCTTTGGAATTGATGACAGATTCAACGATTTTCTTTGCTTCGGCTTCATCCCATGTTGCAGTCTGCTGTACGACCTTCTTCATGGTGCCGGCTGCAAATTCGGCATCGAGAGCCGCTGTGCGGCCAATCTGCGCATCGCTGCCCATTGCGCCCTGAATGTGAATGACATTGTATTCAGGAAGTTTCTGCGCTTTAAGCCAATCTACAGCCGTGGTGCCCTCATTAGCCATGTTGGAAACAACAGCGGCCTCGTACAGGCTTTCATCGGCATTAATCATACGGTCGAACAGGAACACTTTGATGCCGGCTTCCTTGGCACTTGTCAAAACAGCGTCCCAACCATCTGTAGCGGCAGCCGAGATGAGAAGGTAGTCTACGCCATCAGTGATAAACTGAGTCGCAGCATTCAACTGCTCATCATTCTTCAGGCTGTAGAAGGTCGAAACCGCATATCCGTTTGCTTCCGTGAAGACTTTTTCAAAGTCTGCTACATTCGCCGCGCGGTATCCGGACTCGGCTGGCGGATTGTTGATGATGCCAACCTTAATCAGTTTGTTAGCCGGCGCTTCTGTAGCAGCGGGGGCCGGTGTAGCTACAGCGGGCGCAGCCGTCGCGGCGGGTTCCGGAGCGGCAGAGGGGGTTGCCGCGGGCTTGCCGCTGCATGCAACCATACCCAAGACTAGTACCAAAGTAAGAGCCATTGCAAGAAGTTTCTTCATTTTTCCTCTCTCCATTTCCTTATTTGATTGGGTGGACAAACAGACAACCTCTTTGTAGACAAAATGGACGACCTCTTTGTGGACAACGCAGACAACCCTTTGTGACAAGCGAGCAATTTCAAAAGCCACAGATGAAATGGAAGCTTTTGTGAGTACATTATATTGCTCTCACGCATACATGTCAACTATTTGTACGTTACAACTTTATTATTAATTCTGCATTTAAAGATTAATTTATTAGATTGTCTTATATCAATACCGTACAAATTACATTCTCCTTTTCAAAGCAAGCCGTGCCATTGTAAAAAAAGCACGAAACTCATCATCACCTATAACAAGCCAATTCATGAATGGGAGTTGAAAAATCAGCTAAATTCCGCACATTTTCTGGTCAAAATGCAGTGACAGTTTTACAGCGTACAAGTTGCAATGTGGTTTTGTGCGATTATAGTACAAATTTTTTATTTTACTTGAAATACAAATACAAATTTGTTATGATTGTCACAGCGAAATAAACGGGGTGAAATATTTGCTAAAATATCAGGAAATCGCCAACACGCTGCGCAGCCAAATACAAAGCAATGCGTTTAAAGAGACGGAAAAACTCCCCACTGAACAAACGTTGTGTCAGGAATTTGAGGCAAGCCGCCAGACCATCCGGCACGCCTTATCCGTTTTAGTACAGGAAGGACTCATTGAACGAACGCAGGGCAGCGGCTCACGTATACGCAATCAAGGACAGCCCCTGCCGCCTCCGCAGCGATCCATCGCCGTTATTACCACATATATCAGCGATTATATCTTCCCGAGTATTTTAAGGGAAGTGGAAACGGTACTCTCAAAAAACAACTGCACCACCATGCTTTACGCCACACAGAACCAGGTGGTGAATGAACGGCATGTGCTCAAAGGATTGCTGGGGCTGCCCAAATTGGACGGCATTTTGGTGGAGGGTACGAAAACGGCGCTTCCAAATCCCAACCTGGATCTGTATCGCAAGCTGATGGATCGGAAAATCCCCTTGGTTTTTATCAACGGAAATTACCGGGAACTGACCGGAGCAATTTCTGTGCTGGACGATAATTACAATGGAGGATTCCAACTCGTAAAATATCTCGCCGCAAAAGGGCATACGCACATTTCCGGCATGTTCAAAAGCGACGATATCCAAGGGCATCAGCGATATGCTGGGTACGCCGCCGCGCTTGTGGACAACGGCCTGCCGATGGAAGACCGGCAGCTTTACTGGTACAATACAGAAACTAAAGAAGCGCTTGCAAAAGGCGACGCACTTTATACAGAGCAAATGCTTGCCGCCACAAAAGGCTGTACAGCAGTGGTTTGTTACAACGACGAAATTGCAAGCTACCTCTTATTGGCTTTGTTAAACAGGGGTGTAAAAGTACCCGACAATATGGCTATCGTAAGCTTTGACAACAGCAGATACAGCGATGTCAGCCCCGTAACCATCACCTCACTGTCTCACGGAGATCAAAACGTGGGCAGGCTTGCCGCGGAGATACTAATAAAACTACTTGCCGGGGAACAATGCGATTCTCAACTTGCGCCTTGGACCCTTATGGAAAAGGGAAGCAGCTGATCCAAAAAAGCAAATGGCCCAATATCAAAACCGCCTATATCCAATAGGCGGTTTTGTATGCGCTTACGTCAATATCATTAGCAAACCGCCTATCCCTTGATTACGATTGGTATACCGCACACCAGTCGCACCACTTTTTTAGCATGCTGCGCAAGCCTGTTGCAGAGACGCCCGGTGGCTTCGCGCACTTCACGATCGCGCGCATCAAGCGGTATCACGCCGCTTCCGACCTCGTTGCAGATCACAATACGCTTTTGCAGGAGAATATCAAAGATTTTGACATTCAACGGATCCGCGAAAACAATATCCTGAAGATTATCCAGTACGGGTTTGTCATTGAGCACGGCATCCGCAATGTCCTCGTCGGTATATCCCAGCGATTTCACATATTCGCGCTTGCCTGAGCCGGCGCCTCCGATAACCAATAGCATGGCACTATCCTCCTCCGAGTTTGAGGCAGTTCCGAACGCACAGTTATCTGCAGATAAAGGGCGCTCCCCTTTCAATACAATCGGAATGCCGCTTACCAGTTCGTATACGCAGTCAAATCGGGCCGCAAGTGCGGCGTTGAGCTTTCCGAGAGTCTCAATATACTGCCGGGTGCTTTCATCGTATTGGCATCCGTCGCTTCCCACCTCGTTGGTCACGACAATCAGCGTATCACACTGAGCTTCTAACGATTGAATCCCTTGCATGATTTTATCGAATACGTCCCGCGCAACGCCGTTCTCATCGAACATCTCGTTGGCAGTCAGGTTGCACATGCATTCGAGAAGCACCGTCCCCCGGGCCGGGAGCGTAATCAAGGATAGCTCCGTATCCTGCTCAACGGTAAGAAACCCCTTTTCCCGGCGCATTTGCTGATGCGCGGCTATCTTCCTGAGGCTATCCTCGCCGAAAGGACGCATCGTCGCGATATAATAGCGCGGCGGCTGGAATCGCATAGATAGCGCTTCTGCGTATGTGCTTTTACCGCAGGCCGAACCCCCGGTCAGAAGAATTCTCATGCTTGCACCCCTATCCACGAATCGTTATCCTTCGTTTTGCCATTGTGAAAGCATCATTCGCATCCATGCGTAGACATCCATGGAATAAGCCTGATCGAGATACAAGGCGTCGTAAACATCCTGTGTTTTGCCCGCTGCAACGGCTTTGCCCTTATTCAGCAGCAGCGCGTGTGTCCCGAAGGCTTTGGCAAGGCTCAAATCGTGTACGACGGATATGACCGCACGGCCTTCGCCGCGCAGCCATTCCTGTATCAATGCAAACGTCTGCCTTTGATGGATTAGGTCAAGATGGTTGGTCGGCTCGTCCAGAATGAGTATCCGGGGGTCCTGCGCAAACAACTGGGCAAGAAATGTCCTCTGCAGTTCGCCGCCCGATAATGTGAGAACGGATTGCTTCGCGAAAGGCAGCATGCCCGTCATCGCCATGGCTTCCTGTACTTTGTTATCATCCTCATCGCTTTTGTGCGAGAATATGCCCGGCGCATGGGCATATCTGCCCAGCCGAACCACTTCTTCTACAGAAAACGAATAACCCACATAATACGATTGCGACAGAACGCCAATTGTTCTTGCCAGTTTGTGCGGGCGGTATGTTTTGATATCCTTATCCAGCAAACGAACTTCCCCCGAATATGGCGCGCCCTGCGATACGGCGTTCACAATGGTGGATTTTCCCGCTCCGTTCGGGCCGATAACCATAAGCCATTGGCCTTCATTCAAGGAGAAGCTTACCCCATCGACGATGGTCAGCGCGCCATACCGAACAGACATATTCTTGACTTCAAGAAGGCTCATTGCTTTATCCTCCTTGATTTGTTGAATATATACACGAATTGGATAGTGCCGATAAAGGAAGTGACTACACCTATGGGAAGCTCTACCGGATTCAAAAGTATACGTGCCACAAAATCAGAGAGCATCAAGAATGTCGCGCCGCCGAACAGCAACGCAGGCAGCAGACGTTTGTGGTTAGGACCCACTATCATTCGTACGATGTGCGGCGTTACCAACCCAATAAAGCCAATCGTGCCGCTTATGGATACGCATACGCCGATGAGTGCAGATACGGCTATCATGACGACGAGCTTTACTTTTCTTACGTTGACACCTATATGCCGAGAGTTTTCTTCGCCTATCGCAAATGCGTTGAGTTCCCGCGCATAACGCAGAATAATCCCTCCGCATATGATCAGGGCAACGAACAGCACGATGGCATTCTCGTAATTGCTGCCGGAAAGCGAGCCCATCGTCCAGAAAGTTATGTTCTTCACCTTATCTCCGGCGTACGTGATAATGAGCGACATGATGCTGGAAACAAACATGGAATAGATGACGCCTATGAGTATGATGGTATTGGTGGACAGTGAGTAATCAAGCTTATATGCAAGAGACAGTATCGCCATGAGCGAGAGAAAGGCGCATAACATCGCCATCGCCATGGTTCCCGAAAACGGAAGCTTGGAAAAAGTAATACCGAACGCAATTGCAATCACCGCACCGAGTGACGCGCCGCTCGAAACGCCAAGCGTTGAACCATCTGCCAGCGGATTTTTCAATAGCCCCTGCATTGCGCCGCCGCAGATTGAAAGCGACGCCCCCATAAGCGCAGCGCAAATGACGCGCGGCAGCCTGACCAGGAGGATAATGGGGACTTCCGGCCTGCCCTCGGGCATGGGAAGTCCCCTGATCGCACGATAGATAATCGTCAAGGTATCTTTGAGCGTTACGCTCACGCTTCCAACACAGACGCACAGCAGGAAAACGGCAAGCATCACCAATGCAAATACCGCATATTCCACAAAACGAAATCCACCCTGTCGCGTTGCTGCGGCAGCGCCCTGCAAACCGGGGGATTTTTCACACTTTACGCAATTCTCATTACGCCGCATTTTTGTTTGCCATGGTACCGTAGATGAACTCATAAAGCATGTTTGCGCCGTCGGCCAACCGCGGACCCGGACGGGAAAGCTCGTCGTTCTGCAGGTTGAGTATCGCGCCGTTTTTCACTGCCGTAATGCTTTCCCAACCTTTGCGGGCCATGATCTCTTCTTCGGGCTTGGGACCCTGTCCGTTAAACATCGTAATGGTGACGATGTAATCCGGATTGCGGGAGATGACCTGTTCTTCGGATACCTCAGCCCAGGCGTCGACATCGGCGAATATATTGGTAAGGCCGAGCATCTGGGCAATCTCGTTCATAAATGTGTTGTTTCCGGCTGCCCAGAGTCCGTATTCGAGCGGAGATACTTCGAAGTATATCGTCTTTTTTTCGCTGCCAGCAGGAACCTTCGCGGCAATATCCGAAAATGTGGTTTTCATTTGATCGATTAAGGCAACGGCTTCCGTGTCCCTGCCCGCAAGCTTACCGATCATGGTAATGGCCGTATATACGCCTTCGATATCCTTTACATCGGACACGACAACCTTGATTCCCGCGTTCTCTAGCGCCGCAATCTGATCCTCAGTCTGCGCCATATTGCTCATGAGCAGAACCTGTGGCTTGAGTGCGACGATCTGCTCGATATTTGTTTCAGAGCCGGATTGAACCGAGCTGATATTCATCACTTCGGCAGGGTAATCGCAGTATTCACCGCGTCCAACCAGCAGATCGCCTGCGCCGAGTGCGCAGAGTATTTCACAATCAGCCGCCGTCAAGGCTACGATCCGAGTGGCAGGTCCATCGAGCGTGATTTCATGCCCCGCCATATCCGAAAACGAAACGGGGGCTTCTTGCTGTTCCGCAACTGGAGATGATACGGGGAGTGCAGTTTGCGCTTGATCATTTTCGGCAGGCTCGGAAGGGTTGGCGCAGCCGGCAAGAACGCCCAGCAGCAGCAACAGAATTAGGCACAGGGAGATGAGCTTTTTGCAATTCATTCGATCATACCTCTTTCAAATGAGTCAAATGAATAGATTGTATGAGAGGAGAATAGAAAATGCCCCACTCACAAGAGAGGAGCATCACAAAAAGCAAATGCCTTTCGCATAGGTATAGCTTCACCCCACCCCAGGAGCATTCATGTGTAAACAGGTCTCCCGGCTTGGCTTCATTCTACTAGGACACCTTCCCGCTCATTTAGGCAGTGGCTCTTATGTCCGTTCGTCAGCTTCACGGTTACTGGGATAGCCCGGAAATCTCATCCGTATTCCCTTGGCATCATCCGATGCCAGCGCGTCTTAGCGCAAATACACAACGCTATTCATTTGTAATCGCATTATATCCAATATTTCAATATACGTCAATGCGCAATGCGTATATTCTTGATTGGTACTCCTTGTGCCTAGACTCAGCAATACTTAATACGGCTTCATGAACATCTGACTCCAATACAGTGTACCACTGGACGTTTTTGCAGCGCCAACGCCTATATGCGTACAGGATTGGGTTAGAATGTTCGCCCTGTGTCCCGGCGAGTTCATCCATGCAGCCACAACTTCCTTAGCCGTTTTTTGACCATATGCGATATTCTCAGCGGCTGCGGAAAACTTAAGCCCGAAACTCTGCATCATGGTAAATGGAGACCCGTAAGTCGGGGAGGTATGGGAGAAATAATTGTTCAGCACCATATCCTGCGCTTTATACCGGGCTACCCGGCAAAGCTGCCAATCTGTTGCAAGCGCCTGCAATCCCCTGTTCGTACGCTCAATATTCACAAGCCTGATACATTCCGTTTCAAATGCCTGCAAAGAACTTGCTTCCGGAATATTGACTTTCTGTCCAGCGTAAATCATATTGGGATTCGAGATCTGCGGATTGGCTTGGATGAGTTCGGATACGCCAATTTGATACTTCACCGCAATCTTCCACAGCGAATCGCCCGGAGCAACCGTATACGTCGTCGCCGCAGCCAGCGCCGGCTGGATGGTCAGACATACGATCAACACGACAATAACAATTCCTACTATTCTCTTCAAAATATTCCCTCCTTTTTTTGTATTTATAGTTTCTGCAGTATTTGATCAACTATGTACATATAAAAAAAGCCGCTTAAAACAGCGGCTAATCAATGTCATGAATTATGCGAATTGCATTTCTGGACCTTGAGATTTTTGTGAGTTAATCCTTGAGGTAAGAACAGCAGTAATCGGAAATTTCATCTGTTTTTACGCTGAATTTGCTGTTCGACGGAATTTCAAAAGCCTGACCCGCGCCATAACTGTTCCAAGCATCGCTGCCCGGAAGACGAACATGCAGCGTGCCCGCCAATACTTCCATGTGTTCCTTATCCGCCGTGCCAAACTCATATTCTCCCGGCAGGATTATGCCCAGCGTTTTTCTGCTACCGTCGGGCATATATACCGTGCGGCTGGTGACTTTACCGTCGTAATACACATTGGCCTTCTTAACTACCGTCACTTGTTCAAAAGCATCCATCATAATACCTCCATTATATTTCATAGCGAAAAAAACTCACATTGCACCAAGGTACGTACCTGTCTCCACGAATATTTTAGCTATCCGGTCAAGCCCTGCCCTCAATGCCGCATCAAGCTCCGCACCATTTTCCAAACTGTTGATTATTGCCTCCGTCTCGCCGCCCTTCGTCATCATTTTCCCGATATAGGCACGTTTCGCCTCATCGTCATCAAAATCCGGAGCAACCTTCACTGCCCATTCGTAGAAATGCCGCATCAGAGGATAGTCCCCGCTTATTCTATCTATGGCCTCCTTTTGTTCCGTCTTTACCCCCAGCATAACAAGCGCCGCTGGCAGGCAAACGCCGGCCGTGAATGTGTTCAGATCGTTTTCCGTCTCAATCGCGAGAATCGTCAATCCCATTGCCTCCAATAGACACTTCAGGCGCTCATTCTGCGGGTACAAGGCGGCCAGTCCCACACCGTTGAGCAAGGTATCCGGCCCGCTGAGCATTATGCGGCATACGTTCTGCCCAAATATGCTTTGCAGATAATTAATCGGTATTCCGGAAATACAGGAAATGAACAGCGCTCTGTTTGACATGGATGACAGGCTTAACACAGAGATATCTTTGGGTTTGATAGTCAAAAAAATCATATCAGAAAGCTGCAGTATGACCTCATTTGATGCAACGCATTCCGCGAGGCCTTTGGATACAAGCGCCTGATAGGTATGAGGACTGCCGCCATAAGAGATCAGCAGATTTTGCTTTTGCAATCCTCGTTCAAGCAGTAAGCTGGCGATTGCCTGCCCCAGATGCCCGCACCCTACAATGCCAATTTTTGTGTTGTCCAGAACCCCCAAATTGTCCATTGCTTATGCCGCCTTTCATTCCTGTCTAATCCAAAAAGCCTCCGTAACGGAGGCTTTTTGATGCAGAAAAACCAACTACATTTATCAGTTCTTTTTGCGCCAGGTTTCAGGTTCAAATTCCGGCAGGAGAGGAACGAGCCGCTGATCGACGTCTACTCGGAGCACGGAATTGAAATTATTGGTCGCGATCATCTGGCCCGCAAATCCGACCAATACAACCAATTCTTCATCCGTAAAGCGCTTCTTGAGGTTATTGAAAAGCTCGTCTGTTACGCCGTTCGGGTCTTTTACAATCTGCTTTCCCAAGTCAGACAACAACGTTTCGGTTTCATTCATGGAGAAGCTCTTCGGGTCTTCTCCCAGCGCCCTCAGATCGCTGATGAAAAACAGAGAGCACAGTTCGCATCCGTTTGTTGTGGATATGGAATGGGCAAATATAATGGCGGCGCGTTTGCCGACGATCTCATTGACCCGATTAAACAAAGGGTACCATGTCAAGTAAGAGTCATACACATCGATGGAGTTGAGCAGTGCCTTTTTCATGTTGGTAACGCTGCCGTTTTTTGCGATCTGCTGATCAAAGGCTTCCTTTACCCTGCCCTGCGCCTGCTCGTATTCAACAAACTTAACCCTTGCCATTCATTCAACCTCCTAAGAATAATTATATATTGTATTTATTTCTTATCTGTATTCTATACCTTAACACCCCTTCGCACAATCATTCGTTTGCAAGGCGTTTTGACCTTCTTTCATAAGCAATCCATATGAATTGCGATTTATTGGGTAAAGTATTCTGTACCGGATGCCTCATTTGGGGGCTTTTCTCTAGCAGATAAAAATGCTACTATGGTAACATTGGCTTTTGTTACCCTCTGATCGAATGCAAAGGCGCATACGACGGAGGCATATCCGGACTTATCACAAAAAACAGGTGGTATGAAGCATGAAAGAATTCTCTCAAATGACCTATGCCGAGTTTGCTCAAGCGCTCGCAAGCAACGAACCAGTACCCGGCGGCGGCGGCGCGGCGGCACTATGCGGCGCGCTGGGCATCGCACTGTGCTCGATGGTGGGCAATTTTACCCTTGGACGTAAGAAGTACGCCGATGTGGAAGCTGACGTGCGCGTCATTATGGAAAAAGCGCAAACCCTGCAGGAAAAGCTGCTTGCTTTGATCGAAGCGGATGCAAAAGCATTCGAGCCGCTCTCCGAGGCATATTCCATACCAAAAGATAACCCTGATCGCACACAGATCATGGAGAGAGCGCTTACGGATGCCAGCGCCGCTCCGCTCGAAATGATGCGCTGCTGCTCCCAGGCGGCTCTGCTCCTCGAAGAAATGCTGCAAAAAGGCAGCACCATGCTGGTTTCGGATGTAGGCGTCGGCGCGCTGCTGTGCGGCGCGGCGCTCAAATCCGCTTCGCTCAACGTGTTTATCAATACCAAACTGATGACTGATCGGAGCAACGCCCAGCGAATGAACGACGAAGCGGAAGCAATGCTGAAAAAGTACTCGGAGCTTTCGCAGAATATCTACGAGCAGGTTGCCCTGCGGCTGAAATAGAACGGCAAACAGGAGGTTACAATGGCTGAAATATTAAAAAGCATACATGTCGCCGAAGCGCTTCGCGCTTCGCTTGCCCCCCAGGTTGCTGCGCTTAAGGAAAAAGGTATTACCCCCACACTCGCAATCGTGCGCGTAGGCGAACGCGGAGATGACATCGCATACGAACGCGGCGCCACGAAAAATTGTGAAAAGTGCGGCGTTGCGGCTAAACTGGTCACGCTGAGCGCCGATGTTTCGGAAGATGATCTGCTAAAAGAGATCGCACAGCTTAATCAGGACTCCTCAGTTCATGGCGTGCTGCTGTTCCGTCCCCTGCCCAAGGGATTCAATGACGATCGTATCCGCAATACACTTGCGCCGGAAAAAGATGTGGACGGCATCACCGACGCATCGCTTGCAGGTGTATTCACCGGAAACGGCGTTGGCTTCCCGCCCTGCACACCGCAGGCCTGTATGGAGATACTCGAACACTACGGCATAGACCTCAAAGGTAAGCGTGCGGTCGTAATCGGCAGGAGCCTTGTGGTGGGAAAACCCGCAGCCATGATGCTGCTTGCCCGTAACGCCACCGTTACCGTATGCCACACCCGCACAGCGGATATGCCCGCCGTTTGCCGCGAGGGCGAACTGCTGATCGTAAGCGCTGGCCGCGCGGGTATCATTGATAAAAGCTACCTCTCACCCGGACAGATCGTGATTGACGTCGGCATCAACGTGAAGGAAGATGGCTCCCTGTGCGGGGACGTGAACTTTGCCGATGCGGAAGCAGTAGTTGGCGCAGTGACGCCTGTTCCCGGCGGTGTGGGGACGGTCACCACAACGGTGCTTATCAAGCACGTAGTGGAAGCGGCAATGCGGCAAACGCAGAAGAACGCTTAATTCTAATAAACCGAGCCTCGGGCAGCGCCTGAGGCTCGGTTTTTATTCAGCAAATGGTTGAAAGCACACTCCATAGGAGCAAACAAGGAGAGTACATCAAAGCTTCAGGGAGATCACGCCTCTTTCAACCGGGAAAAGTATTTCTGTTTATTTCTTGTTATTTATCCGCTTAACTCAGTCTATTACAAGCAGAAACATGTCACTGCGGATATGGCTGAAGGCGTTTAAATTCCGCGTGGAATTAAACACAATGATTTCTCCATAATACTTTCTACAATTATATTGAATTCACCTCAATTCTCAACGAGTGAAAAACGCTTTAAATACGGAGCTTGCATCTACTTTGCAACAAAAACAAACCAGAGGCATTCCACAACATTTGTCCTTTGCAAAAACTAGTCCGTTTCAGATACGGTTCGAATTAAATGAGTTAGTATATGTTAACTCGCGTTCTATGTTCCGGTTAAATATCTATGCCCTGCAGCCATTTCTGGCATAGAGATAGCTGTACAATATGCCATGCCTTATTTCATCGGTTATGATCTGCGTCAGCATGTTGATATGTACGCGATCTTGCATGGCGTATAGTATTCTTCGATACTTCTGAACCGCATTCTGTTCGCCCAACAGCGCTTTGCCCAACCCTTCACAATAGCTGGCAGGCGGAGTGAATTTCTCGTCGGGCAGTTTCGGCACCGGTTTGCCGGTCAATTGCTGATATATTTGTTTGAACCAACCGTAATGACTGATTTCATTCTCCTGAATTCCTTTGATAATCTGTTTATCCTCTTCTGACGGCGCGTTTTCAATAAGATACCCATAGAACATCCTATCCTCATTTTCACCCGCAACCGCCTGCTGGATCAGAGAAAGCGCGTCGTTTAGATTCTTTGGATATTCAAACATCGAGTCATTTTGCTGTTGGGGTGCAGGCGCCATAGCTGCTCTGCTTGGGGATTCTCCACGCTGCGATATGCCATCGGCCATGGTATCCGCCATTTTCAGAGCTTCGTCCTCGATTTTATTAAATTGCCGGATACTATCTTCATACTTACCCCCCAATATTTGCGCAGCTTCATTTTCGGTCATATTAAGGTGATCATAAAGCAGGTTTTGCCATGTAGCCGTATCCCAATTCGGATTGATCTGCGGAAGCGCATTTGCAATGGCATCGGCATTGGCATACCATTTTTTGTGCTCTGTTTCCGCTGAAGCGACATCCCCGTTTTTGAACGCATTTACCAGCTGTGCTGCAATCATAAGATGATCCTTGAGCAGAGTTTCAAACGCCTTTGCCTTTTCCTCACCGTAGAGCGGCTGCAGCACATTTGCAAAATTGGTGGGGTTCCTCAGAAGTTCATCTGTGACGGCAGAAAGATCTCCAAAATCAGAAGCCGTACTTACAATGAAAGCTCTCGTCCACATGACATGATCGCTCCACAGCTTTCGAAGAATGTCACGCAATCCGGCTTGGTTTGTCGGCGATACAGCCGTCGCAGTTCGCATATCCATAGAATAGCCTCCCTATTTTGTGATTTAGAACAATATATGTTGAATATCCGCATAATCTGTGTGAAGTTTTGCGTAAAGGTTTCTACATACTTCCTTTATTGACAACGCAGCCACAGGTCAGGATAATGAACATGAAACCACTGCGCTATATACTTTAACAGGAGGCATATTCCGATGAGTATAACCGATGACGCGCTCCGGCTGCTCGCATCCCGCCCCGTTAAGCCGCTCGGCTTCTTCCCCACCCCGCTGCACCGGCTTGATACTCTGAGCGCCGACCTTGGCGTAAACCTTTACCTCAAGCGCGACGACATGACGGGTTTTTCCGTATTTGGCGGCAACAAAATCCGCAAGCTGGAATATCTCATCAGCGATGCACTAGCGCAGGGCTGCGACACGGTGTTTACGTTTGGCGCCACGCAATCCAACCACGCCATGCAGACGGCTACTGCCTGCCGCAGATATGGTCTGACCCCCATACTCTATCTGGTAGCCATCGTAGAGCCTTCCGAAGAGGATATAAAGGCAAATATGCTGCTGGATATGGTGCTCGGCGCGCAACTTCGCATAGTACCGCTTGATGGTAAAACGGAAAGCGAAGCAGTAGAACATGCCGTAAAGCTCGCAGATAAACATCGTGAAGAATTAGAGTCTCAAGGACACAAATGCTACATGGTGCCCATGGGCGGCGCAAGCGAAGTAGGTTCTGCAGGCTTCCTCGCCGGTTTTGTGGAATTGCGCCGGCAGATGGAGCAGTTGGGCATTCACGAGGATTACATATTCCACAGCACCGGAACCGGCAGCACGCACGCAGGGCTGATCGCCGGAAGAAAACTGCTTGGGGCCAACACGAAAATAATCGGTATCAACGCGAGCGCCAAACCGCCTGAGCATACCGAAAAGCTGGCTAAGCTTGCAACGGCCGCACTGGACTATTTCGGCAGCGATCTCGTTGTAACAGCAGAAGAAGTATGCTGCGACCAAAGCTACTACGGTCCGGGGTATGAAATTCCCAGCGAAGAGGCCAGCAGCGCAATCAAATATTTGGCCCGTAAGGAAGGCATATTGCTAGATCCGGTTTATACCGGCAAAGCATTTGCGGGCATGCTTGATTATATCCGCAAGGGAAAGGTCGCACAGGGGAGCACGGTTGTATTCTGGCACACGGGCGGCGTTACCGCTCTGTTCGCTGAAAAAGAGGTCGTTGGAGATATTTTCAGTTAATCTCAGCCTGATCTAGCAAAAAAGAGCCCTTCGGCTCTTTTTTTGTTTTCTTCATGATTGGTTTTCATAATACAAGTGATTTCGAAAATATCTTTTCATTGAACTTAGCTTGCACTACAATAAACTGATATACCGCAATTCTAAGCCGAGGATCAAAAGGAGCATTCTTTGTATGTTTCAACGGGGAAAACAAGACGTTCAGACATCCAACACGGTTATAAGAAACACTTTGCCGCTGATCATAGGTATCGTTTTGATCGCCTCCAATATGCGCGGGCCGATCACGGCAGTGGGTCCGCTGGTTGATCAGATATGCAGCAGTCTTCACATATCCGGTACTCTCGCAGGTATGCTAACAACCCTGCCGTTATTCGCCTTCGCATTGTTCTCCCCTGCTGCACCCGTTCTGGCGCGCAGATATGGAACCAAAACGACGCTGCTTTTCGCCGTCGCTGTTCTCACTGTCGGCATATTGGTCCGTTCCTGGCCGGGAAACCTAACTATATTTGTTGGGACGTCATTGATCGGACTGGCTATCTGCATCTGCAATGTACTGATACCCAGTTTAATAAAGCGGGACTTTCCGGAGCAAATCGGCATCATGACGGGCATATTTTCTGTATCCATGAGTTCTTTTGGCGCAGTCGGCTCCGGATTGAGCATCCCTATCGCGCTGGCACTGGGTTGGCCGGGCGCGCTGCGGATATGGGCATTATTGAGCTTTTTATCATGCATCGTTTGGCTGCCGCAGGCAGTACGGGAAGGAAGGGAAAAGAGAATTTCCGAAGCCGGCGATAGAAATAGTGGCACTGCAGGGAATATAGTAAAAATCAGCTTGTTGAAGTCGCCGGTTGCCTTGCAGATCACTTTTTATTCCGGGTTTCAATCCATGATGTTTTATTGCCTCATCGCCTGGCTGCCGGATATTCTCATGCAGAAGGGCATCGTCTCCAATCAGGCAGGCTTTATGCTTTCTGCCATGCAGATTTCCAGCATTCCGGTCATATTCCTGGGTTCCGTACTCGCAGGCAACAAGTCTAACCATAAAACGCTGGTGTTGGCCGGATCGCTTTGCTATATCATTGGGCTGTCCGGTATGCTTTTCACCAGCGGCAGCATCACCTATATCTGGGCAGTATTGTTCGGTATTGCGGGCGGGTTCACATTCAGCCTATCCATGATGTATATCAGCATGCGTACAAGAACTGCCGATCAGGCCGCAAGCCTCTCAGGCATGGCGCAATCCATCGGATATATGCTGGCTGCCTTCGGTCCCATGCTGTTTGGATATTTGCGCGATACGATTAACGATTGGCGGGCACCTGTTTATATCATGATCCTTGTCGCTTGCTGCACCCTGACCGCCGGATTGTTCGCAGCTCGCGACCGATATGTTATTTGAATTGCGATAAAACCCAACCAACCGCATCGGTTTTGGAAAGGCCGGTCATCCTCCTTATGGAAGAGCGCCGGGAGCTCCAGACGGCAACAACAAGAACCGCCCCGCACACACACGCAGCGCCGAACGATACCCACGAAAGATAAGCCGCGGCATACCCCCGTGCAGTACCCACCACTTGAATGATCGTGGTAAAGAATGTGATGGCCGCCGCAAAGGGCAGAGCGCGCTTAATTGCGCTCCGCAGTATCTTTTCCGGCAGGGGAACATTGTTCTCGCGGAACGTAAGTATGAATGCCGGAACAGCCTCAAACACGATGCCATATATGCTCAGCTGCAGCGGGATGAGCGGATATGCCCTCCCAAGAAGTACGAATACCAGAGACAGCATAAAGGAAAAGCAGGTCTTTGTAAGGAACAGCGACGATGTCACGGAAATATTGTTTACGACGCGCCGTCCTTCTGCTATTACCTTGGGCAAAGCCTCCAGTCCATCGCCAAAAAGCACCATGCGTGCCACTTTGCGCGCCGCGTCACAGCCAGTCGATATCGCTATGCCGCAATCGGCAAGCTTGAGCGCCATGACATCATTCACGCCGTCTCCCAGCATGGCAACCTTATGCCCGCGCTGCTGCAGCAGGCGAATGATTTTTTGCTTCTGCTCCGGATTTACCCTGCCGAAAATATCATATCGGTCCACCGCATCAAACAGGGCATCGTCCTGTAAGTCCGTCATATCGATGCAGCCGACGTCCGCTCCTATTCCCGCTGCACGGGCGATTGCGGCTACGGTACGCGGATGATCGCCGGAAAGTATCTTGAGCGTGACGCCCTGCTCCTTGAAGTATTGCAGAACTTTTTTTGTATCCTTTCGCAGTGTATCCTGTATGCACAGAGCGGCGACCGGCTGTATTTGATCGGGAAGCTCAATTCCCAGCGGCTGATCGGATATTCCTATCACGACAACACGCTTTCCATCCTCCATGGCCCGAACGACTTCTTCCGGATGATCCTGACGAAACAGTTTTTCCCATTCCCCCAGGAATACCGTCCCCTCTCCAGCGAAATACGCGGCGCTCCAACCGCGCGTTGGTGAGAACTCCACAACCCCGTCCGGCCGCGTATCTCCGGAAGTATAGAAGTTCCGCAGAGCGAGAAATGTACTGTTTTTTGTTTCAAACGCGCCGGAAAGCAGGGAGCCGAGTTTTTGAATGCGCGCTTCGGGTGTATTATTCAACGGAATAACATCGGTTACGATCAAATTGCCCGTGGTGAGAGTCCCGGTCTTATCCATACACAGCACATCCGTGCGTGCAAGCGCTTCTATGCCGTAGAATTCCTGCACGAGCAGTTTCTTATTGCCCAGCTTGATGATGCCGATCGCAAGCGATACGCTGGTCAGCAGCACCAACCCCTTCGGAAGCAGCCCCAGCAGCGCCGCCGACGTCGTTACCACAGCAGTCTGCAGAGAGTCGCCGTTGCGAAAATAACTGTGGTAGAACAGCAGCAAACCCAGCGGAATGATAAAATAGCTCGTAAATCTCACCAGGCGATTGAGCATATCCATAATTCCGGAATGATACTTTTTGTGTGTTTTTGCCTGTCTTGTCAATTTTTGTGCGTAGCAGTCTTCCCCCGTTTTTTCAGCGACTGCCTTGCAGGTCCCGCTGATGATATAGCTTCCGGAAAGGAGCTGGTCACCCGGCAACTTGATAATTGGCTCAGACTCGCCGGTAAGAAGCGCCTCATTGACCTCAACATGTCCTTCCGTTACCCGGCATTCTGCATAAATCTGATCGCCTGCAAGAAACAGCACCAAATCGCCTGTTTGGACATCCGAAACATCCACCGGAAAAACAGTTCCGTCACGCAGTACTTGCGCCTTGCTTGTATTGAGCAAAGCGAGACTATCCACAACGCTCTTGGCTCTGAGTTCCTGAATAGCGCCGATCATAATGTTTAAGACAATGACGACCAGATACAGCAGGTTTTCATATGCACCGACAGCCGCAATCCCAATTCCGATTGCAAAATTGAAAGCATTAAAAGGCGTAATCAAGTGCTTCAGCCAGATTTGCAATGCCGTGTTTTCTTGCTCTGAGGATTTCTTGCCCATGCCAGTTCTCCTAAAGAGAGGATACTTGAGTATAACCGGGAACACTCCCATCATATCTTTTTATTTTAGCAAATAAATGAATGCAGGATTAGAAGAATCTAATAATTCGGCTGCTTCGAAAGAAATAAAAAAACCCGCCTGTTCAGGCGGGAATGTTCGCAATTCTCTTAATATCTGCCTCTCGACTGATTCTTCGCCTGAAAACAGTCTCTGCAAAAGACCGGCTTATCATTGGACGGCCGGAACGGAACCATGGTTTCCTTGCCGCAGCGAGCGCAAATCGCGGGGAACATTTCGCGTTCAGAATTGCCGCCTCTTCCGCCGCCACCGCCGCCTCTCTGCTGGTTCTTCCTCGCAGCCCTGCATTCGGGGCAACGCTGGGGCTCGTTTGTAAAACCTTTTTCTGCGTAGAAGTTTTGTTCACGCTCTGTGAACACGAAATTTGCCCCGCAATCCCTGCAAGTAAGTGTTTTGTCAGCCAACTTAAATCTACCTCCATTATTCACCGGTCATTGTTGCCCAGCAGTATAAGCATACCACAGTTTTCGAAGATTTACACTACAAAATTTTCCTGTTTTATGCGTAAATTTGCGGGTATTGCAAAAAAAAGCGGACTTGCCATGCCCAAACAGGCCACAGCATGGCAAATAGCTTGCGCATATACCGCCAAACGATGACTAAAAGGAGTACGCTAAATAATTCCCATATTTCAGGCGAAATAGAATGGAGTTTGCAGTCTATTCTATAGTCTCGTAAAGGAAATTATCAAAATGGCAATATGGGCAATTAATTCTCGCGTGCCTGAATTTGCCGTCGGAAGAATAGCTCTGAATATGCGCTGCACTTTCTTGATGAAAGAGGTGCCTGGGTGGATATGATGAGTCCTTGCCAATATTGTTTTCCTTGAAATATTCCCATGAAAAGCTCTTGCCGCAGTTCCCGCATTTGCACTCGCCATGGTCGACCAGTAGAATTGATCGTTCACTTTCCATATCAATCACACTCCTGTCATTTTCATAATATTCCTTTATAGCATATAGGTCAAATATATTCATTACAAATCGTTCGGTTTTTTGTGCTTCCGAGAGCCGATTCGCACTATATAGGTGTGATGCATATTGTAAACAAAGGAGCTTTTGAATATGCGCCACTGCGTCGATATCGGCAATCATAGAACGCGCATAAGCATCACAGACGATGGGATTTAATTTTAGCGAAATAAGTCAGCGTATACACGATGGTGTTTATACATATATAGGTTCAGGTTCCGGCCGACAGGTATTTGATCTTGGCAACGGATATGTTGCCAAGGCAGCAAAAAACCGCAGAGGCTACGCCCAGAACGAAGTGGAATTTCATATCTCACTCATCGATTCGAGCGGGTTATTTGCTAGCGTAGTCGATGCAAGTCCGGATCTTTCTATTATCATCATGGAAAAAGCAGATCCAATCTACCATTTGTCGGCGGTATTGAGATATTACCATGTGAAGAACAATCGGCAGCTCTATCTTATTCCGCAAATCAGGAAGGCAGTAATTCAGCACAAACTTGAATTTGCGGATATATGCAGAGTGCAGAATTGGGGTATGATAGGAGGCAGGCCAGTCATCGTAGATTACGGATTTACTAAATCCGTTAACCGCAAATATTATAGGCATTAAGCGCTGTATTGCCTGCCCGCAACATCAGTTGTATAAACATTTTACCTATGATGGCCTGCATTGAAGCGATCGTGCTTGTCGATCAGTTATCAGCGGAACACCAGCAAGAGCAGGCTTTAGCTGTCTTAAGTTTTTCATAGTGTTTCCGACATTCGATAACCAACGCCTGTTTCCGTAAGGATGTATTGTGGTTCTCCGGGATTTGTTTCGATCTTTCTGCGGATATTGGCCATATTGACGCGAAGCGTATGGCTTTCATCCGTATACACGCCCCAAATTTCACGAATGATGAAATCGTGTGTCAGCACCTTGCCCGCATTCTTGCTCAACAGGACTAGTATTTTAAACTCGATGGGCGTCATGTGTATTTTTTCGCCACCCAGCATGACCGTACGTTTCTGGTAATCAATTTCCAGTTTTCCCACCACAACTTTATCCGGCCCGATTGATCCGGCCTGCGGCGCGCTGCAGCTATGCCGCAGTGCCGTACGTATGCGTGCAAGCAGTTCCGATGTTCCAAAGGGCTTGACGATATAATCGTCCGCCCCCCTATCCAGTGCGTCTACCTTTTCCCGTTCACGGCCACGCGCGGAGACCACGACCACCGGAACCTTCGACCATTGCCGAATACCAGAAAGCACCTCAATGCCGTCTACATCCGGCAGACCCAAGTCCAGAAGTATGATATCAGGAGAATGAGATGCGGCCAGCATCAATCCTTCCTTCCCCGACTTGGCCTTCAATACCTGATACTGGTTGGAAGTCAGAATGGCGGATATAAAGTTTAAAATGATATCCTCATCTTCAATTACCAGCACAAGAGGCTTTTGTTCCACGTCAATCCTCTCCTTTTATAGGAAGTACAAATGTGAAAACGGCTCCGCCGCCTTCACGATTTTCCGCATCCAGTTTCCCATGGTGTGCGTTTAGAATCGTTCGGCAAATGGAAAGCCCTATCCCCATCCCCCGTGCCGAATCTGCGCTTCTGTGATCAGCTGGCATATCGTTTAATAGAATTTCCTTGGAAATTCCTTTTCCTCGATCAAGCACGTCAAAACGCGCCCATTCTCCGTCCCTTCGCAGAGATACCTCCACAGGCTCCTCTTCCGGAGAAAACTTGATGGCGTTTTCCAACAGATTGATGAGCACCTGCACAATCAATGTTCCATCCATCGGCACTTCCAGAAGTTCGTTCGGCACATGTACTGTAATCTGCCTTTGCGGGAAACGCTGTTTGATACGGGCGATCGCCTCCCCGATCACTTCTTCCGCGGCCTCCGGACTCTTTTTAAGATTTGATGCGTTCTCATTGATGCGTGTTACGGAAAGCAGGTTCTCAACCATACGGATCAGCCACTGCGTTTCTTCCAATATATTGGTAATCAGCTTTTCCTGCGTAGCTTGATCTAAATCCTTGCCGTTTTCATGAATAGCGGAGCTGGCCCCGAGTATTCCCGCCAGTGGTGTGCGCAAATCATGGGATATAGCACGCAGGAGCGTGCTGCGCATTTTTTCCTTTTCCGATTCAACCTGTATGGTGCGTTGTTCGTCAGATAAATGCTGCCGCTCCAGTGCAAGCGCCGTCAGGGATGATACCATACGCAAAAAGGAGCGGATATTGTGCTCAAGTTTGCCTTTCAGGCAGGAAATACCCCAAACGGCCAATACTTTGCCCTGCGAGCTGACCGGCATATAAAATGCAGCCGCGCCCATCAACGTATCCGTTCCTGCACCCGCACTTTTCTGATTGACAAACACCCAGTGCGCCACCGCTTTTTCGTCCTCTGAATTGAGCACGGAAGAATCGGCGTCATCTTCCGCCGCCATCACCACGCCGTCTTCGCCCCTGATTGGGTCCGCGGGGAAGAATACGACAGAACGGCCGGTCAGATGTACGATGTATTCGTTGACAAGCGTTATGATGCGTTCAAGTCCTCTGGTCGCAAGCAGCCGTTTATTGATCTCGTAGAGCATCTCGGTGCGGCGCTCCCGCTGGACGGCGAGCCTCGCCTGCGTTTTGATGCGTACGGTCAGCGCGCTCGTTATAAGTGCGGCCAGCAGCATGATCAGAAATGTTACGGGATATCCTGCCTGTATGGCGTTGAAGGTATAATACGGTTCCGTAAAAAAGAAATTAAACAGCAGCACACTGAACACGGAACCCGCTATGCCGTATGCGTATCCCTCCGTTATACGCGAAATCAATAATACGGAAAGAATATACGCCATAATGACATTCTGTTCCCCGATATGAAGACCGACCAATCCAAATGACAGCAGCGTTGCCAGAATAAGAAGCCCCAGCGTCAGCCCTGTATCTTTCCATGAGAAGCGTATGTTCTGCGGTTTCGGATCAGTTTTCGGATGTTTGTAAGTTCTGCGAACCGTATCCCCCGGAATAATGTGGATCTCAATGCTTGGCAGAAGTGAAATCAGCTTATCTTCAAAATCCATATCAAACAGGCTTTTGAGCGTGCGCTTTGTTCTGCTCTTGCCGATCACGATGTTCGTAATGCCGGAAAGCTTCGCATATTCTGATACGACCGCCGCAACATCGTAACCGGTCAGCGTCACGATTTCCGCGCCCAGCTTCTCAGCCAGTTCAATATTAGCGCGAATCGTTTTCTGCTGCTCTTTGCTTAAATAATCGCTGTCGATGCTTTCCACATACAGTGCTGTCCAATGGGAATGAAACGCTTCCGCGGCACGGGCAGTCCAGCGTATGCATTTCGCCGAGGTGGGCGAAGGCCCGATGCACACCAGCAGTTTGGTGTTCGCCATTTTTTCAGACGTCCGGCGTTCATGCTGGTTATCGTTGCTGATGCGATCCGCTGTTTTGCGCATGGCAATTTCTCGGAGCAGCCGCAGGTTCTCCCGCGTGAAGAAATTGCGCATGGCCGTTTCCGCGCGCTCCGGCCGATATATCTTGCCCTCCTCAAAGCGCCGCAACAGTTCGTCGGGCTCAATATCGATGAGCTTGATCTTATCCGCCTGTTCGAAAATATAGTCCGGAACCGTCTCCTGAACGCGTATCTTCGTGACGTTTTCTATAACGTCATTCAGGCTTTCCATATGCTGCACATTGACGGTGGTATATACGTCGATACCGGCGTTTAACAATTCTTCGATATCCTGATACCGTTTTCTGTTGCGCACCCCCTGCGCATTGGAGTGTGCTAGCTCGTCAACGAGTATGAGCTGCGGCTTCCTTTTGAGCGCTTCGTCCAGATCGAATTCTTTGAGCTCGATATTCCTGTAAAGTATGGTCTTAGGCGGCAGCAAAGGCAGACCCTGCAGCAATTGCATGGTTTCGGGGCGCGTATGCGGTTCTATGTAGCCTACCAGCAAATCGACGCCGCTTCTATATTGCTCCTGCGCATCATCCAGCATCGCGTAGGTTTTTCCTACGCCGGCCGCATACCCAAAGAATATTTTGAGTTTACCCGGTTTTCCCTCTTCTTCCCTCTGGATATTCTCCAGTAAGGCTTCAGGATCAGGCCGGTCATACAATTGATCCATTGCCTAACGCACCATCCTTATCAACAACTTCATTCCCCTCAGCCACAGTGCCGAAACTGCTTATAGGTATGTAACCGTGCCGCTACAGTTCCTTTTTGACCACACGGCCTATACCTGCAGCGTCGTATTCTATTACATACGCATCGTTTGATTTCTCCTTCACGCAATCCGATTCATCGAACGCCCATTTTCCGTTTACGAAAAAGCTGCCAAAGAGGTCGAGATTATGCTGCGCAGGACGATAAGCAGGGTTCATCGTCCAGGATGCTCGAAAATGCTTCATTGCCGTCACATGATCTCCTTGGGCTTCCAATACCAATCCAAGCAGGTTATGCGGCTCCGGCTCGTGCGGATATTTGGCCATCGCCTGCGAAATCATCTCTTCTGCCGCTGAATACTCCTGCCGCATTACAAATTCCTTTACGCTTGCGCACAACGCGGCCAGTTCCTGTCGTACCTCCGGTTCTTCCACCGTTATCATAGCTGTCCCCCTCCTCATACTCATATCACTGTTTCTCCCCTATGTAAATCACAGTAAATCGCGGTTTTTACACAGAACTCACCGTTATATCATTGCTGCTAAAGAAGTCCGTCCAGCGCCAAATTGACTTTGAGCACGTTAACTGATGGTTCGCCCAGAAAGCCCAACAGCCTTCCGTTCGAATACCGTGCGATAATATCCCTGACCTCCTCCTCGTCAATATTCCTCGCCTTCGCGATCCGCGCCACCTGATATTCCGCCGCGGCGGGTGAAATATGAGGATCAACACCGCTGCCGGACGCTGTGATGAGATCCATTGGGATTTCCGCCTTGTTTTCCGGGTCAAACGCATGCCACCAGTCCATTCGCTGCTGTACACGCTGCTTTTGTTCCTCGCTCACAGGCGAAAGATTGGTAGTGCCCGACGGCCTGCCGATGAGGTATTCGGGTTTTGTGAACTCCTGTGCGATAAGAGCGGAACCGTATTCCTTTCGTGTGCCGTCCTTAAGTGTTACGGCAATCACGCTGCCGTTCGCCTGATTTGGGAACGCCAGTTGCGCCAAGCCGGTTACTGCTGCCGTATAGAGTACACCGCAGATGAGCGTCAGAACGAAAAAGCAAATGAGTGCCGGCCTGAAAATCTTGCATATTCTTAACATATTGTCACCTCAGACAACCCCTAGTGCTGTCAGCAGCATGTCGATCAGTTTGATCGCCGCAAACGGTGCGGCAATGCCGCCCAGACCATAAATAAGCATGTTGCGCTTGAGCAATTCTCCCGCGGGCAGCTCCCGGTATTTCACGCCCTTGAGCGCCAACGGGATAAGCGCAATAATAATCAGGGCGTTGTAAATGATAGCAGAGAGCATGGCGCTCGTGGCGTTGGTCAATCCCATATAGTTCAAGGCGGTCAATTCCGGATAGATCCCAAAAAACAGCACGGGGATGATCGCAAAGTACTTCGCTACGTCATTGGCAACACTGAACGTCGTGAGCGCGCCGCGTGTCATAAGAAGCTGCTTGCCTATGCGAACGATGTCGATGAGCTTGGTGGGGCTTGAATCAAGATCCACCATGTTGCCGGCTTCCTTCGCGGCCTGCGTCCCTGTGTTCATGGCGACGGCGACATCCGCCTGCGCCAGCGCAGGTGCATCGTTGGTGCCGTCCCCGGTCATGGCGACAAGATGACCTTTTGTCTGATACTCGCGGATAAGCGCCAGCTTTGTTTCCGGCGTAGCCTCGGCAAGAAAATCATCCACACCGGCTTCTGCAGCAATCGCCGCTGCCGTCATGGGATTGTCGCCGGTGATCATAATGGTTTTGATGCCCATTTTGCGCAGGTCTTCAAAGCGTTCCTTTACGCCCTTCTTGACGATGTCTTTCAAATACACGACGCCGAGTACCTTTTCGTTTTTCGCCACGACAAGCGGCGTGCCGCCTTCACCTGCCACCCGCTTTACAATCCTGTCGCATTCATCAGGATAAACGCCGCCGCGTTCCTGAACAAACGTCTTGACGGCTTCCGCCGCGCCCTTGCGTATGACATTGCCCTGAAAATCTATGCCGCTCATGCGTGTTTTCGCGGTGAAAGGCACAAAAGTGGCCTTCATTTTGGAAAGTTCCCTGCCGCGTATGCCGAATTTCTCTTTGGCCAATATCACGATGCTTCTTCCCTCCGCAGTCTCATCCGCAAGAGAGGAAAGCTGTGCCGAATCCGCAAGATCCTGCTCGATTACGCCGGTAATGGGCAGAAACTCGCTTGCCTGCCGATTGCCCAGCGTGATGGTACCAGTTTTATCCAGAAGCAGAACATCCACGTCTCCGGCGGCCTCAATTGCACGCCCGCTCATGGCCAACACATTTGCCCTGTTCAGACGGCTCATACCCGCGATGCCTATGGAAGAAAGCAGCGCGCCTATTGTGGTCGGCGCAAGGCATACCAAAAGCGCCACAACATTGGTAACGGATATCGCCGCGCCTTCGCTCGACTGGGAGCTCGCAAAGCTCGAGAATGGCAGTAATGTAGCCGTCACCATCAGGAAGATAATCGTCAGCGTTACCAGCAATATTTGCAGCGCGATCTCGTTGGGTGTCTTTTTGCGCGCCGCACCCTCAACCATTGCGATCATTTTATCAAGAAAGCTCTCGCCGGCTTCCGCCGTCACCTCAATGATCAGCCAATCGGATACAAGCGTCGTGCCGCCCGTCACCGCGCTGCGATCGCCGCCGGATTCACGGATTACCGGCGCCGATTCACCCGTAATGGCGCTTTCGTCCACAGAGGCAGCGCCATCGATCACTTCGCCGTCCATTGGAATCTGCTCGCCTGCCACAACATATACAATGTCGCCCTTCCTGAGCGTGTTGGAGAGCACTTCCATATAGTCCTGCGTGTTGGATGCCGATTTAAGTTTTTTTGCCTTTACGTCTTTTCTCGCGCTCCTGAGGCTGTCCGCCTGCGCACGCCCGCGCCCTTCCGCTATAGCTTCGGCGAAGTTTGCAAACAACACCGTAAACCACAGAATAAGGGCAATCGCCAGCGTATATCCCGCGCTTTCATCGCGGATGCCCGCAAAGGAGAGAAAGTATAGCGCCGTGGTCAGTATTGCGCCGATATAAACGACCAGCATGACAGGGTTTTTGATCTGTACGCGGGGGGAGAGCTTCGCAAACGACTGCCTGAGCGCATCAGCCCAAATGCCCTGATTTATATTTTTACTGTTCATAGCATACATCCTCAAATTACCGCATGGTAAAAAAGTCAGCGATGGGACCCAGCGACAGCGCAGGCAGGAAGCTCAGCGCACCCACGATTAGGATTACGCCTATCAGCAGCCCAACGAACATGACATTGCTGGTAGAAAGCGTACCCTCGCTGACTGCTACCGTCTTTTTCTGTGCCATATTTCCGGCAAGAAGTACCGCTGCGGCCAGAGGAACAAATCGTGCAAGCAGCATGATGAACCCGCCAACCACATTGGTAAACACCGTGTTTGCCATATACCCGCCGAATGCGCTGCCGTTGTTATTGCCCATGGAAGAGAAGGCGTAAAGTATTTCCGAAAACCCGTGCGCACCTCTGTTCGTAAGCCAGTCCGATACCGATGGATTACAAACGGCGGCCGCCGTCCCCAGCAGCGTCAGCAGCAGCGGCGCAAGCACAATGAGGCAAACCATCTTCATATCGTATGGCTCCACTTTTTTACCCAGATATTCCGGTGTGCGGCCTACCATAAGGCCCGCAATGAATACCGTAAGCAGCACAAACGCCAGCATGCCATACAACCCGCTGCCTACACCGCCGAACACGATTTCGCCCAGCTGCATCAAAAACATCAATACCAAGCCGCCCAACGGCGTGAAGCTATCGTGCATGGCGTTAACGGAGCCATTGGAAGCGGCCGTTGTAGCCGCTGCCCACAGAGATGAGGCTCCCACGCCGTGAATAACTTCCTTGCCTTCCATACTGCCTGCTGCTATCGCGGCACCGGAATACACCGGGGCTGCAAGCTGTTCGCTCAACGTTACTACAGTCAGCGATATAACGAACAGTATGAGCATGACGGCGTAAATAGATATCCCCTGCCGCATGTCCTTTACCGCCTTACCGAATGACACGCACAGCGCAGCCGGAATAAGCAGTATTGACAGCATCTGCAGTATATTGGAAAGTATCGTCGGGTTCTCGAACGGGTACGATGAATTCATTCCGAAGAACCCGCCGCCGTTCGTGCCAAGTTGTTTGATCGCAATCTGGCTCGCTGCAGGACCGAGCGGGAGTATCTGGGCCGCACCGTTTTCGAGCATGGATACGGATTTATAAGGGCTTAGTGTCTGCACCACTCCCTGTGATACGAGCACGATCGCCAGCACCAACGACAGCGGGATCAACACGTACAGCGTGCATTTTGTTATATCCACCCAAAAACTGCCCAGTGTCTTCTGCTGTTTGAGGACAAACCCTCTGATCAGCACAAAGAGCACTGCAATTCCGGTAGCAGCCGATACAAAGTTCTGCACGGTGAGACCTAAAAACTGTGTCAGGTACGACATGGTTGATTCGCCGGAATACGCCTGCCAGTTGGTGTTGGAAACAAAGCTTGCCGACGTATTGAACGCCAAATCCCAGCTTACCCCCTTCATGCCCGCAGGGTTAAATGGCAGTACGCCCTGTATCATCTGCAAAATCCAAAGAAAAAGGAAGCCTATGGCGCTGAACATCAGCGCAGAAAGCAGATACTTACGTGCCGTCATTTCCTCATCGGCGCGCACTCCCATCAGTTTGTAAACACAACGTTCCACCGGAGCGAGTATGGACGTGAGGAACACGCGTTCCCCGGTCATCACTTTATAGATATAAATCCCCAGCGGAACGGATACTCCGAAGAGAACAAGCAGATAGAATAGATCCTGCCACAGGATAGTGCTCATAAATTCTCCCCTTTGAATAACACATAGAATAAATAAATCATCAACAAGAAGCCTACGGTGCCTACGGCCGTTAATACGATTTCCACACAATTCAACCCCTTACCCCGATAGTATTTCCCACACTTTTCAGTACCATCATAGCAGGCAGGGAGTTAAGACGGCGTCAAGATAAAGGGTAGCGGCATCAAAAAACAGATAAGAATTGTTGGAGATATCAAAGGCACAAACCTGCGACAAAGCAAATGGAGCGGCAAAAGCCGCTCCGTTCATGATTGATATTCGTCTATTCTTCAGATCAATATTTCCCAATATCCGAATGTGTATATGTGTCCGTGCCGCCTTGGGCCTTTGCGGCGAATACCGAAACTGCGTTTTCGTATCGATGCCCTGTTTGCAGCTTGTATTTGCCGACTTCCGCCTGCAGCATTGCCGCCTGTGCTGACATTTCCTCGCTGGTAGCCGAATTTTCTTCAGCCGTGGCCGCGTTCGTCTGAACAACTGCTGATATCTGCAGCAGCCCCTGCTTCACCTGTTCAATGGCGGTAACCTGTTCCGACGAGGCATGCTGTATGCGCTGTATGCTCTCATTTACCTCAAGCGCCTTGCTGCCGACATCCTGCAATATCTTGGCCGTTTTTTCCGAAATTTGCTTGCCTTCCGATACGCTTACAACCGACGCCTGTATCAGGTCCGCGGTCTGTTTGGCAGCCTCGGCAGATTTCGCAGCGAGATTTCGGACTTCATCCGCAACAACGGCAAATCCCTTACCTGCATTGCCTGCCCTCGCGGCCTCTATTGCGGCGTTTAGCGCCAGAATATTGGTCTGGAATGCAATATCCTCAATCATCTTGGTGATATTGGCAATCTCGCTGGATGCAGAACCTATACTTGCCATGGCTTTGGTCAATTCCTGCATATGTTCGTTTCCGGTGTTTACGCCCTGCACGGCCTGACCGACGTATTCGGTAGCATTCTGCACGTGATTCGAGTTATCCACCGCCTGATCGGCGATCTTTGTGACCGTGACGCTCAGTTCTTCTACAGACGAAGCTTGCTCGCTTGAACCGGCGGCAAGCGCCTGTGCGCCGCTTGCTACCTGGGACGAGCCGGAACTGACCTGTTCAACCGCTACGCTGATGCTGGACACTATCTGGCTTAGCTGCGTAAACATCTGCTTCACGATATTCATGATATCCTGATAGATACCGCTGTGCGCCGCAGTATCGATATCCACACTCAGGTCATACTTCTGTACGGCGTCGCTCAGCCGCTGGGTATCCGCCGCTACGCGCTCAATCGATCCGACAGCCTTGAGCATGGAATTGGCCAGCCTGCCTATTTCGTCCTTGCTCTTGATATTGCGCAGGCTTTCCGATACCGAACTGTCTATATTGCCGGTCTCGATAGCGTAAGCCGCGCGTTCAAGCGGACCAACAGGTTTTGTTATCCTTGTTACGATTAACAGGAGCAGTATAAGCGTAATCACTATCGCACCCACACCTGCCGCTATACCAATCAGAAAGGTATTGTTGGTTGATTCATAGATTTCACTTGTCGGCACTGAGGAAACTACCATCCAGTGGCTATCGCCAACAGAAACAGGGGTAAGCTCATATCTGTTCATCTCTCCGCTCACTGGAGAAATCTTTTCGAAACTGATATGCTCGCCCGATTTGAGCGCTGCTTTTACATCGTCAACCTGATCTTCGTTTACCATATCCAACAGGGACTTTCCAACCAACTCGCTGTCGGGATGATAGAACATGATACCCTGGGAATCCGTCATAAACATGTATCCGGTTTTGAACAGCGTTACGCCCTTGATATCGGATATGAGGGTATCAACAAGCACGTCCATGCCGACAATGCCCACAAATTCACCATTCTTGATCAGCGGCACCACCATGGAGGCCATATACGCATCCTTGCCATTGACCTTATAGGTAAAAGGATCAAGTATGCACTCCTTAAGCGTATTTTTAGGCATCAGATAGTAATCTCCGGTGCCCTGCTCGGTATAGCCGGTCAAAGGCTCCAACTGTATCCCCGAATCGCTCCGATGTACATAAGGAATAAACCGGCCTGTTTCATCGTGGCCCGATGTTCCTGCGTTGGCAACATCCATACCATCGTATTTGTCCGGCTCCCATAGCGTGTATACGCCAAATACGCTGTCATTCTGTTCGAGTATGCTATTGAGCAGTGCAACATCTGCGCTTCGGCTGTTCACTCTGGTACTTTCGAATATGGGTTTGAGCGATCGCGTTCCATTGAGCGCGGAGTTCAATTGGGCCTGTACGCCATTTGCATACCGGTTATTCATCTCGTTCATGAGATCATTGGTCAGCTTTTCCTGATTTGTTGCTGAGTAAGAAACAACAAGCAGTAAAATCGCAACAACGCCAAGTACAAATAGTGCACCAACCGGGAGCAGTATTTTCTCCGTTAATCCAATTTTTTTACTAAAAATTTTTTCGAATATTTTTTTCATCCTATATCCTCCATTTGGTATTCGAATGAAACGCTCTAAAATCTATATCGAATAGAGTTTCGTAAAAATGAGCGTTAAGTTTTTCCAACGGATGATGGTTTTCATTATGGGTTCTCTGGTCATTTTGCGTGAATCAAAAAGACCGCACCTTTTAGAAAGATGCGGTCTTTGCTGTACGAAAGGTGTTAGATTGTCATGGTACAAAGCTGCATTTTCTGACGCAGGTAATCCATCAGCGCAGACTGCACAACTTTAGGCATCTGGAAAAAATCCGCATTGGGATCGGCGCAGAATTTCTCAGTCGTCTTCCAATAAAGCCAGAAAAACTCCGTACCTACATTAAATTTATTAATACCTTGGCGAAATGCGATGTGCAACTGATCTTCCGGAATACCGCTGCCCCCGTGTAAAACGAGCGGCACATTGGTCGCCGCGTTGATTTCCTTAAGCCGTTCAAGATCCAGCTTGGGCGTTTCCTTATAAAAACCGTGAGCGCTTCCGATGGCAATTGCTACGCTGTCGCACTTGGATTGTTCGCAGAAGGATGCTGCGACTTCCGGCTTTGTATATTTGTCTGTATTCTTCTGGTCGGCAACGGTCGCGGCAAAACCAACCTGGCCAAGCTCGGCCTCCAGGTCCGCACCCAATTTGTGCACCTGCTCCGCGAGAGCGCGCGTTCTTGCGATATTCTCCTCTACCGGCAATGAGGAACCATCGAACATAACGGATGAAAATCCATCCTTGACGGCGTTAAGAATAAACGCCTCGTCGCTGCAATGATCCAGATGAATGCCTATGGGAACTTTCACATTTCGCGCCAACGAGCGCACTGTATCCGCAAAGCTTTTGATGCTGCAGCAATTGTTCACCTGCGCGTGTTCGGGATACAGCATGCACAAAACCGGTTTTTTCAGTTCTTCTGCCACGGTAATAACCGAATAGATTGTATTGTAATCCGTGCAGTTGAACGCTATGACGGATGTATTTTCCTTATCTGCCATTTTCAGTATATCGCTTACCTTCTCTAAACCCATGTGTTTATCCCCCTAAATATTATAGAATTATTGCTTATGGCCGCCTTCTGAGCGACCATTGTTTAATGAAACTACTGCTCGATTTGCGGTCTGCCTTTTTTCTCAGCCAGCATTTCGTTCGCAAATACTACTGAAGTCTGCGCGTTCAGCGCCTCATACGGATATTCGTTCCGGCGCGAATCAGTAATGATATAATCGCACGGCACATTCACACGGGCAAGATAAACCTTCCCGAACTTGGTATGATCGGCCAGTATAAACGACTGATTTGCACTGGCGATAGCTAGGGATTTGATCTCGGCATCCTCAAAACGGGGAGTCGATAACCCAAACTCCGCATCAACGCCGTTGATGCCGAGAAAGCACTTATCCACCCGAATATCTTTGATAAACTTCGTTGCGATATGCCCCTCTACCGTGTTGTAGGCATAGCTGACTATACCTCCGGCCATGATTACCTGGCAGCTTTTCAGTCCGGAAAGTGCCACAACTGCAAGCGGAGAAGTGGTGATGATGATAAGATGTTCCTTTTCGTTTCGGGCTAACAGATTGACAAGCTCGTACGCCGTACTTGAACCGTCAAGCAGAATGGTATCGTAATCGTTGATAAACTCGTAGGCCGCTGCGGCGATGGACTTTTTTTCAGGTTGAAGCCGTGTATCCGCCATAAGGTCGGGCACCTTGGGGCTTTTCCCAACCGGATAATAGGCCATTGCGCCGCCATGTGTACGGATAATCTTCTTTTGCTTATGCAGTTCCTCCAAGTCGCGCCGAACTGTGACTTCAGAGATATTGAGCAGCTTGCTCAGCTGCTGCACGCGAATGGACTTCTCCTGACAAATCATATCGTATATTTTCTGCTGTCTTTCTTCGGCAAACATCGAGACGCTCCTGTCATCAGTATTGTATAGCTGTCCAAGCAACAAAACTGTACTTTGAATGGATTATACGGATCAGATCACGCCGATCCTTCATAACGCAAATGGTCAGGGAAATATTATATTACATCATTATAGAGCAATCCAACGGCATTTTACCAGCCTAACTGGTATAAGGAGTTGTTCTGCACGTATGTGCCCTTTTTCGGCATTCAAAACACGGATACGAATGCCATACGTACCTGCAGGCAACTGTTTAGTTCTTTGCGTGCGGATATTCCGTGCAAAGCAGCCTGTAAGGCGGTTCATCTTCTTCAATGGAAGGAAAGCGGCCAAGCGGATCGAGGAAACAGTTATCCGAATTGTCGTCATTGCACATGGATACCTCCCCAATAAGCACAGTCCCAAAGGACCGCGCCGCACAAAACTCATGGTAGCAGCGAGGATACAGCGTTAAGCTTTCGCCCGGATATAAAGTAATGAGAGAGCCCGCGGGAACAGAGTAACTTCTTCCATCCCTGTTCACCTGTACATCTGTATTCGCAAGCCGATTGTCTTCGGTCGCGTTAAACAGCCTGAATTCTATGTTTCCGCCGCCGCGGTTGATGATATCCTCCATCTTGTTCCAATGGAAGTGCATGGGGCATACCTGCCCCTTATCCAGCATCATAATCTTTTCGGCATACGGTTTGGCGGGTTTTCCATATCTGCCCCCGTTGCGCAGCGTGATAAGCGCGAGCCCCGTATGCGCAAAATCGCCCAAACCGTAATCCGTAACATCCCAGCCAAGCAAATGCTCGCGGATTTCATTATATTCACTGCCCTTATGCTCCCATTCTGACGGGGTAAACTGCAGGAAGGGGGGCAGAACAAAACAATGCTTATCCAGCAGGGCTTCAAAGCGACGAATGACAGCATTGATATCGGAACGCTTCATATTGCTATCCCCCTGAAGTTAAGAATACGGGTGAATACAGCTACTATTCGAGGTTAGCGTGGTACTCCCAAAGCTGCTTCATGACGAGGCCTTTGCGGTCTATGACCATCATGGCAACGATATCCCCCAGCAAGAGCAGGCTCTGCTCAAACAAAGAAGTCATGGGCTGTCTTGAATCAATTTCATCCTCAAGTTCCAGTTTCGTCCGCACGGGTATGCGCACCATAAAATCCGCTATGTCGCTGAGCGGACCGCTGGGATTGGAGCCGATATGCACAACCCTAGCTCCAATTGCGCGCGCTTTTTGCGCCACACCGACCGGGAGCGTCGCCGTACCGCCGCACGAGCCAACGATAAGAATATCCTTGGCGGTCATAGCAGGTTCCGTGATTTCTCCAACGATATGAGCGTCAATGCCCAAATGCGCCCAGCGCTTGGCGATCGCCTGCAAAGAGAGCAACGTACGGCCAGCGCCCACAAAGAATACTCGCCGCGCAAGCAATACAGCTTCTATCAACCGATCCACATCCTCTTGATTTATGCCGGCAAGAGATTTGTGCAGCTCATCAAGCACCTGTTCACTTGCGGCTTGATAGCTTAATGCAGGCATTGATCCACCTCCCGGGCGAGTATACTTCGTCGCATTTTCCTCTGTTTATAAAGCAAGTTCCAACCTGAGTCTTTCGATCTGTTCGCGCGTGGGCAGCGATTCGATCGCACCCTTTTTCTGCACACAGAGCATGCCGGCCAGATTCCCATCCAGCATGGCGTCTTTCAACAAAGCGTGCGTCAGATCATTTGTGTTCCTGACTCCTCCATGAATCAGGCGAGAAAGGAATGCGCCCCAGAATGCGTCGCCCGCACCGGTAGCGTCCACACACTCAGTGGTAAACCCTTTTGCAATCAGTTTGGAATCACTCCAATAACAGCATGCTCCCTTTCTGCCCATCGTCACCACAATGACGGATATACCGTGCTTTTTCATCAGATCCGGTATATTTGCCTCGCCGCCAACGAAATCAATCTCTTCTTCGGATATTTTCAGCAGGTCGATATGGTTGAGCACCTCGTGAACAGCGTCGATAGCCGCGGCACGATCACCATTCCACAACAAATCACGGTAGTTCACATCAAAGCTGACGAGCCTTCCCTCATGTGCTGCTGCGGCCAGTGCGTACGCAGTAGATTCTGATGCCGGCGGCATGGAAAGAGAACAGGAGCCGGCGTGGACGATATGGGCTCCGCGAACATTGGCCGAATCCACATCCTCCATCGTCAGAAACATATCCGCACCCGGCTTTCGGGCAAATGTAAAACTGCGCTCTCCGCCATCCAACAGCGAAACAAATGCCATAGTGGTTACTGCTTCTTTGACCGGTTCGGGACAGAGTACGGTTGCATTGTTTTCCCTGAGTGTATCGAACAAATAGCGTCCGAAATCGTCATCCCCTACCCGGCCGCAAAACCCTGTATTGAGTCCATTGCGCGCGGCCGCGATGGCTACATTGGCAGGTGCACCGCCCGCTTTACGGATATAAACGCCCGCTTCTTCGCCCGGCAGAAAATCGATCAGCATCTCTCCAACACAGATTACATCAAACACGCAAGCAATTCCTTCCATACACTGTCAATTTATATAATCATAAGCAATTAACACGAAGCCAGTCTATCATAGTTTTGAAGCTGTTTCAACAGCGCACAGTCGCCCGCAAACCTGAAATATGTTGTGATAATATACCTAAGCGTTTCCCGTAATGTTGGTCCAGCAAAACGTTGCGGTCTTATATATAATCGCCACGGAGCAAGCTCCGTGGCGATCATTTTGTTATGCAAGACCCGCTTTTTCAAAATAGTTGAGCAGTATTCCTTTGCCTTCTTTAATCCTCTTTGCCCTTCTTTGGAACACCCAAAGCGCGAACAGCGAAAATACAATCACTAATCCGCCCATCACTGCGAGTTCGCTTGTAATGCTGCCCGCGCCGCTGATGGTCTTACGGAACGCATCCACCGTATAAGAGAAGGGCAGGTATGGGTGCAATTTAGGGGCAAGCGCTCCCGATATCTCCAGAGGATATGTGCCCGCCGAGCCTGCAAGCTGTACGACCATGAATATCAGCATGAGGAAGCTGCCAACTTTCCCAATCAATACGTTGAAGTAATACATGATGGACATGAACGCAATGGAAGCAATACAGGCCACCAACAGCGTTTTCCCAAGGTCCGCAGGCGCAAATCCGTTGCATTTCATGAGCATAAACACCATTACTACTGCCTGCAAGATGGCCATGCCATATGCCACCGATACTTTGCTCAGCCACCATCTTGTACCCGACCGCAATTCACCCTCGTATTCGTTGAGCGGGTACATAAGGCAGAATGCGATGCATCCAACCCAAAGCGCGACCGACATCATATAGGCAGCCATGGCGTGTCCGTTGTTCTGCACGGTGCTTGCTTCTGTTTTTTCAGTTTCCACCGGCGCAGCAAACATGGAAACCGTGGCGTCACCCTTTTCCATGGAATTCACAGTGTCCGCACCGTCAGCGAGCGATGTCTGCAGCTCATCGGCCCCATCCGCAATGGATTGCAGTCCATCGTTCAAGTCCTTAGAACCATCGTAGAGTTTATTCCCGCCGTCGGAAATCTTCGCCGCACCGCTTTGTAACTGCTGAGCGCCCGAAAGCAGCGTTGCGCTGTTGAGCGCAAGCTGATCCGTGCCGTCGGCAAGCTGATCGGCGCCGTCACGCAGTTGTTCAATGCCGTCTGAGAGCTTACCGGAAAGCGTTTTTGCACCGCTGCGCAGCTCTTTTGCACCATCGAGCAAATCATCGGAGCTTGCATTGAGCTTCGTAAGGCCTGCACTAACGGTATCTACGCCACCCGTATATTTCTTAATGCCGTTTACCAAACCATCCGTTGCGGTCAGCCCTGTGCCTACGGAACCAAGCCCCGCGTCGACGGCCTGCATCCCCTGTATGAGGCCCATATCCGCCGATCCGGTACCCGTTCTGTCCAATGCCTTTTTCACGTCAGAAAGCCCGTCCGCAAGCCCTTCTATGGCCTCGCCGCTCGCAGGCAGCAGCACATCGGCGTTCTGCGCGAGTTCCTGTACTTTTTCGTTAAGCTGTGAAATGGCGGCAGAAAGCGTCGCAGCATCCATGGAACCGGACGCGGCGTTGAGCTGTGCAACACTTTCGGCCAGATTTCCTATGCCGCTTTTCATGTCATGCAATCCGCCCTGTACGGCCTGTATATTCGATGCGCCTTGGGATAATTGGCTGCCCAGCGAGGAAGAAAGCTGTTTTAGTCCGGCAAGCTCAGCATCCGCTCCATTCTTCAGTGATGAAACGCCGCCTGCCACCTGCGCGATGCCCTGATTAAGAGTCGCGCTTTGATCGGACAGCTGCTTTGCTCCGGCTTGTGCCTGTGCGACTCCGTCCGTGTATTGCTCTACACCGTCAACAAGGCTTTTTGTTCCGTCGTACAATTCTTCCGTACCCTCAGCGCTGGAAGTCTGCAGCGTATGCAAGCCCTTCGCTATTTCTTTTGCGCCATCATCAGCAGCCATCACGCCGTCCGTATACTTCTGTATACCGACGGTAAGCTCTTCGCTGCCCTGTTCAAATGTCAGAGTGCTATTGGCGAGTTTCTTTAAATTCTTTGCAAGCTTATCGCTGCCCTCTGCGGCATCGTTAGCGCCGTCTCTCAATTTTAACGCGCCGTCAGCCGCCTCCTGCATACCGCTGCCCGCATCCGATATTTCACTGAATATAGCTTCGGTATATTCCTTCGTCACTTCTTCGGATATGCTGTCGCGAATTTTCACCAGCGCCGAATCGCTCATTTTTGCGGCAATATAGTTCTTACCGGGGTTTGTTTCGTAATTCAGCTGCATCTTTTTTGGGGTTTCGTCAAACAGCGTGGAAGCATTGGCTGAAAAATCGGAAGGTATGGTAATGACCATATAGTATGTTCCGCTTTTTAAGCCGTTTACGGCATCCGTTTCATTTACAAAATGAAAATTCAAAGACCCGTTATCCTTCAGGTCCTTCACCAGCGTCTCCCCGATTGCCAATCGCTTGTCACGATACGTAACAGGCTGATCATTGTTCACTACAGCGACGGGCAGATTATTCAATTGACCATACGGATCCCACATGGATCCTAGGAAAAGCGTGGTGTAAATGGTTGGAATCACGATAATCGCGGCGATAACAAGTAAAAGAATCTTGTTATGGAACAGTCTTTTCCATTCTTCGCGAACCATAGCCTGCACTCCTCACAAAATATAATAAACATTATGTTGATTACTAGGTTTTATGTATTATAATAAATACTATGATTATCTTCAAACGACATTACTAGGTCGCAATGTTGATTAATGGACGTACGATTTGCATCTGCCCATAATTCACAAAGAATTCATAATCGGAGGGCATATGAAGGAGCAATTGATAGACCGCAGAATACGCAAAACAAAAGCCCAGCTCAGAAGCGGGCTTGCCAGACTTATGCAGTTGAAATCGGCGCGGGAAATCACCGTCAAAGAACTTGTGGAGGAAGTGGATATTAACCGATCCACATTCTATCTGCATTATACGGATATCTATGATATGCTGAAAAAGACAGAAGACGAACTGCTGATGAATATCACGCAGGCAATTACCAAGCATCCCCTGTATGAAAAGCCAAAACAGAATACAATTGCCTGCCTGGAAGAAATATTCCGTTCGCTGTCAGAAAACAGAGAGATCTGCAGCGCGCTGCTTGGCACGAACGGTGATATTGCTTTTATTCGGGATGTGGAAGAAATCATTGTGAAAAGTATTACCGAAAACCTGGCCGCTCTGCTGCCGCAGAATGCAAAGAATACGTATTTACCCGTCTATTGCTTTTCAGGCTGTCTCGGGTTGGTTCGTCGCTGGATTACAGAAAATTGTCCTGATTCACCCGAGCATATGGCACAGCTTACATACCGGCTCACAATCAATGCCATGGAAATATTCTGCAACAATACCCTGCCGGATTGAGATTGCGCCAGTGCTTTCAATCCAGCGATTCTGTATTACCCTTTTATGCTGCCCAGTGTTACGCCGCGTACGATATATTTTGACAGCAGCAAATAGATGATAATGATCGGGACGATCGAAATTGTGATAAGCATGTAGACCTGCCCCATATCAAATTTCAAAAAATCCGCGCTTCTAAGCTGCGCGATGAGTATGGGAAGAGTCTTTTTATCGGAAGATTTGAGCAGCAACGCGGGCAGGAAATAATTATTCCAGGAACTGACGAATGTGAATATGCCCTGCACCGCCATTGCCGGCTTCATAATCGGCAGCACGATGCGATTGAACGTGGCAAACTCGTTGGACCCGTCAATACGCGCGGCTTCGACTATTTCCACAGGAAGCATGGCTTCCATATACTGTTTCATAAAGAAAAACACAATGGGCGACGCGATGGATGGAAGTATGAGGGGCATAAAACTGTCCGAAAGCCCAATCTGGCCCATCATGCGCACGAAACCGAGCGCCGTCACCTGTGTGGGGATCATCATGACCATGAGTATGAATGTGAATGCAGCTTTTTTAAACCTAAAATTATATGCATGAATAGCGTAAGCGGCCAGCGCCGAAAAATAGGTAGCCAGCAGCGCCGTGCAGGCAGAAACAAACAGGCTGTTGCGAATACCGGACAGCACCGGCAGATTCTTATTATTCAACAGATTGTGCAGGTTATATGCGAAAGAGCCGCCAGGCAGGAACTTAAACCCCTGCTGGATTTCCGGGTGCGAGCGGGTGGAATTGACAATGAGCGCATAAAACCACAGCAGGCATAAAATCGTCAGCAATGTTAACAACAGGTAGCATGCGCCTCTGGCAAGAGTAAGACGTGCACGTGCCGCCGTATTCTGTTTGGAACTCATGTCTTTGCACCTCCCTCTCTGTTTTTCCGGCTTCGTTCGAACCCATATCCCTTAGTCAGCGAATTGTATACCAACAGACTCATGGCCCCCGTAATGACAAAAAGTATTACGCTCAATGCGCCGCCCATACCGAAATTTTTGCTGTGCAGATGACTGTTCAGGAACATAATCAAAGTCATACTGGTTCTGTTCGGATTGCCCGCACCATCGGTCAGTATCTGCGGCACGTCGAACATCTGAATACCGCCAATGAACGAAGTGATGAGCACATATATGAATATTGGTCTGAGCATAGGCATGGTAACGCGCCAGAACACCTGCGTAGGCTTTGCGCCGTCCATTTCGGCAGCTTCGATGAGCTGCTGATCAATTCCCATGATGCCTGCCATCAGCAGTATTGTCGTATTGCCGAACCACATCAGAAAATTCATGAGTATAATCAATCCGCGCGTACCCGTGATTTCAGAAAGAAAGCGATAAGGTTCCTTGAGTATGCCCAGTTTTACGAATATGTCGTTCATCGGCCCAGCGTCGGAAAACAGCGTAAAGAACAGCATGGCAAACGCGGAAGCCATAATCAAGTTGGGCAAATAGATAATCGTTTTATAAAAACCGGTTTTCAAACGAAGCCGCATATTGGTAAACAAAGACGCGAGCAGCAGTGAGATGATAATCTGCGGAATAAACCCGAGCACCCAGATAAGCAGTGTATTGCCAAAGTATTTGGGGAGATCGCTTTGCATCAGTTTGGCATAATTCCCGAGCCCTACAAAGTTCGGGCCTATCTGTTTCAAACCCGACATGTAGTTTTCGTACAGGCTGTTGTTGATTGTGGAAAAGAGCGGCAGAAGATTGAATACAGCGAATGCCGCGAAGAACGGAATGAGGAATATGTATCCCCATTTGGCATAACTGATGGAGCGAATCTTCTTATCGGAAGCTGCCCGGCCTGTTTTCATGGTTTCACCTCACGCTGCATAAATAGTGCTGATACTTCGCGCGGGGCGAAGGCATGGATGCCCCGCCCCGCGCTTGCTATTCCCGCTGAGGAATGCTGGAACAGCCTATTTACTCAATTCAGGATGCTTTTCGATGACGGCGGTGTAGAAGTTCTCGATGGCCTGATCCTTCGTTACCTTACCGTCGAAATAGTCCTTGCATGCCTTTTGCAGCTGCTCCGTCATGGTCTGGTCATAGGGCGACATGCTGGTCATGCTGATCTTGGGCGCGACTTTCGCGAACATCGCGATATGGTTCTGGCCGCCCAGGAAATCGAACTTGATGTCGCTCGCAGCGAGCTCATTCATTGCAGCCTGGTTATTGGTATAATCCTGCGTATCGATGGTGATCTGCTTCATGGTCTTCGCATCACAGGTCAGCGTCTTCATAATATCGCGTACGAGCGTGATATTATCCGTACCTGTCGCGGCGCAGATCCAGGTGCCGCCCCAGTAGTAGCTCTGCGGGCCTTCGCACATGGCGTAATCGCCATAGATACCGTTGCCGACTTCAGCTTTGCCGCCTTCTGCAACAGGCTTTTCAAGCGAGTTGCCAAGCAGCGTGAAGTTTACGCCCCATGTGGAATAGAAGAAACCAAACACCTTGCCCTTGGGGCCCTGATCGGCCTGCCACTCGGGGTTCCAAAGCGTAGTCTTGTTGTTATATCCTTTTTCGGTGTACATCTTGGTCTGGTCTACCCAGCGCAGCATGTTGTCGTCGAGATGGATTTTATTGTTCGCGTCCACCCAAGGCTGAGAGATGTTATTGGAGAATGTACGGAACGCATCGTCATAGCCGGAGAGCATGAAGTAGCCCTTTTCCTTGGCCTTTGCGGCCACGGCGTCGAATTTATCCCAGCTGGAGAGGGCTTCCTGTACCTGCGCCGGATCATCGGTGCCAAGTACATCCTTCGCAATGGAGCGGCGATAGATGAACAGGCCCGGTGTTGCCTGCCAGGAAGAGCCTTTGAGCACGCCCTTTGAATCGGTTACGATATCCTGCGTGTACTTATACTGCTGCGCAAGATCGTCCTTCGTTAAGCCAACGCCGTTGATGACGTCCATCGTATAATCCGTGTTTACATATTTAAGAGCATAGTCTGCTTCGACAAGGAAGATATCGATTTTATCGTCGGCAGCCGCATCAGCCTGCCGCAGCAGAGCTTCATCCAGGGAGTTCTGATATACATTGTCCTTGTTGGGGTTGATGACAAAATTGACTTTTACATCGGAAGGAACTTTTGAAGCATAGTAAGCATTGAAACGATCCTGAAATTCCGTGTTCCAGCAATAGATGTTGAGCACCTTGCCCTCCGCCTGCTCCGTAGGCGCGGGGGCGGCGGTGGCTGCAGCAGGCGCGGGAGCCGCCGTTGCCGCAGGCGCGGCAGGTTCGGCTGCAGGCGCGGGAGCGCAGGCAAACACGGACAGCGCGATGAAGAGCATCATCAGCAGGGCCAGCGATCTTTTGAGCATGTTCATGGTGATCCTCCTTATTATAGCATATTGACGGTACTGATCTGAATGATGTACCTTGTCCCGGAGGCACCAGAACGCCTCCAAGCTTTATAATCGTCGTTTCACGGATGCGCCGGGCATCAGCAGCCCGTTGATCATGATTTGTTCAGTCATTGAGGTTTTGGGGTTTTCTATAGCGTCTATTAGACGGCGGGCCGCTTCGTGCCCAATATTCTGCGTATCTTGTCTGACAGTAGTCAGCGTTGGCTGCAGCACCTGCGAAAGATAAATACCGTCGAAGCCGGCAACGCTGATATCATCGGGTATTTTCAACCCTCGCTCCTCTATCGCGTTTCGTCCGCCTATAAAGGAAAAATCGTCCGGATACATAATACAGGTTGGCGGGTCAGGCAACGAAAGCAGCGCATGGGTTTCTTTTGCACTTGAAGCCGGGTCGTGATACTCCGCTCCCCTTACATAAGCCGCAGGCACTGAAATATCGAGTTCTTTGCAGGTACGATAAAAGCTTGCAATTCGTTTTTGTGTAACGGAGGTATCTTCCCCGTGAATAAAGGCAATTTTCCTGTGTCCCTGTTCGGCGATATAAGTAACTAAATCTTTGATGCATTGTACGTTGTTAGAAAGGATTGCGGTTTTTTCGTTGAAAACATGATCTACGGTAACAACCGGTATCTCGCTCTGCACCAGTTCTACAACCGCCGGATCGTTGAAATCCACGCTGGCTATGACAACGCCGTCGCACGCCCTGTACCGGCAGTGCTCCAAATATGACATTTCATACTGGCCTATGTTATTGCTGATAAATGTGATGTCGTAACCGCATCGCTCGGCTTCCACCTTAAAGCTTTCCAACATGGATGAAAAATACTCGTGTGACAGTCCGCTCTGCATTTTATCTATGAACAAAACGCCGAGATTGTTGGTGCGATTTGTCTTAAGCGCACGGGCTGCCGCATTTGGCAGATATCCCATTTCCCTTGCAACTTCCCGAACATAACGCGCAGTCTGTTCCCCGATATCGCGGTGTCCGTTCATCGCCTTGCTTACCGTAGCGACAGACACGCCGCACTTGATGGAGATGTCCTTCATGGAGACCATAGGCAGTCCTCCGCAATCGATTTATCGATTTCATTATAGCCTATGGCACTATAAGCGGCAAGTGGTTACTTAATCGTTTACGTAATCGAGTATAAATCAAATTCCACAAAAAATCAAGTATGATTTTTTAGATTTTTATGGAGTAATTTCTATTGTATTATAGGCGTTTTGTATGCGTAATTCAATTATTTTCGAAATTTGCCTATTGAGTTTTGTGAAAAGCTCCTGTAGAATGAGTATGAACTTAATCGATTACTTTAAGGCTTTTTGCGCATTTACAGGCATACAGGATGAGCTTCCCGCCTGATATCACACACAGCAATCGTATGTATACGGAACAGGAGTAGAGCGCCATGCATTTCGGAGCTTTTGACGACGAACGCAGGGAATATATCATTGACACACCGCAAACACCAATGCCGTGGATCAATTATCTGGGCACTGACGGGTTTTACAGCCTCGTTTCCAACACCGGCGGCGGATACACGTTTTATCAGGACGCAAAATTACGGCGTTTGATTCGTTACCGCTACAACAACGTGCCCGCGGATATGGGCGGCCGTTTTTACTATATCAAAGATAAAGATACCGTCTGGAGTCCCGGATTTCTTCCAGCGCGCACAAAACTCGATCGTTACCGCTGCCGTCACGGCCTCGGTTATACGATTATAGAGTCCGAAAAAATGGGCATTCAGTCGGAATTGACACTGTTTGTTCCACTAAAAACAAATTGCGAATTAAATCGTTTGCGGGTCACGAACACTACCGGTTCCACAAAGCGCCTGACCGTATTTGGGGCGGTGGAATGGTGTTTGTGGAACGCCGTCGATGACGCGCAGAATTTTCAGCGCAACCTTTCTGTAGGCGAAATCGAAGCCGAAAATGGAGTACTGTACCATAAAACAGAATACCGCGAGCGCCGAAACCATTATGCGTTCTTTGGCACAAACGCGCCAACAGCAGGCTTTGATACGGATAGGGACGCGTTTTTGGGCACCATGGGAGACTGGGGGCTCCCGCAGGCTGTGGCCGACGGAGGCTGCACCGACAGCCTGGCAAGCGGCTGGGCCCCCATAGCCGCGCATGCAGCTGAGCTCACCCTGCATCCGGGAGAAAGCCGTTCTCTGCTGTTCCTGCTTGGCTATGCCGAAAACGATACCCAGAACAAATGGGTATCCCATAACGTCATCAATAAAACGCATGCGCACGCTATGATGTCACACTTTAGCGAGGATATCGCTGTACAAACCGCCTTTGAAGAACTCAAAGCGTATTGGTCAGAGCTTCTTTCTAAATTTCATCTGACTTCGCCCGATGACAAGCTCAACCGCATGGTGAATATCTGGAACCAGTATCAGTGCATGATAACATTCCTGATTAGCCGCAGCGCAAGTTATTTTGAAAGCGGCACGGGGCGCGGTATGGGCTTTCGGGATAGCTGCCAGGATATTCTCGGCTTCGTACACATGATTCCAAACAGAGCCCGCCGCCGCATACTAGATATTGCAGCCGTACAGTTTGAAGACGGCAGTGCGTTCCACCAATATCAACCCCTGACCGGGCAAGGCAACGCAGATGTAGGGACCGGCTTCAACGACGACCCGCTGTGGCTAGTCGCCTGCACTGCGGCATATATCCGCGAAACCGGCGACAGCTCTATACTGCAGGAATCCGTTCCGTTTGCGCAAAGTGAGCAAGCCGCTTCCCTGTTTGAGCATCTCAGGCGCAGTATCCGCTATATTTTGTCACACACCGGTCCCCACGGACTGCCGCTGATTGGCAGGGCTGATTGGAACGATTGCCTGAACCTCAACTGCTTCTCCAATACGCCGGGTGAAAGCTTCCAGACCTGCGCGAATTTTGAAAGCGGCATCGCGGAAAGCGTGTTTATCGCCGCCATGTTCATTCGATACGGGCGCGAATTCGCCGAACTCGCCTTGCATTTCGGCAACAAAGCGGAAGCGGAAGAAACGCTTGCCGCTGTCACCGCTATGGAACAGGCCGTTCTGAAGCACGGTTGGGACGGAGAGTGGTTTTTACGCGCCTACGACGCATTCGGCAACCCCGTAGGGGGAAGAGTCTGCGACGAAGGCAAAATATTTATTGAGCCGCAGGGGTTCTGTACGATGGCGGGTATCGGCATCAAGGAAGGCCTTGCAGCACAGGCATTGGAGAATGTGGAACGGTACCTGACGGGTGAACACGGCATACAGCTTCTGAACCCCTGCTATACCACCTATCGTGAAGAACTGGGCGAGATCAGCAGTTATCCTCCCGGATACAAAGAGAACGGCGGCATATTCTGCCACAACAATCCGTGGATCAGCATCGCCCATGCCATGCTGGGGGACGGAAACCGCGCCTTTGATGCCTATGCCCGTATCTGCCCTGCTTACACGGAAAATAAAAGCGATATTCGTCGCACGGAGCCGTATATCTACAGCCAGATGATCGCCGGGCGCGAAGCCGCGCGAAGCGGAGAAGCCAAAAACAGCTGGCTGACAGGCACCGCCTCCTGGGCGCTTGTGAATGTAACGCAGTATCTGCTGGGCATTCAGCCGCAGATAAACGGACTGCGTGTTTCCCCCTGCCTGCCAGACGGCATGGATGAGTTTACCGCAGAACGCGTATTCCGCGGCACGAAGTATGTCATTCGGGCAAAGCGGACCGGTACGCGACGGCTACAAGTAGATGGCGCCGCAGTCGGCGGCGATATCGTACCCCTTGCAAAATCTTCCGAATGCAATGTGGAAGCAGAATTCTAGAAGCAGGAGGAAGTAAGCATGTCTTTTCCGAACGGATTTTTATGGGGTGCGGCAAGCTCCGCTTATCAAACGGAAGGCGCTTGGAACGAAGGCGGAAAGGGAGAAAGCATATGGGATACTTTCTCTCATGCACCGGGAAACACCCGGCATGGGGAAACGGGCGATTCCGCCGCAGATTCCTATCATCGGCTCGAAGAGGAACTCGCCCTCATCAAAGATCTTGGACTAAGTGCTTACCGGTTTTCCATCAGCTGGCCCCGGCTTTTCCCGCAGGGGAAAGGACAGTTAAATGCGCCCGCTCTTGCCTACTACGACAAGCTGGTAGATGGGCTGCTCAAGCTGGGCGTCATGCCCTTTTTAACGCTTTATCACTGGGATCTGCCGCAAGCCCTCGAACAATGCGGCGGTTTTCTGAACAGGGAAACCGCGCACGCTTTTGCAGAATATGCGCGGGCGGTCGTCCGTCATTTTGACGGGCGCGTGAAGCATTATATCACGCTCAACGAGCCGCAGTGCTTTCTGCCGCTGGGCTACCGGGACGGCATACACGCGCCGGGCAAAAGATTCGATGATGAAAAGCTTGGTATCTGCATCCACAATGCACTTTGCGCCCACGGAGAAGCCGTTCGCGCTATGCGGGAAAGTGCAAGCGCGCCAATTTCCATAGGCATATCCACAACAGGGCGCATTTGCTGCCCCGTATCCGATACTGAAGAAAATTGCGAATCTGCACGCGCAGCCACGTTTTCCATGACAAATCCGGAATGGTCCTTTTCCCACGCATGGCTGCTGGACGCTCTGTGTTACGGACGATATCCGGAACACTTGCACGCTTTCCGGTCTCTTGATGTGAGCGCGGAGGATTGGTCACTGATCACACAGCCTCTTGATTTTATAGGCCTCAACGCCTACAATGCCGATGCCGTCGACGCAGAGGGATGCATACTCCCCCATCCGCCCGGCTTCCCCCGCACTGCGTTAAAATGGGGTATCACACCGGAGTCCTTATACTATGGTCCGCTGTTTCTTTACGAACGTTACCGCCTGCCCCTGTATATTACGGAAAACGGGCAAAGCTGCAACGACCGGGTGTTTCTCGACGGAAAGGTGCACGATTTCGACCGTATCGATTTCCTTGCGCGCTATTTGCGACAGCTCAAGCGCGCCTGTGATCATGGCGTTCCTATAGGGGGCTATTTTCATTGGAGCCTGTCCGATAATTTTGAATGGCATTCCGGGTACGACGAGCGTTTTGGCCTGATATATGTCGATTATGAGACCCAGCGTCGGATTCCAAAGGATTCCGCTTACTGGTACGCAAATGTTGCTAATAGCAATGGAACCGCGCTTTAGTTGAAAAAAGGGACTCACCCGGAATATCATTTCCCGGGAAAGCCCCAATCGGCGCCTTGCGTTAGGCAGCGGTTTTGATTTTATTGAGCCAGGACTCTGCTGCGCCGCGTATAAGCGCTTCTACATCCACGGCAGCCGCCGTCAGCAGAGTCAACGCGGGGTTGCTGAGCTTTTCCATGGTTTTTGCTTTAAGCATTTCTCCCAGTTCGGCAATTTGCGCTTCGCTCAGTTTGCCCCCACCTGTAGCTTTCAATTTTTCAACAAGCGTCTGCTGCAGTTCTCCGACTGTCATCTGTGCAGCTTGAATTACCTGTTCAGTAGCTGCGGCGATACCCGCCAGCTCCTGCTTTTTCGCTATTTTCGTCGTCAGCCATGTTCCCAATACGCCAATCAGCGTAATGAGCAACATAGCCGCAATTTCTACCAGAGACGACACAATCGCGTCCGACATTATTTTATTCCTCCACTTTTTCCATTCGGTCCAGTCTTAAATGCGCCTGCTTGGCGCTTTCCTCCACGCGCACAACCCGCTCGGCTAGGTATCCAACTTCTGCCCCTGCACGCGGATGACAGCTATATATCCGTATAATCATGATATGCAAAATCCATAAGACTTGTTTTTGTATCATATAACAAATCACCCCGTGCAGTCATTGCACGGGGTGATGTAAATACAGTTCAGGCACTATGACAAGCGTATTGTTTGCTTTATTTCGCAGCCGTCTTTCGCCAAATCAGAACAAAGAAGTTCACAGATTTCCATGTCAACGCGTATCACATGCAATGCCACCGGGAGTTTCTTTAACTGCTCCCTGTTCAGACCCTTGAGCAGCAGCGCATCGTAATATTCCTCGCATTGCGCCGGAACGATATGCGCCGTACCCGAAATCTGCAAGCCGCAGAGGTGTGAGAAGCCCGTATAGGCGTCGTATACTGCCACAGAAACGCAGGGATTTAATAACAGATGTGCGAATTTTTCCCCGCCTTCACTCAAAAGATACACCGCGCCATCCTTGCAGGAATACTCGATGGGCGTGGCGCGGACTTCGTTATCATGGCCGGTACACAGCGTACAGGTGTTGTGCGAAAGAAGGAATTTCATAATATGGCTGCGCAGCTCCGTTTCCGGCATAGAACGCGTATTTCTTAGCGCACGTTTTAATGCAATCGCCTGCTCCGCCAGTGCCTGATCATCCATACTGTCGAGACTCGGCACCGCAACCATCGTCAAAAAGCGCCGTATGGAAGCAAGGTCTTTCGCATCCAACGCGGATTCGTCGATTTTGCCCCCAAAAAATCCCGTCCATACAACGGAGTGCCCGAGCAATTCTGTAAATTCCCGCAGGTATGCAGGCGATGATACGAGAGCTGACACAAACAACCCGATAGGCTTTGTTCGCAGCCATTCAAAATGATTTACAACAAAGTCAGCGATCTCGGGCAATACCTGCTCGCGATAGATTGGTGATCCGATCACGACGGAGTCAAATTCACGATGCTGTGCGCAGAATTCCGATGGGGTTATGACAATGGCAGGCCCCAGCACGCACGCAAGCTTAAGAGCTATCTCTTTGGTAGAACCATATTTCGAAGAATAGACGATCAGAGTCCTGTTCATTTCTACCATCCTTTCCGTCCGCTTCTCAAACGATTAACCAATTGCTTTGTCTCTAAACGCCGGTATTCCCATCCGTCCGCTTAAGATATCTTTGCGTATGCGGGCATACCTGAATGCATTTGCCGCATATGGTGGCCGTTTTACCGAGCCGCTGCGCGCAAAGCTCGCGCGCTTTGTTCCGGCAGGCTATCGCATTGAAATACTCTTCTCTGTCACTATGCGCACTCCACGGCTTGCCGGATATCGCTTTTCCCGGGCAGGCTTTGACGCAGACCATACATCCGCCGCAGCGGGTATCCATATACCCGTCGTAACAGGCAATCGGCGCGTCAGTAAGCACAGAAGTCAGACGCTGCGCCGAGCCGAATTGTTCCGAAATAAACAGAGCACTTTTGCCTATCCACCCCAGACCAGCGCGGACTGCAGCCGTTTTGTGAGGAAGTACGGTAAGATACACACCAAATTCATTGATTGACGCTACCGTTTGGGCATGTGCGCTGTACCCGGCGCGCTGGATATGCTCTGCGCACAGCGTGGCCAGCTCATCCAGACGTTTATTGAGGGAATGATAAGCGTCGAAATATTCCATAGTGGGCCCATTCTCAATCCCCAGTATGATGTCACGCGGTATACAAAGCGCTATGGATACCGCCCGCGGATATTCCGGAACGGACCACGCGGCATGCTGCGCATCCTCCGGACGGGTATACAGCGCTTCCACATTCGCGAAGCCAACCAAAGAGGCTCCGTTTGCAAAAAGCAGTTCCCTGAGTTTCTTTTCCATACTTCCCCCGATCACTCTAAGCGTCCGCTCCAGCTTTGCAGTTCGATGATGTTGCCTTCCGGGTCCTTGACGTAAACAAATGTAGCCGTCACATTATTCGGATACTGGGCCCGCACAAGTTCGCCAAGCTTTGATCCGCCAGCCGCCAGTACGGATTGCAGTGTTTCTTCCACATTCTCCACTTCAAAAGCGATATGCGCGTATCCTGTACGGTCAATGCGCTTTTCCGCGCCGTCGGCGACATTGTCGTATGAGAATATCTCCAGCGTTGGCAAATTCCCTTCATGACCCGGCAGCGCGAGATGCTCGCCCGTGATGTGCGCATTCTCAAGTCCGCACAGTTTATTAAGCCATTCCCCACGCAAATCGCGCGGCGGAGGAACGGGCCTGCAGCCGAAGACGCTCTGATAAAATGCGGAAAGCAATCGCCAATCCTTCGCTATGATATTCGTATGCACATAACGCATATCACAATGCCTCCTGTGAAATTGCTAATATATTCCGAATGTGAGCAATTTCATTATACCACCATAAAGTCGATATGCCTCAAAAGGGCCGCCACTTAATAAAATAAATCGCTTCCATATGCAATGTGACCTGTTATAATAAATGGCATTAAGAGACGGGGTATCGGCTATGATGTATGCCATATTGATCGCTGCTAGTTTTGCGGCGGCATTTATTTCAGGCGCGGCAGGATTTGGTGGGGCACTGCTGCTGCTGCCTATTGCGACGGCTTGCGTTGGGGCGCAGCTTGCCGTGCCGGTGCTGACCATCGCGCAGTTGATAGGCAACCTTTCGCGTATGGCTTTCGGAATCAAAGAGATCGCTTGGCGGTCGGTTGGATTGTTCTGCATCACCGCACTGCCGCTCGCCGCACTGGGCGCATTTGGATTTTCCGTACTGCCGACAGATATCGTCACACGCTGTATGGGCGGCGTGTTGATACTGCTGGTTGTGCTAAAAGCCACGCATAAGCTGGAGCTCAAAAGCGGCAATCGCACCATGCTGATAGGAGGCGCTGTCACAGGGCTGCTTTCCGGCCTCGCTGGCAGCGGCGGCCCGATCGGCGCGGCAGCTTTCCTGACACTGGGACTACCGCCCGTAGCGTATATCGCGAGCGAGGCGGCAACCGCGTCCGTCATGCACATACTCAAAACGATCATATACAGCAAGCTGGTCGGCATTGATACGATGGCGGTATTGACAGGCGTAGCCATGGGTGCCGCCATGCTGGCGGGTACATTTACGGCCAACCGCATCATCCGCGGCATGGAAAAGGGCGTATTCATGAAATATGTCGCCGTACTGCTATGCGTCGTCGGGGCATACATGCTGATATTCGGCGCATGACCGGCAAACTTGGCACAATTATTGATTTTTAACCAGAAGGGGCATGCCGTGCCCCTTCTGTCGTTATGTAATATCCAAAGAAATTCTAATTAGAGGATGAAGCCGCTGCAGCACTGCTGGCGATGACTGCGGCCATTGCGGCCTGCTGTGCGATGAGTATATTGGTGATGCTGTTGACCAAAGCAGCGTTGACTACGCCGGCCTCCCCCGCCTGCAGCCTGCCGCAGGCGACAAGGGACGCCGCATACAGCATACGCTCCATCTTTTGTACGGATAATACGCCGAAGCCCTTGGTTGCCCGAAGCCTTTCATAGGTATCCGCCACCTCCTGCGCGATTAAAGCGCTGTCGCCATTGAGCAACGCGAGCACGCCAAGCGTGGGCAGAGTTTCCGCACGATTGAAATTCAATTGATGTGATCTAAGCGCATCGCCGAGCATCGTAACGCGGGAGATTGCATCCGTATCGGGGCAAAGAGCAAGCACCTGCGAGAGCCCATGTAAGCCGGAGCGCGAGGAGAACGAAGGCCGCAACTCCGCATAAGCGCGCTCCATTCGGGCGGCCCCTTCTTGCACATCTAAATCCGATATGCCCAGCATGACGGCGAAAATATAATCATCGTATCCCGTTAAAAACCTATGCTGTTCTTTCATGGCGTCAAAAAACGCACGCGAACGCGAGACCACCTCGCCATACCGCTCAGGCAAGACCTGATACGCGATCTGATAAGCGGAAAGCGCAAGGTATTCACTTGCGCGGAAGCGTTCCTCCTTGAGCAGGGTGTATACAGTAAGCGTATCTGAAAACACCTGCTGCGGATTGGGGCACAGCGAGAGCATGGCGGCAAGGCTTAACTGCGCATAGCCGCGGAACATGGAGAATATGCCGGTTTCATGTTTGATCATTTTCATGCCGGCATCTATTGCCTCGCAGTCCGCCTGCCTTCCGGCGCAGGCATAAACAAGTGCCGCGAACCTGCGCAGTATGGGCTGCTGCCAGCGAAAGCGGGCTTTTAAGTCGGCGGTGTTGGATATGAACAGATCGAGTATATCGTTAGTGTTCATGGCAGCTGCCTCCTTTGTCTTTGTTCCCTGCGACAATAGTATCACAAACCGAATTGCCTTGTAAAATTTTCGGCAAACATAAAAGCGGCCCCAACGAGCCGCACTGAAATCGCGATTTTTCTCACAGATCCCTCTTCTCATACAGCCCACAGGAGATTGCGCAGGAAACCGCCAGCAGCGCAAGGCTTACTGCAACCGGCGCGCCGTACATAAGCAGCGGCGTGTGGCTGAGAGTTGTCAAAAAAGTATCCCAGTCAAAATCAGACACTGACTTGGATATCGAGGGCAGTACGCCCACCAGCACCGCAGCCAGTATCAGCGGTAGATAGGTAAACACTTTCGCCTTGGTATACCCCAGCTTAAAAAACAGCGGGTATTGAATTGATACCGTCGCGGATATGATGAACCCAAGCACGCAAAGCGTAAACAGCAGCTCGTTTACCGCCATTTCCAGCCTGAAAAAAACGGATATTAGCACCGACTCGCACAGTACAATCAGCATTCCCGCAAGTACCGCAAGCATTACGAACACGTAACGCCCTATCACCACGTTTTTACGTTTGAGCGAAAGCGTCGCGTACAGTTTATCCGTGCTGTTCTTTTCCGCAATCGCAAACGGATAGGTCATTACGAGCAGCAATCCAACCATAAACATGCTGGACAGTGTTGATACCGATTTGAAAGCTACGCCCAGCACCAGCCCAAGCCCAACAAGATAAAACAGCGAACGCCGGTATGGCTTGAGCGCAAGAAAATCCAGTTTCACAAAAGACAATGTCTTGTTCATTCCCTTATACCTCCCTTGGAAAATCGAACGACAATCTCATCCAGGCTGCACGGCTCCGAAACTACAGAATTGGGCAGAGATGCAAGCTTTGTACGGTCTATCATGCCGTCGAACCCCACACCGTGCTCGCGGTATCCGATGATGCTCTGCTTCTGCTCTGCACTGAGCAGACCCAGACCGCCTTTTACAACGCGGTATTTTTCCATCAGATCATCCTTGGTGCCCGTTGAGAGTATGCGCCCTTCATGAATAAACGTGATATAATCGGCGATCTTCTCAAGGTCAGTCGTGATATGCGTGGAGAACAGTATCCCCTTGCTTTCATCGGCGATGAACGCGCTGAGTATTTCCATCAACTCGCTGCGCGCCACGGCGTCCAACCCGCTTGTCGGTTCATCCAGTATCAGCAGATCGGCGCTGTGCGAAAGCGCCACCGCAATCATAAGTTTTACCTTCATGCCGCGCGAAAGGTCTTTGACCTTCTTTTTGGGGTCCAGGCCGAATCCGGAAAGCTGTTTGTAGTAGGCTGTGCCGTCCCATTTTTCATAGAAAGGAGCGACGGCATGTTCCACATCCCGCAAATTCCAATCCTCAACGTAAAACGGCTGATCCAATACAACGCCCACACGTTCTTTGATTTCTTTTTCGTACTCGATGGCGTCCTTGCCGAATATGCGGATTTCTCCGCCATCCCGCTGCAGCATGTTCAGCATTAGTTTGATTGTCGTCGTTTTCCCGGCGCCGTTCTCACCGATAAAGCCCATGATGAATCCTTGCGGCAGAGAAAATGAAACGTCCGTCAGCGAGAAACCGGTAAAGTGCTTGTTGACATTGCGCAATGTGAAGATGTCAGACATAGTTCTCTTCCTCCAGCAGAAGAAGCAAAGTCTCCTGCAACTCTTTCCCTGAAATTTTTGCAAGCTTGGCGGCTGTAATGGCCGCAAGCAGGTTTTCTTCCACTTCCCTGAGCTTTTGCTCGCGCAACAGCTGAGGATTCTTTGTCTGCACATAGCAGCCCTTGCCCTGCACGTTTACAACAAATCCTTCAATCTCGAGATCGTTATATGCGCGCATCGTTGTGATCACACTGATCTGCAGATCGCGTGCGAGCTGCCGTATGGAGGGCAGTAAATCGCCGTCCTTGAGGTCTCCGCTGAATATGGCGGCTTTGACCTGTTCCTTGATCTGCTCATAAATCGGCGCTCCCGAACTATTTGTAATGATAATGTTCAATCCATCACCCGCTTAAGTGTTTATACTCTACATGCACAGTATGATCACGTTAATAACAGTTGTCAACACCCAAAATCACAAATCCCCCGGAAAAACCGGGGGATTCGTATACCAACAGAAGCAATTTACATTTTAATATTCACCGATCAATATTTACCGAGGTCGGACATCTGGGCATCCTGCTCAGTCACCTTTACCGTATCTTCGAGCGTAACCCCCGCGCCGCCAACAGGTTTATCATCGGCATAGAGTTTAAATTGCCCAATCTCCGCCTCCAACATTGCGGACTGCGCGGACATTTCTTCACTCGTAGCGGAATTCTCTTCGGCTGTTGCAGCGTTGGTCTGCACAACAGCGGATATCTGCAGCAAGCCTTGCCTGATCTGCTCGATCGCCCCAACCTGTTCATCGGACGCATCTTTAATCCTCTGTATACTGCTGTTCACTTTGAGGGCCTGTTCCCCGACTTCCTGCAGCAGCCGCGCCGTTTCCCCAGAAATATGCGTTCCTTCGGAAACGGTGGCGACGGAAGCTGTTATGAGTTCGGCAGTCTGCCTGGCGGCTTGCGCGGACTTTGCAGCAAGATTGCGCACCTCATCTGCAACAACCGCAAATCCCTTGCCTGCACTGCCGGCGCGTGCTGCTTCAATCGCCGCGTTAAGCGCGAGTATATTGGTCTGGAATGCAATATCCTCAATCATTTTTGTGATACCGGCAATCTGATTGGATGCTGTGGCAATATCGCCCATAGCCGCGTTCATCTGTTTCATATGCTCGTTTCCGGCGTTAACTCCTGCAACGGCTTTTTCCACATATGTCACGGCCGTATCAACGCTGTTTGAATTCGCCGCAGCCTGGTCTGATATTTTTGAAACCGTTACGCTCAGCTCCTCTATGGAAGAAGCCTGCTCGCTCGACCCCGCAGCAAGCGCCTGTGCCCCGCTCGCAACCTGCGCAGAACCAGCGCTGACCTGTTCCACCGCCATGCTGATATTTGCGACGATGCGGCGAAGCTGTCCAAACATATGCGTAATGACCTTCATGATTTCCTCGTAAATGCCACTGTGTGCGCTGACATCCACTTCCACGCTCAGGTCGTGGTTCGCTGCGGCAGCGCTCAGTTTTCCGGTATCCTCCGCTACACGTTCTATGGATCTGACCGCTTTATTCATTGAATGTGCCAGCTGCCCGATCTCATCCCTTGTTTTAATACTCGCAAGTGTTTGCGTGACCGATGCGTCAATTTCACCAATTTCAATTGCATACGCCGCTTTTGCCAGATGCTTCACTGGTTTCGTAATGCCGGAGATTAAGATGAACAACAACACGGCAGTGACGACAACTGCCGAAATGCCGGTCACAACACCAAGCAATACGGTTCTGGTCGTAACTTCATTGATTTCGCTTGCAGGCACGGAAGAAATCATCAGCCAGTGTATGTCTTGCCCATTTTCGTCCTTTGCCCCAATATCAATGGGAGTAACAACGTATTTGTTCATCTCATTGCTCACGACGGATACCCTGCTGAACTCAGTTCTTTCTCCCTTTTTCAGGGCTTCTGTGACCAACGCCCCCTGTTCTTCGGAGATAATGTCATACATCGATTTGCCAATCATAGATCCGTCAGGGTGTGACAGTATGACTCCATTCGAATCTGTTACGAATAGGTAGCCAGTCTCGAACAACTTGGCATTTTTCACGTTTTCAACCAGTGTATCCATCAGTACGTTCATACCGACAACGCCGATAAATTTATCATTCCTGACGAGGGGTACTGTCATGGAGCACATATACTGGTCTTTTCCGTCGATTTTACGAATGACAGGATCCGCAATGCATTCCTTTAATGTATTCTTGGGAATGAGATAATAATCGCCGGCACCCTCTTCCTCATACCCTGTCATCGGATCCACGGTTATACCCGCGTTTCCGCGATGCGCATACGGAAGAAATCTGCCTGTCGCATCATGATATGGCTTCCCCGCATTTTGGGCGTCCAGACCATCATACTTATCGGGTTCCCATACAGTAAATACACCATAAGCATTCTTACTTTGCACAAGAACATTTTTGATAAGTTCTATATCTGATGCGCGATTAAAAATGCGCGAGCTTTCAAATACCGGCTTGAGCGCTTTTGCTCCGTCTAGCGCGGAAGAGATCGTTCCCTGAATTTCTTCGGCATACCGCTTGTTCATTTCCTCCATCAGGCTATCCGACAGCTTAGTTGTACTGACCGCTGAAGTTGTCAGAACCAGCAGCAATATTGCACCGATACTTAATACAAACAGACCGGTAACCGGCAGCAGAATTTTCTCCCTAATCCCAAGCTTCGCGTTTCGGATTTTTGTCAATAGCACTCTCACGCAGGGCCTCCTTAAAGTCCAAAGATTAAGTTATATTTCTTATATCGTCAGAACCTTAAGCCCAGATAACAGTGAATGCGAAATATAATAATCCTATGCATTTTACTAATAAGAGAAAATTCATACCTATGCCATAATTCCCAGAGCTTTTGGCATTTTCCCTGCACCCCATCTCAAAAAAGGCATTCATGATTAGTACATATATTGCTTTCCCGCCCGGAATTTCAGGGAATACCGCGCACAAAAAAGGCGGCTCCTCGCCGCCCAATGTATAAGATTTACTAATTTATTCTGGATTTTACAACAATCAGCGTATCATGTTCCAGCAATTCGGTCTTTGCGTCCAGAACCGCCAGTACCTGCTCATTTCGGATAATTGCTATAATATTCAGGAATTCCGTCTGCCTCAATCTGAGCTTTTCCAGGCTTTTCCCCACCCACTGCGGCAGCGGGCTCATTTCAATGATATCATAGTTATCCGAATGATGCAGCGACGACATCAGATTGTTTGTCACCAAACTATATGCTACGCGTTCCCCCATCTCTTTTTCCGGCAGAACGATTCTGTCTACGCCGATGGATTCAAGTATTTGTTTCTGACGAACGCCGTTTGCCTTCGCAATGACGTAAGGTATCTTAAGTTCCTTCAATATGGTTGCCGTCACTGCAGCCGCTTCGAAATCGGAGCTGAAAGCTATGATGACAACATCAAAATTGCCAATACCCAGCTTTTCCAGAACAGCCTTATCCGAGGCGTCAGCCTGTACCACATGTGTCGCATATGCGGCCGCTTCATGTACGACGTTTGCGCTCATATCGCAGCAAAGCACATTATATCCATTCTCATAAAGCGTGCAAGCAAGGCTCTTCCCGAATTTCCCCAATCCCAATACCGCAAACTGCGTGCTTTCATTAACGATGACCTTATTCATTCATCATTCTCCTTTAAAAATCCTCACCCAACTTGAAACCTCAGCCAATCATGACTTCTTCTTCAGGATATTGAATCCGCTCATTGACCTGCACGGTACGGCTCATCAATGAAATGATGATGGTGATTGGGCCTATCCGCCCAATGATCATGCAGGTAATAATCACCCATTTCCCCAACACCGACAGAAATGGGGTAATGCCCGTGGTTAGTCCTACAGTGCCCAACGCCGATGCTACCTCGAAGAGTAAATCTGCCGCATTATGTACAAAGACGGACGACTGTTCAGAAATCAGCAGTATCCCGGTTCCTCCCAGCCAAAGGAACAGCATGATGAAAATAATGGCCAGAGATTTCTGCAGAATACTCGTGGGGATCGTACGCTCAAAAACAGTAATCTGATTATATCCTTTGATTGTACTCCATACGCAAATAAGCACAATCGCCACGGTGACCGTCTTCATACCGCCCGCTGTTCCTCCCGGCGAACCGCCGATCAGCATGAATATGCTCGATACCAGCTTGGATGCTTCGCTCAATCCGCCCTGCGCAATCGTAGCAAAGCCCGCCGTTCTTAAAGTAACGGATTGAAACAGGGAAGCAAGCAGCTTATGCGGTACGGAAAGAAGCCCAAGTGTTTCCGGATTGCTGAACTCCGCCAGAAAAAAGTACAGCGTGCCGGAAGCAATGAGAAAGCCCGTCATGATCAACGCAATCTTGGAATGCACTGAAAGCTTGTATTTCCTTTTTATGTGGGGCGTAACCTTATAACGGATCTTCGTGTAAACGTCGCGCCATACAGTAAAGCCAATACCGCCTATGACAATAAGGAAAATAATCGTGAGATTCAGCACCACGCTGCCAGAATAAGGAATAAAACTCTTATCCCCCACTATATCAAAGCCGGCATTGCAGAAAGCGGAAACAGAGTGAAACAACCCGTAATACAACGCCTGATACCAGGGCATGCCTTGTTTTAAAAAGAACCCCGCGAGAATTGCCGCACCTGTACCTTCACAAAGCAGCGTGCCGCGAATAACCAATAAAACCATGCGCACCATGCCGCTCATCTCGTTGACGTTGAAAGCAGCCTGCACCGTCAGACGTTCTTTCAGGGAGATTTTTTTACCAAGGTATACGGTGAAATAGGTAAATATGGTGATCAGACTCAATCCGCCTATTTGAATGAGGAGCATAATGATCGTCTTGCCGAACAAATTGTAGGTGGTTGCCGCTGTTACCGTCACCAATCCTGTCACACATACAGCGGAAGTTGAAGTAAACAATGCGTCGATAAACGATACTTTCACGCCTTCCGCCTGTGATATGGGCAGATATAATATCACTGCTCCAACAAATATCACCAAAAGAAAGCTGATGGCTATGATTTGAGACGTAGACAGCTTCCTCTGTATCAGCGAATACACCAGTTTGGGTTCAAGTTTCGAAAACAGTGACTTCATACATTCCTGCCCTATCTATTTTGCCTTTGTCACAAGTTATATATCAACGAAAAAGGCGCAAAGCCAGCACTTATACACCTATTTTGGTAATTCTATATCTTCATATCCGTGATATTATACGGCAATTCCATATTGCCGTCCAGTATATGTTTTGGAATACGCTTAAGACAAAAAAATAACGCATTTGGGGCGAAATCACCGCTGCTCGCTTGACTGTCGATTATGCTCGCGATACCATACAAGCAGACAAAAGAAGAATTCTTTGATGGGGAGAATATCGATGCAATATGCTGCGTTTTTGCGGGGGATCAATGTTGGGGGACGCAATATTGCCAAAATGGCGGATGTAAAGCAGCTCTTCCTTGATATGGGGTTTACGAAGGTACAAACGTATATACAAAGCGGCAATGTGCTGTTCGAGGCGCTGGAGCAGCCGGACCCAGCCAATCTGCAGGACGCGTTTATAAAGCGCTTTGGGTTTGAAAGCGCCATTATACTCCGCACCTATGAGGAACTTCGGAATATTGTCCTTCACGCGCCATATCCGGCAGATCTTATCGAACAGGCGGAACGTGAATACCCGAATGTTGAGCACCTGTATGTGTATCTTTCCCAAACCCCAATTATTTCAGCAACGCTTGAACAACGAATTATCGCGTATGAGGGCAGGGACCAGCTGTATATTCGTTGCTGTGAGGCATATTTGCTTTGTTTTCAAAGTGTCCGGGATTCAAAGCTTGCTGCGGTGCTCAGTAAGACGGGGCTTTCATTGACGGCACGCAATATGAACGTCATGAGCAAGCTGCTTGAGATGATGGAAGGATAACCCTAGTCGGCTAGCAAAGGAGCATTGCGTATGTCATTGAAGCGAGACCTTCACCCGATGCCCGAGGATGTACTGCTGGCACTGGAGCAGGCGGGGCTTATGCAGGCATACAGTAACAGGCCTGCCTATCAGCAAAATGATTATATCGGATGGATTGCGAGGGCCAAGCGCCCTGCAACACGTCAGAAACGTCTTTCGCAAATGCTTGCGGAACTGGAGAGCGGTCTCATATATATGGGCATGCAATATCATGGCAAACAATAATTTCTGGGAGGAGTCGCGAGATGTTTTTCATTATAGGCATCAGCAACGGCGAAAAACAAATAGAATTCGATCAACCGTTGGTATGCTCCTGCTGCGGAAAATATGGCAGACTGGAATTATATATGACATACATGTTCTTCAGCCTTTTCTTTATTCCTTTGATTAAATGGAAAAAACGGTATTATATCAGAACGACCTGCTGCGGTGCGGTGTGTGAGCTTCCTGAAGAGCTTGGACACAGTATCGCCCGCGGTGAAACGACTCAGCTTGATATAAACACCCTACATTTCAATTGTCAATACAGGGCAGCCAAACGATGTACGGCCTGCGGCTATGAAACGGCGGAAGACTTCCAGTATTGTCCTAAATGCGGTCATTCATTCTAATTTTGTCGAATAGGCGCGTCTCATTCTGGGTATGATATGCCTGCGAGGTGAGACGATGGAGTCTGAATACGAAGATTTGTTTGATCTGCTGTACTGCTCCGCTGAGGCGAGGCAGTTTTTTAACGCATTACCGGACTATTTGCAGCGATTTATGAGCTACCGACCGGAGAAAATCAAAACTCTGTCCGGACTGTTGGTTTACGGTGTACACCTCAAGCGCTCCACAACATACCCCTCGCTCGATTTTGGCCCGCCTACCGCACGGGAAATGTAACGCATCTTTATTCGATGATTGGACACTCTATTTTTGAGGTGATATCAGTGCAGGAAGAACATTTTGAAAATCTGAACGCTATGCTCAGAAGCAATGGACGGGCGTGGGAGTACTTTGCATCTCTGCCGGATTATGCGCGGGATGAAATAAGCTCCACCTGCAGCAGTATGAAAACATATTCTTCTCTTCTGGCGTACGGCGAGAATCTTATCAGGGGAGACCGTTGATAAAATAACAGCATAATTGAAGCCGGCATAAACTGCCGGCCATTTTTTATATACCGCTATTTAGGTTCTGTGCTCAATGACTGCCTGACAGACTTCCATAACGTCAAGCGCCTTTTCGTGCATCTGTGGAGTGGTTCCTGCACAGCAGGAAGCATCGACAAACAGCGGCATTTCCGGCAGGAACGCCTTGATAAGCAGAGCGTTTGATATGACGCAGATATCCGTGCATATGCCGATCAAATGCACCTCATCATATCCCCCGTTTTTGATGTACTCCATAAGCTCTATGCTCGCGAATCGATCCTTGCGAAACGTCTTATACCCCACGCTTTTCAGCGCATTCAGCACATCGCTGTGCAGATTGTGCCCCGCTGTTCCGTCAACACAATGCATCACAGGAAGGAACTTACCCTCCTGCGTCTTCAGGTATTTATCCGTATGTGTGTCCTGCGTCACGCAGATATCGCCCTGAAAACTCCTTATCTTTTCCGCCATATGCGCAACCGCGCTCTGTGCCTGCGCGCTGCCCAAAGAGCCGTCAACAAAATCATTTTGTACGTCTACAACGACCAAAAGCTTCTTCATGGCAAACTCCTTTCTTCTGCGAAACCGTGCTTTTTAGCAATCCTATTTATTAAGGCTATTATTCCATTCTGAACTCGTATTTCCTGCAAGATGTGGTAAAAGAATGCGTCGCAACAATACGCCCTCGCTTGTATATTGTGAAAAAATATGCTAATATGTATTAGATAAATTTATGGTTCACGCAACGTTTACGAAATTTTTTGATAAAGCCATAAGCAAATATTAACGATATGATTTTTCGGAAATGACTGTGGAATGGACGTTTTAAGCCTTTTGCAGTTCCTTTGCGTATGTAAAACGCCGATTTGCCTGTAAAGGACCTATATACAAAATTGTAATGAGAAGGAGACCTCAAATGAAAGCAATCGTATTTAAGGGACCAGGCAAGTATGCCTACGAAGAAAGACCGATACCCGAAATCAAAAATCCGGACGATATCCGAATTAAAATACTGGGCGTGGGTATCTGCGGAACGGATCTGCACATACTGATGGACCCGCCGCTTCATCCCGCCAATCCGGGCATCATATTCGGCCATGAGTTCTGCGGGCAGGTGGACGCGGTAGGTTCCGCGGTCACCGGATTAAAACCGGGGGATAAAGTTATCGTCGATCCGCATCCCGCCTGCGGCTACTGCAACAACTGCCGCTCCAACCGCCCCGAAATGTGCGAGAACCTGTTTCTGCACGGGGAGGGTATTGAAGGGCAGGCTGCAACGCGCGGCATATTCCGTGACGGCGGACTGGCGAGCTTTGCCGTTATCCCCGCAGGTTCCGCATACAAAATCGCACAGGATACACCGTTCCACCGAATGGCGCTTGCTGAGCCGCTCTCCTGCGTAGGGTACGGCATCGAAAAGTTAAAGATTCAGGCGGGCGAGACGGTCTGCATACTCGGCGCGGGACCGATCGGCCAGCTCTTTACCGCACTTGCCAAAGCCAACGGTGCTACAAAAGTCATCGTCTCCGAACCGCATCAGTACCGCCGAGAAAAGGCGCTCAAAGTCGGCGCAACCCGTGTAGTAGACCCCACCAAGGAAGACCTGAAGGCCATTTGTCTTGAGGAAACCAACGGGCTGGGCGTGGATCACTGCGTGGAAGCTGTCGGCCAGTTCCTTATGACGGCCATCAACATGGTCCGCACCGGCGGCAAAGTGCTCATGTTCGGGCATGACGAGACGGCATCCCCCAATATCAAATTGGGTGAGATCGTGAAAAAGGAAGTGGAGATACACGGCTGCTTCCTGGGCAAGTACTATTACGAAAAGGCGGCGCGCATCATCGAAAGCAATCTTCTGCCGCTCGATGAGATCGCTACGCATCAGCTGCCGCTGAGCCAGTATCAGCAAGGGCTCGACTTGCTGCGCGCGGGCAAGGCGCTCAAGGTCATTATTTACCCTGAAGAATAATTGCAAAGGGGAACCATATGCTCAAATCGCTGCATCTGAATTCCATCAAGCACATGAACCTGCGTACGTCTTTCCGGCTGGCGCATGAATGCGGCTTCAACGCCGTAGAAATTTCGGTGCCCAAGCTGCGCAATTACCTGAGCATTGGAAACACGCCGCAGGACGTCGTCGGCATGCTCAAGGAATACGGCCTTACCCCCGTATGCGTCAACGACATTTTCGGGGTAGAAAGCATGCGGCCTGAAGAACGCAAGCGCATATTCTCGGAAATGGAGTACCTTGCGCCCATTACGCAGGCGATTGGCTGCAAGACGCTGCAGGTATGCCCGCTGACGGAGCTTTCGGAACTTAGCTGGCCGGAGGCGCGGCGCATGACGGCAAAGAACATCCGCAAGCTTGCTGAAATGGCTGCTCCCTATGGCGTACGCATACAGCTTGAAACCATGGCGTGGGCGCCCATACATTCCCTCGCCTTGGGGCTGCAGGTGCTTGATGAAGTAGGGCTTGCTAACACAGGCATATCCATCGATACATGGCATTTCTATGCGGGCGGCGAGACAACGCCGGACGATGTCGCGAAAATGGATAAGGACCTCATGTGCAACATCCATTTCTGCGACGGCAGAAGGCCGTATGCGGGGGAAGCGTGGGATGAAGAAGTGCAGCGCGCGTATTATCCGGGCGAAGGGGATATCCCGCTCAAAGAATACGCGGACTCCATCCGCGCAACAGGGTATACCGGCCCCTGGTCGATAGAACTCATCAGCCGCAAACACTGGGAAGAAGACAGCCGTATTGTTGCCCAGAAACTATTCGCAGGATTGAGCGAGTATTGCGGCGAATAATGAATTACAACGTTACATGTAAGCCCCTTTGCCAAATGGCAAAGGGGCTTATTATATGCAAGCATTACTTCCAGCCGTGATCTTTTTCGTACTGCACACAAAGTTTGATATTTGCTCGCTGATTGTCGTTGAGTAAGCTGTCAACATTCTTCGCCACCGGGGAGTACCAGGAGCACTCAGAGAAATAATCACTGTTCTCCTGTTTGTTGAATATCTTGCCGGAAAGTGCGTACATACCGTTGCGCACTAGTGCAATCTCCTCTTGGGAATAGGCGTCAAGTTCCGCATACGCATATTCGCGGTTCCTGCCCTCAAGTATGAAATTCTCCAACGAAACGGGCTCCTCAGTAGGCTGCGGCGGCGGCGAAAACGAAGGTTCCGGTTGGCCCAGCCATGTGAGAATGCCTGTATCATCCTGCCACTGCTCATCCAGTATCCGTTTCGCAGGAACATTCTTCAGAGGACGCAGCACGGCGTCCATTGCCTGCTGCTGGCTTGCATACAGATCATGGTATTCTCCCGGCAGAACATAGAATTCATCGGGATTTTGCGCCTGCGCAAACAGCAGAACACTGTCCTCACCATAGTTTTCTACCGATACGCGGGATACGCCCTGCAGATCCGCATCCAGCCAATCGGGCAGCACGCGTGCCACCACACCATATTCCCCCGCTCCAAGCAGGTTCTCGACATCCATGGCTTTTTGCAGTTTTCCATCCTTCATACGGTAGGCGATATGTTCTTCCCAGCCAGAGTCGCCCGTTTCCCCCTGAAAGTATGAATAAATCAGATTTTGCTCGCCAAGGCATAGAGTCAAGGAATACTCCGAACCGAAATGTGCCGTACCCTCGTCGCTCACTACCGATACCAACGCGTCCTCCGGTCCGGGCACCCGCTGCACGCCGCCCCCCGCGCAGGTGTAAACCTGTACCGATACAACCTGATCGGGCCCGCGCACAGTTTGTTTCTGCGTGCATACCGCCACAATCAGTTCATCGATGCCGTCTTGGTCCAGATCCGCCATCAAAGCACTCATAATCCCCAAGCACTGTTCATTCATGCCCAGCGGCTCGCTGGATTCCTGTAGATATCGCACTGCTGCCATATTGGAAAGCCCGTATTGCGGCACAAGCGTATCATGAATAAAGCCAAGATATTGGGTCTGGGCATCCGGCATATTTGGTTCAGCAGTTGCCGGCACAGGTGGTGACATGGTTGAAAAGTCAGGTTTTTCTTGGACCGGCGCAGAACATGCGCAAATCCCAAAGAGCAGCAATACCATTACAAGTACTAATAATCGTTTCATATGTCCCCCACCGCAGGTCATGCTTGCTATAGACATATCACCAACAGCATTCCAATTCAAGCCTTTTTGCCGTCCCTGCATTGTAAAAATTGGCCGCGCATATATATTAGCATGTTTTTTAAAGGGTGTGACAGATTTGATAGAGTATACGGTGCAGCCGGGCGATACATTTTATTCCATCTCCCGTAAATTCAACATTTCGCCCGAACTGCTTCGTTTGGCAAACCCTGAAGTCGTATTGCCGGACAGCATTACAGTCGGGCTTATCATACACATTCCATATTCAGCCGGTGTGCGTAAAGTGATCAATGTCAACGGGTTCACCTGCTGTGATATCCCCACGCAGGCACTAAACGAAATACTTCCGTATTTATCCTGGTTAAGTCCCTTGAGTTATATCGCGCAGCCGGATGGTACGCTTACTGCGAAGGACGATACAGCGCTTATTCAGGCGGCACACGAAGCCGGCGTAGGCCCAATGATGGTTATTTCCAACACCGACCAAACTGGAGCGTACTCTACCGATCTGGCGCACGCCATACTCATCAATCCTGAAGCGCGATATACTCTTTTGAATGAAACCCTGCGTTATCTGCAGGAAAAATCGTATTATGGGCTCATCATTGATTTTGAATATATCGATCCCGCTGATTACAGCCAGTATGCCCAATTTCTGCAGTCAATCTCTGAACGCCTGCGGGTACTCGGATACATTACAGCCGTCACAGTACGGCTGAACTCCATTACGCAGCAAAGGGAGCGTTTGAACGAAGCCATTCAATATATACAATTCGCCAGATTCGTGAATTACATCATCATCATGAACAATGAATGTCTGCCCGCGGACGGAACAATGCTCGATGAACTGCAGGATGCGCTGGAATACGCAACAAGCATGTTTTCCAGCCAAATGCTGCTATTGGGCATGCCGAATTGCTGCAATGACTGGCAAATGATCAACCCCACAGAAAGTATCTCCCGATCGCTGTCACTTTCGGAGGCTGGCGCTCTGAGGCAATCCATGAACGCAGAAGTTCAGTTCGACCCGCAGCTGCATACGACATACTTTGAATACCTTGACGCCACAGGCGTCCATCATGTGATCTGTTCCAACGGGGCCGAGGGCGTCCGAGAAACATTACAGCTGATCGGGGATTATAATCTTTGCGGCGCAAGCTACTCGAAAATCTGCATGTACACGTTGGAGAGCTTCCAGGCGACAGCCGTGATGTTCGAAATCAGAAAACCGCTTGCAATCACGTAACCGCCGCAAACACTTCTGAGGCAATGCTCATACAGGCAGCGTCGCTTCAAAAAGCCAGTTTCTCTCATCCTCCGTCAGATGCGGTGCAATAGAATGATATACGCGGGCGTGGTATTCATTGAGCCACTGCTTTTCCTGCGGGGAAAGAAGCGAAGAATCTACTGCGTCTAAATCGATAGGCGCCAGCGTCAATGTTTCAAAGCATAAGAAACGCCCGAAATCGTTCTGCTCCGCCTCTTTGCACAATATCAGGTTCTCTGTCCTGATTCCGTACTTGCCGGCAACATATATGCCCGGTTCATCGGATGTCAGCATACCCGGCTCCAACACACACGCCTCTTCGTTCGGTATCTGCCGGTAACGGAACGCATTGGGCTGCTCGTGAATGCACAGCATGTATCCTACGCCATGGCCCGTACCGTGGTTATAATTCATGTGCTGCGCCCATAGCGGGGCTCGCGCGACAGCATCCAGATTGTTCCCTCTGCACCCATATGGAAAGCGCAGGTTCGCTAGCCGCAGCATGCCCTGCAGCACCAGAGTATACGAGTGCTTTTGCTCGGGCGGCACAGTGCCAAGCGCGATCGTGCGTGTGATATCCGTCGTGCCCCCGAAATACTGCCCGCCGGAATCGAGCAGCAGCAACCCTTCCGGCTTAATCTTTCGCGATCCTTCATCCGCAGCATGATAGTGCACAATGGCGGCATTTTCACCATAACCGGCTATGGTTGCAAAACTCGGGCCTATGCAGCCGGGCCGTTCCATACGATAAGCATCCATGCGTTTTGCTGCAGACGCTTCATTTATTTCTTCTTTTCCGGCATGCGTCTTGACCCAATATATAAACTTTGTTACAGCAATGCCATCCTGCACATGCACGCTGCGCATATTCTCTATTTCAATGGTATTCTTAATTGCCTTTTTCAGAGTTGTAGGATTACCCCCATCGATGATATTGGCACATGCGCTCAGTACAGTATAAAGCGCGTAATTCACCCGCTTCTTGCAAATCAATACACAATCTTCCTTACCATAACGCGACACGAATTCGTAAAGATCGTCGTAGGGCAGTATTTGGGTATTGACTTCGGCCAATGCCGCACGTATTTCATCGTTGAGTTTATTCTCATCCGCAAACAGATAGGCGCGTTCCTTTTCAATAACTGCATACGCGAGCATGACCGGCGTGTATTCCACATCGCCGCCGCGGATATTGAAAAGCCATGCAATATCGTCCAATGTGGTCAGCACATGTACGGACGCGCCCTTGCGCGCCATTTCCTGCCGCAGTTCCATAAGCTTCTCGGCACTTGATACGCCTGCATACCGCTGTTCCAGCAAAAACGCGGGCGCAGATGGCAGAGGGGGTCTGTTCTCCCACACATCGTCCGCAAGGTCATGCTCATAGTTGATGCGCAAGCCCGCCTGACCCACGGTATCGCGCAGGGCTTCGCAGAAGCCCGCGTCCACAGTCCGGCCGTCCAGTCCCAGCACGCCGCCTTCGGGCAGCATTTCCTTCAAGAATTCCCCAATGGTCGGTACGCCATCCTCGTCCATGCGATACAGCACAATACCGGAACCGCTTAATTCCTGCTCCGCCTGCAAAAAATACCGTCCGTCCGTCCAGAGGCCCGCTTCGCTGCGCAGAACAACGAGCGTTCCCGCCGACCCGGTAAAACCGGATAGAAATCGCCTCGCCTGAAAATGTTCAGCGATATATTCAGAAGCGTGAAAATCTGAAGTAGGCACGAGATATGCATCCATCCCGTGCTGCAGCATCAACATTCTAAGCGCGTGCAAGCGTTCGCTAACCATAAATCCTCCCTATCTAGTCTTCGCCGGCATTGGGAAAATATCTAACGATATTGTCGCAGATATCATGATATTCGTAAAGAAAAACCCTTCCGTACAACTACGGAAGGGCAGATGCACGACACCCGTTAGATTATTTAGAAAACAAATTACTGAAAAAGTTGCCTACGGATACAAAGAAGTTCTTAACGTCCTGCACAACCTTGGTAACCGTCTGCTGCGCTTTGTTGGCGCCTTCAATCGTCTTTTTAAAGGAGTTAACCCGCTCTGCCAGTTCGTCCGCATCCAGCTTTTCAAGAGAGCGGCACAGCGAGAGAAGCTGTTCCACCTGTGCATCCGTCACCTGCACGTTGATGTTCTTTGCAATGTTTTTGATCTCACTGCGCACTTCGTCATCCGACATGTCTTTTGTTTCGTCAAGTATGAGCTTGAGCTGGTTGACCATTTCCGTGGCGTCGACGTCTCCGACCATTTCGGCAAGATTTCCTGTGATAACGATTTCTTCAGCCGCAACGGATTTGGCCGTCATATCTAGTTGCTCGCCGGTAATATCTTCATACGCCTTATATAGACCAGTCAGCGCGGCGGTACCGGAAACGGCAAAAGGTGCAGAAATCTTAACCTGCGCGTCGGTGATGCCTGCCGTGGTAAGCGCGTTGATATACATATCCTCCGAGCACCAATTGATGTTGTTCGTCGTGATATGCAGGCCTTTTCCTTCCTCAAGCGTTTTGATATAGACGCAGGAAAGCGCTACATTGCCGATTTTGCTGTCAGATACCAGACCTTCCAGATAAGCGCGTTCTTCGTCATTGGTTACTTTGAGTTCGGTAACGTCGCCTTCCGAAAGATCAAAATCTTTGTAAATCTGCGCGCGCTGCGCGTCATCCAGATTTGCCCCGATAATAACGCGTTCCTGCCCTGCTTCAATGGCGAGCGCGGCAGGCGCAAACGCTGATAACCCCAGCACAACGGCCAGGACCAACCCCATAATGCGTTTCTTCATATTTCTATCTCCCCCGGGTCATTGTATTGTGCCAGCCTATCGGCACTTATTCATGATACCACAACAAACGGGCATGGAAATTAAATATTCTTTGAATTTTGTATGTAATACGATACTACTTTTTCACTTTACTGTACCAAATTGTGTGTTACTATAAGCGTGTATACGAAATCAGGGAGGTCTCCTATGAAAGGTATATTTCCGGAAGCAATTCAAAATCTGCCCGAAGCGGATATCCCTCTTGCGGGGGCAACCGCTTATCTTTCACAGGCTGATACGCATCAAATATTGTTCATGCAGTTTTCTGAAGACGTCATTTTGCCGGAACATACGCACGCGAGCCAGTGGGGGATTGTGCTGGAAGGACAAATCGAACTGCGCATTGACGGCGAAATTAATACCTATCAGAAAGGTGACAGGTATTATATTCCGGAGGGAGTTGCGCACTCCGGCAGAATATTCGCAGGCTATGCTGATATCACATTTTTTGGCCAGAAGGATCGGTACGCGATCAAAAAGGCATAACACTATCACTCGCCGGTATATTCACACTCAAAACCCGCGCTAGGAGATACAAAATCAAATAACGTGCGGCCGTTCTCATGCAGGGTATAGCGCACACGGCAGGCTGCGCTTTCGCGTATAAGGCGCGTCATACCCCCTTGCACCGGCGCGCGAAGCAAAGCAGACCGCTCCTCAATAAGCTCAATGCGCAGCAACCACTTTCCCTGCCGAACTGTCGCGCTATTTTTGCCGATTTGAACGGGTGAAGCCCCCAAGTATGTCGCTATCCTGAGTTCTTTGCCGCCCATATACACATACCCGATAACGCCGGTAAAACATAATCCCGCAAACGGAATATCCGCTATGCTAAGCATCAGGGAAGCAGGCTGGTCTAAATCCGTGAGGCATTGTGTCCACATATACCGTTCCGGAAAGGATCTTCCGCAATCCCCTTCAATATACCCGAGCGCGTTGTCAAAAGCCTTCAACTCACCATTTATTCTCAATGCGCCAGTTACGCTGTGCCGCACACTAACCACGCTGTGCATACATTGCATGGGGAAAAATTGAAACGGCCCCATCATGCTGTACCGCGGCGGTTTGATAAGCCTATAAGCAAAATCGCCCTGCACATGCAGATTGTCTGTTGACAGATCGACCTGAACGCCCTGTAAAGAAAACCTGTTGCTGCCCACACAAATGTGCAGGCCTTTATTTTGTACGGAAAACGACTCATAAGGAAATTGCGCACATGCGGATAAACCGTCCGTCACTATCTGTACGGAAGCGGAGCGCTTGCCTTTTTCATCCACATGCCGCGCGGGAATAAATGCCACTGTACACCCGGGCATCTGATGCTTAAAATACCAGCCTTCGAAGTATCCGCCGCGATACTTTTTATTCGGCAGAAACATTTGTCTGCGCCGGTCCGTTCTGCAGGCGTCCGGTATAATCAAAACGAGAACCATGGCAGGGGCACTCCCAGCTCTTTTCGTCGGGATTCCATTCGAGCTGGCACCCAAGATGCGGGCAGCGCGTGTCCACCGTATAGACGTTGCCGGTATCATCCTTATACACGCCGATTTTCACGCCATCCTCCGCTTCCACGATGCCGCCATGCCCCTGCAGCAGCTCTTCCACTGCGGCTCGCGGCGGGCTCAATTTTTCACGCAGCAATCCCTTTACCGACTGCGCACCCTCGGTTAACAGTGTAGGTGTAGCGGCAAGCGTAAACGACCGCTGCGGAGAGAATATTTCTGCATTTGGGTTTTCTTTGCCCTGAATGGCGTCGCGCAACAGCATGGCCGCAACCATTGAACTGCTCATTCCCCACTTTTTAAAGCCCGTCGCCACATACCAATTGGGTGTGGAATCGGAGTATTTTCCGATGTATGGTATTTCGTCAAGAGGCATGCAGTCCTGCGCTGACCAACGATACACTTCTTTGCTGTTCGGAAAATAGGTCTTTGCCGCCTTGGCAAGAGAATCATATTTACCGCCCGCCGAGTTCTCACCCGTCCTGTGATCGCCGCCCCCTAAAAGAAGCAGGGAACCGTAATTGCGGAATGAAAGACTCTGCTCCGCCATGCCGATATACATGCCATCAAGCGGTTGTGTCCCTTCGAGCGCTAGAACATACGAGCGCTCCTGATGCATGCGCATAAAATAGTATCCGGGCGTATTGATAAACGGATAATGCGTGGCGAACACAATATGATGCGCGCGCACCGAATAGCTATTTGTCTTTATGAGCTCCTCTTCAACAGAAATCACACGCGTCTGTTCAGATATGGTCACATGCTTCACCATCTCCTGCAGAAACCGCAGCGGATGAAACTGCGCCTGGTTGTCAAAGCGAATTGCACCCGTAATGGGAAACGGCAGCGGGTTATTTTCCGTATAGGAAGCGGGAAGTCCCAGTGCCTGCACTGCTCTTAGTTCCTTTAACAGCGGCTTTGGCTCTGTTGTGGAATAGACATGCGCCGGGAGCCTTTCAAAATCGCATGCAATATTGTGTTGATTGATCAGACGATCATATTCTTCAATCGCTGCCTGATTTGCGTTTGCATATTGCTGCGCGAGTTCCTTTCCATGCTGTGAAATCAGCGTATCGTAAATCAAATCGTGCTGAGAAGTAATTTTCGCCGTGGTATTCTTTGTTTGTCCGCTTGCAACGGTATTCGCTTCAAGAACGATCACATCCGCACCGCTTTCGCGCAGCAGACAGGCCGTGAGTATACCGGCCATACCTCCGCCGATAACGGCCACATCCACCTGTATATCTTGCGTTAAAGTATCCTGGCTGGGAATTTCAGCCGTACATTCCCATAATGATTGCATGCGCCCACCTCCCTGTCATACTTTTCCCTAAGTGCCGCTGGTATATGCCGGTAATCGGAAAAGGGATATGTTTTTCGTTAAAAAAATGCTATAATCGTTTAGCGGCGCCTCAAGAGGCGCGCATACTTTAAAAAAGGAACAGAACGTTGAAGAAAAAGGATTTTCTGGTCATAGGCATTATTCTGGCTGTTGCTGTCATACTGCTTGCGGTGAAATACCTGCCAACCATGGGATCGTCATCCGATTATATCGTCATTTATGTAGGCGACAAGGAATATAAGCGTGTGCCTGTCGGCGAAAAGCAGACGATTACCATCGATCAGGGTGACGGTAAAGTGAATGTCGTCGAAATCACGCAGCGGGGTGCCGTCATGCACTCCGCTACTTGCAAAAACCAGGATTGCGTTAAACAAGGTGAAGTTACACTCGATAATTACAACAACCGCGTGCTCAACAACTGGATTATCTGTCTGCCCAATCAGGTGACTATCGAACTTGTGGCGGAGGATATGGAATGAGCGCAAAGACAGTCGCCCGTTTTGGCATGCTCACAGCCGTTGCGCTGGTATTGGGGTGGGTGGAGAGCTTTATCCCTATCGGCGGCATGCCCGGCATAAAGCTGGGACTAGCCAATACAGTGCTTCTGTACGCGATCTATCTGATGGATGTCAAAAGCGCCTGGCTGCTGATGTTCATGAAGGTTGTGCTTTCCGGGTTTCTGTTCGCAGGTCTTTCGGGCATGCTCTACAGTTTTGCGGGCGGGCTTGTCAGTCTCATCATCATGCTGCTCCTATATAAGGTACGCGGTATCAGTATCGTTGGCGTGAGCATTGCGGGGGCTGTTGGCCACAATGTAGGTCAGGTACTGGTCGCTTGCCTGGTGATTACGCCGCGCGCGGCGCTATCCTACTTTCCAATATTGCTCGTTGCAGGCGTAATAACCGGCATGCTCACTGGCATCGCCGCAAATTCGGCCATACATGGCATAAAAGCAAGTGCAAAAAAGTCCGATTCAGAAGAATTGAACACGAACAAAGAGAAAGTATAAGAGCAGGATATTCTATCCTTTGTGTATTAACCTTTCCTAAAGGGGGAGTTGTAAATGAAAAAGAAATTGCCGGGCTGGCTGGTACTCTGCGTCGTCGCACTCATGGCGGGAGCTTTGCTGACGCTTGCCTATCAGCTTACAGAACAAAAAATCGGGCAGCAGACCATGGCAGAAGCCGATGCGGCGCGCCGCTCCGTACTGCCTGCGGCTCAGACTTTCAACGAACTCAAGCTTTCCGATGACGCTGCAGTAGAAAACTGTTTTGCCGGACTTTCCGGCAGCGAAACGGTAGGGCATACCGCGCAGATTACTGTGAAAGGCTACGGCGGCCCTATTCAGATCACTGTCGGTATGGATATGGATGGCAAACTGACCGGCGTATGGGTAGGCGGTGATAAATTCTCCGAAACTGCAGGATTGGGCGCGAAAACACGCGAACCCGGTTTTGCTGCGCAGTTTGTCAAGCATGCGACGCCCGTGGAACTGGGCAAAGACGTGGAAGCTGTTACGGGAGCAACCATCAGTTCCAGCGCCGTCGTATCCGGCGTAAACAAAGCTTCGGAATACATTACCGATCAGGTACTGGGGCTCAATGCAAACGAGGGGCCGGAGGATAAAGTATTCGGCGGCATTCTTCCGGGCGCAACTACCAAACAGGAAGAAACGGCTCCCGAAGGTATCGACGCGATTTGGTCTTCCGATGCGGGCTGTGTGGTGTACGCTTCAGCAAAAGGCTATCATGCCATGATACAGGTACAATTAGGCGTTGCCAACGACGGGACGATTGCCGGCATGCGCATAGGCGAAGAAGGGTTTGAGGAAACGCCCGGGTTAGGAGAACGCGTGAAGGAAAAATCGTTCCTCAAGCAATTCATAGGCCTTTCCGGTGAAATCAAGCTGGGCAGCAGCGTGGATGCCGTTACCGGGGCAACAATCAGTTCCAAAGGCGTTGTGAAGGCTGTCAATGCCGCGCTTGCGGCCGCCCAGCCGTTCCTTGACCCCACAAAGGCGACAGCTCCGTCTGGAGGCACTGGCGATAATACACTGCTGCCGGGCGCAACTCTTACTGAGCAGACTGTACCCGAAGGCGCAGACGCGCTTTGGACTTCCGATCAGGGCAATGTCGTGCAGGTGACCGTCAAAGGTTATGGCGGTCCCGTGCAAGTGAAGGTTGCCGTGCTCAAAGACGGTACGATTGCAGGCATTGAAATCGGCGGAAAGGATTTTTCCGAGACTCCCGGCTTGGGTGCTCGCGTGCAGGAAGAATCGTTCTGGTCGCAGTTCATTGGCAAGACCGGACCGTTCAAACTCAAAGACAATGTAGATGCCGTGTCCGGGGCGACCATAAGCTCCACTGCTGTAGTGAAGGCAGTGAACGCTGCGCTGGACATAGCAAAAACGGTGAAATGACATCATGAGAATTTACAAGGAGCGTCCGTTTAGGACGCTCCTTGTTTTTATTTAACGGGTCATGCGTTCCGCTTTGGGTACTCAGATCACCAACCGATCCAGAATCCTCCACGATCTGAACAGCCCCATCCAGTACATCTGGGCCACGATCTGCGACAGAAATTTCCGCATCCGGGCCCGACCCAACGGTTCCTCATATCCTCACCTCCTGATGACGGGATATATTACTATACTATTAAACAGACTGCCGTATGTTTCCGTTTACATATTCAGCATATTTGTCTGTGATATGTTTTGCGCCGGGAAAAGCAAGCGCCCCAATTCATAATGCTTTATGAATGGGGCGCTGTATTGTATGCAGACTTATTCTGTTATTGCTTCGGCTGCGGCAGTTCCTGAGCATCGCTATAGTCCAGCGTGCTCATATCCACAAGATCGGCCTTCAGCGTCAATTCCTTACCGTCCCGCAATATGACGAGTTGTATTTGCGTTCCGACAGGCTTTGAATTCACATAATCGGAAAGCTGATTCTTTTCCGTAATGCGGATACCGTCGCAGGACAATATGACATCGCCCGGCTTCAGGCCGGCTTTATCCGCAGGGGAACCGTTGACTACAGAAATAACCAGAACGCCGTTCTGCAGGGATTTTTCCTCCATCTGCGCCTTTGTCATTTCGGTAATATTGATGCCGAGCGCGGCGCGCTCCACATATCCCTTTGTAATCAGCTGTTCCGTAATGGCGCGTACGTCGTTGATAGGCAGGGCAAACCCCAGTCCTTCAGCGCTGATGACCGCGCCGCTTTCATCGTATCCCGCGTTAATGGTCTTAGCGGCGTTGATGCCGATGACCTCTCCGCTCATATTCAGCAGCGGGCCTCCGCTGTTGCCTACGTTAATCGCGGCATCCGTCTGAATATAAGTATTGGTATGGCTGTCGATGGTAATGGAGCGTGAGCGCGCGCTGATAATTCCCATCGTGACCGTGCCCTCCAGCCCCCAGCCAAGCGGATTGCCCACCGCCACCACATAATCGCCAACACGGATAGGATCAGAATTGCCAAGTTTCAGGGGTTTCAGGCCCGCTTGATCCACCTTCAGGACCGCAACATCTGAAATCGCATCAGAACCTATGAGTTCTGCTTTCACCTCAGTGCCGTCTATCAGCGTGACCGCAAGACCCTTCGCACCTTCCACCACGTGTGCATTGGTTAGGATGTACCCTTCGGAGGATACGATAAACCCACTGCCCATGCCCTGCTCGGTGCCTTCATCCATCGTCTCTTCCCCAAAATTGAGCACGCCCACAACGCTGGGCGCAACCGCATCTACGATATCCGGAATGGGGTTGCCGGAAGAAGGAAGTACCGGCGCCACACCGTCGAGCATAACCATAGGCCGCTCAGTGGGCAACGGCGTTGGCGCAGCAGGCTGTTGTGTTTGATCGGGCGCAGGGCTTTGTGCGGGGACCGGCCGTTCGGACGGCAGTGGATTATAGGGCTGCTGCGTAGATTGTATCAGGCCCATCAGCAGCATGCCGATGACAAGGAATATCGCCGCCACAAATATGACAAGCAGCACAATGCGGCCTGTACGTTTGGGCGGCTTTTGATCATACCCGTTGTCCACGTTCTCGTAATAATCTTCGTAACTCATTGCCGGTCTCCTTTGATATCCTTGCGGGGTGATTCATCCCTGCGAAGGTTTTCTGCTTTTCTGGAACCCTCCTCCTTACGGGAACCGTCTTCCCTCAGGAGGCTTTCTGATTTTGCTTCGCTGCGGCGGCGGACTTCCTGCACATGTTTGAGCGTAAATGTAAACCGGGTACCTTCTCCCGGCGCACTCTCCACCCATATATTCTGTCCGTGCTGATCGATGATCACACGGGCAATAGAAAGTCCAAGGCCAGTGCCGCTCTGTGCGGACGGCGTATGGGCTTTTTCCGCTTTATAGAACCGCTCAAACACATGCGGAACGTCCTCTTTGGGAATACCGCAGCCATGATCCTGCACACAGACCGCCGCTGTACGCTTATCCAGCAAATAGGTCCGGATGGCCAGCCGCTTCTCCTGCGGCGAAAACTTGATGGCGTTGTCAATCAGGTTTCTGATCACCTGCGCGATCTGGTCGGAATCCGCCTCTACAAAGCAGTTGGGTTCCATAAGCTCCAGCTCAACATCCAGCTTTTTCTGGTTTATTCGCGCCTCAAATGTCAGCAGTGTGCGCAGCGCCAGCTCATTGACGTCGAAAATTGAAAGCTTGAGCGGTACCTGCCCGCTTTCCATTCGAGCAAGATCAAGAAGATTGTTGACCATCCCCGTCATACGGCGCGTTTCCGCAATTACCAGCGAAAGATACTCCTCATGCTTTTCCCGGGGAATAGTGCCGTCCTGTATGGCTTCGAGGAAACCGCTGATGGATGTCAGCGGAGAACGCAGCTCATGGCTGACATTCGCTACAAAGCTTCGGCGCGTCTGCTCCAGGTCGTTGAGCTCATTTGCCATAATATTGAAGCTCTTCGCAAGCTGTGCCACTTCATCGGCGCCTTCGTCGTTGAGCCGCAGGTCAAACGCGCCTTTGGAATAGCGCTGAACTATGCTGTTCATATCCGTAATCGGCTTCGTAATGCGTGTCGTGAGATAGTATACGGCAAGCACAGCCGCAGCCACCGCCATCAAACCCGTCAGCAGCACATCCAGATAAACCTGTGTGATGGAAGCGGTAACGCCGCTCATATCCAGATGCATCAGTATCACGCCGTCCGGTTGTCCGTTATTGACCACTGCACGCGCAATCGTCAGCGTAGGCATATCCGTCATACTGTCGAACAGGCCGTTGAGCAGCAGTCCTTCCGCAGTCAGAGGAATGGGGTCCTTACTGACGAAATTGAATATCGACCGTTTCAGAAGTCTGGCCGTGGAATCCTGCGGCCAGATATCCAGCCCGGGCACGCTAACCCGCAAGGGATTTTCCCCCGTCTGCAAAGCGGGCGCATCCGCAATGGCGCCCCATTTTTCTTCAGAGACAACATCATCGTAAAACGACCGAATATTGCCCTGCTTGTCAATGATCTGTATCAGCGCATCGTATTTGCGGGCCACCGTGAGCAATTCTTCGTTCGCAGCAGGCCGTTTTTCTTCGTATATATATTTTTCGATCAAAATTGTATTAATCTTATCCGTTTCACGCCGTAAGGATTGTTCTTCTTCCCGCAAATACTGATTGCGGAACATACTCGAAACCGTTATCCCCATCAGCAGCAAAAGGCAAAGGATAACGGTCAGATATGTTGCCAGCATGCGGGAGAACAGTGTTTTGAACAGATCCTTTCGCATTTCGGATTTGTCTTATCGATTACTGATCGTGCGCTGCTTCAAATTTATAGCCGACGCCCCACACGGTTTTAATCTGCCATGTTTCACGCTCACCCAACTTTTCGCGAATACGCTTGACATGTACATCCACCGTCCGGCTGTCGCCGAAAAAATCAAAGCCCCAAACCTGTTCGAGCAGTTGCTCACGCGTAAATACCCTGCCTTCGTGCGACGCCAGAAAATAAAGCAGTTCAATTTCCTTGGGGGGCATTTCTATTACTTTATCGTCGAGCGTTACCGCATAGGTTTCGAGCGATACGCAAAGACCGGGCATATTCACAACCCGCTCCGCTTCGGGCGCATTGGATCGTCTGAGTACCGCCTTTACACGGGCAAGCAGTTCCTTTGCGTCAAAAGGTTTCACCATATAGTCGTCCGCGCCAAGATCCAGCCCCTGCACGCGGTCGAGCGTATCGCCTTTGGCGGTCAGCATAATAACAGGCACGTCGCTTTCCTGACGCAGCTGATTCAGCACCTTCCAGCCATCCATGCCGGGCAGCATGACATCCAATACAACCAAAGACGGCTTTGTTTCGCGGAACAGCGCAAGCGCCGTATCGCCGCGTTCGCCAACCTGTACTGAAAACCCTTCCTTATTCAGGTAAAGCTTCACAATTTCGAGTATGTTTCTGTCATCGTCAATGACGAGTATGGTATTGCCTTCCATTGGTTATCCCTCCGGTTTGATTTGTGCGGCGGGTTATCTTGTCTCCACCGGTATACCGCTTTGTTTGATCAACGCGGCTGTTACGCCGTCGCCCTGCCTGAGCGTCCCTGAAAACGTGCCGTCATAGACAACGCCGCACCCACAGGACGGGCTTTTCGATTTGAGTATGACCCGCTCTGCCTTACATATGCGCGCCAGACGTATCGTTTCCTCTGCACCTGTAATAAAAGCGCCGGTAACATCCTGCCCCTGCGCGTTGTAAACCCTCGCTTCACCCCTGAGCACTGCCGCCCCATCGCCTTGCTTAATTTCCGCAGGCGGCCGAGGGGTTGTCAATCCCCCAAGCTGTTCGGGACAGACCGGGATTGCTTCCCCTCTTTGCAGCATGGCGAGTATCTCGTCGTCCGGCTTTCTGCTGCCGTCATAACGGCAATGCATACCGCACAGGCAAGCGCTTACAAGTATCATACCATACTCCTTTGTGGTTCGCTCCGGCAAATGTGAAACTTACTATGAATTTTCCATGGCATGTGCCTGCATTCGGGCAAATACCTTCAGTCAAATACGTGTTTATATTATACATCAGCTTGCAGAAAATACCAGCCAAAATAGTCTGCCTTAAAAGCGGTATATTGCAGTGCTGTGTGTACAGCCCGGGGCAAGCATATCCTTACAAACGAACGCGGCGCAGCACCTTTTATACTGCGCCGCGTTTGAATATGCGGCTTACATTTATAGTGCCGCATTCAACGGCATTTGACCCACATCAGTACTTTCCGAGATACAGGCTCGACGGTTCGCCAACTAAATTCTGCTGTTTCATCGTTCCAGCAACGGGCATAACCGCTGAGGAATAGACTTCTTTAAGGCGAAATTGGCCAATCAATTGCTCTAGCATTGCCGCCTGCCCGGAGAGTTCTTCACTTGCTGCAGCGCTTTCTTCAGCCGTTGCGGAATTGCTCTGCACGACACTTGATATCTGGTTTATGCCTTGCGTGGTCTGCATGACAGCCGCAGCCTGCGCATTTGATGCTTCCGCGATTTCGCTGACCAATGATGAAACGCTTTGCGCCTTTTCCACGATAAGAGCCAGAGATTTTTCGGTAGCATCCACTGTGCTCGTTCCATTCTGTACAGCCTGTATCGTACTTTCAATCAAGGCGGTCGTATCTTTTACGGCTTCCGCGCTCTTTCCTGCCAGATTTCGAACTTCCTCAGCAACCACGGCAAACCCTTTTCCCGCAGCTCCCGCTCTAGCGGCCTCTACAGCCGCGTTGAGTGCGAGAATGTTTGTCTGGAATGCGATATCGTCTATAGTCTTAATAATCTTTCCAATTTGATTCGAGGTTTTGGAGATATCGCCCATTGCGCTGACCAATAGCTGCATCTGCCGATTGCCGTTGTCAATTTCCTTCATGGTGGCATTGACCATTGTATTGGCCATTTGAGCATTCCGAGCATTCTGTCTGGTTTGCAGGGATATTTCATTGATCGTTGCGGAGAGCTCTTCCGTAGAGCTTGCCTGTTCGGTTGAACCTTGGGCAAGGGATTGTGCGCCGCTTGCTACTTGATCTGATCCGCTCGCTACCTGTTGTGATGCCTGGTTAATCTGTAGGAGCGTGCCATTGAGCGAAGTCAGGATACGCTCCATGGACATCTTAATAGGAGCGAAATCTCCCAAATAGTCAATATCGACACCCACCGTAAGGTCGCCATCTGCCATTGTACCTAAAACGCTGGAGATATTTCCGATATAGGTGCGCAGGCTTTCAATGAGCATACGCGTGTTGTTGGCAAGCGAACCAAGCTCATCCCGTGACTGATAGGAAATGGACGCGGAAAGGTCGCCTGAAGAAAGTTGCTTCGTCGCGCCTTCAATCTCACGTAAAGGCCGCGTGATGCTCCGCACGATATAGACGCACAGTGCAACAGTAATCACCATTGCAGCGGCAGAAATGCCGATGGCAGTAGTAAAGCTGTTTTTCGCCGACACCTGACTCTGGCTGAAATAGGTATCGGCTTCTTCGGTAACAGCAGTCCCTATGACTGCGGCAGCATCGTTGCACTGCTGAATGATGGGCGCATACTCCTCATGGTACATTGTAAGCGCCTTTGCCGGATCCGTGCTTGCCAATTCCACGATGCTCTCCCTGATCGCTTTCCCCTTGGTAAGGCTGTCGCGCAAAGCCTGTAATTTATCGGCATGATCCAACATCACGGATTCTAGAGTACTCATCGCGGTAGAGTATTTCGTTAAGACATCCGGGATACGAGCGGAAATCTCCGCCGCTTCAGCCGCATTCTCTGCAGTTGCGGTCCCCAGAACCAATTTCTCCAGTTCCTGTAATTCTCGTTGCACTTCCATGGACTTGATCGCGGCTACGGAGGCATTATCGTGAAATGTGGTAAATGTATCCGTAATGTTGGTGATGCTTAAAAGGGCTATAACAACGGTTGACAGAAATAGTGCAATAATAATGGCGAATGTAACGATCAGTTTCTTGGATATGGATAAGTTTTTCATGATTATCATATTCCTCATCATTTGTTGTTGGCTACTCGGCAATTTCAGATTCAAGCAACTTTATGGTATCCAGCAGCAGCTTTACATGGCCGTTCGCTTTACCTATTCCCTTAATGCAGCTATTTGGACCTGCAATTTGCTCCGGAGGTGGTACGATATCACTTTGTTCAATACGCTGAACTTCGGTGACCTCATCGACAATAAGTCCTGCAGATTGATCCCCTGTATCCACAACAATTACACAGGTCCGGTCCGTATAATCTTCCGGCTGCTTATGAAACTTCAAACGCATGTCAATCACAGGAACAATTCTACCCCGCAAGTTTATGACGCCTTTTATATAGGCAGGGACATCCGGCAGGCACGCGATTGGCTGAATGCTGATGATCTCCTTCACGTACGTTATTTCCACGCCCAACGATTCGCCATCCACAACAAAAGTCAAGTACCTTCCCTGTTGAGTATCCTCCATTTCCTCGATCATAAATTCTCGTTGCACTTTATTCGCTTACCTCCCATTTTTTTAATTACTAATCTTGCGTTAAGACTAGTAAACTTAGTTATAAAAAGCATTTCAGGAAATGATTTAATGAATATCTATACAATACATATACATTAGTCTTGCGTTTTGTCATTCTTCGATATATTTCGACATTTTACGATAAAACATTAGCTAAAAGTTATAGGAAAGGCATGATATATAAGAGTAGCAAATACTAACAATGATGTGTTTTCATGACAATATCGTTCGGTCATGACAAAAAAGGAAATACTGCCCAAAATAACAAAAGGGGATACCTTTAAACGGTATCCCCTGTAACCACTTTCAGCCGATTAAGCGCAGATAATCTCTTTCCAAGCCTGAATAATATACATACCTACGGTTGCCCCTTGATCCGGCTTTCCCAGCACCTGATCGCCAAAGAACACGCCGCGGCCAAATGCCGCCAGCATTCCCTTGGTAGCCTCAAGCCCCTGTTCCGCCGCCGCAAGAGCGCCCTGTGCGGCTTTTTCCAGCGAGGCGCCTTCGTCGCGCGCCTGCTCCAGATACCGCGCGGCGGGATACATGGCATCGATGATAGTCCGGTCGCCCGGCTTTGCTTTGCCGCGCTCCATCAGCCCTTCGACAAACTGATCCACAAACGCCGCAAGTTCCTCAACGCCCATGCTCTCTTTGCCCTTAAAGGCCTTTGCAACTTTCATGAAACCGGAGCCGACGAGCGTACCCATCGTAGAAGGAACGGCTTTGGCGATCGTCATGCCCGCAAGCATGAACAGCTTGCCAAGATCAGCTTCCTCCGTGCCGTGTACAGCTTCCTTCGCCTTCGCAAAACCGGAAGTCATGGTAAGCCCGAGATCGCCATCACCCAGCGCGGCGTCCATCTCCGTAAGGTAATCCTTATGCTCCGCCATGGTATCCGCCGCTTTATCAAAGAAGCGAATGACATCCTGTCTGCTGATGGTATCCATTAGAGCTGCTCCTGTGAAACGAACGGCGTGCGGCAGGGCATGGAGAGATACTTTTTAAGTTCCGCATCCAGCTTGAGCACGCTTACCGACATACCTGCCATATCCATGGAGGTCGCATACTCGCCCACATATGCCTTGAATGCCTTGATCCCCTTCTCGCCGAGAATCTCATGTACGCGGCGATAAATGATATACAGCTCTTCAAGCGGGGTAGCACCCAGACCGTTGACAAGAACAGCAACTTCATCGCCGCTTTCATACGGCAGATCGGGCAGTATGCGGTCAAGCATTTCGCCTACGATGACGTCCACAGGACGGATTGCGGCCTTTTCAATGCCAGGTTCGCCGTGGATGCCCATACCCATTTCCATGTTGCCCGGTGCAATTTCAAAATTCGCTTTGCCATTCTCCGGTACGATGCAGGGGGTCAGCGCAACGCCCATGGTACGTACATTATCAGCCGCCTTCTGCGCGATACGAGCTACTTCCTCAAGCGGCAGCATGGCATCCGCCGCGCCGCCGGCGCATTTGAATACAAAGAATATGCCGGCTACGCCGCGACGCTTGTTTTCCTTGCCCTTGGGCGCGGAGGCCACATCTTCGCCTGCAACCACCTGCATGACCTTGATGTCGTCGAATTCGGCCATTTCCTTGGCCATATCAAAGTTCATGATATCGCCGCCGTAATTGCCGTAAATATAAAGCACGCCTGCGCCGCTGTCGATTTCCTTGGTAACCTGATACATCTGATCCGCGCTGGGGGATTGGAATACGCCACCAATGCTGGCGCCATCGAGCATACCATCGCCCACATACCCCATGAACAGGGGCAAATGGCCGGAGCCGCCGCCAGTTGCAATGCCGACCTTGCCAGCCTTTTTCTTAGCTGTTACATAGCAGCGAAGATCGTCGTTTACGATTTTGACCTTGTCGGGATGCGCAGCGAGCACGCCTTTGAGCATTTCATCCACGTAATTCTCAGGTTTGTTCATCAATCTCTGCATGGAATGACGCCTCCTTAGTTTAAAGTATAGTATCTGTAGTGATGTATCTTATTTTGCAGCGGCAGCAGCCTTTTTTCTGCGTTCCTGATTCTTATTGCCGTAATAGTTGATGAGCAGTGCAGCAATCAGTACCGCGCCCCAAATAAACGTCTTGAAATAGGAGTCCGCGCGCATGGTATTAAAGCCGCTTGAAAGGAACTGCAGCGTCAGTATTGCCATTACAACACCGGTTACCTTGCCAAAGCCTCCGCTCGGATTAACGCCGCCAAGCACCGCCACCAGAATACACTGCAGCGTGTAGGAAGAACCGTAGTCAGCCTTCGCGGAAACCGTACGCGAAGACATGATGATACCGGCGATTGCAGCAAGCAAACCGCCCAGCATGTGCGCTAGAACGATATCCTTTTTCGTCTGTATGCCCGTAAAGCGCGCTGCCTTCTCGTTGGTGCCCAGTAGGAAAATTTCAAGACCGAATTTCTTTTTCTGCAGCAGCAGCGTGCACAGACCCGCTACCACAATGAAAATGACCGTCGGGATGGGTATTCCCAGCAGCGTTCCCGCCCCGATCACTTCATAGCCCGCAGGCAGTCCGAACACTGCGGAACCGTCCGTCAAATAGATGCCTATGCCGGAAAACATCTCCATTGTGCCCAGTGTTGCCAGCATGGCGGGAATACCTAACTTCGCGATCAAAAAGCCGTTGAGTGCGCCACATAAAAGACCTATTATGAGCGCCACAAGTATTCCTACAACAATGGCTCCAAAGTTGCCCATAGTCGGCATCAGCGCAATCATGGTATACGCAGCGACAATGGCACTTAGGTTGCCGATACCCAGCACGGAAAGATTGATGCCGCCCAGCAGCATAGCGATCATAACACCGATGGAGAAAAGGCCGATCTCCGGGAACTGGTACATCATGGACATAAAGTTCTTACTGGTCAGGTAGAGCTCGGGTTTGAGCGCCGCCATCAGAACAAATGAAACCACCATGATAACGCCAAGCCGCACGAGATTCCCGTCAAATAACAGATCCCCGCGAATGCCGTTCAGATCGATGGGTAACCTTTTCTTAGGCTCGTTCGTATTATTCTGCCTTTCCACTGTCAACCCTCCTTAACGGGTTCATCATCCATAACTTTGGGGATCTTGTTTGATTCTTTCATTGCCTGGTATGCCGAGATGCCGGTACCGGCTACGATAATGAGGCCCACGACAGCTCGCTGTGCTGTAGGCGGTATGCCCATGAGTATCAGGCTGTTCCTGGCAATGGTGATGAGTGCTAGACCCAGCGTGGTGCCCAGTACAGTACCTTTGCCACCTGAAATATTCGTACCGCCGAGAACTGCCGCGGCAATGATAATCAATTCACTGCCCATCAGGTCGGTGGGGACGCAGGTACGCGCCTGTATGGTATGGGTAATACCCGCAAGACCAGCCGCAAAGCCGATGAAGGTATATACGAAAATGGTAATGCCTTTGATGTTGAAACCGGCGCGTTCCGCAGAAACACGGTCACCGCCCACTGCGTATATGCCGCGCCCAAGCATGGTGTACTTGAGCAGCAGATATACGATGACAATGATGGCTATCAGGAACCAGAATGTTACCGGCAGTATGGAAGTGTAATTCTCGCCCTGAACATGGAAAATTTCAGCTTTGCTCATGGCTTCCATGGGCGGTACCAGACGGTTAACGGGTTTCGCACCCAACAGCGATATCAGCAGTCCATGGAATACGCTCGACGTACCCAGCGTTACGATGAACGCGGGGAGTTTGTACAGCGCTATGATCAAACCGTTGATGCACCCAAGCATCGTACCTATGGCAGCCGCAAGCAATATCGGAAAAATAACGGTGCCGTTGTACGATATGGTAGCGCACAATTTGCTTGTGATGTACATGGAACAAACCGCGATCGCAGGGAACGAAACGTCAATTCCGCCTGCGATGATGCCCAGCATAACCGCGTACACCATGATGCCGTTTACGACGGCAGCCTTGAGCATGTCTACCGCATTGTTCGCCGTAAAGAACACAGGGCTTTTTACGCCGATTACTATGGACAGCACCAATACGGCCATCGCCACATAAAATTCGTTGCGTTGCAGCAATTTTTTCATTGGGGAGGTAGCTCTCATATTCCGTATTCCCCTTCCGTTATGCTTCGCTCAGCGTGCGGGAAACCAGTTCGGGCGTAAGCTCCGAGGTTTCCATCCTGCCTACGATGCGACCTTTTCTCATGACCAGCACGCGGCTGCAGTTATCCAGTACCTCTGGGATATCGTCTGATATAATAATGATACCCAGGCCCTGTTTTGCAAGTTTTCGCGCGTAGTTATGGATATCTGTTTTGGAGCCGATGTCGACGCCGACTGTAGGGCTGTTCAATATGAGCACCTTGGGCTTTGTGGAAAGCCACTTTGCAAGCACGACGCGCTGCTGGTTGCCGCCCGAAAGACTCTGTACGGGGAGCTCGCCGGAAGGCGTAACGATGCTCAGCTCGTCGATCCATTCCTTTGTGCTCTCGCGCGTCTTCTGCTTGCTGATCAGCCGGCCCTTGCCAAGCACTTTATTTACAGTCGCGGCGATCGTGTTGTTATTGATAGAATGCGGCAGGAACAATCCTTCCGTCAGGCGGTCTTCGGGCACGTAAGCTATACCGTGCGCAATGGCATCCTGTACGGAACCGGGTTTTACGACTGAACCTTCCACATACAAATGGCCCTTGGTTATTTTCTCAAGCCCGAACAGTGCGCGCGCAAGTTCGCTGCGCCCTGAACCAAGCAATCCTGTAATGCCTATAATCTCACCGGCATACAGGTCAAACGATATATCATCAAACAGGTCTTTTATCCCGATGCTTTCCGCCTTGAGCAATGGTTTTCCACTGATCTGAGGAGCTTCGAAACGCGTTGATTCTATGGTACGGCCGGTCATGTGGAAAATAAACTTCTGCCGGTCGAATTCGTGCATAGGGCCTTCGATTACCTTCTTGCCGTTGCGCAATATGGTAAGCTCTTCAGCGATTTCAAATACTTCCTCTAGTTTATGGCTGACAAACAATATAGAGATGCCCTTTTTCTGCAGATCGCGTACCACGGCAAACAGGCTGTCCACCTCTTTGCGCGTAAGCGCGGTCGTGGGCTCATCCATGACGAGCAGCTTTGCATCCTGCAAAAGCGCCCGGCAAATGGCAACCAGCTGCCGGTCCGCCACAGATAATCCGCCCACCTGCGCGTCAAGATCGATATGGATATCGATCATATCCAGCGCCCGCTGCGCGTTTTTCTTTATGGACGGCCAGTCGACAAGCTTTTTGCCGTGCAGTCTCTCGAGACTGAGCGCGATGTTTTCCGCAACCGTCAGGTTGGGGAATACGGAGAAATCCTGATAAATGATCTGAATTCCTTCATGAATGGCCTGCTGGGGGGTAAGCTTATGGAATACCTTTCCAGCAATTTCGATTTCGCCCTTATCCGGCGTGTAGAAACCGGAAATGACCTTAATCAACGTGGATTTACCGCCGCCGTTTTCTCCAGCCAGGCAGCGGATCTCCCCCTCGTAGATGGTCATATCCACATCCTGCAGCGCATGGACACCCGCAAAGGACTTGGAAATGCCTGTTAACTTAATAAAGGGTTTGTGCATATACATTCCTTCCTTTATTGATCCGCAGCTATACAGCGCCGACTTAATTATGAGTTCAGTATAGCGTGAAAACGGCAAGCTTCCAATATAATATACAAAAATAGCTATATAAATAATGAAACCGCCGAGAAGTTTGCCTTACAAGCAACTTGCAGCAGTTGTCAGCTACATTTTTTTACCCGGCCGGCCGGTTAGAGCCGGCCGGGTTTTGTTTTCAATTATGCTGACAACGAGTAGAATTAGAAGCTGTAATCGGCCATGTTGCTCTTGTCAACATCGATCCAAGCGGAGCCGTAGAAGACCTTGCCGACGAGCTTCAGGTTCTGGTAACCTTCGGCCTTCAGGCTCATGCCGTCCGCAGGCTTCTCGCCCTTGAGGATCATCAGAGCCAGTTCGTTCATAGCGTAACCGGCCTTGGCGGGATCCCAGAAGGAGATCTTGTCGATAGCGCCAGTCTCGAGGTACTGGCCAGCAACGGATACCAGAGAGGTACCGATGACAACGGTGCTGTCCTGCTTGCCCATTTCGTCGATTGCCTTGCCAACGCCCACGACGTCCGTCATAGCGGAGCCCTGGAAGCCAACGAGGTTCGGGTAGGCCTTGAGCAACTCAAGGGTCTTGTTGTAAGCGTTGTCGATGTTCTCGGTGCTCTCGTTCTTGTTGGAAACGAGTTCCATGTCAGGATATTTTTCCTTCTGAACGTTGGTGGAACCGTCAACCCACTCATTGTGAGAGGTAGCGGTGAGGGAGCCGACGAAGGTGGTGTACTGGCCCTTGCCGCCCATCATTTCGCCCAGCATAGCCATGAAGTGCTTGCCGTATTCGGTGTTGTCAAACGCTTCGATGTCGTAGTTGGCGTTCTGGATGTTGGAGGCTTCATGCGCGATGACGACGATGCCGGCATCCATGGCCTTCTTCAGAACGGCTTCGAGGGATTCGGTGGAGTTCGGAACTACGCAGATAGCGTCCACGCCCTGTGCGATGAGGTCGTCGATGATACGAACCTGCTCAGCGGGGTCAGCGGTGGAGTGGCCGGTCTGCCAAGCGTCCGTGCCGGTATCGGCGGCGAACTGCTTAACGCCTTCTTCCATCCTGTCAAACCACGCAACGCCGGTCAGCTTGACGACGGTCGCGATCTTGTAGACCTTATCGGCAGCGGGGGCTTCGGTAGCGGCAGCGGCAGGCGCTTCGGTAGCGGCGGCAGCAGGCGCTTCGGTAGCAGCGGGCGCGGGCGTAGAAGCGGCGCAGCCAGCAACCATTGCGATCATGGAGACGACCATAATCAGAGCTAACAGTTTTTTCATCTTTTTTCCTCCTATTGTGTTGTTTATGTTATCTGCGTCTTCGCAGTTAACATCGCTTTGCATTACACGGCAGAATTGCGTTGCGCTTCTATGAGCCGTTTCATGGGGCTTCCTGGCGCCGACATGCTGTCGTGCAGCGAACGATAAATCTCAAACAGCGCGTTGTATCGTTCCACATTTTGCGGTACGGGCGTATATTCCTTAGACGGGGGAGGCACCATAGCGGCAGCAGCCCGATCATAACTATCGTAACCGCCCAACCGGGAGCCCGCGGATACCGCCGCCATAATGGCAGTGCCCATAGCAGAGGTCTGCTTGACTGCGCTTACTTTGATGGGCATACCGATGACGTCGCAGAATATTTGCATCAACAGTTCGTTCTTCTGCGCAAGCCCACCGCATGCGTAAAACGAGTCGATAGGCACTTGATACTTCCGGAACTGATCCAGTATTACCCTTGTGCCGAACGCGGTGGATTCCAGCAACGCTCTGTAGATTTCTTCCGGCGTTGTGGACAACGTCAGGCCCATCATAAGGCCGGAGAGACTTGAATCCTGCAGTATGCTGCGATTTCCGTTCATCCAGTCAAGAGCCAGTACGCCGCTTTGTCCTATGGCAAGCTTGCCGGCTTTTTCGTTCATGAGCTGCATGATATGGATGCCGCGTTCTTTTGCTTCGGCCGTATATTGTTCGGGCAGGTACTTCGTGCAGAACCAGTCGAATATGTCGCCAACCGCGCTCTGTCCAGCCTCATAGCAGTAGTATCCGGGAATAATGCCCTCATAATAGGCCGCACACATACCGGGGATTTTCTCCAGATGCTCGGACAGCATCATATGGCAAAGAGAAGTGCCCATCACGAATGTCATGACGTTGGGCTCCACGATGCCCGCGCCGGGCAATGTGCAGGCCGCATCCGCATGAGAGGTGCAAACCACTACATTTTCATGCAATCCAAGCTTTTGTGCCATCGCAGCGGTCAACTTGCCCGCCGGCGTGCCAACGCGCGTCACATTGGTCAGGTGCTTGTCTTCTACGATATTTTCAAGCCGCGCATCAAGGACTTTGAAGAACTCCTTGCCGGGAAAACGCATTGTCTTGTTGTCATGGAAGCCTTTTGCAGCGGCCAGTACGCCGCTGCGCACGATACGCCCGCACATTTTATACACGACATAATCGCCGGCCTCGATAAACGTATAGGCCTTTTCAAATATCTCGGGATCTTTGCGCAGTACTTCCCATATTTTAGGAAACAGCCATTCGGAAGAAGCGCGCAGACCGTAAAAATCGAGTACATCCGACCCCGTCTTTTCCACATACTCCGTAATTTCGTCGGCTTCTTTATGGGCGGTGTGGTTTTTCCACAGCTTCACCCACGCGTGGGGACGATTGCGGTATGCATCCAACTGACACAATACCGTACCGTCCTTAAGCATCGGCATCACGGTGCAGGTAGTGAAGTCCACGCCAATGGCAATCACATCCGCAGGGTTTACTCTGGAATTGCGAAGTACAGAAGGAATGCAATGGTACAGCGCATTCACGTAATCATCGGGGTCCTGCAAGGCCCAGCCGGGTCCTTCCAGTTTCACGCCGCCCGGCAAACTGCCGGTGATAACGCCTGCCGGGTAGGTATACACTTCCTCAGCCGCGACAGCGCCATCGCTTACGCGAACGAGTATGCTGCGCATGGAAAGCGTGCCAAAGTCACATCCAACGACATACTTTTCAGCCATAAGCATCCTCCTGTCATCAATCCTGCGGTGTGAGAACGACCATCGGGTTTCGCCGTTTTACAGGCTCTCGCGGAATTTCTTCACCGTATCCATAAAGGCTTTTACGCGGGAAGCGTCCACGGGATTTGCAAAGATGCCATCCACTTTAAAGGTCGTACCCACAACCGCGGCATCCGCTATGGATAGCTGCCTTGCAATATTGTCTGCGCGGCAGCCGGTGTTCGCGAATACCACCGTATTGGGTACGGCTTCTTTGACGCGCTTAAGCACGGTAGAGTCGGTTTCGACGCCCGCTGTCAGCCCGGAAACGCACAAAGCATCCGGCTTATTGTTGAACACAGTAGACTTTGCGATGTCCAGAATATCGCGGTCCGCCAGATATTTTGCGGCTTCCGGCACGATATTGAACAACAGCTTTACATTTTGTGCGCCGATGGAATACTGGTGGCGGATCACGTCGCCGCAATTGGTGTTCCATACGCCGAAATCGCTCGCATAAACGCCGGTGAATATTTCACGGACAAACCGTGCGCCTGTCGCCATCGCGAGATCAATCGACTTGTAAGGATCCCACAGCACGTTAACGCCGAAGGGAACCTTGATATGAGGCATCAGCTGGCCAATGACGCGCGCCATGGCAGCCACCGTTTCCGTACGGACATTGGTGAGGTAAGGCAGGCTGAACTCGTTGGAGAACATCACCGAGTCAACGCCGCCCTGCTGCAGAGCCATCAGGCTTGTGTAGGTGTAATCGTAGACCTTATCCATGCCGCCATCTTTGTCAAAACCGGGATCGCCGGGCATGGCAGGCATATGGCACATCGCGACAATTGCTTTTTCAGTTCCTATTACTTCTTTCAACCACGTCATTGTTCGTAATGCTCCTTTTACAGAAATATCCATGCCCCAATAGTATGGCAGCATCATTGTGATTATATCAAGCAGTAGACGAATGTCAACCCAGTTTCGTTTTGTTAACAAATGTATACAGTGAAGGGATACATTAAGTTAACACTTGCTAATCCGCTTAAATTCTGTCTTGTGCCGAGTTGACAAGCCCGCTTGCTATGCTATTCTATACTTGAAAATCAACCAACAGGAGGCGTTCGCAATGCGAGTTATCAAACCCGAACCGCTCACCTTAGAAGCATTTGCCCCGTTCGGCACATTCACATCCGTACTTTCCCCCGAAGGGCCGGCCCTGTGCGGAGAAATCCACTCTTTTTACAGGGACAGTTCCCGTTTCTACAGTCTGGGCAACCTGCCCGTCGGCTTTTCGCCCATCGCCGTAAAAAAGCCGGAAAAAATGATCATCCGCGCTGCGGAATATCACAACACAACGTGCGAAGCCATTATGGCCGTAAACGATGATTTTATCTTGCACGTCGCGCCCGCAGGCGGCGGCACGCCTGATCCTTCCGCCACAAAGGCATTTATCGTACCCAAAGGCGTCATCGTGACCATGTATCCGGGCGTTTGGCATCTTTGCCCGCTTCCCAAGTCCGAACCCGTGCTGCACGCGCTGATCGTTCTGCCAGAACGTGCCTACATGAACGATTTCCAGATCGAGAATTTCAAGGAAGAGGACTGCTTCGAGATCAAGCTGTAATCTTTCTCAATTTTCCGGGCTGCCGCTTCTGCGGCGGCCCAATTTTTTTACAGACTGATCTTTTTGAGATTGTACGAAGGATCCCAAGTATCCGCAAAGCGTGTAAGCAGCACGACTGTGGACTGAATATCCCGCAGACTCGCCGTTTCGACAGGGGTATGCGCATACCGTGTCGGTATAGAAATGCTCGCGGTGGCCACGCCCTTTGTGCCGGAAATGGCGACATACGCAGTTTCTGTGAGCAAGCCTCTGCAAACTTCGCGCTGGTATGGAATGTCGTTCTTCTCACAGGTACGCTCAAGAAAATGTACCAGCGCCTCGTTGGGCACGATACCATTGAGCGTGCCGCGGCCGTGGTAGTTCAGGTAGGTAAATGCCGGTCCTGCGCCGAGTTTGACATCCGTTGCGCCGCCAACATCCGGCGTATCGCCGGCAGGCGTAATATCGAGGCCTATGGCCACATCCGCATCCACCGTGCGCGCGGCAGGCATAATGCCGCGAATATTGAATTCTTCCTGCACGCTCGCGACCAGGTAGTAATCTGCGGACAACGGTTTACCCTTCAGATGCCGCGCGAGTTCCAGCAATACGACGAGGCCGGCGCGGTCATCGAGCGATTTCGTGGAAATCATATCGTTGGCCAGTTCCGTAAAGCTGTGTGAAAAACTGACCACGCAACCTTCCGTGATATCCAGCGCGTTCACCTGTTCTTTGCTGGTGCAGCCGATATCCAGAAACAATTCAGAAAGCTCAGGTACCCGGGATTTATCCGCCGCGGACATGAAGTGATGCGATTTCGCGCCCACAATGCCCTTCACGGCTTTTCCGCCGTGCGTGCGCACGTGAAATACAGTGCCCTCTATGATATGGCTGTTGACCGCCGTCAGGCGTTCAAGCCGCAGATATCCGTTGTTCTCCACCTTCTTGACCATCAGGCCCACTTCGTCCATGTGAGCAAACAGCAGAATGCGCTGCGCGTCCGGTTTTGAACTCTTGAATACCGCCGTTACGTTGCCCAGCATATCGACAGATACATCGCTGGTCGTTTCCCTGAACTTCTCGTACATATACCGTACGACTTCATCCTCGCGGGACGATATGCCCGTGAGCGCCGTAAGCTCCATTAGCTGCTTTTTGATGTTCTCGATCATGCCTTTGCCTTTCTTTTATACGGGGAAAAAGCCGCGCAAAAATCTATTGACCCGCTTTGCTTCTTCGTGCCAATTTAATTGCTGCTGATAAAACAGTTCAGCAGTGAACATTCGCACGCCGATATCAAGACATTTCTTAACCGCCTGCGAAAAATCCACATGTCCTTCTCCATACCGCGTGAAACGGTATTCACCCGGCATTGTATCCTTCAGATGCGCGGCGGCAGTGATACCCCGCCCCGTTTCAAAATCCGCAAGCGCCTTGGGCACATCACCCAAACATGCGTTGAACGTATTGCCTACATCCCCGTATATTCGGAAATACGGGCTGTCGATGCGTTCTACCCATTCTGCTGCCTTGCTGAAGCTATCTATGAACGGCCGTTCCGCGTTTTCTATAGCTAAAATGACGCCATAGCTTGCGCAGATTTCCGCCGCCTTTACGATATTTTCACCAAACCGCTCCACAGTCTTTTCCGTGGAAGGCGAAGAGTATACATCATACCCGTTGATGAGTATGACCTGAGAACCGATATTGCAACATAAATCCGCACTTTTTTCGAGCATGTCCAGCGCACGGGCGTTCTTAGCATCATCCAGTTCCCCCAGAGGGCAGGAACGCAGTGCGCTTAAGGAAAATGTCGGCATGCGCAAATCGTTGTCAATCAGGAAGCCGGAAAGCTCACGCCGTTCTTTGCGCGTCCAGTTCAGCCGGGCTTCACGCTCGGGGTTGAGATCCACGCACAGCTCCATGCTGTCATATCCGCATTCGCGGGAAGCGAGAAGTTTTTCTTTCAAAGGCATGTCATCCGGCATTGCCTTTTCATACAGGGACAACGTATATTTCATTTACAGTTCCCTGAAGCACTCCGTTGTTTCATGCATCCAGGCTCCGCACTGTTCGTGCGCCCTCTGATACTGGCGGAATATCTTCTTGTATTTCTCATGGTTTTCGGGATTAGGAACAATACGCTTAGCGAACTGCACCATATTCTTTACCGCTTCTTCCAGGTTGGGATACAGCCCCGCCGCCACAGCGGCAAGTATGGCAGACCCTAACGTTGCGGACTGCGGGTTCTTAGGCACATTGATGACCACATTGGATACATCCGCATGAATCTGCATGAACAGATCCGAATTGGTTGTACCCCCGCCCATATATACTTCGTCTACCGTATATCCGGCTTTGCGGAAGGAGTCAAACACGTTTTCCGTACCAAACGCCACACCTTCCATAATGGCACGATAAATGTGCGCCTGTGTGTGGCCTAACGACAGCCCGTAGATCATACCGCGTACGTTCGGATCGGTATACGGCGTACGGTTGCCCTGCCACCAATCCAGCACCATCAGGCCTTCCGCTCCCGGCGGAAGCTGTGCCGCGGCGCGATTGAGAATATCGTATGCGCTTTCTTCCTTGCCTTCGAGATCCTTGCACAGGTTGCGCTTATACCAGGCGAGTATGGAACCGGAAGAAGTCTGTCCGCCTTCTACCAAGCCCAGTCCGCGCACCGTAGTATCCGGATAGGGACCGAAGAAACCGGCTCTTACATATTCATATGTATCCGTCAGACAGGAGATCAGGTGGGAAGAACCGGTGATGAGCGCCACCTTGCCCTTTTGCACCACGCCCAACCCGATATTGGCAACCCAAGCGTCCACGCCGCCCTGTCCCACGACAGTTCCTTCACAAAGGCCGAGATGTTCCGCCGCTTCCTTTGTAAGCGTGCCCAGATTATCGCCAAGGTATTGAATCTGCTGCGGAAATTTCGCAAGCACATCGCCCAAGCCGATCTGCTCGTAAAAATCTTTGGGGAAGCCGCCATTTTTGCTGTCGTAATACCAGCGGCAGGAAATATTGGAAAGGTTGACGGTCCATTTTCCGGTCAGCTTATACGTGATCCAATCCGCATATTCGCAGACAAGATCGGCTTTGTTGTAATTCTCCGGTTCATTTTTCTTCAGCCAAAGCGCTTTGCAGGGCATCCATTCAGCCGATACATTGCCAAAGCCGTTGAATTTGAGTGCCGGATTGCCTGTGGATGCAATGAACTCAGCCTCTTTTGCGGAACGAACGTCCATCCAAATGAGAGAATTACGAAGAGGAGTGCCGTCCTTCATGCAAAGCAGCACGCTGCAGCAGGTGACATCAAAGGACATTGCGACAATATCTTCCTTATAAATACCAGCTTTTTTTATTGCCTCGCGTGTTGCAGAAGCAAAACAATCCCACCAATCCGAAGGCAGCTGTTCCGCCCAGCCGGAATGCGGATGGTAGGTAGTATATTCAATCGATGCAAAAGCAAGCTCGTTGCCTGATAAGTCATAAATGCCGGCGCGAACGCCGCCGGTACCGCCATCATAACCAATTACATAAGAATTTTTCATGTATAATTCTCCTATTCGTAATCAAAATTGGGTCTGATGTTCGATAGTATGTTTCACCGAATACATTTGTAAACATGGCTTTTCGGCGTTTGATACATTTGTAAATGCGCCAATTTGTATGGTTTTTCATACACTGCTATTATAACTAACTTAGGTTGGATTATCAACTGGTTTTCTTATTGAATGTTCGGTATCGTATTTTCTGAAAAAATTCACAAAGCCGCGATTATATTAGTTCGTTTACTTTCGTTTCGATCTCGCGTGGCAATGATTTATACTATTACCGTAATTAGCCTATGTATCGCCGCAAAGTATTCGAACAATAACGAAGGGGATCAGAACGTTTCTGTATTCGAATTTTTCTAAATGTACGTAAATTTGTCGTAATTGCCCTCTATTTTGCGAAAAAGAGATCGTTCAGCAGGAAATACTACTCTCGTGGATTGAACAAATGTGATAGTATATTAATCAAACGAAAAGGCGCGGATGCCACTGCGCCAAGAATTCCGGAGGGTATATGAAAAAACACATTGTCTGCTTCGGCGATTCCAACACGCACGGGAAATGCGCCGACCCGGCGGATTGTGCGGATACAAAACGCAATCCGCTGCGCTTCAACGAGCAGGAACGCTGGCCCTGCCTGCTTCAGACAGCGCTGGGCGAGGGTTACCTGATCATTGAGGAAGGCTTAAGCGGCCGTACAACCGTATTTGAGGACCCGCTTTACGAGGGGATGTCAGGTTTTTCGTACATCGAGCCATGCCTGAAGAGCCATGAACCGGTGGATCTGCTCATTATCATGCTGGGCGTTAACGATACAAAAGAACGTTTTGGCGCATCCGCCATGTGCATCAGCCGCGGCTTGGACAGGCTCATCAAAAAGGCAAAACTGACAACCTATTGGGCGTCATCTCCCAATATACTGGTTATCTGTCCTCCGCCATTTGACGACCGCGTAGAAACCGCGCCCGCGGCCGGCACAATGGGCAAGGGCTGCGCTGCAAAATCCCGTGAACTTGCTCCGGAATATCAAAAGGTTGCCCAGGGGAATGGGTGTCATTTTCTTGATTCGAACGGTATAGTGGAATACAATACCATCGATTTTATGCATTTAACGCGCAAGGCTCACGCAGCTTTGGCGGAAAAGCTCATTCAGCTTGTACCGCAAATGCTTCGGAGCTGATATATCAAACGTCAGCAGCATAACGAACATCCGTAACACGCAATATTGGAAAAAAGGGCAGCTTTACATTGTCCGTCTTCCGGATTGCTGCATAAAAGGGGCCGATACGGCCCCTTTTGCATATCTATTTCAGTGTAACAATCGTAACACCTGCATCGCCTTCGCCGTAATTGCCAAGCCGGAAGTCTTTCACTTTGGAATGCCGTCTTAAATAGTCCTGAATGCCTTTGCGCAGCGCGCCGGTGCCCTTCCCATGGATGATTTGCACCTCCTGCCGGCCGTTGAGCACAGCATCGTCAAGGTAGCGGTCCACTTCCATAAGCGCTTCATCCACCATCCTGCCCCGTACATCCAGCGCAAGTCCTGCGACCGTATGCGCAGGATCAAGTGTGAGCTTGCCGCCGGACGCGGAAGGCTTGATCGGATCCTCAATAAGCCGCAGATCCGAGAGCCGCGCCATGAGTTTAATCACGCCTGCCTGTACCTGCACTTCCCCGCGCGCATCTGCGGGTTTGAGTACTGTCGCGTTCTGGCCGATGTTCAATACGCGCACGCGATCCCCCGGCCTTACATTTTCCGGCGCTTTGCCGTCCCGCTCCGCTTGCGCCAGCGGATCTGCAAGCGCCTCATCCTGCCTGCGCGCAATATCGCGGGCATGCTGTATGGCGCGCTCCACCTGACGCATGTCGACGTTCTTTATGCTGCGCAGCCCCACGATAGCCTGTTCCATTTCTTCTCTAGCTGACCGAACGATTGCACGCGCTTCTTCCTTTGCCTTTGCGCGCAGTGATGCTTTTTCGCTTTCCAGCCGCTTCTTTTCCTGCTCCACCTGTGCGTGCAGTCGCTGCAGCTCGTAACGAAGCTCCTGCGCCTGCAGCTTTTCCTGCTCAGCTCTGAGCTTTTGATCCTGTGCGCTCTGAATGACATCCTCAAACTGGACATCCTCCCGCTTAAGAAAGCTGCGTGCGCTTTCGATGATCCCCAGAGATAACCCCAGTCTGCCCGCAATCTCAAACGCGTTTGATTTACCCGGTATGCCAACAAACAAGCGATATGTCGGGCACAGCCTGTCCACATCGAATTCCATGGAGGCATTCTCCATACCGGACCGGGTAAGCGCGAAGGCTTTGATCTCGCTGTAATGCGTTGTTGCGGCAGTGATGCAGCCGCGAGCATGCAATTCTTCGAGTATGCTCATGGCGAGCGCCGCGCCTTCCACAGGGTCTGTTCCCGCGCCTAATTCGTCTAGCAGCACAAGGGAACGGTCATCCGCCTCTTCCAATATGCCCACGATGTTCTTCATGTGCGACGAAAACGTGGAAAGGCTCTGTTCAATGGACTGTTCATCGCCGATATCCGCAAACACATTCTCAAATGCGCGCAGCCGCGTTCCTTCCGCCGCAGGTGTAAAAAGTCCCGCCTGCGCCATCAGCGTAAACAGACCGATTGTTTTGAGCGTTACCGTTTTGCCGCCCGTGTTGGGGCCTGTAATGATGAGCGTATTGAACGTATCGCCCAGCCATACGTCGATGGGCACCACATGCTGCGGCGGTATCAAAGGATGCCGCCCCGCAACAATTTTAATGGACGATTTAGCATCGAGCGCCGGACACACAGCCCGCATTTCACGCGCGAGCGCGGCTTTGGCGAAAATAAGATCCAGCTCGCCCAATATGCCGACGCTTTCGTACAGCGCGTCCGCATACGGCTCGACCATGGCGGTCAGCCCCGAGAGAACGCGTTCAATTTCCTCTTCTTCCATACCCATGAGTTTTTTAAACTCGTTGCCTAACTCCACCACCGCCATAGGCTCTATAAAAAGCGTAGCGCCGCTGCCGGATTGATCGTGGATAAGCCCCGGCACAAATTGCCTCGCCTCCTGTTTCACTGGCAGAACAAAGCGCCCGTTGCGTATGGTGATGATGGGTTCCTGCAGATATTTCTGGAAAGCGACGCTTTTGACCATGCTGTTGAGCTTGTCCCGCGCGCGCTCGTTGACGGATCGCATCTGCCGCCGTATATCCGCAAGCGTTGGGGATGCAGCGTCCGCGACCTCTTCTTCGCTCAAAAAGCAGCGGTCGATTTCTTCCTCCACGCCGCGATGCGCGACGAGCTGCCCCGCCATATGCGCTAAGTGCCCGGCCGCTTCGCCCTGCGTCAGCCGTTCGCGTGCAACCCGGCTGACATGCAAACAGCGGGAAATGGAAAGAAGTTCCCGAATGCTCAATGAAAGCGCGGCATGAATGCGGCGCAGGGTGGGCCGAACATCCGGGAAGCCTTCAATTGGGCTTTGCCCGCCGCGTATAAATACGCTTTCCGCCTCCGACGTCTGCTGCAGCAGAATGCGCGCATCCGAAGCATCCATGGCTGGACGAAGTGCCAAAGTGTTTTCTTTGCCGATTTCGGAAGCCGCAAACCCTGAAAGGCGTTCCCTGATTTTATCGAATTCCAATACGGTTAATACTCTGTCTTCCATATCATACTCCCTATGACATCATCCTCTAAGATTGAAGACCGCGCGCCCAATGCCCGCGCGTTTGGCCGCGGCGTTCGCATGTCTCGCCGCAAAGAGCAGCACGAGCGGCGCTTATGCGCTCACGCACTTCGTACGGCGTTTCATACACAAACTCCAATGCCACGCAGCCAAATTGCGGCAATTCACATAGTACATCCAGTATATCCAATGTATCACAATTCCGCACGCGAGTCAGGCATTCCTTTCCCATGCGGACGGGATCCAGCGGGAACACGCGTCCGCCGTCGTCATGCAATGCGCCGCCCCGAGCTGATCCGCAGTTTCTGCAATTTCCCTCGCGCCGGTATGCGCAGTGCCACAGTTGCATGAGCTGGGCACGGCCGTATGCGTATAATCCGGTTCGGCTAAGTTTCAGCAAATCCCGAAGCTGCGGTTTATTGAGTTCGAGAGACAGCAGCACGCGATCAAATCCAAGCTCCCGCAGCTGCGCGACAGCCTGTTCGTTCACGGCATTGCACAGATACCCCGCTACACGCTCGCCGCGTATGAGCAGTACCTGCCCTGCGTTTTGTGCCACGCCGCCGTCGAGCAACCCGCTGTCAAACAGTTCCTGCCACGCGATCTTTTCCAGCCCGGAAATATCCACAGCGGGCAATTGCAGCAGCAGGCGTTTTCCTGACCGGCGGTATTGCTGAAGGGTTAGCAGCATATCCATTGCGCCGCTTGCACATCTTGGCTCTAGAGCGACAATATCCGCACCCGCCTGAAAAGCAGCCTCCGCACGCTCCGCATCCGGCACAACCGCCAGTATCTCTGCTTCCACGGCAGATTTGACATCCGGCAGAGACGGCATCTGTATGTCCGCCGCTGTACGGCGCAGCCGTATGGCGCTAAGAAGCGCTTCCACAGCATCCCTGCGCAATGCATTGAGCGCGGATACCGGAACGAATGCCGGTTCCGGCATGTGTAGCTCGCAGCCGACCATTTCAAAAGGCGTATCCCCCAGCCGCGACACCTGTTCGATATAGCGTTGCTTATCCGGCAACTTATTCGCAGCCTGCACCGCCTCGCCCTGCACCGACACCGCCGTATCGCCAAGCATCAGCTTAAGCTGCGCTTTCTTACCCACACAAAGCTCCAGTCGCCCCAAGACTGATTGTTTGCGGCGTTCCCCGCGATAGCTTTCGCGCAAAGCACCGAGCAGCGCCTCGTCGTTAAACAACTCTCCCCGCGCGTTTGCAGGAACATCCGCGCCGTAAAAATATCCTGTGCCTGCGCCCCGCGAGAAAATACGCTGCAGTGCGCCCAATTCCCGCCGCAGATCGGTTTCAGGAGCACCATCTATGGCCATGCGGTACGCGCGAGTCATGGCGGCAACATATTCAGGGCGCTTCATGCGTCCTTCGAGCTTAATGGACCTTACGCCCGCGCCGCGCAGCTCGTCCACGTGGAACAGCATGCACAGATCGGCAAGGCTCAGCGGATACCCTTCCCCCATGCCTTCAACCGTGTACGGCTTGCGGCAAGGCTGCGCGCATTCGCCCCTGTTGCCGCTTCTGCCGCCTGCCAGTGATGAGAACAGGCACGCCCCTGAGACCGACGTACACAGAGCGCCGTGCGCAAAGCACTCCAGTTCAACGGAGCTGCCGCTCAGTCCGCGTATGCGCTCAAGCGAGAGTTCACGTGCAAGCACCGCGCGGAATAAGCCCAACTGCGCGCACAGCGCCAGTCCGTTTTCATCATGCACGGCCATCTGCGTGCTCGCATGCAGTTCGAAATCCGGTAAAGCATGTTTCACCATGCGTATGAGTCCCATATCCTGCACGATCAGCGCATCCGCGCCCGACTCGTACAGAAAAGCGGCGTATTGCAATGCTTCATCGAGTTCCCGATCAAGCAGCAATGTGTTGAACGTGACATAGGCGCGCACGCCTCGTTCATGACAATAGTCAAAAGCGCGCCGCAGCTCCCGTTCTTCAAAATTGCCCGCGAATCTGCGCGCACTGAATGACTTGCCGCCAAGATAAATAGCATCCGCACCGTTTTGTACCGCGGCCGTCATATGTTCCCATGCGCCTGCAGGGGCAAGCAGTTCCAGCGCGTCTTTCATGCATACCTCCAGTTTGTTCAAAAAAAGCGGGTCAGGCAATAGGCCAGACCCGCTCACTAAAAGCATCAGATTATAATCAGAGCGATTTGAGGAACGCTCCGATACGGTCCATCGCAACTTTAATCTTTTCCAGATCCGTTGCATAACAACACCGCACATGCCCCTCGCCGGCGGGTCCGAACGCGGAGCCGGGAATTACGACGACCTTCTGTTCCGCCATCAGCCTGTCGCTGAATTCCTCGCAGGACAAGCCTGTGGAACGAATGGACGGGAAGACATAGAACGCACCTTCCGGCTCGTTGCATTTCAGGCCGAGAGCATTGAACGCATCCGCCATATAGCGCCTGCGCTTGTCGTATTCGTCGATCATATAGCGTGTTTCCGCCCAGTCCTGCGCAAGTCCGCGCTCAATGGCGACTACGCCTGCAACCTGCGCGGTATTCGGCGCGCACAGCATGGTAAGCTGATGCACCTTTGTCATCGCGCCCACGAGAGGCTGCGGGCCAAGTGCATAACCAAGACGCCAGCCTGTCATGGAAAAAGCCTTGGAAAAACCGCTCAGGATAATGGTACGATCCGACATGCCCGGTATGGAGGCAAAAGAAACATGTTGTTTGCCGTTAAAAGTGAGTTCGGCGTAGATTTCATCCGTTATAACAAGTATATCCGTATCTTTCAATACTTCGGCAATGGCTTCGAGATCCTCGCGCTCCATAATTCCGCCAGTCGGGTTGTTGGGATACGGAATGAGCACCGCTTTGGTGCGGGGTGTAATCGCCGCGCGCAGCGCGTCAGGCAGAAGTTTAAAGCCCTGTTCCTGTGTAACGGGAATCGTCACAGGTACGCCGCCCGCCATGCGGATGCTGGGCGTATATGATACGTAGGTGGGTTCGGGCAGTATGACTTCGTCGCCCGGGTTGAGTATTGCGCGCATGGCAAGGTCGATTGCCTGACTGCCGCCTACCGTAACCAGAACGTCCGCAATACTGTAGCCCTTTATATCAAAACGTACATCGAGATACTGCAGAATGAGTTCTCGAAGCTCAGGCATACCGGAATTTGAAGTGTAAGGAATACGACCCGTGGAAAGGCGTCTGAGCGCTTCCTCGCGGATACCTTCGGGAGTAGGGAAGTCAGGCTCTCCTACGCCAAGACTGATGCAGCTGTCATCCAAAAAGTCGAAATACTTACGTATGCCGGAAGGTGGAATTTCCTGCACAACTTTGGATATTAGGTTTTCGCTGTTCATTGGGAAACATCCTCCTTGATGTCGGGGCTCATACTAGGGCGGCAGCGCCCGCCCGGCGAGCGAATGGAACCCGTATGCAGTCGTCCGTTTTATGTATTATAAGGGTCTGTATCAACCTCGTCAATGTTGACAAAAAGTTGCATACATGTATAGTATCTTTTTTTCATAGCAAAACGCAATCATTTTTTTCTGAAAATGCAATTAAATTCACAATTTGTTTATGAATATCGGCTCCAAATCCACCCTCACGAATGATAAAATACTCTTTAGGCTTATAAGCTATTTTTTTGATCTGTGGCGCGATATTTGTCGTGGGAGGAGGAAAAATTTGTGCGTATCTGCAAACGAATTGCCTGCATCGTCTGCGCGCTGGCTTTTCTTCTGCTTTCGGTAAACGCGGCACAGGCAATTTCGCCAATTGTATCCTCACCCATGCGCATCGGTTCGCACGGCCCCAATGTAAGGGTTTTGCAGCAGAATTTACTGGAACTGCGCCTGTACAATGGCGTTGTTGACGGAATGTACGGTGGGCAAACAGCAGCCGCAGTTAAGAAATTGCAGGCGCGCTATGATCTGCCTGCGGATGGTATATGCGGATATAGCACAATGCGGCTTTTTAACGGCAGCATCATAAACGAAACAACCGCCCGTGCAGGTATGATAAATACCCAAAGTTTGCAGGGAAAACGCATCGGCATAGACGCAGGACATCAGAAAACGCCCGATTTAGCGTATGAACCCATCGCGCCGAACTCTCTTCGCAGCAAGGAAAGAATGAGCGCAGGCGTTTCAGGCATCAAAACCGGTGTTCAGGAGTATGAAGTCACACTTTTGATTGCGAAGAAACTGCAATCTCTGCTCGAACGCGCCGGCGCCGTTGTCATAATGACACGTACCCAAAACGATGCGGAACTTTCAAACGCTGAACGCGCGCAGCTTATGAACGATGAAAATGTGGATTGCTGGGTGCGCATCCATTGTGATTCGAGTTCGGACAGAACAAATTCCGGTATACATATACTCGCCCCCTCCGAAGAAAGTTCACCGGATATATCTGAAAGGAGCGGTCAGCTCGCTGAACTCATGCTCAAGTGCGTCAGCGAAGCCACCGGCGCGCAGGCGCTTTCGGTGCTGTACAAAACAGATCAGACCGGATTCAACTATTCTAATAATCCCGTCGTTACTGCAGAACTCGGCTATCTTTCCAATCCGGTGGAAGATGTTCGGCTCAATCGCAGCTATTATCAGCAAGCTTGCGCCATAGGCATGTATAACGGGTTAGCGGAATATTTTGACGCTGTTAATTGAAACAATGACAATTCTTTTGTTTTAAAAAGCGAGGACAACCATGATGGAAGTCCTCGCTTCTTTGTTTATTACTTAATTATGCGTTAGCGCATGGAACGTCCGCCGCCGGTGCCGCCGGTGCCAACACTGCCACCGCTGCCGGGCATGGACTGCTCGGCATACGCAATCATGCGTTTGACCATTTCGCCGCCGATAGACCCGGCTTCGCGAGAAGTTAAGTCACCGTTGTAGCCCTGCTTGAGGTTGACGCCCAGAGACGACGCCACTTCGGTCTTGAACGAATTCAGCTTAGCCTTGGCTTCGGGAATAAGACTCTGATTGCTGCTGTTGCTTGCCATAAAATTTCTCCTTTCTTTCATAATAATCCTAGGACTATCACAGAGGTATACCCTGCGATCATCACCTTTATTTGGATGTTTTCATTACTGAGGCATGTTCTGTTCGGCGTATGCGATCATACGTTTGACCATTTCGCCGCCGATTGATCCGGCCTCGCGTGAAGTCAAGTCGCCGTTATAGCCCTGTTTCAGGTTAACGTTCAAAGAAGACGCAACTTCGGTCTTGAAAGCATACAGTTTAGCCTTGGCTTCGGGAATAAGGGTCTGATTGCTGCTGTTGCTAGCCATTTACATTACTCCTTTCATCAGTGTTGTATAGAAGGCTGCCCGCAGGGCGTTCCCCTGCGGGGCAGCGCCTTCACGTATTTGGTTTGGCTTGTGGGGATTTTACTTAGGCATGTTTTGTTCTGCGTACGCGATCATACGTTTGACCATTTCGCCGCCTATGGAGCCCGCCTCGCGGGAAGTCAAATCTCCGTTATAGCCCTGCTTCAGGTTAACATTCAAGGAAGAGGCAACTTCCGCCTTGAAATTATCCAGAGCCGACTTGGAACCGGGAATTAGTGTGCGATTTCTTGCCACAATTTTTCCTCCTTTCCTCGTGTTATGATGTTAATTTGCCCCGGCGTATAGAATCTATGACTGGAATCTGTTGTTATCTCTGCATGCTTTTGTTGCAAAATTTTCAATTGGTATAAATGCTTTCATGCGTATATTGTGTGCAGCAATAAAACATGCATGCAAAAAAACAAACATGCCAATTGGCATGTTTGTTCGAAAATTTTAAATTAATATGTTAGGTTTAATATTTCCTGCTTCTCCAGCAAGCCCTGCTAGTTGTTCGCAATCTCCCGCATGCGAAGTCGATACAGTTCCCACGCGCGCGTAAATATCTGTGCGTTCCCCAACGTTTCGCCTTCATCGATCAGCGTTTGTGCGGCACTCTGCGCTTCAAAAAGCACATCCATATCCGCAGCCATCTGCGCCGCGTGCAGCTCGTCCATGCCATGCTGCCTCGTTCCTAAGAATTCTCCGGGTCCGCGCAGTTCCAAATCCCGCTGGGCAATTAAAAAACCATCGTTTGTTTTGGTCATGATTTCCAGGCGTTTTTCGGCAGTCTCCCCCATGGAACCGCCTAACAGGAAACAAAACGACTGCTCCGCCCCCCTGCCTACGCGTCCTCGCAATTGATGAAGCTGCGCAAGCCCAAATCTATCCGCGTTTTCTATCACCATTACGGTAGCATTGGGTACGTCGACGCCTACTTCCACAACCGTAGTGGAAACAAGCACCTGCAGTTCTCCGGTCCGGAAGGCTTCGATCGCCGCTTCTTTTTTCGCCGATGCCATGCGCCCGTGCAGCAACGCAATCCTCAGTTCCGGCAGCAGCGCCGTCAATTCTTCAAATACTTCCTGCGCGCTTTTCACTTCCATGGCATCGGAATGTTCTACCAGTGGGCACACAACATAAGCCTGTCTGCCTGCCATCGATTGCTTTTTAATAAACCCGTACATATCGATGCGTTTCTCTTCGGGTACAACCCTGGTCATGACAGGTCTCCTACCCGGCGGCAACTCATCGAGTACGGAAAGATCAAGATCTCCGTATAAAATCATCGCCAGCGTGCGCGGAATGGGTGTCGCGCTCATAATGAGTACATCCGGCATTTTTTCGCCTTTGTTCGCAATCTGAGCGCGCTGGCGTACGCCGAAACGATGCTGCTCATCCGTAATGACCACGCCAAGCTTATGAAATTCTAGCCCCGACTGCAGCAGCGCGTGTGTACCTACCACCACCATCGCGTCGCTGGTACGTATTCTTTCATATATCAGCTCTCGTTCTTTTGTTTTCATTCCGCCGCGCAGCATGCATACGGAATAGCCGAACAGAGCCTGAAGATGCGCGTAATGCTGCTGCGCAAGTATTTCTGTTGGCGCCATCAGTGCTCCCTGGTATCCGCTTTTTGCCGCTACTTTGAGGGCATAAAACGCCAATATGGTCTTTCCCGAACCCACATCACCCTGTACAAGGCGGTTCATGGGTCGTTCACGGGCCATATCCTCTTCAATTTCTTTCAATACGCGCGCCTGCGCACCCGTGGGCGGAAAGGGGAGACTTTGGATGAATTCATCCCTTACGCCCAATGTGTCAAACGCAATCCCTTCCCTGCCCAACCGCTCCCGTTTGAGAAGTGCAATAGCAAGCAGGTAATAGAGCATGTCCTCAAACGAAAGTCTGCGGCGCGCCGCACTCAGCGAGTGCATGTCCTTGGGATAATGCACATCACAGAGTGCCTGCCGTATGCTGCAAAGCCCATGCTGCGCGCGGAAATATTCAGGCAGCGATTCCTCAACACAGTCGAGCGCACGCCGCAGCGCCTGTTCCACCGCGTCCCGCACCTGATACTGGGTCAGCCCCTGCACAAGGGGATATACCGGCAATATACCCGGGGACTCATCCATGACAGCCGGGTTGATGATCTTAAGACCTCGGGTCCTATCCACCTTACCGCAGAACACGCTCGTTTGGCCGCTTTTGATCTGATTCTTGCGGTATGGCTGGTTATACCAGACGAGCTGCAGCCTGCCGGAAGAATCCTGCGCCGTCGCAACAACAAGCTGCAGCCCCCGCGAAGGGCGTACCAGGCGGGGTTCCTGCACGATGGTCAGCCGTACCGCTGCAAGCTCCCCATGCGCAAGCGTGCTCACTTCACGCAGTACGGAGAAATCCTGATATTCGCGCGGCATGAAATACAAAAGGTCGCGCATGGTGCGCACGGACAGCTTCTCAAATGCCGCGGCGCGATTCGAGCCTATGCCTTTCAATGTTGCGATCGATAAATCGAGCATGCGCATTCCTCCCGCGCTTCCGCCTTTGAAAAACAGACTGCCCGCAGCGCATATGTGCATTGCGGGCAGCCGATAAGATGCTTAAAATTATTCCACCGAAAAGTAATAATAGTAAATTGGCTGTCCGCCGTCCTCGACGATAAATTCCACGTCCGGATATTCCGGCTGTAATGCTGCGACAATTTCCTGCGCCGTAGCCGCCTGCATGCTTTCGCCATAAAAAATGGTTACAATGCAATCGCTCTGGCCGTTCTTCTGAAGCATTTTTCTGAGCAGTTTGACCGATACGCCCTGTATGGCCTCGTCCACCGCTACGATGTCATCGTCCATCATGCCGATCATATCGTCTTTGCGGATTTTTGTTCCGTTGAACGATGTATCCCTCACCGCGTAGGTTACCGACCCTGAGATGACCTTGCCGATGGCTTCCTGCATGCGTCGCGTGTTTTCCGCAGGAGTCATGTCAGGATGAAATGCCATAGCCGCCGCGATACCCTGCGGGATTGTCTTGGAGGGGATTACAACGACATTGCAATCCGAAAGCTCGGCGGCCTGCTGCGCTGCAAGTATGATGTTGCTGTTGTTGGGCAGCACGAATACATTGCGGGCATTGACTTTGAATATGCTCTTCTTGATGTCGTCGATGCTTGGGTTCATTGTCTGGCCGCCCTGTATAAGCGCATCTACGGCGAGATCCAAAAATACGCCGCCCACGCCCGTACCTGACGCCACCGCGATCATGGCAAATTCGCGTTCATTCGTTTTGCGCTGCGCCTGAATTTCGCGGTTCTGCTCGCGCATATTTTCGATTTTGACTTTGTCGATCTCTCCGAGCCGCAAAGCAAACTGCAGCGCCTTGCCAGGAGAATTGGAATGCACATGCACCTTAATCATGCCCGCGTCATATGCGGCGACGACCGAATCGCCTATATGCATGAGCTTTTCGCGGAATTTATCCACTTCTTCCTCGCGGAATGTTTCCGGCAGGTGCGTAACAAAAAATTCCGTGCAATAACCGAATCGGATGTCTTCCACATCCTCAAGGGTAAGCACATCCTCTTCAATGGGAGGAGCAGCCGCTTCTTCTTCGTAATCGCCGATATCCTCTCCGTCGAGCGCCATTTTGAACCCTCGATAGATTGTGACGAGTCCTTTTCCGCCCGAATCGACAACACCGGCTTCCTTAAGCACGGGCAACAGGTCAGGCGTTAAAAGCAGCGCCCGTTCCCCTTCTTCCACTATGGCGTCGAGCAAACTGTACACGTTCGCGCCTTTGGATACCTGCTGCTGCGCAGCATCCGAAATCATACGCGAAACGGTCAGCATTGTTCCCTCTTTAGGCTTCATGACCGCTTTGTAAGCCGCCTCCGTACCCATTGTCAGCGCATTGGCCAGCATGGCGGCATCCATATTCTCCGCGCCCTTGAGCGCGCGAGAGAAACCACGGAACAACTGTGAGAGTATAACGCCCGAATTGCCGCGCGCACCCTTGAGTGCACCCAGACTCAGCGCGTCTGCAACGCAGGTAACGGTCGTACAGTCAGCGTTTTTAATTTCCTTAATGGCGCTTTGCATGGTCATCGTCATGTTGGTTCCCGTATCACCATCGGGTACGGGAAATACATTGAGCGAATCGATGAGCGCTTTGTTCCGTTCAAGCAGCGCGGCGCCTGTGAAGATCATATCCTTCAACAGTTCACCGCTGATTATCAAACCGTCCAAATCTGTTTCCTCCAATCGCGCGCACCATCATGCGCATATGTATGCGCTTATAGATGTACGCGCAGCATCCGTCAGACCCGGATGCCCTCCACATAAATATTGACGTTACGTACGGTCAGCCCCGCCATTTCCTGCACGCGATAGCGCACATTGCCGCGCGCGTTCTGCGCGACAGCGGAAAGAGACACGCCGTATTCAAGCGTAACGTAGAGGTCGATATCCACTTCAGCCTGACCCACTGTGGTCACCTTGATTCCGCGTTTTAAATTATCCTTTTTGATGAGCTCAATGATCGCGTCTGACGCTTTTTTCGAACTCATGCCCACGATACCGTAGTTTTCGCACGCCGCATAACCCGCGATGCTGGCCACAAGATCCTCGGTCATTATAATCTTTCCCAGCTCGTTGCCGATCTCGACAGACATTTCCGTCCCTCCTTTTCATGAAGCGTATGCATCCGGCCAAGCCGGACAGAACAAAGATCGACCCATAGTATTAACATTTTACCGCAAGCCCGCCATTCTAGCAACCATACAATTTGTCGACGGTTTGCATACGCGCCGCGTGCATATTCGCACTCGCCGTGATACCATACAAGTATGAACAGGGACAGGCAGTATTACACTTACATAGTGCTATGCAGCGACGGCACGCTCTATACCGGATATGCCTCGGATATTACTGCGCGCATAAAACTTCACAACAGCGGGCGCGGCGCAAAGTACACACGCGGGCGGCTGCCAGTCGTTTTGCAGTACGCCGAAAGCTTTTTGAGCCGCGGGGAAGCGCAATCCCGCGAGGCACAAATAAAGCAGCTTTCGCGCGAACAAAAGCTGCTGCTGATACAAAATTGGAATGGAATCTTTTAGCCGTAGTTATTCCTTACCTGTTGATGTTTCGGGTTCTTTGGCCGCATCCGGATGTGCCGTTGCATCAGGTCCGGGCGTTACATCGGGTTTTGCTGAAGAGTCCGGTGTTGGATTAACCAAAGCGACAGCCTCATTAAAAACATGTTCCGCGCCTGCTTTTAATCCTGAAGAGTCCAGAAATTCATCCGCCGCCTGCGCAGCATCGGTAATTACCGCTTCTATACTTTTAAGTACCTCAGTAGCGTTGGACTCCCAGCCATGCTCAGTTTCAAGATAGGAAAGCACCAGCAGTACCACCAACCCAATCACAGCGAATGCTGCGAATATCTTGAGCAGCAGCTTCATATTATCCTCCTATGCCGTAAGCACCCGTCAAGTACGCGGACATATCTTTCGTTGGCACAGAAAAGCAAGGTTCCCCCGCATCGAATGTTGTAATCTCATAAGGCCGATATACGAGTACGATATTTCCGTTTTCAATATAAAAAGGCTGATCGCCGGATACCGGCGGAACCTCACACAGCAGCGTCATGCCCCGTTCGACCGCGATCTTTGTTACGATATCGGGGAGCAGGCTTTTCCAGCCCGTATCTGAGGATGAAAAGAAATCCGACAATGCCAATACCCTGCCGTTACGCATATCCACGGTAACCGGGTACAGCGTATAGCCGTTTTTACCGGTCTTTTTCTCTGCTTCCGCCACGCAGGAAAACAGTGCCTTTGTGTTATAGGTGACACGGATGTGAAACTGCGTCGTTTCCATATTGACGCCGTCACGGGCAAGCGCCTGCAATACATATTCCATGGCCTCGCTGCGCAATGGAGGCGTATTCAGGGGAACCGCCTGATCGAGCGAGACATCCGCGGCAATTCCCATAGACTGTTCGATTTGATCTGACTGTAACTCGGAGGCGGCATCTGCCGGCTCATCGTTCACAAGGGTTTGCTCAAGTGAAGGCTCGGAAGAAGCTGTCGCATCCACTGCGGCTGGGGTCTGCGACGGGGTTTGTACGGCGGCTTCAGCTGTCGCATCTGCGGAGGGCGCAGGTTTCGCAGGAGGAGTTTGCATGATGGAATTGAGACCAATGGTAGGCGAAGGCTCAAACGCGACCGAGGAAGCAGGCTCTTCCGTTAATAAATCCAACACTTCAGATTCGGGTGCCGTTGCAGAAGCGCAAGCGCACAGAAGCATGCAGCAAAGCGTAACCATTACGCCATACAGCCACTTCATGTTGCTCACCGCCTTCATCATGCACTCTCGTTACATTTTATCACGCGTTTTGAGTCGTTTCCATGAACTTATTGTTAACCAAATTTAATATTTATCATTTCATCGTACAAACCAATATTATATTTCTTCCTCGGAGACACAAATTAATTCGGTATTTTTCAGCGCCGCGTCAATCATTTCCGTAAAATCAACCAGCGCTTCGCTTTCCCTAAGCTTGTCCACAGCCGGACGTGTAATAGGATGCTGGGGCACAAACACCGTGCAGCAATCCTCATACGGCAAAATGGAAGTTTCATAAGTACCAATTGCAATTGCACGCTCCACGATTTCCTGCTTATCAAAACCTATGAGCGGCCGGAATACGGGCATGGATACGGCGTCATTTGTTACGGCAAGGCTTTCCATCGTCTGACTCGCCACCTGGCCTATGGCTTCTCCCGTCACCAGCGCAAGCGCTCCGTCCTCTTTTGCGATGCGCTCTGCAATGCGCATCATTAACCGACGCATGAGAACAGTCGTCTGGCTTGAGGGGCATTTTTCATAGATGGTCATCTGAATATCCGTAAAGGGAACCAGATGCAAACGAATTTCCTCCGCATAGCGCGAAAGTATACGCGTGAGCGCAACGACTTTATCCCTTGCGCGTTCGCTGGTATAGGGGTAACTGTAAAAATGCACGGCGGAAAGCGAGACGCCGCGCTTTGCAATCATATAGCCTGCGACGGGGCTGTCTATGCCGCCGGAAATCAGAAGTGCCGCCCGGCCGTTGCAGCCTACCGGCATGCCGCCGGCGCACCTGACCTCGCTTACATATACAAAGCAGCGCTCTCGCACTTCCACACCCACACTGATTTCAGGGCGATGCACATCCACATGCAGCGCGGGAAAACGACTGAGCAGCAATGACCCAAGCTCACGGTTGATTTCATCGGACCGCATGGGGAAGCTTTTATCCGAACGACGGGAGAATACCTTAAAACTGGCCTGCTGCCTGTTCGTCAGCTCCGCCTCCATTAACTGGCATGCCGCCTCGGCGATGGCGTCGTAACTGACGTCCACCGCAAGAGCGGGACTGACCGAATGCACGCCGAATACACGCTGCAGCCGCTCAATGGCGGGCTCAACCTGTTCAGCGGACAGTCCGTAAACGAACATACGGCTCTGCGTGCGCTCCACGCGCGCTCCCATGGAACGCAATGCGCGGCGAATGGCATCTTGCAGCCGCCGTTCAAAATACGGGCGATTAAGACCTTTAAGATGGATTTCCGCGTAACGTATGAGCAATACCTGCTCAAAATTATTCTGCATATGCTTGTACAGCCTTTCCCTGTGCGCCCGCCGTTTGGCGGGCGCGTTTTCATTCCAATTATTATCTGCGCTTGAAGCGCCTTAAATAGACAGTCAATTCAGCAATCGCCTGCGCGGCTTCGTCCATTTCATCCTGCGTGTTGAGCGGAGAAAGGCTGAAACGAAGCGCCCCCTCCTGGCGTGCACCCTCTATGCCCATGGCGGAAAGTATCCTGTTTTTCCCTTTCTTATGGGCTGAGCACGCTGACCCGGTGGAAACGTATATCGCTTTCTGCTCCAGCGCGTGCAAAAGCACCTCTCCGCGCACGCCCAGGAAGGAAGCATTGAGTATGTGCGGCGCGCCCTTATCGGGCAGCGGTCCATTGAGTATGACGTCCGGTATGGATTGCAGATTTGCTGCAAGCCGAACCTTGCATGCGCGCATCTGCGGAATCCATTGTTTTTGCAACGACCTGTAAGCAGTCAGCGCAGCATCCATTCCAAGTATGCCCGGAACATTGGTCGTACCGGAGCGAAGTCCTCTTTCCTGCCCGCCGCCGATCTGTCCGCCTGCAAAAGGGGTACCGTTTTTGATATACAGCGCGCCTACACCTTTAGGTCCATGGAATTTGTGGCCGCTGACGGAATAAAAGTCGCAGGGCGGTTTACCAAACGGCACCTTACAGAAAGCCTGAACGCCATCGACATGCAGCGCCGCCTGCGGGGCTCTGCGCTTGATAAGCGAATATGCGCCTTCTATATCGTTGATCGCGCCGGTTTCGTTGTTGATATGCATGATGGAAACAAGGGTTGTCTTCTCGGACAGAGCATCTTCAAGCGCCGCAAGCTGCACCGCTCCCGTTGAATCCACGCCGATATAAGAAGTTTCATATCCGGTGTGTTCCAAGTGGCGAAACACCTCATAAACGGATGGATGCTCCACAACCGAGGTGATCAACGCGCCGCGGCCGCGCCTTGCTGAAAGTGTCCCCATTATTGCCATATTGTTTGATTCTGTGCCGCCGGAAGAATAAACGATCTCAGCGGGGGATGCGCCCAAGGCCTGCGCGAACCGGGAGCGGGCCTCCTCCATGCTGCGCTCCACCGCAACGGCCGGACCGTATGCGCTGGACGGATTGAAGTATGTCTCGGTCAGGCATCGATTCACAGCGTCCGCGGCAGCGGGAAGCGGGCGTGTCGTCGCGCTGTTATCCAAATAAATCATCAGTATCACTCCCATCGGCCGGTGGCGGAGTCCCGCATTCCAGCCTCATGTACATTGGACGGGTGAGTAAATACGCAATCCCATCCCTCTTCCAGTATAGTATGCCGCAACTAGCTTCTCTGCTAAGAAACACAAAGCGGTGCAATAAATGAATTCAGTCATTACCCTGAATGGAACAAACGGGTTTATTATACCATACGCAAAAGCTACAGGAAAGAAAGCGTAATCGATTGATTTGCCAAATACCGGCCATTATTCTGCAAATTCAAGCTTAAATGGGGCAATGATTGGACATATCATACTAATTATTCTAACGGAAAAGCCGAACATAGTATCATGACTGCACAAAAAAGGACGGAGTATCATGCATTTGATTGACCGCAACAATGTATTCGCGCTCCTTCCCATCGAAGCCTGTATGCAGATGATGACGGAAGCGTTTTCAAAGCTGCATAAAAATACCAGCATACAATATTTGAGCAAGAGTATAACACTGCCGGGCGAAAACTACATGGGTTTGATGCCTGTCTTTTATGATGAAGTGTATTTCGGCGCAAAAGTGATTACGGTCTTCCCGCGAAACTTAGACAGCAGGCTTTCTACCATGCAGGGTTCCGTGCTCCTGTTCAATTCAAAAAACGGCGAACTGCTTGCCTGCTTGGATGCAGGCGCCATTACGCAGCTGCGCACCGCGGCAGTCAGCGCGCTTGCTACCCATATCCTCGCAAGAGAGGATGCCTCTCGTGCTGCGTTTATAGGCGCAGGCACACAGGCCCGGTCTCACTTGGCTTCGCTGCGGCTGATCCGCCCTATCACCTCCGTATGCGTTTACGACATTAATGAAGGATACGCCCAAAGCTTTGCCGAACAGGCAAGGGCAAAATATGATATTGAGGCTTCCGTCGCATCATCCGCAGCGGAGGCCGTGCGATATGCGGATATCGTATGTACCATGACAACCTCAGCCGCGCCTCTGCTCTATAAAGCGGATATTATGCCGGGTGCGCATATCAACGCCATTGGCGCCTGTACTCCCAACACGCGGGAATTGAGTACCGATCTCGTTGCGGCTTCCCGCTTTTTCGGAGACAACAGGGAAGCTATATTCTGCGAATCTGGAGATTTCATTATTCCGTTATCTGAAAAGGCTATTGGAAAAGCGCATTTTATCGCCGACATGCCGCAAATTTTATTCGATGATGTTCCCGGCCGGGTCAGCGGTACGGATATCACCGTGTTTAAATCCCTTGGTATTGCAATTGAAGACATTGCGGCCGCTAAATACGTTTATGAGCAATTCCTGCTCCAGTCTGCATAAAGACATAAAATCGAACGCGTCAATGCACACTTGGCCTGCTAATCTAATACATATAGTGTAGGGGGCTGACCGCGCCGCGGACGGCACCCCTGCCCGCGGATATCGCGCAGGCAAGCGCCGTCCCGCCTGCCGTGTATCGCGAAAAGGTCGTCTCCCAACACAAAACGAAAACGCCGCCATGCCCACCATCCCGCCGCATACCCTGCGGCGGGTTTTTCTTAGTCACCTGCAAAGTCAAAAGACTTTGCAGGTGAAATTCTGCATGTAAAAACGCCGCTCATGGCGGCGTTTTCTCGCCAATCCGGCGAAGGGGCTTTCAATGCTCTACCAAGCGAGCCAAGTCAATACTCTTCCTGCTCATCCTCGTATTGCTGAGAGGCGTATGCATCGATAATTTCCTTCGCCTGATCAAGCCTGTCAGACGCGACATACAATTTCACACCGAATAAAGCGGCGCTGCCATAGAGCGGGCCTGCCCCTACATGTCGTATGACATAAGGGATGCCCGCGTTTTCAAGCATTCCAGCGAGCAAACCCGCCTGCGCCTCATCCCCGGCGGTACAGAGATAGCTCGCTTCATCCTGCTTCTTCATAAACAGCCCCCTTTGTTATCCAGTAACACTATTATACTGCTAAGAATGCTGATCCGCAAAGCTTAGAACACCGTATACATATCGGCAGCTTCGCTAATAATCCTTTCAATGAAAGGCGTCAGCCTGAGCGCACGCATCATATTCCCCTGAAGCTTGAGTCTGCCGCTTTTGAGCGCACGCGCAGGGTCAAGCTGTCCGCTGAGCACCTGAGCAAACGTTCCGTAATCGCCTACAATGGCGAACTCCGCCTGCGGCCCCTGCCCTTCTCCCGCGTCTACAGCGCGGATGGAACCGTTCGCGGCGTTGACATACAGGTATCGCTGGCCTCCGCCGGGCGCATTCAAATGGCGGAATACAATCGAAGCGGTGACATTGCCTTTGCTCGGCGTAATCTCCTGCTGGAGTCTTGACTTAAATTCCTGTGTCCATTCGGGGGAAAGATATTGCAGTGGTTTCATAACTGATTCTCCTTCCTGATACGTCACATAGAAGCTCTTACGCACCAGTATATGCCTATTCGACGCTTACAGGTCATACTAATATATATTTTACCCTGTTAGCCTTGACAAACAACAGCTTTCGCCCTTACGATCGATATATTCTCTTTGCGCAAACCAAACGCACTCCAATCGGTGCGCGAATATTTGCACAGACTGAGCAGGCGATAAACCCGCAAGGGTTTGTGAAGCCGGGCCGCCGGAAGGGGGCAGCAGATGCTTTTTAAACGCGTCTGTGGGACAGCAGCATGTTCCGCAGACGTGTTTTTTGTACCTCTGTGGAAAAACGAACGCACACCACCTAGCGCAAATGGGCAATCTATTTATTAAGCGGAGGTACTATGCTGGCAGACAACGATCAGTACACTGGATTAACAAGCGAACAGGCACGGGCACTTCAGGAGCAATTCGGCAAAAACGAGATCTCCCCCCAAAAGAAGGTCAGCTTTTTGCGGCAGGCATTGCATGTGATCTGCGAACCCATGTTTCTGCTGCTCATTTGCGCTGCGGTTATCTACTTTTTCCTGGGGGAGCCGCGCGACGGCATCACCATGCTGGTTTTCGTAGTGGGTGTGCTCGGCATTGAAATCGTGCAGACATGGAAAACAGATAAAACGTTAAGCGCACTTCGGAATCTTTCCGCACCGCACGTCATGGTGCTGCGCGACGGAAAAGAAATGCAAATCGCAAGCGCGGATCTCGTACCGGGAGATCTGCTGTTTTTGACAGAAGGCGTCAAGATACCCGCCGATGGCGAAATACTGCGCTGTCACGACCTGCAGGTAAACGAATCCACACTCACCGGCGAAGCGGAAGGCGTATGGAAGGTTCCTGCCGGAACTGAACAGGATCCTTCCCGCTGGCGCAAGGACTACGCCTATGCGGGTACGCTGGTGGTACGCGGCACAGGTGCCGTGAAAGTAGATCGCATCGGCACAAGCACCGTTTACGGAAGCATCGGTCTGGATGCGGCCTCCGCCCCGGATTCCCCGACGCCTTTGCAAAAGCAGATAGGGGAACTGGTGCGTTTTTGCGCCATGCTGGCGGCTGTTCTGTTTACTTTAGTCACCGTCATCACATTTATCCGGCTTCCCGCAATGCCTTTTTCGCAAAGGCTTGTGCAGAGCGTGCTTTCCGGCATCACGCTTTCCATGGCCATGATACCGGAGGAATTCCCAGTCGTACTGACTGTTTTCCTTTCCATGGGCGCATGGCGACTTTCCCGGCGGCAGGCGTTAGTACGGCGGCTTCCTTCTGTGGAAACACTGGGCGCCGTATCCGTACTGTGCGTTGATAAAACCGGCACAATCACCATGAATCAGATGCGCATGCAGCGGCATTGGGCGCCGGACGGGGACGACGACAGGCTGCTTGAAACAATGGGGCTTGCATGCGAAACGGACGCTTACGACCCCATGGAACACGCAATGCTTGATCATTGCGAACATCACAGCATTACCAAAACACATTTGTTCGCCGGTGAACTCATAGACGAGTACGCATTCACCGACGATCAGAAAATGATGGGTCACGTGTGGCACCACGACGGCATGCGCATCATAGCCGCCAAGGGTTCGCCGGAGCACTTGCTTACCTTGTGTAAACTGACCGATGAAGAGCGGCAGGAGGCTCAGCGCCAGACTGAAAACCTTGCCGCACAGGGACTGCGCGTGATCGCGGTAGGCGATATGATACTCTCGGATGAGGAACCTGTTCCGCCCGCACTCAAGGATTGCACCCTTACGCTACGCGGTATGATCGGCCTGTATGATCCTCCTCGCGAAACAGTCAAAGCCGATATCGCGGCCTGCACGCGCGCAGGAATTCGCACCGTTATGATTACGGGCGACGCCGCCAAGACCGCAAAAAGCATCTCAGAACAGATCGGAATGCCTGCGGGCAGCGTGCTGACGGGCGACGACCTTGACAGCATGTCCGATGATGTGCTGTGTGAAAAAGTTCGGGACGTGAATGTGTTCGCCCGTGTTGTACCGGCACACAAATCGCGGATTGTCAAAGCCTTCCTCGCCAACGGAGAAGTCTGCGCTATGACGGGAGACGGCGTAAACGATGCACCCGCGCTCAAATACGCCGATATCGGCATTGCCATGGGCAAGCGCGGCTCAGAGGTCGCGCGTGAAGCAGCCGACCTGATACTGCTCGACGACGATTTCTCCACTATTGTATCCACCGTCCGTGACGGCAGACGCATCTTCGACAATATTCAAAAAGCCGTGGGGTATATATTCATTATCCACATCCCCATTGCGCTTACCGCGCTCATAGCGCCCATGCTGGGCATATTGCCCGAAAGCCTGCCGCTGCTGCCGCTGCATGTGATGCTTCTTGAATTGCTGATCGACCCGACCTGCTCCATTGTGCTCGAGCGGCAACCAGCGGAACGCAATATCATGGACCGCCCGCCACGTGGCAGAGATGAGCGGCTGATTACGCCCGCCACACTGGGCATGCGCGTTTTACAGGGATTGGTGCTGTTCGCAGCAGCGTTCGGCGCGTTCTTTGCGACATTTTCCAGCACCGGCAACGCCGGCCTTGCGCGAGCAATGGAAATGTGCGTGCTGATATTCGCCAATCTCCTGCTGGTGCATGTGAACAGTTCGCGGTATTCCTCCATGTGGAGCACCATGAAACAGCTTGGTCGGGATAAGGTTATGTGGGCCGTCAATCTCGGCACCGTAGCCCTGCTGTTCCTAATTTTGTATACGCCTCTGAGCGGTTTCCTTAAGCTGGCTCCGCTTTCTCTGGGGCAGCTTGGTCTGGCGCTTGGTATATCCGCTGCGTCCGTGCTGTGGTTTGAAATCGTCAAATGGTTCTCCCGGAGAAAACAAAACGTATAACTTTTTTAGTGCAAAACCGCCGGTAAAATCCGGCGGTTTTATTATTTTCATTTGAGTACGTGGAAAGTCACGGGAAATTCACTTGCCGCAATCCTGATACACGGGGTATAATACAAAAAAGAACTCCATCCGTTCCCATCAACTTTGTAAAGGAGGGGTCTACCTTGATACGGGTGATTTTCGGCGAAAAAGGGACAGGAAAGACCAAGCGTATTATTGATCTGGCGAACGATGCCATAAAAAAAGCGCAGGGCAGCATCGTTTTTATCGACGACGACAGCCAGTACATGTACGAAGTCAAACGCGAAATTCGTTTCGTGGATGCATCCAGGTTTGATATCGATGGCCCAAAAATGTTTTACGGCTTTTTATGCGGTATTGCCGCACAGGATTATGACCTGGAATACCTGTTTATCGACGGCTTCCTGAGAATTGTGCATCATGATTTGAACACGTTGGAAGGGCTGTTCGAGCACCTGAAGAAATTCGCCGAAAACTGCAATCTCAACATCACCATCAGTGTCAGCGGCAAACCCGGCGAAATCCCGGCATTTTTACAGGAATACATCGTCTGATCATTCAAAGTACATTTTAGGGCCGCCCTCATGGCATTGACTGCCCACGGGGGCGGCCTTTTTAAAAGCAGGAGGTCCCATGCAGTATGTAAGTACGCGCGGCGGTGCGGAAGTTTCCGCAGCGCAGGCCATTGTGCAGGGCATTTGCCCGCTGGGCGGTCTGTATGTCCCCGCGCAGTTTCCGCAAATCTCCATCGACTCACTTCTTCCCTTTGGCGGCAACTATCATGCGGCGGCACTAAAGATCATGAAGCCCTACCTAGATATGCCCGAAGACAAACTTTCGCAATACATCCGCTCGGCGTACAGCGATCAGTTTGATACGGCTGCAATCGCCCCTGTCGCAGGGCTGGATACGCATGAAAGCGTGCTGGAACTTTGGCACGGCCCCACGCTCGCCTTTAAGGATATGGCGCTGCAGATGCTACCGTATCTCATGCGCGATTCACTGCAAGCTACCGGAGAAGATAAAAAAATCTATATTCTCGTGGCTACGTCGGGCGATACGGGCAAGGCCGCTCTCGCCGGTTTTCGCGATGTACCCGGCACGGCTGTGCAGGTGTTCTACCCGCATGGCGGCGTAAGCCGCGCACAATGGCTGCAGATGGTGACACAGGAAGGCAAAAATGTGCATGTCTGCGGCGTAAAAGGGAATTTCGACGACGCCCAGACCGCCGTCAAACGCATATTCGGCAACGCGGAGCTTCGCGCACAGGCCGAAGCAAAGGGATACAAATTCTCTTCTGCGAATTCCATCAATTTCGGCCGCCTGCTGCCGCAGATTGTGTACTATTTCACGGCGTATCTGCATCTGTGCGAAAGCGGTGCGATCAAGTGCGGTGAAAAAATCAATTTCTGCGTACCAACGGGCAACTTCGGCGATATTCTCGCCGGTTATTACGCCATGCGCATGGGCCTGCCGGTGAAAAAACTCATCTGCGCTTCCAACCGCAACAATGTGCTGACCGATTTCTTCCGCAAGGGCGAATACGACAGCCGCAGACCGTTTTATAAGAGCATGTCCTGTTCCATCGATATACTCGTTTCCTCCAACCTTGAGCGTCTGCTGTTTGAAGCCGCCGGACGCGACCCTAAAAAGGTCGTGGAATGGATGCGCTCGCTTTCATCTGACGGAAAATACGAGGTGGGCGACGCTATCAAAGAAAGTCTTGGGGATCTGTTCTATGCGGACTGGTGCGATGAGCAAGATACGCTTGCAACCATCCGTTCCTGTTTTGACAAGAAACGTTATTTAATGGACCCGCATACCGCCGTAGGGCAGACAATTTACGAGCGGTACAGGGAAAACGAGAGCGACAGCACGCATACCGTACTGCTTTCCACTGCGCACCCGTTTAAGTTCGCATCCGACGTGCTGCAGGCGTTTGCCCCGCGCACAGGGGATGATGACTTTGAGAATGCGCAGCGCCTGCACGAAATCACCGGAATGACGGTACCCGAGGCGATTACCGGCCTTGCAAGCAAGCCTGTTCTGCACCGGAGCGTGTGTGAAATCGCGGATATGCCGGCGCGTACACTGGAAGTGCTTTGATTTGTTGATCGGAGGCGGAATATGAAACTTGCGCTTTGCCAGCTCGACGTCACGGATAACAAAGCGTCCAACCTGCATCGCATGCGTGAAATGCTGCTGAGAGCGCGCGAAGGCGGTGCTCAAATGGCCCTGCTGCCTGAAATGTTCAATATCGCATACAATCCCCGGCTGTTTGCTGCAGCTGCAGAGCCATGCCCGGGCGGGGAAAGCGCGCAGATGTTATCTGAGACCGCCAAGGAAACGGGCATGTTCATTGTGGGCGGTTCCGTGCCGGAGCTTTCGGACGGCCGTGTTTACAATACGAGCATGAGCTTCGACTCTAACGGCAGTTTCTTGGGCAAATACCGCAAAGCGCACCTGTTCGATATCGACGTGCCGGGCGTATTCCGTTTTGTAGAATCCGATACAATCGAAAAAGGAGATACTTACCCTCTTGTTTTGGATGCGCCCATGAAAACCGGGGTGGCCATCTGCTTCGACATTCGTTTTCCCGAATGGTCGCGGCTGATGATGCAGCAGGGCGCGGACTTGATCGCGCTGCCCGCCGCGTTTTCCCGCAGTACCGGTCCTAGGCACTGGGAACTGCTGCTGCGCACGCGGGCATTGGATAATCAGGTGTTTGTCGCGGCGGTATCCCCCGCGCAGACCAGCACCGTATATGGTCATTCCATGCTGACTTCTCCGGACGGGGCGGTGCTTGCCGACTGCGGCGAAGAAGAATGCTGCCGCATTGTGGAGCTTGACCCTGCCCTGCTTGAAACCATGCGTCACAGCATACCGGTGCGCTCTGCGCGAAGGCTGGATCTGTACCGGCTGACGCCGGAACAATACTGAGACACTGGCTAATATTGATGGAAGATGAACGAAACATCAAAGTAAAAAAGCACCATTGCATCAAGCGTGGAACACTGCTCACACTTTTGGCAGTGTTACTGTTGCTCATAGCTACGCCATTTGCGTTGAGCGCGTATGTTGTTGCCTCTGCACGACCGTATGTGCTCACCAAAGAGCAAGCCGCGAAAATGGGCGCGGACTGCATACTCGTGCTAGGCGCGGGCGTATGGTCGGGCGACCGCCCCAGCGCCATGCTGCAGGACAGGCTTGACGACGGCCTCTCGCTCTATGACGCAGGCGCTGCCGGTAAGCTGCTGATGAGCGGCGATCACGGGCGCAAAAACTACGACGAAGTCAATGTCATGAAGGCATACGCTGTGGAACGCGGCGTACCGTCTTCCGACGTGTTCATGGATCACGCGGGTTTTTCCACGTACGAGAGCATGTACCGTGCGCGGGATATATTTAAAGCCAAACGGATCATTATCGTGACGCAGGGATATCATCTTTACCGCGCGATATATGACGCGCGGGCACTGGGAATTGAGGCGTACGGCGTGGCCGTTGATGACCGCGGATATGCCGGGCAGCGGTATTACGACGCGAGGGAAATACTCGCCAGAGCAAAGGACTTCTGCTATGCCCTTTTTCAGCCCAAGCCGACATATCTGGGCGAGGCCATCCCCGTCAGCGGCAACGGCGATTTGACGAACGACAAAACCTGATGTTCAAAACAGGAGGTATGCATATGCTTTTTGTCTGTTACCCCAAGTGTACGACCTGCCAGAAAGCTAAGGCGTGGCTTGACGACAAGGGAATCGCCTATGATTTCCGGGATATCAAGGAAGAGAACCCCACGCTTTCGGAACTGAAGGAATGGCACGCGAAAAGCGGACTGCCTCTTCGGAAATTCTTCAATACAAGCGGCCTGAAATACAAAGAGTTGAACCTGAGCAGCCGTCTTGCGGTAATCTCCGAGGAAGAACAGTTTGTTCTGCTCGCATCCGACGGCATGCTGGTCAAACGGCCCATCGTCGTTGGCGAAGGGTTCGTTCTGGTTGGGTTTAAGCCGGAAGATTGGGAAAAGCGGCTGGTATAACTAGTTACGATTACAAAGAAAAAGACGAAGCATGCTGCCTCGTCTTTTTTTATTCTAACCTGTCAATGCACATAAGGCATTGACGTAATCGGGTTTCCAAAGGGATGTGTCCCTTTGGCAGGGGTTTGAGGGGAGCCCCCAACATCTCCTACGCGAAATAATCCACCGCGCCGCGCATGAGTTCCAGCTTTCCGCCTGCCGGTCCATTTTTATAAAGGTCAGTTCCCGCGCGTTCGGTATGCGCCATTTTCCCGAATATGCGGCCATCGGGAGACGAAATTCCCTCTATCGCCTGCACGGAGCCATTGGGGTTGTGATCGATATTCATTGAAGGAATGCCCTTTTCATCCACATACTGCGTGGCGATCTGCCCGTTTATGGCCAGCTTCGCGAGGAGTTCATCAGAGCACACAAAGCGGCCCTCGCCATGCGACACGGGAGCTACGTGCACATCATCCACGTGTGCATGCATCAGCCACGGCGAGAGATTGGAAGCCACACGCGTACGCACGAGCCGCGACTGGTGCCTGCCGATTTCGTTGAATGTCAGCGTAGGGCAGGTTTCATCCATATCCCGAATTTCGCCGTAAGGCAGCAGCCCCAGCTTGACAAGCGCCTGAAACCCGTTGCAAACGCCGCAGATCAGGCCGTCACGGGCAAGCAACTGAGCAATCCCTTCAGCAAGAAGCGGATTGCGCAGAAACGCTGTAATGAATTTACCGGAACCATCCGGTTCGTCGCCGCCGGAAAAGCCACCGGGGATAAACAGTATCTGGCTGTTTGAAAGAAGTTCCGCACAACGCTTCACGCTTTGAGCGATGCCTTGCGCGCTGAGGTTCTTCACCACGAGTATTTCAGGCTGTGCGCCCGCGCGCAGTAGTGCCGCGGCCGTATCGTATTCGCAGTTGGTGCCGGGGAATACGGGGATCAGCGCCCGCGGCTTTGAAATGCGCACTACTGGTATGGCGCCCCGGCCCTTTTCATAACGATAAGCAGTAAGAGCTGCATCCGCGTTCTTTGCCGTTCGTGTGGGGTAGATGGGCTCTAACGTCGCGTCGTATGCGCGCTCCAGTTCGTCAATGCCGATGCTTTCGCCCGCAAGCGTAATTGTATAGTCCGTCGTGGTTGTTCCAAGTGTTATCCCCGCCGTTACTTCGGGCAATGTTTCGAGTATGAGCCCGCCGCAGCAGTACGTGAACAACATATCCTCCGGCACGGTCAGCTTACAACCGATACGATTGCCCAGCGTCATTTTGAAAAGGCCTTCCATTACGCCCCCGAAAGCAGGAGCCCACGCGGAAAGCACTTTTCCTTCGCGCATGAGACAAATTGCCTCGGCCCAGATGGCCTTCAGGCTCTCAGGCGCGGGCAATCCGTTTTCGTCGCATTTCGGCTTGAACAGCGCGATACGTGATCCCGTACGCTTAAACTCGGGGGATATCACCGCAGACGTATCCGCCACCGCCACCGCAAAGGAGACGAGAGTAGGCGGCACGTTCAATTCTTCAAACGAGCCGCTCATGGAGTCTTTGCCGCCTATCGCGGCCAGGCCCAGCCCCAGCTGTGCTTTGAGCGCGCCAAGCAATGCGGCGAGCGGCTTGCCCCAGCACACATCATCCTGCCTAAGTCTTTCAAAATATTCCTGAAATGTCAGGTAGCACTGCGCTATATCCGCACCCGAGGCTACCAGCTTGGCTACGGATTCCACCACCGCGCAGTATGCGCCGCAGTATGGGTCCGCTTCGCTGATGTACGGATTGAAGCCATACGCCATGACGGAGCATGCGGACGTATTACCTCCCAGCACGGGAAGTTTCGCAGCCATTGCCTGTGCGGGCGTTTTCTGCCGTTCGCCGCCCAAAGGAAGCAGCACGGAGCCCGCACCTATCGTGGAGTCAAACCGCTCTATCAATCCGCGTTTGCCGCAAACGTTCAAATCTGCCGCCATGCGCACTAAGCGCTCTTGAAGCGTACCTTTCGTAAACGGGTAAACACCCAATTGCGGCCTTTGCACATGTGCGCGCGCATGCTTCTGTGCGCCGTTGGTATTGAGAAACTCCCGGGAGATATCCACAATGGCCCTGCCGCCCTGTTTCATCACCAGCCGCGCATCCTGCTGCACGAGAGCCACGGGCGTGACCTCGATATTCTCCTCAGAAGCAAGGGTAACAAAGCGCTGTACATCCTGTTCATCCAGCAGTACAGCCATGCGTTCCTGCGATTCGCTGATGGCAAGCTCCGTACCCGTCAAGCCCTCGTATTTCTTGGGCACAGCATCAAGATTGATCAGCAGACCGTCCGCCAATTCGCCTATGGCGACGGATACGCCGCCCGCGCCAAAATCGTTGCAGCGCTTAATCAGCCGCGCGGCTTCCGGATTGCGGAACAGCCGCTGCAGCTTGCGTTCCTCGGGCGCATTGCCCTTTTGTACTTCCGCGCCGCAATTTTCCAGTGAGGAAAGACTGTGCGTTTTGGAGGACCCCGTTGCTCCGCCGCAGCCGTCGCGGCCGGTGCGCCCGCCCAGCAACAGCACGACATCGCCCGGCGCGGGCTGTTCGCGGCGTACCTGCGATTGCGGCGCGGCCCCCACGACAGCGCCAATTTCCATGCGTTTCGCGGCATAGCCGGGATGATAAATCTCATCGACCAGCCCCGTCGCGAGGCCGATCTGATTGCCATAGGAGCTGTAACCCGCCGCCGCTTCGCGCACTATTTTGCGCTGCGGCAGTTTACCGGCCGGGGTATCTGAAAGCGGCAGCAGCGGATTGCCCGCGCCAGTTACGCGCATGGCCTGATATACATATGCCCTGCCCGAAAGGGGGTCGCGGATCGCGCCGCCTATGCAGGTGGCTGCGCCGCCAAAGGGTTCGATTTCAGTGGGATGGTTATGCGTTTCGTTTTTAAACAGCAGCAGCCACGGCTCCTGTTTACCATCCACGTCGATATTCACTTTGACGGTACAGGCGTTGATTTCGTCGGATTCGTCGAGTGCGAGAAGTTTCCCCGTACGCTTGAGATATTTTGCGGCAATGGTAGCGAGATCCATGAGCGTGACCGGTTTTTTCGCGCCCAGTTCCCGCCGAAGTGCAAGGTATTCCTCATATGTTTTCTGCGCGGCGGGGTGGTCAAATGTCGCGCCGTCGAGATTCGTTAAGAATGTCGTGTGGCGGCAGTGATCCGACCAATAGGTATCGATGACGCGCAATTCCGTCAGCGTGGGGTCACGCTGTTCCTGCCTGAAATAGTTCTGACAAAACGCGAGGTCGTCCATATCCATGGCCAGTGCGTATTCCTTGAGGAATTCCGCAAGCCCTGCCTCATCAAGACGGATAAAGCCGGTGAGCGTGGGCACGGGCTCCGGCGCTTCGTAGGCGTAAATGAGCGTATCTGCCTGTTTAAGCGCGGCTTCCCTGCTATCCACCGGATTGATGAGATAACGTTTGATCGCCTGTATGTCTTCTTCCGACAGCGCACCATACAGCACATACATACGCGCGTTTCGTACCACGGGCCGCTCCTGCTGGGAAATGAGCTGTATGCACTGCGCCGCCGAATCGGCGCGCTGATCAAACTGGCCGGGCAGGTATTCAACCGCGAACACAGCGCCGTTTGCGCAATCCTCCGGCAATGTATCGTAGATCACATCCGTCTGCGGTTCGCTGAATACCGTATGTTTGCAGCGCGCAAACAAATCGGGTTCAATGTTCTCCACATCGTAACGGTTGAGCATACGAACGCGATCAAGAGCAGGGATATTCAAAAAAGAATGGAGATTTTCTTTGAGCGCGTCCGCTTCAAGCGCGAACGCGGGGCGTTTTTCCACATAAATGCGATAGACCATGTTTCCCCCCGGATTGTCTGGTCGTATTTTTCTCGGGGGCTTTGCCCCCGTACCCCCACTCAAGGGACATATCCCTTGAGAATCCCCCCACAAACGCCCTATTCTAGGGCGTTTGTAAATGGGTTCTTAGGGCCGTTACGGCCCTAAGCGGGAGTTTGAGGGCAGAGCCCTCAACGTGCCGATTTTATCATGCTTTGAGCGCACTTACCGCGCTCTGGCCGATGTCGCGGCGGCAGTGTACATTTTCAAACGAGATATCCGCTGCCGCCTCGTAGGCACGAGCTATGGCCTGCGGCAGCGTATCCGCCACGGCGGTGACATTGATCACACGCCCGCCCGCCGTCACGAGTTCGCCGTTTACAAGCTTTGTGCCGGCGTGGGTAACACGGATATCTGGCGCGTTTGCCGCTGGACCGAAATGAATGGTCTTTCCCGTCGCATATTTGCCCGGATATCCACCGGACGCAAGCACCACACAGCATGACGCGCCGGGTTTTAGTTCGATGGGGACATCGCCAAGCCGTTCTTCCGATACCGCACGCAGAGCGGTAAGTAGATCGGTAGCAAGCAGCGGCAGTACGGCCTGCGTTTCCGGGTCGCCAAAGCGGCAATTGTATTCGATGACCTTGGGGCCGTTCTTGGTCAGCATGAGCCCGAAATACAGGCAGCCTTTAAACGGCCTGCCTTCCGCGTTCATAGCGGCAATCGTCGGCAGGAATATATCCCGCATGCAAATCTCCGCGATTTCTTTCGTGTAATACGGGTTGGGCGCAATTACGCCCATACCGCCGGTATTGGGGCCTGTATCGCCGTCATACGCGCGCTTGTGATCCATGGAGGATACAAGCGGCGCAACGGTTTTGCCGTCCGTCAGCGCAAGCACCGATACCTCGGGACCGAACATGCATTCCTCTATGACGACCTTATCGCCGCTTTCGCCAAACGCGTGTCCGCTCATCATGGCGCGCACGGTCTCGCATGCCTCTTCCTTATTCTGTGCGACGGTCACGCCCTTGCCAAGAGCAAGCCCATCCGCCTTGACGACGATGGGATACTTAGAGTTTTCAAGGTAAGCAAGCGCTGGATATTCGTTATCAAACACCTCGTATTGCGCTGTGGGGATATGATACTTACGCATCAAATCTTTGGCAAACGCCTTGCTGCTTTCAATCAACGCAGCGCGCTTGCTCGGCCCGAAGCAGGGAATGCCGATGGCTTCGAGTTCATCCACAGCACCCAGCGCCAAAGGATCGTCGGGCGCTACGACGGCAAAGCCTATATTTTTCGATTTCGCGAACGCCACTATGCCGGAAATATCCTTTGCGGCGATATCCGTGCAGATCGCATCCGCCGCAATGCCGCCGTTGCCGGGCAATGCGTATATTTTACCTACTTCGGGGTTCTTCTTTAACTCCTGTATGAGCGCATGTTCCCTGCCGCCCCCGCCGATAACCATGATATCCATATCGGTGCCTCCGTCAATGATGGAAAAGCCTTAGGCCGGTGAATGCCATGGCAACGCCGTATTTATCGCAGGTCGCGATTACCTGATCGTCGCGTATGGAACCGCCGGGCTGCGCAATAAATTTTACGCCGCTGCGAACGGCACGGGAAACATTGTCGCCAAACGGAAAAAACGCGTCGCTCGCGAGCGAAACATTCTGAAATTGCGAGAGCCAGTCGCGCTTTTCCTGCTGCGTCAAAGGCTCCGGCCGGGCTGTAAAATAGTTCTGCCACGCACCGTCTGCAAGCACATCCGCGCTGTCTTCATCCGACAAATACAATTCTATGGCATTGTCGCGGTCCGGGCGAGAAAGCGTTGAAACAAATGGAAGCGAAAGTACTTTTGGATGCCTGCGCAGATGCCATTGATCAGCCTTGCCGCCCGCGAGCCGCGTGCAGTGAATGCGGGATTGCTGCCCCGCGCCCACGCCTATGGTCTGCCCATCCTCCGCATAGCACACGGAATTGGATTGCGTATATTTGAGCGTGATGAGCGCAATGATCAGATCCCGCACGGCAAATTCCGGAATTTCTTTATTCATTGTTACGACGTTTTTAAGAAGTTCGGCCGTAATCGCAGCGTCGTTGTGCGCCTGCGAAAACGTGATGCCGAATACCTGCCTTGTTTCTTCCTTTGCGGGTATATAGGCGGGGTCAATCTGCAGTATGCTGTAATTGCCCTTGCGCTTTTTTTGCAGTATGGACAGGGCTTCCTCTTCATAGCCGGGCGCGATGATGCCATCCGATACTTCGTGCGCAATACACCGCGCGGTGGAAACATCGCATATATCGCTCAGGGCGATAAAATCACCGAAGGAACAAAGCCTGTCCGTGCCGCGCGCGCGGATATACGCGCAGCACAGCGGGGATAACTCGCCTTCGGGGGCGAAGTACATCTTCCGTAATGGTTCGTCGAGCGGGAGGCCCACAGCCGCGCCCGAAGGGCTGACATGCTTGAACGAAGCTGCGGCGGGCAGTTTAAGCGCCGATCGCAGTTCCTTTACAAGCTGCCAAGCGTTGAGCGCATCTAGGAAATTGATATAGCCGGGGCTGCCGTTCAATACCCGCACAGGCAGTTCGCCGCCAGGCAAAGAAAGGCTGGCGGGGGATTGATTGGGGTTGCAGCCGTATTTGAGTTTCAGCACGGCGGTTGCTCCTTACTGTTTTTGCTCATATTTGTTCCGAATGAGGGTAATGGGCTCCCCGCCGTTAAGGGGCAGGAAGCGCACGAACAGGGAAATGCGATTTTCCGCGTTCAGGCTGTTCCACACGGCGTCGGCATATGCTTCAATGCCGCCTGCGGGCAGTTCTATCTGCACAGGGTCACCCGAGAAGCTCATGAGCGGATCGTCGCTTTCCTCATAGGTGTGCAGGATATGCCCTTCGCCGGGGCGCGGGGCAGTGTAATAGAAAAAGGAACGCTCGCAGTCCATACTGTGCGGCTGCTTGCGCAAAATGTTCATGGCGTAAACCGGTTCGCCGTTATCAATCTGCAGCATGGAACTGATGCGCGGCGTAAAATTCGGAGAATCCGGCTCATAGGTGCGCGTGGAAAGCGCGCATCGGAACGAACCGCCGTGCAGCAACACATCGCATATCGTATCCGTCTGGTCGCCATTGGTAACGATGAGCGCCTGTTTGCATGCGCGTACCGGCGTATAGATAATAAGCGACGGGTCCTTCACCTTCGCCGCGTCGAACGGACTCGTGCATACGCTGCCGTCCGGCTGCTGTTCAAATACGCGGTTTCGGCTGTTCGCGCTGCGGCCCATTATGAAATAGGCGGCCGCGGCGTATGCGCCGTCCGGCGTTTTGCCGAGTATAATGCCGCGGCCGGGGTAGGCGCGGCCGGAAAGATATTCCTTTGCTCCGGTCATGCTGTTGCTCCTCTGTCTTTTCGAAACTCTCTATTGCGGCCGGAAACAAACCGGCTTACGCTCTTTTATTACGCGTTGACACACAAGCTGTACGCCCTTAGGAAGCAGCACCCACTCCGCCTCGCGCATCACGCGCTGCTGAAGGATCTCCGGCGTATCGTTCTTGCGCACGCGGACTGCCTTTTGCAGCAGTATCTCGCCGCCATCCGTCACCTCGTCCACATAATGCACCGTCGCTCCCGTGACCTTTACGCCCTGTTTGAGCGCCGCTTCGTGTACCTTCAGCCCATAAAAGCCTGCCCCACCGAACGCGGGCAGCAACGCCGGATGCACGTTGAGTATGCGGCGCGGATACTTCGCTACGAACGAAGGACTCAGTATGCAAAGAAAACCCGCGAGTACAACCACATCTATGCTATATCGGTTTAGAACACTAAGCAAGTCCGTTTCAAACGCTTCGCGGCTCGAATAAGACTTCCGATCAACAGCAGCAGCGGGTATACCCGCCGACTTTGCACGTTCCAACGCGAAAGCGTCCGTCAGACTGCTGACCACCACAGAAATTTCTCCGCTTTTAAGTACTCCCAATTGCTGCGCGTCGATGAGCGCCTGCAGGTTCGTGCCGCCGCCGGATACCAGCACAGCGACATTCGCCTTCAGCATATGACGACCCCTTCCTCGCCGGGAAGTATTTCGCCCATGATATACGCATCGGAACCCTGCGCATTGAGCAGCCGTACGGCTTCATCCGCCTGATCGGGCGGCACGACAACGCACAGTCCCACGCCCATGTTGAACGTATTGAACATATCGCGCTCCGGTATATTGCCCGCGCTGCGGATGATATCGAACAGCGGCAGAACGCGCAACGCGTTCTTATTGATATGTGCGGTCAGTCCCTTAGGCAGGCAACGGGGAATATTCTCGTAGAACCCGCCGCCGGTAATATGCGCCATGGATTTTACGCCTGCGGTCTCTATTACGCCAAGCACAGGCTGCACGTATATGCGTGTAGGTTCCAGCAAAGCCTCACCCAACGTCCTGCCCAGATCGTCGTACTGCTTCTCAAGTGCAAGAGGCCGGGTTTCAAGTTCGAATGCGCGACGTATGAGTGAGAAACCGTTGGAATGCGCGCCGGAAGAAGGCAATGCGATCAGCACATCGCCGGAACGTACATTCGCGGGATCAAGTATATTCTTTTTATCGGCAAGGCCCACGGAAAATCCGGCGAGGTCATATTCATCTTCCGGATAAAACCCGGGCATTTCGGCTGTTTCACCGCCGATGAGCGCACAGCCCGCCTGCACGCAGCCTTCCGCTACACCAGCGACGATCTGCTCTACCTTGGAGGGCACCAGCTTGCCTAACGCGATGTAATCAAGAAAGAACAGGGGCTTCGCGCCGCAGCAGAGTATATCGTTGACACACATGGCCACGCAGTCTATGCCCACGGTATCGTGCTTGTCCAGCAAAAACGCAAGCTTGAGCTTGGTACCTACGCCGTCCGTTCCGCTTACCAGCACCGGCTCCGACATGCCTTTGACGTCGGGGGCAAACAGCCCGCCAAACCCGCCGATGGGCGAAAGCACGCCGGAAGTGGTGGTGCGTTTGATGTGCGCGCCCATGCGCTTGACTGCCTCGTAGCCCGCGGTGATATCCACGCCCGCTGCTTTATAACTGACGCTGAAGCTTTTTTCTTTATGCTGTTCGCTCATGTTTCATTCTCCTGCATGTGCCGCTCGGATATCCGCATGGCATATTTGTTTTTGCCCCGCATTTCCGGGGGATCGCAGGGATACTTTCCGGAAAAGCAAGCGTCGCAGAAGCCGAGCGATGTATGATCGGCCAGCTTGGTGACATTGCCCACGCTTAAAAATCCCAGCGAGTCGACGTTGAGCAGACGCTTCATTTCTTCGTCGGTATGGTTCCATGCGAATAGTTTATCCTGCGAGTCGATATCCGTGCCAAAATAGCAGGGATACAGGAATTTAGGAGCGGACGAACGCATATGCACTTCTGTCGCGCCTGCGTCGCGCAGCAACTGCACGATCCGCGCGCAGGTCGTACCGCGCACAATGGAATCGTCTATCAGCACCACGCGCTTACCTTTCACGGTAGCGGAAACGGGGTTGAGCTTAATGCGCACCTTGTTTTCCCTGTCCGCCTGAGAAGGCTCTATAAACGTACGCGCGATGTACTTGTTTTTGATGAAACCAAGGCCGTACGGTATGCCGGATTGACGCGAATAGCCTATGGCCGCGTCGATGCCGGAATCCGGCACGCCCACCACCACATCTGCCTGCACAGGATGTTCGAGCGCCAGAAATGTGCCCGCCCGCTGGCGCGCGATATGGACGGAGCTCCCGTCGATCACGCTGTCCGGCCGGGCAAAGTATATAAACTCAAACGTGCACAGGGCAGTCCTCTGTCCGGTGCAGTGCGTCATAATGCTGCGTAGGCCGTCCTTATCCGCCACGACGATTTCACCGGGCGCGACGTCGCGCAGGAAAGTCGCGCCTATGCTGTCCAGCGCGCAGGTTTCGGAAGCGAATATGTATCCGCCGTTATAGGTGCCTATGCACAAGGGATGAAAGCCCATTGGATCACGCGCGGCAATCAACTTACTGGGTGAAAGCACAACAAGGGAGTAAGCGCCCTTTAGCCGCGTCATGGCACGGCTGACGGCCTCCTCTACGGAGGCAGCGGTCAGCCGTTCCTTTGTGACAACGTAGGCGATGACTTCCGTATCACTTGTTGTGTGAAATATGGAGCCGCTCAATTCCAGCTCTTCCCGAAGCTGCGCGTCGTTGGTCAGGTTGCCGTTGTGTGCAAGCGCCATACGGCCTTTGACATGATCGACAACCAGCGGCTGTGCGTTGAGCCGCGCATCGTTGCCCGTTGTCCCATACCTCACATGGCCTATGGCCATTTGCCCGCGGCCAAGACCCTGCAGTACCGTATGGGTAAACACTTCGTTGACAAGGCCCGCATCCCGATACGATGTAATCAGGCCGTCGTCGTTGACGGCAATGCCGCAGCTTTCCTGCCCGCGATGCTGCAGGGAGTAAAGCGCGTAATAGGCGAGGGACGCAACGTCGGCCGTATCGTTCATGTATACGCCGAATATGCCGCATTCCTCATGGAGCTTGTCGAACATAGTATCCCCTTTACTCGCCGAGCAAACGACGGAGTATTTCCTGATATGCGTCTTCCACGCCGCCAAGATCACGGCGAAATCTGTCCTTATCCAACTTCATCTTTGTTACGCTGTCCCAGAAGCGGCAGGTATCAGGAGAGATTTCGTCTGCCAGCACGATGGTGCCGTCCGCCGTTTTGCCAAATTCCAGCTTGAAATCCACAAGCTCGATATTCAAATCCTTCAGATAGCTTGAAAGTATCTGATTGATTTTCATGGAGTAATCCGAAATGAGTTTGAGCTCCGCGGGGGTGGCAAACTCCATGGCGAATATGTGATATTCGTTTACAATGGGATCTCCGAGTGCGTCGTCCTTATAGCAGAACTCCAACACGGTGGATTTCATGGGCGTACCTTCGGGCAGACCCAGACGCTTGCTGAGTGATCCTGCCGCGATATTGCGTACAATGACCTCGAGCGGTACGATTTTGACGCGCTTTACAAGCGTATCACGCTCGGAAAGCTCTTCCACGAGATGTGTGGGGATGCCTTCGCGTTCTAACAACCGCATCAGATGATTGGTCACGCGGTTGTTAATCACGCCTTTGCCCAAGATCGTGCCGCGCTTTTCGCCATTGAATGCAGTAGCATCGTCCTTGTAGGAAACGATGCAGAGATTGGCATCATCGGTTGCGTACACTTTCTTGGCCTTGCCTTCGTAAATCTGCTCCATCTTTTTCATGTGTAATTCCTCCCAGTTCCAGACGCAAAATAAAATATTGTACAAAGTATAAAAAACCAAGAGCTGTTAGCTCTTGGCAAAACGTTCCTGTATTGCGGCATCCTTTTTCGCTACTTCCTCAGCCATGGCCTGACGCTGCTGCTGCAGCTTGGAATAAAGTCCGGTATCTTCTACCGCCAGTATCTGCGCGCACAGAAGCGCCGCGTTTTTCGCGCCGTCAATGGCAACCGTAGCAACAGGAATTCCGGCAGGCATCTGCACGGTGGATAACAACGCATCCAAGCCGTCCAGCACGGAGGCTTTGACAGGTACGCCTACTACGGGAAGCAGCGTGTTTGCAGCCATTGCGCCCGCAAGATGCGCAGCCTTGCCCGCCGCCGCGATAATTGCGCCAAATCCGTTATCCCTTGCAGACCGTGCGAAAGCGCCGGCCGCTTCAGGCGTGCGGTGTGCGCTGAGCACGCGGACTTCGCAGGGAATACCCAAAGCACGAAGCTCGTCCAACGCCGGCTGCATGACGGGCAAATCGCTGTCGCTGCCCATTACAATTGCAATTTTTTTCATGAATTTCCTCCGTACCGGCCCATTCCGGCACAAATAAATAATGAACGTTATTTCCGTTCTGATATACATCATACAGAATATAGCGAACATTATCAATATGTCTGGTTATAATATTGCATGATAATACGTGCAACTGCATATTTGCTTTACTAATCGCCGCAATGAAATGTTCGTGTTTATCCGTATGATATATGAAAAATCGGTTGTATTCGTTCGAAATATTGAAATATTGCTAAAATGCGCGCTGACTGGCCAGTGGAAAACACGAATATTATATGTTATTAACGCATCAATCGTCCGATCTTTCTATGGGACGGCAGATGTTCATGGGGTATTGGACGCTGCTTTTGGGTTTGTACTGCAGCAGACGGCCGTTGGCTTCCAAACGAGATTCAATGCGGAATGTATGGCCGGTATCGGGATTCGTCCATTTATAGACTTTTTCAGGACTGCGATAAATATAATCCTTGCCGGATTTGATGGAGGTGAAAAACTGTACGCCGACGCCCGCCATGCCCTTGCGCGCGTTGGGCACATGCAGTTTTCGCATCAGGTTGTAATAATACGCGCCATCAGACCATCCACAGTCCAAAACAAGGTATGCGTCGCACGGGAACCCGGGATACATGGCTGTCAGCGCTTCGGATATTCCAAGCTTATTGGCGGTACCCAAAAACAGTTCCGTATGGCTTCCGTGGCCGCTGCGGTAGGAATAATTCTCGGAGTTGTATGCAACGTCGCCAATCATGGCGTCTTTAAAAGATGGTATAACGTAATGCTCCCGAATGCCGGGGAGCTTCCGGATGACGCCCGATTTGCCCGCGAAGAACAGGCTTGTGGAGGAGTCGGGCACTTCAAAGCCAAGCTGTCTGTAAATCCACACGATATATTCCGCGCAGTCTAAGCCGCCGACAGGATACTGCCCTACGCCGGTACGCGTCCACCATCTTTTTGAATATCCATCGAACTCTCCATTGCCGCCGAACTCGAACGGCACGCCGGAGACTTTGACGCCATTTACGGTAGCGGAATAGGATTGTATATCGACTCCGTATGTCTGCTCATACGCCAATACGAACGGGTGATCCTCCGGCAGCAGCCGAAAACCCTGTTCCACGAATTTTCGTTCCAGCTTCGTCATGGCGCGTGCGCGCCCTGCTGATTTCTGCGCCGCAGAGGCAATTGTGATCGGAAGGCAAAGAACTATACAAAGCGCCATTATGAAAGCTGCAAAGCGAAGCCGACGTGCACGAGGAATTCCCATTTTCATACCGCCTTTTTACATCGTTTCCAGACAATACACTACGATATGTATTCAATCACATCCTGTCAGTTGCGTCAAGGAATGGAGTTGCCTGCGACAAAATAATGTGTACTCCCGCTTTGAGCAACCATTTGCTCTTCACGTTCCACGAAATTCCTCGCCTGCCATGATGTTTCCTTTCAAAGCCGCGGTATCTTGCGAATACCGTTCGTTTTCTGGGTGCATGTTACAAAAAAGCGCATAGAGAGGTGAACGCCATGGCAAAGAAAACCGAAAGCCTTCCTCGCAAAGCAAACAAAGGCAAGACCGAGCGCCCTTTGTATGAGAACGATGTCGATGAAAATACGCTCGTTGTATTCAGCGAAACGCCAAATCCGCATGACGGATAATTCCTGAAAATCACGTAGGCCTACATTCCCCATAATATCAAGGGGGTTGCCTCAGCAAATCATCTGTGGCAACCCCTTTCGAGATATTCAGTGTGCTGACGCCTAATTGCTGGTTTTTTCGAGTGTAATGCTTCCGTACCGTGTCTTTTCCCAGCAATCAAATGCCCGGATCGTAATGGAAGAGGGCAATGTCTCCATGGAAGCGAGGGAGGTCTTCTGTACAAAGCTGCCGTCGCCGGTCTCTTCGATACTCCCCGTACCTCTGAGCCCGTCCGCAAGCCTGTTGCCATCCGAATCCAGATACTCAAACCATAACCCGTCCGCAACGAGCGCCTTTTCTTCCTTTGTCGCGGAAGGGTCAATAGTATAGTAGAGTTCCGCATAGATATCAAGCGCAGTACGTTTCAACTCTACTCTCTCGACTCTTACTCCGGTACCTTCCACAATGGATGGCTGCTGTTGTTTATATACGGTGATGTCGCCCGCAGAAGCGGCTCTTAACGTAAAGGGGAGGTTGGCGCGCTCAACGCGGTCCATTAGGATGCTGCCGTTTTCATCGTAATGTGTAACGGTGGTTTTACAGGTGAATTGCTGCGCACCGGCATTGCCCATTCCTTTGCCGGAAAGCATCATTACTACCGTACCGTCCGCTTCCGTCACATAATCCGCCGTATCCATCACATACTGGTCGCCGAGGAATATGCCTGCTCCCACTTGAAGCAACTTTTTCCCTTGCTGCGCAGCAAGCTCTTTGAGCGTAGCGCCGGTATCCTCAATACCCATATTCCCCGCTGGGTCATCCGGCATGGCATCCATGCAAAGCAGCAGATATTTATCCGCGTCTACAGGCCGTGCTTCGACTACCACATAGAATTGTTCAGCGTCGTAAACGGCTTCCCGTATGGAGAACGCAACAAGCGCCGCTTCCGGGGTTTGCTGGGGTACAGCGGTTTGGATGATGCACTGCGCGTTCTCGGGCAATTGTTTTCCCCCTCTGTCAAAAAACGAAATCACTCCAAAGTGTAGAGCCGCCGCATATGCGGTTGTACCGAGCAGCAATACGAGTGTCGCGATCAGAACAGCCCGCAGCTTGGAACGCTTTATTATTTTGTGTTGCATGACTTCCCTTTCCTTTATACGGCTCAGGGCGGCACGCATGCTCTTCTGAAATGAATCGGGCACTTCACCGAACACATTCTTCCAATCATCCATTGCCCTGTGCCTCCTCATTCAATAGTTCTTTCATCCGGCTTCTTGCGCGAAACAGTCTGGATTTGACCGTTCCTGCAGGGATACGCAATATAGCGGAGATTTCGTTGACATCATATCCTTCAATATAATGCAGCACCAAGGGCACCCGCAGCGCTTCACTGAGCGCAAATATCGCATCATGCAGGGCCTCGTTACCATCCGGCGGGGCAACGCGATCCGGGATCTCATCTGTAACGGTCATTCGTTTCCTGCCCCTGCCGATGTTATGACACTCGTTGATGAGAATTCGCACCACCCAGGTTTGAAACAGGCTGTCGTCCCGCAGTGTCCTGCATTTTGTCCACGCCTTGCAGATACACTCCTGTACGGGGTCCTCCCTGTCGGTCTCCTGAGATAAAAAGCTATAGGTTACGCGGTAAAGCGTTTGCTGCATTTCAAGGATGCGTGCGGCGAATTCCGCTTGGAGCATCGCTGATCTCCTTTCTAATTGGAGAATTTCTGTCCGTCTACAGGATCCTGTCATGCGTTAGACGACTTACGAGTAGCGAAGGTTCACAAGCATACAAATAAAGCTTGCGACCACATCATCACACGAAATCGGTTCTTTCTGCAAGCCGCCATAAATAATAATCCCGCCCATGCCGGGCGGGACAAGGTATCCGATAGTTTAGTGAATGTGAGTTGAAAATTGAAGTCAAAGCAGCTCGCTTTTGCATTACTTTTTTTTCGCGTAATCACCAATTTGCTTATCCAGCACCGAAATGTGTTTGGTCAGCCAGTTGAGCATGAATTGGTTAGCGTCTATGACCACCAGCAAGCTTCCGCCCGCATTCTCATATTTCTGCTTTAACTCATCGAGATGCGCAATGAAAGCGGCATGCTGCTCTTTCTGTGCCTGATAACCGGGATAGCGGATGGACAGCATGTAGTTTTCTTCGTCCATAAAGTGCTTTTGCGTATATTCCTGCAGGAACTTCAGCAGTTCGCCCACATATTCAGCCGATCTGTGGTTTCTGCCCGCTTCATACAAAGCGTCAATCCTGGCGATCAGCTCCTTGTGCTCGTTATCAATCAGTTCTACTCCTACCGCAAGGTTGGGCGCCCAAGGCATAGTACACGTCCTTTCCAATGTTGCCACATCAGGTGTTTCCTATTTTTATCGATACATACGACATGCAACATGAGGAACAAAAACCAAAACGGCAGCATGCATGATATTTTGCACAGGCAATGGGGTATACAATCCGCATTTATGCTATACTCACAAGGAAAGCAAAGGGGGCGCGCCTATGGCGAACTGGAATCCCTGGCATGGCTGTAAAAAATATTCCGCCGGGTGCCTGAACTGCTATGTATACCGCATAGACGAGCGGCATGACCGCGACGGATCGGTCATACGCAAAACCGGCGATTTTGACCTTCCCGTACGCCGCGCGCGCGGGGGCGGCTACAAAATTCCGTCCGGCGAATGGGTGTGGACATGCTTCACCTCGGATTTTCTGCTGGAGGATGCGGATGCCTGGCGGCCTGATGCCTGGCGATTTATGCGCGAACGCGCCGACCTTCGCTTTTTCTTCATTACCAAGCGCATTGTCCGGTTTATCGACTGCCTGCCGCCGGATTGGGGCACGGGATATGAAAACGTGCATATCTGCTGCACCATGGAAAATCAGGCGGCTGCCGACGAACGGCTGCCCATACTGAGGGCAGTCCCCGCACGATACAAAAGCATCGCGTGCGAGCCGCTGCTTTCGCGCATTGACTTTCACGGGCAACTTGGGACTTGGATTACAGAAATCGTGGCGGGCGAGGAATCCGGCCCGGCGGCGCGCCCCTGCCAATATGACTGGATACTCGATATAAGGCGGCAGTGCTTGGAATCGGGTGTTGGATTCCACTTCAAGCAAACCGGTTACCGATTTGCCAAGGACGGCACCTGCTATCTGGTGCCGCGCAATCAGCAGCATCGGCAGGCAAAAAAGGCGAATATCGACTATCGCCCGGGCCGCATGTGACGCATGGCATTACGGCGGCAGGATTGGCATAGATCATACGGTAAATATCAAGAGGGAATGGTTGGGGGAACAGCATGACAGATCAGGAACTGACGCTGTATATGAACGGGGCTATTCGGGAGTTAATCAGCCACATATGGAAATCCTCACTGCGCAATCCGCGCGAGGCGATATTTTTAATGAAGTTTCTAAGGCAAGCGCGCAACAATGAGCGTATTCGCATGCGCTATGAGGCAGAAGGCGAGCACATTCCTGCCTATCTGATCGCAAGCATCACGCACGCTTGCAACCTGTTTTGCGCCGGATGTTATTCCCGGGCGAACGGTTCATGCGCGGAACGCCCGCGCGCACAACTCATGAACACGGAAAAATGGGGGGATATATTTGCCGAGGCAGCAGCTCTGGGTGTTTCCTTCATATTGCTCGCGGGCGGAGAACCTATGCTGCGCAAAGACGTTCTGGAACAGGCGGCAAAAGTCAGCGGCATTCTGTTCCCCGTGTTTACCAACGGAACGCTCATCGATGCGCAATACACGGCGTTTTTAGATGACCATCGCAACCTTGTGCCCATACTGAGCATTGAGGGCGGACGTGAACGGACCGACGACCGTCGAGGGCAGGGTACTTACGACAAGCTGCAGAATACGATGGCCTTGCTCCATAAACGCGGCATACTCTTCGGCGCTTCCATAACGGTGACTACCGAAAACCTCTCCGAGGTCACGTCCGATGCATTCCTCGATCAATTGTCTGAGAACGGCTGCAAGGTGCTGTTTTATGTGGAATATGTACCTGCGGATAGGCAGTCGTACCATCTCGCGCCTACGGATACCGAGCGCGAGCAGCTTGACTGTTCTCTCAATTCACTCAGAAAGCAGTACAGCTCCCTGTTCTTCATTTCTTTTCCCGGAGATGAAAAGAATCTGGGCGGCTGTGTTGCTGCGGGCAGAAGCTTTTTCCATATCAATCCCTACGGCGGCGCAGAGCCATGCCCTTTCTCCCCCTATTCCGACAGAAGCCTGCTGACGCATTCCCTGCGCGAGGCGCTGCAATCACCGCTGTTTGCGAAACTGCGGGAGGCAGGCGCGGTGGGCACCGAGCATGTAGGCGGCTGCGCACTTTTTGAACAGGAAGATTTCGTCAAACAATGTCTTATTCAATAAATAAAGAAGGGGGTGTCGTTGAGACACCCCTCTCTTATTTATCAAATGTTAATAGCTGTACAGTTCTTGCGCATCACGACAATTCAAATGCGCCCGTATAAAGCTGATAATATTTGCCGCGCTGGCGCAGCAGGTCGTCATGGTCGCCGCGTTCGATAATTTTACCGTTCTCCAGCACCATGATGGCATCGGCGTTGCGAACCGTTGAGAGCCTGTGCGCGATGACAAACACCGTACGTCCCTTCATCAGCTCATCCATCCCTTGCTCAATGAGCGCTTCCGTACGGGTATCGATGGAGCTTGTGGCTTCGTCGAGTATGAGCACCGCCGGGTCCGCAAGCGCCGCGCGGGCAATCGCCAAAAGCTGTCGCTGTCCCTGGCTCAGGTTTGCGCCGTCGGCTGTCAGCATGGTCTGATACCCTTGGGGCAGATGGCGGATAAACGAATGCGCGTTCGCAAGCTTAGCGGCGCGGATGACTTCCTGATCCGTTGCCTCCAGCCGTCCGTAGCGGATGTTTTCCATTACAGTGCCTGTAAACAGATGCGTATCCTGCAGCACCATGGCCAGAGAATTGCGCAGATCAGCCTTTTTGATATCCTTCACGTCAATGCCGTCGTATCGTATGACACCCTTGTTGACATCGTAAAAACGATTGATCAGGTTGGTGATAGTCGTCTTGCCCGCGCCGGTGGACCCTACAAACGCGATCTTCTGCCCGGGTTTTGCGTACAGGCTCAGATCCGCAAGCACTGTCTTTTCCGGCTCGTAGCCGAATGTCACATCCTCAAACCGGACGTCGCCGCTCATTTTGGTGTAGCTGACCGAACCGTCCGGTGCGGTGCGCTGCCAAGCCCACTGGTTGGTGCGGGTTTTACTTGGTTTCACAGAGCCGTCGCAGCCGCATTCCACACAAACGAGGCCGACAGTACCTTCGTCTTCTTCGGGCTTCTGATCGAGCAGATCAAATATCCGTTCCGCACCGGCCAACGCCTGCAGAACAAAGTTAAACTGCTGTGATACCTGTGAAACAGGCTGCGCAAGGGAACGGGCGTACTGCAGGAAAGACGCAAGCGTACCAAGATCCATAGTGCCCGCAGCTGTCATCAGGCCGCCAACCATAGCCGTCAGCGCATAATGCAGGTATGAGATGTTGCCAAGTATGGGCATGAGCACATTCGCAAACGTATTGGCCCCTTCAGAGGATTTAAACAGCTGATTGTTCAGTTCCTCAAAGTGTTCCCTTGATTTTTCTTCGTAAGAGAATACTTTGACGACCTTTTGACCTTCGATCATTTCCTCGATATACCCGTTTGCCTGCCCAACGCTCTTTTGCAGGCTGCGGAAATACATACCGCTCTTTCCGCCCAGCTTCTTCACAACAAACAACATAACGGAAAGCACAGCAATCGCAAGCGCCGTCAGCACGGGGCTTAGAAGGATCATGACGATTATAGTGCTCAGTACTGTGACGACGGCTGTCATGAGCTGCACAACGCTTTGGCTTAGCATCTGGCGCATGGCGTCGATATCGTTCGTGTAGCGGCTCATGAGCTCGCCGTGCGTATGCGCATCAAAATAGCGGATGGGCAGTGTCTGCATATGCTCGAACATATCGTTTCGCAGCTTATTAAGCGTGTTGACGGAAACGGTTACCATCAGTCTGTTAAGCGAGTAACTGGCGACGACACCCACCGCGTATACGACCGCCATGCGGCCGATCATTCCTATCAAGCCCGTAAAATCCGGTTTCACACTGCCAACGAGCGGCAGTATGTAATCGTTGATCAGAGGTTTGATGAAGTACGTTCCCGCAATGGTGGCGCCCGTACTGATTAACAGGCAAATAAACGCCAGCGCCATTACAAGCTTGTACGCATTCATATAATGCAGCACGCGCCGAAGCGTACCTTTCGTATCCTGCGGTTTTCCGTGCCCTCTCTGGGGCATCCCCCCTCTAATTGGCGGCATATTCTTCCACCCCCTTCTGCTGGGAAACATAAACGTCGCGGTATATCTCGCTCGAATGCATGAGCTCCTTGTGCGAGCCTATTGCGGATACCTTGCCCTCGTCAAGAACGATGATCTTATCCGCATCCATCACGGACGCTACGCGCTGGGCGATAATGATTGTCGTCATACCGGACAGCCGTTTTTTGAAACCGCTGCGTATAAGCTGATCCGTGGCGGTATCAACTGCGCTCGTGCTGTCGTCCAGTATCATGATTTTCGGTTTCTTTAACAGCGCGCGCGCAATACACAGCCTCTGTTTCTGACCGCCCGAAACATTCACGCCTCCCTGACCCAGATCCGTGTCATACCCCTTGGGGAAACTCATGATAAAATCGTGCGCCTGCGCTATTCTGCAAGCTTCCGCTATCTCCTCGTCCGTCGCCTGCTCATTGCCCCAGCGCAGGTTATCCCTGATGGTGCCGGAGAACAGAACATTTTTCTGCAGTACCATGGCGACAGAGTCACGAAGCGCTTTGAGATTGTACGACCGTACATCACGTCCGCCGACGGATATACTGCCTTCCTGCACATCGTACAGACGCGGTATGAGCTGTACTAAGGTCGTCTTTGCGGAGCCTGTCGCGCCCATTATGCCCACGGTCTCCCCGGGGCGAATGGAAACGCTGATATCTTTTAATGTGGATTCTTCGCTCGTGCTGCTGTAACGGAAGCTGACGTTATTGAATTGTATGCCGCCGTCTAAAACCTCCATCACACCGCCGTCGGCAGGGTTTACGATGGCCGATGTCTCATCGAGCACTTCCATGATGCGGCTGAACGACGCACGGTTGATGACAAACATGATGAACACCATGCCCAGCATCATCAGCGACATGAGTATCTGCATGGTAAAAGTCAGAAAACTCATGAGGTCGCCGGTGAGCATGGTGCCGCCGATCACCTTGACGCCGCCAAACCAAGCGATGGCTAGCATGCAGCCATACATGACAAACTGCATCGCCGGCATATTCCATATCACGATCTTTTCTGCGGCTAGCTGCATATCCCTTACGCGCCCTGCCGCTTCACGGAATTTTTCATCCTCATGCTCTTCTCGGACAAATGCTTTTACCACGCGCATGCCGATTAGGTTTTCCTGCACATTGGCATTCATTTTGTCATATTCCTTGAGCATCTTTACAAAGCGCGGGTGCGCATTGAACATGATCACCGCCATCGCTGCAGCAAGAATCGGCGCGGCCAGAATGAATATGACTGCAAGCTGCGCGTTTACGGATACCGCCATGAGTATAGCAAGTATCAGCATAGTTGGCGCGCGCACCGCCATACGGATGGTCATCATAAACAACGTCTGCATGTTGTTGACGTCCGTCGTCAGCCTCGTGACAAGGCTTGCAGTGCTGAACTTATCCACATTGGAAAAAGAAAAGTTCATGACCCGCTCAAACAGTGCGGCACGGATATTCTTTGCAAAGCCTGCGGCCGCGGTTGCTGCAAAGCGCGCGGATAGCGCGCCGAATGTCAGCGAAACCATGGCCATACCGATCATCAGCAGACCTATTTTTACAATATAATTGACATCGCCATTGGCAACGCCGATATTGACAATGCGCGCCATGAGAAGGGGGATTGTCACTTCCAGCGCCACCTCGCCGATCATGGTCAGCGGCGTCAATATCGTCTGCTTTTTATATTCGCCGATGTATCGCGCGAGTTTTTTTATCATCCCTGTTGTTCCTCCCTGTGACTGTGCCATTCTTTCTTCATTTTCATGAAGGCGTATAAATCCATTCTTTCGGGGTCCAGCGCGGTCCGCTCCGCTGCCCGGTACATGAGCCGTTCGATATATTTCCCTAACGAGGCCAGTTCTTCGTCTGAAAGTTCACTAAACAGGTCCTCGTCCGCAGCGTTAAAAGCTTCCCTGCAGCGCAAGGTTACTTCTTCGCCTTTGTTCGTCAGCTCCAGGCCCCAGCGGCGGTTATCTTTCTGCCGCCGTTTTTCAAGAAGGCCATCCCGCTGCATGCGTTTTGTGGACTGCGCAATGGAAGACGGCGTAACCAGCAGCGTTTCCGCGATATCCGCCTGCGTACAGCCCGGATGCCCCGAAATGTATTCGAGCACATGAAGTTGCCCCGGATACAAGGAAAGGCCCTCCACGGCCCTGCGCAACGCAATACGCCGTATCCAAAACAGCTTTTCCATCTGCCGGACAACATTGCCATGCCGGCTCTCCATCGAATCCCTCCAAACAAAATTAATTAAGTACTTCACTAATTCAACACGTGTTACAGTATGCACCTAATATTTTTTTTTGTAAAGAAGATTATGAACCCGTAATGTAAACAAAATGTGAAGTGAATGCTTGCATTGCCGACGTATAAAGCCTTGAACTATTTCACCATAAATATAGCCTCAATATAACAAACCGCCTCCCATTAGGAGGCGGCCACAAATACTAATTTTAGAATTAAGTGGAGGATCAACTACGCCTCTTTTGCGGCTTTCAGGCGGATCAATTCGTCTCCAAGCTCGGCGACACTGAGCACAGTGCCGGAAATGGGGATCGTCGTTTCCAGCATAGCGCCAAAGCGCGTAATCTGCGGCGGACGAATATTGGTGGTTGCGAGCTTTTCCGCATGCTTGAACACATCGTGGCTCGGACCATCCATGAGCACATGCTTGCGGGACATGACGATGGTTCGCTCGGAATACTCCGTCACCAGCGGCATGTGGTGGGTCACGAATATCACGGTATGCCCTTTTGCGTTAAGACTTCTGGCAATATCCATGATCTGGTAGCACCCCTTGTAATCCTGACCGCTCGTGGGTTCATCCAGAATGATGATCCCCGCGCCTATGACGATCACCGAGGCGACAACAACCTTTGCGCGGTCGCCCTTGCTCAGCGCAGGGGGAAACTCCTCCGCCATGGCAGCAAGGCCGACAGATTCCAGTGTCTCCATGACACGGCGCTTGATTTCATCCTCCGGCATCTTGGCGTTTCGCAGGCCGAATGCAACCTCGTCGAACACGGTGTTGGCAAAAAGCTGCCGGTCGGGGTTCTGCAGCACGAAACCGATCTGCCGCGAAATGGCGGCAACTCCCAGCGTACGCGTATCTACGCCATTGATGTAAATCGTACCCTCTGTGGGCGTTAGTAGCCCTGTCACGTTTTTGAGCAGCGTGGATTTGCCGGCGCCGTTCTGGCCGATGATGGCGACAAATTCGCCTTCACGAATCTCGATATTGATGTGTTCAAGCGCGGTGGAGCCGGTCGCATACGTATAGCTGAGGTCGTTAATTTTTAGAACGACTTTGTCCGTCATACATTTGCCCTCCCATGATACCATCCGGTTACCGCGTCATACGCGTCCTGCATCAAAATGGGCTTTGTGCCAATCTCCTGCCCGCGTTCGCGCAGGTAAACCGCTAACTCCGAAACCTGCGGCGGGCGGATGCTGCAGGAGCGCATGAGTTCCGCGTTGTTAAAAATCACGTGCGGCTCGTCAAACGCCACCACGCGCCCTTCTTTGAACACGAGCACCTTATCGGCAAACTCCGCGATTTCCTCGCTCTTATGGGTAGCGAGCACGATGGTCATATCCTCTTTTTCGCGCAGCTCGCGAATCACTTCGAATACGTCCCGTGTGCCTACGGGATCAAGCTGACTGGTCGGCTCATCCAATACGAGAATCGACGGCTTCATGGCAAGGTTGGTTGCGATGGCGAGGCGCTGTTTCTGCCCGCCAGAAAGTGCAGTCGGCGGCTGATCGATATATTCTTTTAGCCCTACAATGCCCAACGCCCAGTCGATGCGCTGCAGTATTTCATCCTTTGGAACGCAGAGGTTTTCCGCGCCGAATGCGACTTCGTTCCGTACGGAGGTAGTAAACAGCTGCGCTTCCGGATCGTCCAGCACCATGCCGACTTTGTCGGCAAGGTCGGTTACCTTGCAATTCTGCGTATCAAAGCCGAGGACCTCCACTTTGCCCTTGAGCACACCTTCATGATAATTGGGTACTGTCCCGTTGATACACTGGCAGAGCGTGGTCTTACCTGCGCCGTTTTCACCCATGACGGCGATAAACTCGCCTTTGTGTATTTCCAGATCGATCTTCAGCAGCGCCCAGCGTTTGGCGCGCGGGTAATGATAAGAAACTTGCTCCAGCCTGATGACGGTTTCGGACATTTCTCGCGCCTCCTTTTATGAATGAAATACCATGACGACAATCGACTGCGGCACTGCTAGGTTGGCCGCAATCAATGCCGCGCCGATTAGGGCTGCCGCAACAAGATATACCCAGTCGGATTTCTTCATGCTGATATTTTCAATATAGGTGCGCTGCTTTTGGCATCCAAACGCACGGGTGTCCATCGCGACCCCCATCTGTTGGGCGCGGCGCATGGCGCCAATCACCATGGGCACGACCAGCGCGGGGTAGGCTTTGAACTTCTCCCACTTCTTCCCCTCTTCAAACACGATCATGCCGCGGAGCTTCTGCGCGTCCATGATGGTCCTGATTTCTTCCTGAAACGTCGGGATGATGTTCAGCGAGGTGGTCGTCATATATGCAACTTTATACGGTAGCCCGAGGCGCACCATACCAAGGGACATCTGGTTGATGGAGGTGGTTTTGATGATCATCGGCATCAGAATAATCAGCGCAAGAAACCGGATGGTGAGCAGAATGCCAAACTCCAATCCTTCCCATTTGAGGCCGTAGCCGCTCAGAATGCCGATGTGATCCGGCAGCTGCAGGCCGAAAATAAAATGCGCCGTGGAATTCGTGCCGTAAAAGAAGAGCTGCAGCACGATAATCAGCGCCATAATGCTCAGAACCACTTTGGCAAAGCCCCACCAGGCTTTCCAGGAAAGCTGCGCCATGCTCCAGAGCGCACTGAATACACCGAGCATGACGACGACGACAAAAATGCTTTTCACCATAAATACAACGACGGAGAGATACAGCAGAGCAATAATCTTCACGCGCGGATCCATCATATGCAGATAGGATGTTCCCGGTTGGTAATCGACGAGTCCCATTGGCCGCCTCCTGCATGATTATGCATATATTTGTTATACGAGTGAGTTGCGCAAACGAGCGGGCGCCAGATGCAGAAAAATAGTGTCGGTACGGAAGATGTTTGAGAAATAGATAGGTTTGCCCCAGTATATCTAAAAAAACCACTGCTGTAAACTATGAACCAAATAAATGGGAATATGTGCATATACTTCTTCTTATGCCTCTTATGCATTGACAGGACGGGTAGTTTCGATATAATTTAGTCATCACATCATGAAATACGTGTTCGTTATCAAATAGAAGGAAAATTTCCTTTGTCTGAATATTTATTCGAAGTCACGCTTTCAACATCTCCCTCGACCCGGTCAGCCAAGTTTTTACGAGATTCCAGACGAAATGACAAGATTATTTGTACAACCGCATTTCATATGCAGCAAGTATTGAAAATGGTATCCCGAGCGAACGATTGAAAACTCATATTGTACATGCTTCCATTATCTTCTTGGGGCTATTTTCTTGTTTTCCTGTTTGATGGTCTGAACGAGGGGAAGGGTCCTCGTTAGGATAAACCAATAACGATATGGGGAGGTAATCAAATGGCTAAAGGTAAAAAGACATTCGGCAAGTTCCATCCCGCGGTCATCGCAGTGTACGCGGCAATTCTTGCGGCGTCCGCACTGCTGCCGAGCATTCCGCTGGTTGGCACCGGCGGATCGTTTTCAGTCAGCACCGCGCTGGTACCTCTCGCGGGCGTGTTCTTCGGGCCGATTGCGGGCGCTTTGTGTGCAGCCATCGGCGGTTTCATCGGACAGCTGATCGCACCGGCGACGGCGGTTATCGGCGTAGCGACGTTCATTTCGGCAGTCGTTGCGGCGTTCGTGGCGGGCCTGCTGTGTGAAGAAAGAAAGTGGGGACCTCTTAGTGCTATCGGCGTCGGTCTCGTATTCGTGATCCTGTGGTTCACGCATCCGGTCGGACGCGAATCCTGGCTGTTTGCGTCTGTATTCTATGGCTCCGGTTTGCTTGCCTGCGTTCTCGGCATGTTCCTCTGCAACCGCTGGCTTAAAAAGAACAATTTTGCGTTCAAAGCCATCGCCGTATTCATTGCCTGTTATGCCGGTATGGTATTCTCAGCGGCGTTTGTCAACTACATCTGTCTCTTCCTCTACGGTCTTACCTCGGAAGTATGGAGCTTCCTGACCTTCGTGGCGCCGTTAGAACGTTCTATATTTGCGGCGGGTTCGCTGGTTGTCGGCACGCCGCTGCTCATTGGACTGCCGAAGATCGGCGTATTCATTGGTCCGCGCGACGAAGCTATGGACGCGGAGCTCCCGATGCAGGAATAATTCTTACCTACTTACAATGAAAGCAGCCGCGCGGCAGATCTTGTGCCGTGCGGCCTTTTTTGTTTTACTGCGACAAGCTGAGCCTGTGAATTTCCCGGTGGTATTAACCCTGTTCGTACAATTTCGTTGAGCGGTGAAAGGCCACGAGAAAATAAACCGCGATTACAAAACCCGTAATGATTGCCAGAACATTCAGTACAGGAATGAATACCAGCAAGTAGATGATCGCCGAAAGCATAGCGTACAGCTTCCATTTTGCCATCAGTTCGTCACCGTCTAAGTTCCGGTCCTGCATCGATTCGATATTCTGAACGCCCATTGCAATCCCATACGAGATATACAGCGAAATACCTGTGGAAATCAACCCGAGCACCCAACTGAAAACGCCAGATGTATCGGTTATTCCAAACAGGTCAAAAACATACAATACGCCGGAATAAATCGCCATTCCAATTGCATAAGGCCGTACCTTCCCAAACCAAAAGCTTTCGTCGGCGAGTTCCATAAGCCCCTTTACCATGAAAATGTAGCCTATAAAATCGGGGATAAGCTCTATACGCGAAGCATTCAGGGTAAGCGTGAAATCAAGAAACACAAACAACATGCCGATGAATATTTTTCTCATGGAACCTCCCTTTGGTTTAACAAACTGAGGCCTGCGGTACTGCCGCAGGCCTTTCGTTTATCTAAAAATCTGCGTTATTTAATGAAGAATCCGACGATGTTTCCGTTCACATCCAGCGCGATGGTATAAACGCAGGTTTTATTTGCGTATTTAGCCTGCTGCACGACTACGGCATAGTCTTCTTTGGTGGTTTTATCCTTTGTCCCGCTGACGGAACTCTTTCCGAATTCGGAGAATGCACCGGCATCCGTAAGCAGCTTCTGCGCGGCGGATGAAAGCACTTCTTCAGAAAGCGATTCACGCAGGTCTTCGCGCACTTTTGCGGTCACATCGGCATATTTCCCGTCGCTGAACAGCGTAACGACTTCCTGTGCCTGCGATACCACGGTTTTTTCATCAAATTTATCACTCAGCTTTGCTGCGCAGCCTGCGGCCAACCCAACTGCGAGTATGAGACCAACGACTGCCAATATTCGTTTCATGGGATTATTCCTCCTCTACATTTTCATCCGGTTCTTTGATATATGCTGCCACTTCGCCGTCTTGGGCTAATACCGGCACAAACAGGCGTTTTGCGCGAAACGCCCACACAAGCAGCGCCGCGGTAAACACAAATACCATGGCTTCGAGCCCGAATGCGCTCATTTGTACATAGGACGGAACGATAACGACCGACGCATCCACTACCGCATGCAGCAATATGGCGGCTATGAGATACTGCCATGGTTTGTTGCGCACAAATCCGGCGAAAATCATTACGGAAAGGCTAAAGTGTATGCCCACAGCCAAAATGCGTTCCACACCGCCCATCATCGCAAGAAGCGGTGTTACGCCGGAAATCTGCGCGGAAAAGGCGGCAGCCTGCTGCGGGCCCACCAGGCTTTCGAGCGTACCATTGTTCATAGCGTTGATCATTACGATAGAACTGACAAGCGTCAGGCCCGTTAGAAGTATCGCTTCTATTCCCCCATGCCCAAAACCAAACGCCGTAGCATCCACATAGCGACGCTGCTTTTTGAGAAACCACTTGCACGCGAGAAAACGCGCAAACTCTTCAAACAAACCTGCCGTAAGTCCCAGAAACAGACCATTGAGCACCGGATTGACCGCAAGAACGGTGCTGTACCAATACGTGCTGTACAGCAATTGCAGCAGCGGAATGCGCAGCACTACCTGCGACACCGTAAATGCCAGCACGCCGAACAGAAAAGCACGGCCAATGTGCAACTTTTTCGCCTGAAACACGATGAAAGGCACAACGGGCAGCGCTATACAGATGGCTATGCTTACGTAAAGCGACACCATCACAGCAGGATTAACCATATCCCTAACCATATCCCCATCTCCCCCTTATTCTTAAGGAACTAATCGTCCCTTTGCTCAAAGTACTTTAGAATGCCGTTGTATAAACCCTTTGCCATTTTCTTCTGAAAATCGCTGTCAGTCAGCTTGTAATCCTCCGCCTCGTTTGTCATATGCCCCATTTCGATGTTGATGATGGGACGATCGCACCAATTGAATCCCGTCTGATCGCTGCGGTAGGTAAGCCCTTTTTTCACGCTGATGCCTGTCGCCTTGCCATATTCCGCAAGAACAAGCTTTGCGGCGGCAACGCACTCGTCCTTAAATGGATTTTCCTTGGGAACCAACATAAACGCGCCCGCTACGCTCGGATCGTCCGATCCGTTACAGTGGATGCGCAGCCCCAGATCCACTTTCTTTTTGTTGAACAGCTGTGCGCGCTCGGCGTTGGATATATCCACATCCGCAGTCGTGCGGGTCATGATGACTGTCGCACCCGCTTCCTTTAATAGATCGCGCAGCAGCAATCCGACCTTCAGGTTGACTTCATGCTCGGGAACGCGGGTGAACCTTCCCTGTGTGCCGGAAGAAACCTTTGCCTTCATATCCGACGACCCCGGCGCTACCGGTTCCGTATCGCTGTTGCTGTGCAGTTGGTGGCCCGGATCAACGCCTATAATGATCCCCGCGAGCGGCTTATCCTGTTTTGCTGTCGGCGAAGACGAAGGTGTGGGCGTATCCGTCGGCTTGGGTGAAGCCGAAATATCCGGTGTCGCGGATGGCACTGAAGTCTGCGGCAAAGGAGATTGCGAAGGCAAAGAAGACGAAATTGGCGATGACTGCTGTGGGGATGTATCCGCGGGAACTGCGGGCGGCGGTGTTCCAACATCCATGGGCTTGTCCTGTACGCTTTCGCCCTGCGGAAGCGACAGAAAAATACCCGCCGCAATCACGAGTATGGCAACAATCAATATGGCAATTCTGCTCCCGTTTGTTCGCATTCCGCTGCACAACCCATTCGGGCAAAGCCCGATCTCTTCCTGTATAATATTGTGCGCGCACAGTATGCTTCATACCGTATACGCACATATTGGATTTCCGACAGGGATAGTGTATTACTCCCCCCATTCCAATGCAACCACAAAACTGTGAACAATTCCCTCATGCAACAGCTTATTTCCTCGAAAAGAAACGAAAAGGCCGCTTTTCAGCGGCCTTTGAAAGAAGCTGGTTTATGCGTTCTGCAGAAGCTTTTCAAGGGAAGCAATCTTCAGGCAAATGCAGAATACTTCAATGGCCTGCTCCAGCTCCTTCACTGGCGGAAGCGTGGGCGCTATACGGATGTTTCGATCCTGCGGGTCTTTTCCGTAAGGATGTGTCGCGCCCGCGGACGTCATGACCACACCTGCTTCCTTGCACAGCGAAAGCGTGCGCTTTGCGCAGCCGGGCATGGTATCCAAGCTGATGAAGTAGCCGCCCTTCGGACGGTTCCATGTTGCGATACCCAGCGGTTCAATTTCGGTATCAAGCGCGTACAGCACGGCCTCAAAGCGGGGCTTTAATATGGCAGCGTGCTTCTGCATAAGCGCAAGCACGTTCTCCTTATTTTTGAGGAAGCGCACATGGCGAAGCTGGTTGACCTTGTCGTAACCTATGGTCTGGAAAGTGATCAGCTTCTTCATATAGTCGATGTTCGCAGCACTTGACGCCATCGCCGCAACGCCCGCTCCGGGCAGCGTGATTTTGGAAGTGGAGGCGAACTCGTAGACCATATCCGGATTGCCCGCTTTTTCGCACAGGGAGATCATTTCCGCAAACGGTACGAAGGGACCGTCGAATTCATGCACGCAGTAGGCGTTGTCCCACATCAGAGTGAAATCGGGCGCAGCGGGACGCATGGCAGCAATGCGGGCGATCACCGCATCAGAATAGATGATTCCCTCAGGGTTGGAGTATTTGGGCACGCACCACATACCCTTCACCGCAGGATCTTTGATCGCCTCTTCGACAGCATCCATATCCGGACCCTCGGCTGTCATGGGGATGGAAATGAGCTCCATGCCGAAGCTTTCGGAGATACCAAAATGCCTGTCGTAGCCGGGCACCGGGCAAAGGAATTTTACTTTGTCAAGTTTGCCCCACGGTTTTTCACTGTGCAGCAGGCCGTGCGTATACGCTTTAGCGATGGTGTCGTACATGAGCTGCAGGCTGGCGTTTCCGCCGATAAACACCTGCTCTTCTTTTACGCCCAGCAGTTCCGCAAACAGTCGCTTGCAGGAAGGGAGTCCATCCAGCAGACCGTAATTGCGCACATCCGTACCGTCCGCCATACAGGCTTCGGCAGTGTCCAGATTGGTCATCATGTCGAGAGAAAGATCGAGCTGTGCCCGCCCCGGTTTCCCGCGGGACATATCCAGCTTCAACCCTTTTGCCTTGCAGGCATCATACGCCTCAAGCGCCGTTTTGAGTTGTGCCTGCAGCTCCTGTTTGGTCAATGATTCGTAACGCATAAAACTCTCCTGCCTCATGTATTCGCTAAGCGGGATACCCGCGGCGTTGCGGATGCAAACCCCTATCATGTAGGACCCCGACAGACACCTGTGGCCGCCGGACACGGGGCTTGCAATAGTATATCATGTTTTTTTATTTTTGCATGCAGTTTTTTACGTGTGGTTATGCAAAATTGCAGAATATATACCACCAATGCGCCGCAATACGACCCATCTCATATCCCAATATGAAAATAGCACCCTTCGGTCTTGCATAAATCGTTGCTTTATGCTATATTTTATATTGCAGTGGCGGTATGTCTTCGCATAAGCGGTGTATACCGCCAGTGGCTCTCATATAAGTTCGCATACAGGGTGCGGACGTTTCTACGGGGCAGCCGTAATTGCCTCGCTATGGGGGTCCTCCGTTCATAGGCATATGCCGAATTGAACGGGCGGACGCTCATTTTTATTTTTCAAATTTTAAAGGAGGGTTTTGCGATGTGCGCGACAATGGCTGTTTATAGGGGACAGATTGTACACGCGCCCGTCATGGGCAGCCTCTCATGCCTCGAGAATGGGTATATGGTATTGAAAAACGGCTGCATCGAAGGCGTATTTCCTTCACTGCCCGAACAGTATGCGAATTTGGAAGTGGAGGATTTTGGAGATAAACTCATTATTCCTTCCTTTGCGGATATGCACTTGCATGCGCCGCAATACGCCATGCTTGGGATGGGCATGGATCTGCAGTTGCTGGAGTGGCTCAATACCTATACCTTCCCGACAGAGGCGCAATTCAAGGACCCTGTCTACGCGCGGGAAGTATACGCGAAACTTGCGGATGAACTCATTTCCCTTGGCACCACGCGCGTATGCATGTTTGCGACAATCCACAGGGAAAGCACGCTCATACTCATGGAAGAACTCGCGCGCGCAGGCATCACCGGGCACGTCGGCAAAGTCAATATGGACCGCAACAGCCCGGATTATCTTCGCGAAACAGAAGACGAATCCATCAGCGAGACGCTGCGCTTTATTGAAGAATGCACTGGCCGCTTTGAAAATCTCCGGCCCATACTGACGCCGCGCTTTACGCCTTCCTGCACGGACGAACTGATGCAGGGACTCGGCGATATCGCCCGGACGCGGGGCTTACGCGTACAATCCCACCTATCCGAAAACACCGATGAAATCGCGTGGGTAAAGGCGCTCAGGCCGGACTGCGCGCAGTATTGGGAAAGCTATGAAACCTGCGGCCTGTTCAATACGAATACCGTGATGGCGCATTGCGTGTATTCCGATGAGCGTGAGCGCACAGCCATGCGCGAACGCGGCGTTTGGGTGGCGCATTGCCCGGATTCCAATATCAATATCGCGAGCGGCGTAGCCCCCGTTCGCCTGATGCTAAGCGAAGGCCTGCATGTAACGCTCGGTTCGGATATCGCGGGCGGCGCGCAGCTTTGCATGATGGACGTGGCGACGTCTGCCATACGTTCTTCCAAGCGGCGCTGGCTGGATACCACTAAGGAAGAAGCGTTTCTCACGGTAGCCGAAGCATTCTACCTCGCAACATCTGCGGGCGCGGAATATTTCGGCGCAGGCCCGGGCTTCCATAATGGTGATGCGCTGCATGCGCTCGTTGTGGATGATTCCGAACTTCTGAACAACCGCCCCCTGACGCTTGAACAGCGTCTCGAGCGCATGATGTACCGGTTTTCCAACTGCCGCGTCGACGCCGTATTCAGTGAGGGCAAACGTTTGAAATAATTGCTACCAATATATATTTTTTGAACCTATCTGGTTTTATCAGAGAATCTGATGTATCAACGTTCGCCTCTTTTTCATTCAAATTCGGCGATTTATTCGCCGAATTTGTGAAAGAATGCCGCCATGAGCGGCATTCTAACATGCAGAAACCCACCGGCAAAGACACAAATCTTTGCCGGTGGCTTGGACCGCAAGTGCTATAGCCCGCGCGGCCGCTTCGTTCTGTCGGTTCCATGACCGGCCCCCACATGGTATAATAAATTCGCCGATAATCGGAGGGGGTATTTCATATTGGAATTCGTGAATCTCAACGCGGAACAACTTCAGGCTGTGGAATGCGCGCAGGGGCCGCTGCTTGTACTTGCGGGCGCAGGTTCGGGCAAAACGCGCGTACTCGTCAACCGCATCGCAAGCCTGATGCTGGATCATCATGTCCGCCCATGGAACATACTGGCGCTTACATTTACCAATAAAGCCGCGCGAGAAATGCGCGAGAGAATAGAACGCCTGATCGGGCGGGACTCCGAGGGACTTTGGGTCATGACGTTCCATTCCTGCTGTGTACGCATACTGCGGCGTGAGGCGCAGTATCTCGGATTTGACAAAAGCTTCGTCATTTATGACGATACGGATCAGCTCGCCATATACTCGGAAATCATCAAAAAGCTGGACTTGGACGACGACAAATTCTCTAAGCGTATGCTTCGCGAACAAATCAGCCAGGCAAAAAATCACTCGACGGATGTTGAAGAGTATCTGCGCGGCGACGCGTTCAGCGACATCTTCCTGCAGGTGTACAAGCTGTACCAAAAACGTCTCAAGCAGAACAACGCGCTGGATTTTGACGACCTGCTGTTGAAGACAATCGAGTTGTTCAGCACGCATCCCGAAGTGCTCGAACAATATCGCGATCGCTTCCAATACATATTGGTAGACGAATATCAGGACACCAATATGGCGCAGTACAAGCTCATCCGCATGCTCAGCGAAAAGCACCGCAATATCTGCGTGGTGGGCGACGACGATCAGAGCATATACGGCTGGCGCGGCGCGGATATCCGCAACATACTCGAATTTGAGAAGGATTTTCCCGGCGCGCGCGTCATACGGCTGGAACAGAATTACCGTTCTACTTCCGTTATATTGGAAGCGGCCAACTGCGTCATAGACAACAACCAGAGCCGCAAGCGCAAGCGGCTGTGGACTTCACGCGAGGGCGGCGAGCAGATCCGCGTGTACTGCGCGCAGGATGAGCGCATGGAGGCGGATTATGTCTGCAGCCACATACTCGCGGGCGTAAAAAAAGGCAGGCGGTACGATGAATTCGCCGTGCTTTACCGCACCAACGCGCAGAGCCGCGCACTGGAAACCGCGCTGACCAGCTATGGCATTCCGCACCGCGTGTATGGCGGACAGCGGTTCTACGAGCGTTCGGAAATCAAGGATATACTGGCGTATCTTCGTCTTTTATACAACCCGGCTGACGACGTGGCGTTTTTGCGCGTGGTCAATGTACCGCGCCGTGGCATAGGACAAGCCGCTTTGGCGGAGCTTGCCGCCGCATCGGACGCGCAGGAGCAGCCTATGTTTTTGACAGCCATGCAGGGCACAGGATTATCTAGCCGCGTGCAGCCCAAGCTGCTGGCGTTCACCGATCAGATGGAAGCACTGCTGCCGCTTCGGTATTCGATGCCGCTTCACGAATTTGTGCAGGAAATCGTCAAACGGGTAGCATATGATTCCTATTTGCGGGAAGACAAGAAAGAGAACTACGAAGCACGCAGTGAGAACGTGGCCGAACTCATCGGTGCCATACGAGCATTTGAAGAAGGGCTGACCGACCCGGAAGCCGACCCGCTGGGCGCATACCTTGAGAATGTATCGCTCATATCCGATATCGACGACCTGAGCGAGCAGGACGGTCAGGTGGCGCTGATGACGCTGCACAGCGCAAAGGGGCTGGAGTTCCCGGTCGTGTTCATTACCGGCGTGGAAGAATACATTTTCCCCAGCCGGCGGTCGCGCTTGGAACCTGCTAAGCTTGAAGAAGAACGCAGGCTTTGCTATGTGGGCATCACACGCGCCATGGAAGAATTGCACCTTGTCCACGCGCAGCAGCGCAATCTGTTCGGCGAGCTTGCGATGAACCCCCCTTCAAGGTTCTTGCAGGAAATTCCGGCTGAACTGCGCGAAGAGGACGAAACTAAGCGGCACAGCGAGCCGCCAAGGATTACAAAGAAACCTCCGCTGGTCACAAAGTACCAGAAAACCCACGGCGGGTTTGGGGACGTAGCCGTGCCCGTCACTCGGCCTCAAAACGGCGGAAGCTCCATGCAGTATAAACCGCACCAGCGCGTCAAGCACGCGGCATTTGGAAGAGGCACTGTGCTAAACGTTGAAGGATCGGGCAGCGCGCAGGTGATTACCATCGACTTTGGCGGCACCGTAAAGAAATTTGCCGCCGCGTTCGCGCCCATACAGGCCGAGGATTGATCCGAGCTTACAGGAGGGATTGCATATGCCCGCAAGCGACCGACAAAAAGAACTGACGCAGCAGCTCATTGATTACGCCTCCGCTTATTACGAGCAGGACGCGCCGTATATCAGCGACGCGGAATACGACGCGCTGTACGATGAGCTCGAAGCCCTCGAACAGGAATCAGGCGAAGTCCTGCCCAATTCCCCAACACGCCGCGTGGGCGGCGAAGCGATCAGAGGCTTCCTGCCGCACAGACATACCGCAAGGCTGTGGAGCCTTGATAAGGTTCGCACCGAGGCTGCTCTGCTCGAATGGGACGCGCGTATTCAAAAACTGCGGCTAGAGTATATGCAGCGCACCGGTCAGGAACTGCCCCGCATCAGCTATGCGCTCGAGTACAAATTCGACGGCCTTACCATCAACCTCACCTATGCGGGCGGGCGGCTCGTGCAGGCGGCTACGCGCGGCAACGGCGAAGTGGGCGAAGGCATACTCGAACAGGTAAAGACAATCGAAGGCATTCCGCAAGTCATTGAATTCAATGGCCGCATGGAAGTGCAGGGCGAAGGTTACATGCGCCTTAGCGTGCTCGATGAATTGAACAGAACGCTCGACGAGCCCCTGAAAAACGCGCGCAACGCGGCGGCGGGTGCTTTGCGCAATCTTGACCCGGAAACAACACGTCAGCGCAAGCTGAGCTGCTTCTGCTACAATGTAGGGTATATCGAAGGCAAAGTTTTTTCCACGCAGGAGGATATGCGCACGTTTTTGCAGGCTAACGGCCTGCCTGTGGACAGCTTTTTTGTAGAAAGCGATACCATGGAAGGGCTGCTTGCGCACATCAGATCGGCGGAAGAGACACGCGGCACTCTGGATTTTCTCATCGACGGCATGGTCATCAAGGTTCGGCAGATGAAGGTACGCGAAGCGCTGGGAAACACGGAAAAATTCCCGCGCTGGGCCATCGCCTACAAGTTCGCGGCAGAGGAAATCACCACCACCGTGGAGGACGTAACATGGGAGGTCGGGCGCACCGGAAAACTCACTCCGCTTGCGCATCTCACGCCCGTGGAGCTTGCGGGCGCAACCATAAAACGCGCTACACTCAACAATTATGACGATATCCAGCGCAAGCGCGTAGGCTTGGGCTCTACGGTATTCATAAGGCGCAGCAACGACGTGATTCCGGAAATACTGGGCAGCGTGCCCGGCGATGAGCCGCGGGAACAAATTTATAAACCGGAGCGTTGTCCTGCCTGCGGCGCGCACGCGGAACAGCGCGGCGCGCATCTATTTTGCACAAATTCGCTTTCCTGCCGCCCGCAGATCGTGGGCAGGCTCAAGCATTACGCCAGCCGTGACGCCATGGACATTGAGACCTTCGCCGGCAAAACGGCGGAGCTGTTCGTGGACGCGCTCAATCTTTCCTCCATACCGCAGCTTTACGAGCTGACGATGGAACAGCTGATGCCGCTTGAAGGCTTCGGAGAGAAAAAGGCGCGAAATCTGCTCGACGCCATTGAAAAAAGCAAGGATTGCACGCTGGGCACATTTTTGTTCGCACTGGGCATTCCCAATGTGGGCAGCAAAACGGCGCGAGAGCTGGCGCGTCGGTTCCAGAAACTCGAGAACGTGCGCGCGGCAGATATAGAAACGCTTACCTCCATTGAGGATGTCGGGGCGATTGTCGCGCAAAGCGTGGTGGATTTCTTTTCCGACCCGTCCATATGCGCGCAGGTGGACGCTTTGCTGCAGCACGGCGTTTCCCCGCGCCCCGAAGAAGCGCCCGCGGCGCAAAGCGCGCTTGCGGGCAAAACGGTTGTCGTGACGGGTACGCTACCTTCCATGGACAGGCGGGAGGCCGAACAGCTTATAGAACGGCTTGGCGGCAAGGCAGCCGGCAGTGTCAGCAAGAAGACGGATTACGTTCTCGCAGGTGAAAACGCGGGCAGCAAGCTGACTAAGGCAGCGGAACTGAACATCCCCATACTCGACGAAGCCGCGTTTTTGAAGCTGATTGGCAAAGATATCTCCTGAACGAATGATTCGTTATACGCCTGATAGAGATTTTTTTATCGGGTATGCTTTGAAACCTTCGACAAACCTTGCGGGGATATGATATACTTTTCTCTAGGAATGTGATCGACAAGGAGGACATGCTTTGATCAGCAGTATGACCGGTTATGGCCGCGGCAGCGCCAGTATCGACGGGCGGGAAATGACCGTAGAATTAAAGTCCGTCAACCACCGGTATCTGGATCTGGGCATGCGTCTCCCCCGCCATATCGGCTTTCTTGAGGATGTATTCCGTACGGAATTATCCGCAAAGCTCAGCCGCGGGCATGTCGATCTTTTTGTAAGCTATCGCAATGTACGCAACGACGCCCGAACAATCGTCATTGACGAATCGCTGCTTTCTCAATACCTTCTGGCGGCACGTGCAGCAGGCGAACGACTGGGGTTACAGGATGACCTGACGCTTTCCAACGCTCTTCGGCTGCCTGATGTTTCGGATATTGTGGAAGCGGATGAAGACCGGGAAGCTGTCGCCTCCTTAGCTAAGGAGGCCACCGCTCTGGCGATTGCAGAACTCAAATCAATGCGCGCCGCGGAAGGCCAGCGCTTGTACCACGATTTCATGCAGCGTGCGGATACCGTACTGGCGCTTACCGAACAGATCAGCGAACGGGCCCCGCTTGTCGTGCAGGAGTACAGGCAGAAGCTGGACGAACGCATCGCACAGCTGCTCAACGACACCGAAGTCGACCGCGCCCGGCTCGCGACAGAAGTAGCCCTGTTCGCGGACAGAGCGAGTATCGATGAAGAAATCGTTCGCCTCAGAAGCCATGTCACGCAGATGCGGCAATCGCTGCTCTCAGACGAGCCTTCCGGCCGGAAACTGGATTTCATTGTACAGGAAATGAACCGGGAGTTTAACACCATAGGCTCCAAAGCAAACGACGCACAGCTTGTAAATGCAGTGATCGCGGGCAAGGGTGAAATTGAAAAGATCCGCGAGCAGGTGCAGAACATAGAGTAGGGGGAGCTATCGTATGGCCATCAAGCTGATCAACATCGGGTTTGGCAACATCGTATCCGCCAATCGGCTTCTTGCCATCGTCAGCCCGGATTCGGCGCCTATCAAGCGCATTGTGCAGGAAGCGCGTGAGCGGGGCAGGCTCATAGACGCCACTTATGGTCGGCGTACGCGTGCTGTGATCATGATGGACAGCGGGCACGTAGTACTTTCCGCCGTTCAGCCAGAGACTGTCGCACACAGGCTCGATTCGCGCGACGGTGCGGAGGCAGGGGAATAAATGCCCGATATACAAGCTTTTATGGAGGATTCGCTCTGTATGGAGGAAGGATGTAAGGGGTTGCTGGTGGTTCTATCGGGACCGTCCGGCGTGGGCAAGGGCACGGTGTGCCGCAGGCTGATCGCAGAAAACCCCAATATGGCGCTTTCCATTTCCGCCACTACCCGCCCTAGGCGGGAAGCGGAACAGGATGGCAAGGATTATTTTTTCAAGAGTAAGGAAGAATTTGCCCGCATGATTCAAGAGGGCGAATTTTTGGAATACATGCGTGTATTCGGCACGCATTCCTACGGAACGCCGCGCAAGTTTGTCATGGACAAGCTGGATGCGGGTGAAGATGTGATCCTCGAGATCGACGTGCAGGGGGGCCTTAGGGTAAAGGAAGTCTGCCCGGAGGCGGTGCTGGTGTTTTTAGCGCCCCCGTCCATGGATGAACTCAAACGTCGGCTCATCGACCGGGGCACGGAAACCGAGCAGTCCATAATGAAACGCACTGAAGTGGGTTATACGGAAATGCAGTGCATATCCTATTACGATTACGTTGTGATCAACAGCACCGTCGAACAGGCGGTACGCGGAATTGAAGCCATCGTGCATGCGGAAAAGAGCCGTGTCGCGCGTTGTGAAGACTTAATAAACCTCCTTTTGGAAGGAAGTGACGCTATATGATGAATACCCCCGGAGTAAACGAATTGGTTGATAAAGTAGGCTGCCGGTATATGCTGGTCATGGCTGTTGCACGCCGCGCGCGCCAACTGCTCAACGACCCGGATAAGCTGGGCGACAAAAACCCCGTCACTAAGGCTGTCGAAGAGCTTTATTCGGACAAAATTACATTGGATTATCCTGAGGAATACACACTGCGCTGATGGGCGAAAGAAAAACCGTGGTGCTGGGCGTCACCGGCTCCATCGCGGCTTACAAGGCGGCAGAAATAACAAGCGGGCTCATGAAGCTCGGAATAGATGTGCGCGTCATCCTGACGGAGGGCGGCGCACAATTTATCACGCCGCTTGCGCTTGAAACGCTCAGTCGCGCCCCGGTCGCTTCAGATCAGTTTTCTCGGGAAACGCCGTACGAGGTTGGACACATCGCACTCGCAAAGCGCGCGGACGTGTTTCTTGTAGCGCCCGCTACGGCCAATTTCATTGGCAAGGCCGCAAACGGCATAGCGGACGATCTATTGACCACGACATTTCTGGCTACCAAGGCACCCATACTCATAGCGCCCGCCATGAATGTCAACATGTATGCCCACGCGGCAGTCCGGCAGAACATGCAGGTGCTGCGCGAACGCGGATGCTCGTTCATCGAGCCTGCGGAAGGTCTTCTTGCCTGCGGCGATACCGGCAAGGGCAGGCTTGCGCCGGTAGATGAAATACTTAAAGCAGTGCAAGCCGCGCTGTACCCCAAACGGGATTATGCGGGCAAACGCATACTCGTTACCGCCGGACCCACGCGCGAAGCGATTGATCCCGTGCGCTACCTTTCCAACCACAGCAGCGGTAAAATGGGGTTTGCCATAGCGGCTGCGGCCGCAAAGCGCGGTGCAGAGGTAAAGCTTATCGCAGGGCCGGTACAACTGGAAACACCGCAGGACGTGAGCCGCGAGGATATCGTTTCGAGCGCGGAATTGTGCGAGGCGGTGGAGAGGGCATTTTCCGACTGCGACGCGCTGATCATGGCTGCCGCTCCTGCGGATTTTACCATTCCCGTTATTAGTGCGCAGAAGATCAAAAAGCATGGCGAAGGCCTAACGCTTTCCTTGACCCCAACAACGGATATACTCTCTCGCGTAGGTGCGCAAAAAGCACATCAGGTGCTCATGGGATTTGCCGCAGAAACGCAGAATATTGAGCGCAACGCCAAAGATAAACTTGCGCGCAAGAACCTCGATTTTATCGCCGCCAACGACGTCACCGCCCCCGGCGTAGGCTTTGCGGTGGATACCAACGCCGTCACACTCTACCATTCGGATGGCGGCTCCGTGTTCAGCGGACTCATGTCGAAATCCGAGCTAGCGGATTGGCTTCTTGATGCGCTCATAAAGGAATTGGAGCGGAGCACGAAATAAGCTCTTATAGGAGTATACGCGGCGGGAGAAGCGACGGTTGACCTAGGCTTCCCCCGCTTTTTTTCAAGCGGAAGAAACGCAGACTAAGGAGGTGATCGCATGTTTGCGCAGGTGATTGTGGATATTGCGCATTCTGACGTTGACCGCCTTTTTACGTATGCCATTCCCGAAAACATGCAGTTAGCACCCGGTCATCACGTACTTATACCGTTTGGGCGCGGCAATAAGCCTATCGAAGGCTTTGTGCTCTCCCTGAGCGAGAACCCGCCGGAAGAAGGCGTACGGGCAAAACCCGTTTCCCGCGTAATAGAACCCTACCCCGTGCTTACACAGGAACAGATAGAGCTAGCGCGCTGGATGCAGCAAAGCTATCATTGCGTGCTCGTGGACGCTTTAAGGCTTATGATTCCCGCGCAGCTTCGCGGAGGCCGCATACAGGAAAAGAAACTGCGCCTCGTGCGGCTTGCCGATGGCATCGAGCCCGCAGCCGCGCTCGCATCGTTTCAGAATAAGGCCGGCAGCGTAAAAGCGCCGCGGCAGCTTGAGGTGCTCGAATTGCTGCTGCGCATGGGCAGTCCTATGTCTGTACAGGATATCACCGGCTTCCTGCCCGAATCCGGAGGCGCGATTGCGGCGCTCATCAAAAAGGGCCTCATCACGGAGGACGAATGCGTTACATTCCGCCGCCCCGGCGGATCATGTGCGCAGAAAACTTCTGAGCTGGAGCTTACACAGGAACAGCAGGCTGCCATCGACGCCATCGATAAAGGACTGCAAGGGGACGGCGGCGTATACCTGCTGCACGGTGTCACAGGCAGCGGCAAAACGGAAGTGTATATGCACTGTATCAACCGCTGTATTGAGGCAGGCAAGCAGGCCATATTGCTGGTACCGGAAATTTCGCTGACACCGCAGACAATGGGGCTGTTCCGGGCGCGCTTTGGCGAACGCGTGGCTGTGCTGCACAGCCGTCTTTCGGCGGGCGAGCGCTTTGACGAGTGGCGGCGTATCCGGCTGGGGCTGGCGCAGGTTGCGGTTGGCGCGCGCAGCGCCGTGTTTGCGCCGTTTGAAAATCTCGGCCTGATCGTGGTGGACGAAGAGCACGAGCAAAGCTACCAGAGCGAGCTTGCGCCGCGTTACCATGCTGCAGAAGTCGCGCGAAGGCGCTGCGCGATTGCCAAAGCGCCGCTTATACTGGGCAGCGCCACACCATCCATACAAAGCTATTACCGGTCGAAATCCGGCGTATATACGCTCATTGAGCTGACACAGCGTGTACATCAGCAGCCCATGCCGCCGATCAAAATCATCGATATGCGCGAGGAGTTCCTGCGCGGCAACAACGGCATATTCAGTATGGCGCTGCATCGGTCACTGCAAGCCTGCCTCGAAGCAGGCAAGCAGGCGATACTGTTCATCAACCGCCGCGGATATTCCACATTCGTTTCCTGCCGCGGCTGCGGGCATGTGTTCGGCTGCGTGAACTGCGATGTTTCCATGACCTACCATCGCACGGAAGAGCGCGTCAAATGCCACTACTGCGGGCACAATGAACCCGTGCCCACCGTATGCCCCGCCTGCGGGCGGCCGTTCATCAAGTATTTCGGCGTGGGCACACAGCAGGTGGAAGAACAGCTTCACGCGCTGTTCCCGCATGTAAAATCGTTGCGCATGGATCTGGACAGCACGCGCACCAAGGATGCACACGAACATCTGCTATCCGCGTTTGCGCGCGGCGAGGCGCAGGTATTGATCGGCACACAGATGGTTGCCAAAGGGCTGGATTTCCCCAATGTTACACTGGTGGGTGTTGTGGCGGCTGATTCTACGCTGTATCTTCCGGATTATCGAAGCGCGGAGCGCACATTTCAGCTTCTCACACAGGTCGCGGGGCGCGCCGGACGTGACGAAGCCGCCGGGAGCGTAGTGGTGCAGACATACTCGCCGGATCACCCCAGTATCAAATTCGCCCGCACGCACGATTATAAGGGCTTTTTCGTATATGAACTCGCACAGCGGCGGGCGGCGCTGTTCCCGCCTTTTTCCCTGTTTGTGCGCGCGTTGTTCACAGGGCTTGAGGAAATTCCGCTGCGTGCGGATGGGGAGCGATTTGCGGCTGGGCTCGAGAAAGCCGTACTCGCCGCTTTGGGCGAGGAGCACGCGCGGGAGCTTTTGATACTGCGCGCTTCTGAAGCGCCGATTTATAAAAAACAAGGCGTTTTCCGCTATCAGGTGCTCATCAAACTGCTGCGCACACAGCACACCGCCGCCGCACTGCAGGCCATATACGCATACGCAAACGAACACCGCGGCGAACGGTTTGCGACTTTGGAGATAAATCCCGGCGACCTCTTCTAGTCGCAGACTGTTTCGCAATCCATCGTTTATGTGATAATATGGGTAGTAAGGATATGTTTGAAAGAGGGAACTACTATGGCACAAAGAAAGATACTAAAGGATAACGATCCGGCACTGTACAAGGTATGCAGGCCGGTGGAGCGCATCGATAAACGCATCTGCGCTTTGATTGACGATATGTTTGATACGATGTACGAAGCCGACGGTGTTGGCCTTGCCGCTTCACAGGTTGGCATACTGCGCCGCGTTGTCACCATCGACTGCGGGGACGGCCCCGTTGAACTGATCAATCCTGAGATACTTTTCACCGAGGGAGAGCAGGGCTGCATGGAAGGCTGCTTATCCTTCCCCGGTAAATCCGGATATGTGGTAAGGCCCGCGCACGTGAAGGCCCGCGCTCAGAACCGCAACGGAGACTGGATCGAATACGACGCGACAGGCATGTTTGCCCGCGCCATCATGCACGAAACGGATCATTTGGACGGTAAGGTATACATAGACCTTGTCACAGAGCCGCCCGAAGGATATTCCGAAGACGACGGAGCAGAGGAAGAGGAACAGTCGGAATGAAGATTGCCTTTCTGGGGACGCCGGATTTCGCCGTACCCTCGCTGCAGATGCTTATCGGCGAGGGGCACGAACTGTGCGTCTTCACGCAGCCGGACAAGCCGCAGGGACGGCATGCGACGCTTACGCCGCCGCCCGTCAAAGAAGTGGCGGCACAATACGACATTCCCGTATACCAGCCTGCCCGCATTCGTTCGGAGGAAGGTCTGGATTTGCTTTGTTCTTTTTCACCGGATTTGATGGTGACGGCCGCGTTCGGACAGATTTTAAGCGCGGAGAACCTTGCCATTCCGCCTTATGGATGCATCAACGTGCACGGTTCGCTGCTGCCCAAATACCGCGGCGCCGCGCCCATACAGTGGGCCATCATCGACGGTGAGAAGAAAACAGGCATCACCACCATGTATACGGAACTTGGGCTGGATACCGGTGATATACTGCTCTCACGCGAAATAGAAATACTGCCCGATGAAACGGCAGGCGAATTATACCCGCGCATGGCTGATCTGGGCGCACAAACGCTCAAAGAAACCATACAAAAGCTCCTGGACGGCACGCTCACGCGTACGCCACAGGAGGAAGCACTTGCCACCAAATGCAGCATGCTGCGCAAGGAAGACGGCAAACTCGACTTTTCGAATACCGCACAGCAGATACACGACCGTGTGCGCGGGGTGAATCCGTGGCCGGGCGCATACGCCATGATGGGTGAAGAACCCTTCAAACTGTGCCGCACCCGTATATCGGATATAAAACCGCCGCAGGGAGCAGAGCCCGGCGAATGCTTCGGAGACGCAAAATGCGGCCTGTTCATCGCATGCGGCGATGGACGAGCCGTAGAAGCGCTCGAGGTGCAGGTTCCCGGCTGCAGACGAATGGATGCGAAAACCTGCATGTGCGGGCGGCGCATCACGGGGCTGGTACTCGCATGAGCGTGCGCAGAATTGCGCTTGAAGCGCTCGTAGATATCACGGACAAAGGTGCTTATGCCAATCTTCGGCTTAAGAAGGCGCAAAGCGGGCTGACTGAACAGGATGCGCGATGGGTGGCCGCAGCCGTTTACGAAACACTGGATCACCTTTTGTATATTGACCATGTGCTCGCACAGTATGTCAAAGGAACGCAGAAACCCGTTATCCGCGGCATTCTGCGTATGGGCACTTGCGAGTTGCTGTTTATGCGTACTCCACAGGCAGCCGCTGTAAACGAAAGCGTACAGTTGGCCAAAGAAGTGGGCAAAGGCGCGATGACGGGTTTTCTCAACGGCGTGCTGCGTACGCTCGCACGAAATACAAATACGCCTCCCCCGCTGCCTGCGGATACGGCGCAGAGGCTGAGCATACTCTATAGCTGGCCCCTATGGCTGGTGGAGGAATGGCTCGCGAGGTTTGGCGAGCAGGAAACGGAAGCGCTTTTAAGCGCCCCTCCCCCGCCCACCACTTTGCGCTGCCAACCGCCTTTTACCGCGCAGGAATTGCGATTATCGCTGGACGAACGGCAGATCGCCTATACCGACGGCACACTGGAGCCGGATTGCGTGAAACTGCTTCGCGGCTACGATATCGCACAGGACCCTCTGTTTCTACAAGGTAAAATCGCCGTACAGAGCGAAAGTTCCATGCTCGTGTGCCGCGCGTGCGGAATAAAACCCAAAATGCGTGTGCTGGACGCGTGCGCAGCACCCGGCGGCAAAAGCGCGTATCTGTATGCACTGTGCCCTGAGATTGATCTGACCGCATGGGAACTGCACGAGCATCGCAAGGAATTGATGGATCGCACATTCGAACGCCTGCATGTCAATGCCATCACGCGTGTGCAGGATGCGGCGCTGCCCGTTGACGACTGCCGTGAAGCATTCGACTTAGTGCTCATCGACGCGCCCTGTTCCGGATTGGGCGTTGCATCCGGCAAGCCGGACGTGCGCTACAGCAAATCGCCGGAGGCCATCGATGCGCTTGCCGACATACAGCGGCAAATACTCGATACCTGCGCGGACTATGTTCAGCCCGGCGGGGCTCTGGTATATGCAAGCTGCACGATTTCTAAAAGGGAGAACGAAGATCAGATTGAAGCGTTTTTAACACGGCAGAAGGATTTTTCGCTATGCGATCTGACGCCCTTCCTTCCCCCCGTGTTGCCTAGGCTAACACGCGGCATGACACAGCTTCTTCCGCATCGGGATCAAACCGAAGGTTTTTTTATCGCCCGTCTCACCCGCGAGGAATAAGAACGGCAGGACTGAATACTATGAAACAGGACAAGCAAACGGCAGAACAAAAATCATGAAGCCTTTGATGGAAATGACGCGGCAGGAAATCGCCGCCCTATTGAACGACCAGCCGACATTTCGTGCCGGACAGGTATACGACTGGCTGCTGCGTGGGGTGCGGCCGCTTGATATGAGCAACATCCCCAAGGCGCTTCGTGAGCGGCTGCAGGTACTGCCTTGGGGCGGCGCACGCATACGCGACAAGCTGCAGTCAAAGCTGGACGACACTGTAAAATACCTGTTCGAGCTGGACGACGGGGAACTGGTGGAAGGCGTGCTCATGCGCTACAAACACGGCAACACGCTTTGCCTTTCCACACAGGTAGGATGCCGCATGGGCTGCGCCTTCTGCGCTTCCACACTCGAAGGGCGCATACGCAACCTTACCGCAGGCGAGATGCTCGGCCAGATCACGGCCATAGAACAAGACGAGCCGCCAACCGTTAGCGGACGCGCCGTCACCAATGTGGTGCTCATGGGCAGCGGAGAGCCGCTCGATAATTACGATAACGTCGTTGCGTTTTTGCACCGCGCGACTGCGGCGGACGGACTGGGCATTAGCCCGCGAAACATATCGCTTTCCACCTGCGGGCTGGTACCTGAGATTTACCGTTTCTTGCAGGAAGCGCCGCATGTGACGCTGTGTATATCGCTGCATGCCCACAACGATGAACAACGGGACGCCATTATGCCTATCAACAGGCGGTACCCCATCGAACAGGTGCTCAAAGCCGCAAAGGACTACGCGGATACGACGGGGCGGCGCGTCATCATAGAATATGCGTTAATCGAAGGGGTCAACGACGCGCAGGCGGATGCGCAGGCGCTATCAGACAGGCTGCACGGCATCAACTGCCATGTAAACCTCATTCCGCTCAACCCGGTGAAGGAAAGAAGCCTAAAAGGACCGGACCGCAGGCGTGCCGCGCAATTTGCAGACTGGCTGACACAGAGGCATATATCCGCCACCGTGCGGCGCGAATTGGGTACGGATATTGAAGGCGCGTGCGGGCAGCTGCGCCGCCGCGTATTGATGGAAACCGACGGAGGATAAGTTGCATGTCCTTTTCCAGAGGCGTGAAGCAGGAACTCGCTCGTATACGGCTGCGCGGCGACAGAATTCGCCGGGCAGAATTGTTCGGATTGATTCATGCGGCGGGTTCTTTGCGGCTGGGCAAGATGTTTGGCGTAGAATTTGTAACGGAAACATATGAAGTCGGCAAACTGTTTGCGTCGCTCGCCGCTTCTCTTTACGACGTGCAGGCGCAGATCGCCCTTCGGGAAACAATGAGCAGGCGCGCCGCGTTTACCGACGTTACGCTGACAGGCCCGGAATGTGAAAGACTGCTGATGGAAGCGGGCTTATTTTTGCGTACCAGCGATGGCGTGGAGCTTACGCAGGAAGTTCCCGAAGCGTATTTAACGACCGAAGAGGAACGGCGCGCGTTCCTGCGCGGCGCTTTTCTGGGGGCGGGGTCGTGTTCCAATCCCAAACGCACGTATCATCTGGAAATCGTTTGCAGAGGCGAAGCATTCGCGCAGGCGTTGTGCGGATACACAGGAGAGCTATGCTGCGAGCTAAAAACCGTTCGCCGCAAGGATAGAACTGTGGTATACTTAAAAGAAGGGGACAGGATTGCCGGGTTTCTGGCGCTGCTTGGCGCATCCGTATCCACGCTCGCGTTTGAGGATGCGCGCGCGGAAAAGGAGCTTCGCAATTACATCAACCGCACCAGCAACTGCGAAACCGCAAACATCGGCAAAACCGTATATGCGGCGGGCGAACAGCTTGAGGCAATTGAGGCCATACTTCGCCACCGCGATTATGAAAAGTTATCTCCCGCGCTTCGTGAAACCGCGGAGCTGCGGCTCAACAATCCGGATGCGAGCCTGCAGGAACTCGCCGATATGGCAGGCATAGGCAAATCAGGTATCAACCATCGTTTGCAGAGGCTGCTGCGCATTGCAGAACAACTGAACTGACGCATGCGCGGTATGTAATAAGAATGAGGAGGCGTTGTGATGATACACAAGGTGCTGACTATTCAAAACTCCGAAGGGCTGCGTGCGCGCCCCGCGGCGCAGTTTGTGCAGCTTGCCAGCGGCTTCAACTCGCAAATGCTCATTGAAAAGGGCAACAAAAAGGTCAACGCAAAATCCATTATGGGTGTGCTGTCCCTAGGCGTAGGTCAGGGGGATACCATCCATCTGTTCGTCAATGGGCCGGACGAAGACGTCGCAATGAGCGCAATGGTGGAATTGACCCGCAAGGGATAATATGGCCTTCACACACCTGCATGTACATACGCAGTACAGCCTCCTCGACGGCGCCGCGCGCATCGAGGAGCTTGTTGCGCGCGCGAAATCAAACGGCATGCAGGCGCTTGCCATCACCGATCACGGCGTAATGTACGGGGTGGTGGAATTCTACAAGGCCTGCAAAAAGGAAGGCATACTGCCCATACTCGGCATGGAGGCATATGTAGCCCCGCGCTCCATGGAAGACAGGGATGGGCCTAAAGACAGAGAATACGCGCACCTCATATTGCTGTGCAAAAATCAGACAGGCTATCAGAACCTCATGCGTCTTTCGTCCGAAGCGTTCCTGCGCGGCTTTTACTATAAGCCGCGCATCGATTATGATCTCTTGGAACGGCACAGTGAAGGACTCATTTGCATGTCCGCGTGTCTTGCCGGAGATATCCCGCAGCGGCTGCTGCAGGGAAATTACAATGAGGCAAAGGCTCTTGCCCTGCGTCTTAAAGGCATGTTCAAAGACGATTTTTATATTGAACTGCAGGATCACGGCATCCCCGCGCAAAGGCAGGTTCTGCCCGGCCTGGTGCAGATTGCGCACGAAATAGGGGTGCGCATCGTCGCCACCAATGACGTGCATTATGTCAACAAGGAAGACGCGCAGGTGCAGGACGTACTGCTCTGCGTGCAGACCAACACATTTGTGGATGAACGCAACCGCATGCGCATGGAAGCAGACGAGTTCTACCTCAAGAGCGAGGAAGAAATGCGCCGCGCGCTGCCGGATTACCCTGAATCCATCGACAACACGCAGGAAATTGTAAATAAATGCCGCGTAGATATCGCGTTCGGCGAAAAGCACCTACCCGGTTTTACCGCCCCCGGCGGTATGCCTAACGCATCTTACCTTCGCAAGCTGTGTGCGGACGGCATGAAAAAAAAGCTGCCCCGCGCGGATCAGGCTGTGAATGATCGACTGGAATACGAGCTTTCCGTCATCGAACGCATGGGGTTTGTGGATTATTTCCTCATCGTGTGGGATTTCATTGATTTTGCAAAACAGCATGGCATCATCGTAGGCCCCGGCCGCGGCAGCGGCGCGGGCAGCCTTGCCGCCTACTGCCTGAATATTACAGACGTAGACCCGCTCAAATACGGATTGCTGTTCGAGCGGTTTTTGAACCCGGAGCGCATTTCCATGCCGGATTTCGACGTGGATTTCTGCTACGAGCGGCGGCAGGAGGTTATCGACTACGTGGTGCGCAAATATGGCGCGGACCATGTGGCGCAGATCATTACATTCGGCACAATGGCCGCACGTGCGGCAGTCCGCGATGTTGGCCGCGCGCTGCACATGCCTTACGGCGATGTGGACAAAATAGCAAAGATGGTGCCTTTTGAACTTGGCATGACGCTGGATAGGGCGCTTACGATATCCTCCGAGCTGCGTACGGCGTACCAGACGGAGCAGAGTGTCAAGACGCTGATCGATTATTCCAGAAAGCTGGAAGGCCAGCCACGGCATGCTTCCACGCATGCGGCGGGCGTCGTGATATCGAAGCACCCCGTCGTGGAAGTGGTGCCGCTGCAGAAGAACGATGAATCCGTTACCACGCAGTTCCCCATGGGTACATTGGAGGAACTGGGGCTGCTGAAAATGGATTTCCTGGGTCTGAGGACGCTTACCGTGATCCGCGACGCGCTTGCTTTTATCAAGGCGGGCGGAAAACCGGTTCCTGAGCTGGACGGTATGGAATATGACGACCCCAAAGTGTTCGCCATGATCGCAAGCGGCGAAACGGACGGCGTGTTCCAGTTGGAAAGTGCGGGCATGCGTCAGTTCATGATACAGCTCAAGCCCGACAGCTTTGAGGATATCATAGCGGGCATTTCGCTGTTCCGCCCCGGCCCCATGGCGCAGATTCCGCGTTATGTGGGAGCGAAGAACGGTACTGTGCCGGTCAGCTATGTGCATGAAAAGCTGCGCCCCATTTTGCAGAATACCTACGGCTGCATGGTATATCAGGAGCAGGTCATGCAGATCGTGCGCGATCTGGGCGGCTACTCCATGGGCCGCAGCGACCTTGTTCGCCGCGCCATGAGCAAGAAAAAACACGATGTCATGGCCAAGGAACGTGAGAACTTCATCAACGGCATCGCGGAAGACAACGTGCCCGGTGCGGTGAAAAACGGCGTTCCGGCGGAGATCGCAAACCGCATATTCGACGAAATGATGGATTTCGCGTCCTATGCGTTCAATAAGTCGCATGCCGCCTGCTACGCGGTGGTCGCTTACCGTACGGCATATTTGAAGCTGTATTACAAGGCGGAATTCATGGCGGCGCTATTGAACAGCTACCTTGGCAGCGTGGACGACGTGGCAAAATATGTATACGCCGCAAGGCGCATGGGATTAAAAATATTGCCGCCGGACGTCAACAAAAGCCGCGCGCGTTTTAATGTAGAGGACGGATGCATTCGTTTCGGCCTATGCGCCGTTCGCAATGTAGGCGAAGCGGCCATGCAGGCGATGGTGCAGGAACGCGAGCGCGGCGGACCTTTTACGGACTTCTTTGATTTTGTTGACCGTTCGGAAGGCCTTAATAAGAGAACGCTGGAGGGCCTCATTTACGCCGGCTGTTTCGACGGCATGCGCCACAGGCGCTCGCAGCTCATCGCCGTATACGAACGCGCGCTCGACGGCAGCGCGCAGGCGCGAAAAATGCGCGAGCAGGGCCAGATATCCCTGTTCGATATCGCAGGTGCATCCAATTCCGTATTTAAGACGGCTTCCGTGCAGCTGCCTGATATGCAGGAATTTGCGCACCAAGTCATACTGGATAAAGAGCGTGAAGCCATCGGCGTATACATCAGCGGCCATCCTCTTGACGATTTTGCGCCGGTACTGGACGCGCTGCCCTACTCCGTGCTACAGTTGCAGGAAGCGGACGGATTATCTGCCCCGCGCGACAACGAAAGAGTCCGCACGGGGGGAATACTGTCCAATGTGGAACGCAAGCCTACACGCAACGGTGACAACATGATGGGGTACGCCGTACTTGAGGGTGTAACCGGCAGCGTAGAACTCGTGCTTTTCCCGCGGACGCTCGCACAGGTGGGGGATGTGTTCTTCCCTGCCCGGTCGGTAATGGTCAGCGGCAAGCTGAACATGCGCGAGAACCAGAAGAACAGCATATTGGTGGATGAACTGCTGCCTCTGCAAAGCGTAGTCCCCACGCTGTATCTGCGCTTTTCAGAGCTGACGGGAGACCGCGCAAAAGACGCGGTGGGGCTGCTTTCCCGCTTTCCGGGCAATGTGCCTGTGGTGCTCTACGATATGGCCACAGGGCAGCGGCGGCTTTCCCCGAAGGAACTGCACGTCAATTTATCCGAAGCTTTTCTGCGCGAGGCGCGGGCATTCGCGGGCGATGACAATGTGAAGATCGCAGTGCGATGAACAGGATGCCAAACTTTCAGAAAGAAGGATGACGATATGAAACGAATAGGCGTGTTGACCAGCGGAGGCGATACTCCGGGCATGAACGCGGCCGTAAGGGCGGTGCTCAAGGCAGGCCTTGACAAAGGGCTCATCGTGATGGGCGTATTCCACGGTTTTCAGGGGTTGATGGAAGGCCGCGTCAAGCAACTGCAATACGAGGATGTGCACAGCACCATAGACCGCGGCGGCACCATACTGCGCACCGCAAGAAGCATGCAGTTCAAAACGCCGGAAGGACAGGAGCAGGGCATCAAAGTGCTGCGGGCTTACGGAATCGACGGCCTCATCGTCATCGGCGGAGACGGCAGTTACCACGGCGCGCTTGCGCTTGCACGAAAGGGTATTCCCACCATCGGCCTGCCCGGTACGATAGACAACGACATGGGCTACACGGACTTCACCATAGGCTTTGATACCGCTGTAAACAACGTCATCCACGAAATCAGCAAAATCCGTGATACCATGCGTGCGCATGACCGCGTGGGCGTGGTGGAAGTGATGGGACGCAACTGCGGCGATATCGCGCTGTGGGCGGGCATTGCTGGCCCCGCGGATATCACGCTGCTGCCCGAACGGAACCTGCCCTGGGAAGAAGCGGCCAGAAGGCTTGCGGATAACAAACTGCGCGGCAGACTGACCAGCATGGTCATCATCGCTGAGGGCGCCGGCCACGCGGAGGAATTTGCAAAATATGTAGAAGAGCATACGGATATCGAAATCAAGCCTGTAGTGCTCAGCTATATTCAGCGCGGCGGCGAGCCCACTGCATTCGACCGCGTGCTGGCAACGCGCCTTGGCGTACGTGCAGTGGATCTGCTCATCGGCGGCGCTACAGATGGCCGCGCGGTAGGCATCCGCGACAATAAAATCATAGACGTCAGCCTGGAAGAGGCCGTGCAGCATGAGGATCGGTTTGACGCGGAACTCTACTCGCTCAACGATATCATGACTAAATTTTAAGGAAATTGAAAACATGGCAGACAGGCAACCACCCGTAAAACGCAACGAAGACATCACACTGCAGATAGAAGCGCTGGGCGCTGAAGGACAGGGCATCGGCCGCGTAGACGGATATGCCGTATTTGTGCCCGGCGCTCTGCCGGGCGAACGCGTGAGAGCGCATATTATTAAGCCGGGCTCGGGATTTGGCGTAGGCAAGCTCATTTCCATTGAGGAACCGGCAAAGGAGCGCACGGATCCCCCCTGCCCCATTTTTGCATCGTGCGGCGGATGCACGCTGCAGCACCTTGAATACGAAGCGCAGCTGGCCTATAAGCGTAAAGTCGTAGAAGATGCTCTCGTTCGCATCGGCGGCTTCAAGGAACTTTCTGTCCCTGCTGTTTTGGGAATGGATGACCCGTGGCGGTATCGCAACAAGGGCAGCTTTCCTCTTGCGCAGGTGGACAACCGCGTGGAGGCAGGCTTTTTCTCGCCGCGCAGTCATCGGCTCATCCCCATGGCGGATTGCCTGATACAGCAGCAGTCCGTACTGCAGGCAGCGTTCGCCGTGCGCGATTGGGCGAACGAATATAAAATCCCCGCCTACGACGAAGAAACAGGCAAAGGTCTGCTGCGCCATGTCGTCGCGCGCACCTCTTCGACGGGCGAAACCATGGTGACTGTCGTCGCCACAGGCGTCCTCCCTCGCAAGCAAACACTACTTGATTCTTTACAGGAACGCGTGGACAACCTCGCCAGTGTCTATCTGAATATTCAGGCGGAGCGCACCAACGTGATACTCGGCAACGACTATCGCATGCTGTGGGGCAGCGAGCGTATTTCCGAGCGCATGTGTGGGCTGGCATTTTCTCTTGGCCCCGCGTCCTTTCTGCAGGTCAACCCGACACAGACAGAACTTCTGTACAATACCGCCCTTTCCATGCTCGCACTTGTGGGCGGTGAGCGTCTGGTGGACGCCTACTGCGGGATCGGCACCATCACGCTGTTACTCGCACAGCATGCGTTGGAAGTCATCGGCATGGAAAACGTACCCGAGGCCGTAGAAGACGCGCGGCGCAACGCGCAGAACAACGGAATTTCAAACGCGCAGTTCCTATGCGACGAAGCTGAAATCGCCCTCCCCCGCCTTGTCCGCGAGGGTCTTACGCTCGACGCACTGGTCATGGACCCGCCGCGAAAGGGCGCTGAAGAAGCGTTTTTGCAGGCCGTCATACAAAGCGGCGTAAAGCGGGTGCTTTACATTTCGTGCAATCCCGCCACGCTAGCGCGGGACTGCCGCGTACTTGCCGATGGCGGATACCGCATAGAAAAAGTACAGCCTGTAGATATGTTCCCGCATGCGACACACGTTGAGTGTTGTTGTCTGCTGACGCGGTAAGGAATAATCGAAAACAAATAGGCCCTTATATATGGCTGTGGAGCCCGTCGCTGTTTGGCCACGGGCTTTTGTTTTACCTTTGCTAATCTACTGCGCTATCTGTGATTTGACTAAAAAGGTAAAAGGCACAATCACTTTCGTGTAAAGCAAAAAGACATTTATTGATTCCATTATGCGAAGAATATTATAATTGAATTATTGTAATCAAATGATGGGGTGCAACATGATCACCAGCCGATTAGAAAGCAAATATCAGGAAATGTCTGCCGGACAGCGCAACATAGCGGACTATATCAAAGAACATCTGAATGAAGCCGTCTATATGAATGCCAAGGAACTTGCTGAAAAGACCGCTTTCAGCGAATCGGGCGTTGTTCGCTTTGCAGCGTTTTTAGGCTACAAAGGCTTTAAGGATATGCAGAAGGCCATACAGGAAGAAGTTCGGATCAAGTTCTCCATTGCAGACCGGTTTGAAGAAGCGCTCGAAGAGACAAATGAATTCCTGAGTGACAGCAAAAGGGTTTATAATCAGACGCTGAAAAACATCAACGATACTTTCGGTTATCTTCCCGAAGCAAAGCTCGATGAAGCAGTCGATGAAATATTAAAAGCAAGAAGAATAGGAATTGTCGGCACACGCGTCGCCGTTGCTCCCGCTTTGACTTTTCAGATTTTGCTTAACCAACTCATTCCGGACATTCGGCTGTTTATCCCCGGAATAGATACGTCTTTTGATATGATACGCAACTGGGAAGAAGGCGACCTGCTGATCGGCTTCTCTTTTATGCGCAAAAAAAATTTCGCTTACGATATGCTTTCATTCGGAAAGGAAAACGGTTGCCGCATCATATCAATTTGTGACAACTACAGGAATTCCATCGCGAGTCTCGGAGACGTTGTGTTGCCCGTGCGCAGCGAAGCAGCATTTGTTTCTTTTGCCCCAACAATGTTTGTACTGGATATTTTACTCTACAAATTGTCTAAACATTTTGGAAGCTCCAGTTCGGAAAATCTTAAAGAATTGGATGAAATCATCCAGCGTTTCCTTATCCACTCTTAAAGACTACACAAATTCTTATTTGAACGGCTATCTGTAAAATGGGCGTTGATAACGCAACATTTTACCAATATGTTCCGCACCTATTAGCATGAAAAATTGCATATTACCATCATTTACGTGCAGGAATAATTGCATATATGTCGAATTAATACTACACAGCAACACGGCGTTGCATATCAAATCTTACTTGGAGGAGAGTCATGAAAAAACAGAGTTGGATTGTATGGGCATTGATTGTTATCATGCTGCTTGGAGCAGCAGGATGCGCTGCGCCCGCTGCAGAACCCGCCAAAGCAGAAGGAACACCCGCGGCTGAAGCTGCCGCAACGCCTGCTCCCGCAGCAGAAACCGCAGCCCCGGCGGCTGAATACAAAGTTGCAGTATTGCTGCCCGGCTCAATCAATGATGGCGGCTGGTGCACGACCGGATATGAATCCGCAAAAGCTGCAGCTGACGCAATCGGCGCGGTCGAATTCAGCTATACCGAAACCAAGTCCCCGCAGGATGCCGTTGACGCTCTGACCGACTACGGCGAAAGGGGCTTCACCGTTGTATTCTGCCACAGCTACGATTATCAGGACGCCTGCTCCAAGGTTGCGGCGGATTATCCCAATACGCAGTTCGTTACTTCGGGCGGCACAACCCGTACCGAGAACATCACGCCTATCTATGTGAAGTCCGAGCAGGCTTCTTACATGCTGGGCGTCATTGCTGCTAAAACCACAAAGACCAAAAAAATCGGTATTGTAGGCAGCGAAGAGACACCGTCCATCACCAAAACTCTCAAAGGCTTCTCTCAGGGTATTACCGATACGGACCCGACCGTCGAGCCGATTATTACCTACCTTGGAACCGCTACAGATGTCGGCAAGGGAAGGGAAGCTACTCTCGCTCTTATTAATAATGGCTGTGATGTCATTTTCGGCAACGCCAACGCGGCCGCACAGGGCGTATTCCAAGCCGTAGACGAAAGCAAGGCAAAGGGCGTCGTCGGTATCGGTTCTTACTCCAGGATTACGCAGAAGTATCCGGATTGCTTCATCGCGGATTACGTATCCGAATACAAGCCGGTCATGATTGAAATCGCACAGAAGATAGTAGATGGAACTTTTGTGCCCGGCGAAGATTACTCCGCTGATATTTTCAACGGCGGCGCGTGCGTTTACTTCAACGAAAAACTGCCCGTCTCCTCCGACGCCATGGCGGCATACGACGCTGCAAAAGAAAAATTCAAAAACAACAGCATTACAATCGACATAGGCGAGTATTAAGCAATTCGGGACTGCCCTGTAACCGTTGCGGCAAGACTGAACCCACCTGTTTGGTAATGCCTCCAACCTTTATCAGGGCAGTCCGTTCTATTCAAATCATGCCGGAAGGAAACGAAATGAAAACACTGCAGGTCAGAGAGTTTACAAAAACATTCGGCAGCCTTACCGCCAATGATCACATTTCGTTTGACCTGGAGGCAGGCGAAGTGCTTGCCATTCTTGGTGAAAACGGCGCTGGAAAAACCACGCTTATGCGCGGCATTTACGGAATGGATCCTCCGGACAGCGGCGAATTGCTGGTAAAAGGAGAATCCGTCCGCTTTACATCGCCCAAAGAGGCTATCCGATACGGTATCGGCATGGTGCATCAGCATTTCATGCTGATCAACAATTTTACCGTTACCGAAAATCTGGTGCTGGGTATGCAGGAATACACCGGACAAATACTCAATCGCAAAGCATTGGATAAGAAGATCAATGCGTTTTTTGAGCAATACCACTTCGACGTACCGGCAAACGCCAAAATCAAAGATCTGCCCGTCGGCCTGCAGCAGCGCGTTGAAATTATGAAAGCTTTGTTCCGGGGCGCGGAAATACTGGTTTTGGATGAACCCACTGCTGTGCTCACGCCGCAGGAAACCGCAGAGCTTTTCAATATCATTCATAAGCTGCAAAATGAAGGAAAATCCATCATTTTCATCAGCCACAAGCTGGACGAAGTGAAACAGATCAGCCAGCGTATTATGGTGCTGCGCCTGGGCAAGGTAAGCGGCATCATCGATACGAAAAATGCGGATGCCGGGTTGATGGCGAGGATGATGATCGGCAGAGATTTGGCCGCACTGAGCAAAGAGACACTCAATGACATCCCATTGTCCGAGCAGCTGCGTGTTGAACACCTCACTGTCACGGATGAAAAGAAAACTGTTATTAAGGATATGGGCTTTTCCGTTTATGCGGGGGAGATTCTTGGCATTGCAGGTGTAGACGGCAACGGGCAGAAAGAGCTTGCTGAAGTCATTACAGGATTGCGCAAACCCAACTGCGGCCGAATACTGCTGCAAGGTCAGGATATCACGGGCAAATCCGTCCGCAGGATTAGAAACGCCAAAATGGCGCATATACCGGAAGACCGCAGATTAAAAGGTCTAATTCTCGGTTTTTCGCTTACAGAAAACTCCATCCTGTCGGAACACGATAAAGCACCGTTTTCAAAAGGGATATTTCTCAATAAAAAAGCAGCGGTCAATTTTACAAGGGAATGTATCTGCAAGTACAACATCAAGGCAAGCGGAGAGCAGGCATTTGCCGGCAGTCTTTCCGGCGGAAATCAGCAGAAAGTGATTGTGGCGAGGGAGATCGCCTCCAGACCCAAAGTGCTGATTGCCAGCAAGCCCACCAGGGGTCTTGACGTTGGGGCGGTGGAATATATCCATAGCTGCCTGTTGGCAGAACGTAAAAGCGGCACAGGCATTTTACTGATATCCTCGGAGCTTGAAGAAATCATGGCGCTCAGCGATCGTATTATGGTCATGCACGGCGGAGAAATCACGGGTATCGTCTATCCGGATGAAATCACATCAGAGGATCTGGGATTGATGATGGCAGGGCAGAAAAGAGATCGCTGGGCACTTGCCCCCAGAAAGGACGCATTGCAATGAAAAATTGGCAAGAGCTGATACTTCGAAACTTAAAAGCAATCCTGCTTATTTTTCTCGCATTGTTCTGTTCCTTTGCGGTTGCTTCCATCATACTCTTGCTGGCGGGCTTCGATCCGATTACGGCATACGGGGCTATCATAAAAGGTGCTCTGGGCAGCAAAACCGCCATATCGCAGACTCTTGCAAAATCAACTCCGCTGATGATCATCGGCATTGGCATTGCGGTAGCCTTCAAAGGATCTTCCTTCAACATCGGCGCGGAAGGACAGTTTTATGCGGGCGCACTCGGAGCAGCACTGTGCGAAATGGTTTTCCATGACGCAAATCTGCCCACGTTGATTATCATCCCCCTCTGCCTTATCTCAGCCATCGCTTTTGGCGGCTTCTGGGGCGCAATCCCCGGTTATATGAAGGCAGCGCGCGGGGCGGCAGAGCCGGTAACGTCCGTCATGTTGACCTCCATTATGCTGCTGTTTGTACGCTATCTTGTTTCACAGGGAGGCCCTATTGCGGAGCCCAAGGGAATTTATCCGGAGACACTTGAAATAGTGGATGCCGCAAAATTGCCGTATATCTGGAGCAAAACCCGGCTGCATTTCGGTTTTATACTGGCACTTATTATCGTTGTGCTTGCTTATATATTGCTGGAAAAAACCACATGGGGCTATAAAATCCGGGCGACGGGCCTGAGTGAGCAAGCGGCAGAATACGGCGGTATCAATGTCGGCGTCGTAACTGTTACCACGATGGCATTATCCGGCGCTTTTGCGGGTCTTGCGGGCGGTGTTGAACTGCTGGGCACTTCATGGAAGCTGTTTATGGGGCTATCGCCAGGGTACGGTTACAATGCCATAGCGGTTGCTCTATTAGGCAGGTTAAGTCCAATAGGCATCGTTTTTAGTTCGCTTCTGTTCGGTATGCTGAATACCGGAACCAATCAAATGGCAAGAAGCGTCGGTATACCCAATACGCTCGCGTCCGTGCTGCAGGCGCTGGTACTGCTGTTTGTGGTAGGTTTTTCTTTCCTGGAGGATAAAAAGCTGTTCCATCTAACCAAAAGGGGGATGAAGCATGAATAGCCTGTTTTCTGCGGCGGTACTTGTTACGCTGCTGCAAGCCACAGTAAGAATGGCAACCCCCTATGTTCTCGCCGCAATCGGCGGTATCTATTCGGATAAAGCGGGCGTAAGCAGCATTGAGCTCGAAGGCCTGCTGCTCATTGGCGCTTTTGCCGGGTTCACGGCGGCTTTCTTCTCAAAGAGCCTCTTTGTTGGCGTACTGTGCGCCATGCTTGCAGGCGTGGCAATGGCCGCGATTTATGCCTATATGATCGTTATTCTGGGCAGCAAGGCTGCATTGATCGGTACTGCCATCGTTTTGCTCGCAGGTGGTATATCCAGCTTCTATTACCGGGCGATATTCGGCATTTCGGTGGAATTCCCATCCGTTGCATCCTTCCCCAATCTGCCAATTCCTCTGCTGAGCAAACTGCCGGTGGTAGGAGAAATATTATTCAATCAAAATATACTCGTATACTTGTCATTTGTTTTAGTTTTCGCTTCATGGTTCTTTTATGAAAAGACGGCGTTGGGGTTGACTTTTCGCGCGGTGGGCGAAAATCCTTATGCGGCGGATACTTTGGGTATCCCCGTTCGGCTGTATCGCTTCCTGAACGTGTTGATCACCGGGGCGATCGCGGGAATTGCAGGCGCTTTTTTATCCATCGCCACCTCCAACACGTTTGTGGAAAACATGTCTGCGGAAAAAGGATACGCCGCGTTTGCCATCATCATTTTGGGCAGGTATAATCCGATCGGAGCTTTTCTTGGATGTCTTCTGTACGGATTCGCGGATGCCCTGCAGCTGAACCTGCAGGCGATTGGCATCGACGTTCCCTATCAATTCATGCTGATGCTGCCTTACCTGTTTACCCTGATCGTCATGTTTATCAGCGGCAAGGGAGATAAACCCGAAGGCCACAGCAAATTTTTCAAGAAAGGCTCTCAGATCTGATTTAGGTGACACAATGACTGAAAAAATAAAGATTTTGGGCATCAGCGGCAGCCCCAGAAAAAGCGCGACTTCGCAAGCACTGGATGCGGCACTAGCCGCAGCTGCCAGCGTGAACGGCGTTGAAATTATCAAAATTGATCTTGCCGGGCTCAGTATCAACTGCTGCAAAAACTGCAACGCCTGTACTGAGAAAAAATTGGAATACTGCCCCGCTTTTCAAGATGATTTACGCCGCGAATTTCTGGAAGCATACAAGGAATGCCATGGGATTATACTCGCATCCCCCATTTATCACATGACATCGACAGGTCTGCTGCAGAATTTTATCAGCCGCATGAAGCCGTTGGGTCCTTATGGAAGGCAGGGGAAATTCGGCTGCCGCATGGGAGCCTGTATTGCCGTAGGCGGTATTCGCAACGGCGGGCAGGACCTTTGCCTGTCTGTCATGAACGGCATGCTGCAGTCCACCGGAACCAATATCATTGGCGGCGGCGTGCAGTTCTACAACGGCGCGTCTGTATGGTCCCAGAATAAAACCTGCCTGCAGGATGACTGGGGCCGCATGGAAGCGGAAGCACTTGGCCGCAAGCTTGCTTACATCTGTAAAATTATGCAGGCAGGAAAAGAACATCTCAACAGCGAAATAAACGATGCAAATTTCTTAGGATACGTGGATCAGGATGCTCTGATGGCTGGCTATAAAGCAAGAGGACTGTAACATAAAGGAGAGAAAAAAATGGACACAAATTACGGCACATATCAGAAACCCAAGAAGATCCGAATCGTAGTGGAAAAATGCCCGGTCAACGAGGCGGGGCAGCCCTGTCATTGCCATGAGGTAGGACAGGTATTTGAATTTGATTTCGAGCGCTGCCCGGCGAACTTCTGCGCCGCAGCATTTCATAGCCTTTGGCCGCAGCTACGCGTGATTGAACTTGGCGGAAGGCACCCCTGGGACAAGACTTCGGGCGTGACAAGGGTTGCCTGTCCTGATCCGGGAAAACCGACGGTGTTCAGAATCGAAGCCATCGAAGAATAATCAGAACATGGCCGTAGAAATACAGTTTCTGCGGCCGTTTCACTTATCTGCAAGGAGTAAACCATGCAAATCCTGCTTCCCTATGGAAAAGGCCGACTGAATTCAACGCTGCCCGACGATTGGGATATCCATATCGCAGCGCAGAAACCCTTGCTCGCATCGTATGATGAGCAAGAAACTGTCAGACTGGCTTTGCACGCCCCCTACGGCGGCCGGTCTCTGCGGACGCTCGCGCGCGGGAAAAAAACGGCATGCATCATTACCAGCGATCATACGCGTCCGGTGCCGTCCAAAATTACTCTGCCGCTGCTGTTATCTGAACTTAGGGCAGAAAATCCCGACATACAAATCACGATTCTCATTGCAACAGGCTGCCACAGGGCGAGCACGCACGGCGAGCTTGTCGAGAAGTTCGGCGAAGACTTGCTGCGCAGCGAGACATTCCTGATACACGACTGTGACGACAGCAATTCCATGCGTTATGCCGGAATACTTCCGTCCGGCGGAGAGCTATGGCTCAACAAGGCGGCTATGGATGCAGACATGCTGCTGGCTGAAGGGTTTATTGAGCCGCACTTCTTTGCAGGGTTTTCGGGTGGCAGGAAAAGCGTATTGCCGGGTGTCGCAGCGCGCAAAACAGTACTGTATAATCATAATTCGGCATTTATTCAGCATGCACGCGCAAGAGCTGGATGCCTGATCGGGAACCCCATACACGAAGACATGGCCGCAGCGGCGAAAATGGCTAACCTGACATTTATACTGAACGTTATACTGGATGAGCAAAAGAGAATTGCTGCCGCTTTCGCTGGAGAACCGGAATCCGCGCACGCAGCGGGATGCGCCTGTCTTGCGGATCACGCAGGTCTTACAGCAAGCCAGACTCCGATTGTATTGACCACCAACGGCGGGTATCCTCTCGATCAGAACTTATATCAATGTGTGAAGGGTCTTGCAACCGCCGAACAGTTTTGCGCCGATGACGGCGTAATCATTCTGGCGGCAGCCTGTGAAGATGGCCTTGGCGGTGACAACTTCTACAAAACAATGGCTGGGGCGCTTACGCCTGTTTCACTGTTGAGTCAGATTATTAGAATACCAGCCGATCAGACCCGTGAGGATCAGTGGCAGTATCAGATTCTCGCGCGCATACTGCAGCATAAAAAGGTGATTGTCGTCACGAACGAAAGCCTCCGCGAGAGTGTTGCGCGCATGCATATGCAATATGCCAATTCCGTAGAAGCAGCACTCGATATGGCAGCTGCATATCTGGGATCGGTCAGCCCCATTACGGTAATACCCGACGGGGTGGGCGTGTACGCAGAGGTATTGTAGTTATGATAGTTGTAATGGATTATCCTAATAATTATCTGCTGCTACAATTCCTATACTACTTATACTAAAAAAAAACAGGGATAACACCCAACGCCCCTTTGGTGTGAAAACATATTCAGCATATAACTGACCGCTACGCACCCTGGAAGTTGGTTATATAGTAAACGGCAATCAATGCGCCTATCAGCCGCCGAAACCTGCTCGAGCGGCATACGCTTTCATACTCTTGCAGGCGGCTCAGTGTTCGTCACTTTTATCGCTTTTATCGAAATCGTTTAATTCTTTGGATATCTCGGTAGCCATGTCAATTTTCTTATAAAAAGTAGGATGTATTGTTTTTTCTCTGCGATTATAAACCCTTAAAAGCATATAGCAGATAATAAAAAATACGACGACGGTGCAGCCGGCAATGAGTCCGGAGTCCTGTCCGCTGACAAACGGCATACCTAATATTGAAGCTATCAAAGCTATCAGTACAAACAAGGAAGTATACGGAAATCCCCACAACTGACACTTTCCATTGGGAGGGCAGCCGTTTTTCCTGCGGAAACGAATATGCGTAGCCATAATCATTACATACGAAAACAGTATCGCAAACCCGCCGGAACTGATAAGGAACAGATAAGCGCTTGGGAACAGAAGCCCGACTCCCAGCGAAATAAGCATGGCAAAGCCGGAGGCAATGATCCCTCGATAAGGCACATCTGTCTGATCTTTAAGCCATCTCGGCGCAAGGCCCTCATCTACAAGCGAGCGCATCATCCTGCCAAGGGCGAACATTGCTGCAAGCATTGTGGATAGTATCGCGCTAATCAGCACTACATTGAGTGCAGTTCCCGCCCATGCTATTCCTTGTCGGTTCATCGCCGCAACGATGGGACTCATTTTCGCGCTGATATCTTTTGTGGGAATAAGCGGAAGCAGTACGACGACATATACGATATAAAGCGCTACTAGACTTATTACAGTGTTGCGAATTTCTTTGGGTATCGTTATATGGGGATTCTCTGCTTCAGACGCAGCCAGACCTATGACTTCAAAGCCAGCATAGGTGAACATCACGATAAGCATACTTCCGGCAAGACCGGTCATTCCGTTTGGCATCAGCGGTTCAGCAGCAAGTTCTCCAATACCGATTGCCGGCGTCCCCGGGAACAGTCCGATAATGATGATAATGGCTATTATGATAAATGATAGTATGGCAAACAGCTTTAATGCTGCAAGACCGCTTTCCAGCTTGCTCAATTTACTGGCCCCAAGGAGGTTTAAAAGAGTAACACCCACAATGATGATACTGCCCAGTGCAGCTATCGGGATGCTGGGTAACCATGCCTTGACCAGTATGGAAACGGCTGTGGCCTCGCTGGACATGGCAAGAGTCATACCTGTCCAATATACCCATCCCACAACAAACCCGGTTCCTTTTCCAAATGCCTCCGCGGCAAACGTGCGGAAAGAACCATAGCTCGGATTTGCCACCGTCATTTCTGAAATTGCGAAAAGTATAAAATAGACCAGAACACCGCCGAAAATAAAACCAAACAATATCGAAGGTCCCGCTGCATTGATTGCAACGGCCGATCCCAAGAAGAATGATCCTCCGATTACGCTTCCCAGGGCCATCATAGTAAGCTGCCATGCGCCCAGACCTTTTTTCTTCATAACGTGTCTACCCATATTTCGTGTATTATTGCGACATAGTGTTAGTGTCCCCAAAAGACCCATATTAATCGCAATCTGACACAGGCAGTACGTCTGATTTCTGGCATGATAACGGAAGTAAAACTCTTTTGTTGGTTTATCGTTAAGCTGACCAAGCTTCAGCTTACACATTAATCGACGACGAACCGCGATGTATGTGAAGAGTATAGTGTTGATGAAAAAAAACGGGCTGGAAGTAAATCGTTCCGCCCGTCTTTTTGGGTATTTTATAGAAGATCTTGAGTTGGGAAGTTTCTCTAGAGGTATGCAAAAACTTGATACTTTCGTATGTTCATGCCGGATTAAAGCTACCTTTACCCTTAAGATAGCAGTCGAAGAACTGCAATACGGTACTATTCATATTTTCAATAACGTAATATTTGTCTGCTTCTTGTCTTCCTCCGTTGTTTTTAAACGTGCCACATATTATGTTTACGAGAAACGGCGAGATCAGTGGCAGATCGGTTACACTCATATGATTTGTTCCCTCAAAATAAACTTTATAAGCATTAGGATTAGTGGCCGGTATTAGCTTCTCAGGAAGCTTAATGCCCGGATAAGCCGATTCTGTCTTATCAATTGCCTGCATCATAGCGTCGGTATATATACAAAGTATTGGCAATGGATAGATTTCATTATTATATACATGATTGCCGTCAACATAGTCCAATTCCTCACCAATTAGGCTGCCATCAATATCAATTACTGCATCAATATCGCAGCGTTCTCTACCAAGCTGAGCGCTTGCAGCACCGCCCAAAGAGTGTCCAAATAAACCAATTTCGCTGATATCGATGAGTTCATAAACCCCACCATGACTTTTAGCCTTGGTATTTTCAATTATAGTATTTAGCACAAAATTGATATCATCGGTACGGAGCCTCAGCCATTTATGTGTAATGTCGAATTTGGTTTCTTCATCATACACATTGGAATTTACATTATTTACCTCCTGTATGAATGACCTATCAACTGTAGTAATGTTTCCGTCAGCATTTTTTGTGAATAAGGAATGATAGGGGTGGTCGACGGAGCAGACTACATATCCGTTGCTAGCAAGCTCCTCAAAAGTAGAGGTATTGCTTGTCTTTACTCCGAAAGCGCCGTGAGAAAATACAACCAAAGGAAATTTATCATGAACGTTTACAGGATACCAGATTTCAATATTTACCTCCCTGTTTATGCCTGAGTTGCTGAAGGTCTCAATGCGGCTTTTATCTGTGTAAGTAAAAACTGCAGTTTCAACCTTATATTTACCGGTTACCCTAGGAAGCTTATACTGCGGAAATATCAACGCAGGCGTTATGGCTATAACCATAATCAGCCACATAGCGATTGCCTTAACTACAATACGAACAGGCTTAAACTCTTTCTTGGACACCTTCGTGCGTATCAGCGATACACTGCCGACTATTGCCCAGATAAGCAGTATTGCAGCAAGCAGATACCACCGGAAACCCCACTTGATGACTGAAACCAATGAAAATATAACAAAGGCGGCCAATGTACTTATGCGGATCCAACTTCTGGTCCTGATTTGACAAGATTTTGTGATTAGAGAATAAGCAGTTAATGCTACCTCTATTATGGTTGCAATGATTAAAATAATTGTTCCCATGTTAATTCACCCTTATATTTCCTTTCTTATTTCATTAACTATTCGCTTATACAGCTTTCTGATCAGGTGCACAAATACCGATATCGTCAAAATTAGCAATATTAACGGCACTGCAGGCAATTTATCAACACATACATTATCTAGGCGCAAAATTTCATACAAGCTGAATACCTTCGTGAACATCAGTGGATAGATACCGTAATAAAAATCAATAATGGCGCTGACTCCGCTCAAAATAAAAAGCACAAAGAAAACTGTGATTAGTTTTATTAACTTTTCCCGGTCCAAAATAATCGCCTCCTTCTTGATAAATTTATTCTATCGAAGAAATCCGCGGTGCTGTAGTATAGGAAGTAATGACTTTATATGCCTGAAGTCATATCGGCTGTCTATTACTTTTATTGAGATAGTATCCGGCTTCTGGTATTATGAAAGTATTCGGTTCATTCCTTCATCTCTCATATTTGAACACCGGAGGCATTATGTTAAAGATATGGCAGATTAGAAAAACAACTTTCTACATCAAGCTGTTTACGCATTTATCAGCAGTAATACTTATACTGGTATACAACAGTCTGACGGATACACCATTTTTACTTTCCATGATGCTTATTGTTATATTCGCGAATTATTTCAGACAGTTCTACCTTGTTGCTTACAGGAAACCTGTAAAGTACCAATGGATAAGTACTGTTGTTGAACTGTTCTTGTTGATCTGTATAGGTTTTATTGATAAAACAGGCGCTAATATTCTGCTGTTTTTTGCTTGTGTATCAGAGGCAACAATAAATTACGAATTCAAGTATTCAGGAATTCTTTTATCTTTACCGTTTGTATTGTCCAGATATTTTACAGACATTATGAATAAAAGCTTTGCGAATTTTTCAGATATATTTATTGATGTATTTATCAACAATGGAGTAGCAATAGTATTTATTATAGGAATCAGCTATTTTATCAGGGCACAGATTAAAGAAAAAGAAAAGCTGGAAAGGACCAACACCGAGCTTGAAGAAGCATACAAAAAACTGATCGACGCATCGGCTGCATCCGAGCAGCTATTGATTGAAAAAGAGCGTATACGAATGGCTCGTGAGATACATGATACTCTCGCACACACCCTAACAACGCTCATAGTGCAACTGGAAGTATGCAAGAAGCTGTCCTTGACGGATGAATGCAAGTTGGCAGGAGAACTGGAAAAGTCCCAGGAATTGGCGAGAAGCGGCCTGAATGATGTTAAACGCACAATCAAATCTTTGCGCCCGCAGGCTCTTGAAGGGAAACCATTCTGGGAATCCATACTTGATTTTATTAATAGTACCATGAATAACACCGAGGTTCATATTATTCTAAATAATACTTTGCCTAAGGGAATTAAACTTTCTACAGCTATTGAAGTAATTATTTTCAGGCTCATTCAGGAAAGCATCACGAACTCAATACGGCATGGAAATTCAAATGAGATACAAATAGCAATGAGCCTTGATAAAGACATGATATGGATAAATATTCATGACAACGGTACGGGCTGTTCCCGTATAAAAAAAGGCTTCGGTCTGAGTGGCATACAGGAGAGGATAGAAGGTTCCGGCGGATGGGTGGATTTTTCAAGCTCAATGGGGAATGGCTTTCAAACAAAGGTTTCAATACCCATTCATAGCGGCTATACTGCGCAAGCGGTTGAGGAGTATTCCGAACAGGGGGTGGGCTGATATGAAGATAAGAGTTATGATAGTAGATGATCAGCGCTTAATGAGGGAAGGCTTAAAAACCATACTGGATATGGAACAAGATATTGAAGTTGTTCAACTGGCTGAAAATGGGAAGGACGCCCTTGAGAAAATTTCTTCGGCACATCCCGATGTAGTATTGATGGACATAAGAATGCCTGTCATGAATGGCGTAGAATGTACTTTGGCAATTAGGGAAAATTACCATGGGATTAAAGTCTTAATACTTACAACCTTCGATGACGATGAATTTATCATAGATGCATTAAGAAACGGTGCTGTGGGATATATACTCAAGGATTTGTCTTCTGAAAAGCTCGTAAACTGTATACGGGACGCCTATGCAGGCAATTCCATAATGCAGCCTGAAATAGCCGCAAAAGTTATCTCACTGATAACAGGCGATAAAGCCGGTTCAGGGGGAAGTGAAACTGCATTGAAGCGTACAGACATTGACGGTCTGACAGATCGGGAAATTACAGTCTTGAAATTGGTAGGCAAAGGATTTTCCAACTTAGAGATAGCAAAAAAACTCTATATCACCGAAGGAACTGTAAAGAACTATATCAGCAGCCTGTATTGCAAAACCGAAATAAATGAAAGAAGCAAGTTGATCATATATGCCCAGGAGAATCAGTATGTATGAAGAACACAAGGGGATAGTTAAACCACCCTTAAACGGAGAGCTTTTAGGCTGGCTCGATACAGATCAGGTGGATTTTGAAGAATATACAAACTATGCGTTTGTGCCGGAGGGGACTAATAAGACCTCTTATTTCTAAGCCAAGATATTATCTATCGTATCTAAATCAATCTACCTACTCATAAATCAGATCATCTTACCACGGAGAGTGCAACCATCTTTTCACACGGCATAACTCCGATTATATATTCGACCTGACAAAATTACCATTGACTATTGATACGCATTGTGAAATAATACTTTTAACTTATAGAAAACCTATGAGTTTTATTTATACTCTTTTTGGAAACGTTTGCATCTATATTTTCATAAGTTGACAATCCTAGATAAAAATTGAACGCAGACGGTATTCCTGACCGCATCGTCGCATTTAACTTGACAATTTACCATTGACTATTGATATGTACTGTGACATAATACTTTTACCTTATAGACAGTCTATGGGTTTTATTTATACTCTTTTTCGGAAACGTTTGCGTGATTGGAGTGATTTGTGTACTTATGGGTGTGGTATTCTGGATTTTGGTCGTACTGACTTTCGTATTTACCTACGTAAACGGGTTCCACGACGGATGCAATGTGGTGGCAACGCTGATTGCGAGCCGTGCCATGAAGCCATATCCTGCGCTGGCTTGGGCCGCGGTTGTAGAATTTCTTTCCCCATTCTCCATATTGATTATTGGGTCCAGCGTATCGGAAACCATCAAAAAGCTGGTCGCCGAAAGCTACTATACCGACCCCCAGACCAAAAGCGTAGCATTGGCCTTTATCACCGCTGCTATTATGGCGGCCATACTTTGGAACCTGACAACATGGTTCTACGCTATCCCAGCCTCTTCTTCCCACGCCTTGATCGGCGGTGTGGTTGGCGCAGGTATCGCAGCCTTCAGCAGCCATGCCATCACATGGAGTTATTTCTGGACGAAGGTCGTTATCATGATATTCATAACGCCGGCTGTCAGTTTCCTCGCTGGGTATGGCATTTTAAAGCTGCTGCTTTTTCTGACTGAGCGGGCAGAAAAGAAGGTTAACAAGTTTTTTACGTATGCGCAGTGGGTGAACATGACCTTCCTTGCATTCAACCACTCTTTCAACGATTCGCAGAAGTCAATAGGCATTGTGATGATACTGATCTGCATTTGTGGCGGTGCAACGAACGTCATTCCTGTTTGGGCGATTGCGTGTGCGGCGATAAGCCTATCCTGCGGTATCGCGTTTGGTGGTTTCAAGATTATCAAGACCGTAGGCTGCGGTATTTACAAGGTGCGGGCGATCCACTCTTTCTCCTCCCAGTTGACTGCAGGCACTGTCATTCTGGTTTCCTCCCTGCTGGGTGCGCCGGTATCATCCAGCCAGATTGTATCCTCTTCCATAATGGGCGTAGGGGCAGCGGAGCGTTATAAAGCGGTTAAATGGAACGTTGCCGGTAAAATTTTAGTTTCCTGGTTTATAACAATTCCCATCGCCGGTGTGCTGGCTGCTGTTTTGTTCTATCTGTTCTCTTTCATTTTCTGATCGAAAGGAGCACCCCATGATGTTCAAACGCAAGGAGAAACTCGATTTTTATGGTATTCTGACCCATCAGGCACAAGTAATTCGTGATACGGTAAATGCGCTGTGTGAATTTTGCGAAAACCCAACTCAGGAGAACGGTGATTTCGTCAAAGCCAAGGAGCATGAGGCCGACCAAATTCGCTATCAACTGATCGAAGATATCAACCATACATTTATCACCCCCATAGACCGGGAAGATTTGTTCCGTCTCTCCACATCCATCGACGATCTGGCGGACTATGCTTGGACCACAGTCAAGGAACTGCGCATCTATGATATATTGCCGGATAAAAACCTTTTATCCATGGCGAAAATTCTGTTGCAGATGGCTGACGGCCTGCTGATCTGTGTTGAAAACCTGGAGAAAAATCATGCCGTTGTCTCCAAGGAGGCCACCAAAGTTAAAAAGCTGGAAAACGTTCTGAACGTCCGGTTCCACGAATCCATCGCAGAACTGTTTACCTCCGATGACCTCAAGAAAATACTCAAGTACCGCGAGATATACAGCCATATGAATCATGCCTCCGACAAAGGCGATGTCAGCGCGGACATTCTCCTGAACATCATAGTCAAGTTCTGAGGCAATTTCAGAAGTTACGTAAACAATCAATAATTGTTGGGCTTGTCCTGAAAAATAACAGGCGGTACGATATTGTTGTTCGCATACCATATTGCTGTAGCTTAAGTACTCCGCGTCAATAGAGCATCAGGCAGCGTATCGCTTACCTTACAAAGGTGTGCTTTACGCTGCCTGATATGATGTATCCGTATTGTACGCGTTCATTTCATGATCTATAATTGTGTCAGTTTCATAGTTTGGGTGGTGGTAGCGTGAAAATTTGCATTGCAGTGACTGGAATAGTTGATAAAGAATATAGACAGGAGGTTTTTTATGACTATTCCAGCAACAGTTTACCCAAGGACCAATGATCGTCAAACGGTGTACCTCAATAGCGTCGTTACAAACCCCAACATCATCGTCGGCGAGTACACCATGTACAACGACTTTGTATCTGATCCTACTCAATTTGAGAAAAACAACGTATTGTATCAATACCCCATTAACGACGATAAACTGATTATCGGGAAGTTCTGTTCCATCGCCTGCGGTGCAAAGTTCATTTTTACCAGCGCCAACCACACGATGAAATCTCTTTCCACTTACCCTTTCCCTCTGTTTTATGAAGAATGGGGATTGGACAAACGGCAAGTGGCATCGGCATGGGATAATAAAGGGGATACGGTTATCGGCAATGATGTTTGGATAGGGTATGAAGCTGTGATCCTCTCCGGGGTTCATATTGGGGACGGTGCCATTATCGGCTCCAGAGCTGTTGTTACAAAGGATGTATCCCCCTATTCCATTGTCGGCGGCGTCCCGGCCAAAGAAATCCGAAAGCGGTATGATGAAGCAACCATCGGCAAATTGATGCAGCTTCAATGGTGGGACTGGTCCTTTGATAAGATCCAGCGGTCGCTGCCATACATTATGAACGGAGAAATTGCAAGACTGTTTCCTGATTGATTCGGTTTTGTCAAAGAAACAGTCGAGTGACTCAGGCGCAAGAGGCACTTTACCAATCGTAAAGTGCCTCAGTTTATATAGCTCTAAAGTAGTCGGTATTCTTGGTCTATCGCAGCTGTTCCCTTCTTTATGGACACCTTTGTGGAAAACAGCCAATAGAAAAATGAGCTGATGAGAATATACCCCGGTATACCGATTACGGCGTTCATGCCCTGCGGGAACCAGTCGAACAAGGAACCGCGCACCGGCAGCTTGGAAAGAAAATTGTAATTCGCGCCGGTTTTTGCGTTTACATAAAGCGATATTGCCGCAATCACCAAAAACAAGCCTTCGGATACGAAGTATCCTTTTTTTGTGGGGCGCATGCCCTCAACAAGCATCAAGTACAGAATGCCCCATACCATTACGACATGGTGGATGAAAAATGTTTCATAGTACAGATGCGGCGGCAGATAAAGGGCATAATCGGGGGTCAGCATGGCAATTACCCCACCGAACAAGCCGAAAATGCACCCAAATGTAAACGCGGTGCGGTTTTTGGTGAACAGCGCAAGCATTGTCGCGAAACTGGTGATGTGGCAAATATAAAGCGGCAGATATACCTGCACATAGGTCGGCTGAAACAGGTTGAATATGTTGCGGGTGAGATCTTCCATCAGCAGCAGGCAGGCCAATACGATCCGAATACTATCCTTGCTCTTCCACATGCGCATTCTGCTGCCGTATATGATAAAGAACGCTATCCCCAGGAACATAATGACCAGCTGGCCGATGTGCCACGGATTGTAGTTGGGCAGGGCAACGCCGTCTTCGGCAATACGAAAATAGTGACGGATGGCTTCAATCATATGTTATCTCCTGATTTTTGAGAATTGCAGCTGATGAATAGTATACAGTCTGTCGTTGCACGCTTCAAATCAAATCTGTTTATAGTGTCATCCCCGCGACTGCCTGTCAAACGAGGATATTACAAGCATATGAGAAGATACTGCAAGACGCCTGACATTTGTGCAGGCTATATTGTTGTTATCCGGTCTGCAAGGAGAGAACAGCATGAATAGGCGTGTATTTGAAACAACAGCATATGAACGGTTAGATGATTTTGTGTATGCGCATGCAAAGTATCCGGTTCTTTTGAAAAACGGCATGTCGATCGGCGGAGGAACACAATACCCGGAAATAAACTTTACGCTTCCGACTATGCAGATTGAAGAAAACACGATGAAGGAAGTCATCCGTCATTATAAAGAAATCGCAACGGGCATCTGCGAGCGCGCGCGTGAACTGCAGGTTCCGGGATTTGTGGCGGAAATCGAGACATTGCCGCCAATGACGTTTGAGCCTGCCTGGGGAATGGACGTCTGCAAAACAGTATTGGACGTCATTCATGACTATTCCGCGAAACATGGGGTGAAAGGCAGCGTTCGCATTACGCCGAATGATATTCGCGAAGGAAGCAATCTAACTCATATGTGGCGGGGACGGCACTGGGATAAAATGCTGGAAACGTTTGAAGGATGCGCAAAAGCGGGCGCTGATTTCCTTGCCATTGAATCCATAGGCGGGAAAGAGGTGCATGACGAAGCGATCATGTACTGCGATATTGCCAAATCCGTATTTGCGCTTTCAGTGCTTGGCTGTACCGACATGGAGAAACTTTGGGCAGAAATTGTTGCCATAGGTGACAGAACCGGTTCCATTGCGGCAGGAGATACTGCCTGCGGGTTTGCCAACACCGCAATGGTACTGGCCGATCGCAATTACATTCCCAAGGTTTTTGCGGCGGTCGTCCGCGTAATGAGCGCTGTAAGAAGCCTTGTCGCCATCGAATGCGGCGCAAAAGGCCCGCATAAGGATTGCGGATACGAGGGCGTGTATGTCAAGGCGATCACCGGAACGCCAATCTCCATGGAAGGGCGAACCAGCGCCTGCGCGCATTTAAGCCCGGTCGGAAATGTCGCGGACTGCCTTGCCGATCTTTGGAGCAACGAGTCCATCCAGAACATCAAGTTGTTGGGCAGCATGGCGCCTACGGTCTGCTTTGAACAGCTGGCGTACGACTGCCGCATGATGAATACCGCTTCCGCTCGTGGAAGAGACACCGCCCTTCTCATGCGCGACATATTGGCGGATTCAGATAGCAGCCTTGATCCGCAGGCGTATGTACTGCGTCCGGATGTGGTACTGGAAATATCAAAAGAAATCGTTAAAGCGCAGGGCGACTATAACAGGACAAAAAAGGCCGCGTCCTGCGCTGTCGAAAGCCTCAGGAACGCTTATCAGAACAAAAAGCTGATATTGCCGGATAAAGAAATCATGTGGCTTGACCGTATCGGGGAAGAAATCGATCTGCTGCCCAATGATGTGAATGAATTGACGGAAAATATGTTACCCGTTTGTGAAAAGCTTGACCCCGCAAAATACGACATGGAATAAAGGTCCATGACATTACAATCAGGTAACCGTTATCTTTCATGATCGTTATGCTTTTCCCTGTAGGTCCCCGGTGTAATCCCGGTTGATTTTTTGAACACTTTAGTGAAGTAGCTTTGGTCTTCAAACCCGCACCGGAGTGATACGTCCACCAGGGCGATATCGTTCCGGTGCAAAAGTGTTTTTGCGTTTTCTATTCTGATCTGATTGATGTAGTTAGTAAGACTCATATTCATTTCATCTTTGAACAGCTTGCAGATATACGAGACGCTGAAATTGACACTATCTGAGATATCGTTCAGAGATATCTTCCGCATATAGTTGCTGCGAATGTACTGGATGATCTTTTTGATAAGGTCAGAGTGCTTTACCTCTGCGTTGTTGAATACGGCGTTCGTAAATCGCAGCAAGACTTTTGAAAGCCAGATACTCAGATCATCCGGATTTTCATATTTGCTGATATCATGAAAGCAATCATGATTCAAGCCCAGAATTTCCGAAACGGAAGCGCCGCCTTCTATCGCCGCGCGCGAAAGCAGAACTACGAGTTCTGTAACGCGCGCTTTGATAATTTGAAAATCGCCGCCCGAACAGAAAAAGATATGCCCAAGTATATCGTTGAGTACCTTCTGGCCTGAAGCTTTATCCCCGCTTACGATAAAACCCTGCAGGAGTTTTTCCTGCTCGATCGGGTAGGGATACTGCGCGGAATTTGCTCCCCAAATTTCGATCGTGCCCTTCGGCGAATTCGCGGTCTCCTCCATGATCTTCAGTTCAAGATTCCTTCGTTCTTTTGCTTGCAGCGCGAGGCTTAGCAGCATATCGGCAAGAGATGAGACGCGAGAACTGTCTATAAAGGTTAACTTTTTGGCTTCGGATAAAAGCTTGCCCGGCAGAAGGCCCTGGTACATACTATCCAAATCTTCATTGATGAATTCATCGTAGTCAACCATTAGAAACGGGCCGGCGTAGACGCAATGCTGTAGTTCTGCTTCGTTGAATACCGTCGTGCATATAAACGCTAGACCTGCCGGGCACAAGTATTCATATTTACCACCCCACCTTTCCGACTGACAGGCAGAATAGAAATGAAGGTTTTCGCATTTGACGGTTTTGAATCTCTTGATCTGTTCTTTCACGCAGTACGAGCAATACTGACTGGTCAACCTCTTTTCATACCCATCCGGCTCACGCATATCAAGCATATTACACTCGATCGCACAAGCCTTTGAAAAAGTATGAATCAATTGATTTATACTTTCCTGCACATTCATCACCAGCCTAATAGAATAATACCCGAATTCTGAAATGGAGGCATAGCAAAATATTATTCTTAATTGTACTATCTTATTTATTATCCCGAATCTTCCACAATCCGCCCCACACTGCATCATCCGCCTGTATGAAGGCCGCTCTTTTGTGCTGAAAACGAATAATATATTCTTTGTTTTCAGCGAAGATATATTGACGGTTGTATAGAAACGCGGTAACATAACAATGTTATTTTTTATAACTACGTTATGTTTGGAGACTGCTATATGACAAGGGAAGAGCAAACCATCCGGAGCGATAAAACCCGTCAGGCTATTCTTGATACAGCTTTGGAAATAGGAATAGAAGAAGGCTTTGAAGCCATCACCATTCGGAAAATCATCAACAGAATGAAATACTCAACAGGGGTCGTATATCACTATTTTAAGGATAAGCAGGAAGTCATCGACGCCATTGAAAAGTCGGAAACTGATTGGCTTCGTTCAGAAATCACCGCCGTGCAGGACAGCTCCAAGGACATCGTCTGGAATATGAAAACCACATTTCACAGAATGATGCAGCTTGCCCATCGGGAGCCGGAAAAGTACAACCTGATCGTACTGCATAAGTACAGCCGTCAGAAACCTGCAAAACCGGAATGGATTTCTTACCTTGGCGAACGGATGAAACAAGGAATGGAAGATGGGATTTTACGACCAATGGATCCGGAACAGGCCGCACTTACCATCTGGAGCTCATACCTAGGCTTTCATCTTATGATTTCCCGCTATTCGGAATTAACGGAGGAACAGGCGGAAGATCTGTTTCGCGTGCAATCCGACATCATTTTCAACGGGGTACTTGTTCATGAACAGGATCGGTAAGATTTGGGGTTACAATTCCCCTTCAACTTAATTGGAGGAATACTGGCTATGAAAAAACTCGGGATAGTGCTTATCGTATTCGCTGCATTCCTTCTCGGCTCTTTTTTGTGGATGACAAACAGCGCCAAGAAGGGCATGCAATCGCTTATTTATGAGCCGGTGGATATGGCGCGAGTGGCGGATGGTGAATACACGGGAGAATCCAACGCAGGCCTGGTGAAAGTAAAAGTCTGCGTTGCGGTAAAAGACCATTCTATTACCGCAATTGAAATACTGGAGCACGAAAACGGCATGGGCAGCAAAGCGAAGGCCATTACGCAAACAATGCTAACATACAACAGTTATCAAGTGGATGCCGTGAGCGGCGCTACCCTCTCCAGCGAAACAATCAAGAGCGCGGTCAGCAAAGCGCTGGCACGCGGAATGGTTCAAGCCGGCGTATAAGGAACTGCTAAAAGTGAAAGGACGATAGAATGGTTACGATTGTTGCGGACGAAGGCCAACATGGCATCGGGGCGGCACTGTACGAGGAATTCTCTACTAAGGGTATCCCGGCAGAATATATATCCCTTGAGAACTTAGAAGTGAAACCCTGTTTGGGCTGCAACGGATGCACCTATCAGACATACGGCAAGTGCGTGTTCCGCGATGACGGTGACCGCATTTACCCTCATATCATCCGCGCCGATGCGCTGATATTCGTCACACCCATCGTATTCGGCAGCTACTCCTTCAAAATTAAGCGGGTATTCGATAAGTTCGGGCTGATTATGGACCGGCACTACTTTATGCGGAACAAAGAACTGGCAAAAGGCGGATTGGTGGGTCGGCAGTTCAAGTTCTTTACAATCGGAGTGGCTGAAAACTGCGTTGAAGGAGAAATTGGGGCGTTTCAAAAGCTGTTTCACGAAAACCTTATGATCACGCGCGGGGCGGGCAAGGCGTTTATCGCGGACGGACCGCTATCCAAAACCATGCGTACTCAAATCATAAACGAGGTGCTCAGCGCATGAAAAAGACTCTTTTGATCAATGCCAGCCCGCGTCAAAAAGGCACAAGCGTTGTATTGCTGCTGATGTGTGCGGATTATCTGAAAGAAAAAGGGCAGGATACGGAGCTCATACACCTGTATCCCAGTCTTCGTGACCCCGAGAAACTCTATCACGCCTTTGGGGAAGCCGATACCATTGTACTCGGCGGCCCCTGCTATATCAATACATATCCGGCCGATACGCTGTATCTGCTGCAGGAATTATCCAAGCATGCGGAGCTTTTGCATGGTCAGCGCCTTTACGGCATCATTCAGGGCGGTATGCCCTATGCGCATACCCACGAAAGCGGGTTGTCCATGCTTGAGCTGTTCTGTAAAAAGAGCGGATTGCAATGCATGGGGGGATTTGTTATGGGAATGGGGGCCGCGCTCAACGGAAAGCCCGTCAGCGCTCTCCCCCATTCTCGGAAAATACTGCGTCAGCTTCGGATTTTCTTTTCCCATATCGAAAAAGGAGAAGCTTCCGGGCGAAACGTATACGAGGATGCGCAGCTCAAACTGCCGGTCTTCCTGTTTGGCTTGATGTCAAAGATGATGAACCACATCATCGATACAGATTTAAAGAAACATGGGGTCGACATCACGCAGCAAAATCCATACCTGACCATGTTATAAACTCGGTCCCATGCTCTGAATAACAGTATTGATAAAAGTATATTTAGACGATAGAATGACATTGATAAATTATTGTCATTATGCTATCGTATGAAAAATAGCGGCCTGTTGGAAGGACACAAACCATGAAAATACTGTTGATTCATAGCAGCTACCGCACAAACGGCAACACCGCCCGTGTGCTTCAGATCTATGAAGAAAACCTTTTGCAGCTGTCCACCGAACGGAACATAGGTATTCGGGTTGAGACCGTTTCGCTTGCCCATTCCAACATCCAAATGTGCAGGGGTTGCAGAAGCTGCTTTGACCGCGGAGAAGAAAAATGCCCGCTGAAGGATGATGTACTGTTAATTTATCAAAAAATGCTCGATGCCGACGCGTTCGTGATTGCCAGTCCCGTTTACGTGGAGGACGTAAACGGCGTAATGAAAAACTGGATAGACAGAATGGCGTTCAACTGCCACAGACCTGCGTTCTATGGGAAAACCGCGTTGCTGTTCTCTACGTCGGCAATGGGATCTTCCAATCATACGCTTAGAACCATGCACGCGGCAATGACTGCGTGGGCCGCAACAATTGCGGGCCGGATGAAGTTCCGGCTGGGCGCGTTGTCCGATATTGACCATATCCGCTCCGTCTACAAAGAACAGATACGCAGGGAATCGGAAAAGCTGGTCCGTTCCCTGCTGGATGGCTCCGCTCAAAAACCGTCGTTTTATTCACTCTTGGCATTTGCTGTACAGAAGAGGTATTGGCTGAAAAACAAAGACTATCAAGATACGTATGATTATGCGTACTGGGTTAAGCAAAACTGGCTGAAAAAAGAATGTACCTACTATTCAGAAAAGAAATCCGGTGTGTTGAGAGCGGCATTCGCGAGATTAACAGCGAATATCATTTCGGTTTTTCTGAAATAGAAATCACAAATTATTGGCGTTCAACACCCACAAATCTGTAAGGGGGAACAAAAATGGAAAACCTTTATGTCGATTTTAAGCTCGCAAACCAGAAGGTACAGTTTACCGCCGTTTCCCGTACCAATCCAAACAGACCTGTCACACTGGATTATGTTCCGCCTCTTGGCGACGGAGATGGCTTTGCGGGGCTGGAATTGCTGCTCGTAAGCTTCTGCGGCTGCGTCAGCACAGCTGTCGTAGGACTGCTTAGGAGATCGGGCAAAAACATTACCGCCTACGAGGGGACGGCAACAGGTATTCGGCAGGAAAATCCTCTTTCATTAAAAAAGATAGTATTTGAAATTCAGATCAGATCCGACAATACACAGAACGAGGATGTTGAGAAAATACTTGCCTATGCCGCAAATATTTCTCCTGTGTGGCTGGCGATTAAAAACAATGTCGAGGTCGAAACAAAGTATTCCATTCTAAAATAGACTAACAGTTGCATGAAATACCGTTCATTCATGATTGAGAATGAACGGTATTTTTGTATTATTAAAGGAATATTTTAATCAATTCTAGAGGAAATTATCGCATTGTGTAGAATATTAAAAATATTCATATCTTTATGATGGAGCATGAATATGAGCGAAGGCTACAAAATTCGGGATGATGTTGAAATCGAACATCAAATAATTGGTAAATGGCAGAGGATTCTTGATTTATTATCCGAGACCCTGTCAATTCCTGTCGCTCTTATCATGCGCGTACATTCCGACCGAATTGAGGTTTTTGCGAAAAACAGCAGTCCTGATAACGACTTCTACGTTGGTGAAACCGCGTGGCTCAAAACCGGGCTTTATTGCGAAGCCGTCATGGATACGCGGCGGGAGTTTATTGTATCCAATGCTCTTATTGACGAGGATTGGAAGAACAACCCTGATGCTTCAAAGGGGTTAATTGCATACATGGGCTTCCCGATTATTTGGTCGACAGGAGAAGTTTTTGGTACGATCTGTGTCCTTGACCGAAAAGAAACACATTTTTCAGATCTGCATAAGCGGCTGCTGGGGCAATTCGCCCAAGTCGTACAGGACGATTTGGCTGCCGCTATTGTACGTCAGAAGCTCGAAAGCGAAATCAATCAGCATACTGCTGCCGAGGCAAGGCTTTGGGAGTCGCAGGAAAGATTAAGAAAATATTTTAATTCCATCACGCCCTCGATTATATCTTCGTTGAAGGATGGAACTATTATTGCTGTTAACGAAAGTTACATTGAGCTGATCGGATATACACATGACGAATTGATCGGCATGGACGCAAAAAAGCTGTATCAATATCCTGAAGAACGCGAGCCTATTATACAGAAACTTCGCAATCATGAATCAGTCAAGCATCATGAACTGTCTCTCAAGGCGAAATCCGGTGATATCAAATTTGTAGAAGTATCCGTTGAGATCATTGATGTGGATGGTCAGCCTTGTTTACTGTCTACGCTTCATGATATTACTTCCTATAAAAATACCCAGCTTGAGTTTGGCAAAATGAATGAACGTTACGCTCTTGCAATAAGGGCAGCTCAGGCCGGCATATGGGATTGGAATATAACGCGGAATGTTTTAATCTGGGACGATCAAATGTTTCGGCTGTACGATATACCGAAAGACAGTTTTGAAGGCTCCTACGAAACCTGGATTTCATGCGTGCATCCCGATGATGTTATAAAGTGCAATCTGGAAATGGAACAAGCGCTCACGGGCGCGAAGGAATACAACATTGAATTTCGGATATGCCAGTCTGATGGGCAAATCAGGCACATAAGAGGTTATGGGGATCTCATTCGGGATGACAAAGGATCTCCGGCTCGGATGGTGGGTATCAATTTTGATATTACAAACATCAGGGAACTAGAGAATAAGATAATAAGCAGCGAAAAGCTTTACCGGGATCTGTTTAATGAGAATTCGGCGATCTGCCTTGTACTTGACGTGGAAACAGGCTCCATCTTTGATGTTAATACTGCTGCGCTTGAGTATTATGGCTATCCCAAGGACCATCTGGTCGGAAAAAGCGTTTCAGTATTAAACGGCATGCACAAAAACGACATTTTAACCAACCTGAATAATGCTTTTTCGAAGAAAACTAGCTACTATCAGGTCAGGCATATGCTTGCAGACGGGAGTTTGCGGGATGTCGAGGTTTTCAGCGGACCAATCATCATTCAGGATAAAAAGTATATCAACTGTATTATTCACGACATAACGCAGAGAAAGGAAATTGAGGAAAGACTGATTACGAGCGAATCGCGTTACCGTAATCTCTTCCATAACAATTATGCAGTGCAGTTGATTATAGACACTGAGACAGGCGAGATTTTTGACGCAAACTATGCCGCGTGTACTTTTTACGGGCATCCTTTAGCCGAACTGAAACAGAAAAAGCTATGGGAACTCAATCCTGGCGGGCGCAGTTTTGTGCTTGAAAAACTACGGGGTACATTTCAGAAAGGTTCGGACTTTATTGAAACCAAGCACAGGCGTTGGGACGGAGAGATCAGAGACGTCGAAGTATTCAGCGGGCGTATTGAGCTTGAAAACCGCAAGCTGGCCTACGCTATTGTGCACGATGTTTCAGAAAGAAAACAAGCCCAGAACGAGTTGGTGGAAAGCGAGCGGCGCTTCCGTCTCTTCTTTGAGAACGCGCCGGACAGCATATTTGTACAAACCGATTTTAAAATAGCATACGCTAATCCGCGGACTTTGGAGCTTTTCGGCGTAAAAGATGAGAGCGAGCTCATCGGGGCTTACGTGCCGGATCTTTTTTCGGCGGAATTCAACGGCGCTGTCAAAGAACGCATCAATCAATTGAATACTTTCAAGCAGGCGGTTCCTTTAAAAGAAGAAGCAATCATCAGGCGCGACGGCACCACTGTGGACGTAGAAGTTTCTGCGGTTCCCTTTAACTTTAACGGATCGGATGGCGCGCTTGTATACATGCGCGATATCACAGAACGCAAAGAATTTGAGAAACATCGCATTGATATGGAAATGCAGCTGCGGCAGAAGCAGAAGCTGGAATCCATAGGCACATTGGCGGGCGGTGTGGCTCATGAAATAAACAATCCCATCAATGGCATCATCAATTATGCCGAACTCATTTCGGACGATCCTTCCGTCAGCGATCATATCCGGACATACAGCACAGGGATTACACATGAAGGCAGAAGAATAGCAGAGATAGTTAAAAACCTGCTAAGCTTTGCCCGCCAAGAGAAGCAAACGCACAGTCCGGCGCAAATCAGCGATATCATCAATCAGACCATATCGCTGATCCGTACGGTTATGCGCCACGACCAGATCGCGCTCGAGATCAATGTGCCCGAAGGGCTGCCCAATATTAAATGCCGCAGCCAGCAAATTCAGCAGGTTTTGATGAATCTCATCACAAACGCACGGGATGCGCTCAACCAAAGGTACAAAGGTTTCGATGAAGATAAAAAGATAATTTTGAATTGCGTCATGTTCAATAAAGATGGCCGCAGGTGGTTTAAGATTACAATTGAGGATCATGGCAATGGTATTCCTAAGGAAATACTGGACAGAGTGTTTGATCCTTTCTTTACTACAAAACCGCGTGAAGAGGGAACGGGACTGGGGTTATCCATCAGCCATGGCATAGTGAAAGATCACCATGGGGAGTTGTATTTTGAAACTGAGCCTGGCGTATTTACTAGGGCAGTATTAATTCTGCCTGTAGATAATGGATGGACACTGTAGAGAAATTCGTTTTGGGAGGGTTGTTATGCCGAAAGTGATGATTGTAGATGATGAAACAAGCATTCGTGTTACCTTGAGTGAATTCCTCAAGAAGGAAGGATATGAGGTGTTTACAGCGGAGAACGCGGAGGCCGCCGCATCATTGCTGCAGCAGTATGATTTTGACACCATACTGACAGATATCATCATGCCCAGAGATTCCGGCTTATCCCTGCTCAAGTACATTCACGACTCTCATTCAGGCACACAGGTCATAATGATGACAGGTGAACCTACCGTCGATACGGCAGTAGAGGCGATTCGCTTGGGGGCCAGAGATTATCTCGCCAAGCCCGTTTTTAGAAGCGAACTGATCAAAACCGTCAATCAGGCTGTCGATTACAAACAGCTGCTGGATGAAAAAAAGAGGCTTGAGAAAGAAAACAGAGAGCAGAAAGAAAATCTGCAGCGGCTTGTGGATGAAAGAACCAGCAAGCTTCGTCAAGCTATGGTGAATACAGCCTACGCGGCTGCCGCCATGCTGGATCTTCGAGACCCTTATACGGCCGGGCATCAGAAGCGGGTGGGCAGCTTGGCCAGCGCAATTGGACGAGAACTGGGCCTTCCGGAAGATACCATCGAAGGACTTCATTTGACAGGATGCATCCACGACGTTGGAAAAATTACGGTACCTGCTGATATCTTAACGAAGCCAAGCCAGCTGTCATCACCGGAGTACGAAATCATCAAGGAACATCCCCAAAAGGGCTATGAGGTTCTCAAGGATTTCGAGATGCCCTGGCCCATTGCGGAAATCGTATATGAACACCATGAACGGCTGGATGGAAGCGGATATCCCCGCGGCCTCAAGAAAGGTCAGATACGGCTGGAAACCTGCATTATTTCAGTAGCGGACGTCGTAGAGGCCATGATGACTCACCGCCCCTACCGCCCCAGCCTTGGACTGACTGCCGCTCTGAATGAAATTTCCATGAATAAGGATCTGCTGTATGATTCCGATGTCGTGGATGCCTGCATCACTCTGTTCTGCAAAAAAGGATACAGCCTGAACGAAGACAAAGCATAAGTGGACGCTCTCTATTTGCGTAAATCTACGGCCGCGGAGATGTTCCGCGGCCGTTTTTTATGGTCCGTGGCCCAGTCAGTTTCTTAGCACGGTAATAAACCCATCCAGTATGGTATGACTTTCATGAAATCCTTTGTTCAGATAAAACTGCTGGGCGTTGCTGTTTCCATTGGATACAAATATGAATATGTCGTCTATTGTCTCAAACGTCCGCAGCCAGTCCATCGACATTTGAAACAATACGCTCCCAACACCTGCATTCCGGTAGCCTTCCCGAATATAAAACTGAGACAGACACCCTACGTAATCGCCCTTTATCGATCCGAGATCAAAAAAGGAATCGCATGACAGTGTGGCAAACCCACCTTTATAGATTGTTTTCGATGATATGTTGCTGTAAGCATATCCAACAGAGTCATTTCCCGCACTCGCCGTTACAATATAATTTTCCTTTGCACTGCCGATAGATGGCAGCATCCTGCTCTCAAAACACATGGTATCAAAAAACTCCGGATGAATCGCTGCCTTTTGCTTCTGATACTCCATGAGTTCGTTGCACAAGTCTCTGACAAGAAAGGATTGTTCCGCCGGTACTGCCTCATAGCGTATATCCATAACTGTTTCCCTTTCCATCTGTTGTTTTCATCGCCATGCTCCATTATGATTATACTAACCAAGTAAATTTCAATATCAAGTACGCAGTTTTTCTGCCTTGGTCAAATTTGAGCAGGAGAACAAAGTATATAGCCGATTCATATAAGAACGACTTTGATCATTGTCCGCTGACCTTCGCACTGGGTTTGATTGGCGGAAAATGGAGACTGCCGATCATATGGGCATTGAGTAAAGACCAACCGCTGAGATATAATGAACTTAAGCGATGTATTCGCGGTATTACCAATATCATGCTTTCGCAATCTCTCAGAGAATTGGAGAAGTATGGTATACTATGCAGGATGCAATACCCGGAAACTCCTCCTCATGTTGAGTATTCGCTTACGCTTCGGGGGGAAGAGCTTATCCCGGCGCTCAAAGCACTCTCTCACTGGGGAAAGACAATAAAAGCGGAGATTATTCAGACGGATAAGTAAAATTTATATATGGAGAAAACACGATGGAATATTTATTGGACACTGCAAACATCAACGAAATAAAAACGTACTGCGACTTTCTGCCCATTGCCGGTATCACTTCCAACCCCAGCATACTCAAGAAAGAAGGAAAAATAGATTTCTTCGGTCATATGCGGGCGATCCGCGAAATCATCGGAAAGCACCCGCTGCATATTCAGGTGACCGCAACGGATGTACAGGGCATGCTACGCGATGCCGAAGCCATTGCGCAGCACGTTGACAAAAAGGCATACATCAAAGTACCGACCAATCTCGAAGGCTTAAAGGTAATCGGTATTCTCAAAAAACAGGGGTATAACGTTACTGCTACCGCCATTTATTCCACCGCGCAAGGTCTGCTGGCCATGGAAGCGGGGGCGGATTGCCTTGCGCCCTATTACAACCGCATGGAAAACCTGAATATCAATCCTGAAGAAGTCATCCGCTCCTTTGCAGCTATGATTGATAGGTATGGTTATAAAACCCAAATCATAGCCGCAAGCTTCAAAAATATGGGGCAGGTCAACAAGGCGTTTCTTGCTGGCGCGCAAGCGGCAACGGTAGACCCATCCATATTGAAAAGCGCGCTGATGATGCCGGATATCCAGAAAGCCATCGATGATTTCGACAGCGACTGGAAAAGCGTATATGGCGATCAGAATATCGCCGATCTATAAAACATCCCCAATTCGAAGTATATTCGTATCGCAGCAACCTGTGATCAAGCGTTGTAACGGCCAGCGCCGCCGCAATGCTTGATCATGCGGTCTTGCCTGTCCCTGTTAAGCTATACCGGAATAAATCGATTAGGTATATAGTCGAAGTATGTCATGATCCAGAAAAAAGCAATCCTTACTGGCGTGTTGGCCAGCGAAACCAACCATAAAATCAATTTGAGGAGTCAACAGGATGAAGGACAATAAGCCCGGATTAAAACAGAAATTGAGTTATCAGTTTGATAATGTGATGTCCAAAGGTACCATTGCCTTAGTAATTCTTTTATTTTTGATCACAGCTGCAGTCGTTGTGATTGCCGGCATTTTGGGCGGGTTGCTGAACAAGGATATTGGTACAGGCGTATCCATGTGGCAAAGCCTCATGCATGCGATAGACGCGGGAAATCTCGCCGGCGATGATACGGGCAATATTGGTTTTGTTATCTTAATGTCGGTGGTCACTATTTGCGGATTATTCGTAACGAGCATATTGATTGGTATCATCAATTCCGGATTTGAACAAAAACTGTATAATTTGCGCAAGGGTTCTTCCAAAGTCATCGAAACCGGACATACCGTGGTAATCGGCTTTAGCGACGGAATTTACACCATACTGTCCGAGCTGATTGAAGCGGGAGCAAACCTGAAAAAGAATTGTATTGTTGTGCTGGGCGAGCAAGACAAAGAAGAAATGGAAGAAGCAATCAGCAGTCAGATCAAAGACTTGAAAACCACAAGAATCATCTGCAAATCCGGCAAACTGACAGAGAGCTTCCTGCTGGATCGGGCTTCATTGGAAACCGCAAGATCCATTATCATCAACCAGGACGACGACTTCTCCGTCATAAAAGTCATACTTGCAACAGTAAACTATCTGAAATCAAAGAAGGCCTTTGAAAAAGATCTTCACATCACTTCCATGATCCATAACAAAGAGAATCTTGAAGCTGCCGTCATCGCGGGCGAAGGCAAGGCGGAAATCCTGTACTTTAAGGATGCGTTATCCAGAATCATTGCACATACCTGCAGACAGCCGGGATTATCTCTCGTGCTCACAGAGTTCTTTGATTTCGGCGGCGACGAATTCTATTTTGAAAATTTCCCGGAACTTGCGGGAAAAACTTTTGGGGATATACTCAACCTGTTTGAATGCTCTACCGTCGTGGGGCTGAATCATAACGGGCAGGTGATGCTTAACCCTCCCATGGAAACAGTGCTTCTGCCTGAAGACTCAGTCATTCATCTCGCAGAGGATGATCATACTTCTAAGCCCAGCCCGTTCGCGGCACCCATCGATTTTTCCGCTGAATCTTCGGCTGAAACTGCCCTGGATGAAGAAGATCATCTGCTTGTTTTGGGTTATAATGACTATTTGCTTGATATTCTTATGGAAATAGATCATTATGCAAGAAAGGGGACTGTCATCACCGTAGCCGGCACAGAAATCCCCGCGTTTACGAATGCAGGCCAATACCAGAATATCGAAGTGAACATTACGGAATGCGATATTTACAGCCGGGCCAATCTGGAAGCCCTGCTGCAGAATGCAAACAACAATATACTCCTGTTAAGCGATCTGGAGTGCAGCAGTGATGAAGCCGACGCGAAGACTCTCTTATTGCTAATACAGCTTCGGGACATTGAAAAGAAGACCAACCGCGATTTCAACCTGACCAGCGAGATGCGTTCCGTAGGCAATCAGAAACTGGCCAAAGTGGCAAATGTCAACGACTTTGTGGTTGGCAGCACAATCACCAATCTGATTATTACACAGGTATCTGAAAACAGGAAACTCGCGCTTTTGTTTGAAGATCTTTTGGACGCAGACGGTTCCGAGCTGTATATGAAAAAAGCGTGCCGATATGTGAAGCCTGATGTGGAGACGGATTTCTACACCCTCACAGAGATCGCGAAAAAAAGGAATGAACTCGTGGTCGGATATAAGAAAGCAACACCGGAAGGGTTGTTCATCAAAACGAATCCGCGCAAATCGGAGCGCGTTTCGTTCCAGCCGGACGATTACATGATTGTAATTGCACAAGATAATTAATAAGGGGGCTACTCACATGAAATTCAAAATGGTACATGAAAACTACAATGTTTATAATCTGGAAGCCTCTCTGGCGTTCTACGAAAAAGCATTGGGTTTGACTGAACAGCGCCGGAAGATCGCCGACGACGGTTCCTTCATCATCTGTTTTATCGGAAATGAGGAGTCGGATTTCCAACTCGAACTCACCTGGGTGCGCGATTGGGAGAAGCCCTATAACCTCGGAGACAACGAGTTTCATCTCGCGTTCCGGACGGACAAATTTGAAGAAGCGCACGCTTTGCACGAAAGCATGGGCTGTATCTGCTACGAGAACCCAAAGATGGGCATATACTTCATCAACGATCCGGATGGATACTGGCTGGAAATCGTTCCGGTCAGGAAATAAACAACGGAGGACCTCATGCAAGTAAGCGAAATCCAGAATTATATTTTGGACTCTCTTCCCTACCCCATCGTTTTTGTGGATAAAGATCATGTGATCCGTTATCTCAACAAAACGGCCCGGTTCACATACAACCAAGTACGGGGCTACGGCGATTTGGTGGGCAAATCAATTTTCGATTGCCACTCTGAAGCGTCGCGGGAAAAAATACTGCAAGCTGTTGAAAAACTCAAAAACCACGGCAACGAAATATTCCTTGGCGTTGGCGTAAACAATCAGCGGATTTATATCAATCCCGTCCGCGATGAAAGCGGCGCGTTGATAGGATACTTTGAACGGTTTGAGTTGAACCTGCAGAAATAGCATGCGAGACATGAAACCGTTGACCATACTCAATGTGCATTTTCGGTTTGGGGAAACGGAAGACGTCATACATCCCGTTGTTCTCCAAGATGGCGCGCATATGGTGTTGATCGATTGCGGATATACCGGCTTTCTTCCGGCTATTGAAGAAGCTATGCTGAAAAATGGCATATCCTGCGAAAATCTCACACATGTGCTCATCACGCATCACGACCACGACCATATGGGCGCATTATCCGCACTCAAGAAAAAATATCCTCATATACAGGTTGTGGCCGGCCAACACGAAGAACCGTATATATCCGGCAGATTACAATCCCTGCGTCTTACGCAGGCCGAGGCCCTACAGTTAAATCTGCCCGAAGATCAGAAGGCGTTCGGGATTGCCTTTTGCAACATGTTGAGAAATGTGGAGCCGGTACCTGTCGATCGTATCGTTCATGGAGGAGAAATTATTGATTGGGTTGGCGGATGTACTGTCCTAGATACACCGGGTCATACGCCGGGACACATTTCGCTGTATCTGAACAACGAAAACTTCATGATTGCGGGCGATGCTGCTGCGGTTGAGAATAAAAAACTGGGGATTGCAAACCCGCAGTTTACGCTGGATATGAAAGCTGCAGAAGAATCCCTTGAAAAGCTTCTAGAATATAACGCAAAGCAAGTAATCTGCTACCACGGGGGAATATATCTGCCAAATGGCAATGCCTGAAACCTACCGAAAATGGGGACTGACTTATGCGTGAGGGCAACCCGGCACTGCTTGTCATCGATATGCAGGAAGACTATGTCGGCGCAAAAAACAGATACGGGTATGACTCCTCCGGCTTGATCAGCGCTGTCAACGCGCGTATTCAAGCAGCACAGCATGCAGGGGATTTGGTTCTCTATGTGAAGAATGTCGTCCCTAGAAAGGGCCAGCCATATTGCTCCGCACTCGCGGAAGGTCTGGAAGTTGTATCGGATATCATAATAGAAAAAAGCAAGGCGAGCGTTTTTCCCAATACCCTGCTTGCGAAGATATTAGCTGAACATGAAATCAGACAGATCACCATTGTTGGCGTAGACGGCAACTGCTGTGTAAAATCAACGGCAATCGATGCAGCAAAATGCGGATACTCTGTTGTGTATCCCTTGCAATACATCGGCATCAAAAACAGAAAGGCATTTCACAATACCAAGGAAAAGCTGTTAAAAGAGAGTATCCTGGTTACGGAATAAAGGGGGCAGTCGCATGCAGTCCATTCGATCTGTACATCTGGCGTATTTCTCCGGAACCGGTGGTACGACGCGCGTTGCTGAGGAATTTGAGAAAGCCTTTCTTGAAAAGGGTATTGCTGCACGCAAGTCAGAGATGATCCGAAACGCGCCAGTTGTGCATGACGAAGATTTGCTTGTACTGCTGTTCGCCGTGTATGCGCTTCGTGCGCCCAAGCCTGTTGACGAATGGATCGAGCAGGTACCGCTGGGCAACGGCCGATCGGCTGTCGTAATATCCGTATCGGCAGGCGGCGAAATGTCTCCCAACACCAACTGCCGGGCTGCCGTTATTCGCCAACTTGAGGCGAAGGGGTATGATGTACTGTACGAAAGCATGTTCACCATGCCGTGCAATTTTCTGATTCGTTATGACGACGCCGTGTGCGCCATGCTGATTAAAGCAGCACCGCGAAAAGCAAACCGTATCGTATCCGATATTCTCGCGGGGGAGCGCTGCCGCAAAAAGCCCCGTCTGTTCGACCGCCTCTTGTCCGCAATCGGGCTGCTGGAGAAACGAAATTCCGGTTTCTTTGGCAAAAACCTGTACGCAACTCAAAGCTGTATCGGCTGCGGATGGTGTGAAACGCACTGCCCGCGCGGCAATATTAAGTTGATGAACGGCAAACCCGTTTTCGGCGCGGAATGCGTGATTTGCCTGCGCTGCATATACGGATGCCCGCAGAAAGCCATTGTGCCCGGTTTTGCAAAGTCGTTCGTGATTAAAGATGGCTTCAGCATCGAAGACATGGAAGCCCGTACCGCTCACATAACGCAGTTTCCTCCGGTAAACAAAATTGCAAAGGGTCCATTTATGGCAGGCGTCAGAAGATATCTGAAAGAAGAGCCGGATTAAACAATACCCTTCTGCCAAAGCAAATTTCAGAAGTTCGGGGCTGAGTAAAAGATATGCAATTTGGTATGCCCACTTTGATTGAACATGAGACGCTTGAGGAATCGGCACAGCTTTGCAAAGAGTTAGGGCTTGCGTTTATAGAACTCAACATGAATCTGCCTGCGGTATGCCATGCCATCGTATCCGGTGATCCATCCCTAACGCAGCATTTGAGGAGTATCGCGGAGTCCATCGGCCTGTATTTCACCATCCATCTGGAAGAAAACATGAACATATGTGATTTCAACCCCGCAGTAGCCGACGCGTATCTCCATACAGTCCGGCAGGCCATACAGACTGCTAAGGAGATTGGAGCCCCCCTTCTCAACATGCATCTTCATAAAGGGGTGTATTTCACGCTGCCGGATGGAAAAGCGTATCTGTACGAGCGCTACCCTGCCCATTACAGGAATAGTCTCGCAGTGTTCCGGCAGCTGTGTGAACAGGAAACAGCAGGAACCGGCATCGTCATCGCCATAGAAAACACCAGCGGTTTTGCTGCTTTTGAAAAGCCTGCTATAGAATTTCTGCTCGAAAGCGACACATTCGGACTGACCTGGGATATCGGCCACTCGCATTCCGCCAATGAAGCCGACGAACCGTTTCTGTTTGAACACGCAAATAGGCTGCGTCACTTTCATATCCACGACGCGAACGGCAACAAAAATCATCTGCCTCTTTCGGCCGGCAAAGTCGATATCGCATCCCGGCTGGCCATTGCCCAAAAACACGGCTGCCGCTGCGTCATAGAAACAAAAACAGCGGCTGCTCTTAAGGATTCGGTGCTTTGGCTAAAGAATAGCTAACGGGCATTCAGTACGAATTTCTCTATGACATGGGCGACACCGCAATCGTTATTCGAAGGTGCGATATAATCGGCTGCAGCTTTTGTTGCTGCCGTACCATTGGCTACGCAAACGCCCAAGCCTGCCGCTTTGATCATGGACAAATCGGTTTCCATATCGCCGATTGCGATAATCTCCTCTGCGTCAATCCCCAGCCGCTTGGCGGCGGAAAGCAAGGATACTGCCTTATTGACGCCCTTTGCGGTGATATCTACAACACACGGATCTGATATATGCACTTCCGCTCTGTCGCCAATGATCCTCTTCATTTCCTCTGCCGCTTTTGGGGTAATATCCGCAGATACAACGACATTTCCCTTGTGAAATAGAATGCCGTGATTGGCACGAAAATCCATAAGTATGCCCGGATACCCGAAATACAGTTCTGTAAAGCGGGCCATTTCACTTGGAACTTCATAGTGATAATCCGAACCGGATACACAATGCCAGAACCAGCCGTTTTGACGGCAGCAATCCGCAACATCCGTTACAATATCCGCATCGAGCACCGACGCAAATACGACTTCTCCGCTGGGGTACGCATTAATCAGCGCACCGCTCAGAGAAAGCACCAGGCCTTCGATGCCCGCCTTTTCCATAACCCACGCGGCAGCCCTATATGGGCGGCCGGTAGCAATCATCACCTCTACCCCGGCCTCGGCCGCGGCGCGCATGGCATCCATATTCCTTTGCGGAAGCTCTTTGTCGTCTGTCAGAAGCGTTCCGTCGATATCGATCGAAATCAGTTTATAAGCCATCGTTACCTCGATTCTGTCTTCTACATATTATAGGTTTGGTATAGCTGCTGTCAACGAACGCATCATTTCTGTGCTTGAGAAAAGGCCGTCAATCTGGTATATCTATATCATTAACTTTTGGAAATCCGGAGAATTGATTGCGTGAAAGAAAAATCCAATTTTGATGTCTACTTTGCCTTTTCCCTGACCATTACGCTGTGGGCTTCTGCCTTTGTCGGCATACGGGCCGCGCTTGCTTATTTTTCCCCTCTGCATTTGGCCTTTTTGCGTATGCTCATAGGTTCCGCAGGACTTTTGATACTTGCGGTCATTCGAAAAACAAAGCTGCCTGCCCTGAAGGATGTACCCGTCATACTGCTGTGCGGTTTTCTTGGGTTTGTGGTATACCACGTATCCATCAACATCGGAGAACAGACGGTGGGCGCGGGGCTATCCAGCCTCATTGTGACGCTCGCTCCTGTGTTTACTGCTATCTGGTCGGTTCTCTTTCTCAAGGAACGCATGACGGCAATCGGCGTTGTTGGAACGGTAATCAGTTTTGCCGGAGTAGCGATTATATCCATCAGCATCGACGGTTCCTTTCGGTTCACTGCGCAAACGCTGTGGATACTGCTTGCCGCGTTTTCCGAAAGTATTTATTTTGTGGTCCAGACGCCCTACCTGAAAAAATACGACAGCATTGCGTTCACCAGTTATACCATATGGGCGGCGACATTGTTCATGTCCTTTGCATCGGGCGGTGTTCTAAAGGAAATAGCGGCCGCACCCGTCAGCGCTAGCCTTGTGGTGCTGTATTTGGGCATATTCCCCACCATCATCGCATATTGCGCGATGGCATACGCAATCTCCCGCATAGGGTCTTCCAGAGGGACAAGCTCGATTTATCTCACACCCGTGCTCACATTGCTGATCGCATGGATTTTTCTAAAAGAAATGCCGACATGGTTCTCCCTGCTGGGTGGTTGCGTAACAATTTTAGGTGTGCTGCTGGCGAATAGAGGCGTGGGCGAAAAGGCTCCTCAAGTTGCAGAAACTTAACCATCAGAAAAAGACATACTAATCTGGTAAGTTGATGTAACTATATGCAGGGCAATATATGCACGTAACTGATTGGAACGAATGATCTGTACGGGAGATGAGCGATACGATAGAACTCGCCTTTAATGAAAGCCTTGCAGGCGCGCTGAAATACGCGAAATCCATGAAACTGGGGCAAAAAATAACCGGCTCGGTCGGCATCATCGGCGGCAGCAAAAAAGACCTGCACGAGGCGAAAAAGCCGCAATACTGGCCGGGTGTAACCATCGGGGGCACTTCCACAGATGTGGAAGCACTGACGCTTGCGCTGGATATCGGAGATATTTCTGATATTGTTTCCGACCCGGTGCGTACAAAGCAGCTATCCGTCCTTTACGGCGATTTCCCCGGCGTGCCCGAAGAAATAGGAAAAACCAACACGCACGCGATCAATCGGCTACGTGAAACCCAAACGACGCTCGAACCCATCCGCGTATGGCTCTGTGAAAGCTCCCCCGCTGATCTATGCGGCTTATGCTTTCTCTGCTATCTGACGAGGGAGTTTCAAACGCCGCTGTTTATCGTGCGGACGCCCACGATAGTAGAAAAAGACGACTGCGTAATAAGCCATCGTTCCTCCGGGGAAATACACCCGAGCAATCTGGGGGTTCTTTCTGAAGGAGCAGAGGCAGTCAGCGCAACCATGCGCAGGTTTTACGCTGGAATATTCCTTGATCTTATGAAAGAAAACGCACCGCTTCGCGCAATTGTGAACGGAACGTTCCTGAGCGTACCCGAAAACTTCTATGATTTTGCACTCTATGCGCATATGCCCGAAGGTGAGTTTGTAATGGCACGGCTGATAGGAAACGCCCTGCTGCATACCCCGGGTGTCAGCGACAGATGGTTGTTTCTGCGCATAGAACACATGGTACGAACCGGAGAACTTGCAATCGTATCCCCCGCTACGGATGATCACCCCTATTCCGCAATACTGAAGCGGGTTTGAATGTTAAAAGCGCCGGTTGCTAACCGGCGCTTTGTATTCGGGGCGTAGGGTTAATACCCTAAGTTTTCCCCGACGAGCAATACAGTAATGCGTCCCTTCGTCATCGATCCGGTTGTAACGACAAGCTGACAGCAGGCTCTCTGGGCAGCCTCAGAAAGTTCTTCAAACGTTTCGTAATCCCTCTTGAATTTGAGCACGATCAAAGGAGCGACCGTCTTCTTGGCTCGCAGTATTGCCGACTCAATGTCGGGCTGGACCTTGTTCATACCTGCAATAACAATCACATTCCTTGGGCCGAATATCAGCGCCGATGTCCGGTTCCCGTACCCGTCGATATTGACAAGCTCTCCGCTTTCGGTGATAGCATTTGTGCTCATGAAATAGTAATCTGCCGACATCGCTCGATGCGCGATATCATCCTTAGCGGTAGCTCCTGTTACGTCGCAGGGTCCCACACGACATATTTTTCGGATTTGAGAGCGCCGCGCAACCCAATTTCATGCAGTGTCGCGGAGCCGCCGAATGACATGGAACTGCCCTTCGGAACGAGATTGAGCACTTTTGCAACAGCTTCCTCCTTTGTACTGCAGTAATATCCTTCTATATTTCGTTTGCTCAGTTCGCTGATTACTTTTTGCGCCAGCAAGGTATAGAAGCATTCGATCGGTTCCATTTGGGTTCCTCCTTGTGCAGTTCTCGCCTTCATACGCATCTTCTGCGTTCTCATACTGTAGCAGTATTTTGACAAGGCGTACAGTCTATAATTCCCAATTGCAAGATGCTATAATAAAAGTAGAGAAAAAAATTCGTTCTGTTAGGAGTATAGTATTGCATGAATCTGGTATTCGCCGTAGAGCAAACGATACGGACACGCCGCAGCGTCAGAACATATGAACCCAAGCCCCTTAGCGGCGCACACAAAGAGAAAGTTCTCGCTTACATGCAGGCTCTGTCCAATCCCTTCAATAAAGAGGTTATCATCCGCATTACGGAATCATCGATAGAGACGGGCGGCGAACGCCTTGGCACCTATGGTATGATCAAAGGCGCGAAAAGCTATATTGGCGCGATCATCACAGATGAAGCGCTCGTACTCGAAGCGCTTGGGTATTCGTTTGAAAAACTGGTGCTTTATGCGACGTCGCTTGGATTGGGTACCTGTTGGCTGGGCGGCACATTCGACAAAAGCAAATTTGCGGCGAGCATGGGCGTAAAAGAAAAACAAATGCTCCCCATCGTCTCCCCCATCGGGTATCCGGCTAAGCAGAAGCGTTTCATGGAAACAATCGTCCGCGCTACGGCACATTCCGACCGTCGTAAAGACTGGGGCGAGCTGTTCTTCGAAAATGATTTTGCAGTACCGCTTGCACAATCGAAGGCTGGGGATTACGGATTTGCGCTGGAAATGGTTCGGCTTGCGCCGTCCGCATCCAACCAACAGCCATGGCGAGTAGTAAAAAAAGCAAACGCATTCCATTTCTATGAGTTGAAATCGAAGCGAAACGAAAGCATGCTAGGCTTTGATATACAGCGCATCGATCTGGGCATTGCGGCCTGCCACTTTCATCTTGCTGCGCAGGAACGGGGTTTGAGCGGCAGGTTCGAATACATGCAAGAGACCGGAATATCCGCGCCGGAAAATGCCGTATACTGTTTTTCATGGATTGCGGATTAAGATTTCGTTACATATGCCGTTTATTGCGTTATCAATGGTTAGAGGATACGTAAAGGGATGATCATTGCGGCATGAAGAATAGTATGCCTGTGTTGTTCATCGGTCACGGCTCGCCAATGAACGCAATTGAAGAAAACCGGTTTTCCAACGGGTGGAAGGCTATCGCAAGGAAATTCCCCCGCCCAAATGCCATACTTTCAGTTTCCGCCCACTGGTTTACGGATAAGACGCGAATCATGGACACCAGCACTCCAAGTACGATACACGATATGTACGGCTTCCCCAGGGAACTATATGAGATCACATATCCCGCCCCGGGCGCTCCTGAGATTGCCCTAAAAGCAAAGGCGCTTATTCAACGCGATACCATGATAGATAACGGTTGGGGGCTGGACCACGGCACGTGGTCTGTATTGCGCCGCATTTACCCCAATGCCGATATACCGGTATTCCAGATCAGTATTGACTATCACGCGCCGCTTGAGGAACATTACCGCATTGGGAAGAATCTCCGCACGCTCAGGGAACAGGGCGTGCTGATCTTTGGCAGCGGCAACGTCGTGCATAACCTGGGCAAAATCGCTTGGAATATGGACGGCGGATACCCTTGGGCACAGGAATTCGACGACTACATTAGAAAAGCCGTAGAGAACGGCGACCATGAAAAAGTAATACACTACGAGCAGGCAGGCCCTTCTTCCTCGCTTGCCTTCCACTCCATTGATCATTTTGCTCCCCTGCTCTACGTGCTTGGCGCGCTCGATATGGACGACGACGTATTTGTATTCAACGACGCGTGCGTGCTCGGATCGTTATCCATGACAAGTTACCTGATTGGCTGAATTCCGCGAATATTGCCAGCTACATGCAATAGACTTGTATTCCTGGCAAAGATCATATACTATTGATTCAAACACAAACAATCTTTTTCAGGAGGCACATATGCTGAATTTTGACTTTCTCGCTCCCACAAAGATCGTGTTCGGCAAGGATACCGAATCGTCGGTCGGAAAAGAAATTCATAGCCTCGGCTATAAAAAAGTACTCGTTCATTATGGCAGTGCCAAACGCCTGCAGGAAAACGGTCTACTGGATAAAGTCCATAAGAGCCTTAAGGAGTACGGCATCGGTTACGTCGATCTTGGCGGTGTAGTCCCCAATCCGCGCATGAGCCTCGTGAAACAGGGCATCGAACTGTGCAAACGCGAAGGCGTCGATTTCATACTGGCCGTCGGCGGCGGCAGCCCCATCGATTCCGCTAAAGCCATCGGCTATGGTCTGGCGAACGAAGGTGTTGATCTGGTGGATGTGTATATGGCCCGCGTAGTTGTGGACAAATGCTATCCCATCGGCTGCATACTCACCATCGCGGCGGCCGGCTCCGAAATGAGCAATTCCTCCGTTATTACGATTGAAGAAGGCGCGCGTAAGCGTTTCTATGATCACGACAGTTCCCGCCCCAAGTTTTCCATACTCAACCCGGAACTGACCTACACGCTGCCCGCATACCAGACGGCAAGCGGTGCGGTGGATATCATGATGCACACCATGGAGCGGTATTTCACCACCGTAAAGGATGTCGTACTCATCGATCGTATGGCGGAAGGCCTGCTCGTATCCGTTAAGGAAGCGGCGGTCGTCGCTGTAAAGAACCCGAACGATTACGAAGCCCGTGCGACGTTAATGTGGGGCGGCAGCCTTTCGCATAACGGTTTGCTTGGAACGGGCCGTATCGGCGCATTCGGCCCCCATATGATCGAGCACGAAGTCAGCGGCATGTTCGACGTTACCCACGGCGCAGGCCTGAGCGCTGTGTGGAGCAGTTGGGCCAGGTACGTGTATAAGACCAATGTCGGCCGCTTCGTCCGGTTCGCCGTCGAGGTGTTCGGTGTGAAGCAGAACTATGAAAATGCCGAGCAGACTGCGCTTGCCGGTATCGCTGCTTGGGAAGACTGGTGTCATTCCATCGGCATGCCCGTTACCCTGAGCGAACTGGGCATTCATCCCACCGACGAGCAGATCACCGATATGGCGAAAAAGGCAACCTTCGACGATTCCATCAAGATCGGCGGGTTCCAGCCCCTGACGTCTGCAGACGTTATCGCGATACTTAAATCCGCAAGATAAAAGTAAAACCGTTGGTTGCTCAAAGGGAATGCGCATGCATTCCCTTTTTTGATTAATCCTTCGCATTGTATTGACAAGTCTACTTTTACGCATTATGATGACTTCAAAGTCAATGATTGGATGATCATTAATATGAAGAATTCCCGGGAAATACAAAAAGAGCAAACTCGAGCGCTGCTCATACAAACCGCATATGACGTGTTTTGTGCAAACGGCATTATGGGTGCGCGGGCATCGGATATCGCACAGGCCGCACATGTGTCGCACGGTACGGTATTTGTGCATTTTTCTTCAATGGATGCCTTGATTGAAGAAGTAGTGGCAGTTTACGGGCAGAGGATCGCACTGCGCACGCATGAACTCGCTCACGGCAGCCCAAAGCTTTCAGAATTGCTGCGTGCGCATTTGGATGGCATTACGGAATATGAGTCCTTCTATACAAGGCTTATACTCGAAAACAGGCTGCTGCCGCCTGCGGCAAGGGATAGCTTTATCGGCATTCAATCTGCAATTTCCTTTCATTTTGCAAAGGCGCTTGAGCAGCAAACAACAGTAAGCCAAGCCGGTATCCCCCCCTATCTTCTGTTCAATATTTGGGTGGGGTTGGTGCATCACTATCTTTCCAACGGAGATTTGTTTGCTCCGGAAGGCGGCGTGATTGCGCGATACAAAGACATACTGATTGACAACTACCTGAAACTGATCGAAAAGAGGTAACAGCGTATGGATGCAGATAAAATGCTCAAAGGCCGTTCCTGCTATGGACATCTGGGCGGAACATTGGGCAACCGGATGTTTGAACGACTGCTGGAACTAAAATGGTTTGAACCGGAAGAAGGAACAAAGACTGCGTACCGGCTCACACCCGATGGCATGAAAGGCTTTGCAAGCTTAGGCGTAGACATTATGAAGAGAGGAACATGGTGATGCAGAACAAGAATCCGTTCATGATTTTCAAAGAAGAAGCGCCTGACGTCGCGGCAGCGTTCGACGGGCTGATCGGCTCGATTTCTTCTTTGGACGGTCTGGACGCGAAAACGCGACAGCTCATATACATCGGAATCAAAGCCGCACAAGGCGAAGCAGGCGCGGTAGCCGCGCATGTGCCCATGGCAAAACACGCAGGCGCTACGCGTTCTGAAATACGCGATACCGTGCTGCTGACGCTCACCGTATGCGGCGTGCAGGGCATGTCGCATTGTCTTGTTCCGGCGCTGGAAGCATACGAAAACTGCGAATAAGGAGATAAAAAAATGAAAATCTGCATCGCCTGCGGCATGCCCATGCAGGAAGCCGCCGATTACCCCCTGCAGGATGAAAGCAAGGACTTCTGCAAATACTGCGCGCGGCCGGATGGAAGCATGCAATCCTACTCTGAAAAGGTGGATGGTACAACCGAGTTCCTCATTCGCACGCAGGGATTGGACGCACAAGCAGCGCGCGGCGCGGCAATCCGGATGCTCGCCAAACTTCCGGCATGGCAAAATCAAAATCAGTGAGGAGGTTCATTCATGGCTACCAGTCTGGAATACATCCAGTATGTTTGTGATCAGATACGGGGCACGGGCGCTATTCGATATAGAAAGATGTTCGGAGAATACATGGTGTACGTTAACGACAAGCCCATACTGCTCGTCTGCGACGATACGGTATATGTCAAGCAGCTCGACTGCATCAGCGAACGTATGAAGGATGCCCAGAAAGGATGCCCTTACGATGGCGCAAAGGAGCATTATATACTGGATATCGACAATGCGGCATTGAGCAGGGAAATTTTAAGCACGCTGGAGCCGGTCACGGCCATTCCCAAACCGCGCAAAAGCAAAAATCCTTCGTAAACGCAAGAACGTAAATATTGAGTCCGTGTTATAATAATCGCGAACACAGTACTTTCGATGGAAAAGAGGCATACATATGAACGCGGTTATTGAAAACATCCGTTCCCGAAGAAGTATCCGCTCTTACGAGCAGCGCCAAATTCCCGCAGACGACTTGCGGACGATACTGGAAGCTGCCAGCTTTGCTCCCAGCGCTATGGCCACACAAGGCTGGCTGTTTACCGCCCTGCAAAGTCCTGAGGCCCTCAAAAAGGCAAATGACGCACTGCGTCAGACGCTGCGTACCATTCCCATTACGGAAGGTATGAATCCGCGTATGGCAGCCCTGATTGAGAAATCCAAGCTTGACGATTCAGAATTCCTGTACGGCGCGCCAGCGTATGTCATCGTCTCGCACGATAGGAACAACCCCAACGCCATGGCTGATTCGGCCATTGCTCTGAATACCATGATGTTATCTGCCCATTCGCTGGGCATAGGCTCCTGTTGGCTGAACCATCTGGCCGGATTTTCCGATACGCCGGCAGTCCGAGCCCTGTGCAAGGATCTGGGCATCCCGGACAACCACAAAATTTACGGGACTCTGGCATTGGGATATGCTGCAGAGCCTCCCAAGAACGCCGACCCGCGCAAGGACGTCATTCGAATTCTTTAATACGCTATTAAATGTTTAGCTGCACGGCTTCCCATTCTATATTGGGAGCCGTATAATATTGTATTGACAGCTTTCATCGCTTGTTATAGCGTATATGTATTATATGTTTTGAGGGCAGTATGACAATCAATCGTAAGCGTTTATTGAACCTATTTACTGAACTTGTCGCAATCGACAGTCCTTCCCGCAGTGAACACATGATGGCCGCTCGACTGAAGAATGAGCTGATCGCCCTAGGTTTTAAAGTATATGAGGACGATGCGGGCGCTCTGTGCGGCGGTACTTCCGGCAATGTTCACGGATATCTTGACGGTATCGGCGACCCGCTGCTGTTCTGCGCACATATGGATACCGTGGAGCCTTCACGCAATAAGCGCGCGGTGTTTCATGAGGATGGAACCATCACTAGCGCGGGCGACACCGTGCTGGGCGCGGACGACTGCGCCGGTACAGCCGCAATACTGGAAGCACTAAGAAGTCTGCTCGAACAAAATGAACCGCACCGGCCTATTGAAGTGCTGTTTACCATAGCAGAAGAGATTTACGGCGTCGGAGCCTCAGTTTTGGATACCGCACGTATCCAATCCAAGGAAGCGTACGTATTGGATCTCGGAGGACCAGTAGGAATTGCGGCATATCAGGCACCTACCATACTGTATTTTACGGCTGAAATCACTGGAAAGGCGGCACACGCCGGGTTTGAGCCCGAAAAAGGCATTCATGCGATAAGTGCGGCCGCAAAAGCCATCTGCTCGTTGGAAATGGGCAGACTGGACGACGACACTTCCTGCAATATCGGAGTAATAGAAGGTGGCCTCGCATCCAACATTGTTCCTGAACGCTGCATATTGAAGGGCGAAGTACGAAGTTACATCCATGAAAAGGCACACAAGCAGGCCGAGCTTGTTGAACGGACTCTGCAGGGCGCCGCATCATCCATAGGCGCTTCTCTGCGCTTTTCTCTGCAGGAAGGCTTCCGTGCATACACTACGCCGCCAGATCATCCCGTTGCTGTACGGTTTGTGAATGTCTGCAAAAAGATGGGACTTTCTGGTGATCTCATCTCGACTTTCGGCGGCAGCGATAACAACTATTTGGCACAATACGGTATTTCCGGGCTTGTACTGGCCACCGCCATGAACAAATGTCATTCCCTCGACGAATACACCACCGCCGATGAACTGTGCAATGCTGCTTCTCTGGTAGTTGAGCTAATGCTTTCCACGGAAGCAGATTGATATATATCGACGCTGACTATTGAGCATTTCAAACCGAATAACAGCCGTATGCGTAAACCGCATACGGCTGTTGTTATGGTCCATTAAGAATGACTACGCCTGCACCGCGATATCCTCATACGGCGTGCCGCCCATCATAAGGCCCATCTGCTCGATAGTAACGTTCTGCGGGCGAACGGTGCCCATGATTTTGCCCTCATACATGACACAGATCCGATCGCTGAGCTTCATGATTTCATCGAGTTCCGTGGAAACCAACAGTATGGCGATGCCTCTGTCTCTCTCTTCGATGAGTTTCTTATGGATGTACTCAATTGCGCCAACATCCACCCCGCGGGTAGGATGCATGGCGATCAACAGCTTGCATTTGCGCGTGACCTCGCGCGCGATGATAAGCTTCTGCTGATTGCCGCCTGACAAATTTTGGACCTGTTCAAAACGGCTGGGTGTGCGGATGCTGTAATCGCGAATCAGATCATCCGTATATTCGTTGATATATTTCCAATCCAGGAAAGCGCCCTTACCGAACGAAGTCTTGTAATAGTCCTGTAGTATCATGTTTTCCGCGATATTCATGGAAAGCACGAGTCCGCTGCCCTGTCGGTCCTGCGGCACGTGGGAGATATCATTTGCCATGATTTCTCGCGTGGTGCATTTTGTCAGGTCGCGATCGCCGTATTCGGCACTGCCCGAACTCGCGTTCCGAAGATGCGTAAGCACCTCCACGAGTTCGGACTGACCGTTGCCGTCCACACCGGCGATACCCAGAATCTCGCCAGCGCAAACCTGAAAATTCACTTCGTCAAGAAGCGGCGCCGCCCCTTTTCGCAGCAAGGAAAGGTTTTTCACCCGCAGCACAGGGTCTCCGCAGTCGAGCTTTGTTTTGTTGACTGTAAAGTCCACATCGCGGCCTACCATCAGCCGCGCGAGGTCAGTCACGGTTTGGCCCGCGTTGTCGACTGTATCAATCACACGGCCCTGACGAAGCACGGTGATGCGGTCGCTGATCTGTTTGACTTCATTGAGCTTATGGCTGATGAACAGTATGGTATAACCGCTTTCTTTCAGCCCCTTGATCATGTTGAAGAGTTCCTGAGTCTCCTGCGGGGTCAGAACGGCGGTGGGTTCGTCAAGAATTAGAATTCTTGCGCCGCGCAGCAGAGCCTTGACGATTTCGGCACGCTGACGTTCGCCCACGGAAAGCGTATCCACTCGCGCCATCGGATCGAGCGACATACGATATTCTTCCGCGATCTCGCGAATTTTCTGCGCCGCGCCTTTGAGATCCAACTTAAGCGCAGAGTCTGATTTTGCGCCGATGAGGCAGTTTTCCACAACGGACAGCGTAGGGATGAGCATGAAATGCTGATGCACCATGCCGATACCTCTATTCATGGCGTCACGGGCGGAAGAAAAGTGAACACGCTTGCCATCGAGATAAATCTCTCCCGCAGTGGGGCGATATAGCCCGCAGAGCACATTCATGAGCGTGGATTTGCCCGCGCCGTTTTCGCCAAGCAGGGTATGCACTTCTCCCTGTTCCACGGTAAGGTTTACGTTGTCGTTGGCCAGCACTCCGGGGAACTGCTTGGAGATGCCTTTCATTTCGAGTATAACAGCCATATCTCCCCTCCTCAGCCCTTCTTGTACGGCTTGCCTGCGGCCGCGGGGGCCACAGCTTTGCCTGCAAACCCGGCCAGCGCCACGATGGTCAGCAGGTATGGGATCATTACGAGGAAATTATAAGGAATTGCAGATCCCGTCGCCTGCAGGGCGTTGGCAGCTACATTTCCTAGAGCGAACAGCAATGCGGCGATCATGACGCCCGAAGGCTTATACTTGCCGAATATGACTGCCGCCAACGCGATAAAGCCGCGCCCGGCCACCATATCTTCCGCAAAGAAATGCAGCAGCCCTGTGGAAAGAAACGCACCGCCCGCCGCAATGAGCATGCCGCCTGCAATCGCAGCAGCATAACGCACGCGATAAACATGCACGCCCAATGTATCCGCAGCCTTCGGGTTCTCGCCCACCGACCGCAGATTTAACCCCGAAGGAGTCTTGAAAAGGAAATACGACACCGCGGGCACCAACAAAAATGCGATGTAAACGATGGGCATGTGCGAAAACAGCGCCGGACCGATCACAGGTATTTTAGAGAGGAGCGGAATGGATAATTCCGAAAACCCTTCCACCGAAATCACATCCGTCGACATGCCGAATACAATGCGGTACAGCATCGCGCTGATACCTGTACCCAATATATTAAATGCCGCGCCCACCACAATCTGGTTTGCGCGTATTGTTACCGTAAGAAATGCGAACAGCAGGCCCATCAGCGCGCCGGATAGCATGGCGAAAAACAGACCCAGCCAAACACTTTTTGTAAAATAGGTGGCCATCACCGCTACGAATGTCGCGATGAGCATAATGCCTTCCGCGCCGATATTGATTAATCCGCTGCGGTTCATCAACAACAGCCCAAGCGCCGCAAGCAGTATGGGCGTCGCCGTACGAATATCCGCCGCGATATATCCAGTAAGGGTCGATAACACATCCATGATTTATTCCTCCCCCCGACGTTCTGCGTTCCGGCGCTTTTCGCTGCGGGCAGCAGACCAATCGATAAAATAGTTGCTGGATACAACCATGAGTATCACGACCGCCTGTATGACGGAAATAATGATGGACGGCACCCCGGTGGTCATTTGCATCATGTTGCCGCCTGCGCGCAATATGCCAAACAGCACCGCGCCTACAATCACGCCGACAGGCGTGTTTGCGCCGATCAGCGCGACGGCTATGCCGTCAAACCCGTAACCCGGGGATATCTGAGGCGTCAGCCGCCCCTGTATGCCCATGATTTCGTTTGCCCCCGCAAGCCCGGAAAGGCCACCGGCAAGCAGCATAATGAGCAGTATGTTCCGATTGGTATTCACGCCCGAATACAGCGCAGCGCGCTCATTCTGGCCGGATACGCGAATTTCATATCCCTTCTTGCTCTTCCACAGAAATACGTAGAAAAGAGCAACAAATACGAAAGCTATCAGTATGCCCAGATGTGCGCGAGTGCCCGGCAGTATACGCGGCAATTGGGCTGAACTCAATATGGGGTAACTCTGGGACATCTGCCCCGGAGGCTCTGCGATGGGGCCGTTGACCATGTAGGAAACCAGATTGATGGCTATCGTGTTGAGCATAACGGTCGTAATGATCTCACTCGCTCCGCTCTTTACCTTGAGCACACCCACGATCCAGCCGTATAAACCGCCGCCAATAAACCCGCAAAGCATGCAAATGGGTATATGCAGGAACGAAGGCAATCCGGTAATATAAATACCTGCCACAGTCGTGCACAGCGCGCCTATGTAGAGCTGTCCTTCCATACCGATGTTGGTCAGGCCGCAGCGGCTTGCAAGAGCGTAACTCATGCCCGTAAACAGAAGCGGAGTCATTTTGATAAATGTTTCCGAAATGGAGCTTTTATTTCCCAGCGCTCCAACGAACATGTTCTTGATCGCAAGAAACGGATCGATGTGCAGCATGGCAATAATCACCATGCCGACGGCCAGCGCAACCGCCACCGCGATAAGGGATATCAGCGTCTGTCTCGCCGCACTCCTCATGTTGTTATACAGCTTTATTTTATCGAAGCCCTTCATGCATCGCCCTCCCTAATACCAACGGTGTAGCCCGCCATTAAACGAGAGCCATCTGCCGTCTGCAGGGTTTGCATCCTGCCCGTACAAATGGCTCCCTTTCGCCGCTTTAAAAGCGGCGCCTATCAGCCGACTTTAGCCGTGCCGGCCTTGAAATCCTGTATCATCTTATCCATTTTGGCTTTCGCATCGGGGAGTTTCGCATCCCAGCCGTGCCAATCGGAAAGTATCATGCCATCGTCCGCAATGCCGAACGCATACAGCTTGGCCTGGAATGTGCCGTTGGCGACTTCCTGGAACACCTTATCATACATGGTGGTAAAGTTACGCAGAACGCTGACCACAACGGTATTGGGGGCAGCGGCGTTCTGGTCGGCGTTGAAGCCTACGGCCTTGATGCCGGATTCATCAGCAGCCTGTATGACGCCCAGACCCGCGGCATTCGCGGTCGCGCTGATAACGTCGATCTTGTTTTCCGCGATGAAGGTTTTTGCCATTTCCTTTGCCTTGTCAGCATCCGTCAGGGTGCCGATGTAGCCCGTGAAGACTTTGGCGTTGGGGTTCATGAACTTGGCGCCGGCCTCAAACTGATCGACGGTTGCCTTGATGGAGGGGTTCTCTTCGCCGCCAAGCATCGCGACAACACCGGTTTGTGAAATCGCAGCAGCAGTAGCGCCGGCCAGGAAGCCAGATTCGATGGGGCCTACGCATGCAACGTTCGGAGCGAGGGATTTATCCGCATCGCCGAAGCTGATCAGGAACTTCACATCGGGGAATTCGGGGGCAACCTTATGAATGTAATCGATGTACTGCGAGCCGTGGCAGATAATAACCTGGAAGCCCTGATTGGCATAGCCGCGCAGGAATTCTTCAATATCAGATGCCGCGATTTTCTCGGTGTATGCGGTCTGAACGCCATACTTTGCCTTGAGGGCCTCGACGGCAGCATAGCCTGCAGAGTTCCAGCCGTTGTCGTTGATGGTGCCGGGCAGCAGCAGCGCGACCTTATACTGAGTCATGTCAACAGTCGCAGGGGCTTGTGTTGCGGCAGGGGCCTCAGGAGCCGCGGGAGCTTCTGTTGCGGCGGGAGCCGCGGGAGCTTCCGTTGCGGCAGGGGCAGGAGTTGTGGCACAGCCTACTGCTCCAAGCAGCATGATGGCAGCCAAAAGGTACACCAGCAGTTTTTTCATTTGTTTTCCTCCTATTTTTTTACTAATCATGCCTTTGATAGTATGACCAGCAAGGCGGCATAAAATATAAAGGGTCTTCCCGAATGCTTTGTACCAACACAAAATTAGTTCCTATGCGGAACCGGACACCCCAGGTAACCCTGACCCAAAACCGTATTCCGCCCAACGGCGCACTTTGTATGGTTATGACTTAATCGATCTGAATATATAGTTATTATAAGACTATATGTGCAATTTGGCAAGCAGAAAATCAACATCGAAATAAATAATTTGAATTATGGCTAAAAAATGTTTTTCATGTATCGGGACGCAAAAAAGAGCACCGTGAAAAATCTGGTTATCTTTGCTGATTCAGATCCCAGTTCTGCAGAGTACGTATGGTATAGTATTTGGGGTCGCAATAATGATAAGAATACAATACGGGCACGTCGTACATATCATAAAAAATCTGTTCCGCATATGTAAGGGGTGAATTAACAGGTATCCCCATCAATGCGGCAATTTCCTCGGGAGCGGCGACCGGCTGATATTCGTTGAGCGCATGCGCAATCTGCCTGCTGCAGAAATCCCACACCAGTTCGTGAATATAGAAGAAATTCATATTTTCCACATCATGCCTCGTCAGATACATATCGGGCATATGCATCTGCGTGACGATGGCGGGTTTTCCGTTTGCGGTATATGTGACTCTGTTGCACAGTATCTGTGCATTTTCTTTTAAGGTCAGTATCTGAGCGACCTTTTCACCGGCAGGTATAAATGACTGCGACAATATGCGAACACCTGGTTCGACACTCTGTCTGCGGAAGTTCTCTATAAAATAGAAACTGCGATTCTCGAAATTCAGTGTGCTTGGATGCACGTAATTGCCCGATCCATGGCGCTTTGTGATATATCCTTCCAGCGCGAGCATCAGCAGCGCCTCCCGAAGAGTCACCAGACTGATACCCAGCTGTTTGGCCAATGTAGGCTCTGAAGGCAGCTTATTGTTTTCAAAGCTCTCTGTTTTGAATGTTTGAATAAGCTTACTCTTGATCGCCATATAGGTGCTGAAATTCGTTCTGCTCACAGTATTTCTCGCTTCCATAGAAATGTAGCTGCAATGCCAATACGGTTATTATAAAAGTAAATATTATGATTAGCAATACAATTTATGCTGCATGCTTATAGTTTCCGTTATATTTTAAACAACACAATTGCGAACTGTCCGTTCTATTCAAAAGGCGCGGTCATAACGACCGCGCCCATTCTTTGTACCAATATAGCGTTAACCGCCGACCTTTACATCTTTCGGGCAATACTGATCGACAAACGCGTAGGGATCCATCTGGTTGCTCTTGAGCTTCTGGAAGGTATCCTCGATAGCCTTCTTGCCATCCTCGGAGATGGTGGAGAAGACCTTATCGTTGGGCTCATAGAATACGCAGCCGGTGGATGCGCCCAAGCTGTAGAACTGGGGCTTGATGGTGCCGTCTACAACATAGCCGACGATAACTTCCATACCGGTCGCAACGTCGCAGATACCGCTCATGACAGCGAGATCCGGCGCCAGATCATTCCCGTTCGAGATGGAGGGGATCATCATAACGCCACGTTCCTTGCAAGCTTCGACAACACCAAGACCTGCGGAATCGGCGTCGTACATAAGCACGTCTGCACCGGCATCGATCATCGCGATAGCGGCTTCCTTTGCGCGGGCGGCGTCTTCAAAGTCGCCGGTCATGTGCAGCAGGGTTTTGATGCTCGGATCGACCGAAGCAGCACCGGCAGCAAACGCGTTGAGGGGATCGATGATGGAGGGGATGGACATACCGCCGATAGCGCCAATGACCTTGGACTTGGTTATGTATGCGGCGGAAAGGCCCTGCAGAATGCCCATTTCAACGGGCAGGGTATTCATGGAGGCCACATTGGGCTCCTGATAGATGTTGGTGCTGGTGACGATGAACATGGTATTCGGGTAATCCGGCGCAACCTTCTTGGCCGCGTCGCCGAACTCATAGCCATGGCCAAATACTACGTCGTAGCCCATGTCTGCGTAGTTGCGGAAAGCTTCTTCATAATCGGACTGCGGAATGGATTCGGTGTAGTTGATTTCCGCGCCGTACTTTTCCTGTATGCGCTGCAGACCGGCATAAGCGGATGCACCCCAGCCACCGTCATTGACGGGACCGGCAACCAGCAGACCGACTTTGAGCTGCTTTGCGGGGGCTTCGGTAGCAGCGGGCGCTTCTGTTGCTGCGGGCGCAGCGGATTCCGCGGGAGCGGCCGGTGCGGGAGTGGGTTGAGCTGCCGGGGCAGCACATCCTGCCAGAGCAGACATGACCATTACGAGGGCCAGTACAAACGTGAGAATGCTCTTTTTCATGATTGTTCCTCCTGCCTTTTGCTTTTTTGACAGAGTTTGGCTTTCGACCAAACCTCTAATCACCATAACACTTTTGTGTGGAACGATATGAGCAATATACCACACGAATTCGTTTCACGCAACGAAAATGTATTATTCTGTTACGAGTGTGCCGCTTCGTCGAGCTGCTCCAAACGGGTTCCCGCCATCATCAGGCCAAGGCGGTGGATTTCAATATCCGGCGATACAATGCCCATGATTTCGCCTTCATAAAGCACCGCGATACGATCGGAAAGGGATAATATTTCTTCGAGTTCGGTTGAGATCAGCAATACTGCTGCGCCTCTGTCCCTCTCTTTTACAATTTCCTTCTGCACATATTCGGTAGCGCCCACATCGAGCCCGCGCGAAGGGTGCATGGCGATGAGCAGATCCGGCTCACGCAGTATTTCACGCCCCAACACGACCTTCTGCTGGTTGCCGCCCGAAAGGTTGCCCATCATTTCATATGGCGACGGCGTTTTTACCTGATACTGCTCCAGAAGATCGCCTGCGTATTTATTGATATACTTCCAGTTGAGCCATTCCCCTTTTGAAAAGCCCTTCCGATAATAATTCATCAGCAGAACATTCTCCACAAGGTTCATGCCCAGCACCACGCCGCGCTTATGCCGATCTTCCGGAATATGGGATACCTTGCGTTTAAGCACCTCACGCGGCCTTGCGTTCGTCACATCTTTCCCGTTGACCAATACCTTGCCGGATGTGACCTTGGTAAGACCCGTAATGCAATCGGAAAGCTCACTCTGGCCGTTGCCATCCACGCCGCAGATTCCCAGTATCTCGCCTGAACGAACCTCGAGATTGAGGGATTTGAGCGCTTTTACGCCCTTGGTGTTAAAGCATTCAACATCCTTCATCTCCAGCACGGACGTTTGAACAGCAGGGTCCATGGCTTTCTTGTCATATTCGAATGTTATTTCCTTGCCGACCATCTGCCTCGCAAGCTCTTCCTTGTTGGTCTCACAAGTATTAAGCGTAGCCACTACCTCACCAAGGCGCAGTACTGTAACTCTGTTGCAGATAGACATGACTTCATTGAGCTTGTGACTGATGAATATGACCGTATTGCCCTGACTCGTCAGGGTATGGATCATGTTGAACAGTTCTTCAACCTCCTGCGGAGTCAGCACTGCAGTGGGTTCGTCCAGTATAAACAGCTTCGCGCCGCGGTACAGTGCCTTGAGTATTTCCACACGCTGCTGCTGCCCGACAGAAAGCTGCCATATCTTGGCGTACGGATCGATTTTCATGTTGTATTGGTCGGCAAGGCTCTGCAGCTTTGCAGCCGCGGCGGCAAGATCCAGCCGCGGGGATTTCTCGCCCTTCATGCCGAGTACGACATTTTCAACCACCGAAAGCGCGGAAACCAGCATGAAATGCTGATGCACCATGCCGATGCCCAGCTCAATCGCTTTTTTGGGGTTGGGTATTTCAACCTGCTTGCCGTCGAAATAAATTTCCCCCGAGGTCGGTGTATAAAGGCCGTACAGCACGTTCATCAGCGTGCTTTTTCCCGCACCGTTCTCGCCGAGCAGCGCGTGCACTTCACCCTTTTTCACCTCAAGATCCACCTGGTAGTTGGCCCTGACGCCTGCAAAATACTTGCAGATCTTCTTCATTTCCAATATGTTCGCCATACCTCTTACCCCGCCATCCTGGATTTAATAAATGTAATACGCGCCTGGCATTCTTCAATAAGCGCGGCTTCATCCACACGGGTGGACTTCTTGTTCCGAACGACGATCTCCCCATTGACAATAACGGTGTCCACATCATTGCCGTTCGCATTGTACACAAGCGCGGAGTCCGGCTTGTGTACGGGTGCGATGTGCGGCTTTTTCCAGTCGATGAGTATGAGATCCGCCTTATTCCCTGCTTTGACGCATCCGATATCCGTTCTGCCCATCGCAAACGCACCGCTGCGCGTCGCCATTGTCAGCACATCGCGCGGGTACAGTACCTGCGCATCCAGCGTGCTGATCTTATGCAAGCAGGCGGTGTATTTAAGAGTACCGAGCATATCCTGGCTGTTGTTGCTGCCCGGGCCGTCCGTTGCAAGCGCCACATTCGCGCCCTGCTTTAACAGCTCGGGTATGCGGGCAACGCCGGATGCGAGATACATGTTCGCCACCGGACAGTGCACAATCTGCGGTTTCTTTTCTTGAATGATTGCAAGCTCGTGATCATCCAGCCATACGCTGTGTACGAGCTGCGTATCCTCGTCGAGTATGCCCAAGCTATCAAACTGCTCCACATTGCGCAGTCCGTTGTACATGGCGGAAGCGCGTTCCACCACGGCACGGGTTTCCGCCGTGTGCACCTGATATTTGATGCCCAGCTCCCTTGCAAGAGCTTTGGCCTTTACAAACAGTTCCGCCGTCACGCCCCACGGATTGATGGGACCTACCGAAAGGCTGAGCCTGCCGTTTTCTTTACCCGCGTATTCTGCATGCAGCCTGCGGATTTCTGAAAGAATGACATCGTCCTGCTCGATAAAGCGCGGGTCGTATTCTTTATTGCCAAAACAACGACACAGACAGCCGCGGATGCCGGATTCGCGCATAGCGGAAAACACCATGTCGCCGTTTTTCTTTGACGTATAGATATAGTGCTGATCGATTACAGAGGTGGCGCCTGTTTTGAGGTTTTCAAGGCACCCAATAAGCGCCGCGCACTTGAAATCCTCCTCGCTCATAAGGGCGGAAAACGGCCATATTTCCTCACGAAGCCACTGGAACAAAGGCTTATCGTCGGCAAGACCTCGCATGAATGTCTGAAACAGATGCGTATGCGCGTTCACCATGCCCGGGAGCAGTATTTTGTCGCCGGCTTCCATGACTTCATCAGCTGTACGCGCCAATTCCTGCATGCGGATCGGATCGCTTCCGACTTCCGCAATGCTGTCTCCCTGCACGAGCACATACCCCTCGCGAAGCATTTCGTACTCGTCGTTCATGGTTACAATCCATGGGTTTTTAATCAGCAGGCTCATATATCGTTTACTCCTTTTTGAGCTCTTTGCCCAATGCTACGCGTTCGAGATTAGCCGGCAGACTTCGTATGCGCAGGCCGGTTGCGTGTGCAATGGCGTTGATGACTGCCGGTGCGACGATAGAAGTTGCAGGCTCTCCGATGCCCTTTGCGCCAAGCGGGCCGTAACGCCCGGGAAGCTCCAGTACGGTAGCATTCAGACGCGGCATATCCAGCGCAGTCGGCAGCAAGTAATTTTCCAGATTTAGATTTCGAATTTTGCCGTTAAAAATCTCAACTTCTTCCATGAGTGCGTATCCTACGCCCATGGACACGCCGCCGCCGATCTGACCCACGACTTCTTCGCGGTCGAACGCGTGGCCGACATCGTGTACGGCAAAAAAGTCATCCACGGAAGTTTCCCCCGTTCGTGTATCCACGCTTACGCAGGCTGCACAGGCGCCGTACACATAGGACATGTACGCTCTGCCTACACCCACACTGCGATCGTATACGAGCGGCGGGTTGGTAAAAAATCCGAGCGCGTTCAAATGATCGCACGCGCCGAACACATCCTTTACGACGGCAGTAAACGCAACGCTGTTGTTTGGATCGTTCGCGTCGATAATCGTATCGTTTTCGAACAGAACCTCTTCCGCATTCAGCCGCTTTTTTGCATACCCGGCCATTTTATCGCGGACGGACAGCGCCGCGCGGTACACGGCGTTGCCCGAGAACACGGTTCCACGGGAAGCCACCGTTGGCCCGGCATCTGTGACATAGGCGGTATCCACGCGGCTTACGCGAATACGTTCGCGCGGTATGCCCAGCGTTTCGTGCACGATGGAGGCCATTGTCATAGCTCCGCCCTGCCCGACATCGGCAATGGAGGAATTGATAATGGCGCTGCCGTCCGGCTGTATGCTGAGCATGCCGTTTGCGGTGTCAATACCTTGCCCCGCCGCGCCAAATGCCTCGCCGCGGTGCAGCAGCGCGATGCCCACGCCTTTTTTGATATCCGCGCTGGTCTGATTAAACGCCTCGGCTTCGGCTTTCCTCTTTTTCAGGTTTGCCGCTTTTTCAAGCTCCGCAAGGCAATATTCCAGCGTCACGTCGCACATGACCTCGCCGAAGGAGGACGTTTTTCCGTCTTCGAGCATATTCAGGCGGCGCACCGCAACAGGGTCCAGACCAAGATGCTCCGCTATTTCATCCATAAGGGATTCAGAGCAGAAATCCACCTGCGGCGACCCGAACCCGCGCAAAGCGTCAGAACATACATGATTCGTATATACGCTCGTCACAACGGTATCCACATTGGGCACGCAGTAGGGGCCTGTCGCCTCGATTGCCATGCGGCTGGTCACAGGATGCGTTTTGCCGGTATAGGCGCCGCCGTCCAGCAACACCTCTACCTGCATCCCAAGCAGCCGTCCCTCGTTGTCGAACCCGACGCGATAATGCGCATTTACCGGATGCCGCTTGGTGCCTTCCTGAATGGATTCTTCGCGCGTATACGCGATTTTGCAGGGCAGGCCAGTCGCACGGCTTGCGACAGCCGCACGGCTTGCCGCCATGGCAATATCATAATTCTTACCGCCAAACGACCCGCCGATGGTGGTCACGATAATCCTTACATCCGGCAGCGTACATCCCATTGTCTCCGCAACGGTTTTACGTATGTTGAACGGACTGTTAATAGGGCAATGCACAACGGTTTCGCCCGTCGCGCAATTGTATTGCGCAATACAGGCTTCCGTTTCCAGAGAGACATGCTGTACGCGCTGCGTGGTGTATTCGCGTTCGAGTACATGCGGAGCATTGGATAACGCCGCCTGCACGTCGCCGTGTTTTGTAACATACCTGCAAATCAGATTCCCGCCTTCGTGTACCTGCACAGCGCCGGGGAGCAGCGCCTCGCGCGGGTCAAGCAACGAAGGAAGTTCCTCGTATCTCACGCGGACACGCCGTGCGCCTGCTTCCGCTGCCGCACGTGTATTCGCCGCCACCAACGCCACACCGTCACCGACAAACCGAACAACATCCGGACACAGCACCGGCCGTTCCTTCGGCAGGCTGCAAACGCCGGGGATATCCGCAGCGGTAAGTACGGCAAGCACGCCGGGTACCGCGCGGGCATCCTCAGTTTCAATACCTAATATGCGCGCATGGCTGTACGGACTTCTCACGACCGATACATATGCCATACCCGGCATAGTCATATCGTTTGCATACACCGCGCGGCCTGTTACTTTGGCGACCGCGTCAAAGCGGTTGTTCATCAGGCGGGAACCTCCGGATTATTCCTTGATGTAGGGCTTGCCGCTCGCGGCGGGGCCCTGCGATTTGCCGACCAAACCGATCAAAGCGAGTATGGTCAGTACATAGGGGATCATCTGCGTAAACTGCATAGGAATTCCTGTCTGCATGGCTGCAAGCTTAGACTGTAAAGCCTCGCCCGCACCAAACACGAGCACGGCCATCAACACACCCTTCGGATTCCATTTGCCGAACACCACTGCTGCAAGAGCGATGTATCCGCGGCCGGATACCATGCCTTCAATAAAGAAGTTCAGCTGCGCGATGGACATATATCCGCCCGCAAGCCCGCACATGGCGGTGCTGAACAGTATGGTACCGTACCGGATTCGCGGAACACTGATGCCCAACGTATCGCACGCCTTGGGGTTCTCGCCGACAGCGCGAATGCGCAGGCCGAGCTCCGTCTTGAACAGTACGTAATTGGCTACAAACAGTCCGGCAACCGTGATATAAACCCAGATATTGTGGTTAAACAGTATATCGCCCAGCACCGGGATTTTGGAAAGCAAGGGAATGGGGACGTTGTTAAACACATCCACCGCGTGTGGCGTTCCGCTGATGCCGAATATGACGCGGTTGAGCGTAATGGATAGCCCCGAACCGAATATATTGAGTGCCGCGCCTACCACAGTCTGGTTCGCTTTAACCGTAACCACGAGAAACGCGAACGCAATACCGATCAAAAGCCCTACAAACGCGGCAATCGCCATGCCTGCCCACGCGTTTCCCGTATAATAGGAACCCGTGAAGCTTGCAAGCGCGCCGATAAGCATAATGCCTTCCGCTCCGATATTTACCACGCCTGCGCGTTCGCTGTATACAAGCCCGAGCGCGGCGATGAGTATGGGCATGGCTGTACGGATATCTGCGCTCAAAAAGCTGGTAATGAAGTCCATATTACCTGTCCCCCTTCGCTTCCCGCTTGATGGCCCATTTTTTCTGCAGATCCGTCAAGAAACGGCTTCCTACTACAAAAATGATGACGAGCGACTGAATGATATAAATGCTGGCCGCTGGTACCTTTGCCATCATCTGCATCTTGTTGGAACCTGCGCGCAGCGCGCCGAACATCAGCGACGAAAGCAGTATGCCGATCGGGGAGTTCTGGCCCAACAGAGCGACGGCGATGCCGTCAAATCCGTAGCCGGGGGAGAAATCCTGGAACAGACGAAGCTGCACGCCCATGAGTTCCATCGCCCCCGCAAGACCGGCGAAGCCGCCCGCGATGAACATCGCGAGCACAACGCGGTTTTTATTATTGATACCCGCATAACTCGCCGCATCGGGGTTGAGTCCAACTACGCGCGTTTCAAAACCCGTACGGGTTTTCCACAGGAATATGTAGTAAAGAAGAATACAAAGCAAAGCGACGATGATACCCGCATGAATACGCGAACCCTCAAACAGACGGGGCAGCTGCGCGTTCACATCGATCTGCGGGGTCTGCGGCATGGTTCCCGGCGGTTCCACCAGAACCGACATCACCATGTAATTGCTGAAATAGTTGGCAATATAGTTGAGCATGATGGTGGTTATCATTTCGTTTGCGCCAAAGCGCACTTTGAAAAATCCAGCCAGCATACCCCAGATACCGCCGCCGACAAATCCCGCAACTATGGTAAGCGGAAGAAGCAGGAAAATCGGCAGCTTTACGTACAGCCCGACAATGACTGCGAACAGGCCGCCCATATACAGCTGACCTTCCGCGCCGATATTAATCAAGCCGCAGCGATTGGCCAAAGCAAAGCTCAGACCTGTCATGATCAGCGGGGTCATTTTCACGACCGTCTCGCCGAACGCCTGTGTGCTGCCAAAAGCGCCCATTGCGAGCGCTTTCGTGGCTACTGCGGGGTCCTTGCCCATGAGAATGATCAATACCAGCCCCAACAACAGGGCGAGTATGAGCGCCGCGGCCGGCGCCAACAATGTGCCGAGGATATCACGCAGCCCTTTTAACTTTTTGTATGCAATCGATGGCATGATCGGCCTCCATATATCGGATTAGACTTAGAACTCCTTGCTGTCCTTGAGGGCTTTGGCGAGTTTGGCTGTCTTCTCACCGATACGGCGGCATTTCTGCATGCCAATTTCATCCTCTTTTGCGCCCTGTTCGCCCTTATCCTGACTCCAGACGCTCGCGCCGGTATAGGTACACACTGAGCCGTTGGCGGGCGTAATGCCATGTGTGCTGAAGAAGCCGTGAATGACATTGATGGTGCATTCCTGACCGCCGTTGCGTGTGCCGCCAACTGCGATAGCCGCGCCCACCTGTTTTGCGAAATAATCCGGATTATCCTTCAATACGCCGTAAGTGCCCCTGAAACGGGAAAGGAACGCACAAAGCTGCGGCGTGATGCCCATTCCGTAAACGGGAGAGCCAATGATCAGGCCGTCCGCCTCATGCACTTTCTCAAGCAGCGGCGTGGCGTCGTCGTCCCACAGCGTGCAGACGATTTTACCGTCGCGGATGCACTTGTTGCAGTGAATGCAGGGGTTGATTTTCTTGCCTTTGAGAGCGATGAATTCCGTTTCCACATCGCCGGTGGCTTCTGCCGCCTTGAGCGCTTCCCTGACTGAATATGCTGTTGATTCCATACGCGGGCTACCGCAAATACCTAAGATTTTAATCATTGCCATCTGCCTCCTCGAGAATAGTTGTTACGCCGGAATGCCGGCTCATGAATGGTAAAAGTGCGTTTATTCCTTTAAGTGTCTGTAAGGGATATCATGGATATCTGCACCAATCGCATCACACACGGCGTTGATTAGCGCGGGCGCTGAAGGCACGACGGAGCATTCGCCGATGCTTTTTGCGCCATACGGGCCAAGAGGCTCGCCTTCTTCTATGAAATCCACCTGTATACGCGGCATTTGCGTAGCACGCGGCATACGATAATTCCTGAAACTGTTATACCTGTTTTTTCCGTTTTCGTCAAACTCCAGCCCCTCAGAAAGCGCATAGCCTATGCCCATCTGTATCGCACCCTCGAGCTGGCCTTCGATGCCCATGCGGTTGATCACCTTGCCCACATCGTGTACGGCGACATAGTCCGTCACTTCCACATCGCCTGTCTGGCGATTGACGCGCACGCGCGCAGCGTGTGCGCCGTAGGAAGCAGGGCCGCTGGGAGCAGCATGTGTCTGCTGGCAGAAAATTTCGCGTCTGCTGACATTTTGTGCGTGCACCATCACAGCATCGAGTTCCGCTCGTTTTCCTGTGCGGCGTGAAACCACACCGCCATTTTTAAGAGCAAGATCGCAGGTTTGTTCGCCCATAAGCAGCGCAGCTTCAGTTAGAAGCTCTTCACGCACAGCTTCGGCCACCTTTTTCGCCGCGCCTGCACTTACAAACGTACCGCGGCTGGCGTAATCGCCAAGGTTATACGGGCAGGCTTCCGAATCGGAAAATACGCACTCAATGCGGCTGATATCGATATGGAGTTCTTCCGCTATGACCTGAGTCTGTATGGTAACTGCAGAATTGCCCATATCGTGCGTACCGGTAAACAGAATACAGGAACCGTCCTCGTTCATTTTCAGCGCCAGACAGGTCTGATCCCTGTGGGCACCGAAACAGCCGTTGCCGTGCGCGCCCATGGCCACGCCCACACCGATGGAGTACTTTCCATCCTCATCGGAAAGGGGCTGCCAATTGCGCATCAATTCCTGTACCCGCCGGATACAGTCAAGCGGTCTGGGGTTGCCAATGGGGTAGGGTCCGCGCTGGTCCAAGCCATCCGGTTCCACAAGATTTCTCTTTTGCAGTTCAAACGGATCGATATGGAGCTCACGCGCGATGCGATCCATCTGCCTCTGCTGCGCGAAAAACGCCTGCGGCGAACCATAGCCGCGCATCGCGCCTGCAATGGGGGTGTTGGTGTATACGGGAATGCCCGTAAACCGCATGTTCGGCACCCGGTACATCTTGAATACTTTATGGCTCATCGCGCCCATGACATTGAGCGCGCTGCCCGCGTATGCGCCGGTGTTTGTCAGTACCCGCATATCCTGCGCCACAAGCGTACCATCGCTCTTTACGCCAGATTTGATATAGATAACCGCGCCATGGCGCGTGCGTGTGGCCGTAATGCACTCCGTGCGGATGAGTTCAAGCTTGACTGGCTTCCCCGTCATGATGGCAAGCAATGCCGCAACAGGTTCCACCGTAGCTTCCAGCTTGCCGCCGAATGCCCCGCCGATTGCAGGGCTGTGCACCCGAATTTTGTTGAACGGCAGACCGAATATCCTGCCGAGCAATATGCGTGTGGCAAATGTATTCTGGTTGGGCGCGGTTACCGTGAGTTTGCCCATTGCGTCATAATTTGCGACTGCTACGTGCGGCTCAATGGCGCAGTGATGCACCGCGGGCACTTCATAGCGATCCTCAAATACATAATCGGACTCTGCAAATCCGCGTTCCACGTCGCCCGCGTTCTGCACCATTGTGGCAACCGCGTTGCTTGTTCCGTGTATGGGGTATGCATCGGGTGCAAGCGCCTTTTCCACATCCAGCACATACGGAAGCGGCTCGTATTCCACCTCGATGAGACGAATAGCCTTCTGCGCAATTTCCAAAGTATCGGCTGCAACCGCAGCCACTCTGTCGCCGACAAAACGTACCGTTTCTTCAAATATACGTTCCGTTTCCGGTATGTCGTGTTCGTAAAAACGCACCGCGCTGTTAAAGCGCCTTTGCGGAGAGTTCAGATATGTTGCGACTGCGCGTACGCCGGGCAACGCCTGCGCCTTGCTTGTATCGATGCGCCGTATACGCGCGTGCGCCACCGGCGAAAACAGCATTTTGGCGTACAACATGCCGCGTTCATGTATATCTGCGACATACTGCATCTGCCCCGTTACTTTGAGCGCTGCGTCGCGAATAGGAATGCGGGAACCAATGTACCGGAAATCCTGCCGATTTTCACTCATGGCCGGCCTCCCGCATACGCCTCGCTGCTTCCGCAACAGCCTCAACGATCTTTACATACCCTGTGCAGCGGCACAGATTGGGGGCAATGGCCTCACGGATTTCCTGGTCGGAAGGTGTGAGCGTTTTATCGAGCAGCGCTTTTGCGGACATGATCATGCCCGGTGTACAAAACCCGCACTGCACAGCGCCGCAATCTATAAATGCCTGCTGCAAGGGATGCAATGTCCGGCCGTCACCCAATCCTTCGATGGTTTCGATACGACAGCCCTGTGCGTTCAGTACGCGCACAAGACAGGAATTGACCGCAATGCCGTCAATAATTACACGGCACGCACCGCAGTCACCGGTGCTGCAGCCGCATTTTGCGCCTGTCAGTCCCAGTACTTCGCGCAGTACGTACAGCAGTGTCCAGTTCTTTTCCGCGCCGACCGAAACATCAGCGCCATTTATATTGAGTATGATGTTTTCCATATATCCGCGCAGTTCCCCTAAACAGCAAAGTTTTATAATGACTATAAATATCTTTACTTATTGTAGTAGAAAATCGCGGATTTGTCAAACGTACACAGGCTGAAACAAATGGATATCAACAGGCTCCGGGGGCGGCTGCACCCCCGGGGCCTGTAAGGGAAACCGTGTTTGACGCTACGCAAAATCAACGCAGATATGCTTGACTTCCGTATACTTCATGATGCCTTCCACGCCGCCCGCGCGGTCCACGCCGGATTGCTTATAGCCGCCCGTTTCGCACTCGGGGAATAGCCTGTTGTAGCAGTTGACCCACATGGAGCCGGAACGCACCTGCCGCGCAACGCGCATGGCTTTATCGATATCCTGCGACCACACCGCGCCCGCAAGCCCGAACTCTGTGCCGTTGGCAATTTCAACGGCTTCTTTTTCTGTACGGAATGTTTCCACCACAAGCACAGGCCCGAAAATTTCTTCCTGCACGATGCGGCTTCCATGTGCCGGGTTCTTGATGATGGTGGGGGCTACAAAGAACCCTTTATCCATACCGTTTTCCGTCACACGGCGGCCGCCGGTAACGAGCGTGCCGGTCTTAAGACCATCCTCGATGTATCCAAGCACCGAATCAAGTTGCGCCTTAGAAACAACCGGGCCCATCTGTGTAGTCTCATCCAAGCAGTAGCCAAGCTTAAGGCTTTCCGCCATGACTTTGAGCCTGCTCAGGAACTCATCCGCGATGCTCTCTTCAATGACCAGTCTTGTGCCGCTCGTGCAAAGCTGTCCTGCGTTGGTGAACACAGCTTTGATTGCATAAGGCAGCGCTTTTTCAATGTTTGCATCCGCAAACACGATATTGGGGGATTTTCCGCCCAATTCCAAAGATGTCTTCTTCATGGTATCCGCAGCGGTTTTCATAAGGTTTTTGCCGACTTCCACCGAACCGGTGAACGAAATCATATCTACATCCGGATGCTCGCAGAGCACGTTGCCCACAACGGAGCCTTTGCCGGAAATTGCGTTCACCACGCCGCGCGGCATCATGGGCACATCCTTGAGCTGCTTAATAACTTCGAGCGTGCAGGCGGTTGTCTGCTGTGCAGGCTTGACGACGATGGTATTGCCTGCCGCCAAAGCGGGCGCAAGATCGCGCATCATCAGCGTAATGGGGTAATTCCAAGGCGTGATACCGGCAACAATGCCGACAGGTTCGCGGCTCAATACGGACAGGCTGGTACGGTCGACAGCTGTAGAACTGCCATAGAGCGTACGCGTTGCACTTGCGTAATACTCAAGATAGCCAATGGAGCCGTTGATTTCAAACCGCGCCTCGCCAATTGGCTTGCCCGTTTCCAGGGCAAGCGCGCGCGCGAGGTTTTCAAGATTTGCACGCATGGCGGCAGCCCATTTGAACAGCGCGGCCGAACGAAGGCGGGGATTAAACGCCCAGTCCTCTTCGTAGAAGGCGCGCTTTGCAGAAGCTACCGCAGCGTCGGCATCCGCTTTGACGGAAGACGGCACACGCGCAACCAACTCGCCGCTGCAAGGGCAGTGCGTTTCCAGCTCCACGCCGGACGAAGCGGGGACCCATTCACCGTCAATATAATTCAGATACGATCCTAAAAAGTTCTCATTTGACATATCATTTTGCTCCTTTTCGCTTATGGGCGGCAAGCCGCAGGCCTGCCGATATAGCCTACGATCGTTTGGATGTTAGCCGTTGATTCCGAACGCGCGCGCGAGACCTTCTTCATCCTCGCTGCCCGCAATCCATGTATTCGCGGTCGTCAGATTATGCACGCGTACCTGTCCGCACACGGGCAATTTCCGAAGAGCCGCTTTGATGGGCTCATCCGTATCGCAGCGCAGCCAGAGGCTTAGCACAGCACCCTTTTCGCAGGATGCGCGCAGACGCTTTGCCATCAAATCCGCATCGTCACAAAACGTGGGCACCGGGATGCTGTACCATGCCCACTCAAGCGACTCGCGCGGCAGAGAAGCCGATATGATCTCCAGCAATTCCGCGAGTGACAGGAACGCCGGGTACACCGCCGCCGCAGCGCCGGTATCGGGGATATAATCGACATCCGCTTGTCCGCTTTTCTGTTCGCCGAACGAAACTCTGCCATGTTTCCAGATATGCATGCCATTGAGTTTTTCAGGCGGGGTCAGATCAGCCGGATTATCCAGTCTCACTTCCAGTGCGGGCAGGCGAAAGCTTTTGACTGACCTGTCGCCATAAGTAATATCCGCCTTGCCGCCGCACAGGCGCGTAAACAAATCAAGCGCTTCCTGCCAGGTTACGATGCGATCCAACTCAGTATTCTGGTTATGCATTTCAGATGTCTCCTCCCTCTCCCATAAACGAACGCTCCAGTGTGTCTCTGCCTAAACGACCCGCTGAAAACACATTTCCGGTCGTCATATTGATCAAATTCACTTTGCACGGCGCGTCCCAATCACGCGGAACGTTGGCCCATGAATTCCCGCATTTGGCGAACAGCTCATAGAACGGTACGCCGTACACCGTATCGTCGTTCTTGGAGAACGGAATATCCGGCAGCATGCGCGTGATTTCCTCATCCGCACAGCGCACGTAAATGTTAGCCTCCTGCCCGTAGAGCAGGCAGTCGTTTACGCGGCCGTAGGCCAATTGTTCATCCTGCACGACGGAGATCACCGGCGTGACCGCGCAGCCTTCCACCACATATTTCATGGGGAAACCGCGATCAAACAGCGTGGGAAGCGTCTGCTCGACATTACGCGCGCAAACCTGTACCGCGCCGGATACACATCCCGTACGGGCGGCCAGCATGTACAGCTTGGAGCTATCAATGCCGCAAATTTCACTGACGAGTCCGGTAAGTTCTTCACCGGGGAGTTCTTCCGTCTGGATGCAGCACACAGCCGCCCGCGGCGCTTCGTCGCGATATTCCACCGCGCGCGCAAATTCGTCGCTGCCCCGAATGGAGCGTGCCGGGCCGGAAAGCACCACATACCCGCCGTGATAGGGTACCTTCCAGAACGCGGAGTGCGACGCCATGATGCTGATTGCCGGCGCTTTTGCAAATACGCGCACCGTCGGCACCAGATGTTCTTTCATGCGCATGGAACCATATGTCATTTGCCCAAGGCCGCCCATGCAAATTTCAGTAAAGTACTTTCCCGCAAGGAAACCCGCTTTGCAGTGCACGCCGAAATCCAGCACGGTTGCGCCGTTTTTCAGCCGTGTGGCGCCTATCTGCAGCCTGTCCGCCTGCGGAAGTACGATGTTTTCTATCATATCCGCCGCGGCGTTGTTCACGCTGTAATGGTTGAGCATTTCATCCCCTCCTTTATCTGTCACAGTAAATATGCTCAAACATTCGCAAGCATATCAAGGAATACTGCTTTGCAGTCCTCCTCCGACGCTTTGCGCGGATTGTTTGCGATCATATACATCTTGAACGCACCCTGCGCTATGGTTTGGGCAGAGTCCGCCGTCACGCCGTATTTTGCAAGGTTCACTTTCACGCCGGTTTTATGGAACAGATCTTCCACTGTCCGTACAGCAAGATCCGCAGCCTGCCCATCCGTAAGACCCGCGCAGTCGCAGCCGAGCAGTTCGGCAACCCGGCGATATCTCTTTGCACACGAAGGAGCATTGAAGCGCATAACCGGGGCAAGCAGCAGCGTATTCGCTTCACCGTGCGCAAGATGATACTGCGTGCACAGCGGACCGGACATGGCATGCACCAGACCTAACCCCGCCTGATCCATCGCGACGCCGGCAAGCATGGATGCGACCGCCATATCCGTTCGCGCCTGCACATCGGAACCGTTTGTGCAGGCGGTGACCAGCGATCCGCCGATCAGCTCAATCGCCTTTTCCGCCCACGCGTCGGTGATAGGCTGTGCTTTCAATCCCGTGTATGCTTCTATTGCGTGCGTAAGCGCGTCCATGCCTGTAGTAGCAGTCAAAAACGGCGGCAGTCCGGTCATCAGTTCGGGGTCTATGATGGCGCACTGTGCGAACAGCCTGTCCGAATTGATGCCCTTTTTCACGCCGCGGTCGCCGATTACGGCGCAGCGGGTGACTTCCGCGCCCGTGCCCGCAGTGGTGGGGATTGCGATGTAAGGCAGGGCGGGATTTTCAAAATCAAATCCGTTCCATTGATAATCCGAAAGAGGCCTGCTGTTGGCCGCAAGCGCGGATACGATTTTTCCAAGATCCAGCGGGCTGCCACCGCCGACAGCAACGACCTTCGTCGCCCCGAATGCGCGCAAGGCATCCGTGGCCTGCGCAGCCAGCTCCGATGTGGGGTTGGGCGCTACATCCGAAAACACTTCATACGCACAGCCTTTTTCGCGCACGATGCCGGTAACCGCACCCGCGATCCCCGCGGCTTCGATACCCTTGTCGGTTACAACGAACACGCGATCCGCCGGTACCAAAAGATCGGCAAGTTTGCTCAGCGCCTTCGCGCCAAACTGTACCCTGACGGGGAGATAGAATTGTGTAGCCATTTTGAAAGCCTCCTTATAGCCCGATAGTATTGTGAAATGTCAGTAAAACCAGAAGAACTACAAATTGTGCAAGACACCATTGTCTTGAAAATAAAAACCGGCCCGTACGACCCTGATGGAAGAGTGACTTGCAAGAATAGTCATTGCAATTATACTCCGCCATGCCGAGTGTACTGCCGGAAGGATCCCTCAACAAGCTTTGCTTTTTGCGGGCGATTCCGCCGTAAAATACAAGATGGACTCTGCTATCATTATATCGTCACAATATTAACGTGTCAATATTCCCGCTAGCGCCGACAAATAAGCCCGATCGACAGAATGCGCCTTTGTATCTTGTATGATCTAGCACATTATGCTATAATCGGAATTAATAATAAATAGGATGCGATGAAGCAGATGGATCAAGAACTGCAGATCACACGTGTTGACAATGCTCAATTATCCCATAAAACAAGAGATGCCCTCATTGCCATCATAAAAGAAAACGCACGCGACGGAAAGCCGTTTAAGCTGCCTAATGAAGATTTGCTTTCTCAGCGGCTTGGCGTCAGCCGCAACGTATTGCGCGATGCGCTGATGTCGCTCGAAGAAATGGGCATTGTTACGCGCCGCAGAAGCAAGGGCACCATCGCAAACCCTATGATCGCCAACATCACCGGTCGTCAGGATATCAATCCAGAACTGTATCACATGCTGCAGGAAATGGGGTATTCACCCCGTGTAGAAACCAAACGTCTTGGATTTGTTTATGAGAACGATCCGGCGTTCGGTACCGAAAACAGTTATCTCAATGTTGAGAAGCTGTTCTTAGCCGATGAAAAACCCGTGGCTTACTGCGTGGACCATATCGCCGGGAGTTTTTCCGGGCGCGGGAAAGAATCTATTTCCCTTCTGAAAGACTGCAGTCATTACAAGTTTCTGGATCGCTACTGTCAAACGACTATGGCCTATACCATGGCCCGCGTGGATGTACTGATTGCTGAGCCATGGCTTACACACATACTCAAAATAAATGAAAACGAGCCTGTGATACTCATGGAGGACCATGGATACAATTTCGACCATGAAATCGTCGTACATTCGTATATCTACTTCAGACGCGATACCATCAGCATCCGTTTCCTGCGAAAAAACTGGTAAGTCTGTCTTTTTACAGGCTGCATAGGCGCAGTCTAGCATTTTTCACAGCATAAGGAGCACTTCCAAATGAAACAAGCAGACCTGATTGTTAAAAACGCCTGTATTGTCACAATGGATGCAAACAGGCGGGTACTTAGTGACGCCGCGATTGCCGTGCAGGGTGATACCATAGCGGCAGTTGGTACGAATGAAGAAATACTCTGCGCATACAGCGCAGAACGAGTCATTGATGCTGCTGATAAGGCGATATTTCCCGGCTTCATCAACACGCACTGTCATTTATTCCAGGTACTGCTCAAGGGACTCGGCCGCGATAAAACGCTGTTCGACTGGCTGGACAGTTCCGTTCGCCGTGCCATATGGCGTATTACGCCTGAGCGCGCGCATGCAGGCGCGGTTGTCGGCTGCATGGAAAACCTGCACTCCGGCATCACAACCGTTCTCGATTATCAGTACTGCCACGGCAATTACGGCATAGACGAAGCCGTTATCGAAGCATTTGAACGAACCGGCATTCGCGGCATACTCGGGCGCGGATATACCAACGTATCTTCGCTGCCATATAAACCTCCGGTATGTGAAACGGAAGATGATTTCTTTGCGGCCATTGAAAAACTGGCCAAACAGTATAAGGATCACTCGCGCATCAGCATTGCTATCGCCCCGGGTATCATATGGGATGTTTCCAAAGAGGGCTATCAGCGCTGCCGAGAGCTTGCGGACCAATACGGTCTGCTGCTGACCATGCATATCAATGAAACGGGCGACGACGATGAATTCAGCCGCGCTACATATGGCAAGGACACCATCCCGTTTCTGGAGGAAACCGGCTTCCTTGGGCCCAATCTCATTGCCGTGCACTGTGTAAACATGCAGGAAGACGATATCGCTACCTTCCAGAAATATGATGTTAAGGTCGCGCACTGCCCTGTTGCCAACATGATACTCGCGTCGGGCGTAGCTCCCGTTCCCGAATTCCAGAAGGCAGGCCTTGGCATTTCACTTGCAACGGACGGCGCGGCCAGCAGCGATATGCAGGATATGCTCGAAGTCATCAAAGCCACCGCTCTCATTCACAAATGCGTGCGCAGGGATGCGAGCATTGTGAACGCGGCCGAGGTAATTGAAATGGCCACCATAGGCGGCGCACGGGCAATTGGCCGCGAGAAGGATCTTGGTTCCATCGAAGCAGGCAAGAAAGCGGATTTCTTCCTGTTCAATCCCAAGACGCCTAAGGCCGTACCCATGGCAGATCCCATAGCCACGCTGGTATATTCTTCTTCAGAAGAAAATGTGGATACCGTGGTCGTCGGCGGCACTGTCGTGCTTGATGAAGGCAGGTACACAATGCTTGATGGGGCAAAGGCGCTCTCGGATTGCCAGTCTGCCGCGGCATCCCTGCGGGAAGACACTGGCCTTGGCAACGAACAGTGGGGCCAGCAAATTCGCATCAACGCTTTTAAGGCGTAATGTCTGTACGAATAAAAATCACAGCAAAAGAGGCTCGCTTTGTAAGCTGAGCCTCTTTTTTACTATAATTATAAGATGGAGCGCCTGACAGTTCGGCTGCGAAATGTCAGGCGCTCTATATATTAGGAATAAACTCTGTTTATTTATCCCAGCGAAGCAGTATGCGATGGATCTCCCTGTCCTCATCGGCGCGGCGCATTTCGTCTTCAAAACGCTCAAACCTGCCGAAATCCAGATTGATACCCGAATACTCCAGCAACCCGCTGCCCAGCAGCCGCACCGCCTGACGGAAGCTTTCTTTATCGTGACGCAGGGCACCCGTCAATACTAGTTCCTTAAAGTGAACCATATCGATATCGAGCTGCGCGCTTTCTTCGAGCGTCGGCGCGTACAGCAGCACAGTCGCACCTGTACGTGCGGCGCGCATGCATCCATTGAGCACCTTGGAACCACCGGCCGTATAAACGACAGCCGCCGCGCCAGTGCCGCCGGTCAATTCCACTATGCGCTCGCTCCAGTCGCCTTCGGCAGGGTCGATCACGACATCCGCCCCGGCCAATTTCGCATTCTCGCGGCGCTTTTCACTGCGCTGCACCACGATCACTTTGCAGCCCTGCAGCTTTAACAACTTCAGGAACAGCAGACCCATAAATCCCGCGCCCACGACGGCGACCGTATCTCCAGCCACAACGTTAAGACGGCTGATACCGCGCGTCACGCACGCAACCGGTTCACCTATCGCCGCGTAATGCACGGGCATATCCGGCGAAAACGGAAACACCTCATAATACTTGCAGACCAGATAATCCGCAAAGCCGCCCGGGCCGGAATAAGGCAGATCGGACGGTGCAAAATTCTGCTCACAATGGTTGTCATACCCGCGTCGGCAGGATTCGCAGGCATTGCAGCGCTGCCATTTTGCAATAGCCGCAGGCATGCCGATGCGTATGTTATCGGCCACATGCCTGCCCTTTTCCAGCACAGTCGCCGCTATCTCATGTCCGCCCACAAACGGAAACGGCATGCTTTCTTCTCCGGAAAAGATATGACGTTCCCAGGTGCAAAGGCCGCAGGCTTCCACCTTCACCAGCACTTCGTCTGCTGCAAGCGGCGCAAGCTCCCGCTCCACATATTCCATACGGCCTACGCCGTTAAACTGTATCTGTCTGACCTTCATTTACAAATCCTCCTAAAACAAACGCCGGGCAGCAATAACCACCCCGGCGCTTTGTATCGATTAGAGTGCGAATAAAGTCTTCATACCCTTTTTGTCCAGCAAGCGTTCAAACGCTTCTTTCCAGTCCTCAAGAGGTACCACATCCGTAATGACCGGAGAAATATCCAGTAATCCGGCTTCCTGCATCCGGATTGCTTGATCCCAGTCCGGCCAGGTATGGCAGAACGTACCCTGAATTTTCAGTTCTTTGTATACAAGCTGTTCATACGGGAGCGCGACATCCCCGTTGGTGATGCCAACCTGCAGCAAAGTACCGCCTTTTTTCACCGCGCGGATCGCAGCCCTCACGCCGCCGCCGCTGCCGGAGCACTCGGCGACCACGGGGTATGATTTTTCCGCAACGGAGTTTCCATCCACCACATGCAACCCCGCTTTAACGGCGCGCTCCAGGCGTTCAGCGTCCTGCGGAGCGCCCACGATATCCACCTTGCACCCATGCGCTTTCAAAGCAAGTGCGCACAGCAGACCCATGGGCCCCGGCCCAACCACCAGCACAGGCATCGCGGGCTTGACCTCGATCAGGCGTATCGCATGAAAAATGCAGGCAAGTGGTTCCGTCAGCGCACCTTTTTTCAGGTCAAAGCTCGCAGGCAGCTTATGGATATATTGCGGGTCCGTCACGACATATTCGGAAAAAGCGCCCTGAATGTCAAAACCGAGCGATTCGCGTTTCTCACAGAGCTGATACCGCCCCGTGCGGCAGTATTCGCAGCGGCCGCAGGTAGAATAGGTATGCTCTACCGTTACATGATCGCCGGGTACAAAGCCGGTCACGCCCTCGGCTACTTCTGTGATAACACCGGAGAATTCATGGCCGTGTACGCCCTGCGGCAGACCCGGCTCGTAGCCCAAGTAAATGTGCAGGTCGCTGCCGCAAATGCCCGCATAAGCAACCTTAATTTTGACCTTACCGGGAGTCAGCACAGGCTCGTCAACCTGCTGCAAAGAAAAATCGCGCGGTGTATCGCTGTTCCTGACCAATGCCTTCATAGTAAACTCCTTATACAGCCTACAGTTTCACGATAACACGATATGTATCGGGTGACACAGCGCGCCTGAACGCGTAGTCGACCTTCTCCAGTTCCACCTGCTCGCTGACAAACATGGAAAGATCCACAATGCCCTCGGACAGCATGCGGGCGGACTGACGGAAGCTCTCCTTTGTGGTGGAGATGAGTCCTGTGACATTTATTTCGTCATAATGCATTTTGTTCGGGTCGATGTTCATCATGCCCTTGGGATAAATCGCACCGTAGAATACGATCGTGCCGCCTTTGGCGAGCACTTTGATGCCCTCTTCACAAGCTTTCACGCCACCGGCTGTATAGAACACAGCCTCCGCGCCGATGCCGCCCGTCTCCTGCATGACGATTTCGTACAGGTTCTCTTTGAGAGGATCCACAACGCGATCCGCGCCGATGCTCTTCGCCATGGCCTTGCGCTTTTCGTCGACTTCAGTGATGATGGCCTTGAGGCCGGAGAGCTTAGCTGCTTTTACATGCAGCAGTCCCATGATGCCCGCGCCGGTGATCACAACGGTATCGCCGTAACGTACATTGCCTTTTTCCATGCTCCTGAGCACGCAGGCCCAGGGTTCAGCCAGCGTCGCGTGGGCGAAATCCAGGCTCTCGTTTACCTTATATACCTGATGGCCCTTTGCCACCATGTATTCGCTTAATCCACCGGGGCCCCACAGTTCGCCGGGCGCGGCGTCGTCCCCGCCATGCACGCACATATTGTCCAGCCCACGACGGCAGTAATAGCAGTCGCCACAGCGCGTGATGGCCGCTACCACCACATGGTCGCCCACGCGCACATCGGACCCGACCTTGCTGCCGACTTTTTCTGCAATACCGGAAACTTCATGTCCGCCATTGAACGGATACTGTTCCTTCATGCCGGAGAAATACCTTTGTTCAAATGTGCACAGTCCGCAGGCCTTTACGCGGATGAGCACTTCATCTTCCGCTATTTCAGGTATGGGCGCATCCCACAGTTCTACGGTTTCCTTCGCAACGATAACTGCTTTCTTCATATTGTATTCCCTCTGCTTTCTTAAAACCTTTCCCTAAACGCTTTCGTGCGCGCCACATCCTCGCCCGCGCCCGAACGAATATGCTCGACAAGGGCAACGCCCGTATTATAAAGCTCCTGCAGGCGTTCCGGCATATCCTTCACGGGCGTCCATGTCGTAAAGGGAATCAATTCCTCCCGCCACAGATATCCGTTGATATCGTTCAGGCAATGGAAGCCAACCTTCATATGGCTATCAAACACCGATTCTCCATGACCGCCGCTTACGGCAATCAATATGCCGGGTTTACGCGTTTCAATAATGCTGCCAAACGATAGCTGCTTTGTTTCATAATCTTTCTTAATATCTACAAATGGATAACAGCGATCGACGAACATCTTGAACTGACCAACGATATCACCGTAATACGTCGGCGTTCCCAGCACGTAAGCATCCGCCTCAAGGATAGCTTCGTGCAGCTTATCCACATCGTCGCCTTTGTGTATGCATTCATTCGTGCGTTCACAGACCCTGCAGCCAATACACGGTTTTATGGCGTACTCATTTAAATAGAATATTTTCGTCTGCGCACCAGCCGCCTGCGCACCCTCAAGCAATTTATTTGCTGCAGTGGCGGTATTGCCCTTGCGGCTGGAACTTGCGACAAATGCGTTGATTTTCATACTTGCGCCTCCTTTGAAAACAGCTCGCTGCGCAGCCGGTACGCCGGCTGCATGATGGCGTTCAGTTCTTTATAGAATGCATAATGTTTGTTGTAAGCATCCGCCGCAACAGGGTCCGGCGACACGATCTGCTTTTTGCTGAGCCATTCCCGTTTCATAGTTCCAAAGCCGTCGAATATGCCGATGGAAAGTCCTGCCACATATGCAGTGCCAAGCGCGTTGTCCGCCGCAGGCATATATTCGAGCTCCAATCGAAGCACATCGGCAAGCATCTGCCTCCACAGAGGGCTGTTGCCGCCGCCGCCGCCGACAACCACACGTGTGAGCGGCATATACGCTGCCTCATATGATTCCCGCAAAGCATATGCTACTCCTTCGAGCAGCGCGCGGTAAATATGGCCGATGGTGTGGCCGCTGGTCAGCCCAAACAAGGTGCCCACGGCAAGAGGATTCGTGCGCGGCGTACGCTCGCCGAGCAAATGCGGCAGCATATACAGATGATCTGCGCCCGCAGGCACGGCACGCGCATGCGCCTCTAGTTCATCATACCCCGCAGAATTCGTCAGCACGGATTTTCCAAACCAGCGGGTAATCTCGCCGCCGGTCAGTACATTGGCAAGGAAAACCGCGTCGCCTGTCGCAAATGGAGCGCAGTCGCGCAACTGGTCCAAAGACCGCCGCAGACCCAGAAATGTTGCGGCCGTTCCAAGATAAATTGCGCCTTCCCCGGCCTCTACCGTTCCCGTACCAACCAACACCGTATAGGAATCACCCGTACCCGCGACGACAGGAGTTCCTTCCCGCAGCCCCGTTTGTGCGGCTGCTTCGCTTGTTACGCGTCCGACAACATCCGTTGGCCGGAATATCGGCGGCAGGAAATTTGGATCAAGGCCCATGTCACGCACGCGCTGCGTCATCCATGCACCCGTATGTTCGTCGAATATGCCGCCAAAAATTGTAGCAATATCCTTATCCACACTGTATTGCCCCGTTAGTTTATACGCGACATACGAATGCGGGTTCAATACCATTCGTATGCGCCCATAGCTTTCAGGCTCCTGTTCTTTGAGCCAGAGAAGCTTAGGCATAATATCCTGCAATGAAAACGCAAAGCCAAGTTCGCGCGTCAGGCGCTCCGCCTGTGCAATCGCTCTGTTATCCCGATAGAGTATGGCAGGCCGTACCGGCATGCCCTGCTGATCCAGCGGGCAAAAAGATGGCACCATGCCGCTCGCACAAATGCCGGCGATATGTGCCGCATCCACGCCGGAACCGCAGATACAGGCCTGTATACCTTCTTTTGCACCAACCCACCACGCGTTTTGTGCATCCTGCTCCACATAACCGGGATGCGGCTGCAAAATTTCATGAGGGCGGCAATGGCTGTACAGCTTGACGCCATGCGTATCCGTCAGCACCACTTTGACGCTGCTTGTGCCTATGTCGATTCCCACCAGGTACGATTTGTTCATATACACTCCAACATCGCATACTTGCAACTTCCGGCGCCCGCAAACGCGGGCGCCGGTATATGACGCACTGTATGCGCCGCATAATAATACTTCTCTAGGAAACTTACTTCAAATGCTGCAGAGCCTTATCGATCGATTCGCCTTCATGGAACAGACCGTTGAGGAGTTTAATGACGCGATCCGGGTGCTCGTTGCCCCAGATATTCCGGCCAATCGCAACGCCGCGTGCGCCGGCTTTCTTTGCATCGTCGATATTACGGAAGAAGCTCTCGACAGAATTGGTCTTTTCGCCGCCAAGCACTACGATGGGCAGCCAGGTTCCCTGCACGACTTCTTCATACCCGGGACGATAGGGCATCTTCAGCATATCCGCACCCCATTCCGCAGCAAGACGCGCAGCCAGCTTGAGGCTCTTGATATTGATGGCATCCGCCGGGGGATTCCAGCCGCCGGGATACATTTCCGCGATCAGCGGCATGCCGTAGCGTTCGCACTCACGAACGAGTTTGGACAGTATTTTCATCATGGCGCGCTCGAGGCTTACATCTTTGCCGCCAACGTCCGGACCGCCGGAGAATATGACCGCATCCGCACCTACGCGTACCGCATCTTCCACCTGAAGGAATAAATCGCTGTCATGTGAATCAAGCGCGTATTCTGTGCAGGGAAAATCCATACGAATGATCATGCCCGTGCGGCCAAGCAGCTTTTCGCATTTCTTCGCAACGCCGATGTTGACGATTACTGCGTCCGTGCCTGCATCCACCACCGTCTTGATCGGGGCATCGATATCCACGATTCCGGGTACCGGACCGGAGGTGCTGCCGTGGTCAAATGCCGTGATGATTGTGTTTCCGTCTTCTCTGAAAATTCGTGCCAGTCTTTTTTGTTTGCCCATCGTTTTTTGGCCTCCTTATGATATGAAATCGGCTAAACTGCCAATTTAAACGCTGTGTAAATGTAATCGGTTACATTCGATATTATCATTGTAGCGTGTTCATAACAAAAAATCCAGCATTTTTTTATACATCAGGGACTTTATCCGGTTCCACCGTATTCTTTGTAGTTTCTCTGAGCTTAATATCCAACGGATACAATACATTTTGCGCAATCGTTTTTCCATTGATCCGCGCAAGCAGCAATTCCGCGGCTTTTTCTCCCAAACGCCTATTGGGTGCGGACATGGTAGATAGGGAAGGCGTGAAATAACTGGCAAGCGGAATATCATCGAAGCCGATCAGTTCCATTTCCTCCGGCACTTTTATTCCAGTAGAAAGCAGGCTTCTGAGTACGCCTGCCGCCAGCATATCGTTGAATGCAAATATGGCCGTAGGACGCGGCTTCTTTTCTAAGAAAATGTAGCCGGCGGCCTGCCCCTGTCCAAGATCTGAATACCCCGCATGCTCCACATAAAACTGGCAATCCGGCGCCCAGCTGAAGAACTCGCGGACTGCCCGCAGACGGCGCTGTGTAACGATATAATCCTGATCACCGGCAAGTATGCCAAAGCAGCGATTCCCCTCGGCATATAGGTATTTCAGGGCAAATTGTACGCCTATATAATCTTCAATATAAACCGTAGGCGGAAGCTCATTGAAATCTGCAAACTGTTCCACATTCTCAATCAGAACGCAAGGTACCTGCAGAATATCAAGATTTGCACGATTCTCTCTTGTATAATTCGAGCCGGACAATATGACGCCGTCGACGCTGCGCTGATCCAGCTTTTCAAGGAACGCACCGCTGTTCGCCGTGGAATAAATCAGCAGTCTGTACCCGGAATACGCCAGAATGCGCTGGCAGCCTTCCACCAGCTGATTAAAAAATTCATTCCGTAGGGTAGGTACAATACAGGCCACCGTACCGGTGCGTCCGGTGGAGAGACTCATGGCCGAAGGATTCGGTACATAATCCATTTCCTCTATTGTTTCAAGTATTTTCTTGCGCGTGGCTTCCAGCACCAATTCCGGGCGATTAAGCGTCCGTGATACGGTTGCAACAGAAACGCCCGCGCGTTTTGCCACTTCTTTTATATTCAAGTCAATACGCCCCTTCCTATGGAAAAAAGCTCGAATGTAACCGTTTTCTTGGAATTGTATGATGCAACAATGTAATACTTTTTGATCTTACAATATAACATTATATTTGATAGGGAATATGATTGCAATAAAGCTGAAAAAAAAGAAATATTCCTAAGAATCTCTGCAAAGGAAACAGCTTGTTGCAAAATGGCACATAAGAATTCGCCATATTCGTTATAGTACTACTACGCTTGACAAGCGGTTTCATGGTTGTTATAATGCATGTATTCAGAGGCGGTCGGATATTCCCTCATTTATAGTTATAAGAGGGTGTCCCGTCTAATTGTTTAGAGAGACATGTTAGATATGCAAGCAGATTAGCGCTACATAACCTTTGCAAAACGAACAATACCAGTATTATCTGTTTTGCCAAACAAACAGCAGCATACGACGTCCATACTTTCCATTTTTATCACAAGCTCATATACTGCAGGGTTGCAACAGGATGCTGTTTGTTTACTTCAGGCTTTTGTCCGGCACAGCCGGCAGATATAGGCAAGGTTCCCGCCGAACAAAAGCGGCGCGGTACAGCGCATTTTGCAGCAAGAGGTGTGCCAACGGCTGCAAACAGACTCAAATTTTTAAGGAGGAAAGGTACATGAAGAAAATCATCGGTATCGTGTTGGTTCTGGCGATGGCTCTGGGCATGGTAGCTTGCTCTGCGCCCGCTCCGGCCGCAACCCCCGCCCCCGCAGCAACGGAAGCTCCCGCAGCGACGGAAGCCCCCGCAGCGACGGAAGCCCCCGCAGCCCCCGCTGAACAGCTTAAAATCGCTTTGCTGCTCCCCAGCGCTGCCAACGACGGCGGCTGGTCCGCTATGGCTTACAACGCTCTGATGGCGGCCAAGGATAAGTTCGGCGCTGATGTTGCCTACACCGAAAGCGTAACCCAGAACGATCAGGTACGCGTTGCACGTCAGTATGCCGATCAGGGCTACAAGGTCATCATTGGTCACGGCTTCGAATTTGGTGATGCCCTGGCTGAAGTTGCCGAAGAATATCCCGATCAGTACTTCATTAACTATGGCGGCGCAGTGCAGAACGGCAAAAACCTGGGTTCCGTTCAGTACGCTTACGGTGAAACCGGCGCTCTCGCTGGCGTACTCGTTGGCATGAGCAAAGACATCACCAATGTCGGCGTCGTTATGGCTATGGAAAACCCCACCGGCATGCAGGAAATGAAGAACATCGAGGTTACTGCGCAGAAGTATAACCCCAATGTGAAGTTCACCTACAGCTACACCGGCGACTGGAACGACATCGCCAAGGCCAAGGAAGCCGCAACCGCCCTGCTCGCCAACGGCGCACAGCTCATCATCAGCGACCTGAGCGCTCCCTGGGATGGCATGGTTCAGGCTTGCCAGGAATACAAGGCCAAGTTCTACACCGTCACCATGGACGGCTATGATAAGGACCCCACCCTCATCCTCGGTTCCAACGTGCATGACGCCACCAAGGCCATGCTCGCAGCGATCCAGCTCGTAATCGACGGCAAGTTCCAGGGCCAGATCTTCGCGTTTGGCATCAAGGACGGCGTTATGTACTTGGGCAAGTTCGGTCCTTCCGTCACCGACGAAATGAAGGCCGAAGTCGCGAAAGTACAGCAGGAGATCCTCGACGGCAAGTACGAGATCGTTAAGATCCTCTCATAGTTTGTCACACACGACGGTTTGATTTGTGACGCCCGGACGGCTTTACGCCCTGCGGGCGGGATTTCCGCCGTTGTACAATGGGATTGACCGGAAGCGGCGGCCGGCATATGCCGGCCGCCGTATTTTAAGGATTGCTGTTTCTGAAAGAGACTATCAACTTTGGTCATATATGGCTGCCTTCTGGCAGAAAGCAGAAAACCCAACTGCAGCGCACAGCTGCCTGCTCTTGACAAAACCTGCTGAAAGTATAATAATGGATTACACCGATCTTTGTACTACATAATACGTAAACCGTAAATTTGAAAGCTCGAGGGACAAACATGGATAATTTGCTCAGCGTGCGCGGCATATGCAAATATTTCCCCGGCGTAAGGGCCAACGAGTGCGTCGATCTTGATATAAGATACAGCGAAATTCATGCGCTGCTTGGGGAAAACGGCGCAGGCAAAACGACTCTTATGAATTGTATTTTCGGGTTATATACGCCCGAAGCAGGCGAAATCTTCTGGAAAGGCCAGGAGGTTAAAATCCGCAACAGCCGGGATGCGATCGACCTTGGCATCGGAATGGTGCACCAGCATTTTATGCTTGTACACAATTTTACGGTGCTTGAAAGCATCATATTGGGGATGAACGTTACCCCCGGCCCATTCATCGATAAAAAGAAAATCGAGGCTGATCTGACTAAGTTGATCAATCAATATGGCCTTGACGTTGACCTGAATTCGGAAATTTGGCAGCTTCCGGTGGGCGTGCAGCAGCGTGTGGAAATCATCAAAGCGCTTTACCGGAATGCCGACCTATTGATATTGGATGAACCAACCGCAGTGCTTACACCTCAGGAAACACGCGAATTCTTTGAAATTCTTCGCAAATTAAAAGCCGATAACAAGAGCGTGATTATCATTACGCACAAATTGGACGAGGTTATGGAAATTTCCGACCGAGTCACGGTGCTTAGAAACGGCAGTGTTGTGGGGAGCATGGATATCGCGGAAGCGGATATCAAAGGCCTTGCATCCGCCATGGTAGGACGTCAGATGGAACTGACTTATACCAAACGCGCCTGCTGCTCCGGGAAAACTGTATTGGAAGTAGAAGACCTTCATTGCCTGAACGACCGGTCGCTCGAAGCGCTGCACGGCATCAGTTTTTCACTCAACAAGGGTGAAATTCTGGGCATAGCGGGCGTATCCGGCAACGGCCAGAGCGAGCTTGCCGAAACGCTTTGCGGTTTGCGCAATATCTCGCAGGGAAAAGTGAAAATCAACGGCGCCGATGTCACAAACAAATCGCCTGAGGAGCTATATTCTCACAGGCTTTCCCATATACCCGAGGACAGGCAGGCTGTAGGCCTGATTATGGATTTCAACATTGCAGAAAACAGCGTGATGGGCTTATTCAACAAGCCTCCCTTCTGCAAAAAGGTCCGCCTGCGGTATGATGAAGTAAACAAACATGCCGAAATGATCGTCAAGAAGTATGATGTGCGTACGCCGGGTATTACAACGCCTTCCCGTCTGCTCTCCGGCGGTAACCAGCAGAAGCTGATACTGGGCCGCGAAATTGAGAAAGATCCCGAAGTATTCGTAGCCGTGCAGCCTACCCGCGGGTTGGATATCGCCGCTACGGAGTTTGTTCAGGAAGAACTTCTCAATCAGCGTGACCGCGGAACCGCGATCATTTACATCTCCACGGAACTCGAAGAAATCTTCAAAATGAGCGATAAGATACTGGTTCTGTTTGCAGGCCGACAGTATGGACCTTATGACGCAAGCAAACTGGACCTTGAAACCATAGGCCTCATGATGGCCGGCTCCTATCGTGAGGAGCAGACAGCAAAGGAGGAAGCGGAACATGCCTGAGAAAAATAGTATTCAGAAGTTCCTTTCAATATTTGAATGGAACAAGCTTTCCTCCATATTCATGCCGATTATCGGCATATTCATCGGACTGTTCCTGACATCCTTTGTACTGCTTTGGCAGGGCGTAAACCCCATTACCGCCTATACGGCAATGTTCAAAGGCGCGCTGGGCGGTAAATCGGAACTTGGCTTTACCCTTTTGGAGTTCATTCCTTACGCGTTTGGCGGCATGGCGATTACGCTCGCATATCGCACCGGTATGTTCAATATCGGCGTTGAAGGACAGATTTACATCGCAGCGTTGTTCACCACATGGATCGCAGTGAGCCTTCCCGACGCCCCGAAGTATATTCTATTGCCTCTGTCTCTCATTGGCGGCCTGATCGCAGCAGGCGCCTATGCGTTCATCCCCGCGTACTTGAAGGCCAAACGGGGTATGAACGAAGTGCTCATCTGCATGCTGATGAATTATGTCGCGATTTACCTGCTGGGCACGGCAGTCAACAGTTTCCTCAAAGCGCCCAACCAGCCGGATCCCAAATCCGTTATGCTATCAAAGGAAGCATGGTTTTCCAAATTGCCGGGAACGCATCTGCACACAGGCTTCTTCCTTGTATTCATAGCAGCAGTAATACTATATTTTGTGCTGTTCCATACTTCCTGGGGATATCAGCTCAGAAGCGTCGGCTTGAATGTTAAGGCTTCGAAATACGGCGGCATTACTGTTACGCGCACAATGATTGTCTCCATGGTCGTTTCAGGTATACTGGCCGGCTTTGCAGGAAGCCTGACGATATTGGGATCACAGCATCGTCTGTATGCAAACTTCATGATCAATTACGGGTACGATGCCGTGCCAGTGGCAATGCTGGGCGGTCTGAATCCTTTGGGCGTACTTGCAACAGCTTTTCTGTTCGGTGCGCTTAAAAATGGCGGTAATGCCATGCAGATCACCAGCGGAATTCCGGTATCCATCGTATCCATGGTAAACGCCATCGCCATATTAAGCATAATTGCCATCACGCAGATTAAAGCTCTGTATTTATCCAAAGCGAAGAGGGGGGCAAAAAAATGAGCGGCTCGATTTTAGGTTCTATTTTTTCGGCTGCGTTTTTGACCGCCATTATTCGCATGACTACTCCCATACTGCTTTCTGCGTTGGGAGACGTATACTGCGAACGCACCGGCGTGCTCAATATCGCGCAGGAAGGCATGATGCTGATTGGAGCGTTTGTTGCATTCCTTGGCGCTTATTACTGCAACAACAACCCCTATATGGGTTTTCTGATTACCTTAATTGTTGGTATGATCGTGGGCGCAGTTTATGCCGTGTTTGTTGTTACGCTTGGCTGCAATCAGATTGTTACAGCGCTGGGCATCAATATGTTCGGTTTGGGCGTTACCTCGACTTTCAACAAATATCTGTTCGGTATTACGACGACCATACCGCATACAGAGAATATGCCTACGCTGTTCTTTGGTCAGAGCGTATTCTTCTATTTGGCGCTTCTGCTCGTTCCGGTCACCTACGTGATACTGCAAAAGACCAAATGGGGGCTAAAGCTTAGAGCTATTGGCGAATATCCCAAAGCCGCAGCCACAGTAGGCGTCAATGTTTACTTGCACCGGTATATCGCGTGTATCATCAGCGGCGCACTGGCTGCTCTGGGCGGCGCTTCCCTTACCATTGGCGGCCTTGGATATTTCCAGGATAACATGGTTGCCGGGCGCGGCTTCATCGCGTTCGCCGCTGTTATATTCGGCCGCTACAATCCTGTGGGTACCCTCATCGCTTGCCTGCTGTTCGGCGCTGCCGACGCACTGCAGCTCAACCTGCAATCGATGGGCGTCGAACTCCCATACCATATGTTCCTCATGATGCCCTACATCATTACCATATTTGTGCTGGTGGTATTCCAGCGCAAATCCTTCGTTCCGCGCGCACAGGGCACGCATTACATCAGGGATCAACGCTAACTCGATTAAGCGCCGCATTTCCTGCGGCGCTTATTTTTCTTGTTTTTGTTTCTTCGCCGACCTTTGATCACTGCAAAATAAAAGGAGCAATTTATGATACAGCCATTGCCTAAGTTTCATTTCCCCACGGAAGATATTCGCTTGAACATACTGATGCGGCAGGAAGACAAGCTTGATGCCGTGAAATCCGCATCAAATGACATCGTGCCCAAAAAAGTGCATGACGTTTACGGCGATCTTTATCTGCCCGAACCGGGTGAGGACCGGCCGTACACATTTGCATCCATCGTGCTTTCATCGGATGGAAAAATCGCTTTTCCGGATGATCCGCGCGGTCCCCTCATCGCGGGCAACAATATGCTCGACCGCGAAGGCGGCAAGGCGGATTTCTGGGTGCTGAACATGCTGCGTGCGTATTCGGACGCTTGTCTGCTTGGCGCAAGAACGCTGCAGGCGGAGCCGGAAGGCACTTCCCATGTGTTCTGTGAAGAGCTTGCTGCGGCGCGAACAAAAGAAATGGGCAAATCATCGGAATATCCCATCAACTGTGTCGTATCTTTCGACGGGACGGATATCCCGCTCAATCACAGGCTGTTCGCCGGAGATATCCCTGTTATGATCGGTACCAGCCCGGAAGGCGGCGCCTATCTCAAGGCGAATATGAAGCGGCCTATCGTGTGCCTTGGGCCCTACACTGCCAAACAGGATGTTGATATGAATGCCATCCGCGGCGCGCTCGCAGCGCAGCCGGACGCACTGCCTATATTCATGACCGGCTGCGGCAAATCGCCGGATTCAGCGGCGCTGCTGTATATACTGCGCCAGCTTGGCGTGAAAAAGCTGTGCGTAGAAGCGCCCTCCTATATGTGGCATCTCATTGACAATCATGCCATGGATGAAATGTTTATCAATTACTCCATGGTATTTGTTGGCGGCACGGTATCGATGGGATCGTACAAGGCGTTTTCTGCCGTTGATCATCCGCATTCGGAAATCGTATCCCTCGCCATGCATAAAACAGGCTTTATTTTTACAAGGCAGCGCTTGCGCTACCTGTAACGGCCAAGGCCGTATATCCCTCTCCCCAGCCACAGACAATTTCGTCTGTGGCTTTATTTATAAAAACTGTAATCGAGCAAAAACATTCTTTCCTGCGAATGTTCTGCAAATGCCCTTGGATATTTAAAAAAAGATAAAGCAAAGGTGCTTTTTCCTGCCTGCAGACTTGACAACAAGGACAGAATATTCAATAATATGAGTAACCATTCTTTGTACTACATACTACGATACAGTCAACTTGCACGCATGCATCGACGCATGCCACAAAAGGAGGAAGTTCTTTGAGGTTCCAAAACAAAATCGTCGTTGTTACGGGCGCGGGACAGGGGCTCGGCGCACGCTTTGCGGAAGATTTCAGCAGCGAAGGCGCAAGCGTCATGCTGCTGGGGCGTACAAAGGATAAGGTGGATGCGGTTGCAAAGAGCATTGCCTCATCCGGCGGAAAGGCGTTTGCTTTCGGGTGCGATGTCGGCGATTCCGCGGATGTTGCACGCGTATTCGGCGAAATCCAAAGCACGCACGGGCCGGTTGATATCCTCATCAACAACGCCGCCGTGCACCAATCCATCCCTGTCGTCGATACGCCGGTGGAACTGTGGGATTTGCAGATACGTACCAATCTTTCCGGCACATTTTATTGCACAAAAGCGGTGCTGCCCGACATGATTGCCCGCAAATACGGCAAGATTATCAATATCAGTTCTTCGGCTGCCAAGCACTTCTTCCCCGGCTTCGGCGCTTATGCGGCCAGCAAGGGCGGTATCGTAAGCTTTACGCATACGCTCAGCGAAGAAGTGAAACATCACGGCATCAACGTAAACGCGATATACCTTGGCATGACCAATACGGACCATTCACGCGAACGCCTTGGTTCCGACAAGGCGATTACCATTCCCCTGCAGGACATGATGCAGGTGGATGAAGTATCCCGCGTTGTAATGTTCCTCGCATCCGACGACGCGGCGCCCATCATGGGTGCTGCCATCGACGTGTTCGGCAAAAAGTCTTAGACATCATATATAAGAGAGGCAAGTGAAGACATGATTAGCTTAAACAAACGCGCAATGAAGGTCGTTCGACAGATCATCGACGATGCGGAAGATCTCGGCTGCAAGGTCATCAAAATGGACTGCGGCGCAACGCTCATAGACATGGGCCTGAACTGCCCCGGCAGCTATGAAGCCGGTCTGCTGTTTACCCGCGCCAACATCGGAGATCTTGGCCTTGTGCAGTACGGTGACTTCAAGCTCGACGAGAAATACAGTTTCACAGCTATTGAAGTATTTGTGGATCAGCCGCTCGTCGCCTGCATGGGTTCGCAAATCGCCGGTTGGAAACTGGGCGACGGCGAATACGCCACCATAGGTTCCGGCCCGGCGCGTGCGCTTGCCGTTCATCCTTCGGATTGGTATTTTGAAATGACACCGTACCGCGACAGCTACCATGAGGCCGTGCTTTGCCTGCAGGATATCAAATATCCCAGCGAAGAAACAGCCCGTTACGCCGCGGAATGCTGCCATGTGAAGCCGGAAGATCTGTATATGCTCACCAGCCCCAGCACTTGCATCGTGGCATCCGTACAGGTATCCGCACGCGTTATCGAGCAGGTCTGCCACAAAATGTTCGAAAAGAACTTCCATGCCGGCCAGATCGTTCGTGCACGCGGCCGCGCGCCTGTCGCACCGTACGTCAAAGATGAGCTCAAGACAATGGGCCGCATCAACGATGCGTTGATCTACGGCAGCGAAGTGGAATTCTGGGTGGATTCAGACGACGCTAAAATCGCGAAAACCATACACCAGCTTGCGGGCCTGACCAGCTCTCCCTGCTACGGCGAGCTGTTTGAGGATGTGTTCGTACGCTCCGGCAAGGATTTCTTCTATGTCGATCACGACGTGCATTCCATCGGCAAGATACAGATACACAACATCAATTCAGGCAAAGCGTTCAGCGCGGGCGAAATCAATTATGATGCGCTCAAGCGCAGCTTTTTAAATTAAAACAGGAGGTGCTTTGAGAATGGCCTTGTCAAAGGAAAGGCTTTTAAAGCTTTACAAAGACATGTATATGATCCGCAGGTTTGAGGAAGTCATCCAAACCTACGCAGCCAACGGTACGATCCCCGGTTTCGTCCACCTGTCCATCGGGCAGGAAGCATGCCAGGCAGGCGTTGTGGATGCGCTGCGCAGAACGGATTACAAATTCCCCGACCACCGCGGCCACGGCGCCATCGCGCTGTGCGGCACCGACCCCAAACTGGTCATGGCAGAAATATTCGCAAAGGAAACCGGCATCAACGGCGGCCGCGGCGGCTCCATGCACATCAACGATATTACCTGCCGCAACATGGGCTTTAACGGCATTCAGGGCTCCACGGTTGTGACGGCTTTGGGAACTGCGTTCGCTTCCGTATACAATAAAACGGACGATGTGACCGCCGTATTCATGGGCGACGGCACGCTGGGCGAGGGCACCTGCCACGAAAGCATGAATATGTCGGCTACGTGGAAGCTCCCTATCATCTACTGCCTGATCAATAACCAGTACGCCATTTCCACCCCTTATCATGAGGCGCATCCGCAGAAGGAACTTAAGACCTGGGGCGAAGGATATGAAGTGCCGAGCTACCGCATCGACGGAAACGACGTCGAAGCTGTTGTGGAAGCCACCGAGCAGGCTGCCGCGCGCGCGCGCCGCGGCGAAGGCCCCACACTCATAGAGTTCATGTCGTACCGCTGGCAGGGCCACTTCGCAGGCGACCCCGCGGCATACCGTCCGGAAGAAGAAGTCGCTGAATGGAAAGCCAAGGACCCCGTCAAGCGCGTTCGCAATATTCTTTTGGATCGTGAAGGCATTGTGGAAGATGCGCTTGCCGCGATTGAAAAGACGGTTGAGGAAGACGTGCAGGAAATGCTGCGGTTCTCGCTGGAGAGCCCCTCGCCTCGCGCGGAAGATGCTCTTTTGCACGTGTATGCTGACAGGGAGGTGTGCTAATGGGCAGGATATTATCGTATTCCAAGGCAATCAACGAGGCGATGCACCAGATGATGGAAAGCGACCCCTCGGTATTCATACTGGGCGAAGACGTAGCCAAAATGGGCGGCGACTTTGGCCTTACGCAGGGTATTTATCACAAATGGCCGGATCGTATATTTGATACGGCGCTTTCTGAATCCGCTATCGTTGGTCTTTCCAACGGCGCTGCGCTGTGCGGACTTCGGCCCGTGGCAGAAATCATGTTTGCAGATTTCTTCGGCGTTTGCTTCGACCAGCTTGTCAACAACGCAGCGAAGCTAAACTTCATGTTCCAAGGCAAAGCGAAGTGCCCCATCACCGTGCGCTCTCCGCAGGGCGCGGGCATCCGCTGCGCATACCATCATTCGGCTTGCGTCGAAAGCTGGTTTTTAAACACGCCGGGTCTTGTCGTCGTTTGCCCCGCTACGCCGTACGAGGCGAAGGGCATGCTGGTCGCCGCGATCCGCAATGACAACCCCGTCATATTCCTTGAGCACAAAATGCTCTACAATACGCGCGGCGAGGTACCCGAAGAGCTGTACGAAGTACCTCTGTACAAGGCGAACGTAGAACGCGAGGGCAAGGATGTCACCATACTCGCTCTGCAGATGACGCTCGGGCTCGCGCATAAAGCGGCGGCCGCTCTTGAGAAGGACGGCATATCTGCCGAAGTGATCAATCTGCGCACCATCGCCCCGTATGATAAACAGACAGTCATGGAATCCGTTGCCAAGACGGGCAGGCTCGTCATCGCACAGGAAGGCCCCAAGACGGGCGGCTGGGCTTCGGAGCTTTCCGCAATGATAGCGGACGATATGTTCGAATACCTGCGTGCTCCCATCAAACGCGTAACGAGCATGGATGTACCCATCGCGTTTGCGCCGGTCATGGAAGATTACGTACTGCCCACCGCTGAGAAGATCGAAGCCGCCTGCCGGGAGTTGATCGGCTACGGCTTTTAAGGAGGCTTGTTCATGGCAACAAACGTAAATATGCCCAAGCTGGGCCTTTCGATGGAGCAGGGCACCATCGACACCTGGCTCGTCAAAGAGGGCGACGCGGTCAAAAAAGGGCAGGATCTCGCGGAGATCAGCTCTGAAAAGCTGACAAACACCGTTACCGCCCCCGAAGACGGCGTACTCGCCAAGATAGTTGTGCCGCAGGAAGATACCGTATCCGTCGGCGCGCTCATCGCCATCATCGCCGCACCCGGCGAAGCAGTCAACGCTGTTTCGGACGCGCCCGCCGCTTCCCCCGCCAAGGCGGAAGCCGTACAGAGCGCACCGCAGGCCCAAGCGCCCGCTGCTGAACAGGCGGATGTACTGATCACACCGCGCGCAAAGAAAATCGCGCAGGATAAAGGGCTTGCATATGCCCATATCAAGGGCACCGGTATAGGCGGCGCTATTACCATCGACGACCTGAAGCGTTTTGGGAAGCCCATAACGACAGCACCTGCCGTTTCTGCCGCGCCTGCCGTACAGGCAGCCCCCGTTGTGCAGGTTCCTGTCGCTCCCGCCGCTCAGCCTGTTGCGCCCGCAGCGCCTGTTACTGCCCAGATACTTGGAGTTGATTCAGTATCTAAACTGAGCAACATGCGTACGGCAATCGCAAAAGCCATGCAGAGAAGCCTCGCAGAGTCTGCGCAGGCAACGCTGATGACCGACGCCAACGTAAAAAATCTCGCGGCGCTGTATCAATCGCTCAAGGGTAAGTACACTGCGGCCGGCGTCAAGCTCAGCTATACGGCCATGCTGGTCAAAGCTGTCGCAATGGCGCTGGAAAATCACCCCAAGCTGCGCACGCAGTATGCGGATGACAAGCACGCCGTCACCAAGGGCAGCATAGACATCGGCATCGCGGTAGATGTTCCGGACGGCCTTGTGGTGCCGGTACTGCGCCAAGCCAACCTTAAGGATCTGCGTTCCATCTGCCTGGAACTCTATGATCTTGCAAACCGTGCGCGGGATGGCAAGCTGACCGACAACGATTTCGGCAACGGCGCTATTACCATCACCAACCTCGGCATGTTCGGCATCACGCACTTCACGCCCGTGCTCAACGCGCCGGAGACCGCCATACTTGGCGTTGGCGCGATCACGGATACGCCCGTTGTGCGCGACGGCGGCATCCATATTGAGCCCATCATGAGCCTGAGCCTCACGCACGACCATCGCCTCATCGATGGCGCACCTGCCGCTCGGTTCCTGCAGGAGCTGGTCGCGTCGCTGCAAAAGTTTCCCTGGTATTAACAGTTCAGCAAAGTGCCGTACGGCACTTTGCTGAGTTCCACCACGCGAGTTGACGCTCGGTTTCCTGCTTACGCGAAACTGTCCCATCATCTCGCGTTCTAAGGAGTCATTTTGCACCGTACATGCCGCTGCAAAATGACAGTTGAAAGCCTCAGGCGGTTCTGTCCCCTTAGTACGGACAAACCATCCGTGAATCCTGTTATCAGATGTAGAAAGGCATAATAAGGATGCAGCAATATACGTTTGAAAAACCGCAGTTTATTGAAGAACTGACATTCCGTATGAAGCCGGAATGCGTGCAGGGTTTTATCCGTGTAGCAAAGGAGCACTGGCTAGTCGGGCTTGCCAACCAGAAGGGTTTTCTGGGCGGCGAGATATGGGTCGGCGAAAAGGGCACCGGCGAAGTGGCGGAGTACTACTTCTGGGAGAACTATGAAGATTACGCTTCTCTGGATAAGGAATGGCTTGCCGATATGAAACGAACAGCCGGTATCGCAACAGAAGGATACGGCATCGCGCGAATTCCTTCTCTAAGCGAAGGCCGGAAATATCGGGCATGTGAATTCAGATAAACGATGAACCCTGTGCAACTAAAAACAGACGGCGAGCCGTCTGTTTTTTGCTTAGTTTAAATGTCTATAGTAATAAATCGCGAGCTGCGTTCGGTCGCGCAGCGCAAGCTTTTCGAGCAATACGCTGATATTGTTGCGCACTGTGCCTTCGCTCAGGAACAGCCTCGCCGCAATCTCCTTATTGCTCAGACCTTCCGCGATCAATGTCAGCACCTCTCGTTCCCGCTCGGTCAGGTCCGCAACGGCATCACCCATTGTGCTGCCGATCAGACTTGGAAGACGAGAGACGATGGCATCCCCGAATATGCTCTGCCCCAGATGGACGGAGGTCAGCGCAGGCACAATGCTGTCGAAATTCTGCTTGAGAAGATACCCTTTCGCGCCAATCTTCAACGCCTTTACAATATATTCATCGTCCGCAAATGTGGTCAGAAACAGCAGCTTTGCCTCAGGATGCGCGGCGAGTATGCGTTCGCCCGCCTCCAGACCCGTCATGCCGCCCATACGGATATCCATGAGAAGTATATCCGGCTGCAGATGTGCATAAAGCTCCACGGCTTCTTCCCCGGAATGTCCGGTACCCGCTACTTCTACGCCGCCCGCTTCCACGATTGTCTTTAGCGCGGCGCATACCAGCCTGTCGTCGTCAACGATTGCTATTCTCACCCGCATCCCCCTTCGGTATGGAAATAAACAGTCTGAATCCCCGGGAAGTATCGATATGCATGTGCCCGCTGAGTCCTTCGGCGCGCGTCGCTATGCTCTGAAGGCCCATGCCGCCCTCGCCCGGGTGGCGCTTGGGCATCCCGTTATCCTGAAAAATGAGCTGGTATAACCCCGGCTGCTCGCGCACGGTCAGCGTTGCTGCAGTAGCAGTGGAATGCCGCATGATATTGCTCAGGCCCTCCTTTGCGATAGCGACGAACGCATAGCGCGCCTTAAGCGGCGGCGGAGTTTGTACATCGTAATCGAGCTTTACGGGGCAGAACGTAAATCCCGCAACCAAGGATTGCAGCTGTGCATGAAGATCCATCGAGTCTTCGTGCAAGTCGTGAACGCTGTTTCGGATGCTGTCCATGCCGGAGGACAGCGTATCGCGCAGCACGGACAATCCGGCAAGTGTATCTGCATCTTTCACAGTTGCCGAAAGCGCGCCGACCTGCAGCAGCGCACGGGACATGGTATGCCCGACATGGTCGTGTATTTCCCGCGCAATTCTGTTGCGCTCATTGAGTGTGGCGAGATTGATTTCGTAATCCTGCTTTTCAAGCAAATCCTTGTTCTTTTGCTCAGCCGAAAATGCGTATTCCCGCGCGTCGTCCCGCAGGCGGGTATGCTCGTGTTCGAGCTGTTCCAGAAGATTCGTGCGGTTTTTCATGAGCGCACCAACCGCAGTAAACAGAAGAAGCAGAGCGCTGCTTGCAAGCGGAGCTTGAACAAGCAGCAAGCCCGGAACGAACAATAGTGCTACCAAAGCATACTGCCCCGGCACAACATCATAACAGAACAAAGGTACAAAATAGACGAGATTTGGGTAAAACCAGCAGGCAATTGCGTATAGCGCAGCCAATGCGGCGCACAGGCGGGAATTCTCATAGTAACTGCACAGCGCGCTGATTGCAACCGCGGCAATCACCACGGCGATGCGATAATCCGCACGTACATCCGCGCTGTACAGTATGAGACAGCCAAAAAACAATGTAAGCTTGTTGACGAGCTTTGCCATACATACGCCCCCGGTGGCGGCATATCCGCCTCTTTGTGGAGTATATCATACGCGCTCACTGAAAAAAAGCCGCCGCACATTCTTTGAGTCACGCACAAAAATGACGGATGTCACGATGCAATTGGATACGCTTCACTACCGGCGCGCTCCTATCGGCGGTATACTGCAAACATGAAAGAGAGGGGTAACCAAAATGGTTGTGAATGTGCAAAATCTGGTCAAACGCTACGGTCAGCTTGTGGCGCTGGATCACCTAAATCTGTCCATCGCCGAAGGGGAAATATTCGGTCTGCTTGGTCCGAATGGTTCGGGGAAAACAACCGCCATAAACTGCATACTTGCGCTGCTGCGTTACGATAAGGGAGATATCAGCGTATTCTCAAAGCCCATGTCACCGCTTGCATACGAAACGAAGCGCAACATCGGCGTGGTACCGCAAAACGTCGCCGTGTTTGATGAACTGACGGTGCGTGAGAACATCGATTATTTCTGCGGCCTGTATATCCGTGATAAACAGCAGCGCGCAACTCTCGTAGAAGAAGCCATAGAATTTGTGGGCTTAAAAGATCACGAGAAGTTCTTCCCCAAGAAGCTCAGCGGCGGTTTGCTGCGCAGGCTGAACATCGCGTGCGGAATAGCACACAAACCCAAGCTGATCATATTGGATGAACCCACCGTAGCGGTGGACCCGCAAAGCCGTAACAATATTCTTGAAGGTATTCTGCGCCTCAACCGCGAAGGTGCGACCATACTCTACACTTCGCACTATATGGAAGAGGTAGAGCGCATCTGCAGCCGTATCGCCATCATGGATAAGGGCCGGGTAATCGCAAGCGGCACCAACGGCGAACTCAAGGCTATGATCAGCACCGGCGAAAAAATCACGGTGGAAAGCTATCACCTCAATCACGCGGCCGTGGAAGGAATTGGCGCGCTGCATGGTGTGACCGGCGTAGAATACTCCGAAAACACGCTGCTTATTAAATCAGAGCGCGGTAAAAACAATCTGACGGCAATACTCGAATATCTGCACAGCCACTCAATTGAGTTCGGCCGCATTTATTCGGAACTGCCCACGCTCAACGACGTGTTCCTGGAATTAACGGGACGCGAACTGCGGGATTAGGAGGCAAACATGTTCAGGCATCTGTTCACGGCGAATATCAAAATGCTGTTTCGCACGCGGGAAGTAGTGTTCTGGGCCTTCCTCTATCCGCTGCTGATGGCTACATTGTTCCATTTTGCATTCGGCAACCTCGATAAAGCGGATGCGTTCTCCCCCGTGCCCATTGCAGTGACATCTGAGCAGGATATCAGGACGACGCCGTTTTACACGGCGCTTCGCGCCGTATCGGCCACAGAAACAAACGGAAACAATATGTTTGTTTTGACCGAAACAACCAAAGAGAAAGCGGACGAACTTCTGCAGAAAGGCAAAATCAGCGGCTACTATGTTTACAACAGCGAAGAGGACGTATCCCTCGTTGTCAGCGCCAGCGGCTTTAACCAGACGATTGCGAAGTCTTTTCTGGATACGTACCTGCAGACGAGCGCAACCGCGCATACGCTTTTAGCCCAAAGCCCATCCGCTGCACAATCCATCCTAGCGGATATAGGCAATCGCACGGAATATCTTGCACAACGGCAAGATCCCAACCGTCCCATGAGCACAACGGTCGTCTACTTCTACGCGCTGCTTGCTATGACATGCTTGTTGGGTTCAACCGTGGCGGTTGACGAGGTCATTAAGATACAGGCAAATATGTCCGCACGGGCTGCGCGCGTCAACACGGCGCCGATTGCAAAAATTCGCATATTCCTTTGCAACATCGCCGCAGTGCTGTTGTTTGAGATCGTCGTATCGCTCGTTGTATTCTGTTACCTTCGATATGCGCTGGGTATAGACTTTGGCCCCCGGGCGGGATACGTGGCACTGACCTGTGCGCTTGGCGCGATCAGCGGCGTATTCATGGGCACCGCCATCAGCGTAAGCATAAAATCGGAAGGACTCAAATATGGCGTAGCCATAGGCGGCACGATATTTGCAAGCTTCCTTTCCGGTATGATGTGGCCGGGCATGAAATATGTCGTGCAGACATATCTGACACCCCTCGCCTACATAAACCCTGCAAGCCTGATATCCGATGCGCTGTACAGCCTGTACTATTACGACAGTCTGAGCCGATACGCGACGAACATGTACATTCTGCTTGGTTTGAGCGCCGCGCTTTGCCTAGCGACCTGCCTGGTGATGAGGAGGCAATCCTATGCAAGTATTTAACGCATGCCTGAAAATCATACGCAAAAATCTGCCTACACTGTCCATCTATATCGTCGCGTTTCTTTCTGTGACAATGACCATGCAATTTACGCAGGGCACCAACAACATTGCGTCCTTCATGGAAAGCAAACCCAAGCTGGCCATCGTCAATCTTGATGCGGAAGCGCCGCTCACGAATGGTCTTACCGAATATCTTACGAACAATGCCGAGATTATCGGCATTGGAACTGACGACGAAGCGCAGCGGGACGCGCTTTTCTTCCGCAAGGTGGACTGCATACTCTATATCCCTGCAGGTTTCACGCAGGAGTTCCTAAGCGGCGGCAGCCCTGTCATCGAAAAGCGCAGCGTACCCGACGCGCCTGCCACTATTTATGCGGATATGCTCACAGAATCTTATCTGAACACCGCGCGGCTGTATACGAAGTACGGCACCGAGGATCAGCAGGCAATAGTAACCAATACGCTGCAAGACATTGCACATAAAGCAAATGTCACTATGGCGACATTTGGCAGTACCATGGCGGAACATAGTGACATCGCGCCGTTTTTCAACGCAGCATCCTACGCAATACTTTCCCTTTTGGTGTTGGGTGTCTCCTCTACGCTTCTGGCGTTTCGGCAAACGGAGAGGCTGCAGCGTACGCAATGCGCGCCGCTGCCAGGCAGCAGTGTTCACCTGCAAAGCCTGCTCGCAAACTCGCTCTACATGCTCGCGGTATGGATACTTCTGACACTGTGCGCCTTTGCGGTATTCGGCAAAACGCTCTTGAGTACGACCGGACTTCTCTTATTGCTGAACATGCTGACGCTTTGCCTTGTGGGTCTTTCCATGAGCTACCTGATCGGCACGCTCATCAAAAGCCGCAGCGCGCAGGCTGCCGTAGCCAATTCCCTGTCGCTGGGCATGACATTCCTTTCCGGCGGGTTTGTACCGCAATCGTTGCTGGGAGAGAACGTATTGGCCGTAGCACGGTTCTTTCCCTCCTACTGGTATGTGCGCGCCAACGACACGCTCGGCGCTCTGCGGCTGCTGGATGCTTCCACGGTGATGCCTGTTGTGTATTGCATACTCATTCAGCTGGGCTTCGCGCTTGCCATGGTATCGCTTACGCTGGTGCTCTCGCGCCGTGCGGATACAGCACCCTTGCGTCATTCTCCGGCAGTACATACCGCGTAGCCTATTGTTATCCGACTTGACGAACAGGCAAGTATGATGCATGATAGCCATGGATACAAAAGTTTCCATGGCTATATTTTCGTCTGAGAGAAACGGATATCGGCAATTGCAGGATAGCAGAAGCAACTTTGATCAATGCAGGATTGCTGACGGAATGAAAAACGGGGGAATAGAAAGCGGGAGGCAGATATGCACAACGAAAGCAGAATAAGGCTCTCGAAAGAAGAGCGGCAGGAACTGTGTGTAAAAATTCAGGACTTTTATGAAAAGGAGCGCGGCGAGAATATCGGAAATCTTTCCGCCACGCTGCTGCTGAATTTCATTGTCGATGAGCTGGGGCCCGCAATTTATAATCAGGGTATTCGGGATGCCTATAGGTACATGATGGAACGCTGTGAAGACATGCTCTCACTGGAACTGTAAGCGCGTTAAAGGAACCACTGACACACGACGGGCATATTGTAAATCAATTTTCGGGCAAGCAAAGGCTGCATTTTTGCATCCGGGTGAGCTGAGGAAATGATACTCCCATATCAACAAAGGGCTGCCTCTGTGATGTGAGGCAGCCCCAATATCATTCGTAGCGGTCAGATTTCAATCACGCTTCCCGTCGCCATGTACCGCATTCTGTCCCCCATCATGCCCTTCAATTGGTCATAAGCTTCCTGCCCCGTGCAGTGACCGGTATAATAGATGGACGGCGTATTGCTCAGGTATTCCCCAACGCTGCGTATGAGCTCCGGTGCTTCGCTCTTTTTATGGGTGGGATTGAACAGATGGAAGCCGCCAAATACATAATCCGGCGCGCGATACCCGATCTCTTCCATCCTTTTTAATATGTTGATGATACCGTTGTGCGCGCAGCCGGCGAACAGTGCCACAGTATTCCCCTCGGTGATGATGAGATTCTGCTCGTGCTCAAATATATCCTCTACCTGTTCCCCATCTAGCTCCATCAGCAGTGTTTTGTTCGCCTTAGAAAAATGCTCCCTGCTCGTAACATTGCAGAACAGACCAAACCCCGGCGCAATCTCATACCGATCGGATGTGAACACCAGCCTGCCGCTGTGAACAAGCCTTTCATCAAGCCCTATTTCCGCTATGCTGCCATCCGGCTTCGTGGAATAATGTTTGTCCATAGCCCTCTGGTGCAGGTAGACGGACGCTTTGCTGTTCTCACGCAAAAACGCTTCCATCCCGCCTCCGTGGTCGTGATGCCCATGCGACAATGCCGCAAACTCAACATCCTCAATATCGACGCCAAGCTTAACCGCATTTTGCAAAAAGAGCTCTCCCCTGCCCATGTCAAAGATCAGTTTATGGCCGTTTGCCTCAATATATAAGCTCAATCCATGCTCAGTCTGAAACGAATCCGAAACAGCCGTATTTTCCACCAAAACCTTGATCAGCATACCGCACCCCTCATCCCGTTCTTATACAAATCATACTTCAGTCGTCTGCAAAGTCCAATGTTCAATATACAAAAACCGCTTATCAGCGGCTCTCATTCTTATTCAGTATCTGACATACGCAGATATTCTCTGCGAATGTCCTGCGGCACCATGCCGCCGCCCGTCGCCCAGACGATATGCGTGCTGTTATTCAGATAAGGAGAAAGTCCATGTCGCTGCACGTACGCCTCCCCCTCTTCAGTGGCAAACAGCCGGTCCGGCCCAAAGAATCCCGCGCAGGCAGACGGTTCCATAAATAGATCTTCCACGGAATAACATAAGCGCAGCCAGCGCAGCAATGCCGCATCCTGCACGGTGAATATGCCGGATACGATCGTACGCAGTACGCCGCCCGCAAGACCGGAAGGCCTTCCTACCGCAAGACCATCCGCCAGCGTTACGCCGGTCAGCCCCGCGTCCTGCACGCAGATGCCGCTGAGCAGCCCCGTCGCAAGTCCCAATAACATACAGGGCGCCTGTACGGGTTCCGCAAGAAAAATATGCGCGTTGTCTCCAAACAGCAGCTTGAGACCAAACGCAATGCCCGCAGGTGCGCCGCCCACACCGCACGGGATATACACAAACAGCGGATGCTCATTATCCACCCGTATGTCTTGTTGTAAAACCTGTGATTTGAGCCTCTGCGCCGCCACCGCATACCCCAGAAACAAGTCGGCGGAATTTTCATCATCCACGAAATAGCTATTTGCATCCTGCTCTGACTGCCTGCGCCCGCTTTTTACGGCTTCCGTATAGTCAGAAAGGTACTCTGCCACTCTTACGCCGTGGCTTCTGAGCAAATCTTTTTTCCATTGCCGGGCGTCAGCAGACATATGCACCGTCACGTCAAACCCAAGCGCCGCGCCTGTAATGCCGATGCTCAACCCAAGATTGCCCGTAGAGCCAACCTGTATGCGGTGTTTTGAAAAGAGTTCTCTGCAATCCGTGCTCAGCAGCTTGAGGGCAGAGTCGTTCTTATTATAAAGTCCGTTTGCAATCGCAAGTTCTTCCGCGTGCTTGAGCACCTCATACACGCCGCCGCGCGCTTTCACCGACCCGGCGATGGGAAGACTGTCGTCTCGCTTGATGTACAGCTTACCAAAAACATGCTGCCCCAGCGCCGCCTGCATACGAAAAGCGGGCGCAAGAGGGGATTCGATGATCCCATTCTGCCCCGCCGTATCCGCAAACAGTTCTTTTACGAGCGGCGCAAGGCGACAAAGCCTTTGCGCCGCGTCATCGATATCCGCTTGAGAGAATGCCGCGTGTATTGCGGCTTGATCAGCCGATTCCAAACTTGGATTTATCCACACGGTTTCCTCAGATCGTATGATATTTTCGAGCGTTGGACTGATGGTCAGTCCCCGCAGCGCTTCAAGCATACCATACCCTCCCCAAACCGCAGATCAATCCTCGCTCTTAGCAGGCCATTTACGGTTGATGGCCAACAGTATTTTGGCAAAAATAAATATCAATACCAGCGCAACGAATACGCCCAGCAGACCCAACCCCATCACGGCCCAACCGGCCTGTACGATATCGATTTTCATAGTCGTTAACCTCCGATCATTGTCATCAGCACCGGCACAATGGCCAGAATGACACTGCCCGCGATAACGGAGCCCAGCTGGCCGGATACATTTGCGCCGACCGCCTGCATGAGTATGAAGTTAGACGGATCCTCTTCCTTTGCCATACGCTGCACGATACGTGCAGCCATGGGGAACGCCGAAATACCCGCCGCGCCTATCATCGGGTTGACCTTTTCTTTCATAAACAGATTGAGCAGCTTTGCGAACAACACGCCGCCAATCGTATCAAACACAAATGCCACAAGGCCCAGAGCAAGAATAACCAGTGTCTGCGTGCTCAGGAAGCTTTCATAATACATTGTCGCGCCAATCGTAATGCCCAGCAGCAATGTCACGATATTGGAAAGCTCGTTCTGCGCTGCCTTAAACAGCCTGTCAACCACGCCCGCTTCGCGCAGAAGATTGCCGAACATCAGAAGGCCGATCAGCGGCGTGCTCGAAGGCGCCAGTATGCCGGAAATGACGGTAACGCCTATGGGGAAAAGCACCATTAGCCACTTGGGCAGAGTCACATCGCCGTAACGCATGCGGATGCAGCGTTCCTTTTTCGTCGTAATCGCACGGATGACAGGAGGCTGTATAATCGGCACCAGCGACATATAGGAATATGCCGCAACGGATATGGGGCCGAGCAGCTTCGGTGAGAACTGCGAGGCGACAACGATGGAAGTCGGACCGTCCGCCGCGCCGATGATGCCTATGGACGCCGCGTCTTTGAGTGAGAAGTTCAACGCCGGAAACAGTTTATCCAACCCTATGACGGCCATAATGGTGAAGAAAATACCGAATTGCGCCGCCGCCCCGAAAAACATCATTTTAGGTGAGGCAAACAGCGGCCGAAAATCCGTCATCGCGCCGATTCCGACGAATATGAGCGCCGGGAACAGCTCTGTGAGTATGCCCGCCTTATGAAGCACCTGCAGCAGGCCGGGTTCAGCAGCCGTACCCCAGATAACCGCAAGCGGCAGGTTGACGACGATCGCTCCAAATCCAATGGGCAGCAGCAGCATTGGCTCATAATCCTTGGCAATGGCAAGATAAATCAATACGCCGCCGATGGCATACATAATCAGATACTGCCATTGAAATGAAAATACGCCGCTTAAAAGTCCTTTTAATGCGTCCATGAACCCTAGTATTCCCCTTTCTATTGTATGATTGCAAATAGGTAATAAATAATGAAAGATTGGACAGGAAAAGCACCCTGTTTCACAATCTGTATGCGATTTGTATTATATCACGATTCACCCGGAGATTACATTATATCACATATATTTGCAATACAATATTTTATTTACTTATATCGACCAGCCATAATGTCTGCTTTCCCCTTGCAACACAGTCTAATTGGGGGTATACTGGTAAAAAGTCATAAAACCGGGGGTTAAAGGGTACATGCAGAAGACGCGTGTAACTGTCCATGTGGCCGGACAGACAGTTCACCTATGCGGTCAGGAGGACGAAACCTATATCAAAAGCGTAGCTGCTTACGTAGATGAAAAGGTTGATGAACTGCAAAAGGCACATCCCGCCTTGAGCACCAGCACCTGTGTTATGCTGAGCGCGCTGAACATGGCGGACGAGCTGTTTAAGCTCAGGCAGCAATATGCAGAACTCGACCGCCGCATCGATGAACTGCGGCACCTATCCACGCCGGTTATGCCTCAGCGGAAATCGGCAAAAGCGCCCGTCAAGTATCCGTTTGAGGAAACCACGCTGGGGCGCTGAAAACCGAATAATCATTGATCAGCATCAAAGCGGGCAGCACCCGCTTTTTCTATGCCAAAATAACCTTCCGGCGAGCTAAGCCGATGCATTTTCCCAGCTTACGAATTGAAGTGGCGGTGGTTCTTTTACCCAAAAAACAGCAATGCCCGGGGGGAGCCGGGCATTGCCTTCTAAGGATGGTTGGGGGTATGTCATCGCCTGTTCTGGCGTTATGACCTTACTTGGGGATGTACTCCCCGAATGTCACGGAGACGTTGAGTTCTTTTCCGTCCCGCTCTAGTTTTATATTTGCCACATCTCCGGCTTTATATTCACTGATTGCCTGCGCAAGTTCACTTCCCGTAGTAATTGCTTTGTCGTTCACCTGCAGGATCAGGTCGCCGGTCTTTATACCCGCCTTTTCGGCCGCGCCGCCCACTACGATCTGCGCCACCTGTACACGGGTCTCCACATTCTGCATCTGGCCAAGCCCGAAGAAATCACTCATACCGCCGCTGTCGCCGCGGCCGTCCATGCTATCGGACTGTGTGGCAACATTCTGCGTGTATACGCCCAGGTATGCGCGTCCGCTGACATAGCCATGATCCTTCAGGTCGGATATTACCTGTTTGGCGCTGTTGACGGGGATTGCAAACCCAAGTCCTTCGGTAGCGTTCGCCGCTACTTTGGCGTTGATGATGCCGATCAGTTCACCCTTAACGTTAAACAGACCGCCGCCGGAGTTGCCCGGGTTAATTGCCGCGTCCGTCTGCAGCAGGGTCATTTCCTGATCGCCAATGGTAATGGTACGCGACAGGGCGCTGACCATACCGCTGGTTGCCGTGCCGCGCAATTCGCCAAGCGGATTGCCTATGGCGACGACGTCCTCGCCTACCACCAGCGCGTCGGAGTCACCCATTACGACAGGGGTAAGGCCGGTAGCTTCAATTTTAATGACAGCCAAATCTGTTTTCGAGTCGGTGCCGATGATTTTGGCGTCATATTCGGTATCATCCTGCAGATATACCTTGATATTCTGCGTTCCCCCCACAACATGGTTGTTGGTGAGGATATATCCATCCGCGGAAATGATGATGCCGCTGCCGCTGCCCTGCATGGTTGCGTTGCGTCCAAACAAATCCGTTTCAGTCCCTTGCACGTCAATGCCTACAATAGAGGGCGCCGCCATCTGTACAATCTGCGCCTTGGTGTAGCTGCCGTCTGCCGCGGCCTGAGTCACTATTCCTGCGGAAGGTTTTCCCGACTGCGCAGCCGCGGCTGCGGCAGCAGGTTCCTGCGTAGGCACGGGAGATGCAGCCTGTACCTGCGCCTGCGGATTATTATTGATCATATATCCGCCGACTGCTCCACCTACAAGAGCCGTAATGAGCATGCAGATGATCAGCGTGGCAATAGAGACGGACTTAACACGTCCCTGTTTATCTCCGCCGCTGAAATGCTGCTGCTTCTGCTCCTCATACCAATACTGTTGATCCATCATTCCAGCCTCCTTTAAGCTTTCGAACTTGATGCTTATGTTATACCCGAAAATTATGAACAGGCAACTGACCAATTTCGTTGCGATTTTGAAGAATCTTGTACTAATCTTGTCCAATCACGGGAATGACACTGCAATCTTGGCGCATTGACACCCCGATGCGGCGGGCGTACAATTAAAAACAGGCTCAGAATGGGCTGTTTTTGGAGGATCGCATGTCACTGCAAAATGATTTGACACAGGGAAGCGTTCAAAATCATATTTTGCGTTTTTCAATGCCTCTTTTGCTCTCCAATCTGTTTCAGGCACTCTATAATGCGGTGGATATGTACTTCGCGGGGCAATTCTTGGGTACTGCGGGTCTTGTTGCCGTTGGCGTCAGCGGCCCCGTCATGAACGTACTGTTCATGACAATCGCCGGCATGAGCGTGGGCGTCAGTGTGGCGATAGGCTCCCATATGGGACAGGGGGATACGCAAGCCGTCAAAAAATCCGCCGGAACTGCCATTTCACTCTACGCACTTTGCGCGCTTTGCATGATGCTCGCCGGCTTCGTATTGGCCCCCGTCATTCTTAAAATCATATCCACACCGGAGGAAGCTTACGCCATGGCAGTCGCATACCTGCGCATCGTTATGCTGGGTATGCCGTTTACGTTAGGCTATAATCTTATCTGCGCGTTCCAGCGGGGCTTCGGGGATTCCCGTTCATCGCTTCTGTTTGTGGTTGTCGCCACATGCGCAAATGCCCTGCTCAATGTTGTGTTTGTTCGCGATTTAAGAATGGGCGTGCAGGGTTCCGCACTTGCGACAGTCGTTTCACAGGCACTATCCCTGCTGCTGGGTATTGCCTATTTCCATCGCAGGAAACACATTATATCGTTTGCGCCCAGCGCATGGCGGTGGAGCAAGCAGCACCTCAACGAGCTCATACGCATCGGTCTGCCATCCGCGCTGCAGCAGGCGCTTGTAACCATATCGCATTTGACGCTCAGCGGCATCGTCAATACTTACGGACTTGCCGTGAGCGCCGCGTACGGCATAGGGGTCAAACTGGACAGTTTCGCAATATTGCCCTGCACCGCTCTGAGTGATGCGGTCGCGGCATTCACCTCGCAGAATCTCGGCGCAGGGCAGGAAGATCGGGCGCTCAACAGCATTCGCGCCGCACGCCGCATGACCGTGGCAATCAATGTTCCCATAACAATTTTGATATTGCTGTTTGCTCCCAATCTCGCGCGGCTGTTCAATACCGACCCTGACATCGTAAGCTTGACCGCACATTATCTGCGCATTACCGGATACATGTACATTCTGCACGCGCTGGTACACCCCACGGTCGGGTTTGTAAAGGGTTCGGGCAACGCCATGTTCTCTCTGACTAACGTACTGCAATCGCATTATCTTGTGCGCATCCCGCTTGCGCTGCTGCTAAGTAAAGTGCTCGGTCTTGGATTTACTGGGATCGCCATCGCATGGCTGACCTCCCCGCTGTATTCCAATTTCACATATGCGCACTTCCTAAAAAGCGGGCGCTGGAAAAAGCGTTTGGAGCGCTCACGCGCACAGGGCAATGCAGTATAACCGGTCATTACAAACAAATTTGTAAATTTGCCTTACAAGGGTATACATCCGGCACGAGCCGCGTTATGATGGGTATTGATCTACAACAGAGGAGTAAGTACCCTATGCGTTTTTTGATCAAACTGCTCAAGGGCGCACTCATCGGCATCGCCGTAGTGATCCCCGGCGTGAGCGGCGGCTCCATGGCAATGTCCATGGGCATATATGATCAATTAATAAATCTTGTAACCGATAGCAAGGGCGCCAAACGGCATATCCGAACCTTGCTGCCCTATCTGCTGGGCATGGTATTGGGCGTTATCGCCTTTTCCTATGTAATTGATCTGCTTTTTAAATCCTACCCGCTGCAGACGGCATGCGCATTTGCGGGCATGATACTTGGTGCGCTGCCCATGCTGCTTGGGCGCGTAAAAGGGCAGCGGTTTCATGTATCGCATGCCCTGATAATGCTGTGTACGGCCGTGCTGATCGTATTGCTGACAATATCGAGCAGAAGCGTCGGAGCTGTATTTTCGCTTACCTCGGATGTGCCGCATATGCTGCTTGTATTGGGACTGGGCTTCTGTGCGTCTGCCACAATGATCATACCGGGTTTCAGCGGTTCTATGGTGCTGATACTCTTCGGATACTTCCAACCCATACTGGAGTATGTCAACGGCTTTACGCTTGCGCTGCTCAGCCTGAATTTTCCCGGGATGCTGCAGCGGCTTATCATTCTCGTACCCTTTTCTCTCGGCGTGCTTGGGGGAATATTTTTTATGGCGCGGGTTGTGCGCCTGCTCATGAGTCGGTTTCCCTACGCTACTTATTATGGAATTATCGGCTTGGTTCTCGCATCGCCCTTTACCGTGCTGTATCAGCAGACAAGCGGTGCGTCTGCTCTGACCTGGGTGCTCAGCATCATTGTCGGTGCGGCCGGTTTCTTTCTTGCCGTTGTTTTGAGCAAGGGAGAAGCCTGATGCATACATTCACGCAGGATCAGGTTATACTCACTCATGAGACGGATTTCATGGGATTATGGCGGCCTGACGCGGTGTTTCGCTTTATGCAGGAGGTTGCCGGCGCACATTCGCATCTGCTGGGTTTTTCGCGGGATGAACTAGTCCGCAACAATGTTGTCTGGATGATTGCACGCGCACAGCTGCGCATTTACCGATACCCGCATCTGCATGAAGTTATTCGTGCTAATACCTGGTATGGCCCTGCGGGTAGAACGACATTTCCGCGGTATGTGGAATTTTGCGATAAAGACGGCACGGCGGTCGCCGCGATGTCCACTTCCTGGATACTGGTGGATATCGTATCGCGCCGCATACTGCTGCCGGACAAGGCCAATCTTGATTTCCCGCCTCCCGCCCCTGTCGTGCCGCCTCTGCCCGAACCGGGTAAACTGCGTCTTAATCGGCAGGGACAACCGAAGGAATTCTTGCGTGCACCGCTTTACAGCGATATCGACGTAAACGGACATATGAACAACGCCAGTTATGTAGGCTGGATCATGGATCTTTTTCCACTGGCGCGGCACCGGGATTATCGTATCAGCTCGCTGTCCATAGGCTACAGCGCCGAAGCGCGGCCGGGCGAACAGGTTTGCATGAGCCTGTATGAAAACGGCAACAGTTTTGAAGTGCTTGGAGCAGATGTGCAGGACGGGCGTGTTCTCTTTGAAGCAGCGGGCGAATGGAGCCCCTTTAATATCTTTCAGGAGGTCCTATAAATGGTTACAATCGAAATGGAAAACGGCGGGAAAATTGAAATCGAACTCGATCGCGAGGCTGCACCCAATACTGTGAAGAACTTTCTGCATCTTGCGAGGCAGGGATATTATGACGGCCTGATATTCCACCGCGTCATACCCGGCTTCATGATACAGGGCGGATGTCCCGATGGGACAGGCATGGGCGGACCGGGCTATTGCATCAAGGGCGAATTCGCCGCAAATGGCTGCAAAAACTCACTCCGGCACAAGCGCGGTGTCATTTCCATGGCGCGCGCAGGAAACCCCAATTCAGCGGGTTCGCAATTCTTCATCATGCATGAAGACGCCCCGCACTTGGATGGGCAGTACGCGGCGTTTGGCAGTGTAACTTCTGGCATGGATGTGGTAGATGAGATCGCCTCCGCGCAAACGGATATGCGGGATCGCCCCAAGGCGGATATCCGCATCAAGCACATTGAGATTTCCAACGAAGGAGAAATCGAACCGCCCGAAAAGGCATAGTCGTTATTAAAGCCAGTATACATGACATACGGCGCCTTCCATATGGAAGGCGCCGTTGCTAATCCATTCAGACTGCATCCATTGTACCGCAGAACTCCCGTATGGCGTTGAATACATACTGCAGTATCACTTCGTAGTATGCTTTCCCTTTTTCCTCGCTCGCGTAGGTCGCATCGCCGATGACGCCGGATTTGCTTAGTTCATGCGTCAGCCAGCCAAACGGAAGCTGCCTTGCCGGTACATTGCATTCCGCAAGGTCTTCTTTGCTTACCCGCATATTCACCAAGTCAGGGTACAGATGCATCATGAGCGATGTTTCGAATTCTCCAGCGTGCACATCTAATCCAACCGGATTGTCAAACAGGCTTTCCTTGCCCGCAAACGGCTTACCTCTGAAATAATCAATCGTGGCCATGCGGCAGCCCGTGGCTGTACGGTATGAACGGATAAACGTATCGATTAATCCCGCGTTTCCGCCGTGCGAATTGAGCAATATGAAGTTCTTGAACCCGTCGCGTACAAATGCATCCGCCTGCTTGCAGAGTATTTCTGCAATGCATTGCTCCCCAAGAGAAATGGTGCCGGAAAACGCAATATGCTCTATATTGAGTCCGAATTGGAGTGACGGAAGAAGTACGCCTTCATACCCTTCCATCTCAAAGTCCCGAAGGGATTGCACGATCTTCTGCAGCAGCAGATAATCCGTCCCTACCGGCAAATGCTTTCCGTGCTGCTCCACGGATGCAATCGGCATAATAATCACTGTGCGGCTGCGATTTAGCAATTGAATCTGCGGCCAGGACATTTCTATAACAGAACGCATATATAGTCTCCTCCCATTGGAATTATAAAACTTATTTTGAAATTATGCATGGGATTTCTTTATTCAATGAGCAGCAATATCTGCATTTGCGTTTCTCTGGCGCATGAACAAGTATTTACCACGCCGTCTAAACCACTGTTCAGGCCATACTAACAACCGGCGCTCATTTACGACCGCAAGTATTTCCTGTTCAAGAAAACTCGGTGAACGCCGTCTGACAGGGAATCTTTTTCCGCTATTTTCACATAGTATAGGATATGCCAACACCGTTGGCAGGGTATGGCCGCCCCAAGGAGAGTGAACGTGTGGCAAAACGCCGAATTGAAATCGGAGAATACGAAGGAGACATCCCGCGGCTATTGGAAAGACGTTTGACGCAAACCGCGCATTCCTTCACGCTCACGCAGAGCGAACAGGGAATTGTGGTTGAACTTGCGGAGCCGGGCGGTTTAGACGCGTTGTGCGTCGCGCTGGCTCTGTTGTTCTGCAGAGATTTATGTCAGTTTGAACTAGCAAAAATCACCGACAGGGTTCCGCTGACGCTGGTTGAAAAACAGGCAGTTCTTGCCGAAGCCATACGATGTGCGAGGCGCGTAGAGCGTCCGGGCACAGTGCGGCGAGCGCTCAAAGCTTATCTGGATGAGGAAGAAGCGCTCAACCTCTCCGGTTATATGCGTTTTCGCATGACGGATACCATAAACGCGTGGCGCCTTTGCGTACAAAGCGCTACGGAGGAGCTGCTGCTTGAAAAGGAATATCTCGAACTCATGGGCGTACTGCGTGCATTTGTACAGGTAAAACCCACGCGCGTACGGGAAATTTCATTGCTTTTGCACCCGGATGGCTCCTGTACGCTCACGGACGAAAGTGATGCGCGCATCGACTACGACGCCTGCGATCCTGACCGGCTGGTCAGCGTGCTTGTTGAGCTTGCGCCTGAACGGCTGACGGTATACAATCTTTCCAATGCGAACAGTACGCCTCTTACAGAAATGCTCGCACGGGTATTTGCCGGGCGTGTGCGATTTGTACATTAGATATCTGCGAAAAAGTGGCAAACGCCACTTTTTCGATATTCTAGCCTACCTACAAATGATAATCCCCTGCCGATTCGGGCTGATAAAGAATCTTCTCTATTCGGATATTCGCTTCGCCTTTAGGTACACGCCAATTGATCTTATGCCCCTCGCTGTAACCCAGTATGGCTGTGCCCACGGGAGACAGTACGGATAACTTCTTGAGCGTCATATCGGCCTCGTCCGGATATACCAGCGATACCTCATGTTTTTCACCGTCCAGCAGAAGTTTAACTCTCGATCGCATGGTGACAACATCGCTCTCAATGTGTTCTGCGCTGACGATTTTAGCCCGGCCGATTTCCTCTCGCAGCTCGTCAACCGTTTTATCCTTCCATTCCTCGTCATAAACAGAGATCAAGGATCTAAGCCGCAGGCAATCCGTTTGCGTTACGCAGATGATATCCGGCGTGAACAGACCTTCGTGCGAAAGCCTCAGATATTCTTCCAACGTAATGACGAAACGTTTGCTTAGGAGCGTTTCAGACTCCAAACGAAACCGTGCGCTTAAGAACGCCCGAATAGAGCGCTCGTTATTTCGATGAATGTTCGCGACGAGTTTTTTTGACCTCAGCTCGAAAAATGCAATGCGCATGCATTCCCGAATAGCGCTGTAGCCAAGCTTTCTGCCCCACTTTTCACGATCTCCGATCATGATGACCATTTCGGTTTCTTCTTTGCCCGTGGTAAGCCGCACAAACCCAACCGGCATCTGATCACCTGTGCAGATTATATAAAACCGACCGCCCCGGCTGAACAGATGCGTCAGCTCGGGCAGTTCGCAATTGTTTACGGCATACTCGACATTGTCTGCGATATCCGGATGTTCATTGAGGTATTGCGTCACCTCTTCATCCCGCAGCCAATCGATCAGCACGCGCGCATGTTCTTTGGTAATACTCGGACGCAAAAAAATAAAAGGCTCTCTCATCATTCGCTCCACCTTTTCAAGTAGTCGTGAAAAATCAAAGCCTTTCATAGACAAGATACTATGACGGTTCTTTATGCCGACCATTCTATCAGCAAAGCCATGCTTTGTCAAACCCCAGGCGCGCCGACCTGATGCCCAAATACTGCCCATATCTGGTTGACTTGCGTGCAGTTCGGGTATATAATAACCGGTACATGAAGTGAATTCGGACGAGTACCGCCCATTTCGCAGGTTGTTCAGAGAGGAAGCGCCGCGGCTGCAAGCGCCTCCCAACCCACAGGACGGGAACACCACCGAAGGATCATGACGGCTGGCCCCGATATCGGCCAAAGAGTGGTTTAATCAATTAGGGTGGAACCGCGGGAAAGTATACCCGTCCCTTGCTGTAGCAGGGGATTTTTTTATTTCCGCATTATACTGCAATACAGATATGGAGGAATGTTATGAAACTCACTTTTCCCGACGGCAGCGTGCGCGAATACGCCGACGGCATGACGGCGCTTCAGATTGCCAACGACATCAGCCCGCGCCTTGCAAAAGCCACCCTCATCTGTGAACTGGACGGCAAAATCGCCGATGCGTTCCGGCCCATTCACGGCGACCACAGCATCAAGTTTCTGGATTGGAAGGAAGAAGGCGGCCGCTGGGGATACCGGCACACCGCATCGCACATCCTAGCGCAGGCCGTCAAGCACCTGTTCCCTGAAACGGTGCTGGCAATAGGTCCGGCCATCGATACCGGTTTCTATTACGATTTCGACAAGCCGGAACCCTTCTCCGCGGATGATCTTGCCAAAATCGAAGAGGAAATGGAGCGGATTTCCAAAGAGGATTATGCTTTGGAACGCTTTGAACTGCCCCGCGAGGAAGCAATCAAATATATGAAGGAACTGGGCGAACCGTATAAGGTGGAACTCATTGAGGATCTGCCTGAGGACGCCGTCATCAGTTTTTACAAGCAGGGCGATTTCGTGGATCTGTGCGCCGGTCCGCATATGCCGAGCACCGGAAAAGTCAAGAACATGAAGCTCATGAGCCTCGCAGGCGCGTATTGGCGCGGCAGCGAAAAAAACAAGATGCTGCAGCGTATTTACGGTACGGCTTTCGAAAAGAAGGCGGATCTCGACGAATACCTGTTCCGCATAGAAGAAGCCAAGAAGCGCGATCATCGCAAGCTTGGCCGCGAGCTGGATTTGTTCGACATCCACGACGAAGGCCCGGGCTTCCCGTTCTTCTACCCCAACGGCATGGTGCTGCGCAACCAGCTCGAAAGCTTCTGGCGCGAGCAGCATCAGAAGCGCGGCTACAAGGAGCTGCGTACGCCCATTATATTGAACCGTGAGATCTGGATTCGTTCCGGCCACTGGGATCACTACAAGAACAACATGTACTTTACCAAGATCGACGAAGAGGATTATGCGGTAAAGCCCATGAACTGCCCCGGCGCCATCCTCTCCTACAAGCGGAAGATTTACTCCTACCGCGACCTGCCGGAGCGTTTGGCGGAGTTGGGTCTGGTACACCGTCACGAGCTTTCCGGCGCGCTGCACGGACTCATGCGCGTGCGCTGCTTTACGCAGGACGACGCGCATATATTCATGACACCCGAGCAGATCAAGCCGGAGCTGCTTGGCGTGATTGAAAAATTCCAATATTTCTACGATACGTTCGGCTTTAAATACAGCGTGGAGCTTTCCACCCGCCCCGAAGACAGCATGGGCAGCGACGAGCAGTGGGAACAGGCCACCGAAGCGCTGAAAATCGCGCTCGAAGCATGCGGACTTCCCTATAAGATCAATGAGGGCGACGGCGCGTTCTACGGCCCCAAGATCGACTTCCATTTGGAAGACGCTATCGGCCGTACCTGGCAGTGCGGCACCATACAGCTCGACTTCCAGATGCCCGAGCGCTTTGACCTGACCTACGTGGGCGCGGATAACGAAAAGCACCGCCCGGTTATGATCCATACGGTGGTGTTCGGCTCCATTGAGCGGTTCATCGCCATACTGACTGAGCACTGCGCCGGTGCGTTCCCCGCATGGGTTGCACCGCTGCATGTCAAGGTTCTGACCATTACCGACCGCACAAATACCCGTGCCGGTGAGGTGCGCGATATTTTGCGCGCTGCTGGCATGCGCGCAGAATGCGACCTGCGCAACGAGAAGATCGGCTTCAAAATCCGCGAGGCGCAGATGCAGAAAGTACCGTACATGCTCGTCATCGGCGACAAAGAGGTGGAGCAGGGCGTCGTAGCCGTGCGTTCGCGCCGCGACGGCGATCTTGGTATCATGCAGCTCGATGCTTTTATGCAGAAATTGCAAAAGGAAATCGACGAAAAGCAAAACTAAAAATTCAGTTCACAAAACAAGGCCGCAGCATCTGCTGCGGCCTTTGCAATATTTATTAATGCCGGTGAGTACCTGCTGCTCGTCATGCCGCATCCATCAGAGGATCGTCAAGCGAACGTATTCTGGTGCGGTATACGGACGTCAGCAGTACCGCGCAAAGCGCCGCGGATATGATCTCCGCCGCGGGGAATGCATACCAGACAGCCGAAAGTCCAAACACCTGCGCGAATACATAAGCGATGGGCAATATAGCCAAGAGCTGCCGCGTCAGACTCATGAGCATGCTAAGCGTACCCCTGCCCATCGCCTGAAACAGCGTCGAACATGCAATGCCTATGGCCGCGCCCGGGAAACTGAAGCTGATGATGCGCAGCGCAGGTTCGCCTATGCGCAGCATATCCGGTGAAGCGTCGAATAGAAGCAGCATTTCTCTTGAGAACAGCTGGAACAGCAATACACCAACACCCATAATGCATAACCCGTACGTTATGGCGGCTTTCAAGGTATCCACCACTCGTTTTTTCTGCCGTGCGCCGTAGTTGTACGCAAGTATACTCAGCGATGCGCCGTTAAGTGCAAATATGGGCATATACAGAAAAGAATTCATCTTAAAGTAAATTCCCAATACGGATACCGCCGTGGGTGTAAAGAATATCAGTATTTTATTGAGGCCAAACACCATCGCCGTACCGATGGTCTGCATGACTATTGAAGGTACGCCCACCACGTAGATATCACGGATAATACTCAACCGTGGACGGAACGCTTTGAAGCTCAACTTCACGTCATGCTTTTTTAAGAATATCACAGCGAAGCTGAACAGCATGCCCAGCATCTGTCCGGCAACCGTAGCGATGGCCGCGCCCGCCACACCCATTGCCGGAAAGCCGAAATATCCGAATATCAATATTGGGTCGAGTATGATATTTGTCACAGCGCCGGAAAGCTGCATGAGCATGGGGTAAAGCGTATTGCCGGTAGACTGTAGTATCCGTTCACAGCCGATCTGCATAAACACACCAAAGCCGTATATCAGGCAGATGGAAAGATAGGTGGTGCCCAGAGAAAGTATTTCCGGATCGTCCGTGAACAGCTTGAAGTAAGACCGGGTAAGGGTAAGCCCGACGATTGCAAACAAGAGAGCGCTGAGTGCCAGCAAAAACAGGCCGTTGGACGCACCCAAATTCGCTTCTTCAAAGCGGCGCTCCCCTAATCGGCGTGAAATCAGCGAATTCATGCCTACGCCGGTGCCTACCGCTACGGAGATCATGAGCATCTGCAAAGGAAACGCCAGCGAGACCGCAGTCAACGCGTTTTCGCTCACGCGGGCCACAAATATGCTATCAACAATGTTGTAACACGCCTGTATGAACATGGACAGCATGACGGGCGTGGACATGCCGATCAAAAGCTTACCAACCGGCATTACCCCCATTTTATTCGGCGCATGTATCGTCTGCTGTTCCATTCAGTCTCTCTTCCCCTGTTTTAACATCTAAGGTGTTATTATAACAGCAAATAAATAGAAAGCAAGCGCGCGGCAGCTTAATCTCGCATGCCGCGCGCTTAAATTGTCTAAAAAGGGATTACAGCCCAAGCAGCAGACCAAACTGGTAAATCACAAACGCCGCCGCATAAGCGATCAGAATCTGATAGGCAACCATGAACACCGTCCACTTCGCGCTGTTCAGCTCGCGCCGCATTGTCGTAACAGCTGCGATACACGGAACATACAGCAGTACGAATACAAGAAAACTGAATGCGGACAGCGTTGTAAACGTGGTGGAGAGCGACGCTCGTATGGCGGTATCCGCCGCGCCGGCGGCAAATCCATAGAACAGGCTCAGCGAAGCGACCACGGCCTCCTTGGCAACGACACCGGAAAGCAGCGCAACAGCCGCCTGCCAGGTACCAAATCCCAACGGCTTGAACACAGGCGCGATCCATCCTCCCAGCACGCCCAGTATGCTGTTGGCCGAATTATCCACCATGCGCAGCCCTGCGTCAAAATTCTGCAGGAACCAGATGACGATACTCATCAGGAGTATGATCGTGCCCGCTCTTTCCAGAAAGTGCAGCACGCGCTCACTGACATGCTCGAGCGTATTGCGCAGCGTAGGCCGGCGATACGGGGGCATTTCCAGCACAAACGGCGCATCCTTTCCTTTGAACAACGTCCGTTTGAACAGCAGGCCGGTGAATATCCCCATCAAAATGCCCAGCGCATACAGGCTGAAAACCACCAGTCCCCTGCTTTTCGCAAAGAATGCGCCCGCGATCAGCCCATATACCGGCAGCTTGGCGGAACAGCTCATAAAGGGCAGCAGGAATATGGTCATCCGCTTATCCTTCTCGTTTTCCATTGTGCGCGCGCCCATCGCTGCGGGTACGGTACATCCAAAGCCCATCAGCATGGGGATGAAGGATTTGCCGGAAAGTCCGAAGCTCCTAAGCAGCTTATCCATGATAAACGCCGTACGGGATAAATATCCGCTGTCCTCCAGCAGAGAAAGGAAGAAGAACAGCAGCGCAATCTGCGGCAGGAATGTCAGCACGCCGCCGACACCGCCCAATATGCCGTCGCAAATAAGGCTGGTAAGCCAGGGAGACGTGCCGATACCCGTGAGCGTGCTTGCAAGCAAAGGCGAGACCACCCCGCCTATGAGCAGGTCCATTTGGTCGGACAGCCACGCGCCCACGGAACTGAACGTGAGCATGAATATGCCGAACATGATGAGCAAAAACAGGGGAATGGCCAAATACTTGTTGGTCAATACGGCATCGATGCGATCCGAAAGACCGCGCTCGCCCTGTGCGCGTTTTCTCATAAGAGCCGCCGCGGTCACCCGCGAAATAAACCGATACCGGCTTTCTGCTATGCGCGTTTCGCTGTCAAACCGCTGATCATCGCCCGCGTAGGCTGCTCTGATCTGTTCGAGTTCCTTAAGCTGCGTATCCGTAAGCTGCAGCGCGTTTTTTACAAGCTCGTCGCCTTCAAGCAGTTTGATCTGCGTCCAGTGCATGGGCAGCCCTGCATTTTGGGCGCTGTCGCCTATGATCTCGCCGATACGGTGGTGCGCGGCATGCGTCACTTCGTCATATACGTCGTCCGGCTCTATGCAGAAACCGCGGTGCATTTGCTCGTGCGCCAGCGCGAGCATAAGTTCACACTGCCGCAGCAGTTCCTGAATGCCTTCGCCGGTACGCGCACTGATGGGTACGACGGGAATGCCGAGTTCCAATGCAAGCAAACGAACATCGATGCGGTCGCCGTTCTTCTCTACCTCGTCCATCATGTTCAGCGCGAGTATCATGGGGCGTTCTAGTTCCATCAGCTGCATGCTCAGATACAGGTTCCGCTCCAAATTCGTGCCGTCCACGATGTTGATAATGGCGTCGGGCTTTTCCTGAATAATATAATTGCGCGCCACCACCTCTTCCATGGAATGCGGTGAAAGCGAATAAATGCCGGGCAGATCGACCAGCGTCATATCGTGGTTGTGTGCGCGGATTTTGCCTTCCTTTTTTTCGACGGTGACACCCGGCCAGTTCCCGACATACTCTCGCGAACCTGTCATGGCATTGAACAAAGTGGTTTTTCCGCTGTTGGGATTACCTACCAACGCCAGTTTGACCGGTTGATCGTCGAGTTCCCGCTTCGCACAAGGCGGTTCCTGCGGAGCATCCTTCGCATCGAGCCCGGGTTCCTGTTTTGTGCAACGCGTGCAGCCTGCGCAATCCAACTTGTTTGAGAGCGAACCGGAGCGCCCCTCGCATACCGGGATGGGAAGCCGTATACTATCCTGCTGTGACGCTACCACCCATTCCGTCAGCTTTGCGGCGCTTTCATGGGCAAACCCGTCATTGGAGGAAGCAAAGCGTCCGAGTATTTCGCTTGCCTTTTCATCACGTTTGCGGTCTTCTTCCCGCTCACGCGCAAGTGCTGCTTCCGCTTCATCGGGCTCATACAGCTCAATGCACGATGCATCCGCCTGTCTCAAAGATAGATCATAACCGCGCAGATGCACTTCTATCGGATCGCCTAAAGGAGCGACCTTGCGAACGAATATGCGTGTCAGCGGCGTAATTCCCATATCCACCAGTCTGCGCTTCACGCGCGAATCCTCACTGCCTACCGCGTAGACATATCCGGATTCGCCTGGTTTTAATCCGCCCAATGTTCTGGCCATATTCACACCTCCCGAGTTAGCTATAACTAACTCTATTGGTATTATAACAGTCTATGCGTCGTTGTCAAGGCAGGTTATAGGAATTACAAAAAAGTTGCACAATGTCAACCCATTGCAAGCGTGTTTTGATTGATATAGGATGCAAACGCATACGCAAGCCCATTGTATTCTTCCCACGGCATCATATCATTGAGCACCCAATCCCCGGTCTGCAGAATTTTCGGAAAAAAGCAATCGGCCTGACGGCACGTGCGCACATGCGTAATCAATGCTTCCTCGCAATACGGCAGCAGCAGTTCGTAAATCTGTGCGCCGCCGATGACGAATACCTGCTTTCCCGTAAACTGCGGTTCACGCAGCAGCTTCCACAGAGATTCAAGCGAGCAGCATGTCCAAGCTCCCTCCAGTAAAATACCCGGTTCGCGAGTCAATACAATGTTGTCGCGATTGGGCAGCGGACCGTTGGGCAGAGACTCCCATGTCTTTCTCCCCATAATGACGGCGCCGCCGGTTGTTATAGCACGAAACCGCTTCATATCCGCCGGAATACAAAACAGCAGTTCGCCGTAGCATCCCAAACCCCAATTATTATCTACCGCCGCTATCATTTTCATTGGTATCACCTATATCGCAACGGGAATCTCGCCATCAAAGGGGTGATAGGCATATCCCTCCAGCGAAAAGCTCTTGGTTGTAAAGGCATAAAAATCCGTCGTGCCGTCCATGACAAACTTGGGGGCAGGCATAGGCTCGCGGGTGAGCAGTTCCTCTACCATCGGCACATGCCTGTCGTAAATATGCGCGTCCGCAATTACGTGCACAAGTTCTCCGGCAGCAAGGCCGCATGATGCGGCAAACATGTGTACAAGCACCGCGTACTGGCAGACATTCCAGTTATTCGCCGTAAGCATGTCCTGCGAGCGCTGGTGTAATATCGCGTTGAGCGTATTTCCGGTGACATTGAACGTCATGCTGTAAGCGCAGGGATACAGGCTCATTTCGTGCAGATCTTCATGCACATACATGTTTGTGATGATGCGGCGGCTCTGCGGATTGTGCTTCAGATCATAAAGCACCCGATCCACCTGATCGAACAAGCCTTCCTTATATATATGCTGTACACCGAGCTGATAGCCATACGCTTTGCCGATGCTTCCCTGTGCATCCGCCCAGGAATCCCAAATGCGGCTGTTCAAATCGTGGATATTGCTGGACTTTTTCTGCCAGATCCACAGCAGCTCGTCAACCGCGCTCTTGAGATATGTCCTGCGCAAAGTCAGTATAGGGAACTCCCGGCTCAGATCATACCGGTTGACAATGCCGAACTTCTTAACGGTATGTGCCGGGGTGCCGTCTTCCCATCGCGGGCGCACCGGCAGCTCCGTATCCCAAAATCCGTTCTGCAGGATATCCCTGCAGTTGCTTTTAAAAAGCTCGTCCGCAAAGCTCATTTGTCTTTCCTCCGGTAAGTGTTTCTGATATGTATTATACATGAGAGAACCCTGCGGCGCTATGAAAAACCCCTATCAATACGGGCTCCCGAAGAAACAGCATCGGAAGCCCGCTCATTGCAAACGGCAAATCATGCAGCATCTAATCCCGAGAAACCACGCAGTTCCCACCCAAATGTTTTGCTTTATACAGCCGTTTATCTGCGACGCCGATTAAATCGGGAATAGTGGCATCCGGATTTTCCCGCTGCGATACCCCTCCAATGCTCAAGGATACCTTCAAGCCGGGGTATTGGGAGAATATCATCTCCTCTGCCTTAACCACAATTCGTTTCATACGGCACTCAAACACATCATACGGTATGCGGCTGATAATCATCAGAAATTCATCGCCGCCATACCGCACTACACAATCACCGCGACGGTCGCTGATTTGGGATCGCAGCAGCGAGGCGAACGATTTGAGCACTTCATCCCCGGCCATGTGCCCGAATGTATCGTTGATGCTCTTGAAATTGTCAATGTCGGCCATCGCAAGAGAGCATTCCGCCGAATTGCCCACACAATCCATGCTACGGGGTCTGCTGTTGAGGTATTTCCGGTTGTATACGCCCGTCAGCGGGTCCGTATACAAAATATCGTTGAATTTCGTAATACGGTCAATGAATTCGCTGTTTCCGTAAGCCCCAAGCAGCACCTCATCATTGATTTTGCTCACCATCTCCAGCACCAGATGTGTATCATTGAGCCGAATATACTTTGATGTGACATGGTAGATGTCATTTTCAATGAACTCGAATTTCGTCTTTCTGGTTCTTTCGAGCAAGGCGCTCATAGACACACAGTTCATACACCTTTCCCGCTTATTCCAAAACGAATAGCAGGAGTATGTTTTTGTTTGCAGCGTTTCATTCTCCTCAGCAAGAGCATATTCCAGGCAGCGGACAGGGTCCACGAGCCTGGCAATATCAAAAATGCCCCCCAACGCCGTGAGCGTCTGCCTGATCTCGCTTACAGAATATTCTTCCTTCATGCCTTACTCCTAAGAAATGCAGTAGAGTTGTATTTTATCATATTTTCCATTATGATGTCATCCTTACATGCCGTATCATAACTATAAGATTAATCAAGAACACATATTGGAATAATATTGACAGGCTTCCTGTTTTATCATTACTATGAAGGAAAGCTTTTTTACAGCTTTATCATCATATTCGTAGGAGGATGCATATGAAATATGCCCGTTTAACCGCATGCCTGCTGCTGATCATGCTGCTGTGCGCCTGCAGCGCAAAGCCGGGTTTATCCGCCGCAACCCCCACGCCCACATTCGCACCCAATTCAGCGCCGGACAGCGGCGGCAAGCCAACGCCCGCCCCTACGCAGGCTCCTACCCCAGTACCCACCAGTCAGGTAAAGCCCTATGACCCGAGCATATTTGTCATACAGGCCAAAGGTACCTGGCGCGAAGAGATAGCCAAGGATTATTTTGTTGATTATCAATGCGAGATATATCTGCATAAAATCGACGCCAACGACAACCGCGCGGTAGCAGGCAGCTATCAGGGTATGTTCTGGATGTCCGCCAATATTGATGCGGCGGGCTTCATCAGTGATATGCTCAAGGATGTCCCCATGCAGGCCAGCTTCGATGCGGGCGGAGAAGCGGTATGCGATAATCTTGCAATTTCGCTCAATACCACGGACGATAAGGCCTGGGTGAATTATTCCATACCCGGCAAGGATGGAGCACCTCTGCCGCTTACGCGGGATACACCCGTTGGAAAGGGCAGCTTTGTCGCGGTTGCCAAATCGGTATATCTGGAAGCAAAGGCACGGGGTGCACAGGGAGAAAAGGTCGATTACAGCACGACTGAGGGTAGCGGCAACGAGGTCGATGTCAGTTACGTCATTCATGTGGAGCCCGATACCATGGAGCAAAGCACAGAGCGCAAAGTCGTATTTTACATGACCACCGGCAGCAGCAGCTTCACCGTAGAGGGCACCATGCGCAGGCTCCCGGGATACCCGGAGGATGTGTCGAAATACCTCGACTCCAAAGAATATCATGACGCAGCGTTCGGTCATTTGGAGGAATAGTATTGCTCAATTGCTAAACTCCATCTGGTTTTGAATTTGCCCTGCCATTGCAATTATGGCAGGGCTTTCTATTACCCAATCATTCCTTCATAAAGCCTGTTCTACAGCCCAGAGTACAGAAAAAGTGCATAGATATTCCTTAAATGGGGAAACCAGAAGTAGCATGAAGATATAAGGAGAAATTGAATGTCCGAACATATGGAGAAAGCTCTGTCCGCCTCCAGCGCGTACCAGCTTGCAAACGTAGAAAAAACTGCGCCGCAATTTGCTACCATTACACCTCGCTGGCTGTCCAGATTTCTGGAGTGGAAGCAGCTTGAAACGGGTATTTTTCGCCTGAACAGGGTATCCAATGATGACGACGCCATGCTTGAGGTACTCTGCTCGCAGGAAAACGGCGAAGATATCCCCGAAGGATTTATCGATTATGATCCAAATCCGCGGGAGTATGTGCTGACCTCCGTATCTTCCATAGTGAAAATCGGTACACGTGTCTCAGATATCTACAGCAAGCCCTACGACCAGATCAAGGAACAACTTCGTCTGGGTATGGAGAGCATCAAAGAAAAGCAGGAAAGCCTCATTATCAACAGCGACGACTATGGCTTATTAAAAAACACATGCCCCGCTCAAAGAATTCAATCCCGCACCGGATTCCCGACACCGGACGATCTGGACGAAATGATCGTAAAGGTATGGAAGGAGCCGTCCTTTTTCCTTGCGCATCCTGCGGCAATCGCCGCTTTCGGCCGCGAATGTACACGCCGAGGAGTACCGCCCGTAGTCGTCACTCTCTATGGCTCTCCCTTTATTACATGGCGCGGCATTCCCATTATCCCTACCGACAAACTGCTGGTGGACGGTTCAAAGAAGCCTGCTCAAAGAAAAGGAAAAACCAATATACTGCTCATACGCAGCGGAGAAAAAAAGCAGGGCGTTATCGGCCTTTATCAGGCCGGTCTTCAAGGGGAGCAATCGATGGGCTTATCTGTTCGGTTCATGGGCATTGATAATCAGGGAATAGGTCTCTACCTGCTATCAATATACTGCTCCGCAGCCATACTCACGGAAGACGCCATTGCGGTACTCGAAAACGTCGACATTGGAAATTACTATGATTACAAGTAGCATTCATGAAGCAGATTTATTTGATATGCATGGAAGGCCTGATAAAGACATTGGCCTGATGAATGATATTGTAAAGTCACTCGAACAGGAGTATTTCCCGGAACTGTATTTCAAGAACGCTCCCGGCTTAGACTTTCCCCCATCTCCATTGGCACAGTCCGATTGCACCGGTCTAAGTCGATCGAATTTCCCTGCGTGGGACATGCCGAACTTTTATGCCGCGGAACATGATCTGGACGTATATTCCATTCGCAGGGATTTCCCCATACTGTCTGAGAAAATTGACGGCAAAGACTTGATATGGTTCGATAATGCCGCCACCACACAAAAACCGCAATGCGTGATTGACCGCGTCAAATACTACTATGAACACGAGAATTCAAACGTGCACCGTGCCGCGCATACACTTGCTGCGCGGTCGACAGACGCATATGAAGGAGCCCGAGAAACTGCGGCCTCTTTTCTGCATGCCGCGAACCCGGAGGAAATCGTATTTGTTCGCGGTACCACGGAAGCCATTAATTTGGTTGCACACGCTTACGGCCTTCCCATGTTATGCAAAGATGATGAAATTCTTGTGTCGACGCTTGAACATCACGCCAACATCGTACCCTGGCAGATGGTCTGCGCCAGAACCGGCGCGAAAATAAAGGTTATCCCCGTTGATGAAAGCGGGCAGATCGATTTATCCGCATATCGAAGCCTATTAAACGCCAATACCAAAATCGTGGCGTTCACACATGTCTCCAACGCGCTTGGTACGATTACCCCCGCGCAGGAAATGGTGCAGATGGCGCACCGCGTCAGCGCAAAGGTATTGATCGACGGGGCGCAGGCTGTGGCGCATGTACCTGTGGATGTACAGAGTTTGGACTGCGATTTCTACGTCTTTTCCGGGCACAAGGTATTTGGGCCTACCGGCATCGGCGTGCTGTATGCTAAAGGCGAAATTCTCGAAGATATGCAGCCGTATCAGGGCGGCGGCAGCATGATCTCGGACGTCACATTCGAAAAGACATCCTACAAAAAACCGCCGCATCGGTTTGAAGCGGGTACAGGAAACATTGCGGATGCAATCGGTCTGGGTGCTGCTCTTGTGTATGTCGATCGCATTGGGAAAGAACGCATTTCCGCCTATGAGCATGCGCTTTATCAATACGCGGAGGAAGCGCTGCGCTCCATATACGGGTTGACTTTCATAGGTTACGGTCCGAACAGAACAAGTGTACTCCCGTTTGTATGCAAGAATATTGCTCCCGACCAGATCGGAGCCGCCCTCAACCGGGAAGGCATAGCCGTCCGCACGGGTCACCACTGCGCACAGCCTATACTGCGAAGGTTTGGGCATGAGAGCACAGTCCGCGTTTCATTGGCGTTATACAACACATATAACGAAGTTGACCGCTTGACTGATGTTCTTCGCGCTGTCAGTTTTCCGTCCCCCGTTTATTCTTATTAGACTGGAATTGAATGAGAGGATTAGAATACGCTTCGTGATGCAAACTACCACTGATAAACAATAAAGGAGCATAGCCATGGAAAACAAGGATACGAACAGCCGTCCAAATCCTGATAATCGGGAAGACAATGTAGAAAGAATACAGAAGAACATCGATATGACCATCCACAACATTGAAGCCGCGGAAGAAATGATTTCAAAAACCCCCGATAACAAAATGAAACAGACACTGACAGATAAAAATGAAAGAAGACGGCAGGCACTTGATGGCATGCGAAGCGAGATACGGGATGAAGCAGAAGCTCAGGATGAGCGAAACAAATCCAAGTAGGATTCATTCGGGATATATTTATTACATGCGTAAGCGGGAGAAAGGCACTACGTCTTTCTCCCCCCTTACTTCAAGACACCGTCACTCTGCTTTGTTATTATTTTAACATATGAAATAATGCGAAAATAATAATAAATATAGTAAGATTATGTATTATTACATATGTAAAATTAAACTGAAGCAATATACAAGCCGTTTCCTTGAATACTCTACGAATTTCGCACTTTTTGCTAAATATTTAACAACAAATATTTCAATACGCACATATTGACTTTTACATTTGAATATTATAGAATACACACATAAGCAAACAACTCTTTCTCTTTTGATCAAGTGCAAAGGGAGCGCGTCATATGAAAACACCAAATTCATGGATATTTCTTGCGATATTTGCTCTCATGGCAATTCAGATGCTTCTGTCATTCGTGCAGGTACGTCATTACCAAAAAACCGTCAAACGTATGATCGGCAGCGGCGTTATTGGCGTAGGACAGCGCAAGAACGCATTGCGCCCCGGCGAAATACTCATACTCTCCTACGACAGAAAAGAAGATAAGGTTGTTTCCTGCAAAAGCATGAAGGGCTATACCATATTTGCAAAATTTAAGGATATGCCCGAATATGTCGGCATGTCACTGGATCAAATAAGAAAAGCCGGCATAGAACTCGACGCCAAAGAAATGCGGCGCTACAGAAAACGTCATCCCTACGACGCAACGATGCTCAGCAAAAAGAAAGGCGCGCTTATTCAAGCCGTCGAGGCCATCGACCTACGTTTCCGCAGAGAAGCCGAACAGGCTGCAATTTTTGAAGATGAAGAACCAGCACAATCCGGGCAGGGAACTCATTCCGATATCGCTTTGCCGCAGGGCATTTCCTGAAACAAATTTGAATTATTTTTCGCAGCGATGCCAAGTGAGGCATCGTGCAGGATTTGGCCGGCCAATAATAATGAGGGAGGCTTTCAACGCATTCGGCCGGTTAATAGAAACACAAAGAATGAGGGGGCATTAATATGGATTTTTTAGCCAAACTTGCTGAAGGATTTATCAATTTATTCAACCTTGGCGGCCAGACATTTATGGGGCTTGTTACCGGTATTATTCCCACGTTAGTCGTTCTGATCACGTTCGTCAACGCATTGGTCAGCATGATCGGCGAAGAGAAGGTCAACAAATTCGCACGCGGCTGCAGCAAATTCTTCCTGCTCCGCTATACGGTACTGCCTGTACTGTCCATGTTCATACTCTGCAACCCCATGGCATATACATTCGGCCGGTTTGTGGATGAAAAATACAAGCCTGCCTTCTATGATGCCGCTGTTTCTTTCTGCCATCCTATTACGGGTCTCTTCCCGCACGCAAACCCCGGCGAATATTTCGTATACGGCGGCATCGCGGCCGGCATTACCACGCTCGGCTATAGCCTCGGGCCTCTGGCAATCCGCTACTTCATCGTCGGCGTCATCGTGATCCTCATCAGGGGCATTGTCACCGAGCGTCTGACCGTGATGTTCATGAAGAGGAGGGGCAACTAATATGTTGAAAGCAGTTAAGATTCAAAAAGGAAAAGGCGGCTGGGGCGGTCCGCTCATTATACAGCCCACTGCGGAAAAAAATAAAATCGTCTCCATCACCGGCGGCGGTATCGATGAAATTACCCGCTATATCGCGGAAATGACAGGTGCGGAGGCCGTAGACGGCTTTTCTTCAGGCGTTCCCGAAGATCAGATTGCCGTCGTTGTGATCGACTGCGGAGGTACAGCCCGCTGCGGCGTTTATCCCAAGAAACGCATCCCCACCATTAACCTGATGGCAATCGGTCCGAGCGGCCCGCTCGCAAAGTTCATCACCGAGGATATCTATGTATCCGGCGTCGCGAAAGAAGATATCACGTATGCAGGAGAAGGAGAGGCACCCGTGAAAGAAACCAAAGCAAGCTCCAGCGCCAAGCAGGAGGCCGCTCCTGAAGAAAAGTCCAATATGCTCGTCCGCATCGGCCGCGCAGTTGGCCGCGTAGTTGGCAAGTTCTTCCAGGCAGGCCGTGATACCATCGATATGGTCATCCGTCACATACTCCCGTTCATGGCGTTTATCGCTATGATCATCGGTATTATTCAAGGCTCCGGTTTGGGCGGCGTCATTGCCAACACCATCTCGCCGCTTGCTGGGACCCTCGTCGGCATGCTCGTGATATCGTTTATCTGCGCCATCCCCGTCATCTCGCCCATCATCGGGCCGGGCGCCGTTATCGCACAGGTCGTTGGTGTGCTGGTTGGCGAACAGATCGGCCGCGGCGCGATCAATCCCTCTTTTGCACTGCCCGCGTTGTTTGCAATTGACGCGCAGGTTGGCTGCGACTTCATCCCCGTTGGTCTGTCGTTGGGCGAAGCAGAACCCGAAACCATCAACGCAGGCGTGCCTGCCGTTCTGTTCTCCCGCATGATCACCGGTCCCATCGCCGTTGTCATCGCCTATCTGTTCAGCTTCGGTCTGTATTAATCATAAGGGGTAAAACGATATGGCATATAAGACGACGGTAACAGGCATAGGCGAGCTCGCGTCCGAAATGGCCGAACAGGGACTAATCATCGTATTCAACCAGAATGCGCCTGCGGAACTGGCGGATCTGTCGATCCTGCATACCGCAGCGCAGCTTGAACAGGATGTGCGGCAGGGCGATCAGGTACTGTTTGGAGATCAGACGTTCACTGTAACCGCCGTAGGTGAGGAGGCCAATTATACGCTGGGCAAAATGGGGCATTGTACGTTCTGTTTTGATGGCGCGCAGGAGGCTGAGCTACCCGGGCAGATCGTTCTTTCGGGCAGCGGATTGCCGGATATCAAAGTCGGCGACCGCTTCGAAATACATTTTCAATGACGGGAAACCGCCGTAATCTTTTGAACAAGAGTGAGGAGTAGACTGTATGGTTGGAATGAACTACAAGCTGCAGGAATTGGAAAAGGCCGGAACACCTATTTATGCCGGCATTGTTGGCGCGGGTCAGATGGGCCGCGGCATGGTCGGACAGATGATGTCCATGAAGGGTATGCGTCCCGCCGTTGTGGTGGATATCTTTCTGGACAACGCAAAAGATGCCTACAATCATGCAGGCCTCATCGAGAACAAAGATTATGCGGTTGCGGATACCATTGAAGAAGGAAACCGTCTGCTTGCGGAAGGTAAATTTGTAGCCACAACAAACAACGAGCTCGCCACCAAATGCACAGCCATTCATTGTGCTGTTGATGCGACCGGCGTACCCGAGGTCGGCGCAAAGGTGGCGATCGACGCCATCAACAACAACAAGCACATCGTCATGCTTAACGTAGAAACCGACGTCTGCATAGGCCACATACTGTATAAGCTGGCTACCAATGCAGGCGTCATCTACACCGGTTCCGCAGGCGATGAGCCGGGTGCGGTGATGGAGCTCTACGATTTCGCGGACGCACTGGGCTTCGACGTTCGGGTTATCGGCAAGGGCAAGAACAATGTCATCGATTATGACTGCACGCCCGAAACCGTAGCCGAAGAAGCAAAGCGCAAGGGTGCAAGCGCAAAGATGATCTGCGCGTTTAAAGACGGCACAAAGACAATGGTCGAAATGACTGCTATGGCCAACGCGACCGGCTTCTTGCCCGATGTAATGGGCGCACACGGCGCGGCGGGTACCGTCAAGGATCTGCCCGACCTGCTTAGCCTGAAAAGCGAAGGCCGCGGCGGTGTGCTCGACAACTACAAAGTCGTGGAGTACATCAACGGCGTCGCCCCCGGCGTATTCATCATCATCGCAAGCGATCAGCCGGATATCAAGCACGAGCTGCAGTATCTGAGCATGGGCGCAGGCCCCAACTACTGCCTGTATAGGCCATACCACCTTACCAGCCTTGAAACGCCTCTGACAGTCGCAAAGGCTTGCATCGACCACGTGCCGAGCATTGTTCCCCGCGCTGGTCTCGTAGCGGAAACCGGCACCGTCGCCAAGTTCGACCTCAAGGCTGGCCAGAAACTGGACGGCATCGGCGGGTTTACCATCCGCGGTACATTCATTTCCGCCGCGGAAGCAAAGGCAAAGCGCGTACTGCCGATGGGCCTGGTCAACAAGAGCACCGTCATGGTGCGCGACGTGAAAAAAGGCGAACTCGTTACGTATGACGATGTTGCGCTCGACGAAAGCGCCCTGATGGTGCAGCTCAGAAAGCTGCAGGACGCACTGTTTATCTAACGCACTTTCACAGTATACCTTTCCGCCCCCATGGGTGCGGCTGCGCCCATGGGGGATTTCTTCCTTATGCAATATACGATAAGGCCCGCCTTGCATAAGCAAAAACAGCGGGCCGAAAGAGGTTATTCATATGTACGCCAAGCAAACAACCATCATCAACAGAACCGGACTTCACGCCCGCCCTGCTTCCACATTTGTAGCAGCCGCAGGCAAATTCAAATCGGATATCAAAATACTCAAGCTCAACGCGGATGATGAAGTCATAAAAACGGGTACTGCCAAGTCCATCGTTTTTGTGCTTTCCATGCAGCTTTCCAAAGGCACCAAAATTCGAATTCAGGCCGAAGGCCCTGACGAGGCGGACGCAGTAGAAACGCTTACCGCGCTTGTAGAATCCGGCTTTGACGACCTATAAGCCGCGTTCATCCAGAAGAAGTCTCGCACAGTCAATATCGGTTATCAATACGTTGATATACCTTCCGGCCAGCGCCCCTTTGATGGCGTTGGCCTTTTTCTCTGTGCCCGCGACTCCTATGGACCAAGGTACGCGGCGGAGCGTTTCAATATTGATGCCGATAACGCGCTGATTATGTTCATACAGCGCAAGATTACCGTATTGGTCAAAGAACCGCATGCAGATATCGCCGCAAATCTGATGCCGGTGCAGATCCTCTATCATTTCCCTGCTAAAATACCCCGCGGCAATGATGGTGGAGCTTTCATCCGGCGCGCCGATACCGCTGACGGCAACCTGCAGATCGTTGGTGCGGGCAAGCACACGGGAAATGCTTTCTTCCTGCAGCAACTCATTTTTCGCCTGCATGCGCGTTACCATTGCAGGCGCGTGCAGCGCAAGAGATATTCCACCGAACGCTTTGGCCATGGACTCAGCGAGAAAGTTGGAATACAATTCCGTGGATGCTTCGCCGATGCCCCCAACGAGCGGTATGAACGTCAGATCCTGCAGATAATCCGCTGTTATATGCGGAACGATATGTGCAAGCGTTGTTCCCATGGATACGCCTACCGAATATCCGTTCTTCAATATGCGCTCCAGATACTGTGCGGCCATACGCCCAAGCTCGTTCTGCAGCAGCTCCCTGTCATCGTACGACTCGGTTATAATTACTTCCTTAAGGCCATACTTCTTTTCGAGCTGTTTCTCTATGTCAAAGTAATTCCGCCCATTCAGATCGGCAAGGATGATGCGTACAATACCCCGTTCGCGGGCATTGGTGATCAATCTGGATACCGTAGGCCTCGAAAGATCCATGATTGCGGCAATTTCTCGCTGCCCAAGATCCTGATTGTAATATAAATCACAGACCTTAAGCATCATGCGCTCGTCATCAACAACTCTTTTCATCCGCCGATTGCCGCCCCTCTTTTATCGCATCACTATAGCAATAGTATAAACCATTTTGACATTTGAGCAAATGTTTTTATTAGCTCTGCAATGTGTGTCCGCACCGAAGGAGAGATTATTCTTTAGCTGAAGTCCGCAAGAGAAAAATGGTATTTGGCATCCTCTGTAAATCTGATGATCCCAGTCACATCATACTTGCGATCACCTCCGTCGGCCGCGAAGCCACCATGCAGAAATCCGAGAAGACCATCACCGGCATCAAGTTCTGCACCTTTCTACTTTGCTCCTTCCTTCATCCGCGAAGCCCTGAGGTTCTCCGTGGATAGCCTCTTGGGCAAAGAATACACTGGCGCTACGCTGACAGACGGCTGCTACCTCATCCCGTCCTTCTCCATCAGCAATGCCGGCGATGCGAAGTATGACTTCAACGCTTACAGGGCCAGCGACATCTACAAGGAATGGTATTCTATCGGCAACTTCTAATCCCACGGTTTAAAGACCACACCTCACGCGAAGCAGGCCGGCCGCATACCGGCCGGCCTGCTTTAATATTTACGCTCAGCCACTATTTTTGTAAATGCATATTCCAGCCGGAGAATTTTTGATATTATGGTATAAATACCTCATAAATTCTCTCAGGAGTATAAAGGCGGTTTCGCAACATGCTTGTTGAGATGAAGGCCATAGTCATGAACTTCGGCCCTGTACGAGCTGTGGACCATGTAGATATCGCCATAGAACCCAGGAGCATTGTCGGCCTGCTTGGCGAAAACGGCGCAGGTAAGTCCACGCTGATGAATATACTTGCCGGTACCTCCTCCCGTTGAGGGTGAAATTTTGATTGACGGAAAAAAAGTATCCGTCACAAACGCCCGCGTTGCCGGACAGCTTGGCATCTGGGCGTGCATAAAACCGACCTAATCCATTAGAAAATCGTAAAGACATCCATAGTTGCCGCGACGCTCGAGAAAAAGTTTCCGGATGGCTCCCCCATTTCCGTGGATGACAACGCGTTTGCCATCTATACGCTCGAAAGCGGCGTGGTTGGCACAATGCATGTCAGCTAGAAAACTATGTGAAGAGGATAACTCGACCAAGCTTTACTGCACCAAAGGTATACTGCGCATGTACGACGATCCGACGTACTCGCTCATCGTGGAAAGAAGGACGCAGCGTAATCTCCTATCAGCTCGACCTTTTGACCTATAACCAAAGAGCAGACAAGCGGCGGCTGTACATCCACCGGCGTCATCGATGCGTTTGTGGATAGCATCGTCACCAACACGCCGCCCGCCATCAGCGGAGAAAGCGCCATGCATGCTATGAAAGTGATATTTGCAAACCATTTATCCAATGAAAAGGGCGCAAGCGTTGACGTTGAGTAATTAGGAGGGTAGCTATGAAAAGACCAATCACAATTGCTTCGGGACAATTCGGCGATATGCCTCTCGAAGAGCTATGCAAGCTCGCATCCGGTATCGGATACGAGGGTATAGAAATCGCGTGCCAAGCTCATGTGGATGTTCACAAAGTGCTTGAAGACGATTCCTATGCCGCCCAGTTTCTCGCTGTTTTAAAAAAATACAGCCTACGTGTGTGGGCGCTCAGCGCACATCTGATTGGCCAGTGCGTTGGGGATCGGTATGACAGCCGCTTGGATAATTTCGCTCCGAACACGTTAGCCGGTAAGCCCGACGAAATCAGAGCCTGGGCGATCGAGGAAATGAAGCTTGTCGCACACGCCGCAAAAAAGCTTGGCGTGGAAATCGTCACCTGCTTCCTGGGTTCGCCCATATGGCCCTTCTGGTACTCTTTCCCGCAGACCACACCGGAGATGGTAGAAGAAGGCTTCTCACGCATTAAGGAACTGTGGACGCCCATATTTGACGTTTACGATGCGTGCGGCGTAAGGCTCGCGCTGGAAGTGCATCCTACCGAAATCGCGTTTGATTTCTATACGACCGAGCGGCTGTTAAAAACACTCGATTACAGGCCGACACTGGGGCTGAATTTTGACCCTTCCCACCTTGTGTGGCAGGGCGTTAACCCGCAGTTGTTTATCCGCGAGTTTGCATCGAGGATCTATCACGTTCACATGAAGGACGTGAAGCTCACAATGGATGGGCGTGCCGGTATACTCGGCAGCCACATTGAATTCGGGGATACGCGCCGCGGATGGAACTTCGTTTCACTGGGCCACGGCAATGTCGATTTCGACGGAATTATCCGCGAGCTGAACCAGATTGGCTATCATGGCCCGCTTTCCGTGGAATGGGAAGACAGCGGCATGAACCGCGTGTTTGGCGCTACCGAAGCCTATGAGTTTACCAAAAAAATAAATTTTGAACCGTCGGACGTAAGCTTTGACGCCGCATTGAAGATGGATTGATATTCGTAAGGGAAATGCATAAGCAGCCTTATGTGCATTTTTCCCCTCCGCAACAGGCCGCGGCATTAGGCTGGCGGCCTTTATTTTTGTATTCCATTTTGCATAGAAAGAAAATTGATTAGCTATCATTCCATATACCATGAATTTTTGAGGACACATGTGAGTGATTTAATATTTTGCATCGATATCGGCGGTTCCAAACTCATGACGGGCTTAGTTGATATGTACGGGAACATGCTTGTGAGCGAACGCAGCGAGTGACAAAAGCTTACCGCACAAAGCGTTATGGATACCATCATAGACTCAGCATACACCTTGCTGCGGCGCTACGACGGAGTTCGCCCTGCCGTCATCGGCATCACGATACCAGGGCTCGCCGACCCCAAACGCGGATACTGGGTGGAAGCAAGTTTTTCCGGCATTCGTAATTTAGATATCGCTCCTCGGCTGCAGCGAGAATTCGGTGCGCCGGCATATCTGGTTAACGACGGACAGGCTTGCGCGCTGGCCGAGCGTGTTTTCGGCGTTTGCCCGGATGTACGGGATTTTCTCTACATGACTGTTTCCAACGGGGTTGGGGGCGCTATTTTCATGAACCACGAGATTTATTACGGCGCGTTCAAAAACACCGGTGAAATCGGCCACTGTGTAGTCGAGGAGCAGACCGGCCGCCCTTGCAAATGCGGCAATTCCGGCTGCCTCGAAATGCATGCATCCGGCCGCGCGATCCCCCTGAATTATGTTGATCTCGGCGGAGGCCAAGAAGGCGACAGTGCTGCGGCCATCGCCGCGCTGGCCCGCGCAGGAGGGATATTATCTGGTCAAAGCAATCGCATCTGCCTGCAATCTTCTCAACCCCGCGAAGGTCGGCGGCGTTTCGCTGTCGTTTGACCTGTTTGAGAAAAGCATGCTGGATACCATTGGACGATATGTATACAGGAATGCGATTCCGGTCTTACAATACTCCCTACCGCCTTCGGCAGCGCCGGAGGAATCATCGGGGCAGCCGCAGTTGCTGTGTGCGGCAAAAACCATCTGCACAATTATGCCGGGCGTAGACCGATCACTTAAAATATTACGGCTAAGAATAGGAAATCCGCCCCGGCTGGGGCGGATTTTTTCATTCGATATTCAGCGTGATGAAATGGATATAAATCCTTAGTCCTAGAAGCAGCGCAGAACCGGCACATATTCCAAGCCAAATTTTTGCGCTACACTCTCAAACGTGCAGGCACCTTCATACATATTCACGCCTTTTGCCAGCGCAGGTGTTTCCTTACAAGAACGTTCCACGCCTTTGTCCGCCAACAGCAGACCGTAGGGCAGCGTAGCGTTGTTGAGGGCCAATGTGGAGGTACGGGGCACGGAGCCAGGCATGTTCGCGACGCAGTAGTGTACGACTCCGTCTACTGTAAATACAGGGTCGTCATGATACGTTGGATGTGTGGTTTCCCCGCAGCCGCCTTGGTCGACGGCTACATCCACTATGACAGAGCCCTTTTTCATATTCTTCAGGTAAGAACGTTTGATCAACTTAGGGGCACTTGCACCGGGTATGAGCACCGCGCCAATCACCAGATCGGCCGTCTTCAGGCTTTCTTCAATGATGACGTCAGTACTGCAGAGCGTCGTAATCTCGCCGCGATAGAGGTTTTCAAGGTATGTCAGCTTATCAAGGCTTTTATCGAGCACCGTTACTTCCGCGCCCATGCCCACAGCTATTCTGCAGGCGTTAGACCCTACCGTACCTGCGCCCAAAATAACCACCTTGCCCCGTGCAACGCCTGGCACACCGCCCAGCAATACGCCTCTGCCGCCAAACGGTCTCTCAAGATACTTGGCCCCTTCCTGCACGCTCAGACGCCCGGCGATCTCACTCATGGGCTTCAGGCAGGGCAGATTGCCTGCTGCATCTTCAATCGTTTCATAGGCGACGCACTTCGCCCCGCTGTGCAGCAGCGCCATCGTCAACTCTTCGGATGCGGCAAGATGCAGGTAGGTGTACAATATCTGCCCTTTGCGAATGAGCCCGTATTCTTCTTTGAGCGGCTCTTTTACCTTGATGACCATGTCGCACTCGCCGAACACATCCGCTGCATTGTTCAGCAAAGTGGCGCCGGCCTTTTCATATTCCGTATCCTCAAACCCTGCCCCTTCGCCTGCGCCTTTTTGCACGAATACGCTGTGACCGTGCGCACAGTAGGATTTGACAGCATCCGGCGTCATACCGACCCGGTATTCGTGCTTTTTGATTTCAGTAACTGTTCCTACCTTCATAAAAATCCCCTCTATGCTCTAAGTTTCAGGTGTAATGGAATACTCATTTTTGATCGTTTTTAATACTACATTCGTATAGGTCTTCATAACGCCGGACTGGCTCTTGATTTTGTTTAACAGCAACTCAAGTGTTGACGGGTTCTTTGTAGCGATCTTTAGCAGGTAATCATAATTTCCCGCTATATAGTGGCATTCCAGTATGTCCTTTTCCTTCTCTACAAACTCCAAAAAACTGTTGTTGAATTTAGGTGTTTCCAGGCTTATAAACATCAGCGCCGTGAGTTCTTTTTCAAAAGTCTTTGGATCAATGATTGCCGTATATGCACTGATCGCTCCGGATCTTTCCAGCTTCTTTACCCTTTCCACAACGGCGGATGTAGAGAGGTTGACCGCTTTGCCTATGCCCAAAAAAGATGAGCGTGCATTTTGTTTCAGGATACCCAGAATTTTTAGATCAAGTGCATCCATAATGGGTCACCGCTTTCTTAACAGTTTACTTCTTCACCGTATATTTTACTACGTATTTCATATAACTGCGAATATTTTTCTGAATATCGATGCATTTTAGAATTATTTTCTGCAGATCTCTGAATATTCTGTTTACAGCCGAAAAAATTTCAGCTGCTAAATCCGCTTGCATTTTTGTATTTATTTAACATTGCATTCAATCTCAATACTGGTGTGTTATTCCATATCTTTTATTATCACATAGGGCCAGGTTGTTTCGTTCAGAATAACGTATGCGCAATACATAGCGGGTAAAAAGCGATACTTTTTCCCGTATTACTGCAGAACAGCAAAGGCAGCGATGGCATTGAATGAACATTTGACATATATGGTAAACGGAATCAAATATGCATGCCAGACTTTTCGGGGGCGCGCTTCGGGATCTAAGGCAGAACTGGAATGTCAGGAGTATTTTGCCGAAGAACTCAAAAAAACCGCAGACGAAGTTACAACCGAAGAATTTACGCTGCACCCGAAAGCGTTCTTGGGCTGGATATCGATTTCAGCCGTACTAAGCATGTCATCAGTCATTTTATATTGGCTGTGCCAGATTACGTCTACACTGGTTATTCCAATATTGGGTGTTGTCGCTGTCGTAGTATCCGGCATATTGTATTTGTTTGAAAACTTGCTGTACCGCAAGTGCATAGATTTTCTTATGCCTAAAACGCGTTCTTGCAATGTATATGCTGTCAGACACGCCGCAAAAGAAACCAAACGCAGAATTATCCTGGGAGGCCATGCCGATGCGGCATACGAAATGACCTATCTGCTCAATGGAAAGTCCGCATACGCGATACTCATTGGGGCAAACCTCGGCATATTGTTCATGCTCATCACGAGCACGGCACTGCTGCTCGCGGTGGCGAACAATACATTTGCCGCAAAAGCCCCTGTATGGACGGTGATCGGTATTACCGATATCCTGTTTATCCCGTTCCATGTCGCTTTGTTAAAGTTTGTAAACTGGGACCAAATCGTTGACGGAGCAAACGACAATCTTTCCGCGTGCTTTGTTGCTTTGGCGGCAATGCGTGAGCTTTCGCAGCAGGACAAACGCTTTGATTACACGGAAGTATGCTGCCTCATAACCGGCAGCGAAGAAGCCGGGCTTCGCGGCGCTTTAGATTTTGCGCGGCGGCACAAGGCAGAGTTTGAAAAAATAGAAACCGTATTTATCGCGCTCGATACGCTGCGCGAAACACAGCAGCTCAAAGTCTATACCTCCGGTCAGAACGGACTGCAGAAAAATTGCAAGAAGGTTGGACGGCTATTACAGGAAGCCGCGGCATACTGCGGATTAAAAATCACGCAGGCAAAGCCATACCCCGGCGCGACAGACGCGGAGGCCTTCTCACGGTATGGATTAAAGTCCTGCGGCTTATGCGGCGTAGATCACAATATACAGACTTATTATCATACACGGCACGATACCTGGACAAATATCAGCGAAGACTGCTTATCCACGAGCCTGAAAATCTGCATGAAAGCAGTTGATTTGTATGATAAAAATGGGCTTATGCAAAAAACTTAGTCCATACATTCCGATAACTGGTCTCTCCCGCTGTTTCATACTTGAGAATATTCTGATTAGTGGATATAATTTGTGCATCCTAATAATTTTGCGGGGGGGTTCCATGAACAAAGCTCACCATGCTAATACCATAGAAACAGCCGCATTATCAGCTGCGGATATCTGCAAGGCCATCGACCACACGCTGTTAAAACCGGACGCGACTTTGGAACAGGTCAAGCAAATCTGCGACGAGGCAAAGCGTTACGGCTTCGCAAGCGTCTGTGTAAATCCCACTTACATCGGTTTTGTAGCTGAACAGCTTGAAAACAGCGATGTTGCGCCCTGCTGCGTCATTGGCTTCCCGCTGGGCGCTACACTATCCGAAGTCAAAGCATTTGAAACGCGCCAATGCATCGCCCGCGGCGCGAAGGAAGTGGATATGGTAATCAACATCGGCGCGGCAAAAGCGGGAGATTGGCCCTTTGTGCAGGCGGATATCCAAGCAGTCGTCAGCGCCGCCAAGCCGCATGCATTGGTGAAGGTGATCATTGAAACCTGTTTGTTAACGGATGACGAAAAAATCCACGCCTGTATTGCCGCAAAAACTGCGGGAGCCGATTTTGTAAAAACGTCCACCGGTTTTTCTTCCGGTGGGGCTACGGCAGCCGATGTACGGCTAATGCGCCAAACCGTAGGACCGGAAATGGGCGTGAAGGCGTCCGGCGGGGTACGAGACCTACAAGGCGCGCTCGAAATGCTCAGTGCGGGTGCCACCCGGTTGGGAACAAGCGCAGGCGTTGCAATTGCAAAAGGACTCGATGACATGCGATAACGGTATACGCAAAGATCTCATGTCATGAACTAAGAACCAATCAGAGTTCTCAAGCTCTTATTGGTTCTTAGTATTTTGCCTGTTTATAATGGATAAGCTGGAATATCGGCCCGCTATTTCACATGGATGCGCACTTTGGCATTGAGTCCAAGGCGCATATCGTAGCCTTGCGAGTCAAATGTGACTTTCACCGGCACGGTCTGTACGACCTTGGAATACGTGCCCGAAGTGTTCAGCGAAAAAGTACCGGCGAACGCCTGCTGCGTTGTGCGGTCGATCTCCCGAATAAAGCCGGTAAACTTTACGGACGGATAGGCATCGATGGTGATATCGACCGTCTGCCCCGGCTGAATCTTCTCGATGGACGTTTCTTCGATGTTAGTGAGGATATAAATATCGGAAGTATCGGCCACGATTGCAAGTGTCATGCCGGGAGAAACGACCTGATCCTTGATGACGTTGCTCTGTACGACCTGGCCGCGAATGGGCGTGGTGATATAGGGCGCGTTTTCCTCGTGCCCAAGCACCTGCCCCTTATCCACAAAATCCCCTGTCTTCACATCCCAGCTCATAAGCTTGCCCGCTGCCATGGGTGTGATGGTGATGGTTTTTGAAGCCACTTTGGCGTTATCCGTGGTAAGGAAATGCGTGCTGTTGTAAATCATCACATAGCCCACGCAGCCGCCTATGATCAGGATGACGGCTAATATGGCAATGACCAGCGTGCCCTTTTTCTTTTTGTTTTCTTTCTTCTCCATGGTCAGACCTCTTTCCTGCCTGATTGTTATTCGTTTGCCTGATCAAACTGGCTGTTGTACAGTTCTGCATAGAAGCCGTTTTGGGCCAGCAATTCTTCGTGTTTCCCCTGTTCGACGATATTGCCGTCGCGCATGACGAGAATAAGGTCCGCGTTGCGGATCGTCGACAGCCTATGCGCAATGACAAAGCTTGTGCGTCCCTGAATGAGCGCATCCATTGCCTTTTGTATGAGAACCTCCGTGCGGGTATCGACCGAACTCGTCGCCTCGTCCAGTATGAGTATGGGACTGTCGGCCAGTATGGCGCGCGCGATGGTGAGCAATTGCTTTTGTCCCTGCGATATATTCGTCGCGTCCTCGTTGAGTTCGACATTGTAACCGTCCGGCAACGTGCGGATAAATGTATCCGCATGCGCGGCTGTTGCGGCAGCGATAACTTCGTCATCCGTCGCGTCCAGTCGTCCATAACGTATGTTCTCCATAATCGTGCCGGAGAATTGCCAAGTATCCTGCAGCACCATACCAAACATACCGCGCAGATCTGCGCGCGTAAAGCTGCGAATATCGTGCCCATCTACGAGAATTGAGCCGCCGGTGACATCATAAAAGCGCATGAGCAGCTTGACCATTGTGCTTTTGCCTGCGCCAGTGGGGCCTACGATAGCAACTTTCTGCCCCGGCAGAATGGATTCGTTGAAGTCCTCGATGATGATCTTATCTTCGTTATAACCGAAGCGTACGTGGCTGAAATCCACCTGTCCCCTCACATGATCAAGTTTGACAGGCGAAGCGTCCTCCGGGACTTCTTCTTCCTCGGCCAGGAACTCAAACACGCGCTCGGCTGCGGCCGCCGTAGACTGCAATGTATTGGAAATACTCGCAATCTGCGTGATGGGCTGCATGAAGGAGTTGACGTACTGAATGAATGCCTGTATGTCGCCAACTTTAATATTGCCTTTCACTGCCATCCAAGCGCCCAGCAGGCAGACGGCAACATAGCCAAGATTGCCGACGAACCGCATAACGGGCTGCATTAAACCGGAGAGGAACTGCGATATCCAACCAACGTTATAAAGCTTCTCATTATTGTCATCAAATGTTTCAATCGCCTGTTCTTCGCCGTTAAAAAGCTTTACAACGGTATGCCCGCTGTAGATCTCCTCCACATGGCCATTGACATGGCCGAGATATTCCTGCTGCTGCTTGAAGTATACCTGTGACCGCTTCACAATCACGGATATGAGCATGACGGACACCGGCACCACGAGAATAGTCACAAGCGTCATCGGCACGTTGATGGTCAGCATCATCACCAGCACGCCTAGTACCGTCGCAACGGATGTAATGATCTGTGTAAGCGACTGGTTGAGTGTTTGGCTGATGGTATCCACATCGTTGGTAATGCGCGAAAGCACTTCGCCGTGGGTAGTGCCGTCGTAATACCGCAGAGGTATCCGATTGATTTTTTCGCTGATATCCTTACGGAACTGATAAACCAGCTTCATCGTGATGCCGGTCATGATCCAGCCCTGCACCGTGCCCGATGCAGCCGAGAGTATGTAGATTCCCAGCAGCAGTATCATGATCCGCGCGATATAACCAAAGTCGGTCAAAAGGTTGAGTTTGGCCATAAACGCGATTTGGCCTTCGAACAACTTTGTCGTCGCCTTGCCCATCATCTTAGGACCGATGATGGAAAACACCGATGAAGACAAAGCAAAAATGACAACGAGCACAATCAGGTATTTGTAGGGCTCCAGATAGCTCCACAGTTTGAGCATCGTGCCCTTGAAATCCTTTGCCTTTGCGCCGGGCATCGCCATGCCGCCCATAGGCCCGCCGCCCATAGGTCCGCGTCCGCCCATACCGCCGCCCATAGGGCCCCTGGAAGGAACTGCCGTCTTCTCACTCACTTGGCAAGTTCCTCCTTGGACAGCTGCGAATAGGCAATCTCACGATAGACTTCGCAGTCACGGATGAGTTCGTCGTGCGTCCCTTTTCCTGCAATGCCGCCTTTGTCCAGAACGATAATCTGATCGGCAGTCATGATGGTGGATATACGCTGCGCAACGACAAGCACGGTGCTGCTGGCCATTTTTTCGCGCAGTGCTTTACGAAGGGCAGAGTCCGTTTTAAAATCCAGCGCAGAGAAGCTGTCGTCAAAAATATTGATGGGCGCCTGTTTCATGAGCGCGCGTGCGATGGCGAGCCTCTGTTTCTGCCCGCCGGAAACATTCGTTCCCCCCTGTGCGATGGACGTTTCATACCCTTCCGGCTTGCTAGAAATAAATTCGGATGCCTGGGCAATCTGTGCAGAGCGGTCAAGATCGTCCTGCACGGCGTCTTGTTTGGCATAGCGCAGGTTCGATTCTATCGTTCCCGAAAACAGCACACCCTTCTGGGGTACAAATCCGATTTTGTCGCGCAGCGAAGCGATATCCGCTTCCTTTACGTCGATACCCCCAACCAGCACGCTGCCGCTGGTCGCGTCGTACAATCGCGGAATGAGATTGACGAGGGTAGACTTTCCCGAACCGGTTGCACCGATAAAGGCAGTCGTTTCCCCCGGTCTGGCAATAAAATTGATATCGTGCAGCGCGTCTTTTTCTGCTCCCGGGAAGCGGAAGCAGACATTGCGGAATTCCACGGTGCCTTCAAATGCCTTCCAGCTTTTCGGCTCTTCCGGATCTTCTATGGAAAGCTCGGTTTCAAGCACTTCCGAAATACGGTTTGCAGAAACAGATGCGCGGGGCACCATAATGAACATCATCGAAATCATAAGGAATGCGAATATGATCTGCATGCCGTATTGTATGTAGGCCATCATATCGCCCACCTGCATGGACAATTCCGATACTTTATGGGAGCCCACCCAGACGATCAGCACCGTCGTCAGGTTCATGACAAGAAACATCATGGGCATCATCGTCGTCATGACTCGATTGATAAACAGGTTGGTGCTGGTCAGATCCTTGTTTGCGATGTCAAAGCGATTTTCCTCATGCTTCTGCGTATTAAACGCACGAACAATCAAAATGCCGGATAGGTTCTCACGTACGATCTGGTTGAGCCGGTCAATGAGCTTCTGCACCACTCTGAATTTGGGTAGCGCAACGCTGAACACAACGCTGATCATGCCCAGCATAACGACGACAGCCAACGCAATGACCCAAGACATGGAAACGCTTTTGGCCAGCGCTTTGATGATGCCGCCGATACCGATTATCGGCGCGTAAATCATGAGCCGCATAAACATAACGGAAAACGTCTGTATCTGGGTAATATCATTCGTCGTACGGGTTATGAGCGATGCGGATGAAAAGTGGTCCATTTCCGCGCTGGAAAAAGACTGGACCTTCATGAACAAAGAACGCCGGATATCTTTTGAGGACGCCGCGGCAACTTTTGCGGAAAAATAACCTACTATGATTGAACAAACAGCGCCCAGCAGAGCAACGCCAAGCATCTCCAGACCGGCCGATAATATGTAATTCAAATCATTGTACGCGATACCTTTGTTGACCATCTGCGACATGATGTCAGGCAGCGTCAGATCGCAATAAGCCTGCGCGAACAAAAGCGATATGCACAGGGCAATCAGGCCGGCATAAGGCTTTAAAAATCGCGTCAGCTTTAACATAAAGACTCGAATACCTTCCTTTTCATAAATCCTCACTATACTACCACGGTACAATAAATACTGTCAATGGTTTTGAAATATCTGGACACGGGTTGTGATATGCATTATACTGAACATGAAATTTGTCAAACGTATACTTAGCAGAAAGGTAGATGAGCTGTGGAAGGCCTGTCAACTCGAGACACAATTATACAAACCGCAATCGGCTTATTCAAGGAACGTGGTTTCGACGAAGTAACCATTGTTGATATCTGCAAGAAAAGCGGAATAAATAAAACAACATTTTATTATTACTTTAATTCCAAGCACGCTTTGCTTAAGGATTTCTATGTCATGCGCAATGACATTGCGCCCAACGTGCTCAATGTATTGATCAGCGAAGAAAATCCCGTTGAGCAGCTTTGGCTGATGCTGTTGTGCAGCATTAATTTCGTACTTGATGCCGGCTGGCAGATTATTAAACAGGTATATATACTCAATTTGACAAAAGACATACAGAGTTTTCAGGCAAACTCACAAAAGATTGCAGTATTTAATGCCATGAGTACGGTGCTGACCAAAGCGCAGGCCGCCAACATGATACTGAATAGATCCGATCCCAAAACACTTCTCGTGATTCTTGTCCATATGACTTATGGAATTACCTATTCCTGGTGCGCAAAAGAAGGAAATTTTGATTTGAAGAAGGCAAATCGCATATTTTTTGAAAATCTTCTCGACGTTTCGGGAGAATATCGCAAGGAAGATCCATGTCAGGCGCTGAAGCTATGGACCGACCTTCACGGCAGCGGTATGCCCGAAAGCGTTGTCAGCAGTATTTTGAGCGGAAACAATCAAAAAGTGGAGGAACAACCGTGAGCGAGAAACAACTTGAAACACCGGCCAAGCCCGCGCTTGGAGCAACGGGAAAATCAAAAAGGGCCGGCAAGCCATTGCCGGTTTTTGCCATTGTCATAGGCGTTGCAATGGTCATCGGCATCGCGGCGGTGATCATTGGGCTCAACCAGGGACCTCAATATGACTATGAAACGGTCGCGCTGCAAAAGACTTCACTGGATGCTTCGCTGATGGCCTCCGGCGTGGTGAAAAGCGCCAGTGCACGCAATATTTACGCTCCCTCCACATTGCCCATACTGGCTCTCAATGTCAAGGAAGGCGATGCGGTGCAGCAGAACGACGTGCTCGCCTCGTTGGATACTTCCAACCTGCAGCTTGATATAGAGAATACTGAGCTCGCTATCGAATCCGCTAAAGCTGTGCTTTCCAACACAAAGCGCGCCAACAAAAACGCAGCGACCAATACGTCAAACTCCGTAACAGCTGCGCAGGCAGACCTTGATACCGCCACTCGCAACTACAATGACCTTCAGGATCAGCTTTACGCCGTGCATCACTCCGACGATTCGGATTTGATTGACGATTCTTCCGCCGCCGCCGCCGTGCGCAGCGCGCAGGCAGATCTCGAGCTGGCTGAACGCAACAATGACGCGCTCATTGATACGCTGCCCGACAACGCGCTCATCACTTCCGCCAAAGCCGATTTGGATGCCGCTACACAGCGATACAACGCTCTTATTTCTGATAGCGGGGATTATGCCGTGGAAGACGCGCGCATCATACTGGTAACAGCGCAAAATGCATACGACCTAGCCCAAACCAGCAGCGATCCAGCTGCCAAACTTCAGGCCGAGGCCGCGCTCGGCCAGGCACAGCTTGCTTTTGATACAGCGCAGGCTACGCTTGGCGCCAACATCGCAGCGGCCCTGCAAGCCAAAATCAAAGCACAGGCAGCGTACGACAACGCCGCAAAGACTCTCGGCGACTCGCTCGCCGCTACAAATACAGCAATGGAAAAGGCACAAATCGCATACGATAACGCGCTCAAAGCCTTGCGCGACAATGTGAAAAACGCGGCTGCAGCTTATCAGAAAGCACAGGCAGCGTATAACATCGCAGTTTCCAACAGCGTACTGGCTAAAGGCAACAATACGGACGTCAATTCGCTTTCGATTGAGCAGCAGGAGGTTCTGCTGCAAAAGCAGGAGAAAGCGCTTAATGACGCCACCATTACAGCGCCCGTTTCCGGAACTGTCACATTCGTGCAGGCCAACGTAGGTCAGCCCGCTGCAGGCCTGATGTTCATTGTGGAGAATACCGACGATCTGATCATCTCCACCAGCCTCAACGAAAGCGATATCGGTTCCGTGAAGGTCGGGCAAAAAGTTGCCGTCATGACCGACGCCACATCCGGCGAAAGCATACAGGGTACCGTTTCCCATATTTCATCCGCCGCACAGAAGACGGCAGCAGGCGCGTTGAACAGTGCCACGGCATTCTTTACGGTGGAAGTCAAAATCGATAAACCCGACGATCGCATAAAGATCGGCATGAACGCCCGGCTGACGATTATGACAGAACACAAAGAAGGCGTATTTGCCGTCCCCGTGACTGCCATACGCAAGACCAGCGAAGGCAGCAGCGTGCAGGTCGTTGAAAAAGACGGAAACGGGTTTAAAGAGCCCCGCCTTATCCTTGTCACCACAGGCATTGAAACAGCGTCTATGGTTGAGATTTATTCCGATCAGCTTCAGGATGGCATGCTGGTCGTGACCCAGACAAAAGCAAAATAATCCACACATACAAAGCGGGTACCGACGAGGTACCCGCTTTTACGTGTCGAAAAAGCTGAAGTATCCACTTTTTCGAGGTTCACCGCGTAAGTTTCCGCTCGGTTTCCTGCTTACGCAGGAAAGCTGTCACGTCAACTTACGCTCTAAGGTGTCATTTTGCACCGCGCGTGCACCCGAATGGTACATTCGGGTATTCAGCAGGGAATAATGTGCGGCAATGCCGCACAACCAATCGCCTGCAAAATGACGTATTAAAAGCTTTAGGTTGCATAAAATGTTGCACAGTGTTTCTTACATAGGGATTATCTTAAGCGTAAAGCGGGTACCGATGAACTCGGTACCCGCTTTTTCATTGCAAATTGTAATCACGAAACAGTTATGCGCCCTTGCACAGAAGAACTGCCGCTTCCGCCGCGCTTGCGGCGTCTGCGGAGTATTTATCCGCGCCAATCTGCTTACAGAATGTATCTGTTACAGGCGCACCGCCAACCATGATTTTCACCTTATCCCGAATGCCAGCAGATTCGGCGGCTTTCACTACATCCTCCATAACCCCCATAGTTGTGGTGAGCAGCGCGGAACAGCAGATAATCTGGCAGCCTTCATTCACAGCCGTCTCCACGAATTTCTCAGGCGGCACATCAGTCCCCAAGTCGATGACCTGCAGCCCTTTGCCCTCCATCATCATCTTGACGAGGTTTTTACCGATATCGTGCAAGTCACCTTTTACCGTACCCAAACACACTTTGCCGGAAGCTTCCACGCCGCTTTCCGCAAGCAGCGGCTTTAATATCGCTACTCCCATATTCATTGCCCGCGCTGCTACCAGAACCTCAGGCACGAATACTTCGTTGTTCTTGAATTTCACCCCGATGATGTCCATGCCGGCGAGCAATCCATCCTGCAATATATCCTTTGCGGAAATGCCTTCATCCACCGCTTGCTGCACCAGTTCTTTCACCGCTTTTGCTTTGCCCATCTGAAGATTTTCTGAAATGTCGTTCAAGATACTCATGATTGATGCCTCCTGATTGATTTGCAAATATGTTGAGCTGTTTATACAATCATACTGTATAGAATGGAAGCATTCTTGCAGTTTCTTGTGAAGATTAGAAATATTTTGTTCTCTCTTGTACCATTGAAATAATCCGAAAACTATGCAGTTTGTAATAGTCCTTCTTATATATTGTGAGGCGTTTTGCCAATGATACTCTAAGCATGCGCAAAACCATTTGATAACGATTGCGATACGGTTGTATAATCAGCTTAACAATACAGAATTCACTTTAAGAGGTCTGTCATGCAAACTGCTAAAGACATAGTCGACCGTTATCTTATCAACCATTCCGATCGATGGATAAGCCTTGGGAACCAACTTCTTACCATGCCCGAACTTGGTTTTCATGAATACCAAACGAGCGCATTCGTAAAAAAATGGTTCGAAGAAATCGGTGCTGGAGAAATTATCAACGAGGCGGTTACCGCACAGCGGATTCGGCTTAAAGGCGGTAAAAGTCTTGCACACGTCGCCATGTTAGGCGAAATGGATGCCATATACTGCCCGTCCCATCCCTATGCGAATAAGGATAGCGGATTGGCGCACGCCTGCGGACATCATGTTCAGATGACTGCGCTGTTGGCAGTAGCACAAGCGCTTTCGGCCACCGGCGTTATGGAAGAGCTTGCAGGCGATGTCTCATTCATAGCGGTTCCATCGGAAGAGCCTCTGCCCGCAGAAGTCATTGCCAATCTGATGGATGAAGGAAAAACGAGTACAGACAGCGGAAAAAAGGAACTGATGCGCCTTGGTGCATTGGACGGCGTAGACATTTGCCTGGGCACGCATGCATACGTGAATGATGAAACCCACACGGAAGAAATGCTCGTCAATACCAGTTGTAACGGCTTGATCGTAGAAAGCTTCGTGTTCCACGGAAAAAGTTCGCACAGCACCGTCGCCCCTGAAAAGGGCGTCAACGCATTAAACGCGGCAGTATTAACGATCAATAACATTCAGGCATTAAGAGAGGCGCTCGACCCGACGGAATATGTTCGTATCTCCTATAACCTGACAGAGGGTGGGGAAAGCATAGGAAGCATACCCGAAAGAGCAAAACTCGAAGTCGTCATTGCGACAAAAACAATGCGATACCTCATGGATTTGAAAGAAAAAATCCGAGTTGCGGCAGAATGCGGTGCAAAAGTAATCGGCTGCTCGGTAACCGCCAAAACAGAGGTAAGTCTGCTTCCCTACGAAGTAGATCGGAAACTGCTGGAAACCGTGCAGGAAACAAGCCTTGGCTTTTATAATACGAAAGCCACAGCAAGAGAACACAATTATTTTTCAAATGATCTGGGCGATGTTTCGCAGAATATACCGACAGCACAAGTTGTATTCGGCGGGTTTACGGGCGCGTTCCACACTAAGAATTTTACAGCAACGGATGATCACAAAGCGTACGTACAGCCTGCAAGATGCATGGCCGCTGTCATTATCGACCTTCTTTCAAACGACGCGGAAAAAGCATTGTCCATCAAGCAGCATTTTAAAAACAAGCATGGTATTTAAATAAGGGAAGGTAATCTGACAGGCATAGTATGGGCACGATGGATTTGCTCCTCGTGCCCTTTCTGTTTTTCTCATTTCTGCTCAGCGTTATATAACGTTTCCCGAAGCAATGCGCCGTTTCGAGGAATATCCGCTTGAATTTTGTCGTTCTTATCATCGGCGAATTTCCAGCTATCCTCGCAGGGAAGTATCAGGCTGCTATAATCTATCTCGTCGGATTTGAGAATTTCATATCCCCAATCCTGCAGCGCCGCAGCATCCAAATTGGTTCGGACGTTGCTGAGCACCAGACTTAAGAGCGGAAGCATAGCCTCTTTCGTGGCGGTTTTCCGCATATTGAAAATCGCGGAATAGATCAGGTCCAAACTGCGCCGAAGACTGCCCAACGGTTTTGAGTCACTCAGATCGTCCATGGCATGCACCATGCTCTGCACACCCGTAAGCGTCGCCGTGCCAGCCTTTGTACCCTCACCGCTAACGCCAAGGGCGTTGTTGATATAACCGGCCTCATCCTGCGTCAGTTGCGTTTGAATACCCCCGAGCAAATCAATCATGGCAGCCAGAGAGCTGGTATCCGTGCAGGCGTAGCTCTGCAAATCCAAATCGAAGCTCTGGTTGATGGTATTCACCAGCAGACCGGGACCGCCCAAAGCATAGGCTTCCCCCAGATTTATCTGTCCGTGCCCTTCCACCTCCACCATCATTTCGCTCGCAAGCGTAACCACAGTCAGCCTTTGCTCAAGTGCGTTAAAGGAGGCGATGAACAGCATATCTGCCTTTGCGTTCTGCTGCCCAAGAGGCTGGTTTTGTACGGCAATGAGCACACTGGTGATAAACTTGTCGATCTGCTCCTTGGAGTAGACATCTATCTGTTCATCCTTCCGGCCATTCTGTGTGCTCCAGCCGGATGCTTTGCTGATACTGGAAAGCAGGATTCCGCCGAGTACAATTCCACATAGCGTAATCCCCCCAAGGCCCCAGATGGCCCGGATTATCCAAAGGCGGAGAACCTCCGCTTTTGTTTTTGCTGCTTTTACATCACTCTTCACGTTAGTTTTCAGTATCCTCCGGCGATGCCGCGGGCGATGGCGTAGGTTCAAACAGTTGCCCCGGCTCGAGATATTGACCAATGGTCACCATATCCGGCAGACTGCGGGCTTCCCCGCTGCCCGAAGGCTGGTTGATGATTTTGCCATTGAACACCATGATGGCACTTCCGCCGCCATCCAGGTTATAGGCCTCCTTGAGTCCGAGCTTCAGCGAAAGATCGATCATCTCGGCAAAATTCATACCGATGGAGTAACCCTTCTGCCGGCCGTCTATCATAACGATACAATAATGTCCCGGCTCATAATAGCCAAGAATGCAGCGCGGGTTGCGTCCCTGCTTCTTGACATCCTTTGCCGCCTCCCCGTTGCGAACCAGCGTCGGCCCGAACTGCCAGCCTTGCCAGGCACCAGAGTTGATAGCTTTTGTGGAGCGGAATTCGTCGTATTCCTCTGTAATCATTCGCCCATCGTAATACAGCACACAGGTTGCCCGCTGAGGCCTTGGCTTTTCCGCAGGCTGGGGCGTGGCTGTCTCTATAGGATAGCTCAATCCGGGATCGGGCGCGGGCTCCGGTGTAGGCGTGGGACGCAAATTGGCCTTGCGGTACAGCACGCCGTTGCGAAGCACAAGTCCGCCCAGAAAATCACCGTTTACGGCCAGAATGGCATTGTTATCCTGCGCTATTTTCTCTGCGGGCTGCCGCTTACCATGGTATTTGCCGCTGGAGAAGGCAGTGCGGAAGCAGTTGATGTTTCGCATCCAGATATCCGCAACATAGTAAGTTACCCCATCTTCCTCTACCTTGTTCACCGCAATTCGCAGCTCATCGCTCTGGTAGCTGTATTCCGCGCCCGATCCCGTATCATAATCGGGAAAGTGCACGTTGGCAATATCTCCGGTAAGGGGCGTGCGGGTTGCAGCAGGCGTAGGCGATGGCGTAGGCGTGGGGGTAGGCGTTGGCGCTAAAACAGGCACAGGAGCAGCCTGCGCCGATAAGCGGATGTTCTTCTGTTGTTGTTGATAAATGCTCCCAAGCAGGCAATCTGCATACACAACCCCAAAGGAAGTGAGCGCTAAAAAACCGGCTATAATGCAGAGCGTAGCGGTTTTCATTTTCCGGCGTTCCATGCTTCCTCCAATGCTATCTATACGAAAATCCGCCTTGCGCCATTTTGCGTGCAAAGGCGGGAATATATTATTCCGTGGGTATTATATCTCGTATTTCCCCATGGAACAAGGCTTCACTAAGGATAAATACATGCTATCCTATACATATCTTTCCAAAGCGCCGTCTTTTATTCAGTCTTTGGGAACATAGTACCAAGAGCGAATGGTCGGCTCCATCTAAAACGTGCCGAAACTGCTGATATGGCATCCATACAAAAAAAAGCCGGACATGATCCAGCTCTTTGTTTCATTATGATATTACATCTATTCCGTTGTCCGAGACCCGGCCACCGATAGCCTTTCACCCGGCTCCGAATACATCGAAACCATACAACTATTGCCCTAATAACTGCGGTATCACACCCGATACACAGGGTACTCCCGTATTTCCCTCATACTGATACCCGATCTCGTTTGCAATCTCCTTATCGATGATCACCGTGCAGTCAGGATGCATTTTCACAAGTGTAGCAGGGTTATGCACGTCCAATTCCTCATTCATAAGGAGCCCCCTTATTGCCGCCGATTTGTGGACCCCTGTTGCAAGCAGCAGCAATTTTTTTGCCCGCATGATTTCTCCCATTCCCATTGAAATTGCTTGCGTCGGCACTTCGCTGCGGTCATTAAAAAAGCGCGCATTCGCCTCAATCGTACTCTCGTTGAGTGTTTCCACATGAGCACCGTCATAAAGCACCTTGCCCGGTTCGTTGAACCCCACGTGACCGTCAATACCAATACCGAGCAACTGTATATCAATGGGTTTCTCCCAGATTTTATTCCGAAACTCGTTCACGTTTGCCTCAATATCGCCCGTGCCCTTCGCAACATAGGTGTTCTCTTTTTCAATATTGATATGGTCAAATAAGTTTTCATCCATGAAGCGGCTATAGCTCTGCGGGTGATCCGGAGCAAGGCCGACATATTCATCCAAATTGATGGTGCTCACATTTGAAAAGTCCAGCTTTCCTTCTTTGTACGCCGCCACAAGATACGGATACACGCCCTGCGCAGTGCTGCCGGTCGCAAGGCCCAGCCGTGCATCGTGCTTACTTTGAATCACGTCGGAAATGATATCGGCCGCAATTTCACAGGTCTGATCAAAGTTCTCCGTTACAATGACTTTCATTGCTTATACACCCCATCTGTTGCTTAAAGACTCAAGGCAGATAATGCACAAAGGCTGCGTCCAAACGCAGGCTGTCCAACATCATTCAGACATGGGCCAGCGGTTTGTCCCGCATTGCGTTTAGTATACGATCCGCCATTACAACCCTCGAATATGCTCAAGATAATTGTTCCCTGCGAAATATGCCTTATAATTCGGTGACCAGGCGGTAGCGATCCGCACGGTATTTTGATTCAACATATTCTACGTGGTTGCCCTCTGCATCGAAGGAACAGCGCGTGATGTGCAGCGCGTAGGGAATGCTCTCGCAAACGAGCAGCTTCCGTTCGTAGTTTTTTAATCGTGAAACCTCAATTGTTTCGGTTGCGGATGCGATGGTAATGCCGCAGGCGGACTGTATCAGTTGGTAAAGCGACATATTATCACTGATTTTATCCGCAATCACTGTGCCGATTCTTAGCGGCAGATAACATGTTTCAATCGCCATTGGCTCCTCATCCGCAATACGCAGGCGCTTGAGCATGGTAACATCCTCCGTCGGGGCGATGCCTAGTTTTGCGGCAATCAATTCGCCGGAAGGAATCCGCTCCAGAGCGAGAATGCGCGAACCGGGTTTCATTTGGCGGCTGTTCATATCCTGCGTGAAGCTTGATACACGAAACAGCGGCTGCTGGATTTTTGCCGCATTGACAAACGCGCCTTTCCCCTGCACCCGAAACAGTACGCCGTCAAGCTCCAAATCGGCAACTGCCCGGCGTACGGTGATTCGGCTCACGTCAAACATGTCACATAGTTCCCGCTCAGATGGCAAACATCGGTCCGGAAAGCGGTTTTCATCCTGTATCATACGCAAAAGCTGCGCTTTTACCTGCACATATTTTGCTTCGTGTGTCTCCTTACTTGCATTCATAAATGCCGCCTTTCGTTATTTGCCGAGTTCAGAGGCCGCAAGTTTTTCCATTATACTATCCCGCTATATCTTGTGCACAGTACTCTCATTATATTGCAGTATGTCAATCAATACAATAAATATACCACATATTATATTTATTGCAACCCAAACTGTTTGCACAATTCATATTTCCCCTTCACTTTTCATCAAAATTGTTTTAATTTCGCGTTAATTTTTGGGCGCTTCGCTTGCATTATGTCTTCTTTGTGAACATAAAATAAACAAGTGGTATTGCATTCATATAAAACATGTGGTATATTCTTGTTGCGTTCAGTTTACTGGTGAAAAACACTCCTATCCTATGTTCGGAAGAAAGCATGAACGATGAATGAAAAACAATGTTGCGTAGTATTATTGAATATATCCATGAGCGAATAGGTGTAACAGCGCCCACAAAAGGTGCAACCCACATGGACAAATAAGTATAACAACGCTCCGAAAAAGCCCTTCCACGCAGTTGGCGGTTCTCCTTGTTAGAACACGTTGTATGGTGACACAGCAATGGTTACGCGATTCACCACAGCAATGACACTTCCCCGACACGCAATCCCATACTATTTCAGGAGATAGAGCCATGCTTGCCAAATATGCCGTTGTGAACGGAATACGAGATGTGGCCATCACGGAACGGGAAATCCACCCCGAACTCCTCAACCCTACCGAGTGCCTGCTTGAAACCTGTGTTTCCCTCATAAGTGCAGGCACAGAGCTTTCACGTGTGTATGGTCTCAAAAAAGGCGCAGTATACCCCGCCTACCCAGGCTATTGTTCTGTAGGGAAACTGCTTAAAAAAGGCAACGACGTTTATCAGGCAGAGGAAGGCGACATCGTGCTGTTCAGCGGCCCGCACGCAAGCCTTCAGATATTCGATTACATAAACAGCGATGGCGGTATTCTTTATAAACTGCACAAGGATACTTCGCCGGAGCAAGGCGCTTTCCTCATGATGTGTTGGATCGCCATGAACGGCATACTCCCCTTAGATGTCAAACTCGGCGACACCTGCGTGGTGATGGGTTTAGGCAACCTTGGACTCATCGTTTCCATCCTCTATAAGCAAATGGGGGTAAAAGTGATCGCCGTAGACCCTACGAAGCATCGCGCCGCGCTTGCCAGAGAGATGGGTATCGAATATGTCGTCGACTGCGCGCCCGAAAACCAAACGGAGGCCGTCATGGCGCTCACGGGCGGCAGAGGAGCTGACATAGCGGTGGATGCGTCCGGTCTTTCTGTCTGCGTAGAAACATGCATCTATGTGGCTGCCAAATACGGCCAAGTGCTTTTGCTTGGTTCTCCGCGAACGGATTATACCACAAATGTGACGCCCAGCTTTTACGCCATCCACACAAAAATGCTGACGGTGACGGGCGCATTGAACCGGCGCTATCCGTTTGAAGAAAAAGAGGGATCGCGGCTATCCATGAAGAGAAGCATGCAATATTTGGAGAGCCTTTTACAGCAAAAAACAATCGACGTGAGCAAATTCATCAGCCATACCATAAAACCTACTTCTGAGGAACTGCTGCTTGCCTATGACGGGCTGATGAATAAAAAGGATGTGTTCACTGGCGTGATCATCGATTGGAGGACATGACAATCAAGAAGCACAATATGGTTCCATTGTATATTCTTTGAATTGGCAATTGACAGGGTCCGCAAGTTGTATATACTACTTATATATACAAGTTTTGCACAATTCGGAAAGATGACAGCATGCCAATTTACAAAGATATCATTCAATATGTGACTGACCGGATCAATGACGGCGGCTTCCCGCGCGGTTCCCTGCTCCCTACCGAACAGGAACTGTGCGACATGTTCAACACGAGCCGTATGACGGTACGCAAGGCCCTTGATGAGCTGGAAAACAAAAACGTCATTTATCGCATACAGGGGAAAGGCAGCTTTGTACCGGCCTTTGAAATCAACAATTATTCTCTAAGCGGTTTTACGAAAACCATGGAGAATAAGGGTTTGCGCCATAGCTCGCAAGTGCTTTGCTTTGAGGAACGCGCGGCAAGCAAAAGCATTGCGGAAGCCCTTCGCATACGCACAGATGCCCGTATATGGTATTTAGAGCGTTTGCGTTGTATAGAGGACGAACCCGTGTCGATAGAGAAATTATATTACAACGCCGCGCTGCTCCCCAACTTTCTCAGCCATGATTTCTCCAAAGAGTCGGTATTTGCGGTGCTCAGGCAGGAATATAATTACACGCCGCACATAATTAATATGCAGATATCCACCAGGGATATCGACGGACTGGATGCAGAAATGCTGTTCGGAAAACCCTTCGCTACGGCCTTGTTGGCAGTGAACGTCGGTTTCGACCAAAGCGGTGTGCCGCTTGAATATTGCCACGCCTACTGCAACGGCAACCGCTATTCCATCGACGTGCTGATCCGCTGATCTTTCGCCGCTTGTGCGGTCATTCCACGTAGTACGCGCGGACGACCCTAAGCACTTGATGGCAATTGCCAAATGAAGCATGAACTGCAAGCTTTACGTTTGAAATAGTATTCGAATACCCCGTTCGATCACACGATTGCCGCTTCCATACGCTTTTCCAAGGCGCAACCTCTAATATCATTTTTCTCTCGCAATTACATGTGAAACAAATTTGGGTTTCCCTGCGGAAAATGGGGTCCGCTAAAAAATATATGGGAGGCAAGGAGAACGATATGAGTACGGTACTACTCGCATTCCTCTTAGCTCTGTTCACCGGCTTGATCATCGTGTTCGTGGGGCTCGGCGTCAACATGTGGTCACCTTTGTTCATGGGCGTCGTTGCCGGCTTGATTGTCGGTGATGTAGGCCTTGGACTGAAAATCGGTGCAACATGCTCATTGATGGCGCTCGGGTTCTACAGTTACGGAGGCGCAACGCAGCCGGACTACATGATCGGGGCAATATTCGGAGTATTCGTCGCCTCGAGAGCCGGCAGTGTGGATCAGGGCCTTGTGGTGGCAGCAGCGCTCGCAATGTTCATGGTGCTGTTCGACATCCTCGGCCGCATGACAACCACCGTCTTCCAGCATGCGTGTGACAATGCGCTCGCCAAAAAGAATCTGAAATCGTTCAGCGGATGGTTTTGGATGGGCACACTCCCCTGGTTCTTCTCCCGTTTCATACCCGTGTTCGTAGGTATGCTGTTCATCGACAAGTACGTCTATATCCAGAATTTCATTGAGCAGTACGCTTGGTTCCGCCAGGGTCTGCAGGTAATCGGCGCCGCGTTGCCGGCCGTCGGGTTTGCACTGCTGCTATCCTACATGAATCTTAAAAAATACTGGCCGTACATGCTCGTCGGTTATGTGCTGTTTGCCTACATGGGCGTTCCCACCATCGGCCTGGCAATCATCGGCGTCGCAGCCGCAGGTCTGTATATGATGGGCCAGAAGAACAAGTCGAAGGAGGCGTAGAACATGGCTAGAACGAATCAAAGGCTATCCGTGTCCGCCAAGAAAAAGGCGGCAATGAGGCATAATTGGACGCTGCAGTTCTGCTGGAATTATGAGCGCATGCAGGCCTCCGGCTTCGCTTATTCCATGATTCCCGTCATGAAAGAGCTGTACAGCACAAACGATGAGGTCTGTGAAAACCTCGAGCGTCACATGCAGTTCTACAACAGCCACCCGGGCGCTTCCTCTATCATCATGGGCGCATCGGTAGCATTGGAAGAAGGTTACCAGACCGATCTTTCCGACAGCATCAAAGTGGGTCTCATGGGACCGCTGGCCAGCTTGGGCGATACCGTGCAGGCCGTGTTGGTGCAGCCCCTCGCTTACATCATTTCGGCAGGTCTCGCGGCCGAGGGCAATCTGCTTTCCCTTCTGGTGCTGATCATTCCCTTCCTGCTCATGTTCTGGGCACGCTGGCCGCTGTTCAACTGGGGCTATAAGCGTTCAGTGGGCATACTAGAAGATATCAGCGGCGAGTCCGATTTCAAACTGCTCAGCGAGGCAGCGCAGATTCTCGGCTTAACGGTTATCGGCGGATTTGTGCCAAGCATGATTGGCGTTTCGCTGAAATACGAGTACGTCAAGGTGATCGATGGTGTTTCGCAGACTGTTAAATTGCAGGATACCCTCAACGGCATGCTACCGTATATGCTCCCCATCGCGCTGGTCGCAGCCTGCTATGCGCTGCTCAAAAAGGCAAAGTGGAGGCCGCTTACGGTTATCGGCGCGCTGGCTGTCGTCTGCTTCCTTCTTGGCGCACTCGGCGTACTGTAAAACAGCATGACGGGAATTCTGTTGATCAGCCATGGAGGCATGGCCTCAGGCGCACTCTCATCTGCCTCCATGCTGGTTCCCAATCTGGAGCAGATTGATTATCTGGCTTTGTGGCCGGAAGACAACCCGGACGAGTTTCAAACCAAGCTCGCCGAGAAGGTTGCTGCGCTCGACAGCGGCGATGGCGTGTTCATCTTAGCAGATATGCTGGGCGGAACGCCGTGCAACCGCGCGATGTACTTCGTGAGCGACCGCGTTCATCTGCTGACCGGGTTGTCCCTGCCAATGCTTTGTACGCTCATCTGCATGCGCGAAGGGGCCAGTGACCTTGCGGCGCTTGCAAGTGAAGTGATGACGGAAGCGCAAAGCGGTTCCGTCTATGTGAACGAACTACTAAGAGAGAAGGATTAAGCATGATTAAACACTTGAGGATCGACAACCGCCTGATCCATGGTCAGGTGGCAGTTGCTTGGCAGAAGTACATCAACGCCAAAGTCATCATCGTATGTAACGACGCCGTAGCCAAGGACCCGATCCAAAAGATGGCACTGCCACTTGCGGCCCGAGAATCCAAGGTTTTGGTCTACAGCATCGAGGAAACAATCAGGTACGCAAAAGAGCATGCTGAGGAGCAGGTGTTTGTCATCGCAAAGTTTCCGCAGGATGCGCTTGCGATACTTGATGCGGGTGAAAAGGTGGCTGAGATCAATGTCGGCAACGCGGCACCAATCGTAGGAACCAAGTATGTAATGGTGACGCGTTCCATCGCCGCTACCAAGGAAGACGCCGAAGTTTACCGCAAGATCGCAGAACGGAACGGCGGAAAACTGACCAGCCAGATCATGCCGTCCATGGAAACCTCAAACTTCTTGGATGCGCTTAAGAAGGCAGGCCTGTAAAAAGTACGGTGTATGACTACCGAGTGGTCACCTCGATATCGAGGTGACCACTCGATCAATCCGCGAAATCGGAGGAAATGTACATGCAATTAAGAGTAGCCAAGGTGCTCAACCAGATTTTGATGATTATTTTTGTGGTGATCGTGACTCTGGCTGCGGCCTTGCTTTTTTTGCTGTTGAAAATGCCCGATCTGAAATGGGTATTCCTTGGAAGCTTCATATTGCTCGGCATCGCGCTTTTTACGGTTTACCGCTGGCTGGAACAGAGCTGGGACAAGCGCGTCATCACGCGCATGGCGCAGGCGGGCCAGGTTGCGCTCGTCAACATAAAGAGCGCCGAGCGCATTCAGCCCATGCGGGAATCAAATTTTATACGATATTGGCTCTACGAATTCAAAGGAGACCTTTACGACCAGCAGGGCAACTGCATTGAAAAAACGTTCCATGAAAAAATGAACGATGCGACGGACACCGTACCGTGCGGCTCCGTTTTCGTCACCTATGACGAGAAGAAGCCCGATCAGGTATTTATCATACCCAACGATATCATCAGCAGAATACCAACCCTTGCGCCGATTGCGGCCGCCTATGAAAACAACAAGCGCATAGGGGTGAAATATCTCGACGTTTATTACGATAAGGGCATCAACATTCGAACATTCCGCGAGGCAGTCTCTGAGCACGTAAAAAATAAGCAGGGGTGAGACCTCATGAGAATAGGTACGATCGGAACCAATTTTGTCGTACAATCGTTTATCGATGCTGCGCGCAAGGCTGGCGCGCAGATACCGGCGATCTACTCCCGCACAGCGGAAACGGCTCGCGCCTTTGCACAAGCGAATGGCATATCGGACATTTTCACCGACCGTGAGGCGTTCCTGGCGGAAGAGACGCTGGATTTTATATATGTGGCATCGCCCAATTCGCTGCACTTTTCATGGGTGCGCGATGCTCTTAATAGCGGACGTAATGTGCTGTGCGAAAAACCTTTCGTCTCCACGATACGCGAGTTCGACGAGTTAGCCGCACTGGCCGCGAAAAAAGGTCTGCTGCTGTTTGAGGCTATGACGGTGCCACATTTGCCTAACCTCAAGCTCCTCAGGGAGCTTCTCCCCAAGATCGGCGCGCCGCGCCTCGTGCAGCTTAATTTCTCACAGTACTCGAGCCGCTACGATGCCTTATTGCGCGGTGAATCTCCCAACATATTCAATCCTGTATATTCCGGCGGCGCAATGATGGATCTCGGCTGTTACAACCTCCGCTTTTTGCTAGAGCTGTTCGGCGAGCCGCAGGAGGTTCACTATTTCCCAAACCGTGCGCAAAACGGCATCGATACCTCCGGCGTGATGATTGCGCGTTACGATGGCCTCGTATGCACATCCGTAGCCTGCAAAGACAGCCGAAGCCAAAATAGCATTCAGATTCAGGGTGAAAAGGGCTATATCCTGGTGCCGTCGGTTTCGAGTACGCTTTCAGAAGGATTTACGGTAGTCACCCGTGAAGGGGAAGAGCACTTTCAGGCGCAATCGGAACAAAATGTACTTTTTTATGAGATAGAGGCGTTCGTCAATGCATTTCGTACGCGCGATTTCGTTTATTGCGATGCGATGCTCAAGCAATCCCGCTCAGAAGTGCGGCTGTTAGAGGCTGCGCGCCTTGCGGCGGGCATCGTATTTCCGGCGGATGAGGCGCGCTGACGACGGAAAGAAGGGAAAACGTTCATGAAACTAAAAAGCAGACGTGTTTGGGTCGGAGGTACATTCATACCTGCGACCGTAGCTTTGGAGGGCGGCAAAATCGATGCCTTGCTCGGTTACGATGAGCCGGCTGCCGAGGATTATGGCAACAACCGTATTGTCCCGGGCTTTATCGACGTGCACACGCATGGCGCTTACGGCGCGATGGTGAACAGCTGCAGCGAGGAAGAGCTGAAGTATTGGGCGGCCAAATTGCCCAGCGAAGGTGTAACGGCCTTCCTGCCCGCGACGTTTTCGGATACCCCCGAAAGAATCGACGCGGCCTGCTCGCGCATCGCGAACGCGATAGAGAGCGGACCACCGGGCGCGGAAATTTTGGGCGTGCACTTAGAAGGCCCTTTTTTAAACGTAGAGTTCAAGGGCGCTATGGACCCCGCACGCCTCATTCCGCCCGAAATCATGCTGCTGGACCGTTGGCAGCAAGCGGCACGCGGACATGTGCGCTATATTACGGTGGCGCCGGAAAAGGACGAGGGTTACCGCCTGATGCGGTATGCCAAAGAGCAAAACATCATTGTGAGCATAGGCCATTCTGCTGCGACCTACGCACAGGCGATGGAAGCTTTGGGTAACGGCGCGTGCTGCTTCACACACGCGTTCAATGCCATGAAGCCGCTCAATCACCGCGAACCCGGCTGTGTAGGCGCGCTCATGCGCAGCAACGCATATTCGGAGATTATATTCGACGGACGCCATGTAAATTTTGATGTAGTAAACATACTTTTCAAAACCAAGGGGCGCGACCGTTTGGTTGGCGTTTCCGATTCGCTTTCTCTCAAGGCAGCCCCTCCGGGCGAATATTCCATTAACGGGCGGGCACTCGTAGTGGACGAAAACGGGGCCGCGTTTATCAAGGGTACGAATACGCTGGCGGGCAGCACGCTCATGTTTAACAAGGGCTTTAGGGATCTGGTCGAAACGGCGGAAATTCCGTTCTCACATGCGCTGGCTGCGCTCACCGAAAACCCGGCGAGGTTACTTAAGCTCGATCACCGTATTGGCTATATCCGTTCCGGCTATGATGCGGACATCGTGGTACTCGAAGACGACTATCGCGTAATAGAGACCTTCTGCAAGGGGAAAGTGAGCAAATCGTGAAGATGGGTTTTTCTTCGGCGGTGATCACGCCGCCGATCCCCTGTTCCATGGCGGGTTATGGCGTTGCGCGAGAAGCACAGGGCGTACATGACGAGCTCTATGCACGGGCGATGGTATTTGCGGAGGTCGGCAAGCCGGCGATTGTACTGCTTGCGCTCGATGTGCTCAACTTAGACGAAGTTTGTATGCGCGCGCTCGCCGCGAAACTTGAACCGCTCGGCTTTTCAAGGGAACAGCTTCTTGTCAGCTGCATTCATACGCATGCGTCATTCGGCGGCATATTCGATATGCAACGCGGCATTAACCCCGCAATGACCGATCTTTTGGGTGAGGCCAGGCCGGATCTGATTGAAATGCTGGTAACACGAAGCGTTTCAGCCGTGGCTTGCGCGCTTTCTGACATGGCAGAAACATCCGTTGCCATGAACAAAGGCGTTATGGGCAAACAGCTTGCAACCAACCGTCATGCGCCGGAGCTAATGAGCGATCAGGATCTCTTCGTGCTCGAATTTCTGCGCGCAGACGGGAAAAAGGTGCTGCTCTACAACCTTTGCTGCCATCCTACTGTGCTCAACGCCCAAAACAAGATGCTCAGCGCAGACTTTGCGGGCGCTGTGGCTGCACGGTTACAGAACGAATGCGATATGTCCATATTCGTCAACGGTTCAGCGGGCGATATGAGCACGCGCTTTACGCGGCACGAGAGCAGTTTTGCGGAGTGCGAGCGGTTTGCCGACATCGTTTTTAGTGAAATCCAGCGAACGCGCGGCAAAAGCGATTTTGTACCGCTTACGGAACTCTCGCTCTGCTATCACACCGTTATGCTCAAAGAGGCTTGCGTGGATGCGCTCGACTCGGCCGAGAAGAAATACAATGACGCCATGCACCACCTTGCTGAAGTCAAGGCAAAAACCGACGACCGCGCGACCGTACGCAAGGCGGAGTCCTTTGTGGAAGGCGCATCGGTCAATCTTATAAAAGCGCGTTACCTCAAGCAGGGGATACAAAAAGAGGCGGCGGTTCCGGCGGGACTTTTGACGATCAACGGACGGCGTATCGTCTGTTCGCCGTTTGAACTGTTCTCTTCGCTCGCGCTTTTGCTTAAGCAAAGCACTGATGTGGAGATGTTTGGTTATGTCAACGCGTTGTTCGGTTATCTGGCGGATGCAAGCGCGTTTGATGCGGGCGATTACGAGGCGCTTATGGGAGCTTTTGCGCGGGGCGCAGGCGAAGATTATATTGCTCAGCTTACAGCTTGGCTATCATAAGGAGGAACTATGGAAACGATCGCGAAATACCTGGACTATGTAAAGGAGCATCTTGTCGAACTATCAAAGACGCAGGCAGAACCGCTTGAACGCGCGGCGAAACTTGCAGCACAAAGCTACTGTGACGGGAAGAAGTTTTTCACTTTCGGTACGGGGCATTCGCATCTGATCGCAGAGGAAATCTATGTGCGCGCCGGCGGACTCGCCTTCGTAAAGGGCATTTTGCCGGGTGAACTGATGATGCACGAAAAACTCAACAAAAGCACATTACTGGAGCGTTTGGAGGGGTATGCGGAGATATTGCTTACCCTATACGGCGTGGGTTCGGGCGATACGATACTCATCATCTCCAATTCAGGCCGCAACAGCGTGCCTGTAGAGATGGCTCTGGGCGCAAAGGCACGCGGTGCGTCCGTCATCGCCATCACGTCGCTTACGCATTCACAAAGGGTCTCCTCTCGCAACAAGAGTGGGAAACGGCTGTTCGAGGTCGCCGATGTGGTGATCGATAACGGTTCTGCATACGGAGATGCGGAATTCATTGTACCGGGCTGCTCCACACCCACAGGCCCGATCAGCGACATTATGGGCACAGCCATGGCGCAGGCGCTGGTGGTAGGCATCGTCGAACAGCTCGCAGCACGCGGCATCGACGCGCCCATATTCCGCAGCAGCAATTCTGACGGTGCTGATGAAAACAATGAGAAGCTCTTCGCGCAGTATTTCAATTTATAAATGAAAAAGCTCGAAGACGCGCGCGGTAAAATCCGGCTTGTCGCCTTTGATCTTGACGGCACAGTGCTCAACAGCAAAAAAGAGATAAGCCCCCGCACCAAAGAAGCCATGCGGCGGGCCGCCGCTCAGGGTATTCGCCTTGTTCCGGCCACAGGACGCATGCTCGAAGAAATTCCGAAAAACGTATATCCGGGCATTCCTTACGTTTACTGCGCTGTAACGGCAAACGGTTCGAGGGTTTACCGCCTGCCCGAAAAAGAGCCCGTTCTTTCCCGCGAGTTTTCCGTATCGGAGGCCCGGAATATCATTGGGGAATGCCGCCGATACAAAGCCGTTTTGTATGTGGGGTATGGAGAGGACGGCGTACTCGACGGCCGCGGCGCTGCGTGGGAAGACCCTCGGGTGAAAGAGATACTCCTGCGTATAGAGCGCGCTTGTTCATTCGGTTTTGCGGATACTTACTCAGATCTTGCGGTATGGAAAAACCCGCCGTGCAAGTTTACTTTGATATTTGCAGATCCGGACGAACGGGCGAGAGCATTACATAGCTTTTTGCTGCAGTTTGACTGCAATGTCACATCCTCCGATGCGTTTAATTTGGAGTTCACGCCCAAAGGAGCGAGCAAGGGCAGCGCGCTTGCATTTCTAATGAACCGCGAAGGAATTGAAGCGCATCAGGTGATGGCCATCGGTGACAGCGACAATGATCATGAAATGCTTTTGACCGCAGGACTCAGCGTCGCGATGGGCAACGCTGCACCACATCTTAAACAAGCAGTTGATATCGTAACAGCAAGCTGCGATGAAGACGGTATGGCAATGGCGTTGGAAGGGATACTATAGAAAAACTCAACTGTGCAGAAGTGCAATCAGACGCCGCAACGCCTCAGGGTTTGTTGCGGCGTAGCCTTGTTCATAATCTCCGCCGAAAGAAATACGCGGGTTTGCGGCAGTCGAAGTATCTGCGCAGAAGGCCCGCATGGATACATGCAATTCGGAACACTCGACCTCTTTTACAAATGCCTGCGCGTTCTCAAGCCGAATGCCGGAACCAGGTAAAATACGGATGCGCCCATCTGCATACTCCATCATTTCACGTATGATTTGCGCACCTTCAATAGCCGTCGGTCGTTGGCCGCTCGTGAGGATGCGATCAACGCCGAGCTCGCATAACGCATCCATGGCTGCGCGCCAGTTTGGAGTCACGTCAAATGCGCGGTGGAACACGGCGGTTTTATCACCGATCACTTCAAGCAAACGGGCACAGCGCGTGGTGTCGACTGTGCCGTCCTCCTTCAGAATGCCGAATACAATGCAATCGGCGCCGCCCCGAAGCAGAGCTTTGGCATCGGCAAGCATGGTATCAAACTCGATATCGTTATAGCAAAAGCCGCCCTCGCGAGGACGTACCATGGCGGCAATCTCTATACCCGCCCGCTTTGCTGCGCGAAGTTCGCCCATGCTCGGCGTCAGCCCGCCAATCGGGAGCGCGCAGCAAAGCTCTGCGCGGTCGGCACCTACTTGTTTTGCTGTAAACGCGTCCGCCGCGGTATTACAACAGACCTCGATCTTTATCTTATTCATAATAAATCCTTGAGAGACAGCTGGGGCAGCAGCGTGCACATCGCATCAAACAGGCCATCCTCGTCGATATGTCCCGTTACATACTTCGCGGCCGCTTTTGCATTTTCACTTCCGTTACCCATGGCCACAGAAAACTGCGCGTTGCGCAGCATATCAACGTCATTTTCTTCGTCCCCGAACACCATCACCTCGTCAGGTGAAAGGCCGTGGTGCTCCATCATTCGCTGCACGCCGTTCCATTTGCCTCCGCTCGCCACCATAATATCAATGCCGCCAACACCCCAACTCGACCATTTACAGGATGTCATCGCGCCTAGCACGGCGAGGGCTGCATCATCGGGCTTTAAGTATAAATCCGCCTGCAAAATATCGATCTCGAGCGCGCGGCGCGGATTGTCGGACACAGTGGGATAGGCGATGGCGACCCTGTCGAGTTCTTCTTTCATCTGGGACGTAAAGCTGTTGGCAAAATACTCGCTGACGCCTAAAAACTCACAGCCATGCCCGCTTTCAAGAACGAAATTCAACAGAATTTCAACATCCTGTTTAGGGATGGGGTTGATATAAATCACACCCGTATCATCCCAGCAATACTGGCCGTTGAGGCCAATGAAGCCGTCGACGGGAAGCTTGCTCAGTTCACAGATGGTGTCAAAGTTCTTTTTATGACGTCCGGTGGCAATAAAAATCTTCATCCCGCGTTCGTGTGCGCGGCTTAACGCGGCAATGGTGCTGTCGCAGATGCGGTGGGTTTTCACGCTGAGCAGCGTTCCGTCGATATCAAAAACGAGTGCCTTGACGGCGGAGGTATCAGGCATGCTCATACATTCACCTCGCGGCATAAAGCGGCCTTCTCACGCTTGCCACAGCCGCTAATATGAAGTTCTGTACCTTGTTTGACAAAGAGCACTATTGCACGCATGATATCATGCACTCTGACTGGCACGTTTTGCCGAATATCCATCTCATGCCTCATGAAAACCGTTTCGTCCTCTCCGATTTGTATGGAAACAATATTTTTTATTATATCATATGAGGCGTATTGAAGAAATGCCGCCCTGGATACCGCTAAACGGTACCGGCAGCATTCTAGTAGAGGTCGTTGTACAATCTTTATCGATACCTGCGATATGCTTGTACTCAAACCCCTTTCATTCTTTGGGCGGCTTGGTCAAGTTGCTCATGTATTTCGTTTCGGCCATAAAAATCCGTTCTGTCGGCGTTGCCCATCAGAATTGTACCGACATTCTCGACATTCAATTCATGAAACACGGCACTGATCTCAAGCAACGCACCGCCAAATTGGTTTTCCAAGTCGGGTGCTCCCGCGCTCAGCAAAATCGCTCCCTTTTTGCGAGAGTATTGTTCCCCGTCATTTCTGACGCAGGATGCCCAATATAACTGAAGCCGATCAATGAATATCTTCATCGGCCCAGGTGTCGAATAGAAATAAATAGGAGACGCGAAAACAATATTATCCGCCTCATCTATCAATTTGTAATACTCCTGCATGTCGTCGCGAATGGCGCAATTATTCTGCGTCTGGCAGCGGCGGCAGTCCATACAGGGGCTGATCTTGAGCGAATAACAATCAAGCCGCTGCTGATCTCCTCCAATTCTTTCAAGGAAATAGTCAACCATTTGCATGGTTTTCCCCCGTTTTCGAGCTCCGCCGAAAATGACCAATGTTTTCATTATTCTATAATATCCTTCTCTGCTCCTAATTGTATGATAGCTCTATCAAGCGTGCGTTCATCCACTGCTTTCTTGCAGTCTTCGTTTATACTTTTTTGAATGGACCAACACAAATCGGTTGATTCCACAAGCTATTCTCTATGCCTGAACGCTTCTTGATTTCATAAGATTTTCTTTGCAATCTGCTCAGAATATCCCGTTCATCGATGTGCGGAATGGTACCGTTTTCCATAACGATCCTGCCGCCCACTACAGTCGTGCTGATGTTGTTTTCGCATGCCCCGTACACCATACTTACCACAGGGTCGAGAACAGGGGCAGTATTGCAGAATCTAGGATCAAATAAGAAGAAATCCGCCTTTTTACCGACTTCCAACGAACCGAGATGTTCGTCCTTGAAAATTGCTCTCGCGCCGTCAATGGTGGCCATTTCGATAACCTTCGTCGCCGGGATGACGCTCGGATCGCGGTAAAATGCTTTCTGCCACAGAGGTGAAAATTTCAGTACCTGCAGCATATTTTGGTTGTCGTTGCTTGCCGCCCCATCCATGGCGATGCCTACGGTCAGGCCGGCTTCGAGCATATCCTTGAGCGGCATGGTTTGATAGCCAACTATCATGTTCGAAATAGCGTTATAGGAGATCCGGACATCGTGAGCTTTGAACAGTTCAATATCCTGCTTGGTTACGAGCGCGCAATGTACCGCTAAAAACGGCGCATCGAGTATGCCGGTCTTCTCGAACATTTCAAGAGTCGACATGCCGTGGTGCTCCCGGCTGAATGCATCATCTTCCTCAGTCTCGAGCGTGTGAATTGTAGTGAAGGTATTGAGTTCTTTTGCAAGGCGCGCGCATTCCGAGAAATGTTCCTTTTCAAACACCCAGCTGATTCCCGGGGCAATCGCCAAATCGATGGTTGGATGCCCTTTGAGTTTCTTTGAAAGACGGCGCACATCATCAAAGAATTCTTTCGGTGTTTCCTTATGATCGGATTCTGAGTATATTGTAAAGCCTTTGCAGTTGGTATAGCCGCGGCCAAGAACCGCTCGTATGCCAAGGTCTTCAAATACCTGTATCATAATGTCGTTAATCATCGGGCGGCTATGGCAGTATTGGTAATCCAATACTGTCGTAGAGCCCGATTTCAGATGCTCGATGCAGCCTGCCATCGCCGCAAGGTACAGCGCATCTTCATCAATGTTAAAATACGGCTTGTTGATGGCTTCCGAAAGCCAGCCTATGAGGCCGCGATCCTTCCCAATGCCCTTAAACAAGACTTGGAATAAATGATTGTGCGTGTCAATCATTCCGGGAAAAACAAACTGATCCGTTGCGTCAACGGTTTTCGCTGCACAATACTTCTTGGACAGAATCTCTGTGTTGCCTATTTCAAGTATCTGATCACCTTTTACCGCTATTGCGGCGTCGTTCAATATACTGCGCTTTTCATCCATGGTAATAATAGTTGCATTACTCACAAGAAGATCAATATTCACCATTTTATGCCTCCAGAATGCGATAAATAGTTTTATAATATTAGAATATGGACCGATACTTCTATAATAATAAAATTTTGAAGGGAAAGTCAATACTATTCTACAATAATAAAATTCGGTCGCAAAAAAACTCGATGAACTTGATCTTTGCTTTTAATAAGAATACACTTGTGTCATGACAATAAGGGGGAAGTCAAATGCAGGTAGGCAAGAAGCTTAAGGAAGATCGGAAAAAGAAAGGTCTGACATTAAAAGATCTATCCGAGCAAACGGGAATTTCCATAAGTCTTTTAAGCAACATAGAACGTAATGTGTCCAGCCCCACGCTTGTCAATTTGAACAAAATATGCGAAGTGTTACACACACAGATTCAGGATTATCTTGCTGAAGAGAAATTGCAGCTGCATATTCACGCAAAAAGCTCGGATTTCAATGAAGTATTGCGATTGCAATCGGGTACGGTATTTGATCTTGTCCTTTGCGGAGACAAGCCTTATAAATGTATTCGAATATTTATTAAGCCAGGAAATCGCTCGCCTGAATACTCGCTTGGCCTGCCCGAGGGTAATTTTGTTTTGATTTATTCAGGTATTTTGAAGTTGGAAATCAACAATAAAGTCTGCCTTGCTCATCCGGGTGATGTGTTGTTTGTTCCGGGCAATGTTCCTCACACATTCTCAAACGAATCGGACGAGGAATGCATCAGCTATTGGTTTGCCGTTCAGCCGCTCTTGCAGCAAGAATAATTCCTAGAGACTGTTTCCGGCCTGATCCCAATAGTAGGTTATTAGAGGTGTTTGGAAAAACGAAAATAAAAAAGGCTAGATAAACTCTAGCTTTTTCTCCGTTTGAGGGCGAGACTGGATACAATTTGGCGTTGAGGTTGACCCAAGCAACCTGCCCGATGCCGTTCAGAGCGGGCGTATACAGCAGCGCTTTTGCGGTACCATTGAGAACCACGGCTCCGCCCGCGGGTTGCGTGACATCCAACGAAAATGTTTCACAGATATGCTGTGGCAACATACACTGCTCACTTTATAGCTTCAGCGCATGCCCTACTCGAACGATTCGCATCAATCGTTCTGCCGCATCGGCAAGAAGTGCAGGCGCAGCGTTCATCGCCTCCTGGAGAGGCATGGGTTTATCTACAATGCTGAGGATCGCTGCAATACCATGCTCGTAAGTGGCTTCGGCACCCGACCCAATGCTTCCGACAACAGCAATGACCGGTACATCCGCAATCGCTTTTACGCGTCTGGAAACGCCAACCGGCACCTTTCCGAATGCCGACTGAAAATCAATACGGCCTTCTCCTGTGATGACCATATCCGCACCCGATACGTGCTTGTCAAAATCCATAGCATCCAATACCGTATCTATGCCGCTTTTGAGCATCGCACCGCAGAAAGCAAGCAACCCCGCACCCAGCCCGCCTGCCGCACCCGAGCCGGGAACGGCAGCGATATCTTTGCCGAGCTGCTCGTGTAATATACGAGCATAGTGTCGCATGTTGCTGTCGAGCAGTGCAACATCCTGTTCGCTGCAGCCCTTCTGAGGGCCATACACGGCAGCGCAGCCGTCATCTCCATACAGCGGGTTGGACACATCGGTAGCCACCGTGATCTTGCACGCGCTAATTCGCGGATCAATCTGAGAAACATCCACTTTTGCAAGTTTGCCCAGTTCACCGCCACCCCGGCCCAACGTACTGCCATCGGCAGCAAGCAGCCGTACACCCAGAGCCTGCGCCATTCCGGCGCCGCCGTCCGTGGTCGCGGACCCGCCGATGCCAAGTATCATTCTTTTGCATCCGGCATCAAGAGCATGAAGCATCAGCTCTCCTGTGCCAAAGGTTGTGGCCTGAAGCGGGCGCATACTGCCAGAAACCAGCGCAAGCCCCGAGGCCGCCGCCATCTCAATGATAGCCATATCGCCAGCAATACCAAAGAATGCTTCCACCGGATCGCCGTTTGGCCCCGTTACAGTCATTTTCACAATTTCGCCGCCAACTGCCGAAACAATGGCTCTGCAGGTGCCCTCGCCGCCATCTGCAACCGGGAATAGTTCAACTTGAATATCCGGCGAAAAGCGATGGATTCCTTCTTTCAAATTCACCGCCACATCCTGAGCGCTTAAGCTTCCTTTAAAAGAATCAGGAGCGATGAGTATCTTCATGGTTCCTCCATTTACGCTTTCACGCTACCTGTTCACAACATTGACAGGTGTTCCATCCCGAAACGCTATGAGATTGGAAACCGCAATTTCGAGCAGGCGCTGCCTGCTCTCCTTTGGCGCCCAACTGATATGTGGGGTGATGATACAATTCTTCGCTCTGAGCAAAGGATTATCGCTGCATATGGGTTCGGAAGAAACCACATCCAATCCCGCTGCATACACCTTGCCTGTATTGAGCGCCTCCGCCAGATCCTCTTCCACAATCAGAGGGCCACGGCTGTTGTTGATAATGATCACACCATCCTTCATTTTCGCGATACTCGCCTTGTTGATGATGCACTCTGTTTCCGGTAAAAGGGGACAGTGCAGCGCAATTACATCAGAGTTGCGAAGAAGTTCTTCCAGATCAACATATTTGCAGGTTTCGCTTTCCAAGGAAGGGTTTTTATTTGCGTCAAAGGCCATGACCCGCATGCCGAGTGCCTGTGCAATGCGTCCGGTCGCCTGCCCAATGCGGCCAAACCCAATGATGCCCATGGTTTTGCCATCCAGCTCAATAAGCGGATAATCCCAGAAGCACCAATCGTTATTGGATGCCCATCGTCCGTCTTTGATGACTGCATCGCTGTGATGACCGATATGATGGCAAATCTCCAGCAGCAGACCGATTGCGAACTGGCCGACCGCCGCGGTACCATACGTTGGAATATTTGTTACAACAATTTCTTTTTGCTTCGCGGCTTCTATGTCTACAATATTGTAGCCCGTAGCAAGTACGCCAATAAATTTGATGCCCGGGCATGCGTCCATCGTCATGCGTGTGATGGGCGTTTTGTTGGTATACACGATATCGGCATCGGCAATGCGCGAAACAACGTCATCTGCCGAAGTCCTGTCATATACCGTCAGTTCTCCGAGCGCCTCAAATCCCGTCCATTGCAGATCGCCGGGGTTGAGCGTATATCCATCCAATATCACGATTTTCAAAGCACGTACCTCCAACCATCAGCCGGTGTTTGCTAATGCATGATCTTTACGGATCAGCCGAAATAAGCCCCGCCGTTGATATCCAGCATCAGGCCTGTCACAAATGCCGCCTCATCGGATGCAAGATAGCACACCGAAGCGGCGATCTCTTCACGTTTCCCAAGACGGCCAAGGAGAATATGCTTAATCTGATTGTCGATCCGCTCCTGCGTATAGCCCAGCAGCATTTCCGTTTCCGTTGTAGCCGGGCAGATCGCGTTTACGGTGATGCGATACTTTGCAAGGTGCCTTGCCATACCTCTGGTAATGGATATCACGCCGCCTTTTGCCGCGGCGTAACTCATGGAGGCCTCAAATCCGCCGTTTCTTCCGGTTATGGAAGCAATGTTGATAATGCGGCCCGCGCTGCTCTTTTTCAGATACGGCAACGCATATTGGCAAACAAAAAACGGGCCGGTTAGATTAATATCCAGCACACGGTTCCATTCCCCATCCCGCTTCATATCTTCTATACTGGATGTTCCGAGAATGCCCGCGTTGTTTACAATGATATCGATTCCTCCAAAGTATTCCGCAACCTTTTGCATCGCGGCCGAGATGCTGTCGTTACTGGCTACATCCATAATGATGCCGAGGGCATCCGCGCCGCTTTCTTTTATTTCGCTGACGACGGCATCCACCTTTTCCTGATTGATATCAGCCACCGCCACTTTCGCACCCATCTGCGCAAGCGATTGCGCAGTTGATTTTCCAATTCCTTGGGCAGCTCCCGTAACAACCGCTATTTTTCCATTCAATGAAAACATACGGCCTACCTTCTTTCTATACTTTTCATAATTGTAAATTCATAAGAGGAATGCATCCGCACGCAAAACTCGAATGCGTTCAGTTTGCAAAGCCTGACTCTTGGCCCTCGGTATTATTATCTAGCCGACATTCTTTCGAGCAGCGCCGCGCTTTCCATACTTTTTAGATATTCCATCGACCTTTTGGCGCACGCCTCTTGTGTGGGAAAGGGCTGGCACTCTACCGTGATGTACCCTTTGTAATCAATATCAAGCAATGCATGGTAATAGGCCTTAAAATCAATCACACCCGCACCCGGATATCCGCGGTTGGAGTCAGAGAAATGCACATATCCGAGTACATCCCCATATTGTCTGAGAACGTCTGTGGGTTTTTTATCCTCAATGTGCATCGAATGCGTATCGGCATGCAGTTTTAGGTTCGAAAGCCCGAGCTTACGAATAAAATCTCCGACCTCAGTAACCGTGCACAGATAGTTGGATACATACTGATGGATGTTTTCCACCAACAGGCTGCCGTCAACTGCCTGTGCATATGTGTTGAGCTCGATTAAACAATCGCCCAGCCTTTCTAAATATTCCTCCCGATAGGAAGAATTCGGAATGTTGCCGCGCATTGTTCCTACCACGATCGGGCAGTTAAGCGCAGCACCCAGATCAAGGTGCTCCTTTAGTCTGTCAACTGCGGCTTGCCGTATGGTCAAGTCGTCAGAAGTAACGCATAACTTATTGAAAATATACTCAAGCCCCGTGCAGATGCCGCAATATTGCAGGTTATTTTCTTTAGCCGCAGCCTTTAACTGTGATACATCCTTGTCTTTGGGATCATGAATGTATAACTCCATTGCATCATATCCGGCCATCCGGGAGGCGTTTGCCACCTCCCAGATGGTCCCTCGAAATACAGCAGGTACACGCTCAGGCAACTGCTCGAGCGCACACTGTATGCCATATTGAAACATGTTTCCCCTTCACTTTCCCCATATACCGGAAACAAGAGTTCCGTGCATGGAACACGAAGCGATATTCTGTGCTTAGCCACCCAGGTATGCGTTTTTCACTTCCTCATTCTCCAGAAGATTCTTGCACGTATCGGACATCACGATTTCGCCGGTCTGCATAACGTATCCCCTGTTCGCTGTGGAAAGCGCAATCTTGGAGTTCTGCTCTACAAACAAAATGGTGGTTCCCTCGTCGTTGATCTCCTTGATAGCAACGAATATTTCCTTGACGATCAGCGGCGCAAGGCCAAGGGAAGGCTCGTCAAGCAGCATCAGCGTTGGGCGGCTGATGAGCGCGCGGCCGATTGCGAGCATCTGCTGCTCGCCGCCCGAGAGCGTACCCGCCATCTGGGTGCGGCGCTCCAGGAGGCGCGGAAACCGCTTGTATACCTTGTCCATGTCCTCTTTGATCTCCTTCTTGTCTTTCCGGAGATACGCACCCATCTGGAGGTTTTCCTCCACGGTCAGCTTCGCAAAAACATGGCGTCCTTCAAGCGCCTGCGCGATACCCAGGTTGGCGACCTTGTAGCCGCCGAAGGACTGGATCTCCTGACCCTTGAAGAGTATTTTGCCCTCGACGCCCCTGCGCTTGGTTAGGCCCGAGATGCTCTGCAGCGTAGTGGTCTTGCCCGCACCGTTGCCGCCGATGAGCGTGACCATCTCGCCCTCTTCCACATGCAGGCTGATGCCCTTCACAGAGTGTATGTTGCCGTAATAGTAGTGGAAATCGATCAATTCAAGAATTTTGCCCATTAATGGTCACCTCCCAGATATGCCGCGATGACGTCGGGGTTGTTCTGAATCTCCGTGGAGGTGCCTTCGGCCAGCAGCTTACCGTTGGCGAGCACATAGATATAATCGCTGATGTTCATGATCAGTTTCATATCGTGCTCCACGATGAGTATCGTCACCCCCGTTTTGAGTATCCTCTGAAGCAGGCCGTCCAGCTCCAGCTTTTCGGCGCTGTTCATGCCCGCCGCGGGCTCGTCTAGGAGTATCACCTTAGGTTCGCTGGCCAGGCCGCGGACGATTTCAAGCAGGCGCTGCTTGCCATAGGACAGGCTGCCCGCCGGAACGTGCGCGTATTCGTCCAGCCCCACAAACTGCAGCAGCTCATGCGCCTTGATGAGTATCCGCTTTTCTTCCTCGCGCTTCTTTTTTGTGTGGAAATAGCAATCCCAGAAGTTGGATTGCAGCCGGGAGTGCATGCCCACCAGCACATTATCGATCACGCTCATCTTCCAGAAAAGGTTGATAACCTGATAGGTGCGCGCAATGCCGGCCTTGTTGATCTGGAAGCCGCGCTTGCCCTCCAAATGCTCACCTTCGAGTATCACCTCTCCGCTGTTGGGCACATATACACCGCTGATACAATTGAACAGCGTCGTCTTGCCCGCGCCGTTGGGGCCGATCAGGGCGGTGATCCTGTGGGGTTCCACACGGATGCTCACTTCATTAACGGCAATCAGTCCGCCGAACTTGATGGTGACTTTATTGGTTTCAAGCATTGTTATCACCATCCTTCTTTCCTTTTTCCTGCATACCCGCTCTGGTTCTTGCAGCGACAAGCCTTGCCATCTTTTTTCTCTCATAGGAGGCGACGAGGTCTTTAAAACCGCCGTAGATACCGCCCGGCAGCCCGATGATGACGATCAGCAGCAGAATACCGTAGAGCAGCATCTGGTATTCCTGCAGCGGACGGATGATCTCAAGCAAAATCTCAACGAGTACAACGCCGATGATGGGGCCGGCCATGGAGCCGGTGCCGCCAAACAGCATCATGGTCAGGAACAGCACCGATTGCTTCTGCTTGCCTGTTTCGGGGCTGATATACTTGATCAGATGCACGAAGAGAGCGCCCGAGAGGCCGGTGTAGAATGCGCTTACCGCAAACGCTACGATCTTGCTCTTGCGTACATCCACGCCCATGCCGTCTGCCGCGTGGGTGTTCTCGCGGATAGCGATGAACGCCCGCCCGGTGCGGGAATGTATGAGCGAATACTTGCCCAGCAGCGCCAGAACGCAGATCACCAGCAGAAAGAAGTACCACTTGGTATAGGAAGTCAAAAAGCTGATATTGATCGCATCCATGCCCAGGTAATCGCCCGTAAAGCCATTGGGCGAAACGTAGAGGAAGTTGTACACGATCTCACCGAAAGCGATGGTGGCCAGCGAGAGGAAGTGGAACTTCAGCTTGGAGGCCGGATAGGCCAGCAGCGCCCCGATCGCCGCGGAGAGTATTGCGCCCAGCGGGATGGTGAATATCAGCGGAATGCCGAAATAGTTGTTCAAAAGCCCTGTCGTATAGGCGCCGATCACAAAGAATGCCGCGTGTCCCAGCGAAATCTGGCCGCTGTATCCGAACAGGATATCTAACCCCGATACGGCGATGGTGTAGAGCAGCATAATACTGCAGATCATCACCCAGTAATCGTTGCCGACAACCAGCTGGATCAAAAACGGCAGTGCGGTTAACGCCGCTACACCCGCCAGTACCCGGGGCCCCTTTTTCTTATTTGTTATAAAGCTTAACATATAACCCCCAAATTCTGACGCGTATTAAACATCCTGAATGGCCCGCTCGTTGAAGATACCGGTGGGCTTGATGAACAGGAACAACAGCAGAATGGTATAAGCGATGAGATTCTTGTAGGTGCCGCTCCAGTAACCCGCGACAAATGTTTCCACAAGACCCAGTATCACGCCGCCGATCATGGCGCCGTACATATTACCGTAGCCGCCGATGACCGCGCCCGCAAAGCCTTTCCTACCGACGGTGGCTCCCAGCATCGTAAATACGCCGTACATTGGCCCCAAAAGCATGCCTGCGATGGAAGCGATGCCCGCGGAGACGCCCCACGTCACCCCGATGCTCAATGAGGTGTTGATACCGCAGGATTCAGCCGCGAGAGGATCCATTGCAGCGCCGCGCATGGCGGTACCGAATTTCGTCTTTGTCATAAAAAGGTGCAGCGCGTACATAAGAACCGAGGAAACAAGCAGGCACGCCCATGCCTCTGTCTGCGCCGTCACGCCGAAAATTTTAAGAGTGCCTTTTTCGAACACCTGCGGGAAGCCCTGCGTAACCGAGCCGTAAAAAGCCTGCGCCGTATTCTGGATGATGAATGAGATCGCGATGGTGGCAAGTACAATGTAAATCGGGATGACGTTCTTGTTGAGCAGTACGCGGATGATGCCCTTTTCAAGAAGAATGCCCAGCGCAAATGCGCAGCCGAACGTGAGCAGAAGCGAAACCCAAATCGGGAGCCCGAGTACCTTATAAAAGGTCAGCCCCAGATAGGCACCCACTGTGATGATATCGCCCTGCACAAAGCTCATCAGGCCACTCGCTCGGTAAATCAGACTGTAACCCAGAGCGATCAGGCCGTAGATACCCCCTATGATGAGGCCGTTCACCAAAAGAATTTCAAACACGTGTCTACCTCCCATGTAGAATAATGCCTAGAATTTTGCCCACTGTCACCGTAGAGCAAGCGGGCAAAACGCAGGGTGTTTTGCCCGCTTGTCTCCCGGCCGCTCAGACGGTTGCCCGCCTAAGTACTTTGGCCAATCTGGCTGTCTTTACTTAGAAGTTCTTACCTGTTTCTGCCTGTAGCGGCCTTGTATGCGTCATAGCCGCCGCTGGCAAGCCAATCGCTGATGAGGATGTCCTTGCCGTCGACCAGGATGAATTCGTTAAAGGAGCTGTAGCCTTCGCGGTCGCCCTTGGTGTAATCCAGCGTGCCGCCCAGGCCGTCGAGCTTGACGCTGTTCATCGCTACGCGCAGGGACTCGTCGTCGTTAGCCTTGGCGACCTTAGTGGCTTCCCACATGGCCATCATAGTGTCCCAGCCGCGGTATGCGGATTCATGCTGAGGCATCTGATTATACTCGGCGCTGAACTTCGTGAGGAAGTCCTTCATAATGGGGATGTTGCAGTCATCAATGGACTGGTACGGAACGTACGGATAGGCGTAGAAGATGTAGTTGGAGTTCCCCTCGCCCGCGACGCGCTGATACTCGAGGGAGAAGCACTCCTTGCAGCCGATCATTCCGGTGTAGCCCATGTTGCGCAGCTGCTTGACGAAGGGCCCGAACGTTGTGCCGATCAGGGACATGAATATAACATCCGGATCATCCTTTAGTATCTGGGTGATCTGGCCGCTGAAATCGGTGTCCTCGGAGTCGCACTGCTGGCGGGTGGTAACGGTGAGGCCCTTTTCCTTGCAGGCATTTTCAAACGCATCGGCGGTGGATTTGCCGGTATCGTCGGTGCCGTTGATGATGGCGACGGATTTATAGCCGAGCTTGATGATCAGGTCGGCATCTTGCGGGGCGATACGGCCGTTGTTCGCGCTGGCGCGGAACGTCCAGATCATGCTTGTGTCTTTCATCCAGGTTGCGGATGTGCCCAGACCGAAGTTAAACACCTTGGCCTCGTTGATATAGCCGATGCAGGCGTTGACCTCGTTGGAGTTAACGGAACCAACAATGGCGTCCACGTTGTCGCTCGCGAGCATCTTCTGGACGACCTTCACGGCTTCCTCGGTGCTGCCGGTGGTATCATAGTGCTTGGCTTCCACCATCGCGCCATTGAAGCCGCCGTTCTCGTTGATGTACTTGATCGCCAGATCAATACCCTGCTTGGCGGAGTTACCGGCGACGGAGTTGCTGCCGGTCAACTGCAGATAGGTCCCGATGAGAAACTTGGAAGCCGGGGCTTCAGAAGCAGGGGCGGCAGGCGCTTGAGTCGCCTCGGGGGCTTGGCTTGCAGGCGCAGCCGGTGTCACAGTGGCGGCGGGAGCGGGCGCTGCGCAGGCAGTGATGCCAAACAACATTACTAGGGCAAGGAGGATCGATAACAGTTTTTTCATAGTAGTTCCCCTTTCTTCTTGTCTTGTATGAACAAGCCTTGCTCGCAGTTTTGTTACAACAGTCCAACATTCAATAATTGGTAAGGACAACCTTAATTGCACTGCCATCCTTATTATTTTTTAATAATTCGAACGCTTCCCCTCCCTTACTCATATCCAAATAATGCGTAATAAGCGGTTCTACATGTATGGCTTTTTCCGATAGCAGATCGATACAAGAAACAAAGTCTTCCAGTGAATAGATGTAATTCCCCTTGATTGACAGTTCTCTGGTCACAACGTTCTGCATGTTAATTGAAACCATTTTTTCTGCGTTGCCTATCCATACAGCGCAGCCCGCCAGTTTCAATGCTTCCAAAGAAGCTTGAGCTGTAGGTGTAATCCCAACTGCCTCGACGGATAAATCGCACATGGCACCATTGGTAAGCGAGGCTATACTTTTTGTAAAGTCGCCGTTTATGGGATTCACTACTGCGTCGGCACCCATCTTGAGCGCCAGTTGCAGCCGAAAGTCCGACGCGTCACTTACGATCACATTTTTTGCGCCGCGGTATTTGAGCCAGAGCAAAGCCATAAGCCCGATAGTTCCGGCTCCCACAACAAGGATATTTTGCGCGTTTTTTATCTGCTCGTCGGAAAACTTAAATACTCCATTGTAGGATACTGCCGCCGGCTCAGCAAGGGACGCAATGTCCGCGCCCACGCCATGATAAGGAATAAGATACTGTTCTTTCACGCATATGAATTCAGTCATAGCGCCATCGCAATCCATAACCCCGAGAAAGCGGGCGTTAGGGCAAAGATTAACATTTCCTTCTTTGCAGGTAGCGCACTCCCCGCAGAAGAACTTGGGAAATACCGCAACTTTGCTGCCTGCGGGATAGATGCCGCCTATAGGAGCCTTCTCAACAGTCCCTGCACACTCATGCCCCATAATCATGGGCGCAATCCGCCGTCCGGTTTTGCCTAAATACCCTTCTACATCCGACCCACAAACACCGCAGGCATCGATTTTTATGAGATATTCGTCTGCTTGAGGAACGGGAAACGGGATATCTCGGACCTCTATTTGATTATCGCCAACGTAATATACCGCTTTCAACGATAAATCCCCCGATCTGTTTTTGAGCAAAGCTCTGCTATCTGCGGACATCGTCCTTTGAGAGGTATTCGTAGTAACGCACCAATGAGCTATGGTCTTCGCATTCATATCCCGAGGCTTTGAGCCACTGCATCATTTCCATAACTGCTGCAGTCAGAGGCAGAGGAGCACCGACATCATGCCCGGTATCAAGCGCGTTGGTTAGGTCTTTAATGTGAAGATTGATGCGGAAGCCCGGCTTGAAATTGCCATCCATCATCATGGGCGCTTTTGCATCCATGACGGTGCTGCCCGCCAGTCCGCCGCGGATCGCCTTATAAATAGCTTCAGGCTCTACGCCGGCTTTTTTGCCCAGTACAAGTGCTTCACCAACAGCTGCAATATTGGCAGCCACGATAATCTGATTAGCCAGCTTGGTTGTGTTTCCTGCACCTATACCGCCGCACAATGTTACCGATGCGCCCATGACTGCAAGAATGTCCTTGACCTTGTCGAACAATTCCTGTTTGCCGCCTACCATGATAGCCAACGTTCCGTCAATGGCTTTGGGCTCTCCGCCAGATACGGGCGCATCCAGCATATAGCAGCCCTTCTTTTCCACTTCCGCGCATATCTCTTTTGAAGCAATGGGGTTGATGGAACTCATGTCCACCAGAATAGTTCCCGGCTTAGCTCCTTCCAGTATGCCGTTCTCACCAAGCACCGCCGTTTTTACATGCGGTGAATTGGGCAGCATGGTGATTATGATATCGCTGTCCTTCGCTACATCCGCATTGTTTTCTCCTCGTGTTGCCCCTGCAGCGACTATTTCGTCCACCGCTGCGGCCATAATGTCGTAAACTTTCAGATCATAACCTGCTTTGATCAGGTTTTTGGCCATGGGCTTTCCCATAATGCCCAATCCGATAAATCCAATTCGCATAGCTGCCTCTTCCTCCTGTCGTTTCGGTTTGTTTCGGCTCCATCCTGACGGATGTATTCTTCAAGCGCATCCTTGTTTCGTTCCAAATGTACGCGCATGGCGTCATATGCTCCCTTTGCGTCTCTTCTGCCGATGGCATCCGCAATGTTTTCATGATGCACAATGACATCCTGGAGAATTCTGTCTCCCAGCACTGTCGTAAAAAGCCGAATTCCCTTGACAATCTCAGGGAAAATCACATTCAGAATATCGTTGTCCGTACTTTCGGCAATCTTGCAATGAAACGCAACATCCGGTTCAAGATGATTGACGCCTCTTCTGATGCAATCTGAAACCTGATTGCAATACAGGTGCATTTCTTCAACATCTTTCTCGCTGGCGCGCAGGGCGCTCAGAGCAGCAATCCTTGGCTCCATGATGAAGCGCAGTTCCCAAAGATCCATCAATACTTCGTGGCGATTATATTTGAACTGCAGCCCCAAAGGATCCTCGGATACACCCGGGAGATTGGCTATATAGGTTCCGCTTCCCTGCCGGATCACGACAATCCCTCGGGAATGCAGCGAGCGCATGGTCTCCCTGATGGTACTGCGGCTAACATTCAACTGCTCCATCAGTTTCGTTTCATTGGGAAGCCGATCACCTTTTTGCATCCGATTTTCCTGGATGTATTTGATGATTTCTTCAGCGGCTTTTTCTGAAAGCGGGATATTGTCCGGCTTAACAAGAGACATTTTCATATGAATCACTCTCTCAGTCTGAACGGATGTATGAATTAATCCTGTAATACTCTCCTGACTTTTTCCGCAACATCTTCAGGCATAAGGTGGTAATACTCCAGCAGCAACGTGTAATTCTCCGCAGACCGACCAAATGAATCATTGATGCCAAGCAACCGGATGGGAAGCCTGCTCGATGAAAGCGCTTCGCAGATTGCCGACCCAAGGCCGCCATGCACGTTATGTTCTTCAGCCGTAACAACACCCTTTACGCCTTCGCAATAGCTCCAGAGCGCATTCGTGTCCAACGGCTTTATGGTGCTCACATTGACTACACGCACCGAAATTCCTTCCGCTTCAAGAAGCTCGGCTGCCCGAACCGCCTGGGATACCATAACGCCGGACGCGAATACAACGACATCCTTGCCTTCGCGAATTTTGCTCATTTTGCCTATGTGATACTCTTCGTTCGGGCTTGTATAAACCGGCAGATCCATGCGGTTTATGCGGATATAGCATGGGTGCTTATCTTCGCACATTGCTTTGACCATCTGCTCTGTTTCCACCGCGTCAACCGGGGATAGCACCGTCATATGCGGCAAAACGCGCATCAGGGCGATATCATCAATGGACTGGTGTGTCTTGCCGTCGCCGTAGTCCGAAAGACCTGCCGAGGAACCGCACACCTTGACATTCAGGCTGGGAATGCAAATGGAGGAACGAATTTGGTCGTATGCGCGGCCGGAAGTAAACACGGCAAACGAATTGATAAACGCTGTCTTTCCCGTAAGAGCGAGACCTGCTGCGACTGATGCCATGTTTTGCTCCGCAATACCCATCTGGAAATAGCGTTCAGGGTACGCATCCCCGAACAAATTGGACATGGTGGATTTGCCGAGATCCGCTTCCAGTGCAACGATGTTTGGATTATCAGCCCCAAGCCGCACCAAAGACTCTCCGTAAGCTGTTCTGCAATTTCTCATCTCCATGGGTTAAACCTCCGTTCTCATCTGCTCAATAGCAGCAAGAGCCTGTTGATATTCATCCTGATTCATTGCGGCGTTATGATATTTCGCAAGACCTTCCGCAAAGCAGAACCCCTTGCCCTTGACGGTACGCGCCAGTATCACGGTGGGGCACCCCTTCACCTGAGCTGCCGCGTCGAGCGCTGTGAGTATCTGCTCCATATCGTGACCGTCTATCTCGATCACATGCCAGCCGAAGGCGGTCCATTTTTCCTTCAAATCATGGATCGGGAGAACACGATCAGTGGTATCCGTCGCTTGGACACCATTGTAATCGACTATTGCGCAAAGGTTATCCGCTTTGTAAGCGGAAGCAGCCATTATCGCTTCCCAGATTTGGCCTTCGGATAGCTCGCCATCACCCAGAATTGTAAATACCCTTGAAGTGCTTCCATCCAGTTTCAATCCCAGCGCCATACCCAGAGAGACTGAGAGCCCCTGACCCAAAGAGCCTGTTACCGCTTCAATTCCCGGTGTCAAATCCATATCCGGATGCCCCTGCAGAAGGCCTTTCATGGATTTCACCTTATCAAGTTCACAGCGGTCAACGTACCCGAGTTCCACAAGACAGGCGTACTGCGCCAGCACGGCATGGCCCTTGCTGAAAATGCAGCGGTCGCGTCTAGGGTCCTTTGGATCGGGATACACATGCATGTGATTAAAATATAAGCCGGCAGTAACATCTGCTACCGAACAGCTTCCTCCGAGATGCCCAACCTTGCCGGCAGGAATCATCTGAATAATATCTGCGCGAATATCGACAGCCCTCTTTCGGGCTTCCTGCAGATCGCTTTGTGAGTAACCCATTAATCTCGCCACGCTTTCCTATTTTTATTTTGCCAAGCAAAATTTTGCAGTTCAGTCTCTATAGCTCCGCCTTTATATAATTAAATTTTATAATAATTGTCTTGACGTCGCATTGCAGTTATTTCTGTTCGTCCTAGTCATAAGTCGTCATACCTATTTGCTTAAAAAATGATCTCAACACACATTTGATTAGACTACATATCCATAAGTTATTATTATAGAATTAAGCGGCTGACAGCAAACGTTCGACTTCTTCGTCATCGGACACACAGACCCGCCATATATAATGCATATCATCGTGTTATTTTTTATAATGATCTGCCGCATGATTTCCCGTACCTGAATAACAAAGAGAAATCATGTTAAAGCGAATACCGCAAAAATTCGGTTTCAGGACATATTACTTTTTGAGCGTACTTACGGATCACTTTACCGTTTAACCCGTGCGTTACCCTGGTAAATACTCCAGATCTGCTCTTCATCCGCAGGTGTTGCGTAATCCGTATGCAGTGTAACCACCAGTGCACCGGATGCCCAGCCGTACTGCAGCCACTTTGCGGGCTCCCAGCCTTTGAGTATGCCATACATCAGGCCGCTGACAAATCCATCACCACCGCCGATACGGTCAAGCACGGGGATATTACGGGGTTCTTCCACATACCAATTCCCATCCACATGCAGTATAGCGCCCCACAAATTGTCGTTGGCACTAACCACTTCGCGAAGGGTGGTAGCAAATGCACTGGCATTCGGATACTGCTTTTTGACCTCTTCGATCATGCCCCTAAAGCTTTCCGTTTTCGCGCCTAAGTCCTTGCCGCCCGCATCCGGGCCATGTATACCCAGCGCGAGCTGGAAGTCTTCTTCATTGCCCACAAGTATATCGGCATTGGACGCAAGTTCTGCAAATGCTGCCCGCAGCTCGACTTCGCGGTTTTTCCAGAACGAAGCCCTGTAGTTCAGGTCAAAGCTAATGAGAGAACCCGCCGCCTTTGCGGCGTGAGCGCAATCTAAGCAAAATCGCATCGTTTGAGGGGACATTGCCGCAAAAAGGCCGGACATGTGGAGTATCTGCACGCCTTCCTGCACAAATATCCGATCAAGATCAAAATCCTTAGCGTCAAGTGTGCGCCCGACTTCACCCGCACGGTCATTCCAGACACGCGCGCCACGCAGACCATAACCGGCATCGGCCACATTAATTTGATGTCGGTACCCCCATGGTCCGCCTTGGGGAACCTCAGGGCCTTCAAAATCGATATTTCTCGAGCGCAGCTCTGATTTAATAAATTCAGCCAGCGGGCTACCCTTCACGAAGGTTGTGAGAACCTTTGTCTTTAACCCAAGTGCGGCAGAAACGCCCAGCACATTGCTTTCCGCACTATTAGCCTGCAGAAGATATTCCCGGCTGACATGAACTGGCTGCCTGTCCTTGGGCGTAATGCGCAATCCCATACTTGTGGGAACCATGAGGTTGTATTTGCAGCCTTCTTTTAATTGCATGCTTTTTGCTCTCCTCTTTCAGCATCCTGAAATGTTATGCCTCTAACGCGGGTACAGACATTTTTCCGTTTGTACTGCTCAGGCTGTAACAAACCGAAGGGTTATCATCTGAACCAACAAGGGAGTACTGTCTCAAGCACCTGTCGCATTCAATATTATAGTTTTATAACGTTGGGATTTCAGGATAACTGATTTCAAATTTTGTTATCCGCTACAATGCCATTTGCACGATCAGGACAGCTTTTCACTGCCTCTTAAGTCGAACACGAGTCTGTTAAGCCTCGAAGTGTATACTTAATGCTAGCCCAATTACACGCCTGTTGTCAATACATATGACGCCTGATGATATGTTGTATCATGCGTAAACAGATGTACTATCTTGCTTTTTTCTTTGCTCAAATTGATATTTTTTGGACAATGGCGCCGCAATTATAACCATTTTTTATTGCGGCGCGCCGGTGAAATATCGAAAATACCGGATATTTGTCCACATATGTGTTATTACTGTTCCGTATGCCGATACGCCGAGTCATAATCCCACGGCATACCCCCGCACAGGCATCCGCCGTCCACAACATAATTGCTGCCGGACATGTAGCTCGATGCATCCGAAGCGAGGAGTACCATTATGCCCAGAAGCTCATCCGGATAACCGGGTCTTCGCATGGCAATCCTGTCTCTAAGGTAGTTGCCGCGCGTAGGGTGATCCCAGGTAACCTGTGTGAGCGGAGTAAGGAAATGTCCGGGCGAGACGGCGTTGGCACGAATACCCCACTCCGCCCATTCCACGGCCATCGATCGCGTGAGTGCCACAACTCCGCTCTTTGTTGCGCCATAAACGCTGCATCCTCCCAGCATTGCCGTTGCATTGTGGGAGCCGACATTGATAATGCTGCCGCTGTGCGCTTTCATCATGGCGGGGACCACTGCCTGTGTTACCAGAAAAACGCTTTTGAGATTAATATCCATGATCCTGTCATAGGTTTCCTCTTTCACATCCAGGAACCCTTCGCGCCTGTTTATACCTGCAACATTTACCAATACGTCAATTCTGCCGAATTTTTCGAGTATTGCACCTACTGCAGCCTGTATACTGCCTTTGTTGGAAACATCCATGATATACGATTCTGCCTTGCCGCCTTCTTGGATGGTTTCGTCCTTGAGCAATGCAAGGCCCTTTTCATTGACATCACAATTACACAGAATGGCGCCAACTCCCGCCATACCTTTTGACAACGCCGCGCCAATGCCCCCCGCTGCGCCGGTCATTACAATAACTTTATCTTCCAGGGAAAACATTTTTTTTAAATTTGCCTCTGCTGACATATATTTCGTTCTCCTGTTATGTATTTTTTTCAGTATTTCCGTAAGCCAAAAATGCATTTTAAAAGCAGCGCCGGCTTAGGCCCACCAAAGTTTTAGTAACGACAACACGCCCCATTACGAGGAGCCAGCCGTATTTTCCTATATTGCGATTTTTGTTTGCTTTAATCTGCTATCGTATGCATGCTTATTGAGTTTTATAATGTTGCGATGTATAGTTCGTTTAGATCGTCACCATATCGTATGCATAACAACCGTTCCGTGTCAACTTGTTTTTTCTCGATGGGAGGGATTACAGAGAAATATGAATGGCATATCAGGGAAAGTCGCCATCGTCACCGGCGGATCCCGCGGCATAGGCAAAGGAATCTGTGAGCGACTGGCTGCCGAAGGGGCGAAGCTGGTCATTATCAGCATGAACAAAGCCACCGCCGAAGCCACCGCTTCCGAATTGGGCGCGGAAGCTTATCTGGCTGATCTTCGCAGCGTTGAACAAATCGATGCAGCGATGAAATATGTGTTTGAAAAGTATGGCAGCATTGATATTCTGGTGAATAATGCCGGGGTTCAAATTCGTGAATGGGCTACAGAATTTGAAGAATCAAAATTTGATGAACTTATGGACTTGAACCTAAAGGCTTATTATTTTGCATCAAGAGCTGCAGCAAGGTACATGAAGCAGCAGACGCAGGGTGGTTCCATCGTATGTATTTCATCGGCAAACTCCACCCGCTTCACTTCCCGACGCTCTCCGTACAACATCTCCAAAGCGGCTGTGAATGCTATGGTTGGCACCCTAGGCGTGGAATGGAGCCGCTACAACATACGGGTCAATGCCGTAGCACCCGGGTACGTGCATACAGACATGATCCAAAAGGGCATCGACGACGGCATTATCGATATGAAGACCAATTTCAAGGTCATACCGATGAAGCGCTTTCTGAGTATGGCGGAAATCGCCAGCGGCGTATGCTTCCTTGCATCAAGCGAAGCAAGTGGAATTACAGGGCAGACGCTGTTTATCGATGCCGGTTGGAGCCAATGCGGCCTCCCCGAAGATTAATATTTGCAGGCTGCAGTATTGGTGGTATTATACCTTCGCCGCCACCTGCAGCCTTTCCCTGTACTCCTCCGGATTACATCCGATGTGGCGCTTAAATGTTTTATAAAAATGGCTGTAGTTGCCAAAACCGGATTGTTCCGCGACTTTTTTAATAGGCACGGAGCGTTTAAGCAGGCCGGTTGCCATATCGATTCGCTTTTCCTGTATATAGCTGCTTATGGTTTTATTGGTGGCTTCTTTAAACAGGTGGCAGAGGTAACACTCGCTGTAATTGATCTCCTTGGCAAGAGTCGAGAGAGAAATCTTTTCAGCCAAATGCTCGTTGATGTAGTTGATGATCTGTGTCACGATACTCAATCCCCGGGATGCAGAACTGTCGCAGTGGATACCAGAAAAGCAGTCGCCATAAGCATAGGCCATCAATTTGTGGATTATTGCCTTGATGAGGATATCCTGCCCGCTATTGAGACGAACCGCCCGGTACTCATCTAGAAGCCGCTGATATTTGGGGAATTCCTTTTCATCCGTGGAATGAACAGGAAAATACCCTTTATGGAAAATATCCAGCAGATTGGAATTATGCGTGCTGTATGTGATGAGCAGTTCCGGGTTTACGTGGGCGACAAAACACTCATCCTGACTTGCGCCGGGAATGAGCATGTGAGGCAAAAACATATCCACAATAACGATGTCCCCGCGACGAATACTGTGTTCCTTACTGTCAATCATAAATGTGCCCTTGTTGCCCAAGTATACAAAAAACTCGTAGAAGTCGTGGTAATGCAGACAGCTTGCAGGCTCATTGGAGTTGTTGTGAACCTCGCCGCCGCAGTCACCCGAAAAGATATTTGTCTTTGAAAGAAAAATGGCATTGTCCATTATCAGGGCCTCCTTCATCGGGTTGGCTTTTTCGTAATCCCCGTTCCATTAAAATGCCAGTGCACTCGATAAGTCTCGCCGTCTAAACTGTTTTACCACTGACTAAGCAAGATATGAAATATACAAACGCCTTGTTTTATACACTAATATTATGTCATATACAGGACATGACATCAATAGGCTGCCCTTCAACTAATCACAGGAGGTTTTGATAGTGAGTATCCCCACAAACAAAATCCGCTCGTTGCTTAATGCTAACCGGCCTACCGTAGCGACCCGCATCTGGAGCACATGGCCTACAACCGTTGAAGCCATGGCAGTTACGCGCAGCTTTGATTATGTGGAATTTGTTGCAGAGTATTCTCCGTTCACCCAGAGTGAGCTTGAAAATCTTGTGCGTGCGGCTGAACTGCATGGCATCGGCTCCATGATCAAAGTAGATTTGCAAAACAGGCATTATGTAGCGCAGCGGGCGGTCGCAATGGGCTTTGAAGCCGTGCTGTATTGCGACCACAAAACGGCGGAGGAAGTGCAGGAAACCATTTATGCGCTTAGCCCGGATTGCCGGGGCAACGGGCATTTCGGTTATCCCAACTCCCGCTGGATAGGCTATCTGCCGTATACCGATCAGATGGACCATGCCGCCATGGTAAGCAATATCGTTAAGGCGTTTATGGTTGAAAAGCAGGAAACAATCGATAATTTTGAAGCGATCTGCGCTGTTCCCGGTGTGGACATGGTCCAATTCGGCCCCTCTGATTTCAGCATGAGCAAGGGCTGGAACGCGAAGGAACACCAACAGGAGCTTAGAGAAATTGAGGAATATGTTATTCGCACGGCGCTTGCGCATGGCATCGCTCCTCGCTGCGAATGCGATACAATTGAAAAAGTAAATTACTACAAAGATCTTGGCGTCCGACACTTCTGCGTGGGTGATGAGTTTCGTATACTGAATGCTTACTGGAAGGGAACCTGCGGCGAAGTGCGCAAACTTGCGGACACGCTCTGACATGAGGTAAACAATGAAACAGAAAATACTCGTTTCGAAAAAAATACCCGTTGAATGTCTTGCGCCTTACGAAGATAAATTTGAATTTACACTCCCAGATGAATCTGTATTAAGCTACGAGTCGATCCTCAGCCAAATAGCTGAATACGACGGATTTTTCAATGTTGACACCATTGCAGACAAGCCGGTATTTGATGCTGCGAAAAAGCTCAGGGCAATCGCGAATTATGGCGTAGGCTATGATAAAATCGACTGGAAATATGCAACCGAATTAGGGATCCCTGTTCTAAACACCCCCAATTCGGTCACCGAGTCAACGGCGGAGCTTACTATCGCGCTTATCATGGCGGTTATGCGAGGTGTCGCGCGTTATGACAAGGAGATGCGCCAGAAAAAATGGTTATCACCGCTGTTTTCGGATATCAACACCATGGTAAGCGGCAGCACACTCGGTATCGTCGGATTTGGTAGAATAGGCAAGTCAGTAACCCGTAAAGCCAAGGGACTCGGCATGGAAGTGATTTATTTCGACAGCTACCGAGCTTCTTCGGACGTCGAGCAGGAATATGGGGTTACATACTGCTCCTTTGAGGAACTACTCGCGCAGAGCGATTGTATTTCCCTGCATGCGCCGTTTGTTCCCGAAAACTATCATATGTTCAATGAAGAAACATTCGCGAAAATGAAGCCCTCCGCGTTCTTTGTAAACGCGGCGCGCGGCAAACTGGTGGATGAAGCGGCACTGTGCGAAGCTCTCAGATCTGGAGTGATCAAAGGCGCGGGGCTGGATGTGTTTGAAGCGGAGCCGACCGTATACGAAGGACTGCTCGCATTGGATAATGTAGTGCTCACGCCCCACGTCGCCAGCCTGACCATGCGCGCAAGAATGGCAATGTGTGCAGAGGCGCTCGACGGACTTACGGCTGTGCTGCAAGGCAAAATTCCCGTCAATGTAGTCAATCCATCTGTGTTTGATGAAAGGTAGCGCTTGCAAACCATCCACCTATTTCATGGAGTACCTGCGGGTTAAATGCAGGACGCATACTTTTTCAGAAATTGACCTGGATGGAAAGGAAATATAACCATCCTTATTATGCTTCCATGCATGATAAGGAGAAGGGCAATTTAGGTCGGCGGGGGAAACCCTTGTTCAAATGTGCCAAAATCTCATGTTAGATCCGTTGTTTTTCATTCGTTTTATAATCCCAAAACGCCGAACTCCTCCAGAAATTCTGGAGGAGTTCTTTGTAATAAACCTACGTCCTTATTTGGCGCGATAGATGGGACTTGTTTTGCTTTTTGGCAAAACCCGGCCGCTAAAATCGCTTCACTTAAGCGATCTTTTACAGGCTTCAAGTCACTTCAAAAAACGGCCACAAAAAAACAACCACCCTATGGGTGGTTGCATTTCTTTGGTGCGGTAGATGGGACTTGAATTATATCACGTCAATAAAACCAAATATAAGCGCATATTTTAATCTGCTAAATGCCTTCTTTACACGGGGATGTCGTAAAAATAAAGCATATATAAACAATATAATCTTGCAGTGTAAAGGGTATTTTGAAGGGTCAAATTATTGTTCCAAATAGCTTACCCATCATCAATTCCCGCATTCACATCTCCGTATTCTTTATTGTCCAAAAAGTCATATTGCGGCTTCAATTCCATGTATAATCTGGATTATTGTTATAATTTGTAGTATGATTGTTAAATAGGTTGACTTTTGCTTATTCATTGTACCTTCTCCATTTTTCGCATGATGACTTTGATGCTTTTATGCAATTTATTCTTTCAAATACCTGTATCCAGAAACGGGGTCTAACCCATGCTTAATGAGGCTTTCATCCTAAGGCGAATTGAACCATACCTTAATTCTAAGCGCGAACTTAGTGAATTCGAATTCACTGAATTATTTGCAAAGCTTACTCTTCAAGAACAATATGAAATAGTCCAGATTATGATAGCAAATAACATTGAATATGTTGATGAAAAAGAAGAGGAAGCTTGTTTATTAAATAAGGTTGCTTATCTTAGACAGAACGAATCAACAAAGGATTTCAAGGGGCTGCTGAGTCTTACAAACGAAGAATTATGTATCATGGCACAAAGAGGAGAACAAATTGCAGCTGCTGCTATCATTGAAAAGAACAAAAGATTTGTCTATAAAATTGCGTTGAAACTTTATGGTCGGTTTAGTCAAACATGCCTTACAGTTGATGACTTATATCAAGAAGGCAATGTTGGCCTCATCGATGCTATAGATCGTTTCGATCCACTAACCGGGTACAAGTTCACAACATACAGCTGGTTTTGGATTAGGCAGAGAATACTTCGTTCTGCTATTGGCACCGGCTATCTCATCCGTATCCCTGACCACCAGTTTGAGAAATTAATGAAATTATATGCTTGCCGAAAAAAAAATCCCTGGGCCACCTCAGATGAGCTAGTAGAAATTATGGGCTCAAATAAGTATACACAAGATGAAATACTGTATCTAATTAAGCTCACCGACCAGTATCTCAATACAGCAAGTCTCAATTCCCTTGTTGGCGGAGATGGAGATGCTGAGCTTATTGAATTTATACCTGATGAGAATACCTCATTAGAAGATACTGTTTCAAAGGATTTATTAAAAGAAGAGATCATGGATGTTCTTGATACCCTTACGCCAAGAGAAGAGAAGGTGCTTCGTTTACGCTTCGGGCTCGACGATGGATGTAGTCGAACGCTTGAAGAAGTTGGAAAAGAATTCGCAGTAACTAGGGAGCGAATACGACAAATTGAGGTAAAGGCTCTTAGAAAGCTTAGACATCCCAGCAGGAGCAAAAAGCTCCGGGACTTTTTATAAGGAGATAGTATATGGTTGATAAAATATTTGATTTCATAAAGCAAAGCAATTCGCAAGGAAATCTATTCGTTCTGAAAGGATATCCTGTTGAGATATTCTGTGGCGAGCGTATAATGCTTGCCAACACGATCGACAATAAGATCCGTCGTTTACTACAGTTAACACAACAAGAACAGCAACTAATTTCATTCGATGAGTTTGTTTGTCTCTACGACCTCATTGTTGCTCAATATAGAAAGATATATATTATCGAAAATTCGGTTTATCATATTCTTTATCCTATTAATGTAAATCTAGATGAGCATATTACCAGCGCACTCCTTAACCACTTTAATGAGGATGCAGATGAGAATTGCAGCATTGACGGTCTTACTGAATACACTAATATATACGGGAATTTTACCAAAACAGAGCAAGGCATTGCTTGCCGCTATAACCTTGATAATAATGTATTAGCGAATGAAAAGATTGAACGTCGCGTCTTCAGTCCACTTCCTGATTCGATTCCTCAATTATCGTCTCTTATGGAGGGTCAGAACTATATAAACCTATGCAATGATGTAGATTATTTCCAGCTGGTTCAGTCGTTATATACAACAGATCAATCATATGCTGTAACTTGGGAAAGTTACATTGCTGGCAAAGAACTTTTGCACAAAAAATTGAATCAGCTATACGCTCATTTTCCCAATAGGATTTTCGCCTATCTTGTGCCCTCTGCAGGTAGAGGCATTGCAAGTAACTCTGAAATGCTGTCCTACATGAAAAAGTATTGGGGCCACTCCTCTTATAGAGATATAAAAATATATGATTTGCAAGAAGTGGAAAAAGGGCAGAAGAAAATAGTCACTATTTCACAAGATAGAATTATCAATGATCTTGTGGAACAGGTTGAGCGCTGTATTTCCGGTAAAAGCTTTCAAGATGTGTTTGTTACTGCCCCGACAGGTGCAGGTAAATCGTTGATGTTCCAGTTGCCTGCTATATATATAGCTGAGAAATATAAGCTTGTTACACTCGTGATTACACCGCTTATCGGTCTAATGAATGATCAAGTACAGGCATTGGCGCGAAAAGGCTACCATGCTGCCAGAACCATCAACTCAGACATATCGCCAATTATTAAGCAGGAAATATTGAATGATGTTGCCACAGAAAAATGCCATATACTTTATTTATCTCCGGAATCGCTCCTAAGCAGGAGTGATATTGAGCAGTTAATTGGTACTCGAAAAATCGGGATGCTTGTGGTTGACGAAGCGCATATTGTGACTACTTGGGGTAAGCAATTCCGGCCTGATTATTGGTATTTGGGTGACCACGTTCAAAAAATCCGCAGAGCTCAGGCAAGGAAAGAACTTAATCCTTCGCCATTTATTATCGCCACTTTTACTGCTACAGCCATCTACGAAGGCAAGGAAGATATGTATCATGAAACCATCAATAGTCTACATATGATCGATCCCATTACATATCTCGGTTATGTAAAAAGAGAAAATATCAGCATAGAAATAAGTGAGGTTCAGGAAAGAAAAAATAAAACAGAATATGAAATGAATAAATTCGACGAACTAGTCGATATGATAAATTCAGCTTTGATGCGCAACCAAAAAGTATTGATTTATTTCCCAACAGTTGCGCTTATTAATCGGTTTAATGATTATTGCTATAGCAAGAACTTGAGCGATTATGTTTCAAAATACCATGGTCAAATGGATGCTTCAGAAAAGAATGAGAGTTTTATCGATTTTCTTAGCGGCAGAAAGCTAGTCATGCTTGCTACTAAAGCATTCGGAATGGGAATAGATATCCCGGATATTTCAATCGTTTCCCACTTCGCTCCCACCGGTAACGTTTGCGATTATATGCAAGAGATAGGGCGCGCCGCTAGAGAAGCTAATATTTCAGGGCATGCAATATATAAGCACATGCGCAACGATTTTAAACATATAAACAGATTGCATGGCTTGTCAGCAATTCAAAAATATCAACTTGTAGAAGTAATTAAAAAAGTTTTAGAGATTTATACCAATGCACGGTACAGAAACGGTGCTCACCCATTGACAAAAAAACGTAATGAAATGCTTGTTGACGCCGAAAGCTTTGCATATATATTTGAAGGCCCACAGTCTGATGATAATGATTTAATCAACAAAGTAAAGACTGCTATGCTGCTGATACAAAAGGACTATGAAAATCGAGGTTTCGCTCCGTTCTATATGCGCCCCATACCACTTTTTGCTTATGGCTACTTTGCAATACCTCCAAAGGAGCAAATCGATTTAAATAAGTGCTATCAAAGTTCCGTTAAGTTGATTAATCGTCCTCAGAATGTTTGTGAGGTTAATCTTAAGGATATTTGGGAGAAATCCTATAGCCAGACAATGTCCTTCCCTAAATTTAAATTCTTACTCTACAGCAGAAGTCGCGAACTCGAACTAACCCAAAAATGGCATATGCTTTCAGCCATGTCGGTGGATGTCTTCTTATATGACGATGGCCAGCAAAGATATTCGGAGATAATTAGCGCGATAAAAGAAATAACAAATATCTCCGTATATCAGGGAAAGTATTGTTCCTTGGAAGAGATGACCGAAAATGTTTCAAAAAGTGCGGGTATCAGCAGATTTCGAGCCGAAAGCATTATTGGTGTTGTAATCGCCGCAATGGACATTTATCAAAAAGATTATTGCGGTAGGATGAATGCCAAAATGTATCAAGCCAGGACAAAGCAAGACGGTGGAGTTAGCTACCAGTTCTTACCTGTCACAGGAGAGTTTTTTGCTTGGCTTGAAAAGGGCTACACATTTATTCAAGACAGCATCCAAGATCAAAAGATATATGTTGTTAACGAACAATCATACACCCGGTGTAAAGAAGTTACAATTATACTAGGGGTTCTTGAAGCGATAGGGGCGCTCCGCTTTAAATCTTTGGGCGGTTCAAATAGTCAAATATATATATACGTGAACGAAACAAAGAATATGCAAATGGTGCGGGATAAACCAGGTGCATATCGCAATAAACTGCTTGAATTGATAAACAACAGGCACAGCGAATCGGTGAAGATGCTGACCTACTTATTTCAAAATAATTTTTCAAGCAACGAAGTCTGGGAACATTTGGAGAATTATTTCCTCGGAATACTTCCAGATTGTTTGAGTTCTTCTGCACCCAAAGACTCAGTTACCCTTGAAGATGATATACAAGATGCAGTATTGCTGCAGGTCGGTGAAACCCTGAAGGATGATTATATAACCTGGAATCAGGTGAATGTGCTGTTTGGGGAAAGTGAAATCACCCGCTTTGATGATCTAGAAATACCTCTAGCGGACTACTATGCTGCCAAGCTCATCATTGGCGAGGTAGAAGTCGAAGCAGATTTAGTATGGACAGATGAGAAAATCGCCATCACAAGTGGGGAAGAAACTGAAGAATTAAGACATGTAGCTGCAATTAGCGGTTGGACTTGTATTCCAATTGGTTCTATACAGGGCGATGTCTTTGCAACGCACTTTGGGAGGTAAGTCAATGGCAAAAATGATACCCGACGATGTTCAACATGGGGATTTTCACGGGAGCCTTGGCGAAGAAACCGTCTATAATGCACTAAGAACGCTACCTAAAGAATACATCGTCTTTCACTCGGTTCAATGGCAGAAAAAGAACGCCGGTGGTTATGTTTCCTGGGGAGAATCGGATTTTGCAGTTTTTCACCCAAAACGCGGGTTGCTTATCATTGAAGTAAAATCCGGAGGAATACGCTATAACAATGGCCAGTGGACGCAAATCAATACATTGACGGGCAGCGAATATTCTATGAAGGATCCGCTTGTCCAAGCACAAAGGAGTAAATATACCTTCGTGGATTTGCTTGAACATGTAAAAGGTCCTTTGCATTCTTATTGGATAGAGGTTGCGGTATGGTTTCCTTCAATAGAGAGCAAAAAATCGATCGGGGAGTTACCTCCCGCCTACAAGCCGGAAATTGTATTAGCTCAGGAGGACCTATCCTGGCCAGTAGGAAGTATCGAAAAAATATTTGATTATTATAATATGTGTGCTCAGTCCTTCTACTGCCAAGACGATGCAAATTGGGTAATCAATACGTTAAGTCCAAACTATGATGCGGTCCCTGGGATAAGCTATACGATCAGTGAGCAGGATTTTGCCTTTAACCGTATGACATCGGAACAAAGTGCGCTACTCGATTATTTAGAGGAGCAACGCGCAGCAGCAATTCAGGGCGGAGCGGGAACAGGCAAAACGATGCTGGCTGTTGAAAAGGCAAAGCGTTTGTCGATGAATGACCGTGTCCTATTTCTTTGCTTCAATAGGTTCTTACTAAACTTTCTAAAGGCTACCTACTCGCAGAACTCTCAAATAGAGTTTTTTAACCTTCCCGCGCTATCATGCAGCAAGATGGGACGGTCTAATGTGGGCGACAACGATACCATTACAGCATATCTGAATGCTTTTGACTCTTATGACTGGAATTATAAACATATCATCATTGATGAAGGCCAGGATTTTTTATCTGAGCATATTGCTATCTTATCAGCAATTGCAGAAATCCAGGGCGGTTGTTTCTATGTTTTCTATGACAAGAACCAACTCGTGCAGCAATGGCAGGCTCTTGAATGGATCAACATGATGGATTGTCGATTAGTTTTGACAGCGAATTGTCGAAACACAAAAAGTATTGCATCGACTTCTTACCGTCCTATCGGGATAGAGCAAATTAAAATGAAGTCTGAAGTACTAGGAGTTAAGCCAAATCTATTCATTGAGGTAAATAAGATTGCAGCACTAGACCGAATTGCAAAACTTATTCGTCATTATACGGACAATGGATTAACGCAGAAAGATATTGTCATATTGACAGTCAAGACGGAAGATACTTCCCTTCTATCAAATGTCTCTACCGTTGGCTCATACCGTCTTACGAAGGAAATAGGGGCTTCAGGCGTGTTGTTCACATCTTCAAGGAAATTCAAAGGTTTGGAATCCCCGGTGGTAATCATGATTGACATGGATGATAGTACGTTTATTAGTGATGAAGCTAGGCGCGTACTTTATGTAGGCACTTCGCGAGCGAAACACTTTTTAGACTTTGTTTGCGTGCTCGACGACTATCAGCTTGCAACTATTGCCGAATGCTTAACTGGAAAAAAAGCTAAAGCCGCAAGACTAACAATTGCAGCGCAGTTAAAAGTCAAAATTATCGCTGAACCAACCCAACAGATCACCTAAGAAATGTTGCCGTCTTATGTGCTTGTGCCCAATACGGTCAATATTAACTATGACAAGCAAGCTATGCAGATTAGTGAGAAGAAAGTTACCTTCCCTTTGAGTAAAATGGTTTTTTCTGTTACAATTAAACATAGTTCGACTAAATCCTTTCAATTCTTAGAGGTGTGCCAATGCTTGGAGCTATTGTTGGGGATATCGTTGGTTCGCGTTTTGAATGGCATAATATCAAATCAAAAGACTTTGGCTTCTTGACATACCGTTGTAACGTTACTGATGACAGCATAATGTCATTGGCCATTGCCAAAGCAATTCTTGATAGCAATGGCAATTATGATAGGCTAGGGGAATTAGCCACCGTGTCCATGCAGGAAGTCGGCCGACCATACCCCCACTGCGGCTATGGAGGCATGTTCCGTAAATGGATGTATTCAGATGATCCCCAGCCCTATAACAGCTTTGGTAACGGTGCAGCTATGCGCGTAAGTGCTTGTGGATTTGCGGCTACCAGCTTAGAAGAAGCCATTGAGCTTTCCAGAAGGGTGACCGAAGTTACACACAACCATCCAGAGGGTATAAAAGGTGCTGAAGCCACTGCCGTTGCTATTTATATGGCTAAGACCGGAAGCAGCATATTAGAAATCCGTGATTTCATCAATGAACACTACTATCCCATGAAATTTACGCTGGACGGTATCAGGGATACCTATCACTTCGATGTAACCTGCCAAGGGACGGTTCCCCAGGCTATTATGGCGTTCTTGGAGTCTACGGATTTTGAAGATGCTATTCGCAACGCAATCTCTATTGGTGGTGATAGCGATACACTCGCAGCAATTACCGGTGGTATTGCGGAAGCATATTATGGAATTCCAGTTGAAATACGCAAGCATGCACTCACCTATCTTGATGAGCGATTGTTGAAGATACTTATTGACTTCGAAAACCGCTTTCCTACCCAACTTGAGAAGTCTACATCTAACGGTAAATTAACTGTCAAAAAGTCTTCGAATGGCAAAAAAGTTATGGGCGACAACCGTGAAGAAATGATGCAATCCGCCGTTGAGGCTGCCGATGACGATCTATTGTCCAGCTATGCGGAAAACGAGCAGACGACTAGTCAACGCTTATTTACGCATCTCTTTGAGGCTTGCAATATTCTACGCGGACCTATTAATCAGGACGAATATAAGAGTTACGTCACACCGATTTTGTTCTTTAAACGGCTTTCCGACGTTTATGATGAGGAAACCGCACGAGCGCTGGAGGAATCCGGCGGCGACGAAGAATATGCGAGTTTTCCGGAGAACCATCGTTTTGTAATTCCGGACGGCTGCCATTGGAATGATGTGCGCGAACAAAGCGAGAATATCGGCACCGCTATTGTCAATGCGATGGTCGGCATTGAGAGGGCCAACCCCGATACTCTGTTTGGCGTATTTTCCAGCTTTGATGACGCCAACTGGACAGATAAAAGCAAACTATCTGACGAACGACTCAAAGATCTTGTGGAGCATATGTCGAAGATCAAGGTCGGCAATGTAAACTACTCCGCTGATGTAATGGGCGACAGCTATGAATACCTAATTAAAAAGTTCGCTGATCTTTCCAAGAAGAATGCTGGGGAATTTTACACGCCGCGACCGGTTGTAAAGCTGCTTGTTAAGCTGCTCGCTCCAAAGTCCGGTGATACCGTATATGACCCGGCCTGCGGAACCGGCGGCATGCTGATCGAAGCGATTCACTATATACACGATGATAAAATGGTTTACGGAAAGATTTACGGCCAGGAAAAGAACCTTTCCACTTCGGCCATTGCGCGTATGAACCTGTTTCTGCACGGGGCAAGGGATTTCCATGTGACACAGGGAGACACTCTGAGATCACCGAACTACCTGCATCGGGGCGAACTGCAAACCTTTGACTGTGTGATTGCCAATCCACCATTTTCATTGAAAAGCTGGGGTGCAGAGCAGTTCTCATCCGACGTATATGGCCGCAACATTTGGGGATCACCCACCGATTCCAACGCCGACTTTGCGTGGTTGCAGCACATGGTTAAATCAATGGACCGGAAAAACGGCCGCTGCGCTGTTGTGCTTCCGCAGGGCGTATTATTCAGGGGCGGCAAAGAAGGAGAAATGCGCAAACAGCTTATAGTATCCGATAAGCTGGAGTGTGTGGTAACCCTTGTCGGTAACCTGTTCTACGGGGCGGGTGTATCAGCTTGCATTCTGCTTCTGAATAACAACAAGTCCGAATCCCACAAGGGCAAGGTATGCCTCATAGATGCAACATCCATCTACACGGCCCGACGGGCGAAAAACGTAATGACCGCCGACAATGTAAACGAGGCATTCAGTCTGTACGAAGCATATAAAGACGTCCCAGAAAAGGCCAGAATTGTGACGATTGAAGACCTGGCGCAAAAAGAATATACATTGCAGGTTAACAGCTATATCGAGAAACGAGTACAGGAGGCCATCGACCCAGCCTTGGTGAAAGAAGAGTATTTTGCAGCGTTGGAAGCGGTATATGCTGCCGAAGAAAATCTGAAAGCACTGCTTGTGGAAGGAGGCTATATCAATGAGTGAACGTATTACGTTGGACGAGCTAGAAACATACCTCTGGAACTCCGCTGTCCTGCTTAGAACCCATATAGATGCTGGTGCCTACAAGCAGTATATCTTCCCACTTATGTTCTTTAAGCGCATATGCGATGTGTATGACGAAGAATGCACGCAGATTTTAAAGGACTACGATGGGGCTGAGGAAGCGCTGGAATGGGAGGAAAATCACCGTTTCATCGTTCCCAAGGGGGCGCATTGGAAGGACGTACGCGAAGTCCCCGAAAACGTGGGCAAGGCCATTGTAGACGCATTCCACGCCATTGAATACGCCAACAGGGAAAAGCTGCAAGGCGTATTCGGTGACGGTGCATGGACAAATAAAAATCGCCTGCCGGATGAACTGCTCAAAGACCTAATCGAACATTTTTCCACCAAGACGCTTTCCATTGCCAATTGCCCGGAGGACGAGCTTGGCCAAGGTTATGAATACCTGATCAAGAAATTTGCGGACGACAGTGGTCACACCGCACAGGAATTCTACACTAATCGCACTGTCGTACATTTGATGACCGAAATGCTACAGCCCCAGCCGGGTGAATCGATCTATGATCCTACCTGCGGCAGTGCGGGCATGCTGATATCCGCTATCGCTTACTTGAAAGAGCAGGGCAAAGAATGGCGCAACGTACACTTATACGGGCAGGAGATCAACTCACTGACCTCGGCCATCGGGCGCATGAATCTGTTTCTGCACGGCGTGAAGGATTTTGAGATCGTCAACGATGACACATTTAAAAACCCCGCGTTCATTGAAAACGGACAGCTTAAGCAATTTGATTTGGTGCTGGCCAATCCTCCGTATTCCATTAAGCAGTGGGATCGGGAGGCGTTTTCAAGCGATAAATATGGACGCAACTTTCTCGGTATTCCGCCGCAGGGTCGTGCCGATTATGCGTTCTTTCAGCACATATTGAAAAGCCTTGACCCGAAAACAGGACGCTGCGCGATATTATTTCCACACGGTGTATTATTCCGTGATGAGGAAAAAGAATTGCGAGAACGTCTCATAAAATCCGACCTGGTTGAATGCGTAATCGGAATAGGGAAAAGCCTGTTCTTCAATTCACCGATGGAAGCATGTATTGTCATATGTCGCACTATTAAACCAGCTAACCGAATCGGCAGAGTGTTGTTTATCAATGCGAAGAATGAAGTCACAAGGAAAAACACCCAAAGTTACTTGGAGGAAGAGCACATTGATAAAATCGCAAAGGCATACCGGGAATTCATTGAGATTGAAGGGTTTTCAGCCGTAACTGCTATTCCCGAAATTCAGAAGAACCAGAGTAAGCTGAGCATAGCGCTCTATGTTCGGGGAACGGAGAATGTCACTGAGGAAGCAATTGAACTGGTGGATGCACTTTTCGAGTGGCAAATTGCAAGCAATGAAATGCATCATACAATTTCCAGTGTTTGCGAGTTGATAAAGGAGCTTGAGAATGCCTAGATATAAAATCGCCGATATTGCTATGAATTCTACGGAGAAAAGAACACCAACCTCCGAAGATATGGATACTTATATTGGCTTGGAGCATTTGGAACCAGGAAGCTTATGTGTGACGCGCTGGGGAAGCTCAGTTCCAATAAAAGGCGATAAACTGATTATGCGGAAAGGAGATGTGTTGTTTGGTAAACGCAATGCCTATTTGCGTCGGACAGCAATATCTCCCCATGACGGTCTGTTTTCTGCACATGGCATGATACTTCGACCTAATGAAGAAGTCATTAATGCTAATTTATTTCCTTTTTTCCTCAGCTCAAAAGTATTTTATGATGAGGCGATTCGAATCTCAGTCGGCTCTCTTTCTCCAACAATTAACTGGCGTGACTTAGCAGAGTTGGAGTTTAATCTGCCACCTATCGAAGAACAAGTGAAGCTTGCGGAACTATTATGGGCATTTGAAAACACCAAAGAAGCCCATAAGAGTCTGCTGGCTAAATCAGATGAGCTTGTCGAGGCGGAATTTATTGATATATTTGGGGATCCACTAAAAAACACTATGCATTGGCCAGAATTTAAGATCGGAGATATATGCTATGTTACTAAACTAGCGGGATTTGAGTACACAAATTATATTCATTACGAAAATTGTGGCGATGTTATTATGGTTAAGGGTTTAAATGTAAAAGAAAAGCACTTAGTTTTAGAAGAGCTGTCTTATATTTCAGCTAATATCTCAGATAGTCTCCCGAGATCACAACTTCATGAAGGTGATGTAGTTATGACATATATCGGCATAAATATAGGAGATGTAGCAATAGTAGATAGGTCACACCGATACCATCTTGCACCCAATGTTGCAAAAATATCTCCATTAGATAAATCCAGAATAAATCCCGTATTCTTGGTTAATTTGCTGTACTATTCTCGACCCGTATTTGTAAATGAAGCAACAAATACGGCAAAAGCAGCACTCAACATGGATCGGATTAGAAAAATATCTACTTTTGTCCCACCAATAAACCTGCAAAACAAATTCGCCGATTTTGTTGAATCAACCGACAAATCGAAATTGGTAATCCAACAAAGTTTAGAAAGCCTTGAACAGTGCCGCAATGGGCTCATGAAAAAGGTATTCGGATAAAACATTTGCGGAGGTGCTAGGGATGTTTAACGAAGCTGAATTTGAGAAAATGGTGATCAATACCATCAGCAAAAATGGCTGGACGTTCATATCGGCAGACAAGCTCCCTCGTAATTACTCCGATGTGATGGTGGAGCCTATGGTAAAGTCCGCGCTCATCCGCCTTAATCCGGAGATCGCCGAAGAGCCTTCTCGGGCTGACGAGGTGATTTATAAACTGCGCACCGTAATTCTGGATGTTAAACCGCATGACCTTATCACCCATAACGAAAAGTTCAAAAAAATGATTTTCGAAGAAAACGCCTATCCCTTCGGAAAGGACGGACGAATGGTGTCAATCCGCTTTTTCGGTACAGGCACAAAAGAAAACCTAGCGCTTAACGAATATGTTGTAACCAATCAATGGGCGTTTCCAAAAGAGGAAGGCGGCAAAAGGCTGGATATTGTGCTGCTGATCAACGGTTTCCCCGTTGCTATCGGTGAACTGAAGACACCCGTCCGCAACGCCATTACATGGCTGGATGGTGCCGGAGATATTGCGGCATACGAAAAGAGTATTCCGCAGATGTTTGTGCCAAACGTATTTAATTTTGCGACCGAAGGGAAATGTTATCGCTACGGATCGGTCAATATGCCCATCAATATATGGGGCCCGTGGCATACAGCAGATAATAAGCATGAAGGCACGCTTGCCGATGTGCAGCGCAGCATTGCCGCCATGATAAAACCGGAAATCATTATGGACATATTCCAGTTCTTTACGATATTCGCAACCGACAAGAAGTTCCGCAAATATAAAATCATATGCCGCTATCAGCAGTTTGACGGCGCCAATTTGATTGTAGAGCGAGTAAAAGCAGGTTATCCAAAGAAAGGCCTAATATGGCACTTTCAAGGTAGTGGAAAATCGCTGTTGATGGTATTTGCGGCACAAAAGCTGCGCATGACACCAGAGTTGAAAAACCCCACTGTCGTAATCGTAAATGACCGCATTGACCTTGATACCCAGATCACCGCTACATTTAACGCATCAGATATACCCAATTTAACAAGCGCCTCAAGCAAAGAAGAACTCATCAATTTCTTCAAGGGCGATATGCGCAAGATACTCATCACCACAATATTCAAATTTGGCGAGGTCGATGGCGTTCTCAATCCACGCGACAATATTATTATGATGGTGGATGAAGCGCACAGGACCCAGGAAGGCGATTTGGGGGAGAAGATGCGACAAGCGCTGCCTCATGCATTCTTCTTTGGGCTTACCGGGACTCCGATTAACCGAACCGATAAGAATACGTTCTATACCTTTGGTGCAGAAGAAGATAAATCAGGCTACATGAGCCGGTATTCCTTTTCCGATTCCATTCGAGATAAGGCAACGCTGCCACTGCATTTTGAAGCGGTGCCTGTAGACCTCCATGTTAACCAGGAAATCGTCGACGCTGCGTTCGATGAAATGACGAAAGAATTAACGAAGCTGGAAAAGGCAGACCTTGCGAGGCGGGTTAAGCTTGAGTCTATCATGAAATCGCCCGATAGAATTCGAAAGGTGTGTACGCACATTGCCGCGCACTATAAAACGAAAATTGAACCGAATGGGTTTAAGGGGCAGGTAGTTTGCTACGACCGTGAATGCTGCCTGCTGTATAAAAAGGAGCTTGATAAGCTGCTTGGCGAAGATGCGTCAACGATCGTGATGGATACCAACAACGATAAAGAAGACAAATATAAAGACTATCGAAGAGACCGGGATGCCGAAGCCAAACTGCTGGACCTTTTCAGGGAAGCAGGTAGCCCGCTAAAGCTTGTCATTGTCACCTCAAAGCTACTGACGGGGTTTGACGCGCCCATTCTGCAGGTTATGTATCTTGATAAGCCAATGAAAGACCATACGCTTCTGCAGGCGATCTGCCGTACAAATCGTGTTTATGGGCAGGAAAAGACACACGGTCTTATCGTCGACTATATCGGCATTTTCGATGATGTAGCCAAAGCACTGGACTTTGACGAAAAGAATGTTCAACAAATTATTACAAACATCGCTGAAGTAAAAAAGCAATTTCCGGAGCTACTAAAGAAGTGCCTTATCAATTTCCTTGGTGTGGATCGGACTGTACAGGGCTGGGAAGGGCTTATGGCCGCGCAGGAGTGTTTGCCCTCAAATGAAGAAAAAGATGCCTTTGCAGCTGATTACAGGGTGTTGAACCGTGCATGGGAAGCCCTATCACCCGACCAGTTCCTGCTTCCGTATAAATCAGATTACCTTTGGTTAACTAAAGTTTATGAATCCATCAAACCGACAGATGGACGCGGCTCTTTGATCTGGGCTGCACTCGGTGCAAAAACCATCGAACTTGTGCACGAAAATATCACTGTTGAAGCCGTCCATGACGACATGGAGATTCTCTCTCTGGATGCTGATATCATAGATGAGTTCCTCGAAAGTAAAAAAGATATCAAGAAGGCTACCAAGCGGATCGAAATTGATTTGGTTGCCCGCATAATGAAACATAGCGACGAACCAAAGTTTATAAAGCTTGGGGAGCGGCTTGAGGACCTAAGAGAAAAGCATGAACAAGGTCTGATCACCAGTATTGAGTTTCTGAAAATGCTGTTGGTATTAGCTAAGGATGCTGCAGAAGCGGAAAAAGAAACGGTGCCGGAGGAGGAAATCGACAAAGGCAAAGCCGCATTAACCGAGCTCTTTAATAGTGTAAAGAATGCCAATACTCCGATTATCGTTGACAGGATCGTAAAAGACATCGACGATATCGTGAAGATTGTACGCTTTGATGGGTGGCAAAACACAACCACCGGCAAACAAGAAGTCAAAAAGGCTCTGCGCAGCGTCATTTGGGTAAAGTACAAAATCAGGGACCAAGAGCTTTTTGATAAGGCTTATAGTTACGTTGAGATGTATTATTAAACATTTTTAGGAGCAATGAATTATTGAGGGGGTAAGATGGTGAAAAGTTCGCAAATTCCCGAACTCGATAAGTTATATCAGGATATATCTTCATATCGAACAAGTGCAAAGTATAAAGAACTGCTGGAATTCATCAAGCGATTTCCACATGTTGCTCCATATAATGCAATGCTGATTCATATTCAAAAGCCTGGAAGCCATTATGTTCTGTCAGCCAGAGACTGGAAGGATATGTACGGCCGAATTGTAAACCTCAACGCACAGCCACTTGTTATTCTTCGCCCTTTTGGGCCTGTTGCTTTTGTATTCGATGTTAGTGATACCACAGGAGATCGACCGATGCCAGATAGAGTCCTTCACCCATCACAGGCTGAAGGCCAGGTATCCAAAGACCAAATAAAACATCTAATCGACAACATGCTCAAGGAAGGCGTACGCTATTCAGAAGCTGATCACGGCAGCGCAAGAGGAGGGTGCATCTGGTCAGGCGACATACCCCATATAGGTTTTGAAATCAAACGCGGGAATAGCAAAACAGTGTTGGTCAATACCTTACTTGAAATTGTAGTCAACAGAAAACAGACCCCCGAAACGATATTCACCGTACTGCTCCATGAGTTAGGGCATATGTACTGTGGCCACTGTTCCTGCCCAGAAGCTACTTGGCTGCCGCAAAGATACGGTCAGCTTACAAAGGAAGAGAAGGAGTTTGAAGCAGAATCTGTGTGCTGGATGATCTGTGAACGTATGGGTATCAAAAACCCCTCAGCAGAGTATTTGAGTGGGTATATCAAGTCAAATGATGAAATACCCAATATTAGCATGGATGCGATATTGAAAGCCGTTGGGAATGTCGAGCGCCTCATCCGTGAGGACATATCCCCACGTAAGGAACTGATCCTCGAAATAATTGATAGCTGACACCACTTGGATTAAGATTTTCAACTTAAGCGGAATAATGCCCTAATGATGACGAATTCTCGGTTACCTCTGACACGCGTTGCACGTTGCGTTGCGTTGCGTTGCACGTTGCGTTGCATTTCTGCGTTGCACGTTGCATCCTATTTGGTACGATTCAATCATGCAAATTCCTTATATTTAGGCCACAAATGCGTTACAACAGTTGTATGATCTAACGCGAGTCTCCCGTAATATGTTAGCAAATGCAAGCATGCTATCTGGGCTAATCCGATATGCTGTTTAAGGCGGTTCAAACCGGTCTGTTTTGCATTTTCTGAGTATCACAGTATAAATTGTCGTTCAGCATTAATAGTACGCCTTAGGGGGCCTTATGGTGCTACGCTTAAAATGATGCTTTGATTTCAAAGCGGAAACCTTAAACCATCTAAGTCAAATGAGCATCATAATTGTTAGGGTTTACTAGGGTATTCAGGCCAAATATTCGCAAAGTCTCCGCAGCGTAGCCCGAAATATACCCAGCTACCAAGCTTAACCTTTTATTTCAAGAAAGCTCTTTTCCCTACACTAGCCAGCCCATTATTCCTTATGCAATATTAGTGTGTAGTGAACCTGAAGTACGCACCGTCCCAATCGAGTCTCACAGCCCCTGTTTCGCCATTTCGGTTTTTAGCAACTATCGCATACGCCTCCCTCTGATCACCCGTCTCCTCATAGACAGCTGGTCTGTACAAGAATATGATTACATCCGCATCCTGCTCTATCGCACCGCTCTCGCGAAGGTCAGCCATCCTCGGTTCTTTGTCTGTCCGCGCCTCAAGTCCTCGGTTGAGCTGAGACAATAAGATAATAGGGCACCCCATCTCCTTGGCCATCAGTTTCATGCTACGCGACAGTTCTGCCACTTCCTGTTCTCGTGTGCCGCTTTTACGTACTGGGCACCGCATAAGTTGGAGATAGTCCACTACAACAAGATCTAGCCTACCGGTAATTTGTTTTATACGATAGCACCTGCTGCGAATGTTACCCTCAGTTAGCCCGCCTTTGTCATCTATGTACATCTGCAACTTGCTAAGATCAATTCCCGCTTGGACAAATAGATCGGCCTTTATTTCGTCTGTCGCTGCTTCAGCCCTGGAGCATCCTGATAGGGCGAATGCAGCGCGTTGCAGAATCTGCTCTTTCTCCATTTCCATAGAAAATACAGCAACCACCTTATCCCTGAGTGCAACATTTACAGCAATGTTCATTGCGAATGCCGTCTTTCCCATTGAAGGTCTGCCTCCGACAACAATTAGATTACCCGGATGCATGCCATCTAGTTGAATATCAAGCATCGAATATCCAGTGCTCTCGCCCGTCTTGATTGTCGATATCGAAGTGACTGCCTCCAGGGCAGCTACACCAACTGGCTCGATCATGTCACCGTTTGTAATCGCAATTTCTGATATACGCCTTTGCGCCATAGCCAGAAACCCATATTCGTTTTCTTCAGCTGCGCGAACAATCTCACCGCATGTCGTGATAAGCTCTCTTCGTTGTCGAGTCTCCTGCAGCTGGTTGATATAACTATCGAGCTCGGACACGAACGAGAGCCCTTCCGTACCCACTTCAAGCGCATAATCATAATCTTCGCACGATCCCGCAACTTCTGCCATGTTAATCTGTCTGCCTTCATCCATCAGCCGTTTCATTACAATAAACAAGCTTCGGTTCTTGCCATAAAAAAAATCGCTCGTGTCAAGATCGGATAGTGCGCGTGTGGCACACGTTTCATCGGCCATCATTACGGAGAGAACACATCGCTCCGCCAACTCGTTCGCCGGCATCATATACTCTCCCCCTTATATTTATTGCTATCGAAGAGCCTAGGCCTCTTAGCTTCGTTTGTATTCGCCGGCACAATCTCGTGTTTACTTTCCAATGCAAATACACCTTGCCAACAATTCATGACTGACCGGTTCAGTATCGAAGCCTGCATATTCCTGTTTCCTGGAGCCAAATTCTCCAGTTCCTTCAAGATAAGCGCCTCCGCATATGGTGTTAGCGGCTTCCTAATCTTTTTCCGCATATTACGAAATTCATCCAGCGCAACATCGAATGGTGTTGCAAATGGAACTTCTTTTGTACTTTCCGACAGGAAAGTATTTTCTTCTTGTTTCTGTTTTTGTTTATGTTTATATATGGCTGGCGCTTGTACTGGTGGTTGTATTGGCGTTTGTACTGGCGTTTGTACTGGCATTTGTACTGTCATTTGTACTGTCATTTTATCAGTTAATGATAGTACCTTATAGCGACTAGGCTTAGTCTTCGCCCCGCGCTGATACTCTATCAAGCCAGCGTTAATTAGCGCATCACGCCAACGTATAAAAGTTTTTTCATGGCTTTGCTGCATCATTGCCATAAGTCGTCGGTTATCTACTGTAATCCATTCACTCCACCCACTCCGGCTACTTAGGAACATAAGTTTGTACCAAAGAAGTTGTGAGGGATGCGGCAAATAATTGTTTTCGAGCCAGCGTTCAAAGGCATTGATTTCTGCAATATAATTCATGAAGCTTCCCCTTGAGCACAGCATGTGCCGTCCTTCAAATCAAATATCGGACCTTGTTTCAATTGATTCGGTTGGAATTACTCCAACAGCATCACTTTCCCAAATTGGCTTCACCGCTTACCCTTTCCTTCAGCCACTGTTCGAAAGGCGCTATCGGGATTATTACGCGCTTACCTAAGCGAATGCAGGGAAACCCGTGTGAATGTGCGAGTTCATATGCCTTGGGTTTGCTAATACCTAATGTCTTCGCGAGGTCTTCAACATTCATTGCGACTTTTTCCATATGCATTCCCTCCTACGTCGTCAATTTATTTGATTAAATATATACATCGTCAATATAATAGCGCACAAATGCATCAGTGTCAATCAAATACATTAATTATTGTGCAGTCAATTAAAATGTGTTAAAATAGTTGCGTGAGGTGGGATTATATGGATTTTAAAGACAGATTACGCTACTTGCGGGAAGAACAAGGCATTAGCACCGCAGAATTAGCAGCTAGGTTTCATAAGTCCGAGAGTGCAGTTCGCATGTGGGAAACTGGAAGATCTAAGCCTGATGCGGATACGCTTGTTAAGCTAGCGGTGCATTTCGGTACTTCAACGGATTATTTACTAGGGTTAGATGATTATAAAAATAAAGAGGAGCTACATTCTGTCGACGAAGAGATGCGAGCATTGGGGAAAAACATATTACCGGAAAACCGATTTGTATTTCTTCGTTATATTAATACAATTCTTAGCGTACCATTAAGGCTACCTGACATAATAGAATCTGAGGAAGTATACCATGATTACTTCCTTCAACTACTTATTCTTTTAGCCCATTCATCCATATCGCTAACCCGGTTTTTTGATGAGAAAGAGCCAGCTCAGAATTCATACATAAAGCTTTCTTCCATACTTCAAAAAGAAAAGCGGTTCGTCGAGGCTATTCTAGACCTGTATTATGCTCAACTACTTAGGTATGGATCAAATTATGCAATGTCAAATTGCCATGATTGTAATGCCGATTTTGTTAAATATGTGGAACTTAATTTTTATAAAATCATTGACATTGAAAAAATGAACGCAAAAATAGTAAGCGTTTTAAATGATCTAGATGTGACCCGCTCCACCGACCACTCGACGGCTAATGTTGAAGGAGAGGTAAAATGACAAGAAAACACACTCGTAGTGCTCAAGGCGCAGGAACCATACGCCAGCGTGCTGATGGACGTTGGGAGGCGCGTTATACAGTAGGTCGTGATCCCGGAACTGGTCGTCAGATACAGAAGTCCATCTATGGTAATACGCAGAAAGAAGTCCGTCAGAAGCTGCAGCAAATCGCCGTAGCCATCGATAACAGCGTCTACACTGAGCCATCGAAACTTACGTTAAAGGAATGGTTGACCATTTGGCTTCAAGAGTATACCAGCAATGTGAAGCCATACACTGCCTATACTTACGCCATTGAAGTGAACACATATATTGTCCCTGCGCTGGGTAGCGTGCGCCTAATAGAACTTACAACCCCTATGGTACAAGCATTCTACAATGATCTTCTTAAGGGCACGAAAAAGCAGAACTCACTTTCCCCAAAGAGCATAAAAAATATTCATGGGGTGCTGCATAAAGCACTCAATCAGGCAGTGTCTGTCGGGTACATTCGCTTCAATCCTACATCTGCATGTACACTCCCACGAATTACGCGTAAGGAAATAGTACCCTTAGACGAAAACAGCATGGTCGCATTCCTCAAGGCTATAAAAGGCCATCAGTTTGAAATCATCTATAAGGTAGACCTATTCACTGGAATGCGGCAAAGCGAAATTCTCGGTCTACAATGGGATTGTATCGACTTCGAGCGCGGAACAATATTGATAAACAAGCAGCTTCAAAAAGATAAAAACAAGGGCGGTAATTACTTTCTTGCTCCACTAAAAAATGATAAATCTCGCACCATTACCCCTGCACCTACAGTAATGGAATTGCTCAAAGTTCGCCGTCGGGAGCAACTTGCCCACAAAATCAAAGCGGGCAGTTTATGGGACGACCATGGCCTAGGCGCGTTGGTTTTTACAAATGAGCTTGGCAAGCATCTTTGCCATAAGGTAGTTTACTGCCATTTTAAAAAGCTGGTTGCGGAGGCCGGTATACCTACAACACGTTTCCATGACCTGCGGCACTCCTACGCCGTAGCCTCATTACAGTCTGGAGACGATGTTAAAACTGTTCAGGAAAACCTCGGCCATCATACAGCTGCGTTTACATTGGATGTTTATGGTCATGTTACTGAGCGTATGAAAAAGGAGAGTGCCAACCGAATGGAAGGGTTTATAAAGGGCTTAGATAATCTATGATAGGAGGCCCCGATAGCTTATTTTTCCTGTAAAGGGTAAATAAAAGGGTCAACAAGTGGAAAGCCAAATAAAAAAGTCCGTAAACCCTAGAGTTTTCGGACTTTTTCTTTGGTGCGGTAGATGGGACTTGAACCCATACGCTCGCGCACACGCCCCTCAAACGTGCCTGTCTGCCAATTCCAGCACTACCGCGCTGCAGGAGTTATTATACTAAAACGGCATGGCGCTTGTCAACCACTTTTCGTTAGGCCGGTGATAGTGCATATTTCCCTTCACTATACCGCGCGCCGCCGCCCTGGTTTCTCATTCTTCCGTCTTTTGCGCTGCAGCTTCGCCTGTGGGCTTACGGCGGCGGTTTCGCCCACCCCTGCGGCTTCTGTGCGGCTTCGCGGACGGCTGCCCTTGCTGGCCGTTTTGAGCGTTTTGGCCACCCTGTCCGTTTTGCGGATTTTGTGCGTTTTGACCGTTTTGCGCATTCTGCTGCGGATGTGGCTGCTGCGGCGCGTTCTGTGGACGCGACTGCGCATGGCGCGCCTCCGGCTGCCGCTTTGCATGCACAGGCTGCTCAGTATCCGACGCGTTCTGCGGGCCGCGATGCCGCTGCTTATTTTTGATCTGATTCCGTCTGTCCGGTTCGCGCTGCTGCTCTTTTTGTACAGGCTGTGCAGGTGCTGCCGGTTCCTTTTCTTCGGGAACATGGCCAGTCACAAACCGAAATTCTTCTTCTTCCGGTTCATTCTCCTGCGCGCGGGCCTGCGCGCTCGCTGCAAGTTCCTGCCTGACGGACTCTTCTTCATCCGGCGTACCGGGCTTGCGAATATCTGTAAAATGGTATTCGCGCACATCCGGTGTGCCGTCGTTCAATGTAATGCGGACTTTGGTTTTTTCCGTAATCACGTTATTATCAAGCACGATGCCCCGTCCATCCGGCGTAATAACCTCTTTGTTGGTACGCGGCATAAGCTTGCGCATGCTCTCGTATGCGTCCTGCTCGTATTTCAGGCAGCACATCAGGCGGCCGCACAAGCCGGAAATCTTCGTAGGACTGAGGCTGAGCTTCTGTTCCTTCGCCATCTTGATGGAGACCGGCTGGAAATCATCCAGAAATGTTTTACAGCATACAGGGCGGCCGCAAGAACCCAATCCGCCGAGCATCTTGGCCTCATCCCGCACGCCGATCTGACGAAGCTCAATGCGCGTTTTAAACACAAATGCAAGGTCCTTGACGAGCTCGCGGAAATCCACGCGCCCTTCCGCCGTAAAGAAGAATGTAATCTTGCTGCCATTGAAGGTATATTCGACATCGACAAGCTTCATATCCAAGCCGTGGCTTGTGATTTTTTCCTGACAGATATCAAACGCTTCCGTCTCAAGCTGCGTATTGCGCTCGTGCGTTTCACGGTCGTCATCCGTCGCGATGCGCATAACATCCTTGAGCGGAGCGACGATCTGTTCTTCGGGAATGTCGCGCGGCGAAAGCACCACTTCGCCATATTCCATACCGCGCGCGGTTTCGACAATTACGCCGTCGCCCTCATTGATTTCCAGGCCGACGGGATCAAAATAATACATGCGGCCTGCTTTTTTAAAGCGAACGCCGATAACCCGTTTCATCATGTTATTAACCTCTCCGGAACCGTCCGCCGCAGGCGCTGAGTTCGGTGATAAGCGCATCCATCGTCAGGGCGGGATTCGCCACCAAAATGCGGGTTTGCGCGGACAATATCGATTCCATGATACCCTGTAATCCTGAAATTGTAAAGCGCTGGGCCACCTCGCCTATGCGCTGGGCCTGCTGCGGGTTTTGAAGCAAATCGGTAAGACCCAGCAACACATGCAGCGCATCCAGACACAGCGATTGCCATATACGCAGGCAATAGCGTCCGCTGAGCCTTTTTTCCTCCGTTGCCTTGCGTCCTTCTTCAAACGGGGCTACCGCAGTGCCGACCAATTCCCCCATGCCGGCATATGGCGGGGTTTTCGCGTTCAGAAGGATCTGAAAAAACAGATCGGCGGCCTTTTGATAGAAAGCTTCGTGCTCCGCTGTAGCCAGCTCCGATGCCAATTGCGGCGCGCCTTCGGATAGCCGGGCACTCAGCCGCGCAAGCTCACCGGAAGCCCCCTGTGATGTAAGCCGTTCAATCAGTTTCTCTTCCGGCTCCGCGCCCAGCCGAATGATCGCGCAGCGCGAACGGATGGTAGGCAATAACCCGGATTCAAGCCCCGCAAGCAGAAACAGAGTATTTGCGGGCGGCTCTTCCAGTGTTTTGAGCAGGGCGTTCTGCGCGTTTTCGGCCATATTGTGAGCGTCAAGTATGGTAACAGCCCTGCGTCCGGATTGGGAACGCGCACCAAGTTCGAACTCCATAGCACGAACGGCGTCGACAGGTATCGCACCGGGCCCCAGTTCAATATAATCCGGGAAGCTGCCGATGCGCTCCGTGTCTTCCGTCTCTATGCAATACAAAGCGGCAGCGCGCCGCGCAAGCGCGCAAGCATCGCTTCCCTCGGGACCGGCGATCAATATTGCGTGCGGAGCGCGTCCTATCCGGATAGCGGAAAACAGCCGTGCCGTAGCTGTCTGATTGGACATGCCGTGTATGTCTCCTTTATGTTAATCGCGATATGCGCCCTAGACAGCGTTCTGTGCAAGCGTCTGCTCAGAGAGCAATACCTCGCGCAGCTGCTCCACGCTGTCCACAATGAACAGCGGGTCATGCGCAGCAAGTTCTTCCACCGTGCTGCAGCCGCCGTACAATACGCCTATGGACGGCATGCCGACCGCTTTCGCCGCGATGAGGTCATACATTCTATCCCCCACCATAATGGCATGGTTGGGATCGATTTTCATTTCATCAAGCAGCGCGCGCAGGATGTCCGTCTTTTCCAGCAAATTGATGGACGTATCAACGCCCTTGATGTTATTGAGATACGGACGAAGCCCCAGAGATTCGGCTTGCGTCTCGCAGCTATACTGCGCTTTGCAGGTGGCAACACCCGTACGCATGCCGGCAAGCTGAATATCCCGCAGCAGCTCCACAACGCCGGGGAAAGCGCACAGCATGCCCAGAGCAGTCTTATTGAATATCTCACGGTATGTGATCATCGCACGATCCAGTTCCTCGCCGTGAAATCCAAGGTATTCGGGAAAAAACTGCACGATGGGCGGCCCGACGCAGGCGCGCAGTTGTTCCTCTGATAAGGGTTCGCGGCCCATTGTTTTGAGCAATTCCGCAAGTGATAGCACGATGCCCGGCGCGCTGTCAATAAGCGTGCCGTCAAAGTCAAATATGATGGCCTGATATTTGGGCATAGAAGTCCTTTCTGCAGTACGCAAGCTTACGCCTGCGCAGAAATATATTGCTGAACGGCAGCCGCATGATCGCGTACCACCGTCGCTTTCCCATCCGTAATCCCAAACAGGGATGCCCCGAGCGCCTGCTGCGCCGATAAATAGGCGATCGCCTCTGCGCTGATGTATTCCCCGGGCGTCCATAAAGGGATGCCCGGCGGGTAAACGCCCGCCGCGTCCGCAGCGATATGGCCTGCGCAAGCTCGTAGCGGCAATCGTTCCACTTCGGCGCGCACTGCCTCATGCAGCGGCATTGCACGATGCAGCCGCAGCCCGTGGCTTGTTCGTTCGGGCACTTGTGTACCGTATGGCAGCGTATGCATCGCATCGAGCAGCATACCGTACCATGCGGGGTCGTCCGCCGGCGTGCATATGCAAACAACGCGCCTATGGTCCGCCATTTCCACAAATACATCGTTTCGCTCAAGCGCCCGCTGCGCCGTATACCCCGTGATGCCCCGACCTGCGACATCTATGACAATGCGAGTTCGATCCATATCCGCAACGCCGGCAGTTCCAATGAGCGTGCGCGGCAGTGCTCGAATACCGAGAAATTCATTCATTTTTCCAGCCAGCGATGCGCATGCGTCTGCAGTCGTCGTCCAGCAGTCGTTGATCTCGGCCGTATACCGCGCCCAATCCAGCGACGCAAGCAGCAGATAGGACGGTGAACTGGTCTGCACCAATGAAAGCGCGCGCTGCACGGCAAATACCGGCATACGAGGCCCAATATGCAGCAAGGCGGCCTGTCCAAGCGCATTAAGCGTCTTGTGGGCGCTGTTCACCCACGCATCCGCAAAACCGGCAGGGCTTTGGGGCAATGCCTGTGAAAACGGAAAATGCGCGCCATGAGCGGCATCTACGAACAGAAGTGCTCCATGACGGCAAGCGACCTCGTAAAGTGCTGGAATATCCGCACAAAGCCCGTAATAGTTGGGCGAAGTTACAAGAACGGCCTGCGCAGGATGCTCGCAAAGAGCGCGGTTAAGCGCTTCCGACGTAACGCAACCCCACAGATCCAGTGAAGGGTCATACGCAGGTTCAACAAAGCGGCAGTTGTGGCCGGAAAGCGCGATACCCGAAAGCGCGGCACGGTGACAATCCCGCCCTATGAGCACATCTGCCCCCTGCGGCAGGGAAAGAAGCATGGCAAGTATTCCCGCCGTAGATCCGTTGACAAGAAAAAAGGTATGCGCCGCGCCAAAGCGCAGCGCGCATTCTTTTTGCGCGTGGGCAATTGCTGCCTCGGGCGCGTGAAGATCATCTGAAAAAGAGAGTTCCGTTACATCCCAGCCGATGAGGTCCTTGCGGAAAAATCCGCCCATTCCTCGTCCCTTGTGTCCGGGCATATGAAAACGCGCCACCTTACGGTGGGCGTATTCCCCCAAGGCTTCCGGCAAATGCTGCGATATCTGCATTTTTGGTTTCCTTTCGCAATGCTGCAAATACTGGATACCCCCGCCCACTTCATGATATATCATGCCGCGCTTGCCAGTCAACATTTAGGCTAAAAAATGATTGAAAGAGCAATCACGAGAAAACCGGCAGAAACAAAAGATAGAGGGTGACAATATGAATATTCCGCGCATGGATACGGTTGTAATCGGCCGATCGTTGCTGTATTATGATTTGCGTACCGTTCCTCAGTAGCTCAATGGTAGAGCACGCGGCTGTTAACCGCGGGGTTGTAGGTTCGAGCCCTACCTGGGGAGCCAAATAAAAAAGCAGTGCCGAAGGTACTGCTTTTTTATTTGATTTGATATAGAAGGGCTCGAAGCCGCGTGAAGAAATCGCTCCGGTGGAGTGATCTAGCGGCCGCGAAGCGCCGCCGCGAGACTGCGCTGTCCGAAGGACAAGCAGGCCGCGAGCGAAGCGTAGGAGCCCTACCTGGGGAGCTAAATAATTACTTGCTTAGCATTTCTTTTATTTCTTCACTGACCCATAACTCCGCGCCTGTTGTATAGACGGCTATATCACAGCTCATAAGCTGAGGTATATAGCAGGCCTTTGCTTTGGGCTTTTGAGTCCTGAAATACCTGTTAACAAAGTACACCTGCTCGTACTTTTTAAGATAATCAACATCTCTTTTCCATTTCCTTTTGAGCCTGACAGGATCGTCGGTCAGGTATACAACCTTAATGCCGATATAGGGGATGATTTCTTCAAAGAGAAATGGAAAATTCCCCTCAATAAAGATAATATCCGCAGGTTCCACTTCAATGGCTTTGTGTCCGGGCTTAAGCCTGCCAAATTCGTCATGGCTTGATGATTCTGTGAGATAATCATATTCAGGGATAAATATTTTTGCCCCGCTGCTTATGTCCTTGATTGCCTGAATTAAAAGATCAAAATGCAAAGCATCCTTTCCCATTGAATGTATACCGCGTTTTTCTCGCAACTCCCTGTCGGTGAAGAAATTGTCCATTTCTATCGTGGTAATCCGTTTTCCCTGGCTGTTAAAAACCGCATTGAGCCTGTCGACAATCTCCGTTTTACCGGCAGCAGTCGGACCTGCAATACCGATAACAATGGGAGTCCCCTTTTTTTGTATGATCTTAAGAATACTTTTTATAAACTCCTCATCAACTTCCGCATTGGCATCCATGAAATCCCTGTATCCTATGCCTTGGAAGGTATCAAACCGCGTTTGCTTTTTTTCGTAAGCCTTATAGGGTTTCCCTCCAAGATGCTGTAAAACTGGCTCGGTAAAATAAAATGTCCTCGGAATAAACACGAAACCACGCACATCAAAGTAAAAATACTTTTTTATCCACACGGCTGTGTATTTTTCTTTAACAAGCCCCATAAAAAGCATATTGCTCAGATTTTTTACTCTTTTATCAAGAACGGTTATTCCGTCCTTCAAAGGCATAACCTTAACTCCAGAATAATAGGCATCATCATCAATCAGGTTGAGGATTTCATCTTCCGACAAAAGTGCGATTGATTCCCAACCGGTTTCCCCCGGATCCATGTTCTTGAGCAGATATTTGAATTCATAAAATTCCAGGCTGGGAATGACAGGATCGATACTTTTCATTTTCTCAAATAACTGCAGGAAAAATACCTCATTCATCATGATTTCTACCTCAGTAAAATGATTTATAGAATTGTGAAAATCTTGTATTATATTATAATACACTTACAAAATTATCAACATTCTGCACTAGCAGCAGTCAACGCAATATCGGCGAATTCCGAAGGACTTTACGGATTGGACTGAGCTTATGTACTAAACATTGCTGGCGGTACTTTGCACACACGGGAGTCTACATGATGGCGCATCACTCCAATATCCATTATAATGAAATTGCGAAGGACAAGGAGGGGGCATTTTGGAGGATACGAAGCTCGTTATAGCCAGCAATATTATCAGGCAACGTACGAATGCGAACATGACGCAGGCGGAACTGGGCGAGAAAATAAACTATTCTGACAAGACAATTTCCAAATGGGAACGCGCGGAAGCGGTTCCTGATGTACTTGTCTTAAAACGATTGGCAGAAATATTCGGCGTTACCATAGACGATCTGCTCAATCCCCATGATCAGTGGAATATTCCTAAAGCACCCACCCAAAGCGATGACGGACGCAAATACAATCCATCCGCCATTATCATGGTTGCGATTGCGGGAATATGGACTATAGCGATACTGGTATTCATCATATTCTGGGTACTGGGGGCCATTCACTGGAGTATTTTTGCATACGCGGTACCGATATCCCTGATTACGCTTCTGGTTCTCAACTCCATTTGGAACCACGGGAAAAGCAATCTTTTGATTGTTTCGGGATTGGTTTTCAGCCTGATTGCCGTGATCTATATCGCGCTGATCAAATACCGGCCCTGGCAGCTCTTTTTGGTTGCCATACCGGCGCAAGCCGTCGTTTCACTGAGCTTTAAAATCAGAAGAGAGAAATAAGAAAAGAAGTATACGAATAGTAGAATGAAAAATCCAGGGAGTAGGGTACATTGATGTATCCATTCTACTCCCTCTTGTTTTGTTCGGAACGAACAGTAGGTTGTACTTCGGGTATGCCAGCAGATAAGATAGCATAAAGAAAGCGCATTATTGTATATCAAGGAGGAAAAGGGAATGGATCAACAGTATGCGTTAAGCTGCTGCTCGACAGCCGATTTATCAAAAGAACATTTCAATAAGCGCGACATTTCCTATATCTGTTTCCATTATTTCGTTGACGAAAAAGAGTACATGGACGATCTGGGCCAGTCTATGCCATTTGACCAGTTTTATCAGGCCATGGTGAATGGCGCTAAAACCAGAACCTCACAGGTGAATATTGCGGAATATTTAGAACATTTCTCCAAGATGCTGGAACAGGGCAAGGATATTCTGCATGTATGCCTGTCTTCCGGAATATCCGGCACATTCAATTCTGCCCAAAGCGCCGCGCTCATTGCCAGGGAGCGGTTTCCCGAGCGCAAGATTTATATCGTCGATTCTCTTGGCGCTTCTTCCGGCTACGGATTGCTGATGGATGCCCTTGCCGACCTGCGGGACAGCGGAAAATCCATAGACGAAGCCCACGATTGGGTCTATGAAAACAGGCTTCAATTACACCACTGGTTTTTCTCTACCGACCTCACATTCTATGTCAGAGGCGGCAGAATTTCTAAAGCAGCAGGCATGTTTGGCGCGCTCTTGAATATTTGCCCGCTGCTGAATATGGACAATTTGGGACGATTGATCCCGCGCGAAAAAATACGTACAAAACGCCGTGTCATACGCGAGATTGTTGACCGGATGGAATCGTTCGCCCAGGGTGGGCTCAACTACTCGGGAAAATGCTACATATCTCAATCCGCCTGCTATGAGGATGCGCGCATGGTTGCGGATCTTGTGGAAGAGAGATTTAAAAATCTGAACGGTCAGGTTATAATCAATAACGTCGGAACGACAATTGGCAGCCACACAGGCCCGGGGACAGTCGCGCTGTTCTTCTGGGGTACAGAAAGAGGAGCATAGAATGATCCAAATCATCACCGATACTTCATCCAACCTGCCCGACGAAATGCTCAGGGAATTCAACATAGAAGTGGTACCCTTCCATTATATCATCGACGGGATTGAATATCCGTCCGCGCAAAGCAACAACGAACTTCTGAGTGGGGCGGCATTTTACGACGCTCTGCGAAAGGGAGCTGTCGCCCATACCTCCATGGTCAATGTCCATGCGTTCAGTGAGGCCTTTGAAAAGATTCTGCTTGCGGGAAACGATATCATTTACGTCGGTATGTCCAGCGGCATCAGCGGCGCGTATCAGTCATCGGTTGTAGCGGCGGAAGAAATGCGCAAAAGTTTCCCCCAAAGGAAAATCGCCGTGATCGATACACGCGCGGCTTCGCTTGGCGAAGGCTTGCCTTTGCTTCACGCGGCCCGTATGAACAGGGACGGTATTGATTTTGACGAGATTGTCGCAAGCACCAAGGAAAACAGCGCCTTCATCTGCCAATATTTCACCGTTGAGGATCTTGTTTATCTCAAAAGAGGAGGGCGGATTTCCGGCGCGGCGGCGTTTGTGGGAAATGTTCTGCAGATCAAGCCGATACTGATGGGCGACAATGATGGAAAAATCGTTGTCCATCACAACGAGCGCGGGAGGCGGAAGGCTCTTGCGGCGCTGGTGCAGCGCTATGAAGAATTGGTGTCGGATAAAAGCGCCCCTGTCGGCATCGCGCACGCAGACAGCGAGGAAGACGCCCGGCTTGTTGCACAAAAGATCCGCGAAAGCGGCCACAGCGGCGAAATGATCATCACCTGCTATGAACCTGTCACGGGCGCTCATGTGGGGCCAGGAACAATCGCGATATTCTTCTATGGCATCCACCGATAAGCAGGCTGCGTAAATTGCTCGGTTCATAAATCGCTAAACTGCGTCCTATCTTGGTGACATAAAAGCCCGTAACAATATGTTACGGGCTTTGCTGTATTTGATCCTTTGGTGCACATCTTGCCGCCAAATTTGACAATGCTTCGATTGGCAAACCAACCTGTATTCTTTGATTTGGCACGTTATGATTGAAAAGCACCGACACTTTTCGATGTGTCATAGCCCAATTCATAATAATTGTTGCCATTGAACGTAAAGCTTTTGATCACATCAAGACCAAGCTTTTTCGTATGCGCACTGTATGACCGCGGATTGATATGATTGATAAACGTAATCAAAATCGGATATCGTTTATTCATCTGCGCTCTGGAGAAGTCAAAGACCTTCAGCAGTACTTCCGTGCCCCGGTAGTCCTTATCAATGCAAATCGGTCCATACTGATAGGAGTTTTCTGTTGAAAGCACAGTCCCCATGTATTCTGTATCTTTCAAGTCGCCGATCATATATTGGAAAAGAGGCCACTGCGCCCAAAACTCCCAGGAAGCGGCCATAGCATACGCGACGACCTTATCACCGTCACAGGCAATCGCTATTCCGTTTTCTTTTTCAATTAATCCCTTAAACTGCTCTTCTGTAAATAAGGTTGTTACAAAGCCATCCTTCTTGTCAGAGTCACTGATTGTTGCGACATGATACTTTTTCTGCAATTGCAAGATGGCAGGGATGTCCTCAACCGTCGCGTTTCTGTAAATCATTGAATCCTCCTAATCGTAGTGCAGTGGAAGCACTTATTATTATGTTTTGGTCTCACGCATTCGATGGCTTTTTTCCGGTCAGTTGTCCAACATCAATGTAAGTGATATGAGCTGTAAAACACATCATGATTTAAACGTAAGGCATCATGTACTCCATGTCAAGAAGCTGTAACTGCCGTTTCTTCCCTATTAGGATTATAGCGACGCTAAATAGTACATGCGTTTGAATATTGCTCTACTTTTCTCTGATATTATTCGGCCCTATTCAACTCCGATTTTACAACAAAACGCCGATATATATACAAAGGCATATATCTGCAAGATATTGCGGAATGGAAAAATTGGGCAACCAGGTTTATATTGGAGGAAATGTAATTGAAGAATTTGTCTATTACTCTAAAGCTGCTGTTGATAAGCATCCCCGCGTTAATTGCTCTTATTGTGATTTCCGCACTACTTATCTTCAACATCAATTCAGTTAATAGCAACACCCGAACTACGCTCTATGACGAGCTCTTTGTTCCTACGGCAGCGCTAATCAATGCTGACAGAGATTTTTATCAGGCTTATGTAGCGGAGGATGCGTTTATCCTCATGCGGGCACAGGGAAGCGCCATACCAGCAGATACGCTGGAAAGCCTTACCGCAGGCTTTAAAGAGAATGCCGAGCAGGTGAAGACGCGTATGGAAGCTGCATATGCGACCATACGGGAAAATCAGGAGCTATATGAGAACTTCCAGCATCCTACAGCGGGAGTTACTCTCAAAGAACTTTACAATCAGTTCATGACGGGATATGACCAATGGCTGAAGAGCTATGACCCAATGACCGGAACAGGAAATTACGAAGCTCACATTGCAGCTTTCGGCTCCGCCAGAGAAAATATCAACGTAATGACCGAACTACTTGAGGCCTATGCGGAGCACAGCACGGCTACGATTCAAGGGCAATTATCAAATACTACCATAACTTCGGTTACTGCGGTTGGCATTGTGGTAGTTGTGTTGACCGTGCTCGCGCTTAGCGTCCTTCAGTATCTGAAAAAGAACATCCAGTATTTAACCAATATAAGCACGCGCATTGCACAAGGTGAACTGACACTCTCGATTAATGAAAAGACGTTTACCAAAGATGAAATCGGACGGCTTTCCCATGCAATGGGGCAAATTTTATCCAGACTTGGTGAGTATTTCAATTATATTCGCGAAATTACTTCGGTGCTGGAAACCATGAAGCAAGGCGATTTGAGAGTAAGCTTATCTCAAACCTATGAAGGGGAGTTCGCATCCATAAAGGATGCTCTGCTTGGCATTTCATCCTCCCTGAATCAAACGCTGAGCATAATCCATGTGGCCGCCGAACAGGTCAGCACAGGCGCTTCCCAAGTTGCCGGTGGAGCACAGGGGCTTGCAGCAGGTTCGTCCGAACAAGCATCCTCCATTGAAGAGTTAAGCGCTTCCGTTACAAAGATCGCGGAGCAGGCAGCCGAAAATTCCGCCAATGTCAAAGTTGCCAGCCAATATGTCGAACAAGCCGGTGCAGGCGTGAATGCTGGAAATGAGCATATGGTGCAGCTGACCCAGACAATGTCGGATATCCACTCTGCCTCCAATCAGATCGTCAGAATTACAAAGGTCGTTGAAGATATCGCATTTCAGACCAATATTTTGGCTTTAAACGCCGCTATTGAAGCTGCCCGCGCCGGAAGCGCCGGAAAAGGCTTTGCGGTTGTGGCCGATGAAGTTCGCAACCTTGCCGCAAAATCCGCAGAATCCGCTAGGCAGACCGAAGAACTGATCCGGAATTCTGTTGATGCCATATCCAAAGGTGCGCATATTACAGCGCAAACAACGCAAATTCTGCAGGATGTAGAGAAAAGCACACTCATGGTGACGGAAAGCTTTACCAGGATTGAACAGGCATCCGCTGAACAAGCCAGCGCGATCGAGCAGATTAAACAGGGACTACACCAGGTTTCTTCTGTAGTTCAGGCCAATGCGGCGACCGCGGAGGAAAATTCTGCGACCAGCGAAGAAATGTCGGCACAAGCAGCCGCGCTGCGAGAAGAAGTTGACAAATTCAAATTGGATACGGAGCATGATGAGATGGTTTCAGTTTCCCGTGTAAGGCAATTTTAAAAGATCCGCAATCAGCAATTTGAAGATGCCCTGAACAGGGCATCTTCAAATTAGTTTCCCCGAAAAGTTCTGTTTGGCCTCCATATATAGTCATAGCATGAACCGTGTTCTAAAATGAATCTGATTTCCGTGATTCTGCCTGTTATCCGACCAACTCTCCAACTCTGATAATACATTGACAATATGTTTCTAAAATACTACTATTAAGAAAAAAGACGGCGGGAACTGACTATGGATCAATCCAGCAAAAGACCGGCCGGTCTGTCCAGACAGGCGATACAGCGCCTCCCAAATTATCTTCAGCATCTGCGAAAAATGAAGAGTCAGGGAATTACGGTGGCTTCGGCTTCCGTAATTGCTGCAAGTTTACGGTTAAATGAGGTGCAGGTCCGCAAGGATATTGCGGCGGTCAGTTCCGTTCCCGGCAGACCAAAGCTTGGGTTTTCTGTCGATCTTTTGATACGGGACCTTGAAGAATTCCTGGGCTATAACAATGTGGACGACGCGGTGCTGGTAGGGTGCGGTTCACTCGGCACGGCGCTGCTCAACTATAAGGGTTTTGAAGCCATCGGGCTGAACATAGTCGCGGCGTTTGACGCGGACGAAGAAAAATGCGGTACCCTGATTGGGGAGAAGCAGATACTGCCCATGGAAAAGCTGCAGCCTTTGTGCAAACGGCTCAACATCCACATCGGCATTATCACCGCTCCGGCTGAGGCAGCGCAGAAAATAGCGGACGACATGGTGGAATGCGGCATACTCGCCATATGGAATTTTGCGCCTGTGCGCATCGTATTGCCCAAAGACATTCTCGTTCAGAACGAAAACATGGCCGCGTCGCTTGCCCTTCTTTCTAAGCATCTCAAGGAAAAACTGGGATAACAATTTATATGATATAAATTTAACAAATAGCGTCCGCATCTGCGGGCGTTTTTTATCATATCTGCAAGACGGCTGGAACGATTGACAATTCTATAACGAAGTCAGTATAATGATATCGATAAAGTTTTATTGTTAATAATTTATCAATATAGAGGGAGATCATTATGGAAGCCAAACACATGCCCAAGGCAGCCCCGCAGGAAATCCAAGATGGGAAAAAGGCGAATTTCATACCCGCTGTCGCAACATCCGCGCAGTATATGCCGAATTCTGTCGAATCTGGCTGTGCAATTCCGGAACCAAAGCCCCTAAGCAAGCAATACCCCATCGTTGACAGCGCTGAAACATTGGCTCTTGCATTTGAGCGCGTGCGCGGCGCACAGTGTGAAATGGCAAAACTCGACCAGGCCAAGGTGGATCGCATATTCAAAGCGGCCGCTATTGCAGCAAACAGCGCCCGTATACCTCTTGCGAAAATGGCACATGCGGAAACAGGAATGGGCATTGTGGAAGATAAAGTCATAAAAAACCATTATGCCTCCGAATACATCTACAACGCCTATAAAGATACCAAGACATGCGGAATTATTGAAGAAGACCCAGCCTTCGGTATCCGCAAAATAGCGGAGCCCATCGGCGTGATTGCCGCTGTCATTCCCACCACCAACCCCACTTCCACCGCCATATTCAAGGCGCTGCTCGCGCTCAAAACGCGCAACGGCATCATCATCAGCCCGCACCCGAGGGCAAAGGGATGTACCATCGCCGCCGCGAAAGTGGTGCTCGAAGCCGCGGTAGCAGCAGGCGCTCCCGAAGATATCATCGGCTGGGTGGACGTGCCTACGCTGGAGCTGAGCAATCTCGTTATGAAAGAATCCGACCTGATACTCGCCACAGGCGGCCCCGGCATGGTGAAAGCCGCTTATTCAAGCGGCAAGCCTGCGTTGGGCGTAGGGCCGGGCAACACGCCCGCCATCATCGACGACACGGCGGATATCGCGCTTGCCGTAAGCTCAATTATCCATTCCAAGACGTTTGACAATGGCATGATCTGCGCTTCCGAGCAATCCGTTATCGTACTTGACAAGGTATATGACAAGGTACGCAACGAATTTGCAGCACGCGGATGCTACCTGCTCAGCGAGGAAGAAACCGAGAAAGTCCGCAAGGTCATACTCATCAACGGCGCGCTCAACGCCCGTATCGTGGGGCAAAGTGCACATACCATCGCGGCGCTTGCAGGTGTCAGCGTGCCTGAGAGCGCGAAAATACTGATCGGTGAAGTGCAGAGCGTAGAGCCCAGCGAAGAATTCGCGCATGAAAAGCTTTCTCCCGTGCTCGCCATGTACCGCGCGGCTGATATCCAGGATGCTTTTAACAAAGCCGAGCGGCTGGTTGCAGACGGCGGATACGGCCATACCTCCTCCATCTATCTCGATGCAATCCGCGAAAAAGCCAAGATTGATGAGTTCGAGCGGCGCATGAAAACCGGGCGCATACTGGTAAACACGCCTTCCGCGCACGGCGCAATCGGCGATTTGTATAACTTCCGGCTTGCTCCGTCGCTGACATTGGGCTGCGGCAGCTGGGGCGGCAACTCCGTTTCCGAAAACGTGGGCGTCAAGCATCTGTTAAATGTCAAAACCGTCGCATTCAGGAGAGAAAACATGCTGTGGTTCCGCACACCCGAAAAAGTATACATCAAGAAGGGCTGCCTCCCCGTGGCGCTCGACGAGCTTGGCAGCGTACTGGGCAAGAAGAAGGCATTTATCGTAACCGACAGTTTCCTGTATCAGAACGGGTATACGAAGCCCATCGAAACCAAGCTTGACTCCATGGGCATCGCGCACACCACATTCTTTAACGTAGCGCCCGATCCTACGCTTGCCTGCGCTAGGGAAGGCGCCGCACAGATGTCTTCCTTCGCGCCCGATGTGATACTCGCGGTCGGCGGCGGCTCCGCCATGGACGCGGCTAAAATCATGTGGGTGCTCTATGAGCATCCTGCGGCGGATTTCCTCGATATGGCCATGCGCTTCATGGATATCCGCAAGCGCGTGTACGGCTTCCCCAAGATGGGCGAGAAGGCATACTTTATCGCCATCCCCACATCCGCGGGCACGGGCTCGGAAGTCACGCCGTTCGCTGTCATCACGGATGAGCGCACAGGCGTCAAATATCCTCTGGCGGATTATGAGCTGATGCCGGATATGGCCATCGTGGACGCGGATCTGATGATGAACGCGCCCAAGGGACTCACTGCCGCTTCCGGTATAGACGCGCTGACGCACGCGCTGGAAGCTTACGCTTCCATGCTGGCTACGGATTATACCGACGCCCTCGCGCTGCGGTCCATGAAAATGATATTCGATTATCTACCCCGCGCGTATCAGGATGGACAGAACGACCCCGTCGCGCGTGAAAAGATGGCAAACGCCGCAACCATCGCGGGCATGGCATTTGCAAACGCGTTCTTGGGCGTATGCCATTCCATGGCGCATAAGCTCGGATCGTTCCACCATCTGCCGCACGGTGTTGCCAACGCGCTGATGATCAACGAGGTGCTTCGCTTTAACGCTGCCGAAGTTCCCTCCAAAATGGGCACATTCTCGCAGTACGACCATCCGCACACGCTTGAGCGGTACGCACAGATTGCGGACAGTCTTGGGCTTGGTGGCTGCACGGATGAAGAAAAGCTCAACACGCTCATCAATGCGATCGAAACGCTCAAGGCGGCAGTCGGCATCAAGTCCACGATAAAGGACTACGTGCCGGATGAAGCGGATTTTCTCGCGCGGCTCGACGATATGTCCGAACAGGCGTTTGACGACCAGTGCACGGGCGCAAATCCCCGGTATCCGCTTATCAGCGAAATCAGGCAGATGTACCTGAACGCGTATTACGGAAACAGCGGCAAGCAATAAAAGGCAGAGCCGCACAGATATTTTGAAAGGAGTAAGCTTATGACCGTCACGATCTGCGCATGCAATTCCTGCCACCTGAAAGGTTCCCGTCAGGTCACCGGGCAGCTTCGCCGCCTGATCATGGAACACCAGATCACAGACTGTGTAAACCTTACCGGCGCATTCTATTCGTCAAAATGCCAGAATGGCGTGCATGTATCGCTGGACGGCAGAGAGTACTCCATATCCCCCGAAACAGTACGCAGCTTTTTTGAGAAGCAGATATTGCCCCGCACAATATAATCCCCTCCCCTCATTTGACGCCCACGTCCCGCAATATTGGCGGGATGTGGGCGGTCAGCATGTCGAAAAAGTGGAAGTATCCACTTTTTCGAAGTTCACCGCGCAAGTTGTCGCTCGGTTTCCTGCTTGCGCAGGAAACTGTCGCGTCAACTTACGCTCTAAGGTCGCGTTTGTGCCCATAGGGCCAAACGCATTGCTCTTTGATGAAATCCCGAAAATGTAAGCATTTTCGGGGAAGGTGTCATTTTGCACCGCACATGCACCCGAATGGTACATTCGGGTATTCTTCAAGGAATGATGTGCGGCAGTTGCCGCACAACCAATCACCTGCAAAATGACATATTGAAAGCCTAATATTGTTCAAAACGTTACACGGTATTTCTCGACAGCCTAGTCTATTACAATATCGGCTTGCAAAACAGGGAGCGCTGCGCACCCCTGTCTTTTGTGCTACAAATAGAAATGGCTTGCGCAATCCGACTCAAAAATAATTTCAAAAACTTTATATTATCCATATTGACATATAGTGTGCCGCACAGTATAATTCAATCAATGATATTGAACAAGAAGGAGGGCACACGTGGAAAGGGAAGAAATACTATCCGGCCTGCTGCTGGAAATGCGGCGCGGCAGCATCGTGCTCGCGGTGCTCAGCCAGCTTGAAGCGCCCAAGTACGGCTATCATTTGGTCAATGTGCTTTCAGAAAGCGGCATAGCTGTCGAGGTCAACACATTGTATCCGCTGCTGCGGAGGCTCGAAGGTCAGGGCGTACTCATGAGCGAATGGGAAACGAGCGGCGCAAAACCACGAAAGTACTACGTGCTTACGCCGGAAGGCAAAGAGCTGTATGAAACGCTTAAAAAGTATTGGAATGAAATCGTTACGAGTATGGATGTTTTAATGGGGGGAAACGACAATGCAGAATGAACTCATCGAACGGTATATCTACGCCGTCACCAAACGTCTGCCGTACAAAATACGTGCTGATATCGAAAAAGAACTTCGCGCGCTTATCGACGACATGCTTGAACAGCGCTGCGGCGACGTACTGCCCAGCGAACACGATGTTCGAGTGGTGCTTACGGAAATCGGCACGCCTGCAGAACTAGCGGAAAAATACGATCCTGATAAACACAGCGCGCTCATCGGCCAGCCCTACTACAGAAAATATAAGTTCGTGCTCAAAATCGTGCTCGCGGCGGCTGGCGGCGGAATGCTTCTTTCAGGGGCAATCACCACGATATTGGGTGGAGGCATGGAGCATCCGTTCTTCCGGCTGGTATCCTGGATTGGCATGACGTTTATGGGCCTCATTTACGCGTTCGCTTTCGTAACGGCGTTGTTCGCCTTCTTTGAGCGCAAGGGTGTAAAGATGGATATGGAAAACGGCATCAATGATCTGCCGCCCGTACCTAAAAAAAGCGAACGCATAGACCGGCATGAGCCAATTACAGGTATAGTGTTTTCCACTCTATTTCTTGTGGTTATTCTGCTGGGCGCGCCGTATTTCATTGGCATGTTTAACGGTTCCAGTTTCATTCCTTTGTTCAATCAGGATGTGCTGCAGCAGCAATGGATATTGATTGCCGGCATATTTGCACTGGGCGTACTCAAGGAAGTCCTGAAGCTCAACGAAGGCCGGTACACATTCCGTCTGGCGGTTGCGGTACTGCTGCTCAATATCTGCACGCTCGTGCTGATGATACTGTTTATCAGTGCGCCGGGGCTGTTCAACCCCACATTCACAACGGCACTCTACGATATGTTCGGAGAAGGCGGCAGCTTTATCGCAAACGTATTCTCGCAGTTCCCGCGCTTTTTCCTGGGTGTCGTGGCGTTCGCCGTAGTACTCGACAGCGTTATGTCGTTTGTTCGCATCGGCAAGTCTGCAAAAGCCTGAGCCGAGTGATATAAAAGAAGCCCGTCTGTAGAAAAACACTACAGACGGGCTTCTTATGTTTTATTCTTTGTTCTGTTTTACACCCTGCTCTGAACCAATCGCGATTTCCTTATTCTGCGCTTCCTCTACCTGTTTCGGCTCATCCGTGATGCATTCTGCAGCTTCTTCATCCACGCTCACAGTTAGTTCCGTTAACTGCGTCTTTTTCTTTTGATGGAATACAGCCGTTACAGCGCTCCATTTCCAATTAAAAAGTTTCCTATGCAGTGTGCCGCCACATTTGCGATAAACCAGTATGCCAATCAGGCACAAACACATTAGGCAAAGCAGCACCATCGTCCACCTGACGGTTTGTACGGTAGGGTCCTGTGTGGCTGCCTGCACCGGCGCATTCTGTACGGGCTGCGCCGTCGCCTGCGGCAATTTGCCCAGCGTATGCGTCACCGATACCGAAAAATCTTCAGTCTGCGCACTCGCGGTGACATCCGCCTGTTCACTTTCGACTTTGGCGCTGAAGCATATGAAATCTCCCGCCCGAATGGAAGAAAAAAGCACCACAAACCCGTCGTTACCCGGTACAATCTCGTATTCGGACTGTGCAACCTCTTCAGCCGCATTTCCCGAAGCGGTCTTTTCGGGCTCAGGGGAGCTGGTCGCTTCTGGCTCCTGATCTTCTTCAACGGCAGTCTTCACCAATACGCTATCTGTCAGCAGCGTCATGCCCGTGCCCAGCTTCACGCGAAGCGCAGACCATTCCTTGCTCGTCCCATCCTGATTGATAGAGAGCGTATACGCGATGGTATCGCCCGGGAGTACCGTCTGCCCTGCGGTAGGTTCACATTGAAATTCAGCCGCATCCTGAGCATACGCCGCAAACGGCAGCAAAAGAAGCGCTGCTGCCATCAGCAGTGCCCCGTATTGCCGCATTCGCTTACTCATATCCATTCCCTCCGGATGGGCGTCACGCATCTTTATACAAGGCCGGCCGCCGCATATATCGGAACCCGCTCGACCACGCTTCCGTTACGACCACCCCATTTTTACTGGAGGAACTGTGCGCGACCAGATACTTGCCGTCTGCCTGTTTTGCGACAACCACGCCCACATGGTTGGTCGTCACACTGCCCGGCGACGCCCGAAACGCCAGATCGCCCGGCTGCGCCTGATCCCACCCAAGCGATATGGATTTGCTCCACTGCCCGGCTGTACCGTTGCCTATGGCGTTCACCACGGCTTCATCCTTGGCGGCATTTACAAACGCCCATGTAACGAAGCCCGAACAATCCAGCCCGTAATTGCGCACGGTGCCTGTCGTCTTACTACCCTGCGAATACACGACCCGAGGCACGCTCCACATCGGATTCCAGCCGACATACGGGTATTTCCCGCCCCAGAAGTATTTGACCTGCCCTACCAGTGAATAGGCGGCCAGCACAACGGCCTCCCGCTGCATGGCTAGCCCTTCGGGAAGACTTGCCCTTATGGTCTGCGCCTCCTCGCCGGACATATCCACAAACGCGGTATCGCCCGTGAGCGACGCAAACAGCCGCTGAAATTCCGGCTGCATGAGTTCGTCAAGCCTTGCTTGCCTATCCGCATCCATCTGATACAGCGAAACCATATCTTCGCTTGAACGCTCTTTGAGTATGACGTTAAGCTTCCCGTTTTCCACATTGTATTTCAGCTCGTGCATATCCCAGAATACTTTACTGATGCCATCGAGCGGTATTTTGCGCAGGTTGAACAGATCCAGCGGATCATCCACATCCAGCGAACTTGAAGCAACAAATGTCGCCAGCACATGCGACCAGTTCGCCACACAAACCGTTTCCATCGGCTCAAGCGTCATTTCATCTTCGCCGAGCTGCTGGGCAACATCGGTATCCTCCGCATTTGGTACCTCGCGCATCATTTCAAACGTACTTGCATCCTCAAACGCGCCGCGCAGCAGATCTACGCGGCTTTGAAATTCCGCGTTGAGCTCCTGCATGATGCCCTGCAGCTGGCCGGATACCTCGTCGCGGTATTGCAGGTACTTCCTGTAGCGAGAATCGCTGGTGCCGATAAGCGTACTGGTCGGCTCGGGCTCGGGAGCAGCCTCTACAGAAACGATGCATTCTGCGGTATACGTTTCTCCGGTAATCGGATGCTTGGCGCGGAACACAACCGTATAAACACCGGGCACATTCACATCAAAGCCGCCGTCGTCACGAATGCGAACTTTCAGCTGCTTGCCCGTTTCATCAACTGCATAGGCGATATCGGTGAGAGAAAACGAAGTATCCCCAACAGCCACCGTCGAGTCTTGCGCTACAATCGTTACAAAGTAATCCAGGCATGGCGTCGGCGATGGTGTCGGCGACATCATCGGCGGCGTAGGCGTAGGCGAGGGAGTAACCGTCACCTCGATGCAGGGAGTAGACGTCGGCTCGCTCGTAACCGCAGGGTCCGGCGTATCGCTCAAAACCGGGGTGTCTGATGGAGTTGCGGTTGGGTCCGAGGGGACTATGGTCTCCTCCGGCGGGATAGGCGTTTCTTCAGACCCGGCAGTCTGTTCCGGCTCTTCAAGCAGAAGGGTGGTTTCCGTCTGGCTCGAAGCAGCCGACCCGGAAGAAAAAGCAAACAGAATGAGCGCCGCCATCAAAGCAGCCATCCAGCGCTTGCCCATTTGCTCCACCCCCTTTTCTTTCGATTGCATTTGACGTAATTCACATGATTGTCCATTTCATCAATATGGTATCACACCCATACAATGGCTAGAAGCATTTCTAACAAAATTTTCATTTCCTTCATATAGATTTCAAACTCAGGCAAACTGAAATTGCCACATATCTCCTAATGTAAAAATGAGCTGGTGATATAAGTATTTATCGTGATTTATTTCAAAAAATTAATCAAAAGCCTGACGCCGGCGCCTTCGGATTTTACCAGATCGGCTGATTTCGGAGGCGCTTTATTTGGCCATCCATAAGATATTATTATGACTAATGCTGTTGAGGATCAATTATTTTGCCTGTTGACAACGCATCGTTTTTTTAGTATTCTAGCAAAAATGGGTGCGCAGGCAGCGCATCGGGCGGGCCGGCCTGGTTCTAAAGGAGGCGGATGATCGGCATGCTGCTTACACGGAAAACAAAACATTATAAACAACCGATGAGGGAAAACACTGGTGCTTTCTGAACCAAGTGTTTTTTTTTGTCGGCAACAGGGTTTCCCTGCTAATTTATCGTAAAGGAGTAACACAAATGCTCAAAAACCGAAGCCTGATTTCCCCGAGTGACTTTACCGTAGCGGAGATCGAAGAAGTTCTTTCGCTTGCACAACGCATCATTGAACAACCGTCCTCATATGCCGAGGCCTGCAAGGGAAAATTGCTTGCAAGCCTTTTTTATGAACCCTCTACCCGCACCAAGTTTTCCTTCGACGCGGCGATGCTGCGGCTGGGCGGCCAAACCATCGGGTTCTCCGATCCTTCCACCTCCAGCGTAGCCAAGGGCGAAACGGTAGCGGACAGCGCGCGCACGGTATCGCAGTACGCGGATCTCATCGTGGTGCGGCATCCCAAAGAAGGCGCCGCGCGGCTTATCAGCCAATATGCCGACTGCCCTGTTATCAACGCGGGCGACGGCGGCCACCATCACCCCACACAGACATTGACAGACCTTTTAACCATCCGCAACTACAAGAAAACGTTCAATGGCCTCACGGTCGGCGTATGCGGCGATCTGAAGTTTGGCCGCACCATACACTCTCTCGTCACCTGCCTTTCCCGGTACGACAATATCAAGTTCGTGTTCATATCACCCGAAGAATTGACAATGCCTTCCTATGTAAAAGAAGAGATCTCCGGCCGCAATGTCACTTATACGGAAACGGACGATCTGGAAGGCTGCATCTCACAGCTCGACATACTCTATATGTCCCGCGTACAGCGCGAAAGGTTCATCAGTGAAGAAGAATATCTCAGATTAAAAGACTTCTTTGTACTCACCAAGGCGAAAATGGCGCTCGCGAAAAACGACATGATCGTCATGCATCCCCTGCCCCGTATCAACGAAATCGCAACCGAAGTGGATGCCGACAAGCGCGCCGTATACTTTGATCAGGTTCGCTTCGGCATGTATGTACGCATGGCGCTTATTATGAAGCTGCTGGGCGCAGAATAAGGGATTGAACCGATAGGAGGTAGCAGTTATGATTAACGTATCCAAACTCAAAAAGGGAATTGTTATCGACCATATCCGCGCCGGACATGGATATAAAATATTTCAGCAGCTGGGGCTCGACCAGCTCGAAGATGTCGTTGTGCTCATGCGCAATGTGAACAGCACCAAGATGGGCCGTAAGGATTTAATCAAAATCGAAACGGATCTCGATCTCAACTTCGACGTACTCGGCCTCATCGATCCGGGCGTTACCATCTCCTTTGTGGAAGAAGGCGAGCAGGTCAACAAGATTAAACTCTCCCCCCCGCAGGAAGTCAAGGGGATACTCACCTGCAAGAACCCACGCTGCATCTCCAACCAGGAACACATCGAAAACGTAACGTTCCGCAGGGTAGACTCCGGCCGGAACGAGTACGCGTGTGAATACTGCGACGCACGGACGCATCTGTAAAGAGGGGGAAAGCCATGATCGTGCAATATCGCAACGCCCGCCTTGTGGACGCCATGGGCGACCGCTTCGGGGATCTCTATACGGAAGAAGGCGTCATACGTTATTGCGGCGAGGCTACCAAGCAGCGCAGCGATCTGCAGGTAGATCTTGATGGCCGCGTGCTGATGCCCGCGTTTATCGATCTGCACTGTCATCTGCGCGATCCCGGCTATCCCGCAAAAGAAACCATGGAAACGGGCATGCACGCCGCACTCAAGGGCGGTTACGCCATGCTGTGCGCTATGGCCAACACAAACCCTGTGATATCTACGCCTGAACTGGTGCAAAAGAACCACGAAAAGGCCGCGGCTTTGCGCCTGTGTCATCTGACGCAGTCCGCCGCCGCAGGCGAAAATCTCGATGACTCCGTCGCTACGGATTACGCCGCGCTTTCAAAGGTCACAAACATGCTGACCAACGATGGCAAAACCATATTCTCCGATGCCTTTATGCGCAATCTGCTCCTCGCATCCAAGCAATACGGCTTTCTCATCAGCACGCATTGCCAGCCGGAACGGCAGATCGTAGCACGGGATATTGAACTGCTGCGCGAGGTGGGCGGAAATCTGCACGTAGGGCACATCAGCAGGGCCGAAACGCTGCAAATGATACGCGAAGCCAAGGCAAAGGGCCTGACGCTTACCTGTGAAGTCACGCCGCATCATCTGTTCGGTTACGACAGCGATTACAAAGTCAACCCGCCGCTGCGCACCAAAGCGGATGTGCAGGCACTCGTAGAAGGGATTAAAGACGGCACCGTGGATTGCCTGTCCACGGATCACGCGCCGCATACAGAGGAAGATAAAGCCGCGGGTATGGCAGGCATTTCGAACATCGAATACGCCGTGCAGATATTCCTGCAGGTATTCCACGAAAACGGACTGCCGCTTACCCGGCTGAGCGAGCTGATGTCTTTCGCACCGGCACGGCGGCTTGGCCGCAAAACAGGAGTGCTTGCGGCGGGATACCCTGCCGACCTTGTCATACTGGAACCGGACGGCGAGTACACCATCCGCCGCGCGGATATGATTTCGAAATCCAGCAATACGCCCTTTGAAGGCCGCAAGGTGCGGGGGCGCGTCATACAAACGATTGTGGAAGGGGAAGTACGCTATGATCATGGACAGACTTTATGAGGACGTAAAAAAGAAGGGACCGGTCTGCGTTGGATTGGATACGCAGCTTTCCTTCCTGCCCGAGTATCTCAAGCGCCGGGACGCATCAGCGGGCGAAAAGATATTCGAGTTCAACCGTAAAATCATCGACGCCGTACATGATAACGCCGGCTGCTTCAAAGTACAGGTCGCCTGTTATGAAGCTCTCGGACTGGACGGCATGAAGGCATTTTCGGATACGGTACGCTATGCAAGAAGCAAAGGCAGCATCGTGATATCCGACGTCAAGCGCGGGGACATTTCCTCTACCGCTACACAGTACGCGCAGGGACATTTTACTGGAGATTTTGAAACGGATATCATCACCGTCAACGCCTATATGGGCGAAGACGCGGTCTCCCCGTATTATCCCTACTTGGAAAAAGGCAAGGGGCTGTTCGTACTCGTCAAAACCTCCAACCCCAGCTCACGGGATATTCAGGATATCGACGCGGGAGGTCTGACGATCTACCAGCGCATGGCACAAAAAGTTGCCGCTTGGGGCGAACAGTTCATAGGCACAAGCGGCTTTACCGCTATAGGCGCGGTCACCGGCTTGACCTATCCGGAAGAATTCGAGCTCATACGGGATCTCATGCCGCGCACATTCCTGCTCATACCCGGTTACGGGGCGCAGGGCGGCACCGGCAAGGATATCGCCACCTTCTTCCGCGGCGGATTGTGCGGCGTAGTCAATTCCTCGCGCGGTCTCATCACCGCCCACAAGGGAAAGTCTGAGGAAGAAGGATTTGAAACGCATGTGCGCGACGCCGTGCTTACCATGCGGGAGGATATACTCGCATGGCTGTAATCGCTGAGAACAAGAGCATTGCGCAGGGAATATGGCGCATGCGACTTACTGGAGCTCCCTTGGGGAAAGCCGGCCAGTTCGTCATGCTGCGCATCCCCGGCGTGCTGGACCCGTTCTTAGGCAGGCCCATCAGCCTGTGTGACAGCGAAGGAGACGAACTCACGCTGCTCTATCAGGTCATGGGCCGCGGCACCGCGCTGTTTTCCGGGCTCATTCCGGGGCAAAGCATGGACGTGCAGGGGCCTTACGGCAACGGCTTCCCGATTGTGGACGGCGACGCTGTCATCATAGGCGGCGGCATCGGTTCGGCGCCCATGTATCTGCTTGCAAAATCTCTTAGAGCCGCACAGCCCTATAGACGCATCAGCGTATATCTTGGCTTTCGGGAAGAAGCGTACTATGCCGAGGAATTCAAAGCCTATGCGGACTGCGTGCAGGTGAATGTCGGCGGATTTGTAACGCAGGACGTGGATTTCACACAAAACGCAACCTATTATGCCTGCGGTCCTTCCCCCATGCTGCGCGCCGCCGCGCAGGCGGCACAAGCCGCAAGCGCCCGGATGTACGTTTCATTGGAGCGTCACATGGCCTGCGGCGTAGGCGCATGCCTCGGGTGCACCTGTAAAACAGCGCACGGCGGCAAACGTGTGTGCAAGGACGGCCCGGTGTTCGACTATACGGAGGTGCAGCATGCACTCTAATCCTCTTGAGACGGAACTGCTGGGCGTAACGCTCAAAAACCCCGTGATCGCGGCCTCCGGCACATTTGGCTTTGGACGCGAGTACGCAGAGCTGTTCGACGCATCCCGCCTGGGCGGCATCAGCGGCAAGGGACTTACGTTGAACGGCAGTGCCGGAAACGACGGCATCCGCATCACAGAAACCCCCGCCGGCATGCTTAACAGCATTGGGCTTGAAAACCCGGGCGTGGAGCACTTTGTAAAAGAGGACGCACCGTATATGCGCTCGCTGGGCTGCGCCGTCATCGCCAACCTTGGCGGCCACAGCACGGAAGATTACCTCACCGGCGCGCGCATGCTCAACGATGCGGATATCGACATAATTGAGCTCAACATCTCCTGCCCCAATGTGAAGGCGGGAGGCATGGCGTTCGGTCTGCTGCCGGAATGCGCAGCGGATATCACGCAGCGGGTAAAGGCTGTCACCAAGCATCCACTCATGGTCAAGCTGTCGCCGAACGCGCCGGATGTCATCGCGGTTGCGCTCGCGTGCGAAGAAGCCGGTGCGGATGCGCTTAGCCTAGTCAATACGTTCCTCGGTATGGCAATCGATGTGGAGCGCAAACGCCCGGTATTTGATAATGTGTACGCGGGACTTTCCGGCCCCGCCATACTGCCCATCGCGCTGCGCATGGTACATCAGGTCTGCAAGCGCGTGCGCATACCCGTTGTGGGCATGGGCGGTATCGCCACCGCGCAGGACGCGCTGAGCTTCCTGATGGCGGGCGCGCATGCCGTACAGGTTGGCGCTATGACATTTGCGTATCCGCAAACCATGCTGGACATTATAGACGGACTTATGGCATACTGCAATCGTAACAACTTAAACAACATCAGCGAAATCCGCGGAATTGTATAGGAGGAACTATGCCGGATAATCTTACAATCATGAAACAATGCGAAGCCTTCCTTGAGGGGCATTTTCTGCTTTCCTCCGGGCTGCACAGCGGCGGATACTGCCAATGCGCAAAGCTGCTGCGCTTTCCAGACCTTGCGGAACAGGTATTAAAGTCCGTTACCGAGCAGGTAAAAGGGCTTGGCATCACCAAGGTCTGCGGGCCGGCGATGGGCGGAGTCATCGTTTCGTATGAGCTTGCGCGTCAGCTTGGCGTAGAGAGCATATTTACCGAGCGCAAGGACGGAGAAATGCAGCTTCGGCGCGGCTTTTCCGTAGGCGCCGGCGATAAAATACTCATCGCCGAGGATGTCATCACCACCGGAAAATCCACAATGGAAACAGTGAAGGCTCTTGAAGATATGGGCGCTAAAGTCATAGGCGCTGCCTGTATTGTGGACAGACGCGCGGAAGGCTGCGAATTTACTTTGCCCGTATACCCCGCGCTGAAACTTGACATCAAAACTTACGATCCCGAAAGCTGCCCGATCTGTTCTGAAGGCAAGCTGAAGCTTGAAAAACCGGGCAGCCGCGAAATACCCAACAAAGCGTAAGAAGTTTCGTTTATATTCTAAGGGCTGCAAGCTGCAGCCCTTTTATTATGCCTTCCATTCTCACTTTAAGAGCGAGGGGCATTTATTCACAGGAAAAGCTGTCCAGAAACATGCGCACATGCCCGGCGTGCTCGCGTTCGCTTGCTTCCAAATCCGTTTCACCAAATGTCTGTGACAAACTGTTTTCATAAAACCGGTAAATATAAAACGCGTGGTACTCCTTCGCTGCAAAAACCGGGTCCATCCTTCGCATTTTGCCATTATTCATGAGTTCCTCAAAATAACCTGCGATCGCCCTGCGCGGTGATATGATGAGCTCTTCGAGCAGCATGCGGCGAACCCCTTCATTATGGAACTGCTCGCGGAACACAATACCGCCAATTTGCGCGTGCAAAGGTACTGAAAAGAATGCATCGTTGGCCTGTGTGATCCGGTTAATAAAAGTTTCCACATCGGGCATCTCTTCCCTATCAAATGCCGGGTAAACCCGATCATGAAGCAGCTGCCTGAATTGTGCGACTATTTCATCGAGTATCCCTTCCTTGCCGCTGTAATGGTTGTAAATTGACGCCGCCTTTATGCCCACCGCCGCGGCGATTTCCCGTACGGATACTCCGGAATACCCTTTTTTAGAAAACAACTCGATTGCGATGCGCAATATCTTTTCTTTATTCCCAATATTCTCCGCCTCCGCCTGCGCATCGAGAGGTTGCTCCGTCACTTTTACAGGCTCTTCCTGTATAGACTCTTGCCGTGTCTTTCTCATTCCCTCCACCGCCTGTATGTATCGTTTTGCACATCGTAGACTAACATCGTTAGTATTGTCAAGTTATTTAGAAAAATGTCATTGACAAACTAACATTGTTAGTTTACTATTCAACTAACAACGTTAGTTTGGCGAAGGTCTCACGAATGAGGCAAGGAAACACCAGTCATACGGACTATCTGCTGCTTAAGAAGAGCGAAATATTGGAGGAATTATGAAGAAGGTTTTGATCGTTCACGCATCCAAGACTGGGACGACGAAGGATGCAGCCGCTATGATCGCTAAAGAAATACCCTTTCCCTGCGACATATATGATTGCCGTACAGCAAGCTTCACGCAGGTAAATGGGGAGACCCAGTCAAGCGGCAACCCCGGCATTGCTGGTTATGATACCGTCATTGTCGGTACCGCCATGTACATGGGCATGCCGCTTGGGAAAATGCGACAATTCTGCAAAAGACACAAATCCGAGCTTCTAAGCCGCAAACTCATATTCTTTACCTGCGGAATAGGCAGTAAGGAATGGGACGAGAAATCACTTTTCAAATCCCTGCCCGCTTCGCTCAAGTCACACGCTTCGTATTATTTCCATGTGGGCGGAGAAATCCGGGAAAGTGGGCTAAATGCGTTTGAACGGGCCGCCATGCGGGGTTATGTTGAGCAAAACGGCGTTGGCCCCGGTATTGACCAATCAATAATCGTGCAATTAGCCGAAGCAATTCAAGAAATATGATAATAACAGGAGAGAATTACCATGAAACAGTCCAGAGCCTGGAAAGTAATAAAGAGGGTACTTCTATATACTCTTGCAACCATAGGCGTGTTTATTGTGGGAATGCTTGCCTTCGTCATGCTGGGACGTGAGAAGGCACTCAACCTGTCCGTAGAGGGTGTATCCCTTGATCATTTGGACGACGGCGTATACGAAGGCCAATACAACGGCTTTCGATGGAGCAATACCGTTGCCGTTACAGTCCGCAACCATGAAATTACCGCGATAGAACAGTTAAAACCCCAAGCATTCGCCAAGCTGGAAACCATTGCAGCCATGACAGACCGCGTTCTTATGGAACAGAGTACGCAGGTGGATGCCGTTTCCGGCGCTACTGCGGACAGCAAGGCGTTTTTAAAGGCTGTCGAAAACGCAATCAACGAACAGAATTAGGTCATCCTTTTATTGGTTTAAAGCTGCCCGGCAAATGTCTACCGGGCGGCCCTTTTTATAAAAAAATCGCGCATAGCACATTTGTTTGAAATACCTCCGTCTTATATTCAATGGCTTAGCAATGAAGCACATGGCAAACGAATAGCGTCCACGACAAGGACATTCTAAAAAGAAATATCCTTTCTATTAAGCGTTTTTACATGCTGAAGCTTGAAAAACCGGGCAGCCGCGAAATACCCAACAAAGCGTAAACATCATACTTTTGTCTGTTGCCTAAGCGAGGCGCTGTATAAAACCCAGAAAGCGACAAATACTACTCCTGCATCCAAAACTGCATGGCATACAGGAGGGCATCCACTTGAAGGCAACAGGAATAGTAAGGCGTATTGATGAATTGGGACGTGTGGTTATACCCAAGGAAATCCGGCGTACGCTCCGCATACGTGAGGGCGATCCATCGTTGACAACATTGTCGGTGACTGAATTGTTTGTTTCTAGTATGTTGGGCTTCTCGGAAAGAAGTCAATTGGCCAGAAGACATCCCAACATCTAATTAGGTAATTCGTCCGTAATCAGAGGGCTGCATCTGCAGCCCTTTTAATATGCCTTGAATTCCAACAAGAAAAGGTGTTGATATATCCTATGGCAAACTCCATTTGGCCGCTTGATGTCTCATTTGTTAGCGTACTTGTAATCATTGCCGATCGGGATGCTCGGACTCGCACCGTCAGCAATTTCTTTATCATAATGCTTTGCTCATTGGCAATCATCCGTATGTTTGGGATTGGATCGGCCTTACCGTTACTCGGCCTGTCCCCTGCCCTTCTGATTGCCCTGTTTTTTTATCATGATGGCAAGAATATCGGCGGTGCTGATATAAAGTGCATGGCCGGTATTGGAGTTTATCTTGGACTTTTACCGGCACTTGAAAGCTATGTTGTCGCATTCGTGCTAGCCATCATCGTGTCGGTTGTTAAGAAAATACTCACGCAGGACAAAGAAAAAGTCGGGATACCTCTATGCGTATACCTGACTATTGGCGCGACAATCACAATCCTTTCAAAAACATAAGGAGAATTAAAATGGAAAAGGAGAGCAACACGCACTCGCAGCGCGTAAAATTATTATGTTATGAGATTGCTTTGAACATGGGGATGGATGAGAAAGTTGCTTTTTCCATTGCTTCAGCAGCTTATTTTCATGACATTGGTAAATCACATATCCCTGATCAAATATTAAACAAGCCGGGAAAACTAACACAAGAAGAATATGCATGCCTTAAAACACATACAATCAGCGGTTACACGATTTTGAGGAAATACAATAGTCCTATCATGCGCCTTTCTGGGGAAATTGCGCTGCTCCATCACGAACGGTTAGATGGTCAGGGATATCCTTGCGGCATCTCTGGCAATAGCATCTCGCTCCCGGTGCGCATGGTAACTGTAGCCGATGTATTTGATGCATTGACCAGTGAGAGAGCTTATCGAGCTGCATGGCCGATTTCTAAGGCTTTGGCATATATATATAATGGTATTGAGACAGCGTTTGATAAAAACGTTGTGTCCTCGCTGGTGAACACAATTCAGCGTAAAATTCGACACGAGTATGCTGGATAAATACACACCCAATTTACATTTATATATTCCAACTAGTCTATATAATGGTATACTTCAAGCGTAGCAATCTCATTGACAAATTTCAACATTCGGCATAGAAAACGCAGATTTTTGTTATAGCAATAATCGGAAGCTTGGTGAAGATTACGTATTTAGCATAATTTGTGTATATAGCAATAGTTCGCAGGAATATTAAGTTGCATCAGAGGTGCCAGCTTGAAGGATTATGCTTATAGCATCGAACAGAGAAGATGATTATTTTCTGGGAAAACTGGAGGAGATTATCAATGAAAGTTTTCTGATTTTTCAAATAAATAGCTATATGTACTACACAATCAACTTTTAAATGTCCCTTTTACGGTGGTATTGTCTCTTGCTAATCGGTTTAAACACTTCGTCTACCTAAAAAAGCTATAATCAAGTTGTTGTATTTATTTTAGTTTTGTCCGTTCAATTTTAAAATGTATTGCTTAGGCCATCTTCAAGATCTTTTATTTTTTTCTTCAGATCTTGAATTTGTGCGAGCGTATCAAGTTTTGTTTCACAAGATGCTCTTTGCGCTGCCATTGTTAAAAGAAGACTACCAACAGCAACAATAAAATTGCCTATTACATTTAATTGATCTGTACTTTTGCCTTTGGAAATTGCAATAGCAAGCAGATTTGTGAAAATCGCAAGCTGTTCGGCGCTTTTTGTGCATCCTAAAGAGCTAAGCGTATCTGCGCATTGGCTAATGGACTCGTCTTCCTGCATATTGCTGCTCCTCCAAACAAAATTCGTTTTTTTAGGTTCGTCATTTGATTTTATCGCTTAGGATGAATAAAACTATAACCGTGGAATCAACGTTAACGGGTGGCGTAAATCGACATAATCAAGCCTCACAAGCTACTTTCTTCTAATCCTTTTTCTTTAGATGTAATAAGTGTGCCTACCTTTTTTAAATAATCACTAAATGTTAATAACTGCGGTCGTGTAAGTTTTTGAGCATAGATTTCAGCAACTTCTTCAGCTAAAATTAAACTTTCTTCCATATTAAGATCAATTATAAAAGTAATAATATTCTTAAAATCGCCTGACCTATCAAGTATCTCTACTATTTTCCCAGCTCTTTTTTTTAGGTGTAAATATGAAATAATGCAGTTATTATCATGTTTAAAATTGTTCATTTTTCAACACTCCTTATTTTTCTTTATATTATATGATTTTGAAAAAAATAAGTAACATAGAAAACAAGAGGAAAACATGAACTCTATGGATTCCAAGGGCGAAGCCGTGCTGAAGATTATGGCTCCCCTCGCACACCAGAAAAGTCAAACCCAAAGCCAGAATGTGGAAGCTGGGCCTGCAATTCGGATTGCCAGCAGGGAGAAATCCAGTTCAACTACAAAGTGGTTACCTAGATATACGAAAGATAATAACAAGCGCCTAGTAATGAAGCCAAAATAGTAAACACACGGCGGCCAGAACGGTCGTCTTTTTATATACCCCCCAATTGCATAGACAGGAGGAAGTATAGCTTGGGCAAGCTAAAGGATTTGCTACCCTTCACGGAGAACGCAGCAAAGAAAGCTGGGCAAAATGAACAGAGTTGGGCAGAGTTTTTAACTTCGGCAGCAGGCGTATATAAATATGCCTTTACCGAACAGCTCATGATCCACGCCCATAAACCTGACGCAACAGCCTGCGCTGAAATTGCCGTATGGAACCAGATCGGGCGCTGGGTGAAGCGCGGCACTACCGGTATCCCCATTGCGGTAGAAACAAACGGCGCATATCGTTACCGGTACGTATTTGACGTGTCAGACACTTACTCCAAGTCAGGTACACCTTTTCAGGCTTGGAAGGTACGTGAAGAACACGCACCATCTGCCCGGGACGCGCTTGTTCAAGGGTTTGGCCTGCAGCCAGATGAGAATATGACTTTGGATAAGGCTGTTGAACAAGCGCTGAATAGAGCGTTCAGCGGCCAGATTGGTCTGTCGCTGAGCGAAAGCGGCATACTGGATGTGCTGTCGGTGGACGAATATCATGGGCTTCTAAAGAGTAGCGCCATGATCACAGTACTTGCCCGGTGCGGGAAGGATATAGCTCCGTATGTTAGCAGGTTACAGGGAATATCACGGCTGGGCACCGATCAGATACTCGAGTTAGGTGCAGATGTGTCAAATTCAGCGCTGGAAGTACTAAGAGTCATTGAGCGGACAGTGACTGCTCTGGAAAAGCAGGAAAAGCTTGCAGATCAAGTACATGCAAAAGATAATAGAATTAGCAACGATATGGGAAGGACGGATGAACATGGAAGAAGAATTCAAGCCGACGATCAACCCGGCATTCAGCGACATACTGGGGGATATGACATACACGAAGATCGGGGATTACTTTTATCCGGACGTCTGCGTTCCGGCCCCGAAGAACGACGAACCGGTGGGGAAATACGGCCTCATGCGCCGGAACTTTCTCAAGGAGCACAGGACGGGGAAATATACCGTCATGTTCGTGAAGAACACGCTGCTGGAGCATATGCAGGAAACGAACCGGAGGGCTTACGAGATGCAGGAAAAGCTATTGGAGGAAATGCTCAAGGCCGATCCGGGTCCGGACAAGATGCAGGATCAGATGGGTTGGGTAGCGCACCGGAACAACCTCCTGCAGAGGGTGGAAGAGGTCATACTGCAGGAACTCATCTACAGCTGACATTACTGCAGACAGAAGAAGAACAGATAGCAGCGATCAAAAAGGCGGAGGAAATGAACACCTCCGCCTTTTGTATTGCGCAGCAGGATATTGACGAAGTCCTGCTGTTTGGGCCGCGGGTATCGGGCGCTAAAGTGAAAATCTATCACCTTGCCCAATCTCCAATCCCTGATAAAGAATTTGCACGGTTTCTACAAGATATTTACGGTATTGGCGGCTTCTCTTTCTCGTTCCCAAGCGGAGCGGGATTTGTATGGTATAACGCCAGTGAAATGAAAATCGATCCCGGTCACGGTATTCCCGCGTTTCATATGACATGGTCAACCGCTTCCAAACGCATACGCGAATTGGTTGCTTCGGGACGGTATCTGACAAAGCGGGAACAGGAATTGTTCGCAAACCAAAGTCCGACGCTGCAGGAAGAAACTGAAGATATCCCTCAAAACACAGCTTCCATCATTAAGGAATATTTCGTATCCGAAGGCGACCGCGTACACATCAACGGTATCGCGTACAATGTCCTTGACTACGGGGAAACGGTGCAGTTACAGGAAACGCTGTATCCTCTGGTCACACGCGATATGCAGCGGAATGCATTTTTCAACGCTCTGAGCAGCAGTCCGTTGAACGATCATTTCCAGCAGCGTCCAGAAGGTTGGCCCAACCTCGAAGAGGTGCCCATCACACGCAGCGGAGATACGCTTACCGTAGGTGGAGGGGAAGCTAACCACGAAATCACCATCAGCGTTTCGGACGAAACATGGAAAGCCATCGAACGGGCAGTTCCTGAGAAACAGGCTCGGGAAACTGTTTCAGAGGAAGTCACTTCCTCGCTTGTAACCTTCAAGCCTCAGAATTATCGTATCGCAGATGATACGCTGGGCATATACGGCCCGAAAGAGCGGTTCAACGCCAATGTAGCAGCAATCCAACTCCTGCAGGCACTTGAAAGCGAGAACAGAGCGGCAACCGGCGAAGAGCAGGAAGTACTTGCAAAGTACACCGGCTGGGGTGCTCTTCCGCAGGCGTTCGACGCGGATAACACGCAGTGGGCCAAAGAGTATCAGCAATTACGCTCCTTACTAACGCCTGAGGAATATGACGCGGCACGCGCTTCCACACTCAATGCACACTTTACTTCCCCGGTCGTAATCCGTTCCATGTACAAGGCGCTTGAGCAAATGGGCTTCAAGGCCGGTAATGTACTCGAACCAGCCTGCGGCACTGGCAACTTCTTCGGTATGGTGCCCGAGAGCATGAACCGGTGCAGGTTCTACGGCGTGGAGCTGGACGGGATCACCGGCAGATTAGCAAAGCAGCTGTATCCATCGGCGCGCATTGCGGTACAGGGGTTTGAAACAACGGATTACCCGGATCACTTCTTCGACCTTGCTGTAGGGAATGTACCGTTCGGGAATTACACACTGGCAGACAAGAGATACGACAGGCAGCATCTGCTCATCCATGATTATTTCTTTGTGAAAACGCTGGATAAAGTGCGACCGGGCGGTATCGTGGCGTTCGTTACTTCGTCCGGCTCAATGGACAAGCAGAACCCGACCGTACGCAAGTATATCGCTGAACGTGCAGAGCTATTGGGCGCTATTCGCCTGCCCAACAACGCGTTCCTCAAGAATGCCGGTACCAGTGTCGTTTCAGATATTCTGTTTCTACAGAAGCGTGACAGACCCATGGCCATAGAACCGGACTGGGTGCATCTTGATACAACCCCGGACGGGTATGTGATCAACCAGTATTTCTGTGACAACCCGCACATGGTAATGGGGCGATTTACAAACAAGAGCATGCAGTACGGAAAACGGGAATGCACGGTCGATCCTTACCCGGACAAAGATCTTTCTGCACTTCTCGACGAAGCCATCCGGCATATCCAGCCACCCCGGACGGAATGGGTTAAAGAAGAGCGGACGGCGGAGCAGCCTGAACAGGAAACCGCCGTTGAATCCATCCCTGCAAATCCAGATGTGCGCAATTTCAGCTTCACACTGGTCGACGGTGAACTCTACTACCGCATCAACGCCCGGATGGATCAGGTGATACTCTCCGAGCAGAACCGGGCGCGGGTCATGGGCATGATCACGCTGCGGGATACAGTGCGGCAGCTCATATCGTTGCAGTTAAACGGATATCCGGACAGCGATATTCAGGAATGCCAGCGTATCCTCAACGAGCGCTACGACGCGTTTACCGCAAAACACGGCCTTTTGAACGCCAAAGCCAACCGGCTTGCGTTTCGGGATGACAATTCCTATCCACTTCTGTGCTCACTGGAGGAATTGAATAACAAGGGCGAACTCATCCGCAAAGCGGATATGTTCACCAAACGCACGATCCGCAAGCATGAAGTCGTGACCTCGGTAGAGTCACCGCACGAAGCGCTGCTGGTCAGCCTGAACGAGCGGGCCGGTATTGACCTTGCGTATATGGCCGATCTGACGGGACAATCGCCCGAAAAGCTGGCCGATAGTCTGCGCGACAGGATATATCGTGACCCGCAACTGGTCAAAGACGACAATCCCCTGTCGGGGTATGTCACAGCTGACGAATATCTCTCAGGGAACGTGCGCGAAAAGCTGGAAACAGCAAAACGCGCCGCAGAAAAAGATGCAGCGTATCAGGGGAATGTCGAAGCGCTCGAAAACGCGATCCCCCCGGAGATCCCCGCTTCTGAAATCGATGTGCGGCTGGGCGCTACCTGGATACCGCAGAACGATATTGCCGACTTCATGTATTCGCTGTTGGATACGCCCCGGTATCTGAGACATTCCATCAAGGTCAGCTATGCGTCTCCCACCGCGTCATGGAGTATATCGGGCAAGATGTCCGACCGGATGGATAATGTGAAAGCGAATTCCGTCTACGGTACCTCCCGCGTAAACGGGTACCAGATCATAGAGGATACGCTTAATCTTAGGGATACGCGCATATTCGACCGTGCGGAAGATGAATACGGTAACGAAAGACGCGTTCTCAATAAGAAGGAAACCTATCTAGCGCAGCAAAAGCAGCAGGCCATCAAGGAATCGTTCAAGGAGTGGATATTCCATGATCCTGCCCGGCGCGACCGGCTGACCCGGCTGTACAACGAGAAATTCAATTCCCTGCGTCCACGGGAATATGACGGCAGCTACCTCACATTCCCCGGTATGAACCCGGAATACGAACTAAACGCGCACCAGAAGAACGCTGTTGCGCGCATATTGTTTGGTGGGAACACGCTGCTGGGGCATGTCGTGGGGGCAGGCAAGACCTTCACAATGATTGCCGCGGCAATGGAAATGAAGCGGTTGGGGATATGCGAAAAGAACCTGTTTGTCGTACCCAATCACCTCACGGAGCAAATCGCCGGCGACGCCATGCGCCTGTATCCTGCGGCGAACGTGCTGGTAGCCACCAAGAAAGATTTTGAGACTCAGAACCGTAAGCGTTTCTGTTCGCGCATCGCCACCGGCGAATACGATATCGTGATCATAGGGCATAGCCAGTTTGAAAAGATCCCACTCAGCCAGGACAGACAGCAGATGGCGCTCTCTGAACAGATACGGGATGTGGAGGAAGGGATTGACCAGGTCAAGCAGGAACGCGGCGAACGGTACACCATTAAGCAGCTGGAGAAAATGAAGAAGTCCCTACAGACCAAGCTTGAAAAACTCAATGATCAAAGCCGAAAGGACGATGTGGTCACGTTTGAAGAGCTGGGCGTCGACCGGCTGTTTGTGGATGAAGCCCACGGCTTCAAGAACCTGTTTGCCCCCACCAAAATGACGAATATGGGCGGTATCTCGCAGACGGAAGCGCAGAAATCCTCCGACCTGTTCATGAAATGCCGGTATCTGGACGATATCACCGGCAGTCGTGGCGTGATATTCTCCACCGGCACGCCCGTATCCAACACCATGGTCGAGATGTTCACCATGCAGCGGTATCTGCAATATGAAACGCTTCGGAACATGGGCTTTTCGCATTTTGACTGTTGGGCGTCTACGTTCGGGGAAACGGTCACGGCCATGGAACTTGCACCGGAGGGTACCGGGTGGCGCGCAAAAACACGGTTTGCGCGCTTTTTTAATCTTCCGGAACTCATGAATATATTCAAGGAAGTAGCCGATATCCAGACTGCCGACATGCTCAATCTGCCGGTACCCAAAGCGGTATTTCACAATGAAGTGCTCAAGCCATCGGAGATCCAGAAGGCCATGCTTAGTGAGTTGGGAGAGCGCGCCGAACAGGTCAGGGCGCGGGTGGTAGACGCGTCGGTCGACAACATGCTGCGGATCACCAACGACGGGCGAAAACTTGCGCTCGATCAGCGCCTCATGAATCCTCTGCTCCCGGATGACCCCGACAGCAAGGTAAACGCCTGCTTCCTGAATCTGTATGAAATATGGTCGAGAACACAACAGGAACGGCTGACACAACTGGTTTTTTGCGATCTTTCCACCCCGACGAAGGATGGATTTAATGTATACGACGACCTGAAGGCAAAGCTCATGGTGGCCGGCATACCCGAGGAAGAGATTGCGTTCATACACGACGCTTCCAATGAAGCACAAAAAGAGGCCCTGTTCCAGAAAGTCCGTGACGGAGATGTACGTATATTGATTGGCTCCACATTTAAGATGGGGGCCGGAACAAATGTCCAGGACAGGCTCGTTGCGCTGCATGACCTTGACGCACCATGGAGGCCCGGCGATCTCGAACAACGGCACGGCCGAGGGATACGGCAGGGCAATCAAAACGGGCAGGTGGATATCTACCGGTATATCACGGAAAGTACGTTCGACAGTTACATGTGGCAGCTTCTGGAAAACAAACAACGCTTTATCTCGCAGATCATGACCAGCAGAACACCTGTGCGCAGTGCAGAGGACATCGACGAAACGACATTGTCCTACGCCGAAGTCAAGGCGCTGGCCACCGGCAATCCCCTTATAAAGGAAAAGATTGATATTGAGACCGAGCTGACGCGTCTGAAACTGTTCAAGGCCGATTACCTCAATACACGGTACCGGCTGGAGGACGCGCTGCGGATAGGGTATCCAAGAAAAATCAACGATTGCAGGGAGACGATAGCCGGGCTGGAACAGGATATGCAAATCGTCAGCAGTCATACCCCGGCAAAGGGCACATTCTACAGCATGATACTCAACAGCACACCATATTTCGAACGCGAGGAAGCCGGAAAAGCCCTTCTTTCAGCCTGTAAGCATGCTTCGATCCATCCGACACTGATCGGAGAATACCGAGGCTTTCCAATGGAACTGCGATTCGATGAGTTTACAAAGGATCTGCATGTATCGTTAAAGGGAGCGCAGCTTCACACCGTGACGCTGGGCGCTGATGCGGGTGGCAATATTTCAAGACTCGACAACGCGTTGTCTGCACTTCCCGGCAGACTATCACACGCACAGGAAACCCTTGATACCATTCAGGTGCAGATGGCAAACGCCAAAGCAGAACTACAGAAACCCTTCGCCTTTGCAGCAGCTATGACAGAGAAAGAAGCGCGGCTGGAGGAACTCAAAGTCATCTTACAGATTGGTGACGCCGTTCCCGAGCTAGTTGACGACGCGCCGGAACCGGAAGAGGATGCACCGGTCGAAAAGAAAAAGAGCAGGCAGATGGAACGCTAAAATCCAGGTGGGTTTTCTAGTTGAAATTATAGGAGGGACACACAATGTTGAAACTTGGCGTAGACAACGGAAACTTCAACACCAAGAGCAGCGACCGGCTGCTGTACATGTCGGGATTTATTGAAAGCGGTACTCCGTCCATAGATACGGAGCGTCAACTTTACTACAACGGCAAATACTACGCAATCGGTACCGGGCGCATGCATGTGCGAAATGACAAAACGCAGGATGAGGGTACATTCCTGCTGACTCTGCCTGCGATAGCGGAGGCAATGAAACGGCAAAACGTTCAGTCTCAGTACATTGTGCTGGGCGTGGGGTTACCGATCGGCGTATATGGCGCGCAGCATACGGCATTTCGGGACTATTTCATCCGGCGCAATATCGCCTTCACATATGGTGAGGACGAATATACCTGCGATATCGTTGAATGCAAAGTGTTCCCCCAAGGGTACGCTGCACTGTGTAAGAATTACCGATTGCTTGACAGCTACACGGATCTCACCATTGCGGATATCGGCGGGTATACGGTGGACGTGCTGTCGGTACGCAATAAGAAGCCAGACAAGGCCAGCTGTATCAGCCTGCCGCTTGGCACTATAACGCTCTTCAACCGGATCAAGGATGCCCTCATGCAGCGCTCCATTCGCCTGACCGACGAGCAGGTGGCCAGCGCGGTACGCGGGAACATGCAGCACATTCAGAGCAAACGGATCGTTGAGATAGCGAAAGATCATGTCCGGACGTATGTAAGAGAGTTACATAATGGCTGCGGGAACGCGGAATCGATTTGCAGTTTCCCATGGTATTTGCCGGTGGCGGCGCGGAGCTTCTCAGCGATGTGCTGCAGACTTCGGATATCTATACCGTGGCGATATTGGATCGTTTTTCAAATGCCGAAGGGTATCGGCTCCTATTGGAGGACTCCTGATGGAACGCGCAAGATACCAAATTTCCTTTGATCTTGAAGATCCATGGCACAAAAAGGCCGCGCAATGCGTGGAACAGCATGGGCGTCGCCGGAGCGAATATATTGTGGGCTGTATCATGATTGCCGAACGCCTGCAGGAGGTACAGCCTGATACGAACGCGCAACCTGAGAAACCGGAACAACAGATAAGACCGGAAACCGAAAAGGACATAGAACCGAGCGCTCTTCCCGAGTCACTTCGTGATTTCACAAAGCAGTTCTGACCTCCGCATGACGGGGGTTTTCTTTTACCACTAAATCAAAGAAATGGAGAAAAGAAGTATGATCACACGTTTGTCCCAAAGATTACGCTCTGCCTGTATCATCATTTTCCTGTTTGTTATGGTATGCCTTGCATCGCCCCGGCTTGCCTTTGCAAACACAGCACCGAAAAGTCTTGCTTCGCTCACGCCCGGATCTATCGTCAAAATTCGTGAGAACGGTGTTCTTCATGATTTCATTGTGATAAAACACGGGTATCCGACGTCCGGCAATGGACGAACGCTTCTTTTGCGAAAGAATATCGTTGACAGCCAGAAGTGGAATTCTGTCGAACTTGTAGAAGAAAGCACCGGATACTCCACTTCAACGATTGACTCTTGGCTGGCTTCTACTTATTACTCGTATCTGGATGAGTATATGAGAGGCGAAGTGACTGGCGTATCAATAAAATCCAGAGTAGGCGCGCAAAACCCGAACAACACTATAAGCAGAAAAGTATTTTTGCTGGCAGATGGTGAAGTATTCAATGTGGCTATGATTTCTCCAATATACGAAGGATCATATCTTACTTTTTTTAATTCTCCTAATTCACAGATGAGAAAAGCCTATTCGGATAGCGATCCGAATACCCTGCAAGATTGGTGGACCCGTACACAATGGACTGAATACGATCAGTACGGAGGTAGGGTTTCTATACAGTATGTTACTGCTGGAGGGGGCAGTGCCGGGACTTCGGCCGCAACAGCAGTCAAGGGAGTAAGGCCCGCACTTACACTCAAGTCCAATAACGCCGTGGATGCGGACGGGATAATACTTGAAGGTCATGTACCCGGCGCGCCTTCGAACCTGACGATATCAGTGGGGACTGACGTACAAATCAGCTGGGATGCATCCGTAGACGATGACAATGACGCCCGATACATTCTTGAACGGAGCCTGGACGATGGATCAACGTGGTCTGTCATATCGACGCAGGAAGAAACCGGATTTAATGATCAACTGCAGGATGAATGGCTCTCAATAACGTATAGGGTGAAAGCTTGTGACGCACTCTTTGCCGAAAGCGAGTATGTAACGAGTTCCACTTATCCCCAAAGCCTGATTATCTCCTCCATACAGGCTACGGGCCGGATGATGTACACCGGTGGCGATAACCTTATTTCGATCAGTGGCTTGCATTTGCCTGATGGGATACAGGTCTCTCTGTTTCTTGGTGAAGATAACGTTGTATCCGGCACTACCACCGGCAGCGGCACCTTACAAAAGGCTACCCTCACAGTACCGGCCAATGCAAGTGAAACCGACAATGCCATCTATACTGTCCGGATATCGCTGGATGGTGGAAGTACCTGGGATGATACCGCGGTAACAGTTACTGTGCAGCACAACAGCCCGACTGTTATTTCGGAATTGAGTGTTTCCCCAGAAACACTTTCCACAAACGGGGGCAATATTGCTGTCTCAGTGATCGGAACGAACTTATATGACAATATCATGGTGAGCGCAGGCCCTGACATTTCTGGCACTACGACCGGAAGCGAAACCGTGCAGACCGTATCTCTGACACTACCAGCGAATACTGGCGTGGAAGATATTGCGTATACGGTTAAGGCGTCGCTTGATGCAGGTCAAACGTGGAACGGTTCAACTGCTTCCGTAACCGTGATGCATGAGGAAACTCCCCCCGAAACTGAACCGCCCGTAAGTACCCCTTCCACACTGCCCACGGCTACACCCTCTTCACTGCCTGCTACCCCCCGGCCTACACCGGATCGTTCAAGTTCAACTGGCAGAGAAACCGTGATAGTACAACCGGAATTGAACGTATCTGTTGATGTAGACGATTCCAGTAATCTGGAGATACCGAAAACAATCACGCTTACAGAGAGCAGGCCCGTGAAACTGAACGTGAAGTCTGCAAAACAAGATGCTGTAACCTATCAATGGTACATGGATGGAGCACCGATCACTGGAGCCAGTGAAGCCTCCCTGATCGTTAATCAGGAAGGAGTTTATCAGGTTGCACTCACGACGGCTCATTCATCAGGCGATGAAACTACAGTATACAGTGGATTTTATGCTATATATTACGATCCGGTGGTAAAATCCTCCGATGTAGTTTTATCAGTTTCGGAAAATGCCGCTGATCTTCCAAGCGGAGCGGCTATTCAGCAGAAGGAAGAGAAATTGCTTGTGACGGTCGTTGGCGACCATAAAGGAATCGGCGTAGCAGTTAATGCAGATAAGCTATTAATTCGTACGTCCCAAGAAGATACAATCGTTACCAGGGTGATTGGCAACGGTACGTACTACAACATCAATGATTACGCAGGAAAAATCCCTTTATCTGGCGGCCAGATAGTTATCCTCGTTGCAAAGGTTTCCCCGGGCAACAGTGCAGTCGCTTTACCAAGAACCGGAGATGGAATCTCCTTTGCCGGTTGCGTTATTTTACCGGCAATCATATCTATGGTCATTCGCAAAGGCTATAAACGAAAGAAGCAGATAGTATAGTAATTGCACAAAGTTGCCAGCTGGGCAGGAAATAGTCCAGCTGGCAACTTTGCAATGGGCCTGAGCGCCGAAAAGTTGACCATTGGGCAAGAAATAGACCATTGGGCAACATCGTCATGGGACTGAGCGCCGAAAAGTTGACCGTTGGGCAAGAAATAGTCCATTGGGCAACATTGTCATGGGACTGAGCGCCGAATAGTTGACCATTGGGCAAGAAATAGTCCATTGGGCAACATTGCGATGGGACTGAGCGCCGAGAAGTTGACCATTGGGCAAGCGATAGTCTCATCTGAATAGACTGGTGCTCTAAGCTTTCTCTTTTCAGCCAGTCACAGACAAGACCCGAGGACGCGCAGCGACGCGTGGTTTTGGTTTAGTGGTTTTGGTTTAGCAAGCACGTCATTTGTGTGACCACAAATGACACTTGTTAGGGGCTGCGCCCCTAAAACCCCATTTTTTTCGCACTATCAGGTTTAAACCAGCCAACTACAGTTAGCATGTTTAATTCTTTGACAAACTGACAATAATATGAAATAATAAAATACGGTTTAATATATCGTAGTTTGGAGGGCGCGCTATGAAGTATATTGAAAGAGAGCTTGAACGCAAGTTCTTACGCATGAGCGATTTCTTTAAGGCAGTTCTCGTCACTGGCGCGCGGCAGGTAGGAAAGACAACAATGCTAAAACATTTGGCAAACGGACAGAACCGTACTTATGTTTCTTTGGATGATATAATGGTGCGCAATCTGGCGCAAACAGATCCGGTATTGTTCTTCCAAACCTATAAGCCACCAATTATCATTGATGAAGTTCAATACGCGCCGCAGCTGTTCAGCCAGATAAAAATCATATGCGATGCGACAGAAGAGACTGGCCTGTTCTGGCTGACGGGCTCGCAGCAGTTTGGCATGATGAAAAACATACGTGAGACCTTGGCAGGCCGTATCGGCATTTTAACCATGTACAGCCTTTCCCAGCGGGAAAAGGACAGCTCGCTGTTTGATGATACATTAGACTTTTCGTTCGAATGCCTGCAGGCGCGGCAGCAGCAACGTCCTAAGAATGATATCCATCTGGTTTACGAGCATATCTGGCGCGGGGGGATGCCCATGGTGCTTCATGCAGATAACGAGCAGCGCCAAGAGTATTTCAACTCATATGTGGATACCTACCTCATGCGGGATGTGACAGAAGCAGGCGGCATAACGGATTATGCGCGCTTTAAACGGCTGCTTTCTGCATGTGCAGCGCTGGTCTCAGAGCAAATCAACTATAATAATCTGGCAGAAGCTGCTGGCGTGACGCCACCTACCGCAAAGGCATGGGTAGATGTATTGGAAGGGTTGGGGATCGTTTATCGCTTGCAGCCCTATTTCAATAACGCCTTGAAGCGGTTATCAAAAACACCAAAGTTATATTTTAGCGATACGGGCCTCTGTTCGTTTCTTTCTATGTGGTTGACAAAGGAAACCCTTATGAATGGCGCTGCAAGCGGTCACTATTTTGAGAACTATGTAGTAATTGAGCTATTGAAAAACTACGCATACGCTCAGAACAAAGCTAACTTGAGCTATTACAGGGATTCCAATGACAAAGAGATTGACATTTTTGTGGAAGAAAACAATCTGATACATCCATTGGAGGTAAAACGTTCGGCCAACCCTGATGTGCGGGAGGTAAAGAAATTTGCCGTATTGGATAAGGCATCAATCGCTCGCGGTAGTGGGGGGATTATCTGTATGTGTGAAGCCCCCTTTCCCATTGATGCACAGAATAGTTTTATTCCAAGCAATCTTTTGTAAGAAACAGGCGAAACGTATTACGAACAACTCAATATTGCATCAAAAGCAGCTTGCCATTATGCAGACTGCTTTTAATTTTGAAGAATATGAAGAATGAAAGGAGAGTTCCCTTTGAGAAAACGAAACAAACGCATATGGACGCACCTTTCAATCGAAGAATACGAAAATCTGAAAAAGAATATCGCAAAGACTGAACTGTCGCAAGAGGCGTATATACGTACTCTCATTGCCGGTTATGTTCCCAAGGAACACCCACCTGTTGAATATCACAAACTTTTGCGGGAACTTCGTGCTATCGGGAAAAACATCAACCAAATCTGCGCCAGATTGAATGCATATGGAAGCATGGATGTGCAAGCGTATCAACAAAGCCTGAATATGTTACACAACGCAATTCTCGAGATACGCTCCAATTTTGAGCTTCCAGATAAACAGGCGTAAAGGTATGGCTACTACAAAAATCTGGCCAGTAAAAGGCTGGCTTGGTCATGTGGAAATGTATGTCGAGAATGAAGTGAAAACGCGCAATCCAAATTGTTCGATGGAGCAAAACCAGGCGTTGCGTGACGTTATGGCATATGCCATGGATATTGCGAAGCAGGATAGCAGTTTGCATGACCTGGTAGCAGACGGGAGTGTATCAGAAGAAGATGTGACCCATAAAGAGTACTTTATTTCAGGCATCAACTGTAGTCCTGAAACAGCCCGTGCAGAAATGAACATGACAAAGAAGGTATTCCAAAAGGAGGATGGCGTAATTGCTTTTCATGGGTATCAATCCTTTGCCCCTAGTGAAGTTACCCCGGAAAAAGCGCATGAGATAGGCTTGAACTTTGCGCAGGAATTGTGGGGGGATCGGTTTCAGGTTATTGTGGCCACACATCTGGACAAAAAACATTTACACAACCATTTTATAGTCAATTCGGTATCCTTCATTGACGGGTTAAAATGGAGGAACACCTTCACCAATTATTATGGCGGTATGCGTAAGACTTCCGACCGGCTGTGCCGTGAGAACCGACTGTCGGTCATTGAGCATCCAGCGCCCGGCAAAGCAAAGCACTACGCAGAATGGCAGGCTGAAAAAGAAAAAAAGCCAACGGTGCGCACGCTCGTCCGCAAGGATATAGACCGTGCGCTTGTAGGCTCCCTCACATTCACACAATTCCTCAAACAGCTTCGGGCCATGGGCTATATCGTCAAAACAGACGTCAAGCACATCGCCGTAAAGCCACCCGGCGGCGACCGGTTTATCCGGCTGCGGTCGCTGGGCGATCAATATACAGCTGAAGCGCTTCAAAAGCGTATACTCCAACAGAAGCCCTCTCCACCGGCGTATCAAAAGCAGACCCGAAAGGGACGCAGGGTGGTATTTCGACCCCCAAGCCGACCCACATTCAAAGGACTGCGGGCATTGTATTATTATTATCTATATAAGCTGCGGGAAGCGCGGCGCACACCGGATCGTGCGCCGGCTTTTTTTATTCGTGAGGAAGTACGCCAGATGGAGCGCATCAGCACGCACACGAAATACCTGCAGCGGAATGGGTTTTCAGCAGCATCCGATCTTCAAAACAGAAAAAGTGAGCTGGAACAGCAGATAGGGAGCCTGTGCAAACAGCGAAAACGGATACAGGCTGAGATCCCAAAACGAGATAGCCCGGAAGAAAAGGAAGTTCTGGCTGGACAGGTCAGGCAGATCAATGCGCAGCTCAAGGTGCTCAGAAAGGAGGTGAGGCTCTGTGACGACATTCTCGTGCGGTCTGTAGCGGTAGCACAGAGCGTGGAGAAGATCAAAGCCCTGCTTAAAGAGCAGGCACGAGAAACAGAGGAGGCAGAAAAACATGCAGACAGGCGACGCAGTCGATCAACTCACCAATATGACACTCAAAGGCGTTGAGGTGGCAGGCAATCTCACCGGTAAGGCGCTCATGAATCTGGCCACTTTTCTGGTAGCGGTCTTGAAAGAAGAAAAACGCTCGAAGGGCAAAACCCGGATTGACAGCTTCAACGGCAAACCCACAAAGGTGTTCATGATCAAAGCTGCGGATCTGAAAACCTTTGCAGCGGAAGCAAAGAAATATGGCGTCCTATACGCAGCCATCTACGACCGGAAAAACCCGGACGGCTTGTGTGACGTCATCGTCAACGCCGCTGACGCAGCCAAAGTCAACCGTATTGCGGAGCGCTTTGCACTCGCTACGGTGGATGTGGAGCAGATCCGTAAGGACATTGAGAAAGACCAGACTACCGAGAAAACTGAGGCCGTGGTGGAAACGGCCATGGAAAACGCAGCGCCGGTCAGTGCTGAGAAATCAAGTGAGGGTACGAAAACGGAGCTAACCGGCGCTGCGGCCAGCATACCGGAGGCGCAGCAGCAGAAAAACCCTATGACAGCGTGGACGGGAAAAGAGAGTCCGTTCGCGCCTTCCTCAGAAGCATCCAGCAATACAAGCAATACTACTGAGTCCCGGCCGTCTGTCCGGAAGGATCTTAGCGAAATCAAGCAGCAGATGGATACTCGGAAACCGGCCGCGCCGTCACTTGCGCATACCCGGCCAGCCCGGAGCGCGAACATCAAATCAAAGGCCAGATAAAAGCGGAAGAGAATTGATCTATTCAAGGAAGGAGGCAGGCAAATGCATGATCCGGATGCCCGTGTGGTGGAAATCGATCATTATGAATATGGGCTTATTATCAACGCACTGAACAAAATGCGCAACGAGCTGGTCAGTACAAATCAGGATACAGCCTTTGTGAATGAAACGTTATTGAAGGTCATGGATGCCCCTACCAAACGACAGGCAAAGCGGTTTGCCCAGAGCCGGGGTATGGAAAGGTGAGCACGGATGAACAGGACGCATTCTGAAAAACAGGACTGGATCATATGGGCACTCCTGTTGCTACCTGTGGTGTGGGCGGCGGTTCTCGCCGCCCAGACGTATACCGGAAATCTGCTGTCGTGGATTGACGCGCTTGAAGCGGCCATGGCAACGCCCTTCCGGCTGAAATGGACACCGAACACCTTGCGGTTCGTGGCCATATTCGTTGGCGTATATGGATTCTGTGTGCTCTATCATTACGCTACACGCCGCAATCTCCGGAGTGGCGAAGAGCACGGCTCAGCGAAATGGGGAGATGTCGACAGCATCCGAAAGAAATATGAAGAGACCAAAGATCAGTTTTCCAACCGACTGTTTACGCAGCATATGCGGCAGGGTATGAACCAGCGGGAAACCAGACGTAACCTCAATACCGTTGTCATTGGCGGATCAGGCTCAGGCAAGAGCCTATTCTACGCCAAGCCCAACCTCATGCAGTGCAACAGTTCCTATGTAATTCTGGACCCCAAGGGCGAACTGCTGGAGGACACCGGCATGCTGCTGGAAAAGGAAGGATATACTGTTCGAGTTCTGGATCTTGTTAACATGGAGCGATCGCACGGGTACAATCCGTTTGCATATTTCCGGCGTGAAGAGGATATCATGCGGCTTGTCACCAACCTCATTAAGAACACAACGCCCAAAGGATCAAATTCGTCGGACCCGTTTTGGGTAAACGCGGAAACTGCGCTTCTGGAAGCGCTCATGTTCTATCTGTATTACGAAGCGCCAATAGAAGAACAAACCTTTGCCATGGTCTGTGACATGATTATCGCGGCAGATATTCGGGAAGAAGATGAGGAACATCAGGGGCCGCTGGATATACTCTTTGATCGTCTTGCCACACGCGCACCGGGGCACATTGCGGTGAAGCAGTATAACCTCTTTAAAATCGCAGCCGGTAAGTTGGCAAAGTCCATACTCATCTCACTCGGGGTTCGACTGGAGAAATTCAATATCCCGTCTCTTGCTTCCCTCACACAAACGGATGAACTGCAACTGATTGAAATGGGTAAAAAGAAGGTCGCGTTGTATGCGATTATCCCGGACAATGACACTTCTTTCAATTTCATTATAGGGGTATTATACTCGCAGCTGTTTCAGGAACTCGCCCATCTTGCGGATGCCAGTCCGGGAAGAAAACTGCCCCAACATGTGCACTTCCTAATGGATGAATTTGCCAATGTCGCTTTGCCGAATGATTTTGACAAAGTGGTAGCCACCATCCGCAGCAGGGAAATGTCGGTTTCCATCGTACTGCAGGACTTGGGACAGATACAAAAGCTGTTTAAAGATGAATGGCGGAGTATCGTGGGCAACTGTGATACTCTACTGTATCTGGGCGGTAATGACAAGGATACGCACAAGTATATCTCGGAGCTGCTTGGCAAAGAAACGATCAGCACCCTATCCAACGGACGAACGCGCGGACGAAGTGGGAGTTACAGCGTGAACTGGCAGCAGACGGGGCGTGAACTAATGACCCCGGACGAAGTGCGGCTAATGGACAATGACCATGCGATATTCTTCATGCGAGGAGAGCGCGGAGTAATGGATCGAAAATACAACACATTCGCACACCCGCGTATCAAGGAAACGGCTCTCGGAGGGAAAAAGACATATTCCCACGGAAGCGCGCCCAACGGGTTCGACTACGCCAGCGCGCCGCTGCTCGTTTCTTCGGACAGCGATTTTGTAGTGCTGGATGAATTGCAGACATATGAGCTGTTCTATGGACAAACCGAAAATAACCTGCCCGATAAGCAGGGATGAAAGTACAGGAGGCAACAATGAACCGGATCTCATTTTTTCAAAAGCGCGTAATCGCGCTTATTTTTGTGGTGGCAGTTATGGTTATGTACGCGGTACCGGCGCTTGCGGAAGAGTCAGAACCGCTGACGGTCATCAACAACATGTCCAGCTTCATTTTCTCGGTCATACGCGCGGTCGGACTGATCGTGCTCGGCATGGGCATTGTACAGGTTGGCCTTTCCTTCAAAAGCCAGGACCCGTCGCAGAGAGCAAATGGCTTCCTCTCCGTCGCCGGCGGCGTGCTGATCACGTTCGCCAAGGAAATCCTCACACTTATTACCGGCAGCGCCGTTTAGTCTTTGCGGTCTCGGAAAGGAAGTGAGCGCATGTGGCAAGGGATCGCAGACAACCTCAATTCAGCGCTTTCAACATGGAACACCAAACTGTCTGAAATAAGCACACTGATCATGACTTCGCCTCAGGACTACAACAGCGGGCTGTGGAGCGTGATTGTGGATATCAACGGCGCGCTCAAGGCAGTGGGGCTGTCGCTGCTGGTGATATTCTTCGCCATGAATGTGGCGCAGACTACACACAGTCTGGTGGAGCTAAAGCGGCCGGAGGCCGCGGTGAAACTGTTTATCCGGTTCGCCATAGCCAAGGCTGTTGTGACCTACGCAATGGATATCCTGCTGGCCATGCTGGCGATCGGGCAGCACATCATATCGGAGTCCGGAGGGCGCGTGCTCGGCGTGGGCACGCTCTCCCTGCCTTCCGAGATTGTGACAGCCATACAGAACATTGAGTTTATCAAGGGCATTGTACCATGGGTGATCAGCCTGATCGGTTCGCTGGCCGTGACCGTCATCTCCTTCATGATCATCCTGACGGTGTACGGCAGGGTATTCAAAATCTACATGTACGTCGCAATCGCGCCCATGCCGCTATCCACGTTCGCGGGCGGCGAAAGCGTCAGCCAGATCGGCAAAGCCTTCCTGAAGAGCTTTGCCGGTGTGTGTCTGGAGGGCGCAATCATCATCCTGGCACTGGTCATATTCTCGAACGTATCCTCGTCATTGTCGATTGCGGCGTCCGGGTCAACCGATCCCGGCACCATGATCGGGGATTACCTCAAACAAACCATTTTCAGCATGCTGATACTGCTCGGCACGGTCAAAATGAGTGACCGGGTCGTCAAGGACATGATGGCGCTCTAAGTACATCTAAAGGAGGGATGAGAATGCCATGGTTTGATCCGGAACTGGTTGAAAAAGCAAAAGAGATGGATCTCTTCACGTATTTATCCATATATGAGCCAAATGAGCTGGTGCATGTGTCAGGCAATGAGTATACAACCAGAACCCACGATTCGCTGCGTATCTCCAATGGCAAATGGCACTGGTGTTCGCAAGGGGGTGGCGGACGTAGTGCCATTCAATATCTCATAAAGGTACGGGGCATGGAGTTTATCCCGGCTGTGAAGCTCATTCTATCGGGAATGGCCATGTACCCCGTGGAGTTTGAACAGGCAAAAGCAAAGCTGAAGACGAAGCCCAAATCCCCATTCGCACTCCCGGAAGAATACCCGACCACCAAGCGTGTCAGGGCGTACCTGCTTTCACGCGGTATTCACGCGAACGTGATCGACTCCTGCATTCGCGCCGGGACACTGTATGAGTCGGCGCCTTACCACAACGCCGTGTTTGTAGGGAAAGATATGCGGGGAGAACCAAGGTTTGCCTGTATGCGCGGTACCAGCCCGGCCCCGTTTAAGATGGACGTTACCGGGAGCGACAAGCGGTTCGCATTTCGGATACCGGCAGCGGTTGAGAGCGACCGGCTGCGTGTTTTCGAAGGCGCGATCGACCTGCTCTCGGATGTCACGCTGTCGGTGCTTTCGGGCAAGGCCATGAACACCGTACACCGGATCATACTCTCCGGCGTTGCACCGGCGAGGGAAGGCGGCGAGAAAATGGTGCCTCTCGCGCTGCAGCAGTACCTTGCCGATCACCCGGAGGTGAAGCGCATTGAGCTGTGCCTGGACAACGATGAGCCGGGCCGGCATACCACCGGCGTGATCGCATCTGCGCTCAAGAATGAATATGAGGTGCTGGATATCCCTGCGCCGTTGGGCAATGACTACAACGATTTCCTAATGCAGGTGCATCCTCCCTTAAAAAAGGAGCATGTACGCTCAGGGATGGAGAGGTGAAACCATGCATCTGGAGACCAAACTCGTCAAAGAAATACGCAACTATCATGAAAGCATCTATCTGGGGTTGTCTCTGCGCCAGTTCATATTCTCCGTATTGGCTGCAGGCACGGCGCTGGGGCTGTATCTTGCTTTGAACGATGCACTCGGTGAGGAAGCCACGACATGGGTCTGTATAGCGGGCGCTGCGCCTTTTGCGCTGTTCGGGTTTTACAAGTACCAGGGCTTGCCCCTTGAGCAGTTCCTGCTGGCCATATTCCGGTACGTGATTACCCCCAAGCGCCTTATTTACCGACCCTCAAACCTGTATTTCGATATGCTGCAGCAACTGCCTCCGGAAAACGAACAAACAAAGGAAGTGAAACAGGATGGTCATACCGGCTCTGCAAAGAAGCAACGCACAGGAAAAGGTAAAGTTCTCTATTCCACGAAGCGTTCAGCAAATCATGCCCGTTGACGTCCTATATGAGGACGGGATATTTTTAAGGACGGACACATCGGACAAATCCAAACGTTTCAGCAAGACATTCCGGTTTGAGGACATAGACTATTTCAGCGTGTCGGAAGAAGACCGGCAGAACATCTATGGTTATCTCTGTAAAATCCTCAATTCGATAGACGACAGCGTTACGCTTAAGACCACCATTAACAACCACATTATGGACCGGTTGGCGTTTGAAAGCAATATCCTCATCCCGTACATGGGAGATGGCCTCGACACCATGCGCACGGAATACAACGACATGCTCAAAGCGAATGTCGCCAATGTCAGCGGTATCATGCAGGATAAGTACTTTACCGTAACCGTAACGAAAAATGATGTGGAGGAAGCGCGGACCGTGTTCCAGCGCATCTACAAGGAACTGCAGCGTCAGCTGACGCATGTGTCTTCCAACGTCTATCCGCTTGACGCAAACGAGCGGCTTAAAATCATCCACGACTTTTTCAGGCCCGGTGAGGAAATGTACTTTGCCTTTGATATTCACCGGGCCATGCGCCGCGGGCACAGCTTCAAGGATTATGTGCTTCCGGACGGGATAGAGATCCACCCCGACCATCTGCGCATTGGGAACGCGTATGCGCGCGTGCTGTATATGCGAGAATATGCCACCTATATCAAGGACGAAAGTATCCGTAACCTCTGCGACATGAACCGCAGGCTCATGCTGTCCATGGATATGGTTTTCGTGCCCAAGCCCGAAGCGGTTCGGTTGTCACAGAATATTCTGACCGGGCTGCAGACCAATGCTGTCAATTTCACGCGCAAGCAGCGGCGCAACAATTCGGAAGCCGATATCCCGTTTGAGATGCAGCAGCAGATCGGGGACAGTACCGAAATGCTGCGTTTGGTCACCGACGAGGATCAGCGCATGATATTCGCAGTGATTACCATTGTCCACATGGCGGACACGAAAGAGCAGCTGGACAGCGATACCGAAACCATACTTTCCTGTGTCCGCGGCGACGACGGACAGATGGGCACAATGCTGTTTCGTCAGATCAATGGGATGAATACCGTACTCCCGTATGGGGTAAGGCGCGTATTCGACGTGCGCACCATGACAACGGCGTCCGCAGCCATGCATGTGCCATTTCGGGCCAAAGAGATCATGGACAAAAATGGCATCTATTACGGACGGAACGCCCTGAGCAATTCCATGATCCTGATGGACAGGAAGCGGTCGCTCAACGGCAACGGCTTCATATTCGGCGTTCCCGGCTCAGGCAAATCCTTTGCGGCCAAGCGCGAGATAGCCAATCTGGTGCTGGCTACCGACGACGATATCCTGATCATAGATCCCGAGTCGGAGTATGGGATGCTCGTAGAAAAGCTTCATGGCAGCGTCATTCACATGTCGACCGGTGGCGCGCACTATGTCAATCTGTTCGACTTTAACGAGAATTACTTCGACAGGGATACGGAATTGAACAAGCCCCTGAGCCTGAAGAATGACTTCATCCTCTCGTTCTGCGCACAGGTAATGGACAATAAGATCAACGCATCTCAGCGCAGCATTATTGACCATTGCGTCAGCAAGGTATATGAGGAATTCATCCGCAACGGCTACAAGGGCGAACCGCCGACGCTGGTACAGTTTTACGAAGAGCTGAACAAGCAGCCGCACCCGGAAGCGCGGGAAATCGCGCTTGCCCTGCAGCTATATGTAACCGGCAGTCAGGACATCTTCGCAAAGCCCACCAATGTGAACATGGATGACCGGCTCATCTGCTTCGACATCCGCAATCTCGGGGACAACCTGAAGACATTGGGCATGCTGGTGGTGCTCGACGCCATATTCAACCGTGTCACGCGCAACAGAGCGCAGGGCAAGCGCACATGGATCTACATTGACGAGGCGCATCTGCTGTTTAACAACCGGTATTGCAGAAGTGTGCTGCAGAGCCTGTGGAAGCGCGTTCGCAAGTACGGCGCGTTGTGTACGGCAATCACGCAGAACGTCACCGATGTACTCCGGGACGATGATACGGTATCCATGTTCTCCAACAGCGAGTTTTCGGTGATCCTGAACCAGTTTGGGCCGGACAGGGAAATGCTTGCAAACCTGTTGCACCTCTCGGGCACGCAGATTGAAGGGATTACGAACGCACCGTGCGGCAGCGGCCTGCTGCGCACTGGCCCGCATATTGCGTCATTCACCGATGAATTCCCCCAGAATACGGAGCTGTACCGGGCAATGACCACCAAACCGGGAGAACGGACATGAGCAGGGGGAGAGCGCATGTCACGCAACCGGGCGCGCACGCACAGGTGAGATCCGCGGGGTATGGGGGCAGAACCTATACGACAATGCCCGGATCAGGCTACCGAAACCGTGAACAGGATGCAGACTCCAGCGGGAGTACGCAAAAAGGAATGAGGGCCGTTCGAATGTCATATGGCAGTCGGACGGCCCTTTCCCGTTCCCTGCCGGTCGGACAAACAAGAACCCGGAAAGGACAGCCGTCTGTATCGTCACGCCTGCAGCGTGCTGTCCGCAGCAGCGCACCCCGAGAGGACACCACGCCTGCCGGGTATATGGGGCGTATATCGGATACGGTCATACGGACTGCAGCATCCCATGCCGGTGCAGTCGGACTAAAGGCAACGGCGACCATGGGCAAACGAATAGCCCATGCAGTTGCACCCGACACCGGTCATGCCCGGCATTGCCGGGTGCGGGTATCCCGTGCTGCAAAGAGCACCGGTGCGGTGGTGAAAAGCGCCGGGAGAACTGTTACGGTTGCCGGAAATACATCATTGGGCGCAGCGAGAGCAGCTGCGTCCTTGTCGGACGCTACCAATCACGGCTATCAATCGGCTGCTGTTGCCTGGGAAGCCGGAGCAAAGGTTACAGCCGGAAGCGCAGCGCGGTTAGCTGCACGCCCTGTACGCAAGCTTGCAAAGAAGGCGGCGGATCGGGTTGGGAAAGCAGCCGCAAAGCTGGCTGTCAGAGTTGGCAAATTCGTGTGGCGCGCTGCTGTCGCTGCGGCCAGAGCAATCATATCCGGCCTGTTGGCACTCGGTGGGCCGGTGCTGCTGATCATTGCGGCTGTCATGGTCATTGCCATGCTGCTGTTTTCGCCGTTCGGTATCCTCTTTGACGATGAAAACCCCGATACCCCATCCCTGCAGGTGCTCACGCAAAATCTGGATGTAGAGCTGAAGACGAAGATCCAAACCGTAATTGATAGCGTACAGCACGATGAATGCGGTATCGCGTTCGCGGGCAGCGGCAGTATTGACACCACCGATAACTGGATGGATGTCATTGCGGTATTTGCTGCGGACACGACCATGGCCAGAGAAACGGGTGCGTCCATGGACGTGATCGAGCTGGACGAGAAGCGCCAGCAGAAGCTGCAGAGTGTGTTCTTTGATATGAACGAAGTAACGTATGACGTCGAACAACAGACACGAACAAGATCCCACATGAAGAACGGCGTCGAGGTCACAGAAACGTACACCTACCGGATATTGCATATCACGGTTCACGTCAAGTCCTACGAGCAGATGTACACGGAGTACGCCTTTAGCCAGGAGAAGATGAATATCACCGACGAATTGCTGGACTCTCCTGAATTTACGGAGCTAATCTCGCAAGTGACCGCGGGCCTTGGCAGCGTGGTACAGGATGGTATTGCCTACACCGGCCCTGTTCCATCCAGTCAATTTGCCTCAGAAATCGTGAACCTTGCTTACGGCAAGGTTGGAACGCCCTACGGGGTAATGGACTGCTCCAAGATGGTGCAGTCCGTATTCGGCCAAATAGGGATAAGCCTGCCGAGGACTGCTGCTGCGCAGGCAAAATACTGTGTACAGAACGGCAAAGCCATTTCACGCGCCAATCTGCAGCCGGGTGACTTGGTGTTCTGGTCACTCAAGGGCGACAACGGACGGTATATGAATGTATCCCATGTCGGCATCTACGCCGGTGACGGCATGGTGATCGACGCAAGCACGATCAATCAAAAAACGGTTTACAGGTCACTTTTCGCGGATTCAAGTCAGGTTCTATATGGAAGGCCGTAGAGCTTACCGTTTCGGCCAGGTATCGGGCAGATGCCTGGCCATTCTGTTCTTACATTAAGATGAATATTGGGGGAGACTATATGCTTGATTATTTCTATGGTAATCAATCCGAACAGTTCAGCTTTTTCAGGATACCACGCTCGCTATTTTCAGACGAACGATTTAAGAACCTCTCGTGTGAGGCCAAGGTCCTATATGGCCTGTTGCTTGACCGCATGGGCCTTTCTCAGAAGAACGGTTGGGTGGATGATGAAAACCGTGTTTATGTGTTCTTCCGCGTCGAAGAAATAGCGGTGTCTCTAGGATGCTGTCGTGAAAAGGCCGGTAAGCTTTTGAATGAGCTTGTTGGAAAGAATGGCGCGGGCCTTCTGGAGCGCAAGCGCCGTGGCCAGGGGAAGCCGGATATGCTGTATGTGAAAAACTTCATTGAGAAAGGCGCTTCCACTTCGCAAATAGTGGATATGGCAACAGACGACATCCAGATGTCGGAATTTCCGACATCTGAAACTATCGGGGATACAATGGATTCCACTCTTGAACAAGGACAACTCACCTTCAATGGTGCAGATGCACAACCGGAAGCGATACAGGAAGCCTCCATGGAGCGCGTTATAGCGGATTTACCCCTGCTTTCAGCCAGTAACTTAGATCAAGGTACCAGACTTGCCAGTGAAAAGCACGATCTCTCCCCTGCCCCCGTTTCTGTTTATCCTTTTCAGATGTCGGAATTTCCGACATCTAGAAGTCGTTTTCTTTCACATCTAGATGTCGGTAATTCCGACACGAATTATACTAAGATAAATAATACTGAATTGAATTATATGCTTGTGTCTTCTGAATCCCATCCATCGAATCGAATCCAAAGTGACCGCGAACAGCTGAAAAAGAAAAAAAGGCGTGGAGAAAACAGGTCTCACCAAATACCAGATTATGACATAACGGTCGCTTATGTCAAAGAACAAATTGAGTATGACATTCTTGTCGGGGAATATGGGGATTCAGGTGTATTAGCAGAGCTGGTTGCGCTGATGGCCGATGTATTGTCCAGCACCAAGCATACCTGGCGCGTGGGCTGCGAGGATAGACCAACGGAACTGGTGCAGGAAAGGCTGCGCCAGTTGAATTCTCTGCATATCCAGTACGTGATGAGCTGCTTCCTTGCGAACAGTACAGAGATACGCAACATTAGGCAGTATCTGCTGACAGCGCTGTTCAATGCACCAGCGACGATGGAGAGCTATTATGCTGCAAAGCGTAATGTCAGGTGAGGTAGCTTCTTGATAAGTGGCTCTAAATGGTTGTTGAGTACGTCCCCGTAAGTGCGTCATATACAAACTGTGAAGTTAGGTTCCCGTATAATGCTTTACCTAGTATACCTAATCGGAAGGTGAAGCAAAGCTCTGCTTTAGTAGGAATATAATATGGATCTAAATATCTCCTAATGAAAAGCTGAGATAATAATTAAAAAACAGGGTCAGGATACAACAAATATGTCGTGCGACCCCAGTTAATTGGGAGCAATTTGCCGACCCCGTCCAGCCATAAAGGCGTCGAGATGCCCGCCGGAAAGGGCGGTGTAGCTGGCAGCACAGCGCAGACAGCTCAGGACCTGCACAGCCCACAGGCTCTATTGATGCGGCCTTATGGCGTGTTACCCTCGTGGCTGACTCCTTTCTCATATGATTATAATCTTATTCATTATGGGCTGCAATTTTGATCGCCATGGCTCTTCTTAAGCTGTTTCCTCATTAACCCCCGGACTTTTCTCCTGGGCAGCGATCAGGGGGCATTCTTAGGCCGGGTCGTATTTCCATTGCATTTATATTATTACGTTCCCTTAGAATCTCGATAGAAGGATTTTCGTATAAAGTCTACGGGAATAACCGTGAAGGCAATCAAGGCGATGGTAATTAAGTCATCGAAGGACATCGGTACAGCCCGGAACAACTGTCCACCAAAATACACTATGCATATTTGTACTAATGTGACAATACTCATAATCCAGATAAAAGAGGTATTCGAAGCCAGGCTATTCAGTAAATTCAACCGATGGGTTCGTGCATTAAAGCTGGTGAAAATGGCGCAGAACATGAACAGTGCAAAAAACGCAGTCATGGCGTATATTTCGCTATGCGCTTGCGACATGTGGCTAAAAAATGCGCTTTTCAGAAAAACAAGGCACATCACGACAGTATAGATACTGGTTACAGCAATCTGGCTCAGCATATAGCGGTTAATAATACTTTCATTGCGGCGCTTGGGCGGCTCAGTCATATAATCCGGCCGTGCTTGTTCCCCGCTGAATGCGAGCCCAGCCAAGGTATCCATAACGACATTGATCCAAAGCATTTGTATGACGGTGATCGGAAAATCCACATGGAAAAGCGGACCGATGACGGTAACGCCCACCGCGCATAAGCATATGCTGACCTGATAGATGATAAACTTGCGTATGCTCTTAAAGATAGTCCGTCCATAACAGATGGCTTTGGCGATTGAGCTGAAATTATCGTCCAGGATCACAATGTCCCCAGCCTCTTTGGCAACCTCTGTCCCGCTGCCTATGGCAAAGCCGACATCGGCCTTTTTGAGGGCGGGGGCATCATTCACACCGTCTCCCGTCATGCCTACAACCAGCCCCATATCCTGCGCTAAGCGTACCAGGCGGCTTTTGTCCGAGGGGAGCGCACGAGCTACCACGCGAATGCGGGGAAGCAGATTTACCAACTGCTTATCCGAAAGGGCCTGCATTTCGTCAGAGGCTATTATCAGATCTTCCTCGCTGCGTACCAACCCGGCTTCTCGTGCAATAGCCATTGCGGTGGGACGCGCATCTCCCGTAATCATTACGGTTTGAATTCCCGCACCTTGTACCTGAGTAATCGCCTTTATAGCCTCGGGGCGTATCTCATCACGAATGCCCAGCAAGCCCACAAGCTTCAGGTTACGCAAGGAGGTCTCTCTTGGTTCAGCAACGGCAACCGCTATAATCCGCATGGCCTTTTCAGCATATTGACGCAGGATATCTTCTATCTTCGAGCGGCTAGAAAATAAGTTTGCATGGCCGGATTCGTCATAGTATTGCGTACATAGAGGAAGAATTTTTTCTGGTGCGCCTTTAATAAGCGTAGCGTTCCAGCTACCCGAAACGATGGATACCATCATCTTACTGTCGCTGGTAAAGGGCAGGATATTGGTGCTGCGGAGATTGGGTTGGCCGCCGTGGAGTCCTGCCGCGAATTCCAGTGTCGCCCGGTCGGTGGCATTGCCTCCAATGGCCTTACAATTTCTCATACTTGCGGCAGAATTATGACAAAGGGCATCTTTGAGAATCCCGCAAAGAGGCATAGACTCCTGCATCAGCTTTTCCCGGCTCCAAGACTTGCCTGCCCCATTTACAAATTGCACCACATCAAGATGCCCGCTGGTAAGAGTCCCCGTTTTATCTGTAAAAAGGATATTGAGGCTGCCTGCTGTCTCAATGCCGATCAGCTTACGTACCAACACATTGTCTTTAAGCATTCGTTTCATGTTGGCCGAGAGTACCACAGTGATCATCATAGGCAAACCTTCCGGCACGGCCATGACCACCACTGTGACGCCAAGTGTGCAGGCCTGAATTATCAGCGGAAAGATGGACTCCCAGGATGTAACTGTTTTCGAGATCAGAATAGAATCAAAGTTATTATCTATAATGATATTTTTAAACAAAAAAACAAGCGCGGAAATAGTGGCCGCGATATAGCCAAACTTTCCTATACTGGAGGCCAATGCTTTCAGCCGATAGCGAAGGGGACTCTCCCTCGTTTCCTCCTGAATTTCCGCGCCGATACGGCCATAAAATGTTTTGTCGCCTACATGCGTGACCTGCATGAGTCCATCACCCGAACAGACGATACTACCAGAAAACAGGCTGCCGGGTGACAAAAAGCCATCCTTTTGGTTCCTGTTGTTCGAAGGAGCGGGAAACTTCTTTACTTCATTGCTTTCACCGTTCAGTATGGACTGATCTACTTCTATCTGACCCCGAATCATATATCCGTCCGCAGGGACTCTATCGCCTGCCTGCAACGATACCAGATCGCCCACCACAATTTCCTCGATAGGCAATTCCTTTAGTCCATCTGAACGTTGTACGCGGCAGCGGATTCTTGCGGCTTCTTCCTGCAGCTTTTCAAAAGCGGATTCACTCCCGTATTCTGAAATCGTCGATACCAAAGTAGCCAACAGTATTGCCAATGCAATACCTGCGGACTCAAACCAGCTGGCATTTCTAGACAAAAAAATAATATTGATCGCTAATGCGGCAAGAAGCACCTTGATCATCGGGTCTCCGAAGCTCTCTAATAAACTGAGCAAAAATCCCTTTTGCTTTTTTTTGCTCACGCGATTCTCACCATATTTCTGCCTGGAGATCCTGACTCCATTTTCAGTAAGCCCTGGAGGATCTTGTGTATATGCTTGCGTTTCTCGTCCGTAAGAATATTTCATACATATATTCCTCCTACAGAGATTTATGTGAACGGATATATAGATAGAACAAGTTTCGAGATTTACTGCTATGGGAAATTATGACTGCGGTTGTCAGGTAAGATGGCTTAAGATGTTTGTATTTCCAAAACTTTGAAGGCAGTAAGCTTTCTAAGCCCCTCAAAAGGCTTCCATCGGACGTTATCTATACAGCAGCCGGGTCGAGGCATTGGCGCACTATCTCGCTAGTGGGTCTTTAGGTTTGCGTTTTTATCGTTCAGGCTGTGCTTTTATTCTTATCCTGCTCTCATTTATCTTTAAGACTTGGAGGCCACAATAGTGATAAGTCCATAAGAGGCGGCGATTATGCAAATTGCGATGGTCAATATTCACGCGCATTTGAGCCGAAGGACTAGGGCTGGTGCAAAGCTCATTAGATGATGCCTGTTTTCTATCATACACAGCAATGGATGGTACCAGGCAAGGAGGAATTTTATTTTGAAAAACAAACTCAACTTTCCAAAAGTGTTGGCCGTTTTGTTACTGGCAATTTTGTTATTGCTTCAGGTTATGGGGTGCAGCCCCAGCCAACAGACACAGAATGCGCAATCCATACTACCACTAGTACCTCAAAGCACACCCGATCCCACTAATACCGGAACAAAAATCAAGATTGTTCCGAATCCTTTTCTTCTTGCGCCGGGCCCGCAAACACAAAACTCCGAAGTACCGGATAGTAAGATTGTAAGCAGCCCATACACAATTGCCTGGATATCGGATACACAGCATTACAGTGCGGAATTCCCCGACACATATTTTACCATGACACAATACTTAAAGAATAATAAGCAGGATCTAAATTTAGGATATGTGGTTCATACCGGCGATCTTGTCGCTAGCGGCAAAGACACAAAAGAGTGGAAAATTGCAAAGAAGGCGATGGATGAACTATCTGACATTCCCTATGGCGTACTTGCAGGTAACCACGATGTGGGGCAGGAAGTAGATTATACCAATTATTCCGCTTTTTTTGGAGAGAAGGCATTTAGCAAATACGCTTATTATGGTGATAACATGCTGGATAACCGCTGCCACTACGACCTGATCACTATGGGAAATACGGAATATGTTTTTGTATACCTTGGCTACGAGCCTGGCCATCAGAGCATTAACTGGGCCAATCAGGTATTTAAAAAATATTCCGATAGAATAGGCGTGCTTTGTGTGCATGAATATCTCGGTTCCGCTTCTGAACTTAGGGCGATTGGCAAAGTGCTGCAAGAACAGATTGTGAAAGCAAACCCAAATGTTTATTTGGTATTATGCGGCCATCGGTATACTGAAGACTGTGTAAAGGCGCAGTTCGATGATAATGGGGATGGCAAAGCAGACAGGACCGTTTACCAGTGCATAGCCAACTACCAAAACATAGATAACAAGGGCGGTTCCGGATACATGAGGTTTATTGAGATTGATGAAAATAAGGCGACAATGCGCTTTTACACCTACTCGCCTGTGCTCGATCAATACCGCTCAATTCCGGATACTGCAAAGTGCCAAGTGTCCACATTACCAATCCCATGGTTATAATTGATATATTTCAAAGAACAGCCCCGATACCACACCGGTGACGGGGCTTGATTAATTTGTATTTAGTATCGGTCGGTCTGTGTGACCGGGATACTCACATATTCGGGAATTGTCTCATTATACCGTAGGCCATGGTGTCTGCCATCTCAAGCGCTTCTTCTTCAATTGCGTTAAACTGCACGATGCTTTCTTCAAATTGATCGGAAAGTATCTGCGCCGCTTCATGTTCGGTCATACTCAGATGGTCATACAACAGTCCCTGCCATTCTGCCATATCCCAGTATGGATTGATCTCCGAGAGCGTCTTTGCGATGGCATCGGCATTAGCGTACCATTTTTCATGTTGCTCTTGGGCGGCATTGATGTCCCTATTTTTGAGGGCAGTCACAAGTGTAGCGGCAATCGTGAGATGATCAGTGAGTAGGTCTTCAAACGCTTTGGCTTTCTGATCACCATATATTGGGCTAAGTACTTTAGCAAAGTTACCGGGATTGCGTAAAAGTTCTTTGGTTACGAAGGGCAAATCGGGCAGATCCAGCGCGGTACTTAAAATAAATGATCTGGTCCACATCACATGATCTGTCCAGAGTCTTCGCAACGTATTAAGCAAATCCACCTGCTCTGGCGTTAAACACCTATTTTCAGTTTGCTCACTCATAGTTGAACCGCCTCCCAAATCTTGCTACCCGCTATTATATGTCCAGGGTGTATTTATTGATAAAATATAATTTTGTCCCGCGCGCTATAAGCGAACTAAGGCGTGGCAACTGGTTCACCCCAAATTGGTTGTGCATACTATATATCAGGAGTGATAATATGCCGTATTGTTTGTAGGACGTCGCTTGTTCTGAAGAGAACGACTATTTGCCCTTGAAATAATACATCGAGTATGACATTCCTGAAACAATTAAATATGTGATGGTTCGGAACTACCCCACAAGGCTACCTTGCGGGGTATTACACGGTATCTCAGCAATGGACCCGAAGGCATATCCTTTTTCAATCAATGCCGAGACGATCATGTCTAGTGCCTTCACATTTGTAGAAGATTGGGAATGGAGCATCATAATCTCCCCTGGATGCAATTCCTTTAGAATTGCGGCATACACCTGGTCTGCTGATGGTTGCCTATCTTCGTTCCAATCCCGATAACAAAACGACCAGAATACTGTCGTATATCCCATTCTATCAGCATACTTCAACGAGGCCTCTGAGAATCTTCCGCGGGGAGGTCTAAAGAATTTGGGAAGCTGCTGTCCTGTCGCTTCTTGATACGCATCCTCTACTCCATGCAGCTCTTTCTGAAATTTCTCAAACGTTAATTGTGAGACCACGACATGGTTCGTGGTATGATTACCCACGATTGAACCATTCTCAACTATTTTACGGATAACTTCAGGATGGTCCCTGATATAAGATGCTGTCATGAAGAACGTTGCCCTAGCCTTATGTTTTTCCAGCACATCCAGAATCAATGGTATGTTATTATTCTCAGGGCAGTCGTCGAAGGTCAAATACACAACTTTCTCGTCAGGCTTTCCGACGAAAAGAACGCTGTGTTCGCTCAAGAACTTAGCCTTTTCCATGGGAAGCGGTTGTTTATTCCGCTCATGAGGCAGATAGTACCAAATATATTCTTTTGAATAAGCGGGGATCGCTTTGGGATCAATCCATACGTTGATCTGTACTCTTGCAAACACTGAAATTGCGAGAACAACTAGAATAATAATTCGTTTTAAAACATATTTAATGCGCATGGATTGACCCTCGCAACGATATAAACTAAAAGCGCCCAATTTGATAAAAAATATGCTCTTCCATACCGGTTTATGGCCTGATTTCTAATCGGGAGGTAAGCGCTGTGGGAAAACGGCATTGGCCGGTGATCACAATCGAGTGCTTTCTTTTGGCGGCTGGGTTATTTGCTCTCACAATCATAAGAGGCGAAACACCGTCCATTTGGGGTAAATCAAGAAAAGTACAAGGAAGCGAAGCCCCCTTGATTGTAATTGATGCTGGCCATGGCGGTATAGACGGTGGCGCCGTTGGGGTAAGAGGCGTCGTTGAAGCGCCGCTAAATCTTGCTGTCGCAAAACTTGTAGAGAGCGGCCTTCGGGATAGGGGTTATTGTGTAAAGATGACACGAGAAGATGAAAAAGCATTGGGTAAGGATAAGAAATCTGATATGCGGGCAAGGCGTAAAATGATGCGCGAGGAAAGCGTATCAGCAATTGTTAGCATCCATATGAACAAATTCCGGGATTCTGCCACAAAGGGCCCGATGGCTTTTTATATGAAACGATCAAAAAGTGGCAAGTTTTTAGCTACGCAAGTGCTCAATGCAGTGTGCGAAGCCGTGGGGCATCCAAGACGATTGGCTGCGACAGGTAATTACTTCGTATTGCGTGAAAGTATTGCGCCGGCAGTAATTATTGAATGTGGCTTTTTATCAAACGCGTCGGATGCCAAAAGGTTGCAGGATCCTGTTTATCAGCAAAAGCTTGCGAATGGGATTATTGAAGGTATAGTAGTATTCTCAACCTCACAGCTTGTATCAGGATCCGAAAATATTTTAGCCCTACCACCATCCAGTGGCAGCTTCTTCAGGGCAGAGTATACCGTACATCCCGTACGGCCGCTTGGATCATCAGCGTTCCCCACTAGAATTCCAGGAACATCCGTTAATCGTCCCGAAACGAAATGTACAATAACTTCCAATACGCACGGTTTTATACTACTGTCAAAATGAACTCCATTCATCTGTAGGAGCACGCGCCAGAAAAATCATATCCATCCGACAATTCTGTAAGTACTTAAAGACTAAAGCGCACCTTATTTCAACACAATATTGCCGAAAAACTTGACAGGCTAATTTGCGAGAGTAGGTAGATCGTGAGATATCATTTCAAAGATGATCACTATTGCCGCTGTTGTAGTATACACCCTTAGTAAACTACTACTTTGCAACAGATATACTGAATAGCTCAGCAACTTCATTATAATGAAAGTAATATTTCTTGCCACACAATGAACACTGTTATAGCTACCTACATGGATTAAGACGAAAAAGACTGCCTATCTCTTTAATCCATAGAGACAGAGACTGGTGATATTATTTGCAAATGATTATTTGTGCCTTGCCCCTCTCTCTTAGTTCTCGCCGGTTTATGGTAATAAGAATCATAATGACTAATTCCAGAGCGGAAAAATCAAGCAACAGTCATTTGCGTACTTTAATAATTAACATCGGAGATATAAATGATATCGCCTGATTCGCGGCCGCCGTTGTAAGGGCGGTTGACCAATTGATTGCCATAGGCCATCATGGCGGTCTGTCCACCAAAGGTTATAGGCCGCCTTACAACCCAAATCGTAAAATAGCTGTGAAAGCGCCTGAAGCGATATGCCTTCCGAGTATCCGGGCTGGCGACCGTCTACGGTCACAAAGCAATAGTGCCCGGGCTCATAGTAACCGATTGCGCATCTTGGATTGGCCCTTTTCACTGAGCTGTTATGTCCTTCATGGGCTGCCCGTGCTCAAGGAGTTGGGGCCCAACGTAGAGGATATCTTTATCTTCATATCCGTATCAGAAATATCGACCCTTGGTCTGGTGTGCTTTCCACTTCAATTCCCCCCCCATGCACATCCACTATCCATTTGACAATAGACAGTCCAAGCCCGCTGCCGCTGCGGTCACGGGACTTATCGGCACGATAGAACCGATCAAAGATGAATGGCAATTCCTCTGGCATAATACCAATACCATCATCTGCAACTGTAATAAGGCATTTTTCACCATCACGTTCTGTCTTTACCCAAACATGACCGCCTAATCTGCCGTATTTGATAGCGTTGCTTACCAAATTCAGCAACATTTGTGTAATGAGGCTTTGATCGGCTTGTACCGTAATGTCCGCAGTTTTATTGACAAGTGAGATTCCCTTGTTTGCAGCTTCCTCCTGAAGCTGTTCCAGCACGGCATCAATCACAATCGATAGCGATACTTCTTCGAGTTTCAGTTGATACTTTCCCTCAGTGCCTCTGGTAAGCATTAGAAGCTGGGAAATCACCGCGTTCATGCGGTAGCATTCTGACAATATGGTGCTGGTGGCCGTATTGGTGTCAGCGTCGGATGTTGTGGCCAAAATTGCCTCTGCGTTTGCAGTGATAACCGCTACTGGTGTTCGTAGTTCATGGGAGGAGTCGGACGAAAAGCGTTTCTCTTTCTCAAAGGATTTTTCTAAAGAGGCTAGCATTTCATTGAAGGTGTCGGCCAGTTCGCCTACTTCATCCATGCTCTCTATGCCGGTGATTCGTTTCGATAGATCCCCACGTCCGATTTCGCGTGCCAAATCGGTGATTTTACTGACAGGGCGCAATGCCCGCTTTGCAATGAACAACCCGCCAATTATCGCAATGAAGAATAAGAACGGGATTATAACCAGTATAAGGATCAGCATTTGATGCAGGACAGCTTCCATCTTGTCAAGAGAACTGCAAATTCTGATTTTTACAACAGTGTTACTATCCTGAATTATCTTGTCAAGAACAAGCCAATCTCCATCATGATACTGGACTTGGTAAGGTTTCCCCGGTGTAAATTGAATTGCATAAAATGAGTTTTCCTGCGTATTTGCATGAATTACTTGACCATTCTTGCCCCAAACAATAATGAATGTGTTCGCAGGTGGGTTTAATTCATCTCCAATAGACAATTGTCCATTTTCAAGTTCGATAGCAGACTCAGCAACCGACATGGTAGCGCCTATACTATTCTTCTCACTGTCAAGTAAGGTCGTGGCTATAGTATGATACAATACCGGCAGAAAAACGGCTAACAGTACGCCGGTGAGCAGGGCGTACCACAGCATCATTTTTACACGAATTTTTAGTTTTTTCACTCCTCGCACCTCAATGAATATCCCACCCCGCGCACTGTCTGAATGAGTTTTTGTGTGTATGCCTTATCAATTTTATTTCGCAGATAGCGAATATACACGTCTACAATATTGGAATCATATTCAAATTCATTGTTCCACACATGGTCGGAAATCTGGGTTCGGGTAAGAACCCGTCCTTGATTGCGCATGAGATATTCCAGCAGTGCGTATTCTTTGGAGGTCAGGTCGATTCGTTGCCCGGCACGGGTAACAGTGTGTTCGCTAACATTCATAAACAAATCTTCCAGCGCCAGCAGATTGTCCCGGTTCTCTCCTGTGCGGCGCATGATGGTGCGTATGCGGGCAAGCAACTCCTCAAACGCGAAGGGTTTGATCAGATAATCGTCCGCCCCGGCATTCAATCCCGACACACGATCTTCAAGGCTGTCCTTCGCGGTAAGCAAAAGAATATTTGATTTGTTTCCCTCTGAGCGCAGCCTTTTTAATACTTCAAGCCCACTTAACTTTGGGAGCATGATATCAAGAATCACACAGTCATATTCAAGCCCTGAGGCATAATCGTAGCCGCTTTCGCCATCGAGGCAGGAATCTACCGAATAACCTTCCGCTTTCAACCTTTTTGAGATAATGTCTTGCAAAGAAGTGTCATCCTCAATCAACAAAAGACGCATCGTTATCAACCTCAATTCTACGATTATATTATTGAACAATAATGAAAAGCAGATGAGAAATGAAATCTCTCATCTGCTTTTCATTATTACAAATTACCTTTTAAGAAGCCTAACAGCCTGCAAATAAACAAAGGAGGAAACAAAAATGAACGTAAAAACCAAAGCAATGATAAGCAAGGTCCCTGCAGTAACCATCTTTTTCTGGATTATCAAAGTTTTATGTACAACGGTTGGTGAAACCGCATCCGACTTTTTGAATGTCAATCTTGGGCTGGGTCTTATAGGCACATCCATTATTATGGGGATTCTGTTTTTGATTGTATTGTTCTTGCAATTTCGGGCTACGAAATATGTACCGGGTCTTTACTGGCTTACCGTAGTTCTTATCAGCGTATTCGGAACGCTAGTAACGGACAACCTCACCGATGGCATGGGTGTCCCGCTTGAATTTTCCACAATTCTATTCAGCATTTGTTTGCTGCTGACTTTCGTCTCATGGTATTTAAGCGAGAAGGATTTATCGGTTCATTCGATTGACACCATGCGCAGGGAAGCATTCTATTGGCTTGCTATTCTGTTCACCTTCGCACTGGGCACAGCCAGCGGCGATTTGATGGCGGAGGGGCTTGGTCTGGGGTATTTAACAACGGGGCTTATCATTTGTGCTTGCATCATCTGTGTGGCGGTTGCATGGCGAGCAGGGCTTGAACCCGTACTCAGTTTCTGGATGATTTATATCATGACGCGGCCCTTGGGTGCCTCGCTGGGGGACTTTTTGTCACAAACACCTGAAAATGGCGGGCTCGGTCTGGGCGCTACTATTACCAGTGTTATTTTCTTAGCAGCCATCCTCGTAACGGTCATTTTTCTCACCGTCACAAAGAGGGATTTGTCACAAGAAGACACGCAACCGAAAACAGAACAGAAACAACATCATGCGATGCTGCAAACGATTGTAGTCGTAGGGCTCATCATTGTACTTTCAGGAATCGGCTACGCAATTCGTCAAACAAGCCTTGCTAACAGTTCATCTGATCCATGGGCAGATTTGTCCAGCTTCCGGACGATAGAGACGGATGTTCTGGCTCTCGTAGAAAAAGGCGATCTAGAAGCGGGTAAGGCACGCGTCAAGGATCTGGAAATCGCATGGGATAATGCGGCCGCTTCCATGAAAGTAGCTGATCAAGCAAGATGGCAACAGGCGGATGCTGGGATTGATGCTGTTCTGAGTGAATTGCGTGCGTCAAATCAGGATGCTGGGGCGTGTAAATCGGCATTGGATGCTTCGCTCGAACAATTGAAGTAATATTCCTGATTTTATGCAAGCGTTGTTTCCATGGAGGCTGAATCCGTTTCTCACAGGATTTTCATTGTTAGATAGCTATAATAAACCTGAAACTTAGGAGGGTAAGCTATGTTGAACGTAGAGAACTTAACAAAACGGTATAAGACATTTACCGCAGTTGACAATATCAGCTTCACGGTAAACCAGGGGGTGATTTTCGGCTTTTTAGGGCATAACGGAGCGGGCAAAACAACGACTCTCTCCATGCTTACAACGCTGCTGCTGCCCACATCAGGCCGTGCGACCATTGATGGGCTGGATATTCAGAAAGACAATCTCAAAGTGCGGAATCTAATCGGGTATCTGCCGGAAAACGTCAGGTTGTACGGAGAGCTGACCTCGCGGCAAAATCTGCGGTTTTTTGGCGAATTGTCAGGCGTTCCAAATATTAATAAGAATATTGATGAGGTTTTGGAACTTCTGAACTTTACCGAATGGGCGGATCAAAAAGTGAAAACTTTGTCAAAAGGAATGCGGCAACGTGTTGGAATCGCACAGGCAATTCTTCATAAGCCCAAAATCTTGTTTCTAGATGAACCGACCTCCGGCCTTGATCCGCAAGGAACACTCGATATTCGCAATATTCTGCTCAAAATCAATGCTGAGTGGGGCACGACAATTTTCATGAATACACACCTGCTGTCAGAAGTGACAAAACTATGCACCGATATAGGGATCCTCAGTCATGGTAAGCTGTGCATTTCTGATACGTTGCAAAGTCTGGAACAAAAATTCAGGGACTGCAAATCACTGGAGGAGATTTACTTCCGCATTGAGTCAGGGGGTGGTGTACAGTGAACAAGGTGCTCGTTATAGCCAGAAAAGAGTTTACCACCGCTTTCAAGGACAGAGTCCTCCTCTTGATGGCGATTCTTTTTCTCGCCATGTCCATTGTTTCGGTATATGTAGGCTCAACAACCAAAAATGCGGAACTCAGGGCATATGGAGATATTGTTGCGGAAGCGAACGCGCAAGGAACGGAGGCACCGGAAGCACCACAGATTTTTCCTTTGGAAATCCTGCACAATATGACGGAGTATATCATTATGATCGGGGCGGTACTTGCGATTTTTTTAGGGTTTGATGCTTTTTCCGGCGAAAGGGAGGGCGGAACGCTGCGGGTGATCTTCACACGGCCCATCTCCAGATTCGAATTTATTGCGGGAAAACTTCTTGGTGCGGGATTCTTGATCGGGGCGTTACTTTTGGCTGCTTTTGTTTTTAATCTGCTTTTGTTTGCGCTGTTTACGGGATTGCTCCCTAACGCAAACGAGATTCTGCGTCTTGTTTCGTTTATGATAACTGCGTTTCTATACATGATTGGTTTTTATATGTTTTCTTTTTTGGCTTCCATCCTTTCTCGGAATCGGACGTTCAGTTTCCTTGTGATGATGGCAGCTTGGATATGTGTAAGCTTCGTTATTCCGCAACTTGCGGAAACGCAGCGCAACTTTGCGTTTGCTGTTAATAATGTAGCCGGAACCACCACGCAAGTACCCGGTGATACAGCTATTTCTAAATTCATTGATTGGTTTTCGCCAGCTGTCCAATTCAAAGAGATCGGAGACGATTTGCTGCAAGTTCATTCCGAAAGTGCGTTATTGAGTGCTGGGGCTGCTTTTGCAAAACAAACTGGACGGTTTCTGTATATCCTGAGCATGGGCGTGCTTCCATTTTGCCTGTCATCCCTGACGGCAAAGAAGGAGGGCGTGCTATGAGGAATAAAATTCGCATGGTATTGAGAATTGTCGTTGCTTTACTGATATGCTCTGCCGGAAGTGCTTTTGCCGCAGGGCCCGAAACTCCGCTTACCCTATCCAGTGAAACTGATACGCTCCGGGTGACGAATGGAAAATCTGTTTCCCTCACGGTCAAGGTGGAAAACACAGGGACATCCCAGGTTTCCGGTATTCGTCCTAAAGTTGATCTTCCCTATAAATGGATCGTAGAAAGCGTGAAGCCGGAAAGTCTGGATTTGCAACCGGCTCAATCTGGGTTGTTTGTTTTGACATTCGCAGTACCTCCATCACAAAATGCCGGAACGCATGAAATAAAGCTGATCTGTCAGAATGGAACCTTGGAGAGTAATGCGCTTGTAATGCCTGCTGCGGTTTCCACTGATATACGTTATTTGTGGTTCATTTCAGCCGGCGTTCTGGGTGTAGCACTGATTGCACTTGTTTATTTCAAAAAGCACGGAAGGAGGTAGGCTTGTGCTTACATTGGCAAAAAAAGAAATACTGGATGCATTTCGCAACAAATTGTTTGTCGTCTTGCTTTCCATGTTGGTCCTTCTAATTATCGTATCAGTGGTATTAGGCTCCATCCAGGTAAAAATCAACGTGGAAAGCTATAACCAGTCGGTTGATATCCTGAAAAGCTTAGGCAAAACAGAACTGCCGCCACCGCCGTCTTTCAACCCGCTTTCAGCCTCAAAGAACTTTGCAAATTATATCGGGCTTCTGGGTGCGCTGATGGCGATTGTATTGGGTAACGCCTCAATTGTCAACGAGCGGCGAGCAGGAACCATGCGCCTCATTCTTTCCCGTCAGATTTATCGAGACGGTTTTCTGAACGGTAAATTACTCGGAAATCTTGTGCTGTTGATACTTATATCCTTGTTTTCATTTGTGATTACGCTGTTAGCTGTGCTTGTAATCAGCCATGCGCCTATAACAGCCGACGATATAGCGAGGCAAGGCCTGTTTTTCATGATCTCATTTCTATATATGACGTTTTTCCTTCTATTGGGAATGTTTATGGCGATACTTGTTCGGGAAGGGAACAAGGCGCTACTGATCACCGTAATGATTTGGCTGATTATTTCGTTTATACTTCCGCAGATCGGCGATACGATGGATATGGATAATCAGCTTCCCGGAGGTTTTTTTGCCTCTATGGGTATGAGCAAGGCAGACTCTCAAAAGGTATTGGACCGCTTTCAGTTTTATGAAACGCTCCGGGATGGGATTGAGGAATGTTCGCCTACGAAGCATTACGAACGCGCCGGTTTTGCGCTTTTGAATGTGAAGCCGGGATTTGACAAAAATACTGCGTTGGAAGTCGTGGCTATCAAATGGTTTGATGTTGCCGCTCTTGCGGCTCCATGCATTATATTGTGGCTTTGCGCGACCATGATTCTTCTCAGGCGTGAAGATATATTTGAAGAATAAACAGGAGGTTTCCCATGAAAAAGAAATTCTATTTATTACTCGCGTGTGTACTTTGCACAACTCTTATCTTGGCTGGATGCAGCAAAAACACACCAAGCTCACCAAGCGCAGCAAGTGCACCAAGCGCAGCAAGCTCACCAAGCGCAACAAACGCACAAAACGCATCAAACGCACAAAACGCATCAAACGCACAAAGCACGAATCCACCCGCGGCGGGAGCTCAGGATGATACCGACGGCGACGGGATCCCGGATGCAGCAGAGAAAGTGCTGGGTACAAACCCCTACGCTTCGGACACCAACGGAAATGGAATTGGCGACAAAGACGACCCGAATCCACTCTTTATCGAAAATCCGATCAAAGAGACTAGCACTACCGCTTTGCCAATTGAAATTAAAGATGTACGAGTGGAGGATAATGTCGGCCCCGATAAGAAAGACGCCCCGGATCACCTTGAAATCACCATAAATAATACTGGTTCTGAAACGCTTGACAAGTTTGAGATCTATTATACCATTACTGATAAAAAAGAAACGAACAAAGTCGAAGGCTATTATGTTAAGTTGGAAGGCTTAACGGTTGGTGCCGGGGAAAAGCAAACCATCCATTTTGATAACAAGGTTTCCGAACAAGGACATTATCTCGGCAACCCGAACGGGCTTTATGGTACTTCGTCCAATGGCTTGGCGTTTAAACTTCAGCTTCATGTCAATGGATATAAACCGATGGACTTCACGGTTGATAAAGCCGAAGGAACAGCCGAAGTGGCGGACTAAAAGGACAGCGTTGGATTGAAGAGATGCAAGGAAGAATTCATTTTTGAACTCTCTTCTTAAACAAAAGGCTAACGTCAGACAGCTCGTGTGTCTGGCGTTAGCCTTTTTAGGTATACCCTCAAATTCAGCAAGATTGCGATGGGGACCTTCAATAGAAAACACAGGGCGGGGTTCACCCTGTCCAACAAAAAAAAATGCAAAATACAACCGCTTATTGCCGCAGTTAATCGGATATGTATATAATATCGCCTGATTCGCGGCCACCGTTATAAGGACGGTTAACCAATTGATTGCCATAGGCCATCATGGCGGTCTGTCCACCGTCAAGGTTATAAGCCGCCTTGCAACCCAAATCGTAAAATAGCTGTGAAAGCGCCTGAAGCGATATGCCTTCCGAGTATCCGGGCTGGCGACCGTCTACGGTCACAAAGCAATAGTGCCCGGGCTCATAGTAACCGATTGCGCATCTTGGATTGGCCCTTTTTACTGAGCTGTTAAAATCCTGCATGGGCTGCCCTTTCTCAAGGAGTTGGGGCCCAAAGCTCCATATTTGGTATGCCTTGCGCGCAATGGCATCGTCTACATTAAAAGTATCCTTTGTGTATGTTTCCATGACACCATCCTGATAAAGCACACATACATCCTCCAAAGGGATATCCCTGTATAGCTGTCCATTCCTGACCACAATACCTTTCGCGCGCGCACTGTAATAATCGCCAGATATTGCAACAATAGCCTTGTTGTCCTGCGCCATTTTAATGAACTCTTGGTGAATTCCCTGCCCGTATTGCTTTTTTGCAAATGCCGTGCGGAACGAGGATATGTTTTTGATCCAGACATCTGCTACGTAATAAGCAACACCATCGACAGAATACCCCTTGACGGCCACGCGGACAGTGTCCGATTGATGGCTATAGTCCGCACCTGCACCTGTATCCTTCGTCGGAAATGCAGAAGAAAAATCGCCCGCCGACACGGTAGCATCACTTTCAGAATTGGTTGCCTGAGGAGGTGTAATTTGTGCGGCAGCTTCGGTCCCGGATGGCTCAACATTCACAATATTCATCTTGGGGTCACTTCCATCAATTGGAGGGATTTTACGGGAAAACGCAAATACGCAAAGTGCCACTCCAAGCGCCAGCACACCCAATGCGGCAATGGCCCAGCCGGGGAGGGCTGTCTTTCTTTTGCTTGAATTTTTCATGATATTAACCTCTTACTTTCAGAAGAATAAAGATAACAACTATTAGAAGTATCATCAGCACAGGCATCCATAATAGAGCGCTGTAGGGGTGCCCGCGTTTACCTTTACGCCGTTGTAAGACCTTCAGATGCTGCATATCATGCTTTTGAAGTTCATTCATTAAGTGATTGTACATACCCATCTTCTGCTCTCGTACGGCTTGGAACTTAGTTGTTACCGCTATAAGCTATGGTCAGTCCACAATGCTCTTTGCTCGAAGCTCTTGTACGGCACCTATTGCGATGTTAAGAATGATCACGCCCAGATCAAGAAGGTTCTCATATGCGCCAATCGCAGCCAAGCTGAAGCCGATTGCAAAACTGAATGCGTTAAATGGTGTGAATAAATACTTGAGCCAGATATGCAATGGCGTATTGTTGCACTATTTGGTTTCCTTAGCATTTGAGGGCTCCTTTGTTTCCCGAATTGCCTGAATTATAGCCCCCAGCGCTTGTAGTGCCATGAGTGGGAGATTAGAATTCGATTATAAATGCGTGCCCGGATGGAATCGGAGAAGGTGCATGCGATATAATGAGGCGAAATGGAGGGAGCTTGGCCATGCGCATTCTCATCATTGAAGATGAAAAGGATATCGTTCGTTTCCTTGAATTGGAGCTTCAGCATGAAGGTTATGAGACGGAATGTGCGTATAATGGATGCGACGGCCTCAACATGGCGCTTGAGCGGGAGTACGGCATTATACTGCTTGACGTAATGCTGCCCGGCCTAAACGGCATTGAAGTGCTGCGCCGATTGCGGCAGGTTAAACCTGTTCCTGTCATATTACTCACGGCCCGGGATGCGGTAATGGATAAGGTAACATGGCTTGATACAGGAGCAAATGACTACATAACAAAACCTTTCCATATCGAAGAACTTCTTGCACGCATCCGCGTACTTACACGTTCGGAACAAATGCCGCCGGAAATGAGGGTGTGCGACCTGATCCATTCTCCTTTATCTCACCGCATCGCGCGTGGTGGTGTGGAATTGCAGTTGACCAATAAGGAATACGATCTGTTGGCCTATTTCATGCGCAACCATGATATTGTCCTGACCAGAGAACAACTGCTAAAAGAGGTATGGGGGTATGAGTACTTCGGCGACAGCAATATCGTGGATGTATATGTGAGGTATGTCCGCGTAAAGGTAAACAAATGTTTTTCACACCAGCATATCGAAACGATCCGTGGTATTGGCTACGTTTTGAGAGGAACAAAATGAAGCACCAAAAGCTTTCAAATAAGCTGTCGCTTTTATATGCAGCACTTTTCGGAATCATATTCTTCCTGCTCAGCGTAGGAGTGTTATTCTGCACCTGTCAGACACTATTTGGCGATAAACGCGAGTATCTGCATCACACAATGTCCATCGTAGGGAATCATATCCTGGAGGAACTTGCAGAGGATGATTCCATTACGGATCCTAACCTTTTGATGGAGCAGGCATATGACCTGAACCTAAACATGATCGTTTACTCCTCAGAAGGCGTCATTGTAAATAAACTGTATAACTTTCCTATGGAAGAATCGGAGCTACCCCATGAATTGGACAAAGTATACACCGTTTATACAAAAAAGTATGGAATTCTCATGAGCTATCGAAGCAGTCTTTATGATGGAGACACGCATCGTGGATCCATCCTTTTAGTAAGTAATCCGGTAAATGAAGTCAGTTATATCAAACTGCTAAGTCTATTGCTGCTTGGCGCAAACGGCATAGGCATTGTGGCCGCTGCATTTGTGGGTCGCTATGTCAGCCGAAAGATGCTTGCGCCCATAGACAGCATGATTACTGAAGCGGGCAAGATTGACAGCTGTCACTTAAAAAAGCGTCTGCCGGAGCCCGAGCCGGACGATGAACTCAGGCGGCTTGCAATGACGATCAATAGAATGCTGGCGCGTGTTGAAGACGCATTCAACCAGCAAAGCCGGTTTACGGCTGATGCCTCACATGAATTGCGCACACCCCTAGCCGTTATTCGCGGTTATACGGACATTATGCAGCGCTGGGGGAAAGACGATAAAAAAGTCTTGCAGGAAGGAATCGCTGTGATTTCCAAGCAGACGGAGTACATGCACAAGCTTGTCGAGAATCTTCTGTTTCTGGCCCGAGGCGAGCGGGAAAAACTTGACGTAAACAAGGCTCCTTTTCAGGCTGAAATCTTAATACGAGAACTTATCGCGGAACAATCCTCATTGGACGATGGACATCATTATTTTGTTGAAGCAGAACCTGATATTACGGTATTCGGCGACAGGACAATGATTAAGCAACTTCTTCTTGCGGTGATGGACAACAGTAGAAAATTTACACCACAGGGAGGCAGTATAACGCTTTCTGTAAATAAAGCTGAAGGCGGAGTCAAGCTTTCAGTTACGGATACCGGGATAGGCATGGAGCCTGAGCAACTGGAACATATATTTGAGCGATTTTATCGTGCGGATAAAGCAAGGAGCCGCATAGACGGGAGCGCGGGGTTGGGAATGTCCATTGCTTCAGCTATTGCCGATATACACGGCGCACAAATTAGCGCAAAAAGCTCCCCCAACCAAGGCACGTGTATTACCGTCCTGTTCCCCAACCAGAGCAATGCTTTGAATCCCGAATAAGATTTAGTATCAAACTGATGATTCGACCCGTGGCAGGTTTTCGCTTACCATGGGCCAAACTGGACGTGACACCTTTGTAGTTGTGTTCTTATCATCTTCTCATGTTCCTCTAATCCTCCGAGCCTACAATAATCACGTGGCGAAGGAGGATGTTATGCAAAAGACAACGGTCGTCATTCCCGCGTACGAACCGGATAAAAAAATAGAAACATTGGTTCAAGCATTGATCGGCAGAATACCAGTATTGGTTGTAGACGACGGGAGTGGCGACGCATATACCGAAATATTCCAAGCTGTCGAGGACATGGGAGCCGTCGTGCTCCACCATGCACAAAACCGCGGGAAGGGTGCTGCCTTAAAGACCGCATTCGAATTTTTGCACAAAAGCGGAGAGAATTCGCATGTCGTTACGGCGGACGCGGATGGACAGCACAGCGTGGAAGATATTCTGATGATCGCTTCGGCATTGGGACAGTATACCGACGTGGCTCTTCTTGGTGTGAGGGACGTCTCGCAAATGCCGTTTCGGTCTCGCTTCGGTAATACTGTAACCCGCTCGGTTTTCCGTCTGCTCACAGGACTGAATATATCAGATACGCAGACGGGGCTGAGAGGTATTCCGGCAAATCTGATTGAGAAGATGTTGACAGTCGTAGGAGATCGGTACGAATACGAGATGAATATGTTGCTGGCGTTTAAAAAATGGGATATTTTCTTAGTTGAGATACCTATTCAGACGATATACCTTGACGGCAACCGTACCTCTCATTTTCACCCCCTCAGAGATGGATTGCGCGTATTTGTTCAGTTGTTCAGGTATACGTTCATATCGCTTATGTGTGCCATACTGGATTACGGCCTTTATTGCCTATTGATCAAAATATTCCTGCCTGCATGGAGCTATGCTATTGCAAGAGTATTCAGTGCCTGCGTGAATTACCAGATGAACCGTCGTATGGTGTTTCAGGCGAGACCTTCTGCAAAAAGTGCAATGGCCTATGCTTTACTTGCCGGATTTTCCATGGCAGCTGGTGCATTGGGGACCGGCTTATTGTCTTCCCTTGCAATAAACAGTATTTTCGCAAAAGCTATTCTTGATACTTTGCTATTTACCGTGAACTATTTGGTGCAGAAAAAGATCGTTTTTAACCATGCCGCTGCAAATCCGACGGCGGAGAACTCCGTCCATGAAAAGCTGAGATAATAACTAAAAACAGGGCAGGATACAATGGAGCTTAAAAGCATATTCGATATTTTATTTAATATTGGTGACTACCTAGAAACTCTTGCACAGAGTAATAGCATCGCCTGCTATATAATTATATTCGTTGTTGTTTTCTGTGAGACGGGGTTGGTTGTAACGCCGTTCTTACCAGGAGATTCGTTGCTTTTTACAATAGGTCTATTGGCAGCCACAAGTATTATGAAACTTGAAATTATTATTCCCATTGCCGGATTCGCGGCGGTATCTGGTGATACGGCAAATTATTGCATCGGTCGCGTTTTAGGGAAAAAGCTTTTCAGTAAAGATAAGTCAATCTTTTTCAATGAAAAGTTCTTAAAAAGAGCAGAAGATTTCTATCAAAGACACGGCAGAAAGACAATCATAATTACACGATTTATTCCAATACTAAGAACGTTTGCGCCATTCGTTGCTGGTATCGGAAAAATGGAATATGGTCAGTTTATCTTATATAACCTTATAGGTGGATTGAGTTGGGTTCTGATTCTTTGCCTTGGCGGGTTCTATTTTGGGGCTCTTCCTGTAGTCAAAGATAATTTTCCCATGGCACTTGCAGTGATCATTATTATTTCCTTGCTGCCGGTTGTCATAACAGTAATTAAATCGGTCGTAAATAAGTTAAGAGCACGAGGCCCAGACTGCTACGATTGCTCCCTATCAAACGAAAGAAAGTCAGACGGATTATAAGTTATCTTAGTTACTGGTCAACCAACGCTTTGGAAGGTGTACTTATTGTGCGGCATTAGTGCTGCGTGCTTAGAACAAATTTAGAATTTAATATATGGATGGATAGATATGAACAAAGATCAAGGAAGAGAACCACGTTATTATAATGAAGGGTCGGGTTTCAACAATTCTTTTGATGAACCCGATAGCAGAATCAACAGGGTTTCCGCTAACGCAAACAATAACAGAAGTAGTCACGGTGGGGGCCGTAAGACTAAGTCTAAGCGCAGAACTCATATCGTGGCTTTTATTGTCGTCGATGTTTTAATTGCGGCGCTGATAATGCTCGTATTCTATATATTCAATTACGTCGTGCAACCCAAACTAATTGGGAGCAATTTGCCGACCCCGTCCGGTCATACAGGCGCTCAGATGCCCGCCGGCAAGGATGGTGCATCTAACAGCACAGCGCAGACAGCTCAAGACCAAATGCCCAACGGTAAGGACGACGCAACTGGCAGCACAGCACAGACAGCTCAAGGTACCCCACAGCCCACAGATTCTGTTGATGCGGCCTCATGGCGTGTTAAGTTTGCAGACAAGTTTACCAGCGGCAATGTGGAGAAAACCGAGACTTCATATAAGGATGCAAATATCAATGTGAGCATCAATAAGGTGCAAAAAGACAGCGTGACATATTATCTTGCGGACATCTATGTTGCAGATATTCAATATTTTAAGACCGCATTCGCAAAACAGCCCGATGTGATGGGCGCCCGTGAATTTACGAATGTCGTCGCAAAGGAAAATAATGCGATTCTGGCCATCAATGGGGACCATTGCGCGGACAATGACGGCCCCGTGGTGCGCAACGGTCAGCTTTATCGGGATCAGATTTATGCGGATGCGTTGGTGATGAATTACGACGGCAGCATGCAAACCTATTCAGCCGATCAACTTGACATGGATGCAATTAAAGCCAATGGCGCATGGCAGGTATGGACTTTTGGCCCGATGCTGCTTAAGGACGGACAGCCGATGACGGAATTCAACAGTACTTTACTTAAGGAAAACCCCAGAACAGCGGTCGGGTATTATGAGCCTGGTCATTACTGCTTCCTGGTTGTGGACGGAAGACAACCGGGATATTCGGACGGAATGACCTTTACGGAGATGTCGCAGCTTTTCTACGACCTTGGGTGTACAGCCGCATTCAATCTGGATGGGGGGCAGTCATCAGAAATGGCATTTATGGGTAATGTGGTGAACCAGCCGTATAACGGTGGAAGAAGTACGACAGATATACTCTATATCGCTGATAAATAAAGGAGAACGCAAATGATAAAAAAGCTGTTACCGCATATTTGCATTATTCTTTCGTTGGTAACCCTGACGTTTTTGGTGCTGGATCAATTCAACCCGACATTTTTCGGCAAATCCTTTTTCCATGTCGAGTTGCTGATTTATGGCATCACGGTGATTGCCCTTTCGGGCATCATTGTGGCTCAGAACAAAAGGGGATAGGCATTTGAGATGATATAGATGAGCGGACCGCGCGGGGGCCGGCCGCATTGATAGCCCCGGCACCGTGATGTGCCGGGGTTGCGCATCGTCAAATTACCTAATATATCTGGGATTGAAAATCCTTGCAGATATTTCCTAGTACTCTGAACTGGCTGGAAATTGCCGGAGTATCCCATATGTAATTTCATCCGATAACTGGTACACCTGTTTCATAAATACATCATAGTCTTCAATCCATTTCTGATATTCGCCCGAAATTATGTCAACAATCTGTTGTTCAGTACTATTGATGATCTTATATATCAAGGCCTGCAATATGGTCTGATCCCAGCCTTCAAATAATAATGAAAGTGTAAACTTTTATGTTGAAAGAGAACAAAAGTATTAGTACTCTGTCAATGCCTGTATTATATTATAATAGCGTTTGTATGACATTAACCGCGACGTCTGTCCGGATTAATCATTAAACACTGAGAGAAAGAGCGATGGACAAATGAAAAAAAAGTTCAGGGGAAATGACTATCAGGCGCTGGATACCGCGCAGGATCAACACACAGACATCCCCGGAGGGGATTCGGATAACGACGTGAGCGATCAGGATCAGCTTGAGGAAGACGGCATCCCGCCCCGCAAAAAAAAGGGCTGGAGCAATAAAAAAATCATCATCTTAAGCATTGTGGGCGCACTGGTGCTGATACTTGTCGGTGTAGGCGCATACGCATATTCCATCTGGAACGATCCGATGGCGCAGTTCAACAAAGTGGCGGACCAGATCGCCGCGCCGCCGACCCAGACTGTGGCGCCAGTTGCCACCGACAATCTGACGGGTTCGGCAACGCCCGGCCCCACCCTCGATCCGTATGAAGCGCTGCTGGCGCAGTCTGACACCAGCTTTTTAAAGGATACCATCAACATCCTGCTAATTGGCGTGGACCATTCGGTGGAACGCGACACGTGGGGCGGCAAGAAAGCGTTCCATTCCGACGTGATGATCGTGCTGTCCGTTAACAAGGCGACGGGCGCGGTCAACATGATATCGCTCCCACGCGACACCTATGCCAACGTTCCCGGTGTGGACGGCATATATAAGCTGAACGCGTCCATCGACTGCGGCGGCGGCTGGCCCACGGAGGACAATAACTATTCCATGAGCGGATTCAAGAAAGTCTGCGAAGCGGCAAGCTGGATGCTGGGCGGCATACCGGTGCGGTATTATTACGCGGTAGACATGAACGCCGTGAAGGGGCTGGTGGATGCCGTTGGCGGCGTGCAGGGCTTTGACGTAGAGATTGACTTTAAAATGCAGGGCCGCTCATATACGGAAGGCGTACAGGACTTGGACGGCCAGGCCGTGCTGGACTACCTGCGCGTGCGCAAGGGCATCTCAAACGCGGGCGACCTGAACCGCATCAATCGGCAGAAGAAAATGCTCATCGCTATATTCAATAAGATCAAACAGAACGGGCTGCTAACAAGCATCCCCAGCATGCTGGACGCATTCGACGGCAACCTGTATACCAACACCACGCTGGCGCAGACGGCAGCGCTGGCGGCCTTTGCTTACAACGTTGACCCCGACAGCATCGGCATGTATTCGATGAGCGGCAAATACAACTACGGCATATTCAATTGGAACTTTGTACTGACAGATCAGAAAGCCCGTGTGGAGCTGATTAAGCAGATATACGGCGTGGACGTTGACCAATATAAAGACTACACCGCCTTGGCGGCTGAAGCGCGCTGGGAGAGTATGCGGGCCCCCGTGATCCAGAGCCAGGCGGAAAAGGCGCTGGCCAAAATGAAAGCCGAGATGGATGCAGATGCAAAGCTGCCTATATACGTGGCGTCGAAGCGTACGCCAACACCAACGCCAACACCAACGCCAACACCAACGCCGACGCCGGATCCAGCAACCCCACAAACCGATTCGGGCTCCGGATCGCTGTCGGCAGGCAGCCTCAATACACTGCAGGACGGATTGACGCTGCCGAGTGCATCCACCAGCGACAGCTCAAACGTGACGCCGGTCCCCACCACCGTTATACCGTCCGGGTACCGGCAGTATCTGGAAGACGGTGAAGTCTGGGCATTGTATAACAAAGCTGTCAGCGAATGCGGCTCTCTCGGTTCCGAAAGCTCAACGGCTGCGAAGAAAGCCGCCAACGACCAGCTGATTGCGGATGTGGAGTCGTTGTGCAGCACCTTCAACATCACGCTGTCAACCACATACTGGCGCGTCAACTACGAAACCAACAGCAACGAGATATACGTGGACTTCAACTGATATGAAGTTGTAGCTGAGACAGATAAAACTAATTAAATGCAAAAAAGAGCTAACCGACATTCAAAATCAGTCTAGGTAGCCGCTTTGCCATAATAACTGAGAGCCTGCCGTCTGGCAGGCTCTCATGGCAGGTAATTGACCTTTCTGTTTACTGGCCAATAAAATGATCCTGCGCTGTTCTTATTATGTTCAGAACGCAATTGAAATATAATGGCTCTCATCTAAAGTAAAGAGCAAAGCAGTGAAGGCATTAACAATCCGCCAAGGATTTTGTTGGCTACCATGCTTGGACCCAATTTTTACCCTAACGAATTACTTGACTTATACAAGTACGCCCAGTAGCACTTGGACGCATCATATGGATAATGCGTATTTCCTGAGGTAAACATAATTGGCAACTCATATTAATCGCTCTGGCGCCTCATTACTGTGATCAGAGGGGGGTGTAAGGGTGATCGGGTATGAATTAGAGCAGATATCAATATCTTCAATAAGCATACCCAGGGTAAAAATGCTAATGCGATACGTTCATTCATTCTTCCCGCTTTCGCAAGACAGGCGTGGGCTGATCAGCAAGCAATGCTTCGGCGAGGCTGGAAATGTATCTCAATACTAAGATACATTTGCTTTCTAACCCATTCTGCAATATTCTTTTTCTATAATCATCCTTTTATAGACACTTTATATTTTCACAAAGAACCTTATAATCTTATCTCTGTGACAAACTATCGATTTGGTAGTAGGGAGGATGTATGATATTTCCCGTATTGAACACAAAACTACAAAAGCCTCAGTTGCCCATCAACATGATATATAGAAAAGAACTGCTTAAAGAAAGCAACTGGGCAAGTGTTATTCTAGTATCTGCACAGGCTGGATCAGGAAAATCTACCATTGTCAGTGCCTGGTTATCGGAACAGAACCGGGCACACTGCTGGTACAGCCTAGACGATTGGGATAATGATTTGATGCAGTTTTTTTCATACCTTGCGGCTGGTATTAAGCAGATTGATAAGCGTGTATCTGAGGCACTGGAGCAGTTGCTCGAAGCTTTTCAATCAATTGGGTTTGAAGCATTATTAAAAGCATTGATTAATCAGTTACATACTATTACATCTCCGTTTGTTTTGGTATTAGATGATTATCATGTCATCCAAAATGAACAGATTCACCAAGTGCTCAGGACAATTCTCGAACACTTTCCACCATCGATGCAGTTGGTATTGATTACCAGAGAAGACCCTCCATTTCCCTTGGCAAAGATGCGGGCAAGCAAGAGGCTATTTGAGTTAAGAATTTCAAAGCTCAGATTCACACAGGAAGAAGTGAAAGCGTATTTTTCTAAGCAGCTTCATTTAACATTAGAAGAGGCGCAATTGCAGCACCTCATCAATCGGACGGAGGGATGGATTGCGGGTCTTCAGATGACGGCGCTATCCATGCAAGGACTTGATGATATAGATATTTTTATCGAAACGTTTACAGCAAGCAATTATTATATTATGGACTACCTGATGGAGGAGGTACTTGCGCGCCATTCTCCGGATATTAAGGCGTTTTTGCTTTCTACTTCCATGCTGGAGTCTTTTTCAGGTGACCTATGTGATGATATGCTCCAGCTCGAAGCTGGCACCAGCAGCACCATCATTGAGAGACTTGTGAAGACGAACAGTTTTATAATCTCCATGGATTTATCGCATCAATGGTATCGATATCATCATCTTTTTAGAGATCTTCTCAGACAACGCCTAGAACATCAGTCAAAGAGCGAGTTAGAAAAGCTCCACCTTCGTGCGGGACTATGGTTCAAATCAAATGGGCGTGAGCAAGAGGCCATTCATCACTTTATAACGGCAAATGCCTTTGGCAATGCGGCGGCATTGATAGAGTGCAAATGGTTTGAAATGGACATTCAGCTTCAGTCTGCATCTTGGCTCGACATGGCAAAAAAACTGCCTGCGGCCATTGTTGACAGGAGTCCTGTGCTTGCTATGGGGTATGGCTGGGCGCTGCTCGATATGGGAGAGGTAGAAGCCTGCAGGTCGTGGTTTGACAAGGCGCAGGAATTGTACGATCGGTGTCAGGCAGATGCTTATCCGGATGATATTATTATAACGGACACCACACAGTTTAATCTTTTGCCCGCTACGATTGCATCCGCAAATGGGTATATTGCTGCTGCAACCGGGGATGTGCCTTGTATTTGCCAAGGCCACCGGCGATGAGGCTTCCATCACAGTGTCGCTGGTTGATGGCGATGGCTTGGACGGCTTTGACGCTGCCCAGGGGCTTTGGGGCAGTGAGATTCTCACTGTTACCCTCGATGGTGATGTATATGACATCTACAAGCATGGTGTCGGTAACGACGACGGTTACTACCTCATCGCCTACATAGATAATACCGACGCAGATTCTGATAACGAGATCGTTGGTATCTATCTCTTCGTCGATGATGATAATGCCACCACTGGTATGGCCATCGACCTCGATGTAGCTACAGGCGAAGATGAAGACCAAGCAACTCCTCTGGGCGTGAACACCAAAAACGAGCTGGGCATCGTGGAAGGCGCAGTCATCAACACGGATGAAGATGACATCGAAGATTTCATGGACATCTATGAAGACGTGGTCGTCGACGTGTTCGGCCTCGACTACTTCCTCATTGGCAACTACCTGCGCGACTCCTTCTTTGAAGATCTCGTATCCGCCGATACCATCAGTGCGACTGTGGACATAGAGCCCTGGACCGCGTACGTGACCGTTCCCGATAACATCGTCGTGGATCCCCCGAAGACGGGTGATGCCGCAAGCATCCTCGGCGTCGTAATGGTTGCTCTCTCCGGCGCCGGCGTTGTCGCTCTTCGTAACCCAGAGGATTATACCCCCTTGCCCCCAAGCTCGAACTTGCCCTTTAGTTTGCGATGTCCTTTGACGCTGTTGCAGTGAATGCATGATGCTTGGTGGTTGGTCTTCTCCCAGAAACGCGGATTGTCTGGTCCCTCCGGTGGATCAATATGATCCACACACTGGGCCAATATAGTACAACCGGGCAGATGCAGCTTGTATATCTGGTTCTCAGGCTTGCGTAGGAAAGCTTTGGAATACTGCTGCCAACGCCAACCGTATCCACGCTCAGACGCTGTACCTCGGTTCTTGTCCTGCTGCTTGGTATGCAGCGCAGCATGCTCGATGCAATAGGTGTCAGTCACAAGCTTGGAGCAGCCTAGGTGATTACAGAAATGGAGTGCGCGTGCTGGCATTGCGATTTCCTCCGTGCGTTTGGTTGCGCCAACCCCCACCCTGATATAGCGCATATTCCCCAGACCTTACGGTCTACACACCTAAAGGCATAACAAAAGCGCCCCGAAAGGCGCACCGTATACCATTCACAATGCCTATTCTGTTTGAATAGTATAGTATATATTCGATTATGTAGGAGGTGATTCTATGCCAAGGTTTTTTGGACCGCGCTTCTTTAGCCCCTTTTTTAGCCCCTTCGGTTTTGATACCAGCGAGCGTCGTCGTCGTCGCCATCACCGTCACCATCATCGTTGGTAATGGAAATGATCCGCCAAGCCGAAAATCAACGGCACCCGAAGTCACCTCACCAAAGTGCAGCCATCGGGTGCCTTATGGGAGGCCAAATTATTTTTACTGATTACACTATATCACCGTCAATACATGAAAAACAATGAATAGTCACGCGGTATTTTGAAATGCCCACAATGCTCGGCCGTGCAGGTAATACACATTCCGCACGTCCTGAAAGCCCATTCCATCCGCAATCTGCTCCCACGTCTGGTAACAGAGATACTTTGCCGACAATATCGTCTTATACCGCTCGTCGGGTATCGCCTCGATCCTGCGCCGCACTTCGGTTTTCAAATCTACAAGCCGATCTATTTCACCATTGATCTCTTCTTCGAGCGCCCATATGCGTGCAAAGATGGTATTATATCTGTCCTGCTCACCGTGGCTTCGTGGCATGCCGGTTAGTACAGTTGTTGTGCGCTCTGCCAGGCTCCGCAGCTGCTCAACTTCTTCGAGCTTATCATGTATGCGCTTGTCCGTATAGCGAATTTGGCGCAGATAGTCCTTTGTATTCATCCGATACCCCCTAACATGTAAATGTTTGTTCAAGTCGTTTTTTATGATATACTTTCCTCGAGGTGAGACAGTGGAAATCCAAGTTGAACAAGAACGTGTATACGTAGAAGACTCTCAAGGTAATGTCCTTGCCGAAGTTGCATTTCCAACCGTAGCGGAAAATTTGGCGGATTTTCAAGGTGTCTTTGTCAGTCCTACACTGCAAAACTCTCGCCTGCTTCACACCTTGATGTGCTCTGCCGTTGCGCATCTGCAAAGCAGAAATTTTTCCTCTGTCGTATCAAACCCAATTGCACGTGACTGGTTTAACAATAATCCCGGATTTGCACGCGCTTTGTCGATAGACCCTTGACGCTGTAAAATAATGTGATACGCTGATATTGAGATCCGTAAGAGTAATGGCGTTCGCGCCTAAATCTCTGGCCCTTCGGGCGGCGGATCTCACGAGTGGATCTGTAAGAGTAATGGCTCCAGCCTAATCCTCTGGCCCTTCGGGCGGCAGATCCTTTACGCCACTCGCACCACCAGATGCTTCTGCATCTTGCGGGCTCTGCATCTCTGATGTAGACAGCGGGTGGCGTTGCTGTTTCATCCCAGTTCATTATAAAGCGCATCCGCCATGCTTTTCTGGTTGCAAGTACAATAATCTCACCGGCAAAATCCATAAGAAGTCCTTTCTGGAGGGTTTGGAGGGTTGGAGGGTTTTTTCTTATCCTTTTATGTATAAATTAAAAGAAATATATATATAAAGTATAGGAAACGGCCCTTAAGCCTCCTAACCCTCCACGCCCCTGCAACCGATTGTCACCTGATATGGCCTGCGGTCTCCAAGCAAACGAATGCCAGCATAACGCATAAAACCACCCTCTTTGATCTTCTCAAACCGCTTGGATAGCTCTACGCCGAACTTGGTACTGGTCATTTCGTACTCGTTGTTCGCCTTAGCCCACTGGAGGTATGCCTTGAACAGGACGCGGTTGTTTCGCTTCCGGGGCCTATTGTGCAGCAATCATCCAGAAAGGCGCCAATAACATCCATCTTGCTGCGGTAGTCTTTGACCGCTTCCTTGACACAGTTGGGCATTTCAAGCCCCTCTCTCTGCCAAAAAGGCTTATGCTTCGTCTCGTTCTGGAACTTGACCTTTGCATTGGTCTTGCCATTGTATGTTTCTTGCTCAATAATTACACGGATCGGGCGGCCTTTCAGGTCGTCGCCCCATTCGGCAATAGTGGCGTAGTTCTTGATATGCTCTTTGACCAATGGATCAGCAGTCTTAAGGAAACCACATCAGAGGGGCATTGGAGGCAATACGAAACGATAGGAAATGCGTGGGTCAAACCAGCCTTCGGAACAAAGCGTATCGGTCGCGTAAATGAACAAGACCTAAAAGACGTCATAGCGGTTGCGTATAAGGCGGGGAAGAGCAAGAAGTGGATCACGAACATCCGTAATTGCATGATGGCGTTCTTAAAATACTGCCGCGGCCTAAAATTCACGGACTTGCACCCGGAGATATTGCCTATTCCGCGTAATGCACCTGCCCCCAAGAAGAGTGTAGTGCAGCCTAAGAGCCTGAAGACCCTGTTTTCATCAACAAAGACGATCATCCTTCCTGCTTTAGCAAGGCAAGCATGGGCCGATCAGCAAGCAATGCTTAGACGAGCTGGCCTTGTATCTCAGTATGCCTTCCCAGCACCGGACGGCAGCCCGGCTAAAACCAAGACGCTGGAAAAGCGCTGGGCCTCGTATCGTGCGCATAACGGCATAGACGATATGACTCCCTACGAACTTCGTCATACATTTGTTTCTATAAATAAGGACATGCCGGATGCTCTCAAGAAAATGATCGTAGGGCATAGCAGAGATATGGATACAGACGGGGTATACGGGCACGAAATGGATGGCGATCAGCAGCGTGCTGCTGCGATGATCGACGAGGCTTTTAGGCGGTTGTTGCAATAAGAGTGGTTCGCAATTCATTCGATTCGAACTTCACAGGTTCTTTCTAGTATACAGTTCACATCCTTAAATACCCAATAATGGTGGGTGCGCCCAGTAAATTAAGCTTTTTCGGACTTTCGGCGTTGGAAGCATGGTCCTCAAGGCTGCGGTTCTATCGTCCCGAGGGAATAAGTCCGTAAGGATTGATTTTGAAGCGTACAGAGTAGATTGGATGTCGGTCTTTGGTACAGAGCAGATTAGATGTGGGGTGCTAACGAGAGAGCAGGTTGGATGTTTTCCGGATTTGTCGGGGTTGAGAGAGCGGGTTTGACGTAGGCAGTAAATACAGGTAACTCAAGATGATTAATAGGAGATAGTGCTTCTATGCTGTATTACAACTATAGCAGTAAACTGGTGGTTGATCCATCTCCAAGGCTTTATCCCGCTTTACCGTGGTTCCCGCATTTGCTATGCAAACGCAGCCTCCCACTGCGGCCCTTGCGAAGCTGCCGTTCCTGCTCGGAGGGGTGGCATCATTCTATCGGAATGACGCTTAGGTACGGGCGGGGCCTTGACCCGCTCGTTTAAATACATGCACCCGCGCATCCCCAAAATGCACAAAGAGGCGTCATTCCTATGGAATGACGCATAGAGAGCGGAGAGCGCTTTTTTCAATTATGCGGAGAGCCGCCTATCACGAGTATTCGACGTATTCGAGTCTCTCGATGTCATACGTGACTCTCGTATTTGTCTCTTCTGAAAGAATCGTAAAGGTTTCACAGCCTACCCTCTTGATGATTCCTTCGTCTCTTGTGGGCTCTTCCGTTTCAATGTTCAAGTTGACGTTCACGGACTGGTTGGTTTCCAAGGCAAATCCCAGTGCCTCCCGGATGCCTTCTAGGCAACGGTCGTTCGGCTCGTCGAAGAACGGAGTGAAATCCTGTTCGGGACCCTCTGGGCTGAAAAGGATAAAATCGACGGCGTGTATGGCCACTATCGCCTTGTCGATGTCCTCGCCCGGCTCCACCGGTTCGGCCGGCTCCAGCCACACCCTGAAGGAGGTCGGGAACAATTTTTCAACAATGCAGCCCTCCAACACGCTGCCGCTTTTGAGTACGATTGACACCTGCTGACCCGTGGCATGTGCTATCCTAAGATTCTCGCAGTTCTCTTCGGAGTTGCACCTGCAGCAGGACACCTTTTCATTGGGCTCTTCCTTGTGGCATCCGCACTTTTCATCGGGCTCTTCCTTGCGGCATCCGCACTTTTCATCGGGCTCTTCCTTGTGGCATCCGCACTTTTCATCGGGGGCTTTGTCCTCACGGCAGATCCTGCCTTCGAATTTCAAGCAGTCGTCTTTGCAGTGTTTTTCTTCATGCTTTTCTAAGGAATTATCCTGGCATTCCTTATGCTTATCGCAGCAAAGCTTTTCACCCTTCTCGTATCTCATATTGTCTCCAACTTTAGCCATATTGTTGGTGGCTTTAATATATTTGTTCATTTTAACTTTCCTTTCTGATAGTTTGTGGGTATAACTGTTATTATACTATGCATATCCGTCATGATGTGTACCCAAATACCTTTGGATATACGCTATTAAAGATGTTTCGGCATTATAATGACCATCTTAGGGTGTTGAAGAGTAAAACCAATACCGGGGTCAATGAGAAACAGCGAAGCTAATGAGCATAGCCCGTAGTGCATCAAATACCAGTTTATCTTTAAGTTTGAACACAACAAAGCAAGGCACCCTACGTTGATAATTTCGTAATGTGCCTTGTTGCATTTTCAATCTTATACTTCCAGATCTACCACCACGCCGGACTTGAATTCAACGGTGAATTTGTCCTCATAAACAAAGACTTCTTCAATCAGTCTCCTGACAAGCGGTTCGTCGTATTCAGTAATAGCAGTGGGTTGCTCTCATAGAAATGCGCTCAAATCAGCTGCCATGATAAGTGCCCAAAGCTGGGGCCTTTTTTTTGCCGTGTCAACTGATATTTCCAAATATGCATTAAATAAAACTGCCGTTAACGGGTCGAAAAGGCCCTAATGGGTTTTTGGCGGCGTATTCAAAAATGACATTCCAGAAGTCGTAAAGATATACGATATAATCTTAGAGCTTGAGGCGGAAGGAAAGGCCCATACTGGTTGGCAGAAAATATATATCCAACAGAAAAACTGCCTTGGATGCTCTGGACAGAGATGACCTATTTGTCTTTGAAGAAGATGGATGCATACTCGCGGCGGCTAGAATCAATCAGAAACAGGAGCCTGAATATGTAAACTGCCAATGGGAATTCAATGTTCCCAGCTCTGAGGTCATGGTACTCCACACACTGGTAGTAGATCCGGACGTATCCGGCCGTGGCATTTGCAGTAAGTTTGTTCGCTTGCATTAAAGAACGGATGTCATTACCTACGTATGGATACCAACGCAATCAATACTACCGCTCAAGCGCTCTATAAAAAACAAGCGGACTCCCGTAGCCGTGCGGCTACACTTTCGGCCAGGTTGTAAAATACGATCTTGGCATCCTGCAGGTTATAGATATCCCGAGGGGTGGTGTGCTGTTGTCCCAACCAAAACAATAATCTTCTTTACAGGAAAAATACTAAGCCGGGATCGTCAGTATCGGCAATTTTAGTTACGCTGATTGCCGTTATAATTAAAACCTCCTGCTTTGTTAAAGCAGGAGGGAGGAGAGAGTATTCGGCATGGAACATAGCACTGCTTATGACCATGCTCAATATAATATATTCATTTTAATTATTCGATGTCACAAATCTCTCACAATATCATATAAGTCTGACTTTTGAAGGTTCCGTCAACGGTTCCGTAAATAGACGGACGAAGCCGCATTGAGTCCCCTGTCAGACAACCAAATCACAATACTTTAATTTTTCTGCCTCATAATGAAACAATTAATGTGAACAATACATATATTGCATTAGGTTGATTAGAGGGATGATAATATGTGTATTGTGCATTACCCAACAAGAAATTTGTCCAGCCAAGTGCTGCTTTCAAATAATATACGAAGACTTTGGGTAGATAACAATCTGTGGATAACGATCCTGATATCTGGAGTTATGTACGATATTAGAGGTAAAGACGGACGAGATTCCATAGAGTTTCGTCTTGTGCAGATTTCCGATCAATTTCGGGATTTATTCTCCGAATACTTCGGGGAGCTTATTGGTCATAGAGTGAAAATTAACTATCTTAAATATATCCACAACCTAGAATTAATGATTGAAGCATACAGGGATAATATAAAGCCTGCCATTTCTAAACAGAGGCAAGCTATGTATGAGCTTACGAATGAATTAGTACAGATATTCTTTCAGATCGGAAGCTATTGGAACTTGCCTGTACTGCAAGCATTATTGATCGAGCTTGTAAATTCAACTGAAGCCCAGATCATAAGCATATCTACTGATAATTGCAATGACTATATTGAAAAAACTGATGCTTTTATTGAATGTGCATATCGAATCGCCTATGAAATAACCTTCGGTATGCTCCAATTTATTAGTAATCAATGAAACTGTACCGTTAAAATCGGGCGGAGGATCCTGGAAAATCCAATTATAAGTGCCCGTCATGCTCTTAGACATTATTTCCAAAGGGTTATTTATCAAAAACTAGCGATATTATATGTACCAATGAATCGAAAGGAGAGGTATTAATGAGCTACTGTTCATATAAAGGTTTACATTCATCCAAAATTGTTCCTACATGGTTAACAGAAATTGATTCTTTTGAAGGCAATGGATTAGATAAAAATAGAATATTAAGTATTATTGATTTAGTAATATCGGTTTTTAGAGAACAATTTGACATAGAGTATTTAAATAGTATACATTTGACTATTTCACATCGTATGCCATCAGAAAACGCTCCTTCGCCTTTTGCAGAAATATGTCGTAATCCATTTGAGTTCAAAATCTTCGTTAATTATCATCCAGGCTGCTGGGACAGATTAGTCTATCAACTATCACATGAGCTAAGTCATGCTTTAATGCGGTGCTATCCGCGAATAAATGAGTTTAAATGGATAGCTGAAGTATTGTGTGAGGTTGCATCACTTTTTGTATTAAATAAAATGAATGCAAAATGGAGAAAACATGCTAATTTAAAAAATATTACCTTGGGAACTACCTCGCTTTGTTACGCACAAGCTTTTAGCAATTATCTCTTATTACTCAAAAAGGGGACGCCCTCTATAGCTTCATTAAGCGATTTTTATAAGGAACAGGCCATTAGCTTTGCTACAGATCCCAATGGTAATGTTGATGGACGTCGCCCAAGGAATGAAGCCATGGCTTGGATTATTTTTGATGAAATAGATAAATCGCCAGATGGCTGGCAAGCCATTACAAGCTTGGATGATTCCGATTTCGGTGAGCCCCATAATATAACAGAATTTTTGAAATATTGGTACAATAATTGCACCAAATCTGCGCATAAAAATTTTGTAAGGAAATTCGCTGAACTTATTGGAGTTTATAATTTTAATACAATATAGCGCACTTTTGATAATCTTGCAGACGATTTGCTTTGCTGTTCTGGCTTTTAACTAGGCAGACTAAACTGGGAGTGATTTCATGCTATGCGATTACTCCGGAGAGCTGCTTGTACTAACAAGCGCAACTAATGCCCTAGAAATATCAGAATGTGTTTCGCCAGACAAGCTAAACGAATAGAGACAAGAGAAATTCTTAACGAAGCACTAAGAACGTTGCATCTACAAAAAAATAGTATAATCGTAAAATACCAATAATTAGTCGTAACCCAATATTGGGTGTAGTGAGATTTTACTAGGTGAAAAAATGAATTGTGTTAATAGCTTCTATTGCACCCACATCAGGACCTTATGGTTAATTCACACATTCTTTCCGTGTACGCATATAATGAAGTATCATACAAAGGAGGTGTAACCATGAGTATTCAGATACCTGGCACCAGAAGTTCGCATCCAATACCGGGCAGGAAGCAGTCGAATATTAGCGGATTTGCCTGCATGTGCTCCGCAAGTGTTCTCTGCTTGCTGGCGTTTTTATTTGCTGCAGCTCTCGGGATTATTCTGGGAGCTTTTTTCTCTACCCCACTTCTTGCATCGATTGCCGCGGTGATCGTCGGAGCGGCCATACTGTTGATCCTCATCATCGCGCTAGTTATCTATAGGGCATGTCTCCATTGCGGGAGAACCAACTGCGAATAGTGCAGAAGTATAAATTTAAAAAGAACCTTGATCGAATTGTTGCCGATGAAGCACCCCGATGTCTTTATACACATCGGAGTGCTTGTTCTCAGCAGCCTATTCGCATATAACGTATTTGCTACTACTATTTCAGTGGTTTCACCGGCGCCGGTGATCAGCGTGTTGTCGTTGCCGATCCTATTCGTAATTTCGTATAAGCAGTTCCGCATACCTGCCCGCCCCATACCGTTTTGCCATATTGTTCTCACGCCAAACCGCTTCAATGGTGAACCCTTCGTAGCGTTCCCTAACAAGAGACCCATCATTGTGCGAAAGCAGGAAGTGGCCTTTGATACCCTTTAGAGCGTCACGTAGACGCATGTGATCAGCCCATATGAACTTCTCTTCGTAGTGACCCTCTGATCCAATGTACGGCAAATCGCAATAGAACAGAGCATCCGGGCTGTCGAATACACGGATCAGTCGGCAAACCCCTTGTGCTCGATCACAACGCGCTGCAGGCACTGGTGGACATGCTCCATGTCGGCTATAGCGTACTCTACGCCCGGCTTTGCGATGCAACCATAACTGCTTATGTCGCAGCTGTACGAATACTTAACAAGTAAGAAAAGCGGGCTGACGTTGAATATCCGTCAGCCCAGGCGAGCCCACTCTGTAATTGTTGAAAGCCTCACATGAATTGATGCGCCATGAGAGCTCGCGCTGCAACTTCGCGGGATGATACTTCACGCAGCGGAACAGATTTAAGAGCTCACCGTCAGCGTAGTTGTAGACCTCCAGTGGCGCAAGCTTATCCCTACGCAACAGGACCCACCCTGCCTCGCCGAAACCTCAATTTATCTGCCCCTATCAGGCGGGAAGTGTTGTATGATCTGATCACCAGCACCCTGCGATAGTTTGGGAAATTTCGCGGGCTCTTTTTACAGAGTGAATGCACACATCATACCCTATTATAATATTATATAGCATAAAACATAGCTGGGAGAATAAAACAAATGGACGATCAATCCTATAACAATCAACAACCTCGCTACAGTTGTGAAAGCGATGTATGCGAGCAGGCGGAATGTATACAAGAGATAATATGTAGTCAGGCATGTGTAGCGGAATGCGAGGCGCAGCTCTTCTGCGATGTTACGAGCAAACTCCGATGCGAAATCAAGCATGCCCGTTGCTTGAAGGAGTTGGAAAAGCTGATCTGCATAACAAATCGCTTTTTGGAGGCAAGCGCTAAAAAGGAAAAAGCGATTGGTGAGGTGGCATGCGGCTGCCTCAAGGGAGACAAGGAATGTCACGAATAAGCACGTCCGACATGCACTGGAACTGCGACAAAAACGCCTTCATTAATCGGAGGCGTTTTTCTTTGAAAGACTAAATGATAGGCGGGTCCTCAGGAAATTGCTAGAGTGGCCAAGGTCAGTGCGCGGTCTACCCCAAACGGGCCCTTTTTTCTTACCGTGTCATCTGACAATTACGTATATGCATAAAAAGAAACTGTTTCTGGCTGGTTAAAAAAGCCCTAAACATCTAGCTTTTATGCGGTTGCGTGAACCATTAGTGGGTTTTCAAGTGGGTTCTTGGCGATGTTCAAAGCAAGAAAAAAGCCCCTAAAATAGGGGCTTTTTTCTTGGCGGAGAGAAAGGGATTCGAACCCTTGTTACCATTTCTGGTAAACACGATTTCCAGTGTAAGTATTCATTCTCATATAATCTCATGCATTTCTTCTTTGCTGCTGAAACATATAGATAAATAGGGCGTCTTTCGACAAAAGATATCTATGTGATATCACATAGATATCATGTGGATATCTAACATAACTGACGATTTGTTAGAAAAGTGTTAGATAAACAGCCGTTTATCTAAGTATATGGATAATGCGTATTTCCTGAGCTAAACAAAATGCGAAGTTCGGATAACCACTTTGGTTAAACATATGCGAAATTTGGATAACCGCTTGAGTTATGGATAAACGGAAGCTTTCGCTGTCTGATTAACTATAGCTTCCATCGGGAACCTCATAGTCTGCCTGATGATGCTAATAATGAAGGCAGTAATGAATCGTCCCTGAGTACTGAAAATCGATTTGCATGACATTGCACATCTATAATCTTAATCTACCAAAAAACCTTTTTAATAAAATACGGCCAATAGCTCATTCAAAAATTCAAGCGACCAAGAGAAACAAAAATTCGGAATTATCCCTATTTGCTCTTCCGGCGTTTGAGTACACCATCACGGAAATCGGTAAACTTTTTCATCTCAGCCGTCATTTGCTCAGGTGGGATGATTTGAGTACCGTCACTAACTGGTGCCGTATGTCCGGTGAGCCACCGAGAGCTAATCTTCATGCCTTCTTCGACGGCAGCAACATCTGCGTCACTGACATCCACGATTCGTTTGAGACGTTGCGTCTGAACCGCACGCTCGTGGCGTTGAACTATACCGTCGAGTAATTCTTGTTCAACGAAATATTCCCACGTTTCGCGTATCGCTCCAACAATATCCCGTGCTTCCTTTTCATATGCCACATCGTCACGTGCGCGGTATAATACACCAGCATTCTGAATGCGTTCATTGAGTCGCTTAATCCGTTCCCCAATCGTAACATGCCGCCACTGTTCGGCTGTGGTTAGCTCACCCGCACCATTTCGTGAACGAGCAATATGAATATATTCAATATTAGCCACTGTACCAATAGGTTGCATAGCTGCAGCCGATTTTTCAAGCAGACCCCGCTGTTCGTAGAGATATTGTACAAACGTAAAGTCATGCGAAAAAACCAGAACTTGGCGCTTCACTGCTTCAAGAAGAAGACGACGCGCAACCGCCTCTCGATAGGATTGATCAAGGCTACATACGGGATCGTCGAAAACAAGGGTGGATTTATCGCCAGATTCCGTAAGATCAGCAAAGAATCCAGCAATCGCCGCAACGCGTTGCTCTCCTTCGCTGAGCACCATCGGTACAGATATACCCGGGGTGCCTGCTAGGCTAACCTTGATGTAGCTAACACCACGAGCGGATTTGTCGAAAACCAACTCAACCGGAACACGATCAAGGCCAAGTGTTTTAGCCTCACTTGCAAATGATGCGCATACTTTATCGACATACTCCTTGGAGAGTCTCGTGTTTTCACGGCTTGCTGCAGTAGTATTACAAACTTTGGCAGATGCTTGAAGGCAACTGATCTTAATCATAAGGTCATGCTGGGCTTCGATAGCCGTCTTATTTGCCACTAACTGTTGCCGCAGTTTTAATTCTTGCTCACGTGTATGTAGCTTTCTGGCTTCAATGGCATTAGAATCGGAAGTGCCATACTTCTCAGCCGCTGTGTTTTCATCGATGGCCGATTTATTTAATGCTTCTATTGTCGCCTCAAATATGCCTGCTAATTGAGCTGCATCTTCGGGAGGATTATCTGTATCCGGTGTTATAAGCCAGTTGCGTAGAGTAGTAGCACTTGCCATTAAAGGCAGTAGTGCCTGTCCAGTCTGTCTATTATATGTAGTGACCAGATTAACAAGGTCTTGACTAACCGCCGTTTCAATTGGCATAGCTTTAAGTGCAGCAATATTAGCTTTTCTAGCATTCTGGGCTTCTTGTAACTCAGTTTGTGCTTCTCCCTTCATAAATTCCGCAAAACACTTAAACCGTTCACGAGCGGCAGGTTCAAGTGGTTGCTGACAGAGTGCACAAACTGCACCGTTTGTAAGATTAGGGAAATCAGGATCTGGTGTATCTTCGATATATTCTTTTGCGGCAAGCCACATTGTTCGCCATTTTTCAGAACCGGTTTTAGGCAGCACAACGCTTTGCTGAATTTGCCTACTGGCTTCACCGACCGCGTGCTGTGCTTTCAAAACTCTTTGGTGAGTGTTGATGGACTCCTTGACGCGTTCATCACTCAAACCGGCTCTTATCATGCCGAGACTACGCGCTAAGGTGGATAGCTGCCCGGCGCGACTTCGAGCTTGTACTGCCATCTTAGCTGGATCACTTACGGTTAAAACCTGTATTTTTGCAGGAATTGCACTGAGTTCTTCGTTTTCTTCGTCCGATAGCTGTGCAAGCCGATTGAGAGCATCCAAGCCAGCTTTTTTACCAAGATGCTCAAATATTTCGAGCCCAATGCCTGTTTCGAGCTCTGGCCATGATTGTTTAGTAAGTTCGGCCTGCTGATGATCATCAGCAATTACGTCACCAATTGCTTTGAGAGTAGAGGTAAAATCGGCTAGGACTTGGAGCGCCGGAGGCACAAAAGCGATTTCATTTGAAGCAGACAGCTGAGTAACTGCCGATTTCGCATCAAAAACTCGTACCCTCTGCAACGGGCTCGCGTCCAGAGGCTTGTCCGATTGCCAAGTCAGGTCTTGCAAAGATGAAGCACCGAACTGATAGCTTATCACTGCTTTTGGTACCACCGCAGGTTTAAAGGCATTCGGCAAGACTTTCTCTGGTCCTCTGGAAGCCGCTATTTGCTTCAAAATACGCACATAGCCTGACTTGCCGCTACCGTTCCGTCCGGCAATAATTGTTAGTCCAGCATTGGCAAATGGTAACGTTGCTCCGGGCGCAATATCATTAGCACCTTCAAGATGGGTTACCTTCGTGATAATAACAGGGGGACTACCAGATGCTGTCGCTTGTAGGTAGGTGGCATCGAGCGGTATAAACTCTGGGGAATCCGGTAGCACCTGAGTGCATGACCATGGAGCTGGTTTGGTATATTCAATTCGTTCCGCCTCGTCCGCATAAGCGCGATAATCCGCCGTGCACAATATTTCTCCTTGAGCAAGCCTCCGTAAAAGATCACGTTGCCAAAGAGGCTGTTTTGCTCCCCAATCTAATAAACTTGTTTCTAAGTCGCTCATGACAGACACCTCCCGTCATCATACAGACCAATAACAACCGACAGGCGTTATGTAGTAATTAGGAATTATCTTAATATTTCTCTAAGATTTAACTCCGTGATAAAATCTTCTTGATGGCATCAATAACCTCATCAATCGTAGATCCGCTTTTAAGTGCTTGGAATTCTGATGATGCGGAATATTTGTTACCAGATTTATTTATTTCATTCCAAATCTCAGATGCGGCACCTCCAGTTACTTCAATCGGTATTACAAGGTTTCCTTGTTCGAACGAGAGATGAGCTTCTTCAATACATCCGGGTGAATTTACTATTGAGGCATTCTCTTTCTTCGTTCCGTTAATTACAATCGTTATATGGGTATTTAGCAGAGCATTCTTTCGAAGTTGAGTATAAAATGCCTTTCGATCATCTGCTGTCATATCCTGCTTGTATGGAAAAGGAAATAGGAACACATTTTCATTGAATTTCTTTGCGGCCGTGCTTTGATCGATTATTGTGCAACCCTCAAAGCCTCCAGAAACAATATCCGCACCGAGATTTTTTCCATAACCAGTATAAATCTTATATCCTTCGGAAATTAGCCACTTTGAAATCCGTCTTGCGTATTCTGAAATGTTTGAACCATCTTCTTCGTAGGCACCACTGATGTACACGTTTTTATTATAAATACAGTGTCTTATTTCCTTTAGCATTTCTGTTATTTCCGAATAATCTTTGACTAAGACCGTATGGATACCATACTCTATTAAGTCACGTATTATGTGGCCTTGTTTAAATTTTCCATATTCATCACCGTCTGAAGCTTCTTTCATTACGCAAAAATGCCTTTTAGGAGGCTCACCCTTATAAAAGAGGCGTATCCTTGTCAAAATATGATTTATGTCCGTATCACTGAAGCTATATCCAAGAAATAAAAACGTCTTTGCGCACATCTCTCCTTTCAACTGAGCTAAAAGTATTTCGTGCTTATATGCAAACTCTTCATAATCATGTTTGGTAATAACGCAATCTGATGGATTGTCTACATCACCATGCAATTTGCGTATAATAACGTCTTTGCCATCGGTGAATCTTTTGAGAGAATCATCGTCTGTTAAGACCATCGTTGATATGTTTAATTCAATAAAAGCGTTTTCTATTAACTTGTCATAATTTGTAGTCCAATAACTAAAAATCGGCATAGAGGCAAGTAAAAGGTGATTTTCTGCTGGCTTAACAACATCCTTAAAACATTTAGAAATTGCTTCATTTATCTTAGTTCGTTTTTTGCCATTCACATAATATTGAGCGAGCGAGATTAAATCATGTTCTTCCTTGTCAACATCCAGATTTATATCACTTGCCACTTCTTTGAGTAAGCTTTTCCAATCATATGCATTCGCATCACGAGATAAACCAGAGCCAATAAACAAAGCGGCACTTGCGTTTTTTACTGCCTCCGAATAATCACGAACAAATTCTTGTTTACTACAACAATCGGACACTATGGTTTCATCTCCTTATGCAATACTTACAGTGCATCTATTGCGTTTTCCAAGCTATCTCTTCTGCAAGCTACAACTTGAATGCCGTATGCCTGTATCCACGCAGCAGTGCTATAAGTGCATTTAACTGCTATTACAGGCGTTCCGATTTCTCTTGCATAATCTACTTCGGCTTTAACCCAGTCACTATTTCCAGTAGCCGGACGATTTGAAACTAGCAAGACGCTTGACCTATCTATCTGGTTATGAATACTGCGAGTAAGATAATTACCTTTGCTTTTAAGAGGACTACTTTGTGGATCTGAATAATCAGATATAGTATATTTGCTTCTGTTCAAGCAGGCCAATATACTGTTATAATCCTCCGAATAATCCCAACGATGAGCAATAAAAATGTGTTTGTACGTAACCATTAATAACACTCCTTTACAATATTGCATGTACTGGTATTTTCATTATTTTACAACGAATTGAAGAAAGCATATCATAGTGGAGATTCATGTGGTCGTAGTTATGTCATAACCATCAGCGTCATTCTCACTTTTATCATAAGCATTGTTAATATATTTTTGAGGATCATCTAAGAAAGTCTCTTCTTCTACATATGCAATGTATGAACCAGTTAAAGCATTAACTGTTTTGCATTTATCGCATGTATGTATCTTTGGATTCTGATTAAACCGATTACTATTAATGATATTATATACTTTGGATTTATCATACGATGAGGATTTACAGCCATCAGTATGTGATACTGTTGTCTTAAACCAATCATAACCGCCATTGGATTTCATAATAACTCCAACGACACCATTAGTATGTGAGGTTCGTCCTTTTCTTGATATGTTTTTCAGACAATATTGAATTTCCCAATCAATCCATTTGCTCTTATTCATATTTGGTGAAATGATTACAATCAAAACGGAAGTATCATACATCATATCAGCAAGGTTCTTTTTAATATTTGCTGTAGTGGTATCAGTTAAGTCGGGAGAATCACTTGTTTCCCCTTTATAGTAGGTTGCACCATCTCCAAGGGCGTCAATAATATGATCTCGCAATTTTCTCGATTCGCTGTACTTATATGAGATGAATGTTTTATGTAACATAATTACCCCCCCTCTTCTTTTCAGCATTTGTATTCACGTATACTTCATGGGTAATGACCATGTGATTCCTTAAGTGCTACGGCTTTGGTTAATGGTCGATAGGATTTAAACCATTCAGCCAAGAGCTTAGAACGACATATTTTGATGTTTTCTGTTCATATACCCAAAAATCATACTTGTCTGAGTTCGCATACTTCGAATACTCTAAATATGGATATAGGCCAAGATACTCTTGGCCAACATAGCTCGAAGCATTATAAGTTAACACAGGAAGAATGCAACATCTTGAATTTCTGCTCATTCCATCAAAATAGCCAAGCTCCCATGGACACCATTTCGAGCTTGATGAATTGCTCGTTGCAAGATATGACAACCCCTTGCTTTGGTCCATTCTTATACGAATCATTGCGGCGGTTTCTTTACTAACGTCACTTCGATTGAGCTGAGGATCGTATACCCAATCAACATAGACTGAATAACCGCATAGATTAAATAGTTGTATGAGGTTAAGTACTTCATCATGATCCAATGAACTATGGGAGAGGAATATATCAAATTTGCCGATCTTTGTATATACTTTTTGATTTTCGTTGATAATCCGTTGTCTAAAATCACTTGCGCTTTCGTACAATGTTTGCTGTCTCGATTGTTGTAAAAAGACATGTGTTAATATCATTTCATTGCCTCCAGCTTTCTAAATGTAATCAAATATCACTGACAAAACAAACGGCTGAGTTGTTCATATTTTCTTTACGTATTCTAGCAAAGTTGGTTCGTTATGGATAATGGGCAATCCTGCGGTGTAAACATTGAGTAAAGCCATCAAAGTTCAGTCATTATTGCTCCTAAAGCTGCTTCTGTTCATTTTCTTGACGAAACTCGTGTAAGATAAAATATCTAAAATCTTCATTTGAACTTTTCGATTATAATATCGCTAATATCTTTAATTCGCTTTTTTAATTTGCGCTGATCTTTCAAAATATCACCTGATATAACTTGGAATCCAAGCTCTGTGCCAGATGGTTCGGGCGGAGGAGAACCAACGTAAATTGGCAACACTTCTTTATTACGTAGTCTTTTTTTATAAGCGTCAAATTCAATACGTGGCCAGTACCGATAGGGGTAATCCTCGCTAAACAAGGCTAGAACATACTTTGAGTTAGTCTCAAAAATTGGTATAAGAAATGCGTCTGCGTCTTGTCCAAGTATTTCATGTTGATGGTCATTGTCATAAAATACGGATAATGATTCGGAAAGATAATTATAAAACATTCTCGCGATGTTTCTTTGCTTTCCAGTAAAGCTTATAGCAATATCGTAACAAGTTGGGGGAAGTATACTTTCTAATTCATCAAAGCCTGCACGAGCCTCAAAGTGCCTCCAATCTACATTTCTCAAGTAGAATAGAAGCTTTGGATCCTCTATGCATAGTTCTTTCGTAACTCTATTATAGAAAAACAAACTTTCCAAAAAACTATGTTTGGAGATTAATCGTGTAATGTAGTCCTTATCTATTACTTGCTTCATTCCACCGAAATATAAGGACCTTTTTTTCGCTTCTTGTAAAAGATTAATTGTCATAGAGTTGTTTTCTGAGAACCATTTCAGAATATTGTAATATGGACGCGTACCTTTACGAATGCGATTACCTTGAGCAAACGCGATTAATTTATCATCAAATACTTTCGAAAGATTTGATATTATTATCTCAGTTATTGCAGTAAGGCATTCATTTACCTTTGTTGGTCTATATTGGGTATCTAATATACCTGCATGTGCACATAATCTATGGCATATATCTTGACAGATATAAAAGCTCCCGCAAGATTGTTTGACAATAGCATTCTTATCAGTTATGGCTATATTTAGCGCATGCTCTCCTTTTTCAATTAGTTCCAATATTTTATCATCTGGATTTGATTCCATAGAAAAGATAGAAACTCTTGTGAGCAAATCATTTATATTGTCTACGATAGATTTTCCGGTGCTATTTATACCAATCAATATTAGTTTACTTTTGGTATTTTCCTCGTCAGCTAACACCTTCATTAAATTTCCTATCTTAACCTTGCATTCTAGTGGCACCATATGAAAATCATCAATAATAATTACCCCAAGGTTATCGCGATCCCAACTAGTGAACGCACTAATTAACTCATTATCATCAGGATTTCTTGGCGTAAGATAATAACACTTGTCAGTCAAGCCCAATTTGTTGAGTATATGTTTAACACACATTGTTTTACCAATTCCAGAAGACCCCTCAATAATTACCCCGCGACCTTCTGTCCTTAGTGCGATCAATATCTCGTTATACCTCGTTGGCTCGACAAAAGTAACAGTCGGTAGGCCGCTAAGCTTAAAAACATCCTCAAGATTGTATTTTATACTCATATCATTCTCCGAATTTCTCACCTCATGGGTGATTAGGATTATTCATCAAACAATGTATCGCATTTAATGCTCATTATTACTGTCAAGTGACCTTTTCTGAACTACCCATTATGCTAACCTAAGGAATCTTCACCGAGCTTCCGATTATGCTAAAAACTTGAACATTTCTTAATGCCACAAATATAGATTATCATACCATATTCTACATTAAATTACATTGATTTTCACAGAACACACACTGCTAAAAAATTCCCGGTTGACTCTTTGGGTTGCTGCGCATACTCTATATATGCGAACATAAGTTCTATATATAATCATTAAGGACGAACGATATGCAAACGGAACGAAGTATATTGCATGTGGATATCAATAGCTGCTATGCAAACATTGAGATTTTGCATCGACCGGAGCTTCGTGGGAAGCCGGTCGTTGTTGGCGGCGACGTCGAAGCTCGCCATGGCATCGTGCTAGCTAAGAGCCAAGAGGCCAAGCCCTTCGGCATCAAGACGGGCGAGGTCATCTGGCAGGCAAAGCAGAAATGTCCAGGCCTGATTGTGTTACCTCCCAATTATTCCTTGTACCTTCGCTTTAGCCGCATGATCCGGGCCTTGTTCGCAGAATACACCGACCAAGTTGAACCCTTCGGCCTTGATGAATGTTGGTTGGACGTTACGGGGAGCACGCACCTGTTCGGCGACAGTGAAAGTATTGCGCAGCAGATTCGCCGGCGGGTTAAACGTGAGCTAGGCGTAACCGTTAGTGTCGGCGTGTCCTGGAACAAGATTTTTGCCAAGTTGGGTAGCGATATGAAAAAGCCGGACGCGGTGACAGTCATCACCAAGGCGGACTATCAGCAAAAGGTATGGCTTCTACCAGCGGAAGATCTGCTATACGTTGGCCGAGCCACTCAGCGAAAGCTGTATGGTCGCGGTATTACAACCATCGGCGGTATCGCAAACACGGATCCGGAGTTGCTTCACGATTGGTTTGGTAAATGGGGTTATGTGCTTCATACCTTCGCAAACGGATGGGATGCCGCACCAGTGGCCCGAGCTGGGGACGAAGCAATTATTAAGAGTTTGGGAAACAGCACAACCACCCCCAGGGATATCTGCAACCTGCAGGAGGCCAAGATTGTATTCTATAACCTTGCCGAGAGCGTCGCAGCGCGGTTGCGGGAACAGGGACTCAAGAGCAGCACTGTACAGATAAGCGTGCGGGACAACGGTTTGTGCAGCTTCGAGAGACAAATACGTCTAAAACAATCCACCTGCATTTCCGATGAGATATGCGCGGCTGCCATGCAGCTGCTTGCGGAAAACTACAGTTTTGATAAACCGCTCCGCAGCATAGGCGTGCGCGCGGCAGATCTCGTCAGCGCAAACGGAGATGTACAGCTTTCCTTGCTGGAGGATGATAAGAGGCGAGATCGGTTTGAAAAGATCGACAGGGCAGTGGACGATATCCGGCGTCGGTTCGGGCATTACTCTATCGCTCGGGCCGTTATGTCCACGGACCCCACCTTGCGGCAGTTCGACGCAAAAGGTGATCATACAATCCATCCGGTTGGATATTTCGCATAAGGAGGCTTTATTGTGCCGGACAAAGTGTACGTAAGCGTTCTCGCCATCTGTAGCCAGGATGGTACAACTAAGCCCTTGGGCGTGATCTGGCCGGACGGTCGAAAGTTTGGTATTGATACTGTGCTGGACATTCGCAAGGCGGCCAGCTATAAGGCCGGCGGCACAGGTATTCGATATACCTGCGAGATATGCGGTAAAGTGGTATTTCTCTTTGACGAGGAGGGGAAATGGTTTATGGAGGGAAGATAGTTTGGAAGGTATCCTGCGGGGTAGAGTTATGTATGCCTCCAATGTGTATTAGACATTGGAGGGACTTTTGGGGGACGAAAGTTTACTATTAGTGACACTAATAGGTTCAAGAAGAGACAACGGAATTTCAAAAACAGTACCTTGGTTAGAATAAGTGACATATATTGAGCCAAACACCCAAGTATAGTTTGATTTGATCCATATTAGCTCCCAGACTAGTATAAAAAGCAGATTGAGGCAAATCCCGAGGCACTTTGCCAGGAATAGGATGCGAGTTGGATTTTGTCAGATGACTTTAAATTAACTGGCAGGTGGGTCTTATGCGCACGAAGCGTATGCAGAATGGCATCTTTTTTCATCGTCTCCCTCTCTACTAGAGAGGCGTGCTCTAACTGTTTCACTCAGCTGCATGGTATTGAGTGCGCTTTCTAAATAGGAGATATGGTCGTAGGCATCCGATTTGCGCGTGAAGCCCCCCCTTGCTCATCTTGCAAATAATGCCATTTCCGTACTTTCTTACGATAGCATGATAATACCTGCCGCGCTTGACTACGGTGCCCTGTCCATTGGACCTCTTTTTTGTTCATTGCTGTTGCTTTAATAATAAAGTCCCATAATAACAGCAGAACTTGCTATCATCTGGGATATTCTTCTTACAGTATGTACACCTTTTTAATTTATATATATTATGATACTATTTAGATGCTTTGGCAATATTACGAATATAAGGTAGATACACTTATATGTATAAGGAGATACTGAGTAAGTTTAAGATATGGCCGGCCTTCCTTAAGCGGAAGGATGTTTATGAAACCTGTTGTATTTGTCAACTCTCCCGACCATCCCCAATACTTGTTTTCGGAATGGGATAATTGCTTTGCAATAAATATGCATTGCTCAGATATACCTGAGTTTAATCATATAGATAATTTTTGCAGAATATTTCCTCAATATGTGGAATCAATTCACGATTTGTACAGGATATACAATTTATATAAGACAAATATCTACTAAAGCTTATGGCTATCCTAGAAGGATAGCCTATTTACTATCATACTTTCGAATTTCTTCTATTGCAATTCTTCGGGATATTTCTTCAATTCTGGAAGTTAAAGCTTGATTTGTCCTAAGTCGTTCTAACTCTATAGCTTCCTCACTCATATTAATTATGCTTCCGTTATGATCATAGAACGTGGGTCCAGTTTGGCCTAGATTGCCTTCCTTGTTATCAAATAATAAATAATCAATGGAAATATTCAAGTATTCAGCGAACTTTGCAATGGTTGTGACGCTTGGCATGGAGCCATTGTTCATCGATGTTAAGGCGTTTTTACTGACTCCACAGTCCTCGTACATTTTCATTAGGGAAATATTTTTCTGCTTAGCAATGGCTTTAATTTTCTCAGCAATATTCTTAGAATCACTAAGCATAAAGCACTACCTCCAATAATCCCATAATATTTAGAATATGTATTGCAATCCCAATATATTTAGAATATAATCCTAATATAGAGTAAATATCCTGCGTAAACGTACGCTAGCTATCATTACATTTTATCATGTCTTGATAAGGTGTAGCAATAACCGAATCATTAGGGATCTAGGCGGGATTATGAAAGAAAATCAGTGGGATACGGTATCCAAAAAGATCAAGAAAGCAATGATTGATGAAGGCATGCGCAATGCTGATCTTGCAAAAGCGGTCAATCTATCAGAGCATCATGTCTCATCTGTCATTACAGGATATATAAGCAGCAAAAGGTCCAGAGAAATAATTTGCTCTTTTTTCAGGATAGAACTCTAAGCGACAAGGAATTTGACATACGACGGGTTCAATCAGCAATCGCTGTGCGAATAAATAGCTCTTGTTAAATTATAGTACACTATTCGTACTTGAACAAGAGCAAATACCAAGCTGGCTCTTTGGCAACTGCATAGTCAAACACAGCATCCTTTTGACTAATGTACAGAGCAGCGAATACTGAAAGCAGCGGGATAGATACGCGAAGATCACCTGCGGCAGGCTGACGTAAAAAGCCAACTCACATTGAGGGAGGCTAAGGTAGGAGCGAGAAATATCTGATCGAAACGGCGACGGTGATACGCCGACTGCAATAACCTCTTGCATTAAGCCAGACACAATACGACCAGAGCGAGTGGCGTGCCGCAAAGATGGCGGCGTGGGTCGATGTATAAAACATTGGCCGGAAACTTGTGGTGCTACACATCACATAGCGCGAGGATGCATTCTCTTTTCATCTTATAGAAACAACACAATAATTTAAACTCAAACTTCTCGTACCTGCATGAATGAGTGGCAGGTACCGAGGTTTATTACCCATGCCCGTAAATAAGAAAGAGGTGTCATATATGGCAAAAGTGATCGCAATTACGAACCAAAAAGGCGGTGTTGGGAAAACCACCACCACTGTTAATCTCGGCATTGGACTCGTTAGAGCAGGCAAACGGGTACTCCTTATAGACAGCGATCCGCAAGGCTCTCTTTCAATCAGTCTTGGCATTGAGAAACCGGATAACTTGACGATTTCTCTTGCAACAATCCTCGATAGAATCGTGAGCGAAGAACCATTCGAAGCAAAAGAAGGCATATTACACCATGCGGAGGGGATCGACTTTTTGCCCGGCAATATTGATTTATCTGGTTCAGAGGTTTCCCTCATCAATACCATGAACCGCGAACGGGTCCTCAAGCAATATCTGGACGCCGTAAAAGAGGAATACGATTACGTACTGCTGGACTGTATGCCGTCCCTGGGTATCATGATTGTCAACGCTCTGGTTGCCGCGGACAGTGTGCTTATCCCGGTACAGACACAGTATCTTTCAGCAAAGGGCCTTGAGCAGCTGCTGCGCACAGTCAATAAGGTGCGGCAGAAGATCAACCCCAAGCTTGCGGTTGAGGGCATTTTAATGACTATGGTAGATAATCGCACGAATTACGCCAAGGAAATCGGCGATTTACTTCGAGATGCGTATGGTAGCAAACTAAATGTCTTTCACACGCATATCCCCCATTCAGTCCGCGCGTCCGAAAGCAGCGCCGAGGGCGTGAGCATTTTCATGCATGATCCAAAGGGTAAGGTAGCAAGCGCGTATCAGATGCTAACCGTGGAGGTGCTCCAACATGAAAAGCAGTGCTAGAAACATTAAATTGGCTTCAGTAGACGATTTGTTCAAATCGTCAGAAATGGAAGAACCGGTTTTGGCCGGTCAACCGGTTCAACTGCCCCTTGAAAAACTGCACGGGTTTAGACTGCATCCGTTTCATGTGAGGCAGGATGAGGAAATGGACAAACTGGTTCAAAGCGTACAGGAACATGGTGTGCTCATGCCGGTCCTTGTCAGACCGGATGGCGAGGAATATGAGATTGTTTCCGGTCACAGGCGTGTAGAAGCCTGCAGAATAGCAGGTATTGCGGAAGTTCCCGTTACCATTCGTGAATTGGACGATGAAACTGCCACCATACTCATGGTGGACTCCAATCTTCGTCAACGGGAAAAGCTGTTACCCAGTGAAAAGGCATTCGCATACAGAATGAAACTTGAGGCAATTAAGCGCAGAGCAGGTCGGCCCATGAAAGATAATGCGTCCCAACTTGGGACAAATAAACGTTCAGACATAATCATTGCTGAAGAAAGCGGAGAAAGCAGAAACCAAATTGCTCGTTTCATTCGCCTAACGTATCTCATACCGTCATTTCTAGGTATGGTAGACGTGGGTAAAGTGGCATTCAATCCAGCGGTGTCCATTTCATATTTACCGGAAAACGATCAAGCAAGCGTATTAGAATTCATGCAAAAGGAAGGCATTTCACTTTCGCAAAAACAGGCCGACAAATTGAAGCAATTCAGTGCGGATGGAAAACTGTCACTTGCAGTGATTGAAGTAATCATGGGGGAAGAAAAGTCGCAAAAGGAGAAAATCAGCATTCGCACGGATCGGCTTAGAAAGTACTTTTCCCAAGACGTAACGCCCGGTGAAATGGAAGAAACCATCGTGAAAGCTCTGGAAGCATACCGGCAGAAAAATTAGGGCGGAGCGCTATCCCTGAACCAGCGTCCTACTCATCGGCAAATTCCAAGTACCCTTGTTGCGTATGCTTCAGGGGGCATGCCTGTGTTTCTTTCAAGATATAATAGAGTTCATCATTTGCCGTTCTATAGATATCAAAAGCTGTAAAATCGCATTTTTTATAAGTGAACTTGTGAATATATGCGCTTACGACCAAAGAATCCTCATCGCTATTATCAGTCCTTTGATTTCCTGAATTCATTAATTCAAAGATGGTCATATGGCCTATCTTTGCATCACCAGGTTCTAATTGTATGAAGTAGCTCCCGGAATCATTGTGAACATATAACTCTTCCGCATGGGAGATTAAGGGTATATCTTGTCCTTGATCGCCTGACAATTTAAGTGAACATCCGATTATTACAAGCGCAGTAATAGCCATGCAATATAGCTTGCTTAACAGATTCAATTTCAAAGCCATCATCTCCTGAAACTTAATATGTGCTTCAAATACAATTATCTTTCGTCGTTTATTAGAGAAGCGATGGACTGCGCTGAACGAAATATGGAGTGGGGCTCGAATAACTACTACTAAATAATATAAGGAGCACAATATGGCAAAGCTGAAGGTAGAATGCATAGGAGAAACCTTTGTACAAACGTTAGAGGTCGCCGGAAAGAAATATGTGAACACATATGTCCCATTCCGGTATGGGTACAAACTCCGGGAAAAGGCTTTCGAAGAACAGTTTGATCTTGATCATCCTGACGCAGCAGACAGCCTGTTTGAAAAAATCGAGAACATCGGATTTCCTGACGAACTCCGTGAGGCGCTTAAAGCGCTTTCTGAAATGGAAGCGGCCATGGTTCCTGTGCTGGGAGAACCTGAAACAAATATTACCGAATAGGGGGTGACTACATGCAAATCAAAATCCTGCCCGCAATCGGCAACCGGCGATTGATTGACGAACTGACACAGCGAGGCGTGGAATTCACCGGGGAAGACATCACAGACGCACAGGCGTACATCGCAGCGCTCTCGGGCACAAACGCAACCCATGCAGTGTTCGGGGAGGATATTTCGATTGGATATGGCCTCAAGCGTTTCCTCAAATGCCTGCGGGGGGAGAACGATACCATACCGGCCATACTGCTTGCAAGAGCGCAACCGACGCAGCAGGAAATCAAACTCTACGAGAAGTACAACATTCAGATCGTGACAGATAATTCCCGCACTGTGCCGGATACGATCATGGGACTATTGAAACCGCCGGAGCAACCTCCGACTGAAAAGGAAAGCAGCATAGAGCAAGATGCAAACGCCGAACCCGGCGTTTCTTGCTTTTTGGAGGAAGAAGCAGTTATTGAATTGCCCAAAGAACCGGTTTCATCACCTTCACAAGTTTCACCTCCTGAACTAGCGCCACGCACCAAGCCACGGCTCGGTATCCTGCCCCAACGGTCTGCACCGGTGAAGAGCAAGGAAGACGTACCCCGAACAGTGCTTCGCCCCATGAGACAGCTTTCCCCGTTCGTGATTGCCGTGTTTACCGGCAATCGCGGCGCGGGTGGTACCTGGCTAAGCGTCCAGATCGCACGATACATTGCTGATTTCAATCTTCGGGTATGCCTGCTGACTCAGGAAGAAGGCGTTTCGGGACAGGCTGGAAACGCGGATTGCTACACGCAGGCAAGTGTAGCGGAAGTCATGCTCAAGGGATATACCTACATCGTACTGGACGCAGGCACTATGTTCCATCTGGATGCGGACGGGCTGCTCTCACCGGCATCCGCTGTGAAGGATATGAGCGAGATCGTGCGCGCCGGTGTGAGGATACTGGTTTGTGACCTTAACTGGAAGGATGCCGTACCCGTGCAGCTTTGTCAGGATGAGGTGTGGCGACCTGCCATGGAACACTGCTCAGTTGTCTGCTCCTGTAGGACTGACGCAAGATCCGCAGCCGAAGCGTCCAAACAGATAAAACGACAGCTGCTCTGCCTGCCCATGTGCACGATTGACGAAACAACCCCGGCGCTAATCAGTGTTCTTGAAGACATTCTTCACTCCATACTCGAACGACAGAAGGAGGATCAGAAAAAGGCATGATACAACGGATCGGTCAGGCCGTGAAAAAGGCGGTCAAAAACAAGTATTTCATTGGCGGGGCGTGCGTGATATTCGCAGGCATACTCGCGTTCCTCATTATCCCGCATCTTAACAGCAAGACACGGGAAGTCATGCAGGTGCTGCGTGTGCGGGAGAGGATCGAAGCCAACACACGCATGGACAAGAGCATGTTCAGGCTGGAGGAAGTCGGCGCATACGGCCAGCCTGCGGGTATTCTGACGGACGCAGCTGCGGCCGAAGGCAAATTCGCATCGGTAGAGCTTTTACCGGGCGATAACCTGACAGTCGACAAATTCATGGATACGCAGGCACTACCGGACAACGAGCTGTATACGCTCGAAGACGAAACCCTTGCCGTTTCGGTGAGCGTCAACAGCCTTGCTGCGGGGGTGTCGGGCAAACTTCGCGCCGGGGATGTGGTACGGGTGTTCGCCGTATTGCGCACTGCCGACAACAACTACGAAGTCAGGCAATACCCCGAATTGCTGTATCTGGAACTGCTGGGGATTACGGACAACAAGGCAAGGGATACGGACGCGGAAGGATTTGACGGCGTAACGGCTACAGCTTTGCTGTCCTGCACGCCGGATCAGGCGGAACGGCTTGTCGAGATTGAAGCCATGGGCCGTGTCCATCTCGCGTTTGTGGGGCGCGGCGAACGGTATCTGGAGCTGGTGAAAACCGGTAATGGGGCTTCCCTTGAAGAGGAACTAAAGTCGCAGGACGACGCCTGGTCAGAGGTATACGGCCCATCCGACACCGAGCCGATAGAAGATGATATGAATATGCCGGCAGATACGGATCGTGAATGGACAGATACTCCACCGGCTGACTCTCCAACGCCAGTTGAATCGCCTGCGCCTGAAACGGAGGGAGCGTAATGGGTAAGCTGATCGCCGTGACCGGTAAGGACGGGAGCGGAAAAAGTACCGTGCTGATTAACCTCGCAAGCGCGTTTGCGGACGCAGGGCTTTCTGTCGGCTGCTTTTGCTGTGATCTTCGTGTGCATTCCCTGCCCATATTTCTGAACATGGAGATCCCGCGCATGAAGTCGCTGGGAAAACTGCTTACCCATCCGGCTCCAGCGTCCCAATTCATGGAGTACCCGCGTATCAAAGGGCTTTTCGTTTCGTCAACGACGCGAGGGGAAAGTTGCCTTGAATATGAGCCTCCCGACCGGAAAGTGATCGAAACATTCCTTCAAAGACTCAGGAGCGCGTTTGACATTGTACTGGTGGAGTGCCCGGATGTTATGTTCAATTCCTTTTCAGCGCTGTGTATCCGCGCCTGCGATACACGCGTCAATATTCTTTCACCCACGCCGCAGGGCATTGCGTGGGAACAGGCATGCTCGAAAATGCTCTCTGAACTGCGGCCATCCGTACCCCCGGTACATGTTGTAAACGGGAGCGATCCCTCCATGAAGGAGGATGATATAACCCGGCTGTTCGGCGTGCCGGTTGGTGTGTTCTTCCCGTATAGCGAAGGCATACGGCAAAGCGCGCTGCTGGGCGAACCGTACTACCTCATGGGCAGCGGCAGGACGGCCAAAGCATTCCGGCAGGGCATGGACAAGCTTTCTGAACTGCTTATACAAGGAGGAAACGCATGAGTTACGCATATGACGTTCACAGCCTGATATATGAAGCGGCAACGGAAAGCAGTGAACAAACCCGGCAAGCCTGCTCTGCCTCCGGCGACGGATGCATGCCATATGGAGAATTGCTTGTGCTCATGCGCAAGAAACTGACCGACGAGCATACGGAAGAACTGCGGCAGGCCGTAGAGGACAAGAACGCAGCCGAGAAAATCCGGGGTATGGTCTCGAAGTATCTGTACCAGCTGAAAGTACGTGTCGAGGGCATGGACAATCAGGCGGATGTGGTAGATCGTTTGTACGACGACATGCTGGGGTTTTCGTTTCTGACCGACCTGTTGCAGGATGAGGCCGTCGAAGAGATCAACTGCAATCGGTGGGACGACGTGGAGATCATCACCGCAAAAGGATATGAAAAGATAGAAAAGAAATTCCTGTCCCCTTCGCAGGCGCAGGACATCGCCCGGCGCATGGCGCAGCTGGGCGGCGTGGTGGTGGACGGCGCGGAACCGCTGGGTGACAGCTATATCACCAAGGGAACAAGGATATTCGTTGCGCTTCCCCCGGTGATCGACGATGAAGCGGGCGTGTTCTTTTCCATCCGGCGGCAGAAGAACCGTGTGTTCTCCACGGACGATTTGCTGCGAACGGATACCGCAAGCCGGGAGGAACTCGATTTTTTGCGTCTTTGCGTTGCGCATGGCGTAAGTGTCGGGTTTGTGGGTGAGACCGGCAGCGGCAAGACTGCGGATATCGCGTATCTGCTGGATAGCCTGCCCGAAGCGCTGCGCATTGGCAGTATAGAAGACTCCAGAGAGCTGAACCTGACAAAATACACAGAGAGCAGCCGGGTTGTAAGCCGGGCCGTACAATTCAAAACGCGCCTGTCGGAAAATCCCCGGCACCATGTGGATGCGCGCAAGCTTGTGCGCTCTTCGCTTCGGGTAAACCCGGACGTGATTGCCATGAGTGAAATGCGCGGGCCGGAAGCCATGGACGTACAGGAGGCCGGGCGAACCGGGCACACCATCGTGACCACATTCCACGCCAGTTCCGCACGGGACGCGTATTTCCGGTACATGTCCATGTGCATGCAGGCCATGCCGAATTTCTCGGAAAGCATGCTGTATCGCTTCTGCTGTCAGTCCCTGCCCATCGTTGTATTCAAAAAACGCTTAAGAGATGGTACACGCAAGTACATGGAGATCGTGGAAGCGGTGGAACAGCCGGACGGTACCTATCAGATCGTGAAACTGTTTGAGTATGTCGTAACGGCCAACGAGCATGACGGCAGCGGGAACACCACAACGGTACACGGCTACCATACAAGCACGAAAAACCGCATCAGCGCTGCGCTTGCCCACATGCTGCTGAACAATGGTGCGGACAGGAAAGAGATACAACAGTTCGCCGGTGACGATTGGATGGAGGGGATGGAGCATGCTACTTAACGCAATGGTGTTTGCGCTGCTGACTGCGGCGCTCTTTTTGTTTACCGGCGTCCGACTCTCGATCCCGGAACGAAGGGCAGCCCCCAACCGGCCTGAGACGCGCAAACAGAAACGAATGCGTATCACCGGACGCAAAAAGCCCGTATGGAAAAGACACAGGGAGCAGGTGGAGAAGGCGATCAAAGAAGCGCGCATGCGTATGAACTGGAACACATATCTCCGGCTGCTTGCCGGCTGCGCGCTTTTCGGAGCAGTATTCGGATTGCCATTCGATAATCCGCTGTTGTCCGTCTTTATGGCCGTCAGCCTGCCCATGCTCCCTTACCGGCTGTTGCTGCTCAAGGGTGTAGCGTACAGACGGCAGTTGCACGCGCAGGTGGAGGATGCGCTCGGCATGATCACCGCGACCTACATGCAATCGGAGGATATCTATAAGGCGGTCAGCGCACATGTTCCGGTACTGGAATCTCCGCTCAAGGATCTATTCTCCGATTTCGTCAACCAGGTATATGTCGGCACCAGTATGGTTCAGGCACTCTCGCACATCCGCGGGCGCGTGAACAACCGGTTCTGGCATGATTGGGTGGACTGCCTGATCCAATGCCAGGATGACCGGGATATGAAGGTGTTACTTCCTTCCATTGTCGATGAGCTGGCCGGTATGCGCCGGGTACAGGCGTCACTCGATACGCTCATGATTGCCATATGGCGTGACCACATCCTTGTATCCGTCATGGTCGGTTCCTCCATCCCGCTCATGCGCCTCATGAGCGAGGACTGGTACGCATACCTCACAGGCACGCTCTTCGGGCGCGTGGTTGTGTGTCTGACGTTTGCAAGCATATTCTTTGCGACGCTGTACGTCATGCGGATCAATAAGCCTTTGAGCATGGAAGGGGAGAATGAAGATGTTCCGATATGAGTTGCTTGTATTTCTACTCTTTTCAGCAGGTAGCTATACGATATTGTCCTGCCTGCTGCAGTTCCCGTCCCGGCGATTTCGCAGGCGCATGGAGAATGCAGGCAACAGGGCTGAAAAAGAATCGCTCCTGCGCCGGATCTATTCTTCAGCTTCCCGGCCTGCAGTTGAAGCAATTACAAGGCTGATCCGTCTGCCTGCTTACAGGCGCGTGTCTGTACGCAAGAAACTTGTCCGTGCGCGTATCCCCGTAACGCCGGAAGAGTACTACGCCAACGCGATTGTGCTGGGGGTATTCACATCGCTTGGTTTCCTGCCTTTTCTGTTGCTCGGTATCCCCATTGTGGCCATATCCATGCCGGTGTTGGGCGTACTGCTGTTCTTTAAAGAAATCCAACGGGTGGACGATGTACTCAGGGAACTCAACGAGCGGATCTCTATCGCGTTGCCTCAGTTTGTCAGCATCGTCGGGCAGCGGCTGGAAATGGAGAAGGATATCGGGCACATATTTGAACTGTATCTGCGGGATGTACCGAGGACTCCGCTCAAAAGCGATTTGGAAAAGCTGCTTGCCCGTGTCGCGTCCAACGGGAACATAGAGGATGCGCTCAGGGAGCTTGACGCGAGTATCAATGTCGACGCGTTTACCAGCTTTATAGCCGGGCTGATCGACGTGACGCGCGGCATTGACCAGACCATGCATTTGGAGATGGTGTCTGCAAAGATGCGCTCCATGGCGGAGGATAACCTTCTCAGGATCGCATTGAAACGCCCGGACAAGGTCAAGCGCGCGACGCTGGCCATGACCATCTGCTGTATTCTTGTGTTCGTTACGCCCATGATCATGCAGATCATTGACGGGATGGCTATTTTTGATTGAAGAAGGGAGATAGAAAAGATGAAGCGTACATTGAAGCAAAGGGCTGCACAGCTTGCCCTTGATACGAGGGCTGCTGCAACGGTCGATTTCCTGATATGGGTGCTGATATCCGTTGTGGTCGGCGCTCTGGTGTTGGGGATTTTGAGAGTTGCGGTACCGGATCTGTTCCAGTCGCTGCTGAACAAAATCACTTCCATGATGAGCTAGGGTGAAAGCAAATGCCTGCAAAGAACAGACCGCGCGCTGCACCGAGGTTACGGCTACTGTTGCACGATGAACGCGGCGACGCGTATGTGGATTTGCTGATCAAGCTGGCCGTGATCATGTCGCTCATATTGTGCTTCATGGCCGTCGCCCCCTTATTCACGGTCAAACTGAAGGTTGACTATATGGCGCGATCCCTCACCCGAACCATTGAGCTGTCAGGCCAGCGCGGAAGCGACTACAGCGCGGAGCTTTCGCGTCTGAAGTCGGAAACCACGCTGTCGCCTGCCGTGAACATATCCGGTTCCTTTTCCGGGGATGGAAAGGTGCAGCTCAGGAACCCCTTTTCTGTGACGGTTACAGAGCAATATACAGTCAAACTTGCGACGCCCGTGTTCGGGCCGCCGATCACGATCACGGTACCTATATCAAGCACGGTGAGTGGCCGAGGGGAGGTGTACTGGAAGGATTGGACTGGCTGAAAAAGAAAGCAGTTAGGTTGCTTTACGACGAAAGCGGGACATCCGGCGGCAGTATGATCGTATTCCTGCTGATTTTCCTTGTGGCGCTGAGTGTAACGGTAGAGTTTGGCCGCGCAGTATTCGTCAAAGGCCATGTAGAGCAAGACCTGAACAGGGCGCTGAATATTGCCGTGGCCATGTCCATGAAAGACGAGTTTAGGCGAGATCATATTTCTTCCATTGACCCGGCTGTTTCGGATACGGCCTTTAAGGACTACCTTCACGATGAGATGGCGCTCAACGCTTCCCTGCAGCACGTCGTGAATGGTCAACTGCAATATGCCATTACCATACGGACGCTCTCAATAGAAGAAACACCCCCGAGAATGACTCTGACCGCCACCCTGCACATACCCAACCAAATGCTGACCGACCTTGTCAATGTGCAGCTGGATCTGCCGCTGACGATAGCTTCCCGAAACCAGCGCATTGAGGACTACGTTTTCGAATGATTTGCCCCAACCCCCATCCCCCTGAAGACCGGGAGCGCTCTCCATGTGAGGCGCTCCTGGTTACATTGCATCTTAATGTTTAATACAAACACACGATAAGGGGAATAGGAGCTTGCGAAATCTGTCGAATAATGATATACTATATATAGGGATATATACTAAAATATAACATTTCAATTCAACCAACCAATCTCTACAGCGCACACCATTCAAAGGAGGATGACGATATGAAACGCGTATTGACACTGATCCTGGCACTTGCCTTCCTAATACTTCCCTTTAGCGCTTTGGCAGCCACACCGACCGCTGCAAGGACTGACAGCATAACAGTCCGTATGCCAGAAACTGATTACAAAGCGTTTGCAAATGCATATTGCAAGAAGTATGGCTACAAATACACGGAAAGCTATGCGAAAGCTTTCAAATATGCATTGTCTGCATTGCCCGAAGACTATTCCAAGGTTGACAAGAGCCTGCCTGCCAACCTCTATCAGCATCCCTACAGCACTTGGGCTGACGCGAAAAGCATAGCCAATTACAAGAAGAATTTCAAGACCAACGCACAGCTTATTAAGGCCATTGGTGCTAAAGATGTCGCTTTGATCATGAAGGCGGCTAAAGGGTATGAGATACTTGAAACAAATATTGATTATTCAAGAATAGACGAAAACGCATTTAAGTCGGCCATCTTCTACTATTTGCCAACTTCAGATGAGAAAAGCTCATATGTTGACAATATTATCAAAGAGGCTAAAGACTACAAAGTCATTAAGCAGGGTGCATTCATTACCGATCCTTCGTTGGTGTATCAAGCTGCAGATGGGATGTATCGTGTTCGCGGGCGAGTAGTATTGAAATATAATCAGGCATCTAAGGACTTTTTCGAAGATGGGATTAAAGCAGATACCTGGTACTATTTCGATATTGAGTTTTGTATGGTGAAAAACAGTTCAAAAGTCAAAGGTAAATATGAACACGGTAAATATGAACACGGTAAGTATGTACTTGATAGTTGGATAGCTATATCCAACGGATGGAATAAAGCAAATAGCTCACTTGTCGCCTTAGCAATGAAGCACATGGCATAACGAAGAGTATCCAATTCAAGGGCATCCCGAAAGGGATGCCCTTTTAATATAGATATCCTTTACATGATGGAGGTGATACGAAAGTTCTCTTTTGCAACAGATCTATCGAGAATAGGAGGAAGAAATGAAATACAGGCAAAAGTGCAGCATTTCGCTCATTATTGTATTCATCTTATTGCTAGCTTTCACACAAACAGCGGTTGCTGCAACCTCGTCTAAAGCATCTAAAGGAACATCAAGCAAGGGTGGCTCTTCGGGTTATCAGAATTCCACCGGCAGCAACAGCAAAGCCGATCCGAAGGGAGTAACCGTTACCGATCGCTACAACAAGATATACGCAACTGGTCAAATGAACAGTTCGAGTGGCAGCACTGAAGTTACGCTGAAAACCACAACTACAAAAAGTGGCGAAACAAAGTGGATTATCGTCAGTGGCGACAATGACAGTGGAGGCAGCAGCAACGGCACACCTTCCACGACAACACCTGATCTTTCTGTCGTAAGCGTCACTCCCAACGCGTACCGCTCGGGCACCACGGCTATGACCATGGTCAGAGTACAGGAAACACAAGGGGGTACTGTCGGATCGGTGGATGTTAAGCTGGAGATCAGCGGCATTGGAACTCAAGCAAAAACTGTAAGCGTACCGGCCAGCGGATACGCAACGGCGGTATTCTCTTGGACACCTCCGGCAAGCGGTGGTTCCTTAACACTCACAGCTACCGTCAATCCCAATCATACAGTCACGGAAACGTCGTATGACAACAATTCCATGTCCATAGCTGCGACCGTGCGCGCTCCCTATGTGAACGCCGTAGAGCAGCCTACACCGATTTCCATACCCACTCGCCCTGCTGGTGAGAACAATAACTATGTGACTTGGGAAGAAACAGTCAACGGCGTGACCAACTCCTATTGGGCCAGACTTTCCCTTTCAGCCAGTCCGTCAGCGTCAACTCTCAAATCCGGCTATGGCTTCGGCGTGACCGTTACGGCAACCGTTACCACCAACTACACCGGCAGCTTTGCTCCGTCACAGGTAGTCATGTTTGTACCGGAACGGGGCTACAACGAGGTTGTGCAGTTGGTACGTGACGGCAGCATCTGGACATTACCTGCAAGCCCGTGGTCTATGATCGGCGCAAAGAAATGGTACGTACCTGTCTGGTACCCGGATGACAAGGCATATGAGCCAATCGTAACAGCTGTAGGGGCTTCTACACCCGGGGGAGAACTTACGGCAACCGTGCCCTTAAGTATCCTTATTCGTGGAAACATGTATGAGGACGATTCTACAAATTCAACGTATTAACAAAGCACCATACAAATAATGTTGAGGGCGGTCATAAGGACCGTCCTCATTTTACATTTTGCATCGGATAATCAAAGGCTATGATAGGTCTTTTCGTATAAGAAGGTTGTCAATGGGCAACATGGTAATCAAGGAAATTTGGAGGTAGTTATGGAAGTCGTTGTTAATCAAGCAAGTAAGATTGTGGAGGTATGGTTGCCAAAAGGTGACGTGGGCAGCGACCTTGCGAAAGCAAAAATTGATAAGCTCATCAAAGAATATCGGCCCCTTAAGTACCGTGTTGTAGTATTCTCATCTGGAGCTGAAGACATGATGGACCTAACAAAGAGTCTCCTTATTCACAACAAACATACATTATACGGTAACGCGCAGCCACAGATTGACATTCACTGAAATGCGGCTTTGTGATACAATATTGTATACATCACCTTGGGATGGAGGAGATAACATTGTCACTCAGCATAGCAGGTTATTGTCGCCTGTCGGTGGACTTAGAACTTGATAAGGATAACACGAGTATTGAGCATCAAAAGAGTCTAATCAATGAGTACGTGACAAAAAGATTTCCCGACGCGAATCTCACCTTCTATTGCGACCGAGATCGCAGCGGTTATACATTTGACCAAAGAGAAAATTATCAGACTATGCGGCGTCAACTTATGGGAGGCTACCAGTCTATTCTGATCGTGAAGGACTTTAGCCGATTTGCGCGACGCAATAGTAAAGGTCTCGTCGAATTGGAAGATCTACGCGATGCTGGCGTTAGGATAATTTCCATAGGTGACAATATTGATTATCCGACAAACGACGAATGGCTAAGTATACAATTTCGTTTTCTAATCAATGAGATGCCTGTCACCGATACCAGTAAAAAAATTCGGCAAGTCGTCAATCATAGAAAAAAAGAGGGCACATGGATATGTAATGTGCCATACGGCTATACACTGACCGATACCAAACGCATGACCATTGCAATTGACAATGAAGCTAAAGATGTTGTTCGGCAAATTTTCGATCTGTACAACAGCGGCTGGGGATACAAAAAAATCGCAAATTATCTTACCCAAAAGCATATTCCTACCCCAAATTCTCTTGCCTGTATGCGCAAGGAAGAAGAGGGCGAGACTTGCAAACTCACCGCAAAATACGAGTGGAGTATTGTCACCATACAAAAACTACTACAAAATGATTTTTATATCGGAACGTTACGGCAGAACAAGTGGGCCAGAAAAAAAATTAATGGCTCCGATGTACGTACAACTCCGGAAGAACAAATAGTTTTTGAGAATCATCATGAAGCAATTATAGATACTAAAACGTTCTTGGCAACCCAAAAGATATACCAGAAACGTAGCCAGACAAATTACAGAGGCTTCAAAAAGCACGAAAACACGTATTCTGGATTTGTGAGATGCGGCGACTGTGGAAGTCCGATGTTTTCATTAAGCCGAAGCAATTTAGCACCTGCTTATGTTTGTGGTAAATACCATAGGTATGGACTCAATGGATGCACAAGTCACCATATTCGCGTCGATTTCCTTGACACAATGCTAAAGCGGTATCTCACACGCATAAAAGAAAGCTCTGCACAAGAAATCGCTGCCTTGCAGGAGTCTGTAAAAGATGAAAGCACTCTTATTAGCAGGCAAAATGACAATATCAGCAGCATTGAAGCCGGAATAGAAAACGCCCGTACGCAGTTAAAGGGCATTGCTAAGCAAAAAGTATTAGATAAACTTAGGCACCCCGAGCAATCGGAAACGATTGATGATCTTTATTGTGAGCTGGAATCAGATCTCCTCAACAGAATAACAGGTTTGGAAAACCAGAGAGATATGACGACAAACTTGAAAAACAGGATCATCCAAGTAAACCGGGTAGCAAAGACTGTTTTTCAAATATTCGATGATATTCTGGCTAAGGAGAAGCTTGATAAGACAGATCTCGATCTACTGGTTGAGAAAATTGTGGTTTTTGAAGACCACATTGATATACAATTAAAAGCAGACATAACTGCAATGCTTCAAAAACCATTTTGGGATCAACATGAAGAATATGTGCTAAAAATACGTAATCAGCCAGAAAGGATAATCACTACCAATATTATCAGCGAGGGTGATCCCCTGGAAATATTCACGGACCGCGAGGGAGAAGTCATTCTCAAAAAGTATTCGCCCATTGGCGAACTCAATGACTTTTCGCGCGAATATGCAGCGGCCATGCACCAGAATCTGGGGCATATCGCAGCCATCTGTGACAAGGACGTCGTCATCACGGTAGCGGGCGCGGCAAAGCGCGAGTTGATGGATAAGGCAATTCACGAGGACGTGGAGCAGGTCATGCAATCACGTTCCAAGGTAGTGCGCTCCGCTGCTAAAGGCGAGGAATTGCTCAACATTATCCAGAATGACGAGGAAAACCATCCGTATCGGGCGCAGGTGATCGTCCCCATATTGGCCGAAGGTGACGCGATTGGCGCAGTCATGCTGCTATCCAGAGAACCGGACGTCGTCATGGGGCCAATGGAGCTCAAAATTGCGGAAACAGCCGCCAGCTTCATCGGCAAGCAAATGGAACAATAACACAGTTGAACATCAAGAAAAGCGGGAGGCATACCTCCCGCTTTTCTTAAGCCCAAGATGACTATTATCACCGCAAAGTTAGACAATAGGCCTCTGACAGGCACTTGACAGGCACTTTTCGCATACAGTATGATATTCTTCAAAGGCAATGACGGAAAAAGAGTATCCGCAAATGCACCCACAGAGAGGGAAGGCCGCAAACGGCTGAAAGCCTGCCCGGGTAATCATGCGGAGAAGTGCATTTCCATAGCCGCCTGCGACAAAGGAGCACTCTCCGAGTATCGCGGGACGTATGGCCGCGTTAAGGCATAAAGCGGGGCGGCTTAAGTTGCCCAAGCAAAGTGGAACCACGGAACACATCCGTCTTTGTACAGGCGATGTGTTTTTTATTACCTTAAAGTTGAATGAACGGGGGGAGCTTATGTTCCGAACGCTTCGCAGCGATATCCGCTGCATATTACAGCGCGACCCAGCGGCGCGCAACATGATTGAAGTATTCCTGTGCTATCCCGGCTTCCACGCCGTACGGTGGCACCGCGTCGCGCATTTTCTGCATACGCATCATATGAAACTGCTGGCGCGCATGATATCCAACATCAACCGGTTTTTCACCGGTATAGAAATCCATCCCGGCGCAAAAATCGGCCAGCGTCTGTTTATTGACCACGGCATGGGCGTGGTCATTGGCGAAACTACCGAAATCGGCGACGACGTCACCATTTACCAAGGCGCAACCTTGGGCGGAACCGGAAAGGAAAGCGGCAAGCGCCACCCGACCATAGGCGATCATGTCATGATCGCCAGCGGCGCGCGCGTACTCGGCCCAATCACGGTTGGCGACTATACCAAGGTTGGCGCCGGCGCTGTATTACTCAAAGACGTGCCGCCCTGCGCCACAGTCGTAGGCGTACCCGGCCGCGTAGCAAAAATCTGTGCCTGCCCCGCGAACGCACAATCGCCTGCCACCTGCGAGTACAGGGAGACTTGCGAGAGCAGGGAGATTTGCCCCGCCAAGGGTGAGAGTGAACAGGCGGTGTGTCCAGCAAGACCCGCGACCGCACCGGGCGAGGAAGGCGTTGACCTTGACCAGGTACATCTTCCCGATCCTGTAGCACTGGAAATGGCGCGGCTCAATGAGCGGGTTAAGGTGCTTGAAGAAGCGATTGCCAGCCTGAAACAGATGAATTAAATAAAAAATAAGTGCAATATGCATCGATTTCAGGGTTGACAATGTGTCGTTACAGGCATACAATAGCAAACAACAAAGCAAAACCGTTGAGTAAGAAGAGTAGGCACAGGGATAGCTCACAGAGAGCCGTGGCGGTGGAAATCGGCAGCGAATACCTTTGCTGAATGGACTTACGAGGGCAGCCGAACAGGCAATAGCCTTAGTAGTAGCTGACGGCATTCCCCTCCGTTATCTTGGGGGAGGACCTGTGTTGGCAGGTTTTAAAAGTGGACGTTTTATACGTCAAGTCGGGTGGCACCGCAGAAGCAAGCAAGGCTTTTGTCCCAATGTTTAGGGACAGAAGCTTTTTTTATTGGCAAAAATAATACGGACTTATGAAAGGAGATACCGCCATGACACGCATTCCGCACCGTTTCTATCTGACCGAGGACCAGCTTCCGCAGCAGTGGTACAGCCTGCGTGCGGATATGCCTGAACTGCCCGCACCCATGCTGATACCGGGCATTTTCCGCCCCGCAGCTGAAGAAGATTTATACCCCGTATTCTGCAAAGAGCTGGCGCATCAGGAGATGGACGACAAGACGCGTTATGTCGACATCCCCGGCCCCGTCATGGATTTATACCGCGTATTCCGCCCCTCGCCGCTCGTGCGCGCCTATAACCTTGAAAAAGAGCTGGATACCCCGGCTAAGATCTATTTTAAGTTTGAAGGCAACAATACTTCGGGCAGCCATAAGTTGAACTCCGCCATTGCGCAGGCCTACTACGCCAAGGCACAGGGCCTGGCAGGGCTCACCACCGAAACGGGTGCCGGCCAATGGGGCACCGCGCTTTCGGAAGCCTGTGCCTATTTTAAACTGCCGCTAACGGTATTCATGGTGAAGGTTTCCAGCGTCCAGAAGCCATACCGCAAAGCGATTATTGAAAGCTTCGGCGCGAATGTCATCCCGAGCCCCAGCGATACCACAAATGCAGGCCGCGCTATACTCGCGGCGGACCCGGAAAACAGCGGCTCTCTGGGCTGCGCCATTTCCGAAGCGGTGGAAAAGGCTGTTACCACCGAAGGATATCGCTATGTGCTCGGCTCCGTGCTCAATCAGGTGCTGCTGCATCAATCCATCATCGGCCTTGAAGCCAAACAGGCAATGGATATACTCGGCGAATACCCGGATATCGTTATAGGCTGCGCGGGCGGCGGGAGCAATCTGGGCGGTCTTATTGCGCCGTACGTGCAGGATAAACTGCTCAAAAAGGCGAATCCGCGCATCATCGCCGTGGAGCCCGCTTCCTGCCCTTCGTTCACGCGCGGCAAATATGCTTACGATTTCTGCGACACAGGGAAAATCACGCCGCTCGCGAAGATGTACACACTCGGCTGCTCGTTCCAGCCTTCTGCCAACCACGCGGGCGGTCTTCGGTACCACGGCATGTCGCCCATACTCTCCAAGCTGTATCATGACGGGTACATGGAAGCCGTCGCAGTGGAACAGCGCCGTGTATTCGATGCCGCCACGCTGTTTGCCCGCTGCGAAACCATACTGCCCGCGCCTGAGAGCGCGCACGCCATCCGTGCCGCTATCGACGAGGCGCTTTTGTGCCGCGAAACCGGCGAGAAGAAGACCATACTGTTCGGCCTTTCCGGCACCGGCTATTTCGATATGACGGCCTACATGAGCTACCAGAATGGCGACATGAAGGATTATATTCCGACTGATGAAGAGCTTGCGCGCGGCTTTGCGCAGCTGCCCGAAATACCCGCTGAGTTGGCGTAAAGCACTCTTCATAAGTATCAGGAATAGCCTGTCGCAAGAAAAAATCAGTATCGCCGCCTTTGGGGCGGCGACGAGAGTTTATTTTATGTAATAGCGGGAGGGCTCCGCCCCCCGCGCCCCCTGGCTGTGACACCATCTCCTCAGGGCGATCCCCCCAACTTCATTCAAATTCGGCGATTTATTCGCCGAATTTGCTAAAAGAATGCCGCCATAAGCTGCATTCTAACCTGCAGAAAACCCACCGGCAAAGCCCACCGGACTTTGTCGGTGGCCAAAACAAAAAGCGGCCCCATGCGGGGCCGCTTTTTGCCGATTTGCCTGACAACTTCCACGCAATGCGCGTGAAACTGAAATAAGATGTTGCAAGCGTATGTCGCAACGATACGCATCTTACTGCATCCGATTAGATGATTGCTTCTTCCGTTTCCTTATGAAATAGATGTATCTTTTCCGTATTGAATTTGACCCATATGGGATCACCCATTTGTGCCTCAAATGTAGGTTCAACTAACGCCTTGAAAATGACGCCGGAATAATGAAAGTCAATGATGATATCCGACCCGATGGGCTCCGTTAAGAATATTTCCGCGGGCAGATAGTACTCATCCTCTTTCTGCAAACTGATTTTAATTGATTCAGACCTGATGCCGGCAGTTACTTCCGGTTTATCCGCCTTTTTGAGTACATCCGCCTTTTTGCTGTCCGGTATTTCAAAATAAGTACCATTAAAATTCAGGCAGAGCTTTCCGCCAATATCCTCAATAACGGCATCAAAGAAATTCATGGGCGGGTTGCCTACGAAGCTTGCTACAAATTTGTTGGCCGGATGGTTGTATATTGTTAGTGGCGCGTCTACCTGCAATATCACGCCCTTCTTCATAAGCACAATCCGATCAGACATGGTCATGGCTTCGACCTGATCGTGTGTCACACAAATCGTCGTGATACCCAGATCCTTCTGGATGCGCTTGAGTTCCGCTCTCATTTGCACTCTGAGCAATGCGTCCACATTGCTTAAAGGTTCGTCCAGCAGGAACACTTCAGGCGACCTCACAAGCGCCCGGCCCAGCGCCACGCGCTGGCGTTCGCCGCCGCTCAATTGCGAGGGCATACGATTGAGCAGGGCTTCAATACCCAATGTAAGTGCAATTTCATCGACCTTTTTCCGGATATCGTCTTTGGGCATCTTGCGTATGACCAGCGGGTAAGCGATGTTGTCGAATACCTTGAAGTGCGGATACAGCGCATAGCTCTGAAATACCATTGCAAGGTCGCGGCTACGCGGCGGCAAATCATTGATTCGTTTGTTGTTGAGCAGTATATCGCCTTCGTCGGGCCGTTCCAATCCTGCAATGCAGCGCAATGTGGTTGTCTTGCCGCAGCCCGAAGGACCCAGCAGGGATACAAATTCACCGTCGTGCACTTCGAAATTTACGTCGCTTACGGCTTTATATTTTCCAAAGTATTTATCTACATTCTGGAGAGCGATGGTCGCCATCTTGAAGCCTCCCATAATTGTTTTTAACAAAATCCTCGCGTGCTCACAGGATCGATTTTATTTGGAATTGCCCATCGTCAGCCCTTTGAGCAGATACTTATTGATGCTGAATGAGAAAATGACGACAGGAATAATGGCTATTGCAGCTGCCGCAGACGTTTTATCCCAAGTAAACTCATACTGCGACATTGTGCCCCAAACCCCGATAGGAAGTGTCATGGTATCCCACGTGTTGGTGAATATCACGGCGAACAGGAATTCGTTCCAGCAGGCGATGAACACCAGTATGGTTGCCGCAATCAGAGCGGGAACGATATTGGGTATTGTAATCTTGCAGAATGCCACCAGCCGTGAATTGCCATCCATCATCGCGGCTTCTTCAACATCCTCAGGAAAATCATCAAGTACGCCTTTGATAATCCAGATGGTAAACGGAAGATTGATGGCAACATAAGGAATGATCAGCCCCAGATGCGACGCCAAAATGAATGTCTCCGAAAACATCAGAAACAGCGGGATGACGAACGCAATCGGAGGCAGCGTTTTGCTTACAAGAACGCCAAGGGAAATATTCTTTGAAATGCGCGGCGGCATGTGCATTCTGGATAGACTGTAGGATGCCGGCACGGCAATCAGCAAGCACAGAAGGCTCGCGACCAGCGCAACAATCAGGCTGTTTAATATCAGTTTGCCAAAATTGCGCTGCACAAACATCAGAACATAATTAGCAAATGTCGGCTTCTGGGCATACAGTGTAGGCGGTATCTGACTTAATTCCGCTTTGCCCTTGAGGGAGTTGACCACTGTCCAATAGACAGGGAAGAAAGCGATGGCCAGAAAAATGAACAGGAAAATATATGTCACGATCCGATGTACGCGTTCTCTGGTTTTCAATTTAGACATTACTTTCCCTCCGTCCTGAAGCTACGCTTGAGAATTTGGATAGCAAGAATAACGGTCAGCAACAGAAAGATAACGGACATCGCCGCTCCTGTGTTGAATTCTTGAAATCTGAAGCTGGTTTTGTAGATGTAGATTGCGATCAGTTCCGTAGCGTTTCCGGGGCCGCCGGCCGTTACGCCCATAATTTCATCGAATGCGTTGAACATATCCAGCATTCTAAGCGCAATTGCCAACAGCAAAGTTGGCTTGAGCCACTTCATGGTGATGTCCATGAATGCTCTTGCGGGTCTTGCGCCGTCAAGATCCGCCGCCTCATACATATCCTGCGGAATGCCTTGCAGCCCTGAGTATGTCAGCAGGAACATAAACGGCGTTCCCCGCCATATTTCCATAATAAGAATTGCCGCAAAAGCGGATAAATTATTGCCGAGCCAGTCCGTGGGCTTTATGCTGAAGGCTGAAAGAAAATAATTGATTACTCCAATGAGCGGATGGTACATGATTTTAAAAGTAACACCCACTGCGATGGGTGCAATCATCATGGGGATAATGAATGATGTCTGCAGAAAAGTCTTAAAACGAACAAACTTCTGATTGAGCAGCATCGCAAGTATCAACCCGAAAGACGTTTCGAAAATGATGGCTATAGCTGCAAACAGCAGCGTTCTCCCCCAGGATTGAACAAACGCGGGATCGCTGAATACCGCTATGTAATTATTCAACCCCGCAAAAGAGCCTTCATGATTTGTAATGGAAAGAAACACAGAATAGAAAACGGGATACACCGTAATCCCAAGAATAATAATAAACGCCGGCAAAAGCAGAAAAAAAGGACTTTTTAAGTTCTCTCTGCGCTCTTTTTGAACAGAAGGTTTCTTGTCGTTAACAGCATGCCTTTCACCAGAAAGCAAAATATATCCCCCCTGCCGAAGATTTCGAAATGAAAATACGAATTGTTCCCTTGAGAAAAAGTATTTCTAGCTATCTGAACTCTGGGCAAGACCGATAAGGCATTGGTAAAAGAACTTCGGGCACCTGCCCTGATATGAAGTGTGCGCTATCATGACCTGATATTGAATGGATCATATCATATCGGCCAGAAAGCTTCAATTGCCTGTGCAAATCTGCCTGTACGAGATGCAGATGCTCATATTTCGGTGTGATTCAAGTGCTTTGCGTTGGCACGGTTTGTCTTTCTGCCAGCAGAGTCCGAGGATACCGGGCTCTGCTGGCAGTGAATATCATAATTACTGGACGTATCCTGCTTCCTTTATGACAGCCCTGATTTCATCGGCAGATTTTTTCACGCAATCGTCGCCAGACATCTGGCCGGCAATCGCCTGATTCAAATATGTACCGAATATTTCTTCCATCTGGAAATACTTCGGCGTGCGTGTACGCCACATACTGTTTTCAAATGCCGCCGCCTGCGCCGTATACCAGGGATACTTGGCGGAAAGCGTCGGATCAGTCAGCACGCTCTTGCGTACGGACATGCCGCCGAGTGTGGCGTATTCCTTCGCCTGTTCAGGTGCGGAGAACCACTTTACGAAGTCATACGCTTCCTGCTGATTCTTGCTGTATACCGGGATAGACATCAGCCAGATGCCAAGGAGCGTTTTGCCGTTTCCTTGCTGCCCATCGACGCCTGTCGGGGGCACCATCCATGTCAGCTTGCCGGCACTCTTGGATGTATCCGGATTTTCAAGATCTTTGGAGAGATCTCCGGGCCACATGTAAGAGCACAACGCCCTGCCGCTGACAAACTCCAGACCCAGTTCTGAAGTATTGTAGCTTGCCATGCCGGTGGGTCCGTATTTGCACATCTCAAGGAATGTATTGACCGCTTTATGCCCTATTTCGTTGTCCAGCGTTACATTCCAGTTTTCATCCACGAAATCGCCGCCCATGCTGTACAGTATGGGGAGGAAATCTGCAGCTGCCGGGTTCGATTTCTGCCCGCGGTTGACAAAACCCCAGAACGGCGCGTTCTGATCATAGCAGGTCTTCGCATCAGTCAGAATGTCGTTGATGGTTTTGGGAACCTCAAGGCCCTTTTCTTTGAGGATATCGTTGCGGATACCAAAGAGCAGCACGTCACCTACAACAGGTACGCCATAGATATGAGGGGTTTTGCCCTTTTCAGACGGTGGAATGGCGCCTATTGGCGTCGGCCAGGTTCCGACGTCGCTGCAGGGTTTAAATATGTCATCGTCGGCTTTATAGCCAAACTGGGTGTCCAGAGCCGTTAAATGTCCGTCCATGATAAGCGCCGTGATCCAGGAATCGTCCAGCAGATACACGTCAAAATCAGAGGATTTTGCCTTTGTCAGGCTCAGCGCCTTATCATATACGGAATCGTAGTCGAGTTTCACGATTTCAACTTTTACGCCGGTTTTCTCTTCATACGTTTTGGCCATTGGATCAATGGCGTCGGCAAGAGAACCGCTGAAAGAAAGGACGCGAATTGTTTTGCCGGTTGAGGGAGCCGCCGATGCAGTTCCGCCGGAACCCGAAATCGGAGCGCTGCAGGACGTCGCCAGAAAAGCCAGACACACCAAAACTGCCACTATTGCCACGGTTTTTTTCTGCATGTTAATCCTCCTTTTACTCTTTTCGGTTTCAAACTGACGAATAAGATTTGCATCACCCTCCTGTCGTTTCCCCTTTCATTCTGCCAACGCAATATTGCCGGTAACAGGGCCGGCCGCATAATGCGGCCGGCCCTGCTGGTTTTACAGCGACAGTACAATACGGCGGATATTCTCGCCTACTGCGCGGATTTCATCGTCGGGGGACAGTATGTTGATGCCATAGCTTGCGCCTATGCCCGCATCTACGACGCCTACGCTGATGTTGATGGAACGATCCAGAATATCATCGGTTTGGGGAAGCATGTGCTTATGATAGGTCATGCCGCTCGGGTATTTTTCGCACTTGTACGGGCAGCCGGATTTGGTGGCGGTAACCTGGTTGAGTATCTGTTCCATATTGTTATAGCAATGCCAGCCGGAATAAGCAAGAGGCTTTGCTTTGATTGCCGCTCCGAACCGTTCCGCCAGCTCTTTGGTATCGAAAATCAGCGTCAACATGGTCGCGCATTCGCCGTCTTCGTCGTTGATCGTACGGAACCGGAAATACGGCAGGCCCTTGAGCATTTCCTTCAATACTGCCTTTTTATGCCGCAGGGTGGCCAGTATATTGGGCAGTTTCCGTAACTGCGCAAGCGCAACTGCGCCCGAAAGCTCGTTCATGCGCATATTGACTCCCACAATGCTGCGGTTGCCTATCTCCACGCCCATACGGCACGGCTTGTGCCCCTGATCATGGTAGCCGAACGCGCGCTCGTACAGTTCTTCGCTGTTCGTCGTCACCATACCGCCGTCGCCGCAGGATATCGTCTTGTGAACATTGAGCGAGTATGCGCCAATATCGCCCATACTGCCCGTCATTCTTCCCTTGAAGGAACCTCCGACCGATTGGCAGCAGTCTTCCAATACGAACAGGTTATGCTTTTTCGCAATGGCCAATATGGCGTCCATGTCGCAGGGATTTCCGAGCATATGCACGGGCAGAATGCAGCGTGTGCGCGGCGTGATGAGTGCTTCGATGCGTTTGGGGTCGATCGTAAGCGACTCATTGATTTCCGCAAGCACGGGTATAGCGTTTGAAACAATAATGGAGGAGATGGAAGCAATGAAGGTATATCCCGGGACAATGACTTCATCGCCCGCGCCGATGCCCAGCGCCGCCAGCGCGCAAATCAGCGACATCGTGCCGCCGGAAGTGGCGACGGCATAATTCATGCCCATATAAGATGCGAACTCTTTTTCAAGAGTAATTACCTTTTTACAGAAGCGGTCGTCATCTTCCCTGCCATAGCGTGAAAGATGTCCGCTCTTTATCACATCGTTTAACTCGGCTCTTTCTTCGTCGCCAAACACGTAAACGCCCGGACCGCCGGAATAGATCATATCGATGTCCCTCCTAATTCGATTTTTCGGAAACTCAAAATTTGTTCAGCCGGCTTTTGATCGCAGGCTGAAGCGAAATTTGTCGTTAAATTGTTTAGCTTTGTTTAATTATTTTAGTTATGTTTAATTAGATACTATCACAAATATTCGTATTGTCAACGGAAAAAAACGAAAATTTTTGCAGTAACTTTACTGACTAATACCTGCAACAGCAAAAAACTGTGACTTGTGTATTTGATGATTTACCTGTATAATCTAAACAAGTTTAAAAATATCAAAGAGGATATCGAATTGTCTGAAACGAAACGACCCACAATACGAGAACTGGCTAAGCTTGCAGGCGTATCACCCGCCACTGTTTCCCTCGTGATCAACAAAAAGGCCGGAGTGAACGCAGAAACGCGCAAGCGTGTGCTGGAAATTGCCGAGCAGACAGATTATCTGCCCGGAACTTCTTTACGCCGCGCAGCTGGCAGAACAGGCAATATTGCGGTTATATTGCCCCAAGCCTCCAGCAAAATCAGCGAAATGTTCCAAATAGAGCTCAATGAGAGCATCATCGACGCCTGCGGACGGCAAGTATGCAACGCCGTATTCACCTCCGTTCGTGAAGAAAGCGGCAGGCCATGCCTGCCCGGGATATTGGAAGAACGAGATGCGGACGGAATCATACTCATTGGCGACACAGATGATTACACATACGAGCTTCTTAAAAACACGGAACTCCCGATTGTCATGCTCGACTGCAACAACTATCGCGAAGACCGCCCCAGCGTAAACGTGGATTATCAGCAAGCAGCGTATGCGGCCACAAATTTTCTGATCGGTCTGGGGCATCAGGACATCGCTTATATCGGCAATGAACAGGTGCACCAGTTCAATATGCGGGTATTCAACGGATTTCAAAACGCTGTACAGGAAGCAAAGCTTCAGTTGATCAGCGTGAACCGCATTCAGATGAATGTATACGATGAACTATCCTTCGAGGCGGCCATGCAGACTCTCTTCGAGTCAGGTCAGGTCTTTCCGACAGCACTTTTTTGCGCGACAGACCTGCACGCCATATACGCGCTGCATTATTTAGCCAATCACAACGTCAAGGTGCCGCAGGACGTTTCCGTTATCGGCATGGATGATCTGCTGTTATCCAAATATGTGTTCCCGCCGCTGACCACCATATGCGTCAACCGGATCGAAATGGGTAAGCTCGGCGTAGATATGCTGTTAAAAAAGATATCCGATCACAAAATGAATTGCATTATACTTCCTTCGAACGAACTGATTATTCGCGGCTCTACCGCTCCGCCACGCTGCTAATTCTGAAAATACCAAGTAAAAGGGACCGTCGAGGATGTTCTGATCCAAGACGGCCCCTTTGTTTTTTAATCTTCTTTGTCAGCCTATCGCTTGCGCAAATACGGACACGGCATAATCGATATCCGCGCGTGAAACGTCGTTGGAAGTGACAAACCGGAACCAATGGCCATCCGCACCGTTGATCTTCACGCCTTTTTCCAGCATAGACGCCTGCACCGAATCTAAAATCTGCTGCGGCCTATCCGCCTGGAAAAACACCAGATTAATCTGCACGGACGATAGATCCACGCTTACGCCGGAAATTTTGTTTAGCTGCTCCGCCATGTAGCGGGCATTCTCATGATCCTCATGAAGACGTTTGGTCATATCCGTCAGCGCCAGTAACCCGGCCGCTGCAAGTATGCCCGTCTGACGCATGCCGCCGCCCAGCATCTTGCGGTATTTGCGCGCACGCTCAATAAATGCGCGCGAACCCGCGATCACAGTGCCCACCGGCGCACACAGCCCCTTGGACAGGCAGCAGGAAATTGTATCTGCATATTGCGTCAGCGACTTAACGTCAATATCCAGCGAAGCCGCGGCATTGAATATGCGCGCGCCATCCAGATGTACAGGGAGGCCGTGACGCTTTGCGACAGCATAGACTTCGGCCATTGTTTTTTCGTCCACCACACGGCCATTGGAAAGCGCGTTCTCCATGCAAATGAGCGACGTTCTGGGCTCGTGAATGTCCTCAGAACGTATTGCCCTTTCAATGGCAGCGGCATCCGGTATGCCGTTTACAAACTTCAACTGGCGCAGCGTTACGCCGGAAAGCACGGCGGCCGCTCCCACCTCGTGCACGAATATATGGCCCTCGTCGCTGACGATCACTTCCTCGCCGCGAGAAGTATGCGTCATCAGGCACAGCTGATTGCCCATGGTGCCGGAAGATACAAACAGCGCCGCCTCCTTGCCAAGCATCTGCGCGGCTAATTCCTCGAGTTTTATCACGGTTGGGTCGTCCCGGTAAACATCGTCTCCGACCTCCGCCACTGCCATGGCCTCCCGCATAGCCTTTGTAGGCTGTGTAACCGTATCGCTTCGTAAATCGATAAATCGCATAATTCGCCCTTCTTTCGAAATATTTATTCTGCTCGCGGCCTTAGGCCGTAAAAACAGGGCTGCCGCGCAAGGCCGCCCTGTTAACCCGCAATGCATTCGCTTCAGCTGCAAACTCCTTTAAGGTATATCATTTCCATCGTTGCTGTCGCTGCTGTCGCTCTGTTCCTTCGGTTCCTGTTGAACCGAACGCGGCTTTTCTGTCTGCTGTCGTGCGTCGATATCCCACCTGAAAATGGCGTAGCGGCCTTTCCCCTGCCGTTTTGCCCTGTAAAGTGCCGTATCGGCATTCTGGAAAAGCAGGTCTATGCCCGCACCATCCTCAGGATAGGTCGCCGCGCCAATGCTGCAGCTGATGCGGTAATCCAGTTCCTTGCCGGAGGCAAACGCGTGCTGCAGCGCCGCAGCCTGTGTTTCCAGCTGTGTACGGCTGTTGACGTTTTTCAAGAATACCAGGAATTCGTCGCCGCCAATACGTCCCACGATATCGGTTGAACGGAACTGCATCCGCAGCTTATCCGCGACCGCGGCGAGTACCGCATCCCCATAAAGATGACCGCGCGTATCGTTGATTTCCTTGAAATTGTCTACATCGAGCACCATAAGGCCATGTACGCCGCCAACTCCCTCCGTCTCCAGATACCGGCGTATCATGTTGTGCGTTGTTTCTTTATTATATAGATTGGTCAACGCATCCTGCTGCGCTTTCTGCCGCAGCCATGCTGCCTCCCGTTTCTGCGAATCAATATTGGTGATTTTGCCCAGCGCGCGCGCGGGCTTTCCTTTGGAGTCGAACAGTATAGCAATCAGCAGGCGGCACCACACATATGTGCCATCCGCCCGCCTGAAGCGCAGTTCTTCCTTCATCAGGCGCTTGCCTGCTTTGATACCTTCGTAAATGGCGGCAAACTTCTGTTCATCGTCAGGATGCACACGGTTGAGATATTCATTGTTCCACTGGACCACATTGTACCCGAGCAGCTTATGGAAGTTCTCGTTGGCCTCAATGAATTTTTCCTGCAGGGAGATTTCGAATATCACGTCGTCCGATTCTCGTGCAACGATACGGTAACGCTCTTCCAGCCAGGCAAAGCGGTTCCTCTCTTCCTGCACGATACGGCGTTCCCTGCCCCATATTCTCATCAGTAAGGCAAGCATAACGAGAAAGCCCAGCAGCATAACCGCGTTGAGCGCAACGAGATTTTTTCCTGCAAATCCAGCATCCTGCTGCATGGTCTGTTTGGATACAGCACTAAGCAAAGTCCAGTCGTTGATGCCCAGCGGGCAGGCCGTTAAATAATAACCGCCTTGTCCCTTGCCCAGCAAATAGACGCTGCCTTCTGTTGGAGAATTGGCGTTAATATGATACAGATTGGTATAGGGCATAACCGTATTATCGTCGAGCAGTACCGAATGTTCCTTCCACCAGCCAGCATCCTCGGAAGGCACAGAGATAACCGTATTCGCCTTATTGACGATCAAGCGATGGCCCTCTCTGAGTATATGATTGGAAAGCATCTCGTCGCTTAGATCGGAAGCCGGTACAGTACAGCCCAGTGCCGCCACTACGGAGCCGTCACGTTCAACGGGAACGGCAATGGAAAAATACTCAATACCGCCGCGATCAACAGGGCCGTCCAGCACGCTTTGCCCGGCCAATACGCTCTCAAGCTTTTCCTTAACCAAATACTCGCTTGCGTTGCCGGTTTCATTCACCTGCACGATCCAAACCTGAGGGGTTACGGGAAGACCCGTAAAATATTTGATTCCTTCTTCGATGCCCCCTATGCCATCCGGGCCGGCACCTGCGTCAATGTTACGAGCAGCATACTTAAGAGAAAGGAAGGCCCTGTCCAGCGTATCCCTAAGATTGCTGCACTCCTGTGCGGTTGTTTTTACAAGCGTCAGAGCGATATGCTTTTCCATATCGCTCGAAATGTTCAACTGATACAGCCACATGGACGCGATCCAGAACACGCTCATGCAGACGATTACCAATGCGGTGCTTCGTATCTTTCTATTTTTCTTTTCCGGCATGCAATCCCGCCTATTCTGGAGTATGCCAAAAGGTATTTTCGCTGAGCAATCATTTACAACGTTATTCCGTATCATTACGATATACGATGCCGTCGTTCATTGCAATACAGTTGCGCCCTCCTGTTTTCGCAATATAAAGCTGTCTGTCGGCCTCTTCTATTAATTCTTCAGGAGGCACGGATTTTCCTGTTTCGGGTTCAAGAACCACTAAGCCTATGCTGACGGTTACTACGCTCTCTTTGGCAGCAAGTCCGGATTGTATACCCAAGTCCGACACCATGCGAATAAGCTTTTTAGCCATCTGTATCGCCGATGTACGCATATCTGTACAAATCATGGCCGAAAACTCTTCCCCGCCAAATCTGCACAGTATATCCGTCTCCCGCGAAAAACAGCGCCGCATACAATCTGCCACCTGCGCAAGCGCCTGATCTCCCGCCACATGACCAAACGTATCGTTATAGCTCTTAAAATAATCAATATCGATATAAAAGAGTGCAATTGTCCGCTGCATGCGCCTGGAAAAGGTCATCAGCGCGTGCATGCGCGCCAAGCCTTCTTGCTTATTGCAAAGCTTAGTCAATCCATCCATCGCACCTTCTACGTGCAAAGAACAGATCATATCCATATATCCGCTGTGCAGTTTAAAAGAAAGCAGCGACGCGCCGATTCCAATGAATGCCGTCCGCAGTCCGGAAAGAAAATCGGCTTTCGCGAGCATGACCACCACAACGACATACAACACAAAAAAGGAAAACATCGCCTTGTTTTCTTTCATGGAAAAGACCGGTGCAAATACAAGCAATCCAAAGAAAAGCACGACATTGATCAGTGTGCCCATTCTGACGTCCAATATAAAAAACGGGGTCATACACAGGGTAAGCAGTATCCAATAAGCCCGATACGCAGTGCGCAGATACACGACATTGACATCCGCACATCGTTCTTCAAAATACCCCAACACAATGTAAATCAGCGATACAGATATCACTGCTATTGTTCCTATTCGTACAAAGGGGTATTGTACTGCGGATTTGTCGAAGAAATTGAACACTTCAAAAAGAGATACCAAAAAGGCGGCTAGTGTCACCCGCTTGATATTCAGTTTGACAAGGGCCTTATTCAGTTCAAGTGCGTCGATATTGATATCCCGTACTTTGTTTGTCATAGGCACCGTACTTTATATGTTCACGAATCGTTATGCCGACAATGCAATTCCTCCGCACTTCATGCATGCGAAAGGCGTATGTTTGTTTATGCTGAGTATATCATGATATATCACGCATAGGTATGAAATTTACACAAAATAATATTTTTTGGCTATTTTATACTGGTATATTATAACATACTATTTTAGATTTACTGTGGCGGAATGTGTCTGATTTCAGTATTGACAGATTGTTAAAAAGCTTCTTATAATATGAAAGTGATTATCGTTTTCTATTTGAAAGGAATGACGCATCATGCGCGAAAAAAAGGAATACGATACGCGGCAGAAACGGCTGATTTTATCTTTTTTGCAGGAAAAACAAAGCGAACATGTGACAGCCGACCAGATCCTCAGTCATATGAAGCAGAATGGCGAGTCTGTCGGATTGGCTACCGTATATCGTAATCTGGACAAACTTGTGCAGGACGGCGTGATCATTAAATACATCGGCATGGATGGAAGCAGCGCCAGCTATCAGTATATCGGCGATGCTGCCGAACACAAGGATCATTATCATCTGGTATGCTTACAATGCGGCCAGATGGAACATCTGCACTGCAATATCATTGAAGAATTTGCAGCGCACATTCAGAACGAACACCGTTTTTTGCTGGACAGCATGAAAACAGTGTTTTACGGGTATTGTCAAAACTGTACTGCACATTGCAGCCTGCCCGGCGAAGCCAAATTGACATGCGCCTGCGCGCATGATACCGGCAGGAAAGCCGGAAAAGACTCGGAGGAATAACATGCGTCTTTCTTTGCCAGCGTTGATTGCGCTCATACTTTCCATACTGCTCTTATGCGGCTGCACTGTCGCGGCAAAGCCGCCGGCAGATGCTACTGCGGCACCGGATCAGGCATCCGAAACGCTCACCCAGAAACATACTCTTTCGGTTATCTCGACACTTTTCCCCCCATTTGATTTTGCAAGGCAAATTGCGGGCGGGCTCGCTCAAATAACGCTGCTGCTTCCGCCCGGTGCTGAAAGCCATACCTACGAGCCTACGCCGCAGGACATTCTGCGTATACAAAAGTGCGACGTCTTCCTTTATATCGGCGGCGAATCTGAAGCATGGGTAACAAAACTGCTCAGCTCCATGGATACTTCTCACATGCGCGTCGTGCGGCTGATCGACTGCGTCAAGGCGGTTGAAGAAGAGATTCGGCAGGGAATGGAAGATCATAGCGAAGCCCAGCCTGAATCACCATCTGCTGTCTACGACGAACATATCTGGACTGCGCCGGAGAACGCCATACTGATGACGAAGGCCATATCGCAGGCAATGATCAATGCTGATCCGGATCATACGGATGCGTACCAATCCAATACCGCTTCCTATGTTGAGCAATTGAGCAAGCTGGATCAAACATTTGAACAGATAGCCCAAAACGCTGTTCGGCATACGCTTGTTTTCGGCGACCGCTTCCCTTTCCGCTACTTTGTGGACGCGTACGGCTTTGATTATTATGCGGCGTTTCCCGGCTGTGCTGAACAAACCGAGCCCAGTGCGGCTACGGTTGCTTTTTTAATCGACAGAGTTCGTGAACAGAATATCCCCATCATATTCTATATTGAGTTTTCTAACGAAAAGATGGCGGATACCATTTGCGAGGCGACCGGCGCAAAAAAACTGTTGCTGCATTCCTGCCACAACGTATCCAAGGACGATTTGGAAGGCGGTGCGACATATATTTCTTTGATGTATCAGAATGCGCAAAATCTCAGGGAGGCGGTAAGCTGATGTCTTTGATCATCTGCCGCAACGCCTCCTTTGCATATGAGGGCAGCACTGTGCTTTCAGGCTTAAATTTCCGTATCGAGGCCGGAGAATATTTATGTATCGTCGGAGAGAATGGGTCCGGGAAAAGCACGCTGCTTAAGGGCTTGCTTGGCATGAAAGCCCCCTCATCAGGCAGTCTTAAGATCAACCTGAAACAGACGGAAATTGGTTACCTTCCGCAGCACTCCCCTGTGCAGAAGGATTTCCCGGCGAGCGTATATGAAGTTGTGCTCTCCGGACGTCTGAACAACCGCGGCATACGGCCTTTCTATACGCAGCAGGATAGAGTTGCCGCCAAGAGTAATATGGCGAAGCTGGGGATATCGGATCTGGCCGATCACAGCTATCGAACGCTTTCCGGCGGGCAGCAGCAGCGTGCGCTGCTGGCACGGGCGCTGTGTGCAACCAGCAAATTGCTGCTGCTCGATGAACCCGTCGCAGGCCTTGATCCCCTTGCCATGTCGGAACTGTATGCGCTGATCAATGACCTGAACAAAAAAATGGGAATGACCATCGTAATGGTCTCCCATGACGTGCAAAGCGCGCTGTCCTATGCGAGTCATGTACTGCACTTGGGCAGCTCGCAGACATTTTTCGGTACGGCTGCCGAGTATAAACGCAGCAGCACGGCGAAGGAGCTTATGGGAGGGCAAAAACATGTTTGATTGGATTGCCCAGTTCTTCTCCTATCCGTTTCTGGTAAGAGCAGCCGTCGTGGGCGTGCTCGTCTCTCTGTGTGCGGCGCTGCTGGGCGTAAGCCTTGTATTAAAGCGATACTCCATGATTGGCGACGGCCTATCCCACGTCGGATTTGGTGCTTTAGCGGTTGCCGCCGCAACAGGTGCAGCTCCGCTTGCCATATCCATTCCCGTTGTGGTTGCCGCCGCGTTCTTTCTGCTGCGGTTAAGCCAAAACAGCACAATACGGGGCGATTCCGCAATCGCGGTATTTTCGACTGCGTCTCTCGCCATCGGCGTAATTGTACTTTCCCTGACGACAGGACTCAATACGGACCTAAACAACTACATGTTCGGCAGCATACTCTCCATGAGTCAAAGTGACGTTACTCTGAGCGTATGGCTTTCTATTGCGGTGCTGATATTGTTTGTACTGTTCTACAACAAAATATTTGCCGTCACATTCGACGAGGGATTTGCGCAGGCGACAGGCATTCGTGTGAAGCTGTACAACATGATTATCGCGTTGCTGACCGCTGTCACAATTGTGCTGGGCATGCGCATGATGGGCGCTTTGCTCATATCCAGCCTCATCATATTCCCGGCACTTTCCGCAATGCGAGTCTGCAAGAGGTTCTTCAGTACAGTTTTATGCGCTGCATTGCTTTCCGTGTTTTGCTTCCTGATTGGACTCGGGATTTCGTTCGCGCTGTCAACTCCATCCGGAGCAAGCGTAGTCGCTGTGAATCTTGCAGTATTTTTAGTACTATCCGCTGTCGGCTCTATACGGCAGCGCACATAATTGCAGTCAAAAAAAGCTCCAACAGGAGCTTTTTTTGTTAACTGTTTTTTATCGTATCCGTGATAGGCTTTTTCCTCTTTTCAAACAGAAGATACCCGATCACCCCGATAAACAGCAGCATACATATCAACAGGGCTGTCACAACCTGCGGATACTGCAGATCCCAGCCAAGCGGCGAAGCATGCTGTTTGAGAATCCCCGCGTATGCCCATAGAAACACCAGCCCGAATGCGATGTTTTTACAATACAGCATCGTCGCTATGCCAAGCCCGGTGCCCAACCCCAGCGCGATAATCGTCCATATTTCCCGGGAAACGCCCCATCCGCTCCAATTCAGGCTGACCAACAGCACGGTGAAATTGGCGATCGCCGCCACCAATATCCATGCAAAATACACGCTGAACGGCAGCCTTACGCATATGCGCTCTTTGAAGCAAAGCTGCATGCCGCAAATCATGCGCATAATCTGCGCAAGGGAATATACCAACAGCGCCATCAACAGTACGGTTACGATGATAAGATCAAAGTGCCATGCAACCACCCACAGGGCGTTTGCAAGTGAGGATAATGTATACCAGGGCGCTATTCGTCCAGTGAGTTCCGTTGCGCAGTATCCTCTGCCGCGCGATTTGTGAAACAGATCCAGTTGATATATGGTGTAAACCGCAAGCAATAGATATATGACCGCCCAGATTGCAAACGTGGTGGGCGCCGGCGTAAACAGATTTGGATATTTCGCAGAAATCTCCGCAGTCGTGACGCCGCCAAGACGCAGTGTTTCCGCTAGAACATTGGCCGCAATCATGACAACATATGTAACGGCAGCCGTCAGGCAATTGCCCTGCTCTACCTTTTTCTCCACAGCAATTTCCCCCTTCCTGCCCCAGCAGCAAACTGCCGGTGATACGGCTCTCTTCATGTATATTTCAATGCTGCTCTAAGTATCACAGAACAAAAAAGCGCCGCCTGAGGCAGTATGCCGCAGACGGCGCACAATGGTTGCTTCAGATATATTTCCTTAGGAACTCACAGCTTTCATCAAGCGCCTGTGTGGCTTCCCTGAACATGGGCGCGAGCAGCGGGAAGCAATGAAACATGCCCTCCCAGACATGCAGTTTTACAAGAACGCCTTCCTCCTGTGCGCGCTTCGCAAACCGGGTTGAATCATCTCGCAATGTTTCGTCGTCACCCACCTGAATGATCATGGGCGGCAAACCGGAAAGTTCCCCGAACAGTGGCGACGCATAGGGATGGCGTGGATCACCATCCCCGACATAGTAGCCTAGATACGTCTCATTTGCGCCCTTGGGCGTACAGGGGTCCGCTTTTAAGCGGGTTACCTGCGATTCGCCGGATAACGTCATATCCGTACACGGAGAAAACAGAGCGCATGCGCCCGGCATAGGGTCGCCTTCATCCTTGAGCAGCAGCAGCGTGGAAAGCGCTATGCCTCCGCCGGCAGAATCTCCTGCAAATATGATGCGAGACGGCTGATACCCCAATTTCAGCACATACCGATACATTGCCGCTCCATCCTGCGCTGCCGCCGGTGCGGGATGCTCGGGCGCAAGTCTGTAATCGAAAGTCAGCGCCTTTATCCCCAGACGTTTTGTAAATCCGCTCACGATACCGCGATGCGATACGGCGCTGCCCATTACAAATCCGCCGCCATGGAAATAGAGTACCATGCGATCCTGCGGACATCCTTCCGGAATTACCCACTCCGCATATACCGGTGAATCGGTAACAGGTTCAAATGATACGCCTTCTGGCTGCTTTCCAAGGCGCGCCGCCATTTTTTCCGTTTGCTCCCGCAGAGCGGGTATGGATGTATTCTTATCCACCGTTTCAGGCATCAGCCTGCCCTTGAGCAAATGCCTGTTGCGCATAAAGCTTCGCATCATGCGCGCTTTCATGCTGATCATATTGATACCCCCTTATTTTCAATGCCTGAAAGCATTCTGTTGTCGTCCTTAAGGAACATGGCTGCAAGAATCCGGTAATCCGGCATAGGCCCGTCATAAGCATGTGATACGCGGTAGATCGCCAGCCCATTCACGCTGGACCAGAACAGAAGCGCCAGCGCGTCCGCATCGCCATCCACCACGCTGCCCTCGCGTTGGCCTTCCCTCATGATTTCGGCCACGATCCGGTAGGGAGCCTGCTTCTTTTCGCGTATTTCCTCGACTTCTTCCTGCGTCAGCGCAAGAACATACGGCGTCTGCGCATTCATACTGCATGTCTGCGTAAATCGATCGCTGCGGCTTATGACGGAAATCAATTCCCGCAGCGCATATTCGACTTTTTCCCGTGCGCTCGCGTGCATATCCCGTACGCCTTGCGCGGCTTGTATTGTCATATCCAATGCGTCGCGTACAAGATCCATATATATGGCTTCTTTCGAGGGATAATAATGATACAGGAGCCCCTGCGCCATGCCCGCTCCTTCGGCTATATCCTGAATGCGCGCTGCTCCCAAACCTTTTCTAGCAAATTGCCTGAGCGCTTCAGCGCGAATTTGTTCCCGCCGCAATTCGCGCGCTTTTTCATTTTGCTGTTCATTTCTTGGCATAATCAATCCGCCCTTTATATTGACTGAATATACATTCAATATAAGACATATGCAACCATAAGTCAAGTATAATTTGCTTCAGATTTTTGCCATAGATTTATTGAAGAAAATGCAAACGGCCTGCCGCAATTCATATGCAGCAGACCGTTTGTTTGAAAGGGAGCCGGCGGCTACCTATCCTCCCGGACCGTTTCCAGTCAAGTACTTTCGGCG
>CAYTPV010000001.1:423188-591623 GCA_964440115.1 uncultured Oscillospiraceae bacterium | reverse complement strand
TATCGCCGCCTTGGGCGGCGACGAATGATCTTTTTATTTCAAAGCGGGCGGGCTGAGGCCCCCCGCTCCCCCTGGGGAGGAGATGTACCCGGCAAGATACTATTGCATAGTAATATATAGATGAGAAGGATGTCTTGTATCTCGTTATGATTGGGCCGTATAGTTAGCACTTGCTTGCCTGCTGCTTTTCTGTCGCGCTTCTTCCGCCACAGGAGGCGCTCGGCTTTAACTCCCGCTCACCATGGAGATACGTTTTGATGTGAATGGTTCTCGGCCCGAAATAACCTCGTAGTAACTCAAAACCTTTATCATGGCTATTTTATAATTGACTGTGTTGATTTTGGCTCTCGCCTTTTTGCGCTATCAAAACAACAGCCCTTATCTTGCCAAAAGAAAAGGGCTGTTGTTTTAATAAAATGTGTTTAACCGCATGTCCCTCTTTACGGCATACGCCTGACATTTTCCTCGGAATACTTCCAGTCGTTGATCTGCAGCGGGAAATGAATGTCGCTCAGATAAACCCACGGCTGCGTAGCGCCGGGCAGCAGCAGTATGTGGATCTGCTGCGCGGGCATGGAGCTTTGACCAAGCAGCACAGCCTTTTCGCCCTTTTCATTTTCACACATGTCCATCACGATCACACAATGGCCCGGATTGCCGGTGATGAGTAACAAATCCCCTATCTCCACAGTATTGAGCGGTATGGCCTGACTTTCCGCGAACAATGAACGCGTGCTTGCGTAATTGAACAGCACGTCCAGATATTTGCGGAAGGTTTCGTAGCTTTCGTCCGGCTGCGCGGTTTTGACAAGCCGGGTATCGTTGCCCTTTACTTCCAAACGATAGCCTTCCCGATACTTTGCATAAGGGAATTCAAAGCCGTTGGTCAGGTGGTAATCGATCCCCTCATAATCGCCTTTAGAAAACTTATATTCGCAGCGCAGACGCAAAGCCGCGTCGGCGCACTGCTGCAAATCTTTATCGCCTACGTCTATCGCGAGTACAGCGGCATGCTTGTCCTGCCTGTCGCTGGGTTGGCCGTTATAAAGCATAACAGGACTGCCGTTCGGCAGCAGCTTTTGTGAGCGCAGAAATTCGCCGTACTCGTCCGTCTCTTTGCGCGAAAAGCCCGGCGGAGGATTAAACCGGGTGGCGATGGTATCGCCGTCCTCATTGATATAATCGTATGGCGTTGCCGCAGGGGTTGCCGCGGCGGAAGGCGTTTGTTCCGGATCAGGAGTAACAGATGGGTCTGCATCAGAGGAATTCGAGGCCATCGTATAAACAGCAAATCCCGCAATACAGATCAGAACCAGAAGAACTAAGATAATATATAGAAGAAACCTTTTCAAATTGCATCCTTACCGCCGGTGGCGAACACGGTGCACAGTGCGTACGTGCTGCCATCCGGATTATAACCTGTTAAAGAAAGCCGGTATACGCCTTCTGCGGCGTCTGGGTACAAAAGCGCCATTGGAATCGTCGTTTCATATCGTCCCGGCTTCACCGGGTCGGGCGTGCCGCAAAATCCGCCTTCTACGCGCAGCTTTTTCCATCCCGCATTGGTGGATTGTTCCAACATAGGCGCCATCACGACTGGCACGGTATCCGCCGTATCGTTGACTACGGCAAAACCTATTTCCTTCGCACCGGCAGTATAAGAATAGCGCTTCATTTCCAGATAAACGCCGGGCTGCGGCATGCTCTTAGCGGGCAGGCCCTTTGCGTCTTCCTCGTATTCGTAAAAATTCTCGCCATCGGTGAGCATATTACCCGAGAAATCCACCTTGAACGTCCTGCCATCAAAACAGTTGATGAGATATCTGCCGTCCCATTTCGCCGGGTCTTGCTGGCCGCCTGCATATGCCGTGAGCCGGATGGACTGCAGCGCAGCAAGCGCTTGCGCGATATCCTTCTGCGTGGTCCAGATACGCTCATGGGAAATAGACTCATCCCTGTAGGTGATATGCGATATTTCCCCTGCCGTCAATTCCGTCACGCCCGGAATGGATGCGGGGAGCGGTATGGGCGAAACACCGGGCGCGGAAGCGACGGCGAATTCCGCCCAAAGCGGCAGGACTTGTCCGCTCTTTTCATCCGTCGCCTGCGTCACGATGCGGTATTCGCCAAGTTCAAGTCTGCCGTACGCGCGACTGATTTCCAGCTTCTGCGCGCGGGTGGAATTGGCGCCGAGCGTGTTGGCAATGCCGTCAAAGCCCACGCCGCCGATCAGAAACAGCGCTTCCCAGCCTTCGTTCGTTTTGCGCTCAAGAGAGAAACTTTCGCCGTAAATGCAGGTGCCATCAGAGCGATTGGTCCACAGCAATGTGATATCCTGTACGCCCACCGGGTATTGCGCGTGTTCGGCAGCAATCATTATGCCATCTGATGCGATTGTATTGTCTGACGGCTGCGCAGCAGGGGAAGATTCTGCAGTCTGTTCCGGCGAGGGCGTGAGTGCAGGCGCAGTCAGCGCACAGCCGGATACAGTCATAACGAGCAGCAGAAGTATGCAGGTTAAGCGTCTAATCATAGAACACCTCATATCAGTACCGCCGCTCAGGTGTGAGCAGCGCGAATTCCATATATAAATAGACGGCCGACGTTCCGCAATGGTTGCATGCGTTCAGTCAGGCCGTACAAAATAATTACTAATAATGGATAAATATAGAATATTACAGAGTGTCCAGCAAACGGTATCCAACCCCGCGTACGCTGCGGATATCGACATGTGCGTCAAGCTGCTTTAACTTTTTTCTCAGAAAGGATACATATACTTCCACGCTTGCAATGTCGGCTGTATTATCATAGCCCCATATGCGGGAAAATAGTTCTTCTTTATTGATTACGGTATGCAGGCGGGTCAGAAAGTACCGCATAATCTCTGTTTCACGGCGGGAAAGCCTTATCTGCTGTCCACCGCATAAAAGAGTATAGTCGGAGCTTACCAGCGCAATATCTGAAAAGTACAGCGCATCGTTCTGGGCGAGTTCTCCCTTGCGGCGCGTCATCGCCCGTACACGCGCTAGCAGTTCATCCATGTCGAAGGGTATCGTCAGGCAGTCGTCTGCTCCGCAGTCCAGGCACATCACGCGATCGGCGGCTTTCTGCCGAGAGGTCAGCATAAGCACGGGCATGGACCGTTCCTGCTGCCGCATGGCCCGCACAATACTCAGTCCGCTATGCCCGGTCAACGAATCCCCCATTACGATCACATCGAAATATTCGTTCATTGCCCGCCGCATACCCTCTGTACCGTCGCAGGCGGAAAGCACCGTAAATCCATGACTGGATAGCGCTGTGAACATTTTCGAACCCAGTTCCCTGTCATCCTCAACCAGCAGAAGTTTCAACCTGTACACCCGCCTTATACTTGCTCAATCGTATCGTATCATATATTACCAAGGCAGGATGTATTATCAGCGCGGCAAAGCATGGCAGCATTCGTACAGATTATGTCCAGAATGTGACAACACTTCTAAATTAAAGCTTTCATTAAGAAATGGCGGATATACTGAGGCAAAAAGGGCAGTGCGCGTATTGCGTGCGCCGATATACGGAGGATACTATGCGTCGATCGCCAAAGCGCGCTGTCAGTTCCCGGCGAAGTGAAGAACCCGATTTGACTGCTCTCATAGGGGGCGGCGAAGCAAAGCCGAAGCCCGAGAAAAAGCGCTGGATATTCATCGGCGGCGGGGCGCTGCTGCTTTGCGGAGCGGCCGTTGTCCTGATACTTTCCCTTTCTGGCAGCAAGAGTACAAACGGCGAAACGGTATACCGTGAATATACCGTCGAGCGGGGCGATATCACAGTGGGGCAGAACGAGAGCTCCTCTATTTCGCTCGACCGCGAAACGGTGACCTACTCTGTTTCGACTTCCGTAGAGGAAGTCTACGTCAAGGAAGGTTCGTCCGTAAAAAAAGGTGATCCGCTCATGAAACTCAACGCGGATGAAATCAAGATTGGACTTGCGAGCTATGAGCTGGAGCTCGAGCAGGCCGGGTTGGAAGTGAAGCAGGCGAAGCTGGACCAGCAGACGAAGCTTCTGGAAGCAGAGCAAAGCTATAAAAACAGCGTGCAGGACGGCAAGCTTGCCTCTACCACCGAAAACCTGACCGTCGAACAGTTGCAGCTCAAGTTGAGCAATGCGCAGACCGCGCTTACGACGGCGCAGAAGGATTATGAGGAATACGTAGAACTGCACGCAAGCTACCCGAGCGATTATGCATATCTGACCCGGTTGGAAGACCGGGTGGAAGACTATCAGGACGATGTCGAAGAGCTGCAGAGCGATCTTGACGATGTCAACGATCTGCAAAATCAAATAGATGCGCTCGAACAGGAATACGATCTGGGCAAGGATGTATCGCAAAAACTAGTTGCTTTGAATAATGCAAAAGCAGCCCTCATTACCAGCATTAATAATTTTCTCACTTCCGGCGGTTCCCTCAGCGCGGACGATATTGCGTATCTGACTGCGCAGGGTATAGAGTACGATCCGTCCAGTGGGTCCGATACCGGCAATGCGACCAAGGCGGAAACAACGTACAAAGCCTCGCTGTCTTATTACAAATCAGCCAAGGCTGCTTATGATGATGCGAAGACATCGGAATCCGGCGCGACGGATATTGCATCGAAGATTGACGAACTCAAAGCGGATCTGACAGAAGCGCTGGGGTCCTATTCCAGCGTGAGCGCCATGACAGCTGCGCTGTCCAGCCTCAAGACAAAGCTGTCCAACGCGCAGACGGCCTACAGCGATTATAAAGAGGATTACAACAGCACCTATGGCAACATAGAAGACGAGGATGATCTCGCGACCAAGGTGGATACGCTCAAGGCGCAGGTTGCGGCGGATGAGCTTGCGCTTTCGCAAGCCGGCGTGAATTTGACAACCGGCGCAACAACCGCCGAGCAGCAAAGCCAGCTGGCCAAGAACGAGGCAAGCACCGCGTCCACCACGCTGGAACTGACAAAGCTGCAGCTGCAGCAGGCAGTCGATACCGCGCAGGAAAAATACGATACGCTCAACGCGGAAATTGTGGAGCTGAAACAGAACATCGCCATGGACGGCGTTGTGGTCGCCCCCTGCACCGGCATGGTTGCGGAAATCAATGTTGACGGGGGTGACTCGTTTGACGTTACCTACAACGACAATCTTGGTATGCTCATGACACAGACACTCTGTACGCTGACCAATATCACCGACGTGTATGTGCCCATTACCATCTCTGAGGAGGATATACTGGGCGTCTCCATCGGTCAGAAGGCCACTGTTACCATGAATGCTTTTGAAGGCAGAACATTTGACGCTCTGGTGGATACCATCACCGTCGAATCCTCGCGCTCAGGTGCCGCAACGGTCAGCTATACCGTGAATGTACGCCTCGAAGGGGACAATACGCAGATGATGTACGAAGGCATGAGCGCAGATGTCACTTTGGTGCAGCGGTCGGCGAACGACGTGCTTTATGTGAGCACGCAGGCGATTACCAATGTCGGTGGTGTTGCAACCGTACTGAAAAAGGGTGAGGACGGAGAACCTGTCAAGACGGAAGTCAAGACCGGTTTCTCGGATGGGCGCTACGTGGAAATACTCTCCGGTTTGTCAGAAGGAGATGTTGTATTAGCTGAAAGCGCGGTGGGACGTTCATGATGCAGGTCAGGGAAATACTGCGGCTGGTATTCATCAACATTGTGGAAAACAAGTTCAAGATGATGCTGACGTCTTTGGGCATCATCGTGGGCGCAGCTACCATCGTGCTCGTCATTTCCATAGGGCGCGGCGGCAAGGCGGATGTAGCGGATCAGTTCAAAAACCTAAACGCCGGAGCCATAGAGGTTGCAGTCGGCGACGGCGTGGATATGGATTCCATGATGCAGGGAATGGAGGGCGGCATGGGCGGTCCGCCGGATATGGGTGGAGGAAGCGGAAGTTCTAGCCTCCAGGCACAGGCCATCTCGCGCATGCGTCAGGCTATTCAATCGGGCGGCAGCAGCGGCGGGTTCCCCGGCGGCGGCTTTCCCGGCGGCAATGACAGACAGTCCAGTAGCAGTAACAGCAAAAGTACACGGTTAAAGGCTGAGGACGTAGAGAACCTCAAAGAACTCGTGCCCGCGCTTTCGGAGGTTACAATACTGCAGAGCGGTGAAACCACGGCGTTCGGCGGGGATTTGGAAGAGGAAAAAACGGTGACTGCCGTCGGCGTGTATTCGCAATACCAGGCCATCAGCAATCTTGTGCCCAAGTACGGCAGGTTCATTGAAAATGAGGACACGGAATATGAAGAATATGTCTGCGTCATTGGCTACGACTTGGCCGAAGAAATATTCACATACGCTGCCTATGCCTACGGTGATTATCTGGAGATAGACGGCAAGAATTATGAGATCGTTGGCGTACTCGAGAAAATGGGGGACGTATCAAGCGGCATCAGCCCCGATACGGCCGTATATCTTCCTTATACGACGGCTCAGAAGCAATTGTTCGGCACATCAGCCGAACCCAAAATTGCTGCTGTTGCGGATAGCGTGGACGATGTGCCGCAGGCCATGGAAGATATCAATACCGTTCTGACTGAAAACTACCCCAATGCCTTCTTTGACGTAACCGATGCGGGCAGCGCCATGGAGGCGGCGTCAAGTTCTGCCAACACGCTGGCGCTGCTGCTGATGGCTGTTGCGTCGATTGTTTTTATCGTAGGCGGTATAGGCATTATGAACGTGCTGTTTGTTTCCGTAAAGGAGCGCACGGCAGAGATAGGTATTTTGAAGGCCGTCGGCTGTTCCAAACGCTCCATACTGCTGGAGTTTTTAATGGAAGCGAGCATTATCAGCATCATCGGCGGGGTATTGGGCGTAGGAGCAAGCTTCGGATTATTGCCGCTGGTGCAGCTTGCGGGCATGCGCGTGGAGCCTAATGTATGGGCATTCGTGCTTGCGTTGGTATTCGCTGTGCTGACGGGTACGTTGTTCGGATTTTATCCCGCATGGAAGGCATCGCGCTTGGTTCCAATAGAGGCGCTGAATTTGGAGTAATATCAAAACCGGGCCAATAACACGCAAAAAAATGGAGGGGCATATGAAACGTATTGCCGCATTGGTAATTAGTATAACGCTCGTGCTGTTTGCAGCAGGCTGCTCAAAATCGAACGATAACAAATCCGCTGCGGCCACGCACAAGGGAACAATGGATATTTCACAGGCTGCGTCTTCAGACACGACTGTTGTGTACGGGCGCGTGGACAGCATAGTGGGAAACGAAGTGACGCTTGCACTGGGAAAGCCGCAGCAGGGCAGCGGCATGGCGACCGCATCTTCCGCCGATGAACAGCAGGACGCCCAGTCTGAAGGACAGAAAAGCACGGACGGGACAGGAAATGCCGGGGGAGAGCGTGCATCCGGCAATATGGGCGAACGCCCTTCCGGCAACGCGACCGGTGAGATGCCTTCGGGCGGACCTCCTTCGGGTGAAATGCCCGCGGGCGGACCTCCTTCGGGCGAAATGCCTTCAGGCAATCCACCCTCCGGTGAGAAGCAGCAGGAATCGGCAACGGGCACAGCCAAGCAGGGCGGCCGCAGTGTAACGCTCGACTATACCGGCGAGACAGCGACATATCTGCTGCCGGTCGGCATGGCCATCGGCACGGGTGATTTTTCAGACGTGACGGAGGGTATGGTATTATCCCTTACGCTCAACGCGGATAGCACCATCACCGCAGTAACCATACTTTCCCGTTAGGAGCAGGTCTATGGAAAGCAATCCTACCGCACAGGCCCCGCTCATAGAACTTAGGAACGTGCACAAGCGTTTCCAGATGGGTGACACAGTCGTAGAAGCGCTGCGCGGCGTATCGTTGCAGGTCGAACAGGGGGAATATCTGGGCGTACTCGGCCCTTCCGGCAGCGGCAAATCGACTCTCATGAACATCATTGGCTGTATGGATACCTTTCAGGAAGGCGAATACAGGCTGTTCAATTATCCCATTCATGAGATGCAGGACGAGCAGCTGACCATCATACGCAACCGGCTCATCGGCTTCATATTCCAGAAATATCATCTGGTGCCGACCTATTCTGTTCTGCAGAATGTCATGATGCCGCTGCTGGTACGCGGTGTCGGGCATAAGGAGGCACAAATCCGCGCACTGGAAACGCTGAGCATGCTGGAAATGAGCGAACGCATACAGCACAGGCCGAATGAACTTTCCGGCGGCCAGCAGCAGCGTGTGGCGATTGCGCGTGCTTTGGTGGGCAAACCCAAGCTGCTGCTTGCCGATGAGCCAACCGGAGCTCTGGATACCAAAACAGGGCAGGAGGTATTGAAGCTGTTCCATCAGCTGCACGATATGGGGCATACAATCGTCATGATCACGCACGATCTGCAGGTGGCAACGCATGCGCAGCGCGTGGTGCATATCGTGGACGGCATGATTGATGATCGATAGCGAACTCTATCAGATCAGAACAGATCTTCACGCCGGCGGGTTACTCCCTTAACCGCCGGCACGGCATATGGCCACCGGCAGCACAGCCTTGCCGGTGGTTTTTATTGCACTCCGTTTCATTTTGAATATCGGAAGCGGCAGAGAATCTGCGTAAGAGGCAGCCGAGTCAAACTCTCATCCCGCCGCATATGATGTGCGTAAAAGGGGGATGACCATGGAACAGAAAAGCAGTTGCCTGACCATCGGCATGAAAGCGCCGAATTTTCAGGCCATGAGCACATTCGGCCCCATAGATCTGAGCCAGTATAAGGGGTCATGGCTTGTGTTTTTCTCCCATCCGGGGGATTTTACGCCCGTTTGCACAACGGAATTTATTGCGTTCTCTCAGCAGGCCCCTGCGTTTAAAGAAATCAATACCTATTTGCTGGGGCTGAGCATAGACAGCAACCCTTCGCATCTGGGATGGGTGTACGCCATCAATCAGGCGACAGGCGTGCAGATTCCTTTTCCCATTGTAGCCGATCGCATGGGCGATATTGCCCGCATGTACGGTATGATAGCGCCGGACGTCAATAAGCAGTCCACCGTACGCAATGTGTTCATCATCGACCCCGACCAGACCATCCGCGCGATACTCATCTATCCGATGACCAACGGGAGGTATATCCCCGAGATCATGCGCCTGGTGCAGGCATTGCAGTTCAGCGACAAGGAAGGCCTGGTCACCCCCGCAAACTGGGAGCCGGGCGATCCCGCTATGGTTCCCCCGCCGCAGACGTATCAGGAGCTTGTGCAACGGCAGAACAACCCCGCTTCGCAGGATCTTTCATGCAACGCCTGGTGGTGGTGCTATAAAGAGTAGCACCCTGTCAAAAAAGTGCCGCAGGCACTACAGAGATCGTCAAACCCTCTATGGGGGTGTGGGGGATTCGCCCCCCACTTTTAATCCGATTTGACGACATGCGCGTCAAATCGGTGGAAAAAATGCAGCCATGAACTGCATTTTAACCCACAGGAAGCCCATCGGCAAAGCCCGAAGGACTTTGCCGATGGACTGAAGTGCCGCGGGCACTATTGGGCATAGTCCGGCGACTATCCACGGTATCCGAGCTCAGCGGATACCGCGGCCGCCGCGTCGATGACCAGCCGTTTTGCAAGCGCGAATGTCTCATCCGATACCCTGCGGAACATGCCCGTCACGCCGATGGCGTAGGCGGGCTGTTTGTATGCGTTGAATACGGGGGCAGCCGCTGCCCGCAGGCCAATGCGCATTTCGCCGTCTTCGATGGCACAGCCGGTTTGGCGCACGCGCTCAAATTCCTGCTGCAGCTGCGCGATATCCGTCAGTGTGTGCGGCGTATACGCCCGAAGCTCCCGCGAGGCCAGCACGCGCTGCGCTTCCAATTCCGGTAGATACGCAAGCATGGCTTTGCCAAGAGCCGAACAGTGCGCAGGCAGCCGTGTGCCCGGCTCGGCGACAATACGGAGCGCGCGGCGGTCATCCACATAATCCAGATAAAGCACCTCGGCTCCGTCCAGCATGGCCAGATGCACGGATTCGCCCGTCTGCAGCGCGATTTCCTGCAGGTGCGGCCGTGCGATATTCAATACGTCCCATGAAGAACTGACGGCAGTACCCAGTTCAAACAGCCGGAGCCCCAGCCGGTATTTCCCGTCCAGCCTTGACTGGTCCACAATGCCGTATTCCCGCATAGCCGCAAGCAGACCGTGTATGGTGCTCTTGGCCCAACCGGTTGAGAGCGATATTTCCTGCAGCGACAATGGCCTTCGTGCGGCGGCAAGGCAATCGAGCAGTTCCATGGCCTTACCGACGGATTGAACGGCATTTCCTCTTGTCGGCATGCTGCGTCTCCTTTCAAATGCGCTTACATCAGGTTTTTCTATAGCATACCACAGCGTCCGTGTTCCGCGCATCGTCCGTTATGGATTCGTATAGGACGGGGTGTGTGGAGTTACCGGTTTCTTCATATTGCAATTTTGTGCGTGGCATGGAATAATAGGATCACACATTTGGCGTACGATCTATACGCGCGTTTTTTCTGTCAATCCATCAGAATACCATCAATAATACGATGCTACCGAGGTGAAATCATGCTCGCGCAGATTATCGTGGAAAAGGATTCAACGGCTGCGGCTTCTTATGCCGCCCGCCGCATTATACATTGTCTATCCCAGAATAAAGAACCCGTTATCGCTCTTCCGGCCGGAGATACGCCATTGCCTATGTATGCAGAACTGTTTCGCTTAAACGCCGCAGGCGGAGTCGGCCTCGGATCTGCCCGCTATATCGTCATCAGCGAATGGCTTGGCGTAGGCAGGGAAGACGCGGGCGGGCATCGCTTCATTTTGGATCAAAGTTTTTTCATTCCCGCCGGAATTGCGGAAGGCCAGGTGCGCTCATTTGACGGACGAGCCCGAGACCCGCAGGCCGAAGCGGCCAGTATGAACGCTTATATCGACAGCCTGCCCGGTATTGATCTCGCTGTTCTTGGTGTAGGCCCGAACGGGTATGTCGGTTTTAATGAACCGGGCGATCAGCTAAGCGAAAGTTTCGGAATCGTTCGGCTTAGTCCTGCCGTGATGGACTGGGGTAAAAAGTACTTCGGCGGGCAGGAGCCTCCCGCATTCGGCGCGACGATGTCGCTCAAGGCATTGCAGAATGCCAAATCCGTTGTGCTGCTTGTGACCGGCCCGCATAAACGTGAAACAATGCGTGCCGTACTACGCGATCATGCCGATTGCCTCGCAGCCCGTTTCTGTTCGCATAAAAATGCCGTATTCGTGCTGGATATAGCGGCCAATCCGTTTCTATAGTACCTGAACGAAAGTTCGCGGCTATGTCCGTGGGTTCTTCTTTACCAAAAGGCGGCGGCGCGGGACGAAGCCGCGGGGATAAGGCAATGGAATATATCGGTCTAGGAAATGCGTTGCGAACAGGTATAACGGTAATGATTTTTGCTGAGGGTACTGTGCTCAGACCAAGAAATTGGTTGAGCATGTATGATCATACCAAATATTTGCCGATTGGTAACTGCATTGCAATCATAAAAGGATGGCAAGAACAAGGCGCTGACATTGTGTATTGCACATCCCGAAAGGGCAAGCAGGCACATGGCGTTGCTGGCCTGCTCAAAAAATACGGTTTTGCCGGTGCGGGGCTGTATTATCGCAGCAGAGGCGAGGCATATAAAACGATTGTAGAAACGCTTCAGCCAAATGTACTGATAGAAGATGATTGCAAAAGTATTGGCGGAGCATGGCAGATGTGTATTACGCAGGTAACGCCTCAAATAAAAGAAAACATCACTTCGATTGTTGTAAAAGAATTCAAAGGGATAGACGCCTTGCCCCTTGATTTATCCGAACTTGTACACAAATAGTTTTGCTGACTGAAAAGTGCATTCACAACATGCGATCTGTGTTCGTAAGCATTGCTTTTTTGTTTGCCCTGAATCGGCATGAAAGCGCCCCCTGCCTATGAGGCAGGGGGCGCTGTTTGATGCAATGACGATGAAAAGTTACTCTTCTTCTCCGTCTTCCTCGACTTCCATTTCACCGAGGCGTTCTTCCACGATGGCGGAAAGCGTATCCATGAGGTCTTCATCAGCGGGAAGGAATTCTTCCGTTTCTCCGTTGACAACAACCTTCATGATATATACATCCTGCTCAGATCCGCAGGTGCATTCTTCCTCTTCACATTCGCAATCATCCTCGGGAAGATCGGAAAGATCCATGAGTACGGCATACTCCTGGCCTTCATATTCAAAATAATCTATAACGTCCAGTTCAAATTCATTGCCCTCATCATCGGCAAATACGACGACATCGCGTTCTTCTTCCATGGTTTGCACCACCTCTCACTATTTGGCTTCATTGTATCGCATACCGCATGCGTTTTCAACGGCGATTATTGAGGCGGCTACAATCGGCGGCTTTTGTGGGGCGCGCCGTCGCTGTGTGCCTATTGCGCAAAAGATTGAATGCGCAATCGCCTGCCGCCTCATGCCTAGTATTGCCCTCCGCAAGATTTTCATAAGTTATATATACTAAAAAATATTTTTTAGAAAACCTAAAAAAATATTGGCATCAGCCGCACGCTGTGTTATGATGTTGGCAGCGAAAGGGGTGCTTGGCCTATGACGATTACAATGGATTTTTTAACGCGGCTGGCTGCCGCGCTTTCGCAGCAGTTCGGCGAGAACTGTGAAGTGGTGGTGCACGATCTGCATAAGCCTGAAAACACCATCGTTGCCATAGAGAACGGACACGTCACCAACCGCAAGCTGGGCGACGGCCCTTCGCATATTGTACTTGAAGCCATGAAAAAGGCCCCGGGCGAGCTTCATGACCAGACAGGATATTTGCTCAAAACGCACGACGGACGCATTGTAAAATCCAGCACCGTGTATATCCGCAATGACGCGGGTAAGGTGGAAGGCATTTTTTCTATCAACTACGATATCACAGGCTTCCTGATGGCCGAATCCGCCGTCAAATCCATCGTCAGTCACCGCGAGGAAGATAAGGCGGAGCGCATTCCTCAGAGCGTGAACGAACTGCTTGACGATCTTATCGATCAGAGTGTGGCGAATGTCGGCAAGCCTGTCGCGCTCATGACCAAAGAGGATAAAATCCGCGCCATCCACTTCCTCAACGACTCCGGCGCATTCCTCATCACCAAGAGCGGCGACAAGGTTGCCAAACACTTTGGCATTTCCAAGTATACGCTGTATTCCTACATCGACGCCAAGATTTAACCCCCATCATGGGCATGCCCCGCATCCATAGGGGGAAAACTCTATATCACGATATCAAAGGCGACATCAGAAAGAAAGGGTTTGAATTATGGATTTTACCAGCATTCGCAAGGCATCCGAAGCTTATCTGCCCCAGATGACCAAGTTTCTGCGCGACCTTATCGCAATCCCCAGTGAGAGCTGCGAAGAGGAAGGCGTTATCAAGCGCACAATTGAGGAAATGAAAATGCTGGGCTTTGACAAGGCCGAAATTGACGGTCAGGGCAACGCTCTGGGCTGGATGGGTCATGGCAAACGCATCATCGCGTTCGACGGCCATATCGACACCGTAGGCGTCGGAAACAGGTCCAACTGGAAGTTTGATCCCTACGAAGGTTTTGAAAGCGATACGGAAATCGGCGGCCGCGGCGGTTCGGATCAGGAAGGCGGCGTGGTTTCTGCCGTATACGGCGCAAAGATCATGAAGGATCTCAACCTCATCCCCGAAGACGTTACCATACTCGTCACCGCTACCGTGCAGGAAGAAGACTGCGACGGTCTGTGCTGGCAGTTTATTCATAACGAAGGCAAAGTCACGCCCGAATTTGTGGTTTCCACCGAACCCACCGATGGCGGCATTTACCGCGGCCATCGCGGACGCATGGAAATCCGCGTAGACGTGCAGGGCGTTTCCTGCCACGGCTCCGCACCCGAACGCGGCGACAACGCCATTTATAAAATGGCTGAAATTCTGCTTGACGTCAAAGCGCTCAACGCGAACGGCTGCGATGAAACCGATGAAATCAAGGGCCTTGTGAAAATGCTCGACCCGAAATTTAACCCCGAGCATTATGAAGATGCGCGCTTCCTCGGCCGCGGCACCGTCACCACCTCGGAAATATTCTTTACTTCCCCCAGCCGCTGCGCGGTGGCGGACTCCTGCTCCATCTCGCTCGACCGCCGCATGACGGCCGGCGAAACCTGGGACTCCTGCCTCAAGGAAATTGAAAACCTTCCCGCCTGCAAGAAGCACAACGCAAAGGTTTCCATGTATATGTACGACCGTCCGGCATGGACCGGCCTCGTATACCCCACAGAGTGCTATTTCCCCACCTGGATCAACAAGGAAACGGCGCCCCACGTGCAGGCTGTTGTGGATGCGCATAAGGCGCTCTACGGCGACGAACGCATTGGCGATCCCGCCTCCATGCATCTGCGTAAGCGCCCGCTTACGGATAAATGGACGTTCTCGACCAACGGCGTTTCCATACAGGGCCGCTACGGCATTCCCTGCGTGGGCTTCGGCCCCGGTGCGGAATCACAGGCGCACGCGCCCAACGAAGTCATCTGGAAACAGGATCTTGCAACCTGCGCCGCTGTTTATGCCGCCATCCCCGGCCTTTACAAGGGCAAGAGCGGCGAGGACGTCGTGCAGTTCCGCGCGGGCAAAACCAACAACGACATTAAATAAGACCTCCGCTGGCAGACTATAAAACATATAACGAAGAGGAGATCAGAATAATGAGCAACGTTAAGAAATATACCGACAGGCTGGACCAACTTCAGTTTTCCAATATGTACGACGGCGATTTCTTCCTGACATGGGAAAAGAGCCGCGAGGAACTCGAAGCCGTATTCACCGTGGCCGACGCGCTGCGTCACCTTCGTGAGAACAACGCTTCCACCCGCATATTCGACACAGGCTTGGGCATTTCCCTGTTCCGCGATAATTCCACACGCACCCGCTTCTCGTTCGCATCCGCGTGCAACCTCTTAGGCCTCGCCGTACAGGATCTGGACGAGGGCAAGAGCCAGGTCGCCCATGGCGAAACCGTGCGCGAAACCGCCAACATGGTTTCCTTCATGGCGGATGTCATCGGTATCCGCGATGATATGTACATCGGCAAGGGCAATGCGTACATGCGCGAAGTGGTGGACGCGGTGACCGCGGGCCACAAGGCGGGCGTGCTTGAGCAGAAGCCTACCCTCGTCAATCTGCAGTGCGATATCGATCATCCCACGCAGTCCATGGCGGATATGCTGCACCTCATCCATGAGTTCGGCGGCGTAGAAAACCTCAAGGGCAAGAAAATCGCAATGTCCTGGGCATATTCCCCCTCTTACGGCAAGCCGCTGTCCGTGCCGCAGGGCATCATCGGCCTCATGACCCGCATGGGCATGGACGTCACGCTCGCGCACCCCAAGGGCTATGAAGTCATGAGCGACGTCGTGGATGTCGCCAAAGCAAATGCCGCACAGTTCGGCGGCAAATTTGAAATCACCAACTCCATGTCCGACGCGTTTGCCGGTGCGGACGTTGTATACCCTAAGAGCTGGGCACCGTTTGCGGCCATGGAACGCCGCACCGATCTGTACGGCAATTCCGATTTCGACGGCATCAAGACGCTCGAAAAGGAGCTGCTCGCCCAGAACGCCGAGCACAAGGATTGGGAGTGCACCGAAGAGCTGATGAAGCTTACCAAAAACGGCAAGGCGCTGTACATGCACTGCCTGCCCGCCGATATCACGGGCGTGAGCTGCAAGCAGGGTGAGGTCGCCGCTTCCGTGTTCGATCGCTACCGCGATCCGCTCTACAAGGAAGCTTCCTTCAAGCCCTACATCATCGCATCCATGATATTCCTTGCCAAGGTGAAGGACCCGCAGGCTACGCTGCAGATGCTTGAAAAGCAGGGCAAGCTTCGCTGGACCGGCGCTGCGAAATAAGCTACTACCCCTATTTGGGACATGGGATAACACCCTTATATGAAAACCGCATCCGGCATGCTGGATGTGTGGAAAAAATGCCGCCATGTGCGGCATTTTGCCCGTCTGCGTGTTGCGTGAAGAGGCGTGCCAATTCCCGTACAGCGCCTCGGGCATTGCAATTTCAGGCCGAACCCGGTAAAATTGATACATACACCGTTGAGGGGCTGCCGTCGGGTCAGCCCTTTTGCATGGCCTGACGTATTGGGCTGGGGGTTGACCAGGGAGGACGAAACATGAAGAAACAACATATCGCCATGCTGCAGATGCTTGTCTGCGGCCTGATGTGGAGCACGGGCGGCATGCTCATCAAGCTGCTTCCGTGGAACGCGCTTGTCATAGCAGGCTTTCGCAGCGTACTGACGGCGGGCGTCATTGCTTTATACATGCGCATTCGCAAAATGCGTATGGTCTGGAACCGCAAAACCATCTCCATCGGGGTTGTAATGACGGCGGTCATCATGACATTCCTGCCCGCAACCAAGCTGACCACCGCGGCCAACGCCATCGTGCTGCAGTATACCGGCCCCATATACGTGCTGCTGTTTTCTGCGGTGTTTTATAAACAGCGTCTGCGCCGCGGCGATGTGCTGACAGTGGTGCTGACGCTGGCCGGTATCGCCCTGTGCTTTTTCGACAGACTAGGTGCAGGCACGCTTTCGGGCAACCTGCTGGGGCTTGCTTCGGGCGTGTTCTTCGGCGGTATGTTCCTGCTTTCAGGCAATGTGGATGAGCAGACACGGCTTTCGGGCTTGCTGATGGCGCAGTTTATCATGATACTCATAGGCGTGCCGCTCGCGTTTGTATACGATACGCCCGTAAGCGCGGCGAATATCGCGTACATCGTGCTGCTCGGCGTTGTGCAGTTGGGCATCCCATACATACTCTACAGCTTGTCCGCGAAGTATTGTTCTGCGCTGACCTGCTCGCTGCTTTCGGTGCTGGAACCGCTGTTTAACCCCGTCTGGGTGTTCCTCGTGCTGGGCGAACAGCCCGGCGCGTACGCGCTCATAGGCGGCGCGGTGGTGCTCGCTACCATTACGCTCTGGTGCATGTATGACGAGCGCATGCGGCAGAAGCAGACACTTGGGGATGCGCAGACGCAGGCAGTCTGATGCCCCAATCCGTCAAAGATCGCGCAGCCTCCCAAGGGCGGGCGAGGCGGCGGGGCATTGCAAATTCAATGAAAACCCGGTAGAATATTACAGAATCAGTGAGGGGCTGCCGTCGAGATCAGCCCCTTTATTCATAAGCTTTGGGAGAATTTTTTCATGAATAAGGGGCGAATCGCCATACTGCAGATGCTGCTCTGCGGCCTGCTGTGGAGTTTGAGCGGCTTGCTTGTCAAACTGCTGCCTTGGAACCCTTTGGTAATCGCGGGAGCGCGCAGCATACTTGCTGCCCCCGTCATCGGCTTGTACATGCGCATGCGCAATATGCGCTTGATTCGCACACGCCAGTCGTATTGGATCGCCGTAGCGCTTGCCGTGGCATTGTTAACCTATATACAAGCCCTTAAGCTGACCACCGCGGCAAACGCCATCGTGCTGCAATATACTGCGCCCGTATACGTGCTGCTGTTTTCCTGGCTATTCCGCAGGCAGCGCATGCGCCGCGGCGATATACTGACGGTGGCGCTCACGATAGCCGGCATTGCGCTGTGCTTTTTGGATAAGATGAGCAGGGGCTCGCTTGCGGGAGATGCTTTGGCTCTTGTATCCGGCGTATTTTTTGGGTCTATGTTCTTCGCTTCTGGCGGCGTGGAAGAAGAAACGCGGCTTTCGGGCCTGCTGATGGCGCAGTTTATCATCGTGGCGGTCGGCATACCGTTCGTGTTTGCATATCCTGCTTCGATAACGACGGAGAATATGCTGTATATTTTGCTGCTGGGTATTGTGCAGCTGGGCATCCCGTATGTTCTGTACAGTTTGAGCGCACGCTACTGTTCGCCGCTGACCTGCGTGCTGCTTTCGACGGTGCAGCCGATCGTCAGTCCGCTGCTGGTATATTGGGTGATTGGCGAGAGGCCCGGCGCCTACGCGCTGTATGGCAGCGCGGTGGTGCTTGTCACGACTACTTTGTGGTGCGTGTGGGACGAGCGCACGAAACACAGGCAGCTTAAGCAGGATGACGAACAGTCTGCTACCGTTCCTGAAACACAAATTTAACGGCTCCCGGAGGATAAAGATGGAATACAACGTACAAAGCATACAGGTCATGGAGGGGCTGGACGCCGTGCGTATGCGCCCCGGCATGTATATAGGCTCCACCGGCGCGCGGGGTCTGCATCACCTGCTTTGGGAGATCGTGGATAACGCCATCGACGAGGCCGCAAACGGCTTTGCGACCTGTGTGGAAGTCACGCTGCACAAGGATCATTCCGTCACCGTATCTGACGACGGACGCGGCATTCCGGTGGGCATCCACGAGAAATACGGCGTGTCCGGCGTAGAACTGGTGTTTACGCAGCTGCACGCGGGCGGCAAATTCGGCAACGATTCCTACGGCTATTCTGGCGGTCTGCACGGCGTGGGCGCAAGCGTAGTGAACGCGCTCTCCACCTGGCTGCGCGCGGAGGTTTGCACACAGGGTCGGGCGTATGTGCAGGAATTTGAAAGCGTAGCCGATCAAACCGGAAAAATCCTTTCCGGCCACCCCAAAGGCCCGCTTACGGAAACGGGCCGTACGCGCAGGCAGGGCACTACGGTATCGTTTTTGCCGGACGCGCGCGTGTTTGAAACCATTGAAATGAACTTCGATATCATCGCGCGCAGACTCAGGGAGCTTGCGTACCTCAACCGCGGCGTGCGCATGAAGCTCATCGACGAACGTACGAAGCGGAGAGAGACAGAGTTTTTGTTCGAAGGTGGTCTTTCGGATTTTGTATTGTTTCTGAGCGAGGACAAGACCCCCCTGTATCCCGCGCCCATCCATTTTCGGGGCGAGCGCGACGGTATCGTGGTGGAAGTCGCCATGCAGCACAACGATGGCTATGCAGAAAGCATATTCAGCTATGTCAACAACATCCCCACCACTGAGGGAGGCACGCACGAAACGGGATTTAAGACGGCGCTCACCAAAGTGATGAACGATTACTGCCGCAGGGTGGGCGTGCTCAAGGATAAGGACCCGTCCCTTTCCGGCGAGGATTTTCGCGAGGGGCTCACCGCTGTGCTTTCGCTCAAAATGAAGACCATTCAGTTTGAGGGGCAGACAAAGACGCGACTCGGGAACACGGAAGCGCGGCCTGCGGTGGAATATGTCGTAACGGAAATGCTCACGCCCTATTTGGAGGATCTCAAAAACGCGGATATCGCCGCCGGTATGGCGGATAAAGCCGTAAAGGCTGCCCGTGTGCGCGAGACGGCGCGCAAGGCCAAATCTATGGCGCGCGAAAAGAACAAGCTGGAAAACGCGCCGCTGGTAGGCAAGCTTTCTAGCTGCACCGGCCGCAACGCGCAGAAGAACGAACTGTTTATCGTGGAAGGCGACAGCGCTGGCGGCTCTGCCAAGCAGGGGCGCGACCGCAGCTTCCAGGCCATACTTCCGCTTAGAGGCAAGCCGCTCAATGTAGAAAAGAAGCGTTTTGACCAGGTGCTCGCCAACGAAGAGTTCCGCTCCATCATCACGGCCATAGGCACAGGCATAGGCGAGGATTTTGACGTCACGCAGAGGAAGTACGACAAGGTCATCATACTTTCCGATGCCGATCAGGACGGAGCGCACATCCGCGCCATTCTGCTTACGTTCTTTTACCGCTATATGAAGCCGCTGATCATGCAGGGGCATGTGTACATCGGCCTGCCGCCGCTCTACAAGGTGCAAAGAGGCGAGCGTGTGATTTACGCCTATGACGAGCGGGAACTTGCCGCTGCCGCAAAAGAGCTGGGCAAGGGATATACCGTGCAGCGCTACAAGGGCTTGGGCGAAATGAACCCCGAGCAACTGTGGGAAACCACCATGAACCCGGATAACCGCTCACTCATCCGCGTGGGTATTGAAGATGCGGCGGATGTGGAGCATATCGTAACAGTGCTCATGGGCGATAAAATTCAGACGCGCAAGGAATACATCAGCGAATACGCGAATTTCAACAAGCAGGACGTGTTTTTTGAAAAGGGATATGCGGCCAAAACCGCCGCGGTGGAGGAATAACATCATCGTAACCCTGTTAGCATCGACGGTTCAAATGCAAACCCGACCTGTACTGTGAGGTAACATCATGGCAAAAAAGCCTGAAACGCTCCCCCCGCGCGGGGAAACCATACTCGAACGCACTATGGACGAAGTCATGCACTCTAGCATGATGCCGTACGCCGAGCACGTCATACTCGAACGCGCGCTGCCGCGCGTGGAGGATGGGTTAAAGCCGGTGCAGCGCCGTATTCTCTATACCATGCTGGAGCTTTCGCTCACGCCGGACAAGCCGCACCGCAAGAGTGCGCGTATCGTGGGCGACTGTTTGGGCAAATACCATCCGCACGGCGACAGTTCCGTCTACGACGCCATGGTGCGCATGGCGCAGCCTTTCAACATGCGCATGCCGCTCGTCGACGGCCACGGCAACTTCGGTTCGGTGGACGGCGACTCCGCAGCCGCCATGCGCTATACCGAAGCCCGCATGACTCCGCTTGCCATGGAAATATTGCGCGATATTGAAAAGGATACCGTGGAGTTCTCGCTCAACTTCGACGATACTTTGCAGGAACCTGTGCTCATGCCCGGGCGTTTTCCCAACCTGCTGGTCAACGGCGCATCCGGCATCGCGGTGGGGCTAGCCACAAACATACCGCCGCACAACCTCGGTGAAGCCATCGACGCGGTTGTGGCGCAGATAGAAAATCCCGATATCACGCTGGACGGGTTGATGCAGCATATGCCCTGCCCGGATTTCCCTACGGGCGGATACTTAATCCGATCGTCCGAGATACGGGAAGCGTACGAAACCGGCCGCGGCAAGCTCACCATGCGCGCCAAAACCGAGTTTGAAACGCAGAAGAACGGCAAAACGCTCATCGTGGTCACGGAGCTGCCCTTCCAGATCAATAAGGCTGCGATGCTTGAAAAGATCCTCGCCGTTACGCAGGAGAAAAAAGTGCTGTTTTCCGGCGTGGCGGATATCCGTGACGAAAGCGACCGCATGGGCACGCGCGCCGTCATAGAGCTCAAGAAGGATACCGACCCGGAACAGGTGCTCAATTACCTCTACAAATACTCCGATCTGCAGTGCACGTTCGGCGTGAATATGGTCGCCATCGCCGAAGGGCGGCCGCAACAGATGGGCTTGAAGGAGATCATCGCCCACTATATCCGCCACCAGCGGGAAGTCGTAACCCGCCGCACGTGCTATGAGCTGGAAAACGCGAAAAAGCGCGAGCATATACTCGCCGGGCTTATGATTGCCATCGACAACCTCGACGCAGTTATAGCGCTCATCCGCGCGAGCAAAACCGTAAAGGCCGCGCGCGAAGGGCTCATGGAGCGCTTTAAGCTTTCGGAAATACAGGCGCAGGCCATACTCGACCTCCGCTTGCAGCGCCTGACCAACCTCGAGCTGCTGACCATTCAGAAAGAATATAAGGAAATACTCGCGCTCATTGATAAGCTGACCGCCATACTCGCTTCGGATAAAAAGCTGATGGCGCTCATACGCGAGGAATTGCTTGAGATCAAAGCCAAATACGCCAACGAGCGCCGCACGCAGCTGATCTCGGCTGAAACAGATATTCAGGTGGATGTCGCCGCCCTCAAAGTGATAGAGGATGTCACCGTCACCATATACGATGGGCTTCGAGCCCGCCGCACACCCGCGCGCAGCGCAACCACCGCCAACGGGGATGAGACGCCGCTTTATTCCATCCCCACGCGGACGGATAAATCCATCCGTCTGTTTACGGATAAAGGCGCTTGTCTGCTTCTCAATGTAGAGGGGCTGCCGGAAACCAAGCCCGGCGCGCGGCCCGTCAACCTCGCATCGCTGCTGCCGTTTGAGGACAACGAGCGCATCATCGCCGCCTATGAGGAAAACGACGCGGGCAATCTGTATTTCATCACGACGCAGGGCAATCTCAAATGCACGCCCGCTGTGCAGTATTCTACGCGCAACAAGCGCATTGCGGCAATCTCGCTTAAGGACGGCGACAGCGTATTGCGCGTGGAGCCGGGGCGCGAGGAGACCATACTGCTCATCACCCAAAAGGGAATGAGCATACGCTTCCCGCTCGATACCGTGCCCGAAATGGGCCGCACCGCTGCAGGTGTGAAGTGCGTGAAGCTGGATGCGGGAGATGCCGTGATGACGGCGCTGCAGGTGCGCGACGAAGGCGAAATCCTTACATTATCCGACCGCGGTTACGCCAAGCGCAGCCTGCTGTTCGATTACGAAATACAGGGCCGCAATGGCAAGGGCCTCAAGACATTCGATTTCAAAAAGAATGGTTCCAACGGCACGCGTATAGCCGCCGCGTTCTATGTGCGCGAACCATTCGATTTTGCCGTACGGCAGCGCCACGGCGCGATTACCCGTTTTAATACGGAGGATGTGCGCATAGAGGAACGCGCCAGTAAGGGCAGCATGCTCGTGCTCGTCATGCTCGATGACGACGTGATGTCGGCGGAGAAAGTCTAAGTACTTCATATGGGGGCTCCCTCCACAGTGCGCAATGGTCGCGCAGCGTCGCGGAAACCGCATCCTTGCGCTCCCTTGCTTACTGGGCTTCCGCCGCGCTTCATCCGCCACAGGCGGCGCGCGGCTCCGCCCCCATACCCTGCCAAAGGGGTCTAAGACCCCTTTGGAATCCCGTACTCAAAGCGGTTTGGCCGCTTTGGACAATAATTTGAAGAATAATAATCTGCTTTAACTTGCAAACCTCCGTTGTCAGACTATTATAGACAGCGGAGTTTTTTATTCTTTTAGGCAGAAAACCGTGAGAAAAACATTGCAATCCACATATTTAGTTAATACAATCGAATGGAAACGTTTCCATAATGAAATAGAACGGAGTGAACAGATTGCCCAAGACTCTCAGATTCAAAGACGGCGTTTTCAAAATCCTGCATATGACCGATTTCCACATCAGGAATGGCGATGAAAAGGATATCCGTACCTGTGCGCTTGTCAAAAGACTGATCGAAATGGAAACGCCGGATTTGATTGTGGTAGGCGGGGATCTGATCCATAAGAAAGAAACGTTAAATCCGCTTGCGGCGTTTGAAGAAGCGCTTGCGCCTGTCGCCCAAAGCGGTATTCCATGGGCATTCATATTCGGAAATCATGAATTGCAGTCGGGCGTTGATTCCTCGCAATTCATTGAAATACTCAAGCGGCTGCCGAACGGCCTGTTTCAAGTCGGTCCATCGGATATACAGGGGCAATCCAATTATATTCTGAAAATCAGGGCAGGCGCGAAGTCTGAGCCCGCCGCTCTGCTGTACATGTTTGACGACGGCACAAAAATGGTGTATCCGAACAAAGGGAAGAGCTGGATTCATCGCAGCCAGATAGCGTGGTATGTGAAAAATGCAGAGCGGTTCACCGCTAAGAATAATGGCGCGCCTTTGCCTGCGCTGGCGTTCATGCATGTGCCGCTTCCGGAATACAAGGAAATATGGGATTATTACACTTGCTACGGGGATTGCGGAAAGGGAAAAATATCGCCGCAGATTAATTCCGGTCTATTCGCCGCCATGCTGGAAATGGGAGATATTATGGGCGTGTTTGCGGGCCATAGCCACCGGAATGATTTCTATGGGGATCTTTACGGCATTCGGCTGGCCCATTCGCGGATAACCGGCTACGGCAAAGCAGAAGAAGAATATCCGCGCGGCGCGAGAGTGATCCGGCTGTACGAAGGGGAGCGGCGCTTTGATACCTGGCAGCTGCTCGATGACGGAAGCGTTCTGCTGGACCCGCCTGAACATTTGCCGGTATTTCCAGCCCCAACTAAATCCGTGCTTTCCTAACGGGAATGCATAATTTATCTAATTTATTTTGAAATGGGGCATTTTTGCCCCATTTTGTATACAAAAAAGCCGCGTCCAGCGGCTTTTAAAACTGCAAAGTAATATTCCCCTCAAAGCGGCACAGCCGCTTTTGGAATAGGGTTTCCAAAGGGCCGTTACGGCCCTTTGGCGGGTGTTTGAGGGCGGAGCCCTCATCGTTACTTCTTTCTCATCTCCTGTGCGCACAGCACAGACTGCGCCAGCAGCGCCGCGCCATAGACGGGCGTTTCCGGGTCCGCGGCGAACTTCGGGTTATGCCAGCCGTAATTGCGCGCGCCGGGCGTGCCGGAACCGAGGAAATAAAAGAACCCGGGCGCCTGCCGTGCGAACAGCGCAAAATCTTCCGACGCCATGTTCACCTCGGGTTCGACTACGTTATCTTCGCCCACCACAAGCGCAGCGGCGCGCTGCGCGATGGGGTAGAGTTCCGCCGGATTGTCCACGGCGGGCACGATGCTGTTGGAGGTAAACTCCGATTTGCAGCCGTAGGCAATAGCCGTGCCTGTTACGATCTGCTCCAGCCGTTCCAGCACCATTTTGCGGGATTCGGCTGAGTGCGAGCGGATGCTGCCGGAAAATTCCGCTTCATCCACCACCATATCTTCCGGATTGCCGCCGTTCAAGTATCCAACGCTGATGACGGCGGACTGCAGCGGGTCGATGTTGCGGCTGATGATGCTGTGTACGCCTTGCACGGCCGCGCAGGCGGCGATGATGGGGTCAATGTTGCGGTGCGGCGCGCTGCTGTGCCCGCCTTTGCCCGTGATGCGCGCGCGGTACATATCTTTTGCGGCCATGAGGTTCCCTAGCCGTACACCGACAGAGCCGACGGGTATGCGCGGCGAATTATGCAGGCCAAACAGCATGTCGATGCGCACGCGGGAGAACAATCCACGCTCAATCATAAGCTTTGCGCCGCGCAGCGTTTCCTCGGCGGGCTGGAACAGGAATACGACGTCGCCCAGAAGATTATCTTTTTGTTCAGCGAGCAGCATGGCCGCGCCGATCAATCCTGCCGTGTGCACATCGTGCCCGCAGGCGTGCATGACTCCATTGACCCGTGAGCAATCCGGCCGGTCGCTTTGCTCCGTCTGCGTAAGCGCGTCGATATCAGCACGCAGGCCGATGGAAGGGCCGCTTTTGCCGCTGCGCAGCACGAATACCGCGCCGGTATCCAAGCCCAGATCGATTTCTTCAAGGCCAAGCTTCGTCATCTTTGCGCGGATCATGGCGGTGGTTTCGTATTCCTGCAGCCCCGTTTCCGGGCGCATATGCATTTGCCGTGCGATACTGCGTATTTCTTCGCCGTATTTTGCACTTACGGCGTTCATATCCATTTTCTGTACGTCCATTTTGATACCATCTCCTTCACGGCCTCTATTATAGCAAATCCGCGCCCGGTGTGCGCATTGAAGTGGAAACTCATGCGGATTTTGGACGCAATTACATGCAACTTTGCAGCAGAAGGCAATTTGATTTTTGAGGATAATCAACGGAAGAAGAATTTTCCTGGGAGACAAGAGGCTTTTAATCCGTCATTTTGCAGCGATTGGTCGTGCGGCCGCAGGCGCACATCATTCTTGCAGAATACCCGAATGTGCCATTCGGGTGCATGTGCGGTGCAAAATGACACCTATGAGTGCTTTTCATCCCACAGTTTGAAGCCAATGCGAAAACCGAGGGATGAAAATGCACGGTGCACTTCGAAAAAGTGGATACTTCCACTTTTTCGACCGCTGCCAATATATTGCCGCATTGTGTTCAAGCATTGTTCAATGTTGCCGCAATGACTGGCGTTGTGCTCGTCCGCTACCGCGTGCTATAATAGGACGACTATGAAATGATGGAGGGGCCTCGCGATAACACGGGACCGACAGGATTATGGGACTGTTTGAAAAGCTGCTGGGAATTAGCCCGGAAGCAAAGCTGAAAAAGCTCATGCCCATTGTACAGAAAATTAATTCCCTGGAGCCGGAATTGGAAGCGCTTTCCAATGCACAGCTCAGGGATAAAACAGAGCAGTTCAAAACCCGTCTTGCTGCCGGTGAAACGCTGGACGGCATATTGCCCGAAGCGTACGCAGTGGTCCGTGAGGCCGCCAAACGTACTGTGGGCATGCGGCACTTCGATGTACAGATGCTTGGCGGTATTGTACTGCACCAAGGCCGTATTGCGGAAATGAAGACAGGCGAAGGCAAAACGCTTGTCGCCACACTGCCTGCTTATTTAAATGCACTCACCGGGCAGGGCGTGCATATCGTCACCGTCAACGATTACCTGGCCAAGCGCGACGCGCAGTGGATGGGCAAGATCCACCGCTTCCTCGGCTTGACTGTCGGCGTAATCGTACATGAAATGGATAACGACGAGCGCCGCGATGCCTATAACTGCGATATTACCTACGGCACAAACAACGAACTGGGCTTCGACTACCTGCGCGACAACATGGTGGTTTACCGCGAGCAGATGGTGCAGCGTGAACTCACTTACGCTATCGTGGACGAAGTCGACAGCATTTTGATTGACGAAGCGCGTACGCCGCTCATCATTTCGGGTCATGGCGAAAAGACCACCGACCTGTACGAACGCGCGGACCGGTTTGTACTCAAACTCAAGCGCGGCCCCAATATCGAGCAGCTGACGCGTACCGAAATGCTGCTGGAATCCGAACAGCCCGAAGAAGGCGACTACATGGTCGATATCAAGAACAAGACCGTGCAGTTGACACAGGAAGGCATCAGCAAGGCAGAAGCGTATTTCAACATCGAAAGTCTTGCTGATACCGAAAACACCGAAATCAACCACCATGTATTGCAGGCTTTAAAAGCGCACGCCATATTTGCGCGCGATGTGGATTACGTGGTGCAGGATGATCAGGTTATCATCGTAGACGAATTCACCGGCCGTCTCATGCTGGGCCGCCGCTACAGCGAAGGCCTGCATCAGGCGCTCGAAGCTAAGGAAGGCGTGAAAGTGGAGCGTGAAAACAAAACGCTCGCCACCATCACGTTCCAGAACTACTTCCGTATGTACACCAAGCTTTCGGGCATGACGGGTACCGCCAAAACGGAAGAACAGGAATTCACGGCCATTTACAATCTCGACGTCGTGGAAATCCCCACTAACCGTCCCATGATCCGCAATGATAATAATGACGTCGTCTATATGACCGAGCAGGGCAAGTTCCGCGCGGTGGTGCAGGAAATCGAAGCCATGCACAAAACGGGTCAGCCCATACTGGTCGGTACCATATCCGTTGAACGCAGCGAATATTTAAGTGAGCTGCTGACCCGCCGCGGCATATCGCATCAGGTGTTGAACGCCAAGTTCCACGCCAAGGAAGCGGAAATCGTCGCGCAGGCAGGCCATCTCAACCGTGTGACCATCGCTACCAACATGGCAGGCCGTGGTACGGATATTCTGCTCGGCGGCAACCCGGAATTCATGGCGCGCGAGCAATTGCGGCGCGACGGCATGGATGAGGCACTCATTGAGGAAGCCACCGGCCACGCCGATACGGACAACGAAGAAATACTCGCCGCCCGCGCGGCCTACACCGAACTGTTCAGCAAATACAAGAAAGAGACCGATGCCGAGCATGAGAAGGTCGTGGAATTGGGCGGCCTGCACATCATAGGCACGGAGCGGCACGAGAGCCGCCGTATCGATAACCAGCTGCGCGGCCGCAGCGGCCGTCAGGGTGACCCGGGCAGCACGCGTTTCTACGTATCGCTCGAAGACGATCTCATGCAGCGGTTTGGCGCGGATCGCGTCAAAAACATGATGGAGAAGTTCTCGCCCGAGGACGACGTCCCCATCGAAATGGGCATGATCACCAAGCAGATCGAGACCGCGCAGAAGCGCGTCGAAATGCACAACTTTGAAATCCGTAAAAACGTGCTGCAGTACGACGACGTCATGAACAAGCAGCGCGAGATCATCTACGGACAGCGCCGCAGGGTGCTCATGGGTGAAGATATTCACCAGTCGCTCATGGATATGATGCGTGATACCATGTCCATGCTTTCTGCGCGGTATTGCCCGGGTACCTCGTTTCCGGAAGAGTGGAATCTCCAGGCGCTCTCCAACGATGCCTGCGATATCTGCTTCGTACCGCGGCACATGCTGTTTGATGCAAGTGAAATTGAGCATCTAACCCAGTCCTCCGTCATCGATAAGCTGACAGCGCTTGCGAACGAAGCATATGCCCGCAAGGAAGTCGAAATCACGGAAGCCGGCGCGGATATGCGTGAAGTCGAACGCGTGGCGCTGCTGCGCGCGGTGGACAGCCACTGGATGGATCACATTGACGCCATGGATCAGCTGCGGCAGGGCATTGGCCTCCGCGCGTATGGCCAGAAGGAGCCGGTCGGCGCTTACACGCAGGAAGGCTTTGAAATGTTCGACGCCATGATAGCCGAGATCCGCGATCAGACCATCCGCTTCCTGCTTGGCGCGCAGATCAAGCTGCCCTCCACCGTACAGCGCGAACAGCTTGCCGTACCCATCGAGACTGCGTCGCCTGAGGGCAATAAGCCCGTGCGCAAAGGCAGCCAGCCCGGCAGGAACGATCCGTGTCCCTGCGGCAGCGGCAAAAAATATAAAAACTGCTGCGGCAAGAGCTAACGGCTTTTCCGGCATTCGTTAAATTGGGCAAAGAAAACAGGGTATCGCCGCCCGCGGGCGGCGACGATGGATTATTTTATTTAATAGCGGGAGGGCTCCGCCCCCCGCGCCCCCTGGGGTACGGTGCATGCCAGACAGTCTTGTACTGAAAAATTCTGGTGTGAGAGTACATTTCTACCCCAAGGAGTTGAAGACAATACGTTGCTTTCTTTTGATACTTTTCTTTCTCGGAAAGAAAAGTATCGTACCTTATAAAAGGATGTGAAATATTTGATTCAGCTGGACGAATACAAGCAGCAGATCGCCGCTACGGTTCAGACTCTCAAAGAGGCAGGTGACTCCCTTTGACCTTGCGGGGCTGAAGGGAGAGCAAAAATCTCTGGAAGAGCAAATGGCGGTACCGGGCTTCTGGGATGATGTAGCCGCCGCCAACAAAGTGAACCAACGCATCAAAACCGTACAGGCCAAAATCGGCCGGTATGAGCGGCTTAGTAAGGCCGCCGAGGATTTGCAGACGCTCGTCGAGATGATCGACGAGGAATACGACGATTCCCTTGCTGACGAGCTGGTGCGTGAATACGCCGCGTTCGCCAAAGACGTGGACGCGCTGCGGCTGACTACGCTCTTAAAGGGCGAATACGACAGCTCCAATGCCGTATTGTCCCTGCACGCGGGTGCGGGCGGCACGGAAGCGCAGGATTGGGTACAGCTTCTCTACCGCATGTACACGCGCTACTGCGCCAACCGCGGCTGGGCGGTACGCGAGCTGGATCTTCTGGACGGCGACGAAGCGGGCATCAAATCCGTCACGTTTGAGGTGACGGGGGACAGCGCCTACGGCTATCTCAAAGCGGAAAAGGGCGTGCATCGTTTGGTGCGCATATCTCCCTTTGATTCGTCCGGACGCAGACATACTTCTTTTGCATCGCTTGATGTCACACCCATATTCGACGAGGGCGATAACAGCTTAGAGATCGATATGGAAGAAGTGCGTGTGGATACGTATCGCTCGAGCGGCGCGGGCGGACAGCACGTTAACAAGACGTCCTCCGCCATCCGTCTGACGCACCTGCCCACGAACACCGTGGTGCAGTGCCAGAACGAACGCAGCCAGCTGCAGAATAAGGAAACCGCGCTGCGCATGCTCAAGGGCAAGCTGTTGGAGCTGCAGGAGCGTGAGCGCATGGAACAGATGGCGCAGATCAAGGGCGACATGAAGAAAATTGAATGGGGCAGCCAGATCCGTTCCTATGTGTTCCAGCCCTACACGCTGGTGAAGGATCACCGCACCGGCGCTGAAAACGGTAACATACAAGCCGTTATGGACGGCGACCTCGATTCGTTCATCAACGCGTATTTGGTGCAAAGCTGACGTTTTGCACCAATGAACAATGCAGAATGAAAAATGAACAATGCATGCGGAAATCCCTTCAGGATTTCTTTGAATTATGATAGTCTTATCTATGTTCAAAAATCCCGAAGGGATTTTATCCATCATTGTACATTGTGCATTGTAAATTATTCATTTTGATAGGAGGCCGTCTATGCCCAGCCCGGTCAGCAGCATACTGCAGGCTGCCATTCGCGGCTTTCGGCCGCTGTTAAACAACCTGAGCCTCGAGATGGAGCGCATGGGGCAGGATCTCATCGCATCAAACGGGGTGAAATTGCCTGATAATATGGTGGTTGCCGAAGACTGCATAGGCGACATGCGTGCGGAATGGTTTCATACGCTTAACGCGCCGGAGGATGAAGCAATTCTGTATTTTCACGGCGGCGCGTATATGGCGGGCAGCATATTAAGCACGCGGCCGCTGGCGGTAGATTTCGCGCAGGCGACGGGCCGCAACGTGCTTTCGTTCGAGTACAGGCTTGCGCCGGAAAACCCGTTCCCTGCCGCGCTGGAGGATGGATTTTCTGCCTACCGGCACATGCTATCCTTAGGCATCGCGCCGGAGCACATCGCTTTCGTGGGGGATTCTGCGGGCGGCGGGCTGGAACTCGCCACAGCGCTCAAAGCAAAGGAAGAGGGCGTGCCTCTGCCTGCGGCGATAGCGGCGCTTTCTCCATGGGTGGATCTGACGCTTTCCGACCAGAGTTATTTTGAAAACCAAAAAGCGGACCCGCTGCTTGAAAGAAAAAAACTGCTGCGTGCCACCATGTATTACGCCTACGGCAAATACCTGAAGCACCCGTATATCTCGCCTGTTTTCGCGGATTTTTCGGGATTTCCGCCTACGCTGATCCATGTGGGTACGCATGAGGTTTTGCTGGGGGATTCGCGTAAGCTCGCCGCCGCCATGCGTCGCGCGGGCGTTGACGTGCAATTGCAGGAATGGGAAGGCATGTGGCATGTATGGCATGTGTTTGATGTGCCGGAAAGCCATCAAGCCATCGACAGCATCGCAGAATTTCTGCTCGCGCATATCAGGAGCCCTCTTGAAATTGCATTATAAACGCTGCCAAGCCTCCGTAGACCTGCAGAAATCCCGCCGATAAAATCCGCCGGATTTTATGGGGCGGCCTGCGAAAAGGAGCGTACTGTTTGCAAAAAAAACACTGGTACCCGCTGGACAATGCAGCCAATATTTACCCTGTCATCGAGAAACGGACGTGGACATCCATGTTCCGGATCACCGTGGTGCTGCGCGAAGAAGTGCGCCGCGATGCACTGCAGCGCGCGCTGGATTTGATGCGGCCACGGTTTCCTACGTTTTATGTGCAGAAAAAGCGCGGCCTGTTCTGGTATTTTCTTGAGGAACTCAATGTGCGCGCGATGGTGGAGGAGGATTCCATCAACCCCTGTCCGCCCGTCATGCCCAGCAAATTGCCGTTTCGTGTCAAAACGCATGTCAACCGCATTTCCTGCGAATTCGCGCACGTCGTCTGCGACGGCGGCGCAGCATTGATATTTGTAAAAACGCTTCTTGCCGCGTATGCGCGCGAGCTTAGTATGGAAGTCCCCGTACAAAACGGCATATTGGATATCACAGAGCCGCCCCGGCCGGAAGAGGTCGAGGACGGCTTTTCGCGTTTTTCCCGCATGGGCGCGCTCGCGAACAGGGCGGAACTCAACGCGTATCACCCCACCGGCACGAGGCTGCATCCCGGCATGCGCGTGGTGACGACGGGCGTATTGAGCGTGGAGGCCGCGCTGAAGCTTGCGCGTTCGCACAAGGTATCGCTTACGGAGTATCTGACGGCTACGCTCATATACGTGCTCTACTGCATGCAGAAGGCTGAAGATACCAAACGCCCCCGTCCCGTTAAGGTCAGCGTGCCTGTCAATCTGCGTAAATATTATCCTACGCCGACGCTGCGTAATTTTTCGCAGTACCTAAACCCCGGCATTGATCCCAATTACGGCGAATTCACATTCGAGGAAACGCTCGAGCAGGTGCACCATTATTTCCGCTACATGTTTACCGAGAAAAACATGAACGCGCGCATATCCAAGAATGTCGGCGACGAGCGCAATATCGCGCTGCGCGTCGTGCCTTTGTTTATCAAAAAACTGAGCATCCTTATGGTATACAATTTGACAGGCGAGCGCGTATTTTCCTCTGTGATCTCCAATCTGGGCGCGGTAGATCTGCCGGAGGAGATGGCGGAGATTATCGAGCGCTTTGATTTTGTGCTGTGCACTGCCCGCCGCAACGCGGTGGAATGCGGCGTTGCGAGTTATCAGGATCAGCTTTCCATCACATTTACGCGCAGCATTGCAGAGCCGTATGTCGAGCGTACGTTTTTTAAAACGCTTGTGCAGAAAGGGTTGCATGTGCGAGTGGAAAGCAACCAACCATAGTCGATCAAGTGCCATGGCACTTGATCGAGGTTCACCGCGCAAGTTTGCGCTCGGTTCCTGCTGCGCAGGAAACTGTCGCGCCAACTTACGCTACAAGGTGTCATTTTGCGCCGTACATGCCGCCGCAAAATGACGATTGAAAGCCTCAATCGATTCAAATTCGGCAATTGACTCGCCGTCATGAGCGACATTCTAACCTGCAGAAACCCCGCAGACAAAGAACGAAGGTATTTGTCTGCGGCCAAAGGAAGGAGTAAACAATGGCCTATTGCGTCAACTGCGGCGTAGAGCTTGAAAAAAGCCAGCAGCACTGTCCGCTGTGCGGCGTGGAAGCCGTCAATCCCAAAGAGCCGTACGATCCCACGCTGCCCAAGCCCTACAGCGCGCGCATCGCACAGGTGCAGGCCCGCGTGGAGCGCCGTTATGCCGCGCTGATTGTATCCATACTCATGGGGCTTGCGGCGGTGGTCTGCGTTATGGCAAACCTGGTGTATGAAAATACATTTAGCTGGTCCATCTATGTCGTTGCGAGTTTGGGCCTGCTGTGGGTGCTTGTGCTTTTCCCTCTGGTATCGGCAGGGCTGCATCCCATTGCGGCTGTCATGCTGGATATCTGCGTGCTGCTACTGTACCTGTATGTCATCAATCAGACGAGCGGCGGCGAGGATTGGTATTCGCGCCTTGCCATGCCGCAGGTGCTGCTTTACGGCATACTGGGGCTCATTGATGTTGTGTGCTGGCGCAGCACGCATATCTATGGGTGGCAGCGCTACGGAATATTGGTGATGTCCGCAGGCCTTGCGATGATGGGGCTGGAAACCCTGCTGGATCTTTATAACGCCATGAAGGTCAGTCTGGATTGGTCATGGTTCGTGGTCATACCGGCGTTTGCGGTAGGCCTTATTCTGTTCCTGCTCGAAAAGAAGCGCGAGGTAAAGGATGAGATTCACAAGCGCATGCGCGTGTAACGGCGCTGCCATTTGGCAGAAAGCCCATGGTATCAGCAGTAGATTTTGACGGCCGTCTGAAGAAATCAGTGACAATGTGACAATCTAGAAACATCTGCGATCGCGGTGTTGAGAAGCGCCGCGCTCCTGCTTAAAATAGTACATGGAACCCAAATCGCACTGCAATCTTGGCTGCGGATCCGGTAGGGGATATCCCCGAAACCGACCTGCCGCTGCTTGCATGTGGCGATTGACAAGGAGAAACTTTGATGCATAAGGATGCGCTGCACCATTCCCGCCTTCTATCGTACCGGTCCCCGCAGGGAGCGGTAACGTCTGGGCGAGAGGTGGCGCTCAGGCTGTGGACCAATCAGCGGCTGAATATCGCAAACGCGGTGCTGCGGCTGTGGATGAACGATCATGAAGAGCGCGTTCCCATGTCCAAAGCACCGGGCGACGAAGGGACCTGGTTTGAGGCTGTTGTACGCATGCCCAACGAACCGGGATTGGTCTGGTACTATTTCATGCTGGAACGCTCAAACGCGCCCCTGCTGTTTTACGGCGGGGAAAGCGGGGAAGGCAGGCTATTTCAGCAAGACCCGCCGGGATACCAGATTACGGTGTACGATCAGACGTTCACCACTCCTCGCTGGTTTCGCGAAGGCATCGTCTATCAGATTTTCCCGGATCGCTTTGCGCGAAGCTGTGATCCGGAACAGAATTCCGGCATCGCCTATCATCGGGGCATGGGCCGGCGGGTGCGCGTACACGCGCAGTGGGAGGAACAGCCGGAATACCTGCCCGAGCAGGGACATCGGGATTACATGCCGAATGATTTCTTCTGCGGCGATCTGTGGGGCGTACTGCACAAGCTGTCCTATCTGCAGTCGCTCGGCGTAAACTGTATCTACCTAAATCCCGTATTTGAAAGCGCCTCCAACCACCGCTACGATACGGCGGATTATTCCCGCGTAGACCCCATACTCGGCGGGGACGAAGCTTTGAGCGCGCTTGTAACGGCTGCTAAGGAACGCGGTATGCGCATCATGCTCGACGGCGTGTTTTCCCACACCGGCGCGGATAGTGTTTACTTTGACAAATACAGCCGATATGGAGAGGGCGGCGCTTATCACTTAGCGCAGTCTCCGTATCGCAGCTGGTACGATTTTAACGACCGGTACCCCAACGGTTACCGCAGCTGGTGGGGGTTCCCTGAGCTGCCCGAGGTCAACGAAGGGGATACTTCTTACTGCGCGTTTGTAATGGGCGGTGAAGACTCCCTGCTCTCGCGTATGGCGGGAAAAGCCGTGACAAGCTGGCGGCTTGATGTGGCGGACGAACTGCCGGATGCATTCATAACAAGCCTGCGCGGTAAGCTCAAAGAATTGGACGCGGATGGCGTGCTGCTGGGCGAAGTGTGGGAGGATGCCTCCAACAAGGTCTCCTACGGCGAACAGCGCGCGTATGTGCTGGGCAATTCGCTCGACAGCGTGATGAACTATCCCTTCCGTGCGGCGGTTGCGGATTTTCTGCTGCACAAGTCTGACGCGTATGCGTTGAACAATACCCTGCAGACTTTACGGGAGCATTACCCGAAGCCGTTTTATTATGCGGCTCTCAATCTCCTTTCCACGCACGATACCGTGCGCGCGCTGACTATGCTCGGCGGCGCGCCGGACCGTGACGCGCTGACCCGTTTGGAGCAGGCGGCGTTTGTACTCCGGCGGGAAGAATGGGAGCGGGGAAGGGCGAGGCTCATGCTGGCGGTGGCGCTGCAGATGGCAATCCCCGGCGTCCCCGCCATCTATTACGGGGATGAAGCGGGCATGACCGGCATGGCTGATCCGTTTAACCGCGGCACATACCCCTGGGGACAGGAGGATGCCGGCCTGCTTTCGCACTACAGGGCGATTACCCGGGTAAGGAACGAATGCTACGCTTTGCGTGCCGGATATTGCCGCATGGGTGCTCTTTCGTCCGATGTATTCGCCGTGCTGCGGTATACGGCAAACGGATTAGACGCCTTTGGCGAAGCGGCAAAGGATAGCGCGGCTCTGCTGCTCATCAATCGGTCAGAGCAAGGCCAGTCGGTGCGTTTTTCCGCGGAGGATATGTGTGAGGGCGAGGATGCGGCCGTGTCCGTATCGATCAGCGGCCTGTGGCGGGACGCGATGACGGAAGAAGAGTTTATGGCGGCAGAAGAAGGCATGCAGATTGAACTAAGGCCAATGAGCGCGCTGCTGCTGATGAAACTCAACTGAAAAATTTCTGCGCGCTGCGTGAAGCGGCGCATTGTGTGGTATTATAAGGAGAGTGCGGTATGTTTCAAGGACGATACGGAAACGATCAGCTAAATCGCGTGCTGGGTATAACAGCCGTCTGCATCGCGCTGGCGTCGATGTTCCTGCATTACGAAAGCCCGGTTCGCTATGCGTTCTCCGCTTTGTCCACGGTATGCATCGTTGTGGTGGTGCTGCGGATGTTCTCGCGGAATTTCAGCGCGAGAAGCCGGGAAAACGCCAAATTTTCATCCTGGTGGGTGCCGTTTAGCGCAAAAGTCCGCGGCCTGTTTTCAGGCGGCGTACGCGCTGCCCGTACTTCGCCCACGTTTGCGGAGCGCCGCAAGTTCAAGTATTTTATTTGCCCCCAGTGCGCGCAGCGTCTGCGCGTGCCGCGCGGCAAGGGAAAACTCAGGGTCACCTGTACGCGGTGCGGAAATAAGTTTGAAATAAAATCCTGATGACAGAGGAGGAAGCATATGCAAGTCAACAAAGACATGACCATCGCCGAAATCATTGAAGCCGACCGGGGTATCGCGGATATCCTGATGGCGTCCGGCATGCACTGCCTGGGATGCATCATGGCGCACGGCGAAGATCTTGGTCAGGCCTGCGCGGTGCACGGCATCGATTCGGACGAGCTGGTTGGCCGTATCAACGATTATCTGGCATCGAAGAACGCGTAATTAATTCAGTCTATTATAAAACTGTAAATAAAAGCAGGAGGTATGTTATGGTATACGTTTGTTCTGTTTGTGGCTATGAATACGACCCTGCCGTAGGCGATCCCGATAATGGCGTGGCGCCCGGCACCGCTTTCGATGATCTTCCCGACGACTGGACCTGCCCCATCTGCGGCGTAGGCAAGGACATGTTCAATCCCGCATAAGCAAGTTTCGCCGGCAGGAAATCTGACCGGCGATTTCTTTTCCCAACAGCCTCGGGCAGACGAAGTTTCACGGGAGCCATGGTTCTCTATTTGGGCAGAAACCATAGTATATCAGGATGCCGCACAGCGCGGCATTTTTCTTTATACCTGAATATCGATATACGGACCCCGTGCGCTGTTTGATGTTGAGCCTAAGCCGGTCGCTCTGTGCATGGAAAAGAACTGCATAGTGCATATTACTGCACAAGACCGAAATTTACTAGAAGCTAATAATGCTATAGAATTAGGCAGGGAAAATGGAGTGTCCGCACAAAAACATGTTCCGCACGAAAAATGCCTTGATAACACCCTTGCCCTCATGAAAGAGGGGTATGAGTTTATCGGAAACAGAATGGATCAATATCAGACCGATCTGTTTATCACGCGCGTTATGGGACAAAAGGTAATCTGCATGAGCGGAGAGAAAGCGGCGAAAAAATTCTACGATCAGCAGTTGTTTCAAAGGAACGGCGCTGCGCCAAAGCGAGTACAGAAAACGCTGTTCGGGGAAAACGCCATACAAACGATGGACTCACAAGCGCATATTCACCGAAAAAATCTGTTTCTTTCGCTGGTACCTGTATCGGAACAAAAGAGACTGTCCGGATTGGTACTGGAAATGCTCAAAGCGTCCGTTTCGAAATGGGAACGGGTAAATCGAATAGTATTGTTTGATGAAATGAATGCGATTTTATGCCGGGCTGTATGTGAGTGGGCAGGTGTGCCGCTTCATGATTTACAGGTAAGGGAAAAAGCTGAAATGTTCAGCGCAATGGTCGATGCGTTCGGAGCAGTCGGACCGCGCCACTGGAGAGGGCGGGCCGCCAGAAAAGAAGCGGAGCAATGGATACAAACAATCATAGAAAATATACGGGAAGGCAAAACAGAGGCTGGCGCAAATACGGCGCTTTATGCAATGGCGTTCCATAAGCAGCTCAACGGCCTTCCGTTGGCTTCCCATATGGCCGCCATAGAACTCATTAACGTACTGCGGCCTGTTGTAGCTATCTCCACCTATATTGCGTTTGCGGCTTTGGCGTTGCATCTATACCCGGAATGCAGAGAAAAGCTGAAATCAAAAGGCAGCGAGTATTTGGAGATGTTCGTGCAGGAGGTAAGAAGATATTATCCTTTCGGACCATTTCTGGGTGCAAGAGTAAAGAAAGAGTTTGTCTATAACCAGTGTGAATTCAAAAAAGGAATGCTCGTTCTCCTTGATATTTATGGAACGAATCATGATCCCCGGATCTGGAAGAACCCGGATAAATTTCGTCCTGAACGTTTTGAGGGCTGGAGCGGCAATGCGTTCAAGTTTATTCCGCAGGGAGGAAGCGACCCTGCAATTTCTCACCGTTGCCCGGGCGAAGGGGTTACTGTGGAAATCATGAAAGTCTGCGTTGATTTTCTGGTTACTCAAATGACATATGATATTCCGGAGCAGGATTTCAGTTACAGCCTGGCTAAAATTCCATCGCTGCCCGCGAGCGGCATTATTATGAGAAACATCAAACGAACGGAGTCAATTTAGATGCAAGAAAAGCGCCTGATCTAACAAGATCAGGCGCTTGTTTGTATTTAGCCGCACCGGCTGCAGCCGAACTGGCGGCGTAATCAAACGCTGCAGCGTATTGACGTTATTTTTCGACTGGCGCGTAACTATATTGCGTTTTGCATACTATGTTGTAGCTTTACCTGCTCGGGGTTAACGCTCATAAAAATAAGGTCATAGTCGTGATTTTCCTTTATCTCTTCCTGAATAACAATAGGTCATTTTTCTTTGACTATCCGGCCTTTTTTGTGTTGCCTTGCATCCCATAGTTCCAAGTTTACATAGGAGCCGTATTGTGCCTTCCTGCCTTCGCGAACGTAAAACTCAACAGTATGGCCTGCATTTTGAAATGCCCAGGCGTAGTGCGTCCCAATAACGCCGCGGCCAAAAAACAGTATTTTCATAAGCATCCCTTTGAATGATCACTTGTTGATTTATCAACGCATGTTTGATATTCTGAGTATACTGTTTGTGCATGGGATTTCAATAGTTACAGTTGTTCTAACTGTTGAGAACTCAACACATTACTGGAATTTGTTGAATATCCGGGGGGATACTTGTGGATAGAAGAATACAAAAAACAAGGCAGTTGATTATGAATACCTTCATCGATCTGTTGGCCGAAAAAGCTTTGAGAAAATAACCATTAATGACATTGCCGAACATGCAAACATAAACCGAGGGACTGTTTACCTGCATTACGTGGATAAATTCGACTTGCTTGACAAGTGCATAGAAATGTATGTCGAGCTGCTGCTGAAACACTGTGCCGATACTGCCGATACCACTCTAAACACAAGCGCCTTTCAAAGCATATTTGAATATTTGGAGAAAAATTTTGCAATATACAAGCTGCTTCTTAGCAATGAGGGATGTGGATTTTTCCGCAGTCGCTTGTGCCATTATTGCGCAAACAGTTACCGAGGTTATCGGTATAAAGTCAGAAAGCAAAGCGTTTTTAAATGATGTCACCACTCATTTTTTAACGTCCGGGTTTATTGGTGTATTGGAATGGTGGATCAATAATTCTATGCCCTGTAATGTGCAGGAAGTTACTTCGCAACTCCTGTTTTTGCTGGAACCATATACCAAGCACCTTGTATCACGCTAAAATATTTGCTGATAATATGTTTACTATTAACGATTATACACGGAGGAAATACGATGGAAGGTACAGTGGTGCTTAGTGTGCTAAACGCAAAATATGTGCATGCGTCACCTGCACCCTGGTGTCTGGCGGCAGGCATAAAGGCCTATGCGCCGGAATTATATCGCCGTGTGTGTCTTGTGGAAGCTTCAGTAAATCAACCATCCGGTGACGTGTTGGAGCGAATTGTTGCTGCAGCGCCTGCGGTCGTTGGATTTTCATGCTATATATGGAATATTGACGCCACCCTGGCATTGTGCACTGTTCTAAAAAAAGTGCTGCCTAAGGTGATCACGATATTAGGCGGACCGGAAGTAAGCTATTGTGCGAAAGATGTTCTTCAAAACAACATACAGGTAGATTACATTTTAGCCGGGGAAGGGGAAGAAAGCCTGCCTGCATTTTTAAGGGCTGTTTTTGCCCGGGGAAAGTCTGGGCTTTTGCCCGAGCAGATGCAGCAAATGATCGCCGGTCTTTGTGGGCGATGCGCGGACGGCACTGCATACGAAAACGCGCCGTGTGTGCTGAGCGTGGCGGTACCCTCGCCGCTTACAGTGGGTTACGTCGAAGCGGTGCAGGGGCGTATCGCTTATTTTGAAACAAGCCGCGGCTGCCCATACTCCTGTGCGTTTTGTTTGTCAGGGCGGTGTGGCACTTCGCGTTTTTTTTCATTGGATACTGTTTTAAAAGAATTACTGTACCTTGCGAACAGCGGTACGCGCACGATAAAGTTTGTAGATCGAACATTCAATGCCAATGCCGTTCATGCAAATAAAATTTTACAGTTTATATTGGCACATTACGGTAAAGAAATTCCCCGGGGCATCTGTTTTCATTTTGAAATTGCAGGTGATATTTTGCGGGAAGAAACATTCGCTCTGCTAGCGCAAATGCCTGCGGGTGCGGTACAGTTGGAAATCGGTATGCAGTCGTTTTGTGAAGAAACGCTTAAGGCCGTAAACCGCAAAACAAATACCGCTATTTTGCAGGCAAATATTCAACGTCTGGTGGCGATGGGCAATATGCATATTCACATCGACCTTATTGCAGGATTGCCTTATGAGAACCTAACATTGTTCGCCGAAAGTTTCAACAAGGCATATGCGCTGGGGGCACAGATGCTGCAGCTTGGCTTTTTGAAATTGCTGCACGGCAGCGCCATGCGCAGCCAGCCGCAAGCTTATCCCTGCAAATTCGATGAAAAGGCACCGTATGAAGTGCGCACAACACCATGGCTTTTGGCACAGGATTTTGATCTGTTACACCATACGGAAGAAGCCGTGGAGCGGGTGTACAACAGCGGGCGCTTCCGCTTGACTGTAGATTATGTGTTGCGATCTAGCGATCAGACACCGTTTGAATTTTATACCGGGCTCGGTATTGCTGCGCATAAAGCAGGCGTTCAGTGGAGCACTTCGCTGGATGATTATACTGCAGTATTACAAGAGTACTGCGTTTCACTATATAACGTAAATGACAAGACACTGCGAGACACACTCGTGCGTGATCGGCTTTCCACAAACTCAACAGGCCGCTTGCCATCATGTTTGTACAGACAAGATACTCAGTTGGCTAAAGTGGTAAAATGCCTTTCGGCGAACCCCGCAACTGCACCGCAAAAAGGAGTGCGTCGCGGTGTTGCTTTGCTCTACGCTGCAAATGCCGTATGCTGGGCGGATTATGCCCCCGCAGAAAAAAATCCTGTTACAGGCCGCTGGGTGTTGCACGAAATGCCTCTAGATACGGTATTGGTGTAGAACTGTCCTGAAAGCAACCGGGTTGGGTAGAAAAGTCTATTCATTTGGCGGAAACCGGGAAGCAAAATATGGTGGGGCATAAGATATAAAAGCAAAGCTCGGACTCTACTCGAATCTTTCCGAAGGAAAATAAGACAAGAACAACGCCAAGGCTTGCGCCGCATTTGATAAGTTTTAATAGGTTGCCAAATAGTTGCCAGGATGTGTCGAGAGATATAAGAAAAGCGCCTGATCTAAAAAGACCAGGCGCTTGTTTGTATTTAGCCGCATCGGCTGTAGCCGCAGCCTCGGCAGATGACGCAGCCGCCCTCGTGCTCCATGGAGCCGCCGCACTCGGGGCAGGGACTGCTGAGCAGGGGGGATACATCCTGCGCGGGGGCAATCTCTTCTGCGTTGACTTCGGCAGGAACGATTGCGGGCACCTTAGCGCCGCCGTTCTGCGCTCCAAGGCCGATCTGTTCGCCTTCGCGAACCAGCTTCGCCACCTTTTCAAGCACTCTGCCTATAGCGTCCGGGCAGGATAGTACTTTGATGTTCTGGTTTACCCCGCGCTGGCGCAGCGTGGAATGGCAGCGGATACCTTTGAGCTGTTCGATGATTGCCTCCACTTCCAGACCGGACCGCAAGGCCGTCGAAACAAGACGGCTCGTCGCTTCGCTCTGGCTTGGGCAGCCGCCCGCGCGCCCGAGGTTGGTGAATACTTCGCAGATGCCTTTATCGTCGTAATTCACCGTGACATACAGATTTCCGCAGCCTATGACCACCTTTTCGGTGATGCCGCGCGTGACTTCCGGACGCGGCCGCGGCGTAATGCGGGGGTTCACCGCAGGAGCGGGGGCAGCGGCGGGCGCTTCCTTTGCGCTGCCGGTGCCGACTGTGAGCACCTGTTCGTTGCGGCTGCCGTCGCGGTATATGGTGACGCCTTTGCAGCCGAGCGAGTACGCAAGGCGGTATACCGTCGCAACTTCCTCGCGCGTGGCTTCCGAAGAGAAATTGACCGTCTTGGATACCGCGTTGTCGGTATACTTCTGGAACGCTGCCTGCATGCGGATATGATATTCCGGCGATATATCGTGCGCGGTCACAAACACGCGCTTGATATGCTCAGGTACTTCGTCGATATGGGCAAGCGTGCCCTCCTGCGCGATGCGGCGCATGAGATCGCTCGAATAAAATCCTTCCTGTTTAGCGACCTGTTCGAAATAAGCGTCCGCCTGCGGCAAAGAGTCGCGGTCCATGACATTGCGCACGAATGCCAGCGCAAACAGAGGCTCTACGCCGCTCGATGCGTCGCAGATGATGGATATCGTGCCTGTCGGCGCGATGGTCGTACAGGTGCCGTTGCGGATAGGCTTGCCGCTTGCAAGAGTGCTCGTTTCAAACAGCGGGAAAGCGCCGCGCGTGACGGCGAGCTTCTCGCTCGCGGAATGAGAGCGGTCCTGAATGAAGCGCATGAGCTCTTCAGCGAGCGCGATGCCTTCTTCAGAGTTGTAGGGCACGCCCAGCCGGAAAAGCATATCCGCAAAGCCCATGACGCCCAGACCCACCTTGCGGGTGGCTTTGGTACGTTCCTCAATCAGATCGAGCGGATATTTATTTACCTCGATGACGTTATCGAGGAAGTGCACCGCGGAATCGATCGTTTGCCCCAGCATATCGTAATCCACGGCGTATCCGCCGTTTACAGGCTTGAGCATGCAGGAAAGGTTGATGGACCCGAGGTTGCAGCTCTCGTACGGCAGCAGAGGCTGCTCCCCGCACGGATTCGTGCTTTCGATTTCTCCTTGGTCGGGGACGATATTGTCGCGGTTGAGCCTGTCCAGGAAAACGATGCCCGGTTCGCCGTTGCTCCACGCCATATCCACGATGAGATCGAATACCTCGCGGGCGTTCAGTTCCTTGACGGCTCTGCCGTCGTGCGGATCCCTCAGAGAGTAGGGCTCATTGTTTTCAACAGCCTGCATGAATGCCTCCGTGAGGCCCACGCTGATGTTGAAATTGGTGATCTGCGCATCTTCCTGCTTGCAGCGAATAAATTCGAGTATATCGGGATGATCCACGCGCAGTATGCCCATATTCGCGCCGCGCCGCGTGCCGCCCTGTTTGACGGCTTCGGTGGCGGAGTTGAACACTTTCATGAAGCTGATGGGGCCGGACGCTACGCCGCCCGTGGAGCGCACAGTCGCGCCTGCGGGGCGAAGCCGTGAGAAGGAAAAGCCTGTGCCGCCGCCGCTTTTGTGAATGAGCGCGGCGTTTTTGACGGCGTCGAATATTTCATCCATGGAGTCGCCCACAGGCAGTACGAAGCACGCGGAAAGCTGGCCGAGCGGTTTGCCCGCGTTCATGAGCGTTGGCGAGTTGGGCAAAAAGCGCTTGGAAGTCATCAGGTCGTAAAACTCGCGGGCAGTATTTTCGGGGTCTGCTTCGCTGAACCGTGCGTCAGCAGCGGCCACGGCTTGTGCAACGCGGCGGAACAGCTGCTCCGGCGTTTCGGTGAGTTTACCCTGTGCGTCCTTGGTCAGATACCGGCGTTCGAGCACCGTAATTGCGTTTTTGCTTAGCTCCATTGAGTTCGTTCCTTTCGATATACACACGAAATATAGTGGAATAAATTCCAAATTGACACCATATATTGTAGTTTGTACGGTCCAAAATGTCAACGACGCCCTACAATGAATATACCCCGTTTTGTACGCTTATCACAGGATAACGCCATGTGCATTGACAAAACTTCGCCGCATGGTACAATATTTGAAGCACGCGGATGTGGCGGAACGGCATACGCAGCGGACTTAAAATCCGCCGGGGAAACCTTAGGAGTTCGAATCTCCTCATCCGCACCAACACAAAAGCACCCTTCAGGGGTGCTTTTGTGTTGGTATATATTTCAGGGAGATTAGAAGGGCGGATGAGCAAACGCGCCGGTGACGCGTTTGCCCGCCCCGTGATTTCGTGCCCAGGCCGCCTTGCGAACGGCAAAGCCAAGCAAGGCGATGCCGATGGCCGAAATCCGGATCTCCTCATCCGCAAACCACCCATCGGGTGGTTTTTCAGTTGGTATATATTTCAGGGAGATTCGAAGGGCGGATAAGCAAACGCGCCGGTGACGCGTTTGCCCGCCCCGTGATTTCGTGCCCAGGCCGCCGCGCGAAGCTCGCAGAGCAAGCAAGGCGATGCTGATGGCCGAAATCCCAATCTCCTCATCCGCAAACCACCCATCGGGTGGTTTTTTAGTTGGTATATATTTCAGGGAAATTCGAAGGGCGGACAGCGAACGCGCCGGTGACGCGTTTCAGGCCATCGATAAAGTCCTTCAGACTTTGCCGATGGGTTTCCTGTGGGTTAAATGCAGCTTTTGGCTGCATTTAACCCACCGATTTGACGCGCATGCACCCGAATGGTACATTCGGGTATTCTTCAAGGAATGATGTGTGGCTACACCACACAACCAATCGTCCAAATCGGATTGAAAGTGGGGGATTTTCGAATCTCCCACACCCCCAAAGAGGGTTTGCCGATACGCAGAAACGCGCCGGTTGCGCGTTTGCCCACCCCTTAATTTCGTGACCGGACCGCCTTTGCCGCTTTTGGAGCAGCTTTTTTTGTCAGTTACCCGAATATTATGGAAACTCACGAAAAACAGGGATTGCAATATACTGATGCTGTGGTATACTGTGCTCAAGACGTGAGCGGTGATTCACGTGATCCTAATTAATCGCATCCGATAATGCATATCCCGTTCTTGCATCTCCGTAACTGACCGTACCCGACCGCTTCAAAAACCGGCAGGATGGTGTTCTATGCTCAAGAAGCTCAGCGAAGAAAAAATCAACGAAATACTCGAAACCGGCATCGTCGAATTTGCCGAAAACGGACCGGATAAGGCGAATATCAACGTCATCGCGCAAAAATCCGGCGTCAGCGTAGGTGTGATCTACAAGTACTATAAAAACAAGGATGATCTGTTTCTTGCGTGCCTGCGGCATTGCCTTGTCGCGCTTGAAGATGCCATCAGCGATGCGCTTGGGGGAAACGATAAAATACTTGTGCGCGCTGAAAAACTTATTCGCGCCGTACAGCGCAGCGCCAAAAAGCAGGGCAGCTACAATGTGCTGTACCATGAAATCACCTCCGGAAGCTGCAGAAAATATGCGGTTGTATTTGCAAGGGAAATCGAGAGTGTTTCCTCAAAGGCATATTCGGCGTTCATATCCCATGCACAACAGGAAGGCGACGTCCGTCGCGATATGGATCCGCGCTTGTTTGCGTTCTTCTTTGATAACCTGCTGATGATGCTGCAGTTTTCCTACTGCTGCGACTACTATAAAGAGCGGTTCAAAATCTATTGCGGCGAAGGCGCGCTAACGGACGATGAACTGGTCGTTGCACAGATGCTCAAGTTCGTAGAATCCGCATTTACAACCGAACAGATACAGATAGCACACAGGGACTGACGGGAGGGGTCGGCATGAAGTATATCCTCGCCTACGATATTGGTACCACTGGCGTCAAAACCTGTCTGTTCCGGCTGGCGGAAGGCATTGCGCTCTCCGGCAGTGAACAGCAGGGCTACGGGCTCTATGTGCTTGAGAACGGCGGTGTTGAGCAGGATACACAGGAATGGTGGACGGCCATGTGCGCCACGACCCGCACGCTGCTTGAAAAAACACAGGTCGACCCCGCTGCAATAGCGGGCATTTCCTTCTGCTCACAGATGCAGGGATTGGTGCTTGTTGATGAGCACGGCAACGCACTGCGTAGGCCTATGAGCTATATGGATCAGCGCGCAAAGGCGGAAATAAAGGCCGGCATCGCGCATGGCATACAGATTGCCGGAGCGAATATCTGGAAACTCATTAAAAGCCTTGTGATTACCGGCGTGGTATCCTCCAGCGTAAAAGATCCGATCTGGCGGTACAAATGGGTGGAAAACAATGAGCCGGAAGTGTTCAGCCGCGTATATAAGTGGCTGGATGTAAAGGAATACCTCATTTGCCGCTGCACGGGCGAATTTGTGATGACGGAAGATTCCGCGTTCTCCACTTTCCTGTACGATACGCGGAAGGGCAAAAAATGCTGGAGCAAGCCGCTTTGCCGCATGTTTGGGATCAATATGAAACATCTTCCGCGGATCATACAATCCACGGATAAAGTGGGCGGGCTTACGCAGCAGGCGGCACAAGAACTTGGTCTGCGGGCGGATATTCCGGTGTTCGGCGGCGGTGGGGACGCGACTCTCATAGGCATTGGTGCGGGTTGCACGTCGGTGGGCGATACGCATATCTATTCCGGTACGTCGGGCTGGGTCTCTACCATTGTGGATAAGCAGATTTTAGATACGGACGCCATGATTGGCGCTATCATAGGCGCCCAGAAGGGCAGATACAACTATTTCGCCGAGATGGAGACTGCCGGAAAATGCCTCGAATGGGTTAAGGATCATCTCGCGCTCGATGAGATAGGCATTTATCTCGAGAAGAAGCATGTTGCGCAGGGGCAGGAAAGCATATATACGAGCCTGTACGATTACCTGACGGAAACCATAAAGCAGACGCCGCCTGGCGCGGGTGGAGTCATATTCACGCCGTGGATGCATGGAAACCGCTGCCCGTTTGAGGACCCGAACGCCGCGGGCATGTTTTTCAATATCCGGCTGGAAACGGGAAAGACGGAACTGATCCGCGCGGTGCTCGAAGGGGTTTGCTATCATTTGCGCTGGATGCTGGAGTGTCAGGATAAAAAGATTAGAACCTCTCGCCATATCCGCTTTGTGGGCGGCGGCGCGCTATCCGCCGTGACTTGCCAGATACTCGCCGATTTGACGGGCCGAACCATAGAAACCGTAGATTCTCCGCAGAACGCCGGGTCGGTGGGCGCTGCGGCCGTGGCAGGCGTGGGGCTGGGCGAAATCGATACTTTGGAGCGGGTGCGCGAGCTTATTCCCATTGTCAGAACCTTTGAGCCCAATGCGGCTGTGAAAAATATCTATGACAGAAATTATGCGGTATTCAAAAAACTCTATCGTGCCAACAAATACAATTTTCAGGCCATCTGCCAGTAATCAAAAGGAGGTATCCTCAAGTGGAACCACGCTATCGTTATGTAGATGCAAAGGCGGTTTCAGCAAGCCTTGACGCTTTGATCAAACAGCCCATTCACACCATAGGCAAAGAAGCGCTGCAACGGTACGAAACGGACTATTACGGCGGCAGGTGCAAAGGTTCACGCGCAATGGTGGATCAGGCAATTGGGGTTATTCCCGGCGGCGTGCAGCATAACCTCGCGTTCAACTATCCGTTCCCGCTCGTGTTTACCGGGGCGCAGGGCAATAAGCTGTTTGATGTGGACGGCAACGAATACTTCGATTTCCTGCAGGCTGGCGGCCCCACTGTACTGGGCAGCAATCCGCAGAGCGTTCGTGAAAAAGTGGAGGAGCTTTTGGATACCTGTGGGCCGTCCACCGGCCTGTTTCACGAATACGAATATAAAATCGCGCAGAAGATCGTAGAGTCTGTGCCTTCCGTGGACATGGTGCGGATGTTCGGCTCGGGCACCGAAGCCTGTATGGGCGCTGTGCGCGTAGCTAGGCTTGCCACCAAGAAAAAAAACATCGTCAAAATGGGCGGCGCTTACCACGGCTGGAGCGATCAGCTGGTGTACGGCATCCGCATCCCCGGCACAAAGGGGCTGCAGTCGCATGGCGTGCCCGGTTATGTGTTTTCACATACGCAGGAGTTCTTCCCCAATGATCTCAACAATCTCGAACGCGTACTGCGCATGAATCAGCTCAAAGGCGGTACAGCAGCGGTGTTTCTTGAGCCCATCGGCCCGGAAAGCGGTACGCGGCCGGTGGATTTCACATTCCCTGCGGGTGTGCGCGCGCTTTGCGATAAATACGGTGCGCTGCTGGTATTCGATGAAGTGGTGACCGGCTTTCGTATGGGGTTGGGCGGCGCGCAGGAGTATTTCGGCGTGATGCCCGATCTGACGGTGTTCGGCAAGGTCATCGCGGGCGGGTATCCCGGCGCGGGCGCACTCGGCGGCAAGCTGGAGTTCATGAAATACCTGGGTGCGGGTCTCGACGGCCACGGTAAAAAGGCTCTGGTGGGCGGGACAATGGCGGCCACGCCATTAAGCTGCTGCGCCGGGTACCACACCATTTGTGAAATAGAGCGTACCGGCGCATGCGAAAAAGCGGCGAGCATGGGCGACAGGCTGACGGATGGCCTGAAGCGGCAGATCGAAGCGCGCAAGCTGCCATTCGTGGCATACAATGTGGGTTCCATTTGCCATCTGGATACGGTGGGGACCATGCATTTTGCCATCCGCTGGTCCAAACCGTGGCAGATTCCGCGCGTTCTGAAGGAAACCTCGGTACGCAAGGCGGAAATGCAGCATATGGGCGCGGCCTATATGGCTGAAGGCTTAGTGACTTTGGCGGGAAATCGCATGTATACCAGCGCGGCTTACACCGAAGCGGATATCGATGCCGCCCTTGCCGCTTTTGACAGAGTGTTTGACAGCATTGAGGTGATCGGATAATGAACGAGCGCGAGGCCAAACAATCGGTTGCGGACGCGGGCCGGCTGCTTCTTAGGGAAGGACTTGTTGCCCGCACCTGGGGCAATGCCAGCTGCCGAGCAGGGGAGCAATCGTTTGTCATTACCCCGAGCGGCCTTGCCTATGAAGGAATGACGGCTGAGGATATCGTATCGTTCGATCTGTCTTCGGGCGAATGGACGGGGGAGCGTAAGCCGTCGTCGGAAAAGGGTGTACACGCTGCGGCGTACAGGCAGTTTCCGGATGCCGGCTTTGTCATCCATACGCACCAGACTTACGCGTCGGCGCTGGGGCTATCCGGGTTTCATGCCGGGTTGTTCACGCCTGAACAAACAGCGGCGCTTGGCGGCATAGCCCTCGCAAAATACGGTCTTCCCGGCACGAAAAAACTCAAATCCAATGTGGCAGCAGCGCTTGCAACCGGCGCGCATGTGGTGCTCATGGCGCAGCATGGCGCTTTGATTGTGGGTGCGGATCGGAACGAAGCGTTCAGCCGCGCGACTTTGCTGGAAACCCTATGCAAATCGGCGTGCAAAGGGCAGGCTGAGGAGGATTTACGCGGTGATGAAGCAAAAGGGGAGGCTCTCAAAGAATTTGTCTCCAGCGAATTTGCCCATATTGCTGTTTCGACTTCGCCAGCAGTGGTGCATACGGCGAATTCGGCGCGTATGTTCCGTGCTCAACTGGACGATATGGCGCAGATAATCGGCCCGAAATTGTTCTGCGTCGGTCCCGAGCCGGATGCTGTTTTAAAAGCCTTGCGCAGAAACAGCGCAGTTCTTGTCAAGGGGATCGGCGCTCTGTGCCGTGCGGATACGCGCGGCGATTGTGAAGCGCTGCCTTTGCTTATCGAAAAAGCGTGCGTGGGTTATCTTCACACGCGCGCGCTTGGCGTGAACGTGGCATTATCACCTTTCGATGCGTTGCTTATGCGGACGGTTTATCAGATAAAATATGCGAAAAAGGCGGGGGCGGAGTATGGAAAAGCGGCAACATAGAGAACTGTGGCGTACCATCAAATTCGTACTGTTTTCCTGCAGTGCGGGAGCCATTGAAATCGGAAGCTTTTCACTGTTCAATGAAATCGTAAAATTCCCCTATTGGATCAGCTATCTGGTTGCGCTGATACTTTCGATTATCTGGAACTTTACGCTCAACAGACGGTTTACATTTCAATCGGCAAATAACGTGCCCGTGGCCATGCTCAAGGTTTTTGGCTATTACTGCGTGTTCACACCGGTATCTACTTTGCTTGGCAATTATTTGGTTGACGGCTTGTTCTGGAACGAGTATGTTGTAACGGGGATCAATATGGCCTGCAATCTCATTACAGAATTTCTTTTCGATAAATATGTGGTCTACCGAAACAGCATGGATACCAACGACATTGCTCAAAAGAGGCATGCCGGGCACTTGTCCTGATAGGAAGCTAACATTCCATGCAATTACAACATGAAAGGGATACCGCCATGAATTTCTCGGAGCTTGTTGAAAAGCAAAGGGCATACTTCCATTCCGGTGAGACACGCAGCCTGCAGTTCCGGCTGGATATGCTGCAAAGGCTGCGCGCCGGATTGCGCAAATACGAGAACAGCATCGGCGAAGCGCTTAAACAGGATATGAACAAGACTCCCATTGAAACGTATATGACGGAAACGGGGATCGTTTTAGAAGAGATCAGTTATCATATGCGGCACCTCGCGGGCTGGATGAAAGAACGTACGGTGCGTACGCCATTGGCGCAATTTCCTTCTAAATCTTTTGTATCGCCGGAACCACATGGCGTAGCGCTCATCATGTCCCCATGGAATTATCCTGTGCAGCTTTGCCTTGCGCCGCTTATTGGCGCTATTTCGGCGGGCTGTACGGCGGTGATCAAGCCTTCCGCTTATGCGCCAGCCACCAGCGCTGTGATCGCACAGATGCTCAGCGAACAGTTTCAAGATGAATACATCGCAGTCGTGGAAGGCGGCAGGGCGGTAAACGCGTTGCTGCTGGAGCAGCAGTTTGATTATATTTTCTTCACAGGCAGCCCGGATGTGGGCCGTCTGGTGATGGAAAGCGCCGCAAAGCATCTTACTCCGGTCACGTTGGAGCTGGGCGGCAAAAGCCCCGCAATTGTCGATCAAACCGCAAACATCAAAATCGCCGCACGGCGGATCGCGTTTAGCAAGGTACTCAACGCGGGCCAGACTTGTGTGGAAACGGATTATCTGTTTGTGCACGAAAGCGTGAAAGAGGAGTTCATCGCCGCATTCCGTTCCGCGCTGAATGAATTTTTCCCCAATGGCGACATGTCGGATATGAATGTGATCATTAATCCGAAGCATTATGAACGCGTAGCGGCACTGCTGACATGCGGCAAAGCCGTTATCGGCGGCGGTACGGACCCTGTGTGCAGGTTCATTGAGCCAACGCTGCTCGATGAAGTCGATATGCAGTCCCCCATCATGCAGCAGGAAATATTTGGGCCGATAATGCCCATGTTCACGTATTCGGATATCGGCGAATGCATCGCCTATATTAAGCAAAACCCGCGCCCGCTCGCGCTGTATCTGTTCACGTCGGATGTGCAGACGGAGCGGAAGATACTGGGTTCCTGCTCGTTTGGAGGCGGGTGCATCAACGATACGCTCGTTCATGCAGCTACGCATTTCATGCCGTTTGGCGGCGTTGGCGCATCCGGTATGGGCAGTTATCATGGCAGGCACAGTTTTGATACGTTTACGCATTACCGCAGTATTATCAAAAAGGGGACATGGTTTGACATGCCGCTTCGCTACAGGCCGTATACATCGGCGAAAGATCAATTGCTGCATCGGTTTTTGAAATAAATCGGGCGTTGCATCTGGCTTTATGCTGATGCTAAAGCGATAAGCGTATTGGTTTTATTCGGCAGAATTCGGCGGCTCGGCAATTGTTCTAAAACTGCATGCATGGTATAATTTTGCGTAACGGCTGATCAAAAGAGACGCCGTTTTGATTTCGTATCAGTATTCATACAAAAGCGAGGTAATAGAGATGCATCCTGTCGTGGATCGCTGGATAGATGAGCATAAAGGCGACATCGTTGCCGCCGTGCAGAAAAGTGTTTCGTTTCGCAGCGTAGGCGTGGACAGCAACGAACCGGGCGCGCCCTTTGGGTTCCCATGCCGGGATACACTCCTGCATACGCTCGGCCTTTGTGATGGCTTTGGATTTGAAACGACAAACCTCGACGGGTATATCGGCTATGCGGATTTTGGCGAGGGGAAGGAAACGCTGGGTATACTGTCTCATTTGGATATCGTGCCCGAAGGCGAAGGATGGGAGCATGATCCCTTCGGAGGGGAGATTGTAGACGGCCAGATCGTAGGGCGCGGCACACAGGACGATAAAGGTCCGGCCATGGCCGCCATATACGCGCTGGCAGCAGTCAAGGCGGCGGGTTTTCTTTTCCGCCGTAAGGTTCGGCTCATATTCGGATGTGATGAAGAGCGCAACATGCGTTGCCTGAAACATTATAAAGAACATGCGAAAATGCCCGACATGGCGTTCTCGCCGGATGCAAAATATCCGCTGGTCAATTCTGAAAAGAACATATTTCACGCTCAGTATACAGCTGTCTTTTCATCCGCACTGCGCCTGCAGGCAGGCACGGTGGTCAATGCAGTGCCGGGTAAGGCGGTCGCAACGGTACCCTTTTCCAAAGAGACAGTGCTTGCAGCCGCTGCGCAATGCCCGTCAGACGGTTTTTCTTACGAGGCTGAAACCTGCGAAGGGGGGAGCCGCGTTGTGGTGACAGGAAGGGCTGCCCACGCTTCCACGCCCGAGGCAGGGAAGAACGCTTTGCAGGCCATGCTGCTGCTGCTTGATCATCTGCCGCTTGAGGGGGCGGATAAACGCGCCGTTTCCGGCCTTGTTCAGGCATTTGGTATGGAATACTACGGAGAAACGGTGGGGTTGGATATTTCTGACGATTCGGGCAGGCTTACGCTCAATTTAGGCCTTATGGATTGGAATGAGCAGGGTTTCTCCATAACGCTGGATATCCGCGCGCCCATATCCGCGGGCTGTGACCTGCTGCTCAGGAAACTGGACGCGGCGTTCACTGACTTTGGCGCATCCCGTGCGAACTACACATTCTCAGAAGGGTATTATGTGCCCGAAGACAACGAACTGGTGCGGACATTGCTGGATGTTTACGCAGCGCGTACAGGTGAATATACCCCGCCGCACCGCGTTGGCGGCGGTACATATGCAAGGCATCTCAAAATGGCCGTCGCGTTTGGACCGGAGAGGTCAAATCGGGAGAATTTGGTGCATATGGCCAACGAATCGCTCTACATTGAGGACCTTATCGAGGACACCAAGATGTATGCGGATGCCATTATCGCACTGGCTACTATATAAATCCGGAGAGTCTTTCAATTTGGGTTAAAGAATCATTTGCCTCCGTATACTGGCGTATGCGGAGGCAAAAATGTTTGAATCATTCTATAGCCTTGTGAGAAGTGAAGCCTGCGTTTATGCCTTCCAAATCCCCAGCCGTGTCATCACGGAAGTAAGCCTTTTGCCTCCCGGCAGGTATTTCATATCCTCGCGCCGGATAGCCCCGAACACGATGCAGAATATTCCGTACAGCACCATTGCGATGAAAACAACGCCTATCGTCATCAGCCGCGGATATTCTCCGGATGCGACATGCGGCATGATGTAATACACAAACAGTCCCATACCCGCGGTTGCTAAGATAGGCCGGATAATATCATCGAGGAAATGCAGCCTTGCTTTTGCGAATATGATGACGCAGATCAAATCGAGCAGCGCGGCGATAGCGTAGCAAAGCACGGTTCCATATGCGGGGCCCTGAATGTTGATTTCAGGGATGCGAGTAAAGTACATGCTGATGAGTATTTTAACGCCTATTCCGATGAACAGGTTGACCACCGGCAGATAGGTCTTGCCAAGTCCCTGCAGAATGCCTGTCATTGTCTGCAGTATGGTAAGAAACAGTACGGCAAATGCCGCGATAGACAGCAGATTGCCCGCAATCAGCAGATTATCGCCCTTGAGTCCGGCGTAAAGAAGATGAACGATGGGCGTCGAGAGCAGGTACAGGCCGGCCGAACAGGGCAGACCGATCAGCATGGACAGCTTAATTCCCACAGCCGCTTTATCGGAGATGCCGTTGAGATCATGCTGCGCTTTGGATGCGGAAATGGCCGGCACCAAACTCATGGCAAGCGCGAGCGAAAACACTGCGGGCATATTGATAATGGGGTTTACGTACGCGGTAAGCAGACTGAACAGTGAATCCACCAGTCTGCTGTCCAGCATGACTTCCTTGCCCAAAAGTATAATGCTTTGCATTTTATTAAGCGTATTTGTGATAATGGCGGTATCGGCAAGCTGTACAAGCGGCATGGCGCAGGCCCCGACAATGATGGGAGCTGCGAGGTAAAGAAGCTTCCTGCCTATGTTTCTCGTCAGTTTAACGTGGTTTGCGCTTTTGATGCGCATTTTAAATATGCTGATGCGCTTTTTGTAAAGCAGAAGCAGAAAGAGAAATGCCAGAGCTTCCGAAGCGGTGATGCCGAGTATTACACCTACCGCTCCATATATTTCTCCCTTGGGAATCCAAAGCCAAGCAAGAGAAAGACCGATAATAACCTTGCCGACCTGCTCAACGATTTGAGATATAGCCGTCGGAGTCATCCGCTGCATACCCTGAAAATATCCTCTGTACGCCGATAATATAGCAACAAAGAATAGCGAAGGCGCAATGGCCGTGATGGCCGGGCTTGCAGCTGGCCTGCCGAGAATGGTCGCTATGGGCTTGCTCAGCGCTATCATGGATATGGTTGTGATAAGGCCGATGATGATCATGGCCTTCATTGCCTTGCGAAATACGATATACGCCGCTTTGTAATCGTTAAGTGTGATTCTTTCAGCTACCATTTTTGATATGGCGACGGGAAGCCCCGCGCTGGATATCGCGAGAAGGAATGTATACACCGGAAAGGCTGTCGTGTAATACGACATACCGTGCGTTCCAACAATATTGGTTGCAGCGATGGTTTGGACGGCTCCTATCAACTTGGAAATGAAACCCATGCCGCCCAATATGGCTGCGCCTTTTGCAAAGTTATTCTGCGCTTTGTTCATTATCATCCTTCGAATAAGCCCATTACGGATATACGGGTTTATTCTTCAGCTTTCTACAAAAAATGAGCCCTCAAAAAGTATATCAAAAAAACGCAGGGAGTCCACAGTAATCTTCATTTTATTCCGTATGCCCGCAAATGAAAACAATTGCACGAATTAAGAAATAAATATAACAAAAGCCGCCCGAAGCCGGCGGCACGCTTGTTTTTATACGATTGCGGCGGCTAATCTCCCCGCGATCGCTGCAGCGTTACAATGCGTTTGACGGCCTGAGCCGCCTCGTCGATTTGTGAAAGCGTGTTGTACTGACCGAACGAAAGTCGTATGCTGCCATGCAGAAATTCTTCTGGAACGCCCATGGAGGTGAGCACGTGGGAAGGTTCGAGCGATTCAGAGTTGCACGCCGCGCCCATCGAAACGCATATTCCGCTTCTGTCCAGCAGCAGTACAAGCGCTTCGGCCTGTACGCGGGCAAACCCGATGTTTAGTATGGACACAGCGCCGTCTGCCGGGCTGTTGACGCGCATATCCGGGATGCCGGAAAGAGCATGCAGCATTGCCTCGCGAAGCGTCCGCGCATGATTTCTGCGCTGTTCGCGCGCGTGCAGCAGTTCCGCCGCTTTGCCAAAGCCCAGTATGGACACAACAGCTTCCGTGCCGCCTCTTTTGAAGTTCTCCTGCTGACCCCCATGAATCAGCGGCTCAAGCACGATGCCTTCGCGTATGTACAAGGCACCGCAGCCCTTGGGGCCGTATATCTTATGTGCGGAAATGCTTAAAAGATCGGCTTCTACTGTCTTTACGCCGATTTCCTCTGTGGGCAGCGCCTGAACGGCATCCGTATGGAACAGGGCACCGTGCGCATGCGCAATGGCAGCAAGTTCTTTAATGGGATTGACTGCGCCCGTCTCATTATTGACCCACATGCAGGAAACCAGAAAAGTATCCGGACGAATGGCGTTCTTGAGCGACTCGGGCGATACGCGCCCTGTAGAATCCACAGGCAGTACGGTGAGCGTGAAGCCGCGGCGGCTCAACCATTCGCAGCAGGAAAGCACACTGTGATGTTCTGTGGCTGTCGTCACGATATGCCCCGATCCATGCGCGAACGCGGTGCCTTTGATGGCAAAATTGTTCGCCTCGGTTCCGCCGCTGGTGAACAACAGTTCGGAGGTGCTTGCGCCGATTGCTTCAGCAACTGTGGCGCGCGCCGATTCCACGGCCGCGCGTACGGCGCGCCCGTCCCGGTATACCGCGGAAGGATTGCAATAGGCATCCGTGAGAGCCGCATCCATAGCCGCGCGCACTTCGGGCGCGACGGGCGTGGTGGAGGCGTTGTCCAAATATGCGGCCAAATCAAACCTCCTGTTTCTCGCGCAGCAGGGCGACGATGCGATCCACCAGTTCCTTGGTCCCCTGACGCAATATGAACGGACGGCCGGACAGCAGCGGACAGGATACGTTTTCAAAGTAGGGGAACATTTCCACGATCACGTCGTATCCTTCGCCAGTGCAGGCTGATTCCCACAAATTTTTAATATCCACACGCACGGGGATGCGCGCTTTGAGGCAGCTTTCCTCAATGCTTTGCGAAGCGACCAGCATGGTAATTCCGCACAATCCCCCCGCGATGAGCACTTTTTTCATAATCCCTCTGTTAACGCGTCGGTGTTGGTCTGTTTTGGATGGCTGATACTAATCCGTACAGGAACAATCGTTGGCTGCGCAGGCTTCCTGCAAAAGCATAATAAGTTCATGAGCAGTATTCGCTTTTTTGAGCTGACAAAGGAAATCCGCTTCAGAAAAACATTCCATCAGCGATCGAAGGTCGTTTAACTGCGCCTCGGCCTCGCGGTTTGCAAGCAAAAACACCAATTCCACATCAAGTTCTTCATTCGCGTCCGCCATGTTGCAGAATGTGACGGGTGAGGTCAGCTTTGCTATTCCGATTCCCTGCCTGAGTATACCGTCGGCGTTCATGCCGTGGGGAATCGCCACACGCACGCCTTCGGTAGGCAGGCCGGTGGGGTAGCTTTTTTCACGCAAGAGTACATTTTCAGTATAAGCGGACGTTACATAGCCGGCAACTTCCATTTTATTGACGAGCGTGCTGATGACTTCCTCGCGGCACTGCGCCGTACAGTCCATCAGCACGATTTCAGGGTCGAATTCCAGCATGAAATGCTCCTTATCATTCGGGTGAACCCGGTAACCTTTAAATTACCCGCCCTCAGGCTGCCTGAGGGCGGGTAAAAAGAGAGGGTTAGGTTGGATTTACTTAAACAGTGTAAACAGCTTGGTAATGAGTGCGCCCATGGGATCGCCCGCCATATCGAAGCAGGAATTGGTGACGTTGGGGTCGGCGAGGCTGAGCGCGCCCATCGTTGCGGTATGAACAGGGGCCATCATCGAAGCGATGTAGAACACAGGGATCGTCCAGACCAGCACAAACAGAACGATGCGGAATACATTGCCCTTGAGGTAGGGAGCGACAGCGCCGCACCAGTACGGGATTATCGCGAGGCTGGCAATGGGCAGCAGCGCGTTGCCGGGAAGTATTACGGCGAGCAGCACTACCAAGGGGTAAAGTATGACGGCCGAGGCCATAACGGAGGGATGGCCAAGCAGCGCGGCGCAGTCCACGGCGACGTAAAGCTCGCGGCCGCCGAATTTTTCCTGTACGAATTCCATAACCGAGTTGGAGATGGGGATAACGCCTTCGCACAGTACCGATACGGTCTTGGGCAGGAATACCATCAGCACGCCGGCCTGTATGCCCATGTTGAGCACCTGACCGTAGGGCAGCGCGCCCAGTATGCCGATGATGATACCGATGATGAGACCCATTACGCCAAGTTCGCCGAACACGCCCATCTTGCTGCGGATCGCTTCGGGCGAAGCATCAATTTTGTTCAGCCCGGGGATCTTTTCAATAAGCGCGTTGAACGGTCTCGCAAACAGTGCGAGGAAGGAAACCGTGCACGGCACCGATATGCCGGGCAGGCCGGTGAATTCCTGGTAGCGCTTTGCGGTATAGTCTGCAACGAAAGAGTTGATTGTCAGGAACAATACTGCAGCGGCAACGCCCAGCCATACGTTCTGGCCGGTTACGTACCACACCATGCCGCCGACCACCTGGCCATGCCACAGACTCCAGATATCGGTCCACATTGTTTTGACGACTTTTAAGAGTACCAGTATCAGGTTGACAAGCAGAGTTGCCAGAATAACGAACGCCAGCCCCGGCCACGCGAACGCTACGCCTGCCGAGCCCCAGCCTACGTCAACCGCCGTAAAGCTCGCGTTCAGCCTTGTTGCGAATGCCTGAATGGCGGGAGTCAATACGCTCGTCGCGTTGTTGACGATTACCATCAAGCCCGCAAGACCTATGCCTGTGTATATACCGCCGCGCAGGCTCTTCTTAAATCCAGCGCCGAACACAAGGCCCAGTATGCACATGACGATTGCAACGATGACAGGTCCGCCCAAACTCCCCAGAATTGCTGCAACTTGCATTGATATACCCCTCCGATCTGTTATTGTAGACTGCTTCTGTTATTAGCGCGATAACCCAAACAGGGTTACGGAAAACTTATGAATGGTGCATTGACAGCGTTGCGAATTGATAGCTGTTCGGTAATGGCTGGTTGAAGTTGGCCGGTTCTGTTTTCTCCCCGTCTTTAAAGATCAGCAAAAAGAACCCATCACAGTTGATGGATTTACAATGGGCCCTGCAGGCGCAGGCTCAGGGCTTATATATGGAATTCATAAGTGCGATAATCTGCTGCGTCAGTTCCTGCTTTGCCTTGCGTGAGCCCACAAGGTAGGTAAGCCCCTGAACGCTGGGTGCGCCAAAGGATTCCACTACCGCCGTCATCCATACGACGACCATATTTTCGCGTCCCTGGTAGGCTCCGATATCGCCGATTGTCGTGTGTTTGACCTCGATATCGTTTGCCTTCTCTTTTTCCAGGTACTCACGGATGGTCATCTCTGCATTGATGGATGTGTTGATGCCCGCGCCGCATACGCATAGGATCAGCTTCTTTGCTGCCATGCCTCGTTCCTCCCTTCTTATTGATATACGCCGAGTTCCCTCGCGCAGCGGTACAGTTCCAGTATGTTCTGGTTGGGTACGTCGTTCTGTATGTGATTGGCGGGGGAGAGTATGTACCCGCCGCCCCGGGCGAGCGCATCTATGCAGCGCTTTACGTCTGCACGTACCTGCTCGGTTGTGCCGGGCAGCGCCTCCTGAATATCCACGCCCCCGTGAAACACCAATGCCGAGCCGAATTCCTTTTTAATCGCATAAGCGTCCATGCCTTTTGCGAGAGGCTGCAGGGGATTGAGTATTTCCACGCCGCAGTCGATGAGATCGGGAATGAAGTTGATGATGGACCCACAGGAATGCAAAAATATCTTCAGGTGCGGATACGCGCGCTTTACCGCAGAAAACAGCTGCTTCATGGGAGATTTGAAATATCGGCGGAACATAGGGCCGGATATGAACTGCGCCTGCTGTGTCCCAAGGTCGGATGCAAATTCCACCCATTCAAGATAAGGCGCGATGGGTTCAAGATAATACAGGTATATTTCCGTAAACAGTTCGAGCAGTTTGTCAATGAGCTCATCGCAGAATTCTTCTTCTTCATATAAATTCACGAGGAACTGCTCTGTGCCGCACAGGTACTGGCCGAAATCAAAAAACAGGCCGGATGTGGCGGTTGTCGCCGTAATCGCTTTATCCGTTTGTTCAAAGTACTGCTTGGCAAGCTCATGAAGTCCCGCAATACGGCCCGGATCTCGCGGCGCAGGCCAGCGGTGTTTGCGCAGCAGCTCTCTGTCCGGCTCGGGGAATGGATGCGACGTGACAGTATTGGACATCAGAACCAGCCGTTTGCCTATACCCCATTCGTCGATCTTGTTGCCGTTTGCGTCATAATAGCTTTTATAATTGGCGGGGCCGCCAATGTTGATATGACGAAAATCACAGCCAAGAAGGTCGGCCAATGCATAATCTTCATATTCCGTCATGGTGCCCGGGCGGATAGGGTCGCCGGTTTTTAAACCCAATTCGGCCGCCAGGGAAAGATAACGGGATGTGTGAATGCGCGAAGCGCACCCCCAGATATCCAGAGGGACCCTGTCGGGTTCCTTATGCTGCATAGCCAGCCGCACACGCGTTCTGCTGTCCAAAAAAACACCCCTTACAATTCGTGTTTTGTGAGAGTAAAACTCCAAAGCCTTACCGGCTTGTGATCTGCTTTCCTGTAGCGGATAATTTTCTGCTGTGTGTTTCAATACTGAGAAATTGCCGTGCCGCGCTCTTTTGCGGCAGTATGATATGAGTTCCTGTTGATGTATAGATATTATCCAAAGTACGAGCATATGTCAATTGAATAGCAAATATTCGATGATCATATGATCATTGCATTTCGACAGAAATCGTAATCAGTCGACATTTTGGGCTGTTTATGCGGCGAAACAAGGGTGATATGCTTCTGCAGAAAGCTGTATTCAACAATCAAACCCCATGATATACTAAAGAAACGATACATATGTTCATTTCTATATATAAAGGATGGTGGCCATATGGTCAGCCGCAACACGCTTGTGATGATCGCAAAGCTGTATTATGTGGGCAATCTTTCTCAACAGGAAATCGCGGATATGATGGGCCTTTCCCGACTGAAGATTTCGCGTCTGTTGAAGGAGTGTCGCGATAAGCATATCGTGGAGTTTACATTCAATGCAAATCCCATGCTGCGCGAGGACATGGCGGCGGCCATCAAAAACCAGCTTGGCCTGAAGGATGTCATCGTGGTCACATCAGAAACGACTGCGGAAAAAAGCAAGTCCGCCGTTGGCAAGGCCGCCGCGGCGTATTTCACACAGAAGATACAGGATAACATGTCAGTCGGCGTAGCGTGGGGCACCACCGCCAACCAGCTCGTACAGCATTTTAATCCTCAACCCGATCGCAAAGGCTGCCGAGTCATACAGCTTGCGGGCGGCATGTATATTCCGGGCATCAACATCGACGGGCGTGATATCGTACGGGCACTTGCAAACAAACTCAATGCCTCCTGGCATATGATGCAGGCGCCCATGGTCGTGCAAAATGTCATGACCCGGCAGCTTTTGATGGAAGAGCCGGAAATACAGAGGCATTTCATGCTCTTTCCTGAAATTGATATCGCCATCGTGGGGCTGGGTACGGCAAACCCGGAGCGCAGCGTCACATACCTGGGCGGGTATATTTCGCTTGAGGAATCCCGTGCGCTGGTGGCGGAGGGGGCAACCGCAGATATCTGCGGGCGGCGCATCCGCATGGACGGCACACCGGCGGATTGCTTTTTAAACAACCGCGTGATGTCCGTAGAGCTTTCCACACTGGCTGATGTTCCGCTTGTTATAGGTGTGGGTGAGGGGGCGGAAAGGGCGACTACCATCATAGCCGGAGCGCGCGCGGGCATTATCAAGGCACTGATCATAGATGAACTGTGCGCCATCGCCGTGCTCAACGTGACAGGGTCCAAGCGGGGATAAGCAAAGGTATACAGATACACTCAACCGGGCCGCTTAAAAGCGGCCTGTATCTTTTTTCGGCGAAGAAACCCGGCGGCTTTTTGGGATGGCCGTTTCATATGCATAGAATATCCTATGCGAAAGAAGGGGTCCGCAATTGTTCGACTATATCGTACAGCCGGGCGATACGATTTATTCGATCACGCGATTGTTTGGCATTACGACCGAGCATTTACTTTTGGCGAACTCAGAGATTCAGAATGGGGCAATCGCCGTTGGGCAGACGCTGCGTATCCCGCAGGGTGAACTCGTACGACCGGTTATAGAGGTAAACGGCTACACATCCGCTGCGGCGAGCCCCGAAGTATTGCAGAACGTGTTGCCCTATCTCACCTATTTAAGCATACTTGGTTACGACGTAAAGGCGGATGGTACGCTTCCGCCGGTCGACGATGCATGGCTGATCGAGGCAGCACATCAAAAAGGCGTGGCGCCCTTAATGGCCATCACAAATATTGACCCGAATATCGACCCGATTGCCGGTTTTTCCGGCGAGCTGGCACATGTCCTACTTACGGATGAGCAAATCAACCAAAGTATGATGGATAACATCGTCGCAACTCTCCAGGAGAAAAACTATTCCGGTATCAATGTCAGTTTTACGAAAGTTTATCCCAGCGACTATTTAGCCCTTGCCGAGTTTTTGCAGGCTCTTAACTTGCAACTGCATCCGTTGGGCCTTATTGTGGTCGTTGCTCCCAGAATTACAATTCTAATCGAGCAGCAGGCCGCTTTAATGGAGACCAATTCGCATATTTCTTTTAACAGCGTCGTGGATCGTCTCATTCTGCGGACCACCGAGTGGATTTGTACCTACGAATCCAGCGAGATGTCGTATATCGACGAGCTGCAGGAGGCAATTGACTTTACAACCCAGTTCATCACCAGCCCGAAGCTGCTTTTATCCGTCCCCGGCTGTTGTTATGACTGGAGACTCGGGCCGGAATATAACGAGCTGTATGGCCTTCTTTCCTCAGCACAAGCGGATGCGCTGGTCCAGCAGATTGGCGGTGCATTCCTTATCGACCCGCGTTCCCGTACATCGCACTTTACGTATTTTGGAAACGACGGCATGTTCCATGAGGTGTTATGCCAGATTGATACCAATCTCAGAGCGCCGCTTGATCTTGTGCGGACTTATAACCTTGGGGGTATCAGTTTCCTCACTATCGATGATTTTTCTGTTGTCAGCTACCAGACTGTCACTTCAAGATTTGAGATTCGCAATACATTCCGTTGACACTAAAAACCAATAGACCATTTCATGTATAAGAAAGTAAAACGTATGTGGGGAAACAGAATACCATACCATCCATCGACGGTATCCTTCAAAAGTGATAGAATGCACCTATGGATGAACATATAGCAACCGTTTTTACAAAACAGGAACTCCGTCAGGCTGGTCTTGCGGGAAGGAGGGGCATTTCTCCCGAAGACCGTGCGGAATTCGATCACCGCATCTGCGACGCTATAGTCGGAACACCCGCGTTTGATCAAGCCAATGTGATCATGGCCTACCGGAGCTTTGGCGGGGAAGTGAATGTGGACGCCGCGGCGGATGCAGCGCAAAAATGTGGCAAGAATGTCGTGTACCCGTGCTGCACGGATAAAACGACAATGGTTCCGCTGCTCCCTAACGGCTCGCATGCGTGGGAAAAGGGCAGGTATGGCATATTGGCCCCCGTTGTATGCGAGTCCTGCGAAATCGATCCCGCCCAAATTGACCTTGTGATACTGCCCTGCGCCGCGTTTGATGATAAAGGAAACCGAATCGGCATGGGCGCGGGTTACTACGACCGCTTTTTGCCCAAATGCATCAAAGCGAAGACGATACTTGTCGCGTACGAAGCGCAGCGGGTAGAGGGGATCGTACCGGAGTCTACGGATGTGCCTGCGGACTGCGTGATTACGGAAAAGTCGCTGATATATACGAAATAGTCGTCAGTTTTATTCAAGGCTTAAGAATTCAGCAGGATGGGTGCGGATATATGCGGCAGTCCGATGCAGGGTATCCGGAATGCGCTCTGAGTACATTTGATCGAGTTCTGCCAGTTCCTGTGGAGATACCGGCTGCGACTGCCTTAACGCGCTGTAAGCGCGTTCAAATTGTTCAACGATGCGCAGCATTTCTTCATCATTGAAAAATTTCATTGCGGATTTTAGCGCAGAGAAAAAATCCAGAGTCTCGGCAAGATAGGCGATCTGGGCGAAAAACGCGGCAGCTCCGTTTCCGGCATGCCCGTACAGCACCTGAAAAAGAAATAGCGCGCGCTGAGAGCCATTGAGCCGCTGCATGGCCTGCGATTTTGTATTTGGGTCTTTTCCTCGTACTTCCCGGATACTTGGCTCGACGCAGCGCCAAATCAGCGCCGCATCATCTAGGCTTTCAAATTCCTGCTGTGTCATGAGTATATCCGTATCCATTTTCTCCTTCTTATTTTAAAAATGTTTTTAGATATCATGATCGGTACCGCTTCGTTAGAGCATATCCTCAAGCGTGACGGAGGGGTGATGATACCGCTTCTTCCCCGCGGTGCCTTCTCGAAACTGCAGCGCGGATTTCGGGCACCATTGCAGGCACACAAAGCACTGCTCACAATGCTGCAGCCAACTTGGCCCGTCCGCCGTCATTTGGATATTGCCGACGGGGCAGATTTTTGCGCACGTGCCGCATTTCACACAAGCATCATCGCTGTAAAACCCCGCGTCCATGAGCTGTATGCTTTCCATATACGATAGATCGGTCTTGCCCTTGTACCCGCTGATTTTCAGCCAGGTCGGCTTTTGCAGCAGTTCCCGCAGATGAAGCGCATCGATGGTTTTCTCGAGTTTCTCATGCTCAGCGTCGATATGGCCCTGTTTTCTTGCTTTAATATCCTCATAGATGGCGGGAATTTTATTCTGTGCGGCTTCAAGTATGCGCGTAATTTCCGCTTCCGGCGTTTGACGAAGTGAGAACGGCTTGAACAACCCCGAAAATCCGTTTTCGGGGTTGATATAATTGTAGGGCATTTTGACGCCATACCCCAGCGAAAGACGGCGGCCTTTTTTAGCAAGCAAATCCGATAGATATGTCAGCGATATGCAGGGGCTGTCCCCATAGGTACTTACGGCGAAAATATACGCGTTCTCCGGGATGCTTAGCCGCTGTACGAACCGCTCAATGATATAGGGAATCCGATGGTTGTATACGGGGAATACGACGCCAACGCAATCCTCGGTTGCTTCAATCCGGTCGTTTCCCACGACGGATTTCACCGCGATAAGATTAGCGTCCAGCCGTGAGGCCAGTTCCCGCGCAATATAGAGCGAATTCCCCGTGCCTGAGAAATAATAGACTGCGGAGCTCATCATGGTGACCTCCTTCGATATGCGGTTTACTGCGGATTTGCTGCTTGTTTGTTTATCATACGTGCTATAATCATCATAAAGCATGCGGGATGGGTGTGCAATGGCTGCTAAAATTGTGCAGCGGGGTTTCTCCCCGAAGGATACTATCGAATTTGGTGAAGCGTGGCGTGAACGCATGACGGCCGCCGCCTGCGACGCGCGCTATCTGATCAACCGAGGCTATGATATCACGTCCGCCGTTACATTCGTCGGCAACCATTTCTTATTGTCGGAACGGCAGAGGACGGCAATCGTACGCGGTATCGCAACCGAGGAAAAGCTGCGTATCAGGCGGGAAAAGGAAATACAAAATCCCTCCGGCGTCGTGTATATCGACGGCTTCAACACCATCATTACGCTGGAGGTGGCGCTATCCGGGTCGCTGCTTCTATTGTGCGACGATGGTACCATCCGTGACCTTGCCGGTTTGCACGGCAGTTACCGTATTGTGGATAAAACGCATATCGCGGTAGAAATGCTGCTGAATACGCTGGGGGAGCTGGATATTCGCGAAGCGGTCATTTACCTCGATCAGCCCGTATCCAATTCCGGCAGGCTCAAAACGCTGATCGGTGAAATGAGCGAGAACCGGGAATTTGCCGTTACAGTCGAGCTGCGGCCGGATGTGGATAAACAGCTTTATTCTAAGCCGCAGGTCGTTTCCAGCGACGCGATCGTGCTGGATGAATGCGGCGGGTGGTGCAACCTGAACCGCAGGCTTATCGAAGAGAATATCCCTGACGCGTGGATATTTGCAATATAAAAGATAAATAAGGAATATCGGAAAATGGAACTGCTGGATGTAGTGGATGAAAACGGCGTGCCGACCGGCGAAATTATTTCCCGGGAAAAAGCGCATAGAACCGGTGTGCGCCACCGCACGTCGCATGTTTGGCTGGTAAGACGGCATGAAGGCAGCTATCAGCTGCTGCTGCAGAAGCGGAGCGCGCAAAAGGAAACATACCCCGGCTGCTACGATATTTCAAGCGCCGGGCATATTCCCGCCGGGGATGGATATGTGGAGTCGGCGCTGCGGGAACTGGAAGAAGAGCTGGGCATGCAGGCCGCACCGGAGGAACTCACTTATATTGGGACAAGGCGTTTCACCATACGGGATATGTTCCGGGGACAGCTTTATTTCGATGTGCAGGTCAGCAACGTATACCTTCTTTTTCGCGATACGGAAGCGGAACTGTTTACGGTACAGGAAGCGGAGCTTGAATCCGTGCTCTGGATGGATATGGACGAATGCGTTCATATGGTGAAGACCGCTTCGCCCCCCAACTGCGTGCAGATGGAGGAACTCGAAATGATAGCACGATGCTTGAAACAACTATAAACTTAACAAAGAAAACCGCCGTTTCAGGAAAGCCCATGAAGCAGCGGTTTTTGTTTTTCTGGTGCGCTTAACTGGGATTACAGCGGCAGCGTAACCTCCCAATTGCCCTTCTGATCCTTTTCAATGTAGTATTTGCCCAAAGTCCTGTCGTCAAGCGTCAGCGCCACATGCCGCTGCCGCATGAACCTGGTGAACGGACGCGTGAACCGTACGGTCAGTTCGTGTGCATCGCGTGCCTTCTTGGGCGGGTTGAGCGCAAGTACGAGCGTTTTTTCTTTCTTCGGGATTTTCGCAAAACGCTTGCGTACCGCGCGATACTTTTTACCCGTGTTGTCAATGCCTTCATAGATGAATTTCACCGGCCTGCGGAACAGCAGCAGAATAAGCAGAAATCCGATGCCTACAGCGGCGATCGCGCGCCAGATCTGCGTCGGTTCCGGTCCGAAATTGAGGTTCACGCTGTGTACGGCCGCTTTCATGGGAACATTGAACGTGGTGGTATTTCCGGCCTTGTCGATGAGCGTGAATGTGTATTCTCCGTCCTTTGGCGCGGTGAATGTGATCGGTGCGCCAAGCGGTATCTTTTCACCGGTGGGCAGTATGAGGAACTCGTTGCCGCTGTTGCCCGGGTCACTCAGGAAATTGAAGCTGATGGTAATGGAGCCATCGTCACCGGCCGTCTGTGTCATTTCAGGCACGGCGGGCGGCAGCAGGTCAACAAGCACTACCTTTTCTTTGATTTCCTCACTGTTGCCGGAACGGTACTCCACCATATACTCACCTGTTTCACTGAACGTGAGTTCTTTGCCTACGGGCAGAGTCTTCCATTCGGTTTCGCCCTTGAGCCGGTAAAGCATGGTATCCGGCTGGCCGTTTTCATCCGTTACGGCCAGATTGACCGGCGTATTGCTCCACTCGCCGCTTTCCATGGGTTTTTCCTCATTGTAGAGCTTCACATCCTGCGACCCGGTGGGTGTTGGCGAGGATGGGGCAGCGGATGAGGACGGCGCGGGAGCGGGTGTGGCTGCGCTCCCGCCGCTTGAGGTAACAGGCCGTTGGGTCGGTTCGGGCGTATCGATGATGGTGATCACAGGCTCGGGCGTGGGCGTGCTGTGGCTGCTGGACGGACGCGCGGTTACTGTGATGGTCACCTTTGCCTGTGCGGTGCTTACACCGTCGGTGAGCACATACACGAGGCTATCCTCGCCCTTGTAGGACGAATTCGCCGTATACGCAATTGTGCCGTCCGAGTTGACCACAGCGGTTCCATTTGCGGGGGCCGTCGCGAGTGTGGACTGCGCAGTCAGCGTATCGCCATCGCCCTGGTCCAGGTCATTGCTGAGCACGTTGACGGTTACCGTGGAGCCTGCGCGCACCGTCGCCGTATCGTCAACCGCTATGGGGGCGTCATCCACCGGCGTGACGGTGATGCGTGCGGTAGCCGAGGCAGTGCCGCCGTTGCCGTCGGAAATGCCGTAGGTAAAGGAGGCATCCCCGTGATAGTTCTGCGTGGGCGTATAGGTAAGCGTTCCGGCCGTCGGATCATACGTTACGGTGCCATGTGTGAGGCCGGAGGATTCCACGCGCGAAAGCGAAATCGTATCGCCGTCGATATCCGTATCGTTTATCAGCAGGGAACTGGCAGTGAGTACGAGTGCCGTATCCTCAGCGGTCGTCAGGCTGTCGTCAGCGGCTGAAGGCGCGTCGTTGAGGGGCGTAACGGTGATTGTGACATTCGCTGTCGCCGTACCGCCTTTGCCGTCGGATACGGTATAGGTGAAGCTGAGCGTGCCGTTGAAGTTTGCGGCGGGAGCCACGTCGATTTTGTTGTGTTCCGTATCAATCACAGCCGTGCCGTTAGCCGGGGAGGTGACTTCCGCGATGCTCAGTGAGTCACCATCCGCATCCTCGTCGTTGACAACTACGTCAAGCGATGCCCGCGTGTCTTCGTCCATGGTATAGCCGTCGTCCTGCGGCACAGGCGCGTCGTTGACGGAACCCACTGTGAGGCGCACCGTAGCATAATTGGAAGGCAGCGCGCCATCGGAGATCATGTAGTGGAAGCTTGCCTCGCCGTGGTAGTTCTCTGCGGGCGTAAATGTCAGCGTCTTTGCGGCAGCGTCAATGGAGACCGTGCCGTGCGCCGCAGCGTTATGACCTGCTACTGTAAGCTGTTCGTGCGGAGTATCCACATCCGTATCGTTGCCCAGCAGCGTGGAGAAGGGGATCACGACGGGCGTATCCTCATAGACTTCGATATCCGGTTCGTCGTTCACGGCTACGGGCGCATCATTTACCGGGGTAACGGTAACGGTGACGTCCGCGGTATCCGTGCCGCCGTTGCCGTCGGAGATTGCATAAGTAAATGTGGCGCTTCCAAAGTAGTCTCCTGCAGGCGCGAAGGATACGCCGCTGCCGTCCGGCAGGACTTCCGCAGTGCCGTGCTGTACATTGGTTACGCCGGTGACGGTCAGCGTATCGTTCTCCGTATCCGTATCGTTGGAGAGCACGGTTAGCATCGATGCTGTCGCGTCTTCAGCGAGGGTGAAGGTATCGGCCTTTGCGTCCGGCGCGTCGTTTATGGAGGTGACGGTGACAGTCACATTTGCCGTGTCCGTTCCACCGCCGCCATCCGAGACCGTATAGGTGAACGAAGCATCGCCGAAGAAATTCGCATCGGGGGTGAACAGCGCTGCGGTACCGCCCAGCGCAATCTGCGCAGTACCGTGCTGCAAGTTGGTGATCTGTGTCACGCTGAGCGTATTGCCGTCAATGTCGGTATCGTTGGCGAGCACGTCGATGGCCGTCTGCGGCGCATCCTCGCTGATTGTGGCCGTATCGTCGGCTGCTTCGGGCGCATCGTTGACCGCGCTTATGGTGACGGTTACGGTGGCGGTATCCGTGCCGCCGTTGCCGTCGGATATGGTATAGTTGAATGTAACCTGTCCGTTGTCATTTGCGGCGGGTGTGAACAGCAGCGCTTTTGCGGTACCGGCAATGCTCACCGATCCGCGCGCGGGCTGTGTGACATCCGTGATGGTCAGCGTGTCGCCGTCCACGTCGCTGTCGTTTGTCAGCACCGTGAGCGAAGCGTCCGTTGCGTCTTCCGAAACCGTAACGTTGTCGTCCGCGGCTATTGGCGCGTCGTTGACGGGGGTCACTGTGATATTCACCGTCGCGTTTGCAGTGCCGCCGTTGCCGTCGGATATCGAATACGTGAAGCTTGCCGCGCCGTGGTAGTTGAGTGCGGGCGTAAAGGTAACAGTCCCCGTAAGCGAGTTGAACGACGCCGTGCCGTGCGTGCTGGCGGTATTCTGCACGGCGGTGAGAGTAAGCGTATTGTTTTCAACGTCCGTATCGTTTGCGGTAAGTGTGGCGGCACTCATCTGCAGCGCAGTATCTTCTGCCGTAGAGTCAGAGTCGTTTACTGCCACGGGCGCATCGTTGACGGGCTTCACGGTTACATATACCGTCGCTTGCGCCGGTGTGGAACCTGCGTAGCTGTCCGTCGCCTTGTACGTGAAGGAATCCGGCCCGTAATAATCCTTGGCGGGCGTATACAATATCTTTCCGCTCTGGATAACAGCCGTACCATGCTGCGGCGCTGTCACAGATCCCGCCAGTATGGAAAGCGTCTGAGCGTTTGTTCCGCCGATACCCACGTCGTCGTCGCTGTCGTTTACAAGCACATCCATGGAAAGAGAACCGTCTTCATTGAGCGAATAGGTATCGTCTGCCGCCACCGGGCTGTCGTTCTGCCAGCCTACCGTCAGCTTAAAAGGCTCGGGCACGGCTGCCTTGTTCTCGTCGTCCTTTGCACTGATGGTAATATTGGAAGAACCGTAGAACCGCGTGGTTTCGATGGTAAGCAGACGCGTGTTCGGGTCTTCGCTGTCCGTCTGCATGCTCAGCGGCTTGTGCAGCGAGGGGACTGTGGAAGCAACCGTGACTGTCAGCGCACTCGGCACGTCGTCTTCATCCGTGACCGTGAAGCGCAGAGTCTGCGTGGTTTTCTCCATCATGTTTAGATCCGCGATGGCGCTGATGACGGGCGCGTCGTTTTCAGGGATCAGATTTACTGTCAGCGTTCCCTCTTCAGACGTATATTTTTCCGTCGTCACGGTTTCTGCGACTTTGTATTTTAGGTGTATGGTCTGCGTCTGGGTTTGAGTCCATTCCCGATTGGGTGTGATATAAAGCACGCCGCCTTCCACGGCAATCACCGCTCCCTGTGTATTGCCTTCCACGCAGGATACGGAGCTTGCAGCGACCTCAACCGTGTTTTCTTCCACGTCCAGCACGAGCGTATCAAACGGCACCGACGTTTTGCCGTCATTTTCCTTGATAGAAATCACGGGATCTGTCGCCAGTCGCGGCGCATCGTTCACCGGTTCAACGTGTACGTTAAATGTGCTGCTGCCCGGTGCGCTGCTGGTATCCTTAACCGTGAGCGTAACAGTGGCGTCGCCGTTCGCGTCCGGCAGGGAGGTAACCAAAGCAGACCGCGTTTCGCCTGTTTCCGGTGTTAGTGCAGAGTTTAGCGCGGGGATATTGATGATCGAATTGCCGCCGGACGCTGTTACAGTCAGCGCGGAAGCGGCATCCTCTTCGTCCGATACTTTGAAGGACACTGTATCCCACGTTTTGCTGTCTTCCTCAAACGACAGGGGAGGCGTGAGGATTTCAATGCTGGGGGCGTCGTTTTCCGGGATCAGGTTGACAGTAAGCATGCCGTCCACGGTAAACAGATCGGTTGTACCGCTTTCCGCGACGGTATAGTTCACATGCAACGTACGGGTAGTATATTCCTTCCACCCTGCGTTTGGCGTGATATAAAGCTTACCGTTTTCCACGGAAACCGTGGCGCCGTAATGCTCAGTATCTTCAATGCTGGCGGATTGCACGACGAGTGCGTCGCCGTCCACATCTGTCGCAAGCTTGTTAATGGCGACGGCTGGTTTCCCGTCGTTTTCTTTTACGTCAACGGTGGATGCTACCGCGGTGGGTTTGTCGTTTATCGGTGTGATGTATACATTGAACGGGACCGAATCGGTGGCTCCGTTTTTATCCTTTACGGTCAGCGTAACTGTTGCCGAGCCGTTCTGGTTCAGCAGCGAAGTTACCCGTGCCATTCGGCTTGCTCCGCCGCCCTGCGCGAGCAGAATATTGAGTGCGTCAATATCAATTTTGGAACCTGCAGCCGTCACGGTCAGATTGGAAGCGTCGTCTTCTTCATCCGATACTTCGAAGGATATGGTACCGCTCTCGCTATCCTCGTTGAATGTCAGCGCCGGGTTATCGCTGGTGTCCAGTGTGATTTTGGGCGCATCGTTGACGGGAGTTAGAATGACCGTCAACGTACCCACCGTATAATTCGCGGGTGTGGTGCTTTCCTGTACCCGATAATTCAGATGCAAAGTCTGATTGGTGGATTGTGTCCAGTACTCATTCGGCGTGATGGTCAGCTGGCCGCCCGTCACGCTGAACGTAGCGCCGAAAGTCTGTGTCTCCTGCCAGGAGACGGAGCCATCCGCAACCGCAAGCGCGTCTCCTTCCACATCGGTCGCGAGCGAACTCATGGGGATGGCTGTTGCCTTGGCGTTTTCACCTATGGAGACAGATTTGCTCAGAGCAGACGGTGCGTCGTTAACCGGCGTGATGGTGACGTTCACGGTCGCCGCGGCGGTGCCGTTGTGTTCGTCTTTCACCGTATAGGTGAAAGAATCCGTGCCGTTGTAGTTGCTCGCGGGGGTGTAAGTGATCTTTTTGCCGCTCGCGTCTAGCGTTGCCGTTCCGTGCTGCGCTCCGTTAGCCGAACTGATTGTCAGCGATGAGCGCCCGGTTTCAATATCCGAATCGTTCGCGAGCAGTTCGTCGAATGTCAGCACAAGCGGCGTATCTTCGGCGGTGGTGCTATTTTCGCCCACGGCGACAGGCAGATCGTTAACGGAATTGACGGTGACGGCTACAGTCACTTCGTCGTAGTTGTTCACGTCCTCGTCGTTTGCCCGGATAGTGAATGTATCAGTGCCATAGTAATTCTCGCTAGGCGTATAGGTGTAATCGCCAGTATAGGAATTGATACTGACACTGCCATGCTGCGGGTCTGCGCTAATCGTGTAGCGGACATTGCTGGCCTCCACATCATAAGCGCTGCATTTTCCATTGTAGGAGGTATCTTCGTCGAGCAATATGCTCGCGTCCGTTGTCAGCACCGGCTTGTCGTTGACAGGGCTTACGCGCAGCAGGAATACCGCCTGCGTGGTGTTCGCGCCGTCGTTTGCCGTAACCGTCAGCTCCGTATCGCCGTAGGCGTTGGCGACAGGCTTGATAGCGATGCTCTTTACGGTTGTACTGCCGGAATAAGCGATTGAAGCATCGGGCAGCAGATACTGGTTGGAGGATGTGATCTTCACAATTAGGCTCTGCGGCGGTGTTTCACCAAAGGCGTCGCTCGCGTCAAACTGGAATGTCTTTGTTTCATCCTCGGACATCATCCAGCAATCCTTGCCATCCGGTTCATGCGTGAACTCCGTGATGTTGACGATGACGGGCGGGTCGTTGACGGCGTTGACGGTGATGTTGACGGTGCCGGTGCCGGTCAGTGCACCGTCCGTGATGGTGTATTGGAAGCTGTCCGCGCCGAAGTAGTCGGCGGCGGGCGTATATGTGATTTTTCCTTCCGATAGTACCGCCGAACCGTGGGCGGTCGCGATGGGCTCTGTTGTCGGCGATGTAATGGATAACGCGGAGCCTTCGGCGTCGCTGTCATTGTGCAGCACGTCGATGGTGATTGGCGTATCCTCTGTAGTGGTCGTTTTATCCTCGACTGCGTTGGGTGCGTCGTTTACTGGCTGTATGGTAAACGTGACGGTTGCCCAATTGGAATAGCCGTTGTTGCTGTCGACCACACGATACCTCAGGGAAGCCGCCTGCGTATAGTTGGCGTTGGGCGTATATTTGATGGTATGCTTGTCCGCAAGAACCGTCACAACGCCGTGGGCGTTGTAGGAGTCCACTTCCAGTATGCGCAACGATCCAGCAGTGTCCTCCGCGTCCGTATCGTTGGCGGTTACTTCAACTTCAACGCTGTTATCCTCTTGCAGGGAAACGGAGTCATCCGCCGCTACGGGCAGGTCGTTCTCGGGCAATACCGTGACAGATATCTGCTCCGTAGCCTCTGCCCTCGAAAAATCGGTCACAGTCAGCAGCAGCACGGCCGTGCCATATTGGTTTGGACCCGGTTTGAGCGTGATGGTGCCGTTTTCGGCCTTAAGATCATTGGTTGGGAACAGTCCTTCAGGCGTTTCGCTCACGATGGAAAGCTTGGAGGTATGTGTATCCTCCGCGTCCTCGTCAAGTATCGTATAGGAAATGTTGGACGTACCGTCTTCGAGCATTACGGCAGTGGGGGAAAGCCCGGAGATGCGCGGCGCATCATTGACATTGCCTACGTCTATGGTGACAGTCGCCGTATTGCTAATTCCACCCTGGGGGTCCGATATGGTGTAGGTGAACGAATCGCTGCCGTAGTAGTTGGCGTCGGGCGTGTACAGCACGCCGTCCTTGTTGGGGGTCAGGTCGCCGTGCGCGGGTTCCGAGCATTGCAACGTAAGCGTAGACGCCGCGTTATCGATGTCGCTGTTTGCGCTGATGAGCACAATGGCCGTGGGCGTATCTTCCTGAATGCCGACGGAATAATTCTGCGCAACAGGCGCGTCGTTGACCGGATTGACGTGCAGCGTAAAGCTCCGCTGCGTAGCGATCATGCCATCGGAAACGGAAAGCGTTACGGTGGCATCTCCGTTGGCATTGGGCACCGGTGTCAGATTGAGCGTGTAGCCGCTTTCCGTGCTGACAAGTTCAATGCCCGAGGGCAGAAGCACGGGTTCCTGCGGGTTGGCGTTATAGGCGTAGGCGTTGAGTGTAAGCTGGTCGCCGTCCACGTCGCTGACAGCTACGGGGATGCCGGCGGCAGCGGTATCTTCATCGGTTTGCGTCACGCTGTCCTGCGCGGGCGCAGTATCAAATACCGGCGCGTCGTTGACGGGGCGCAGCGTGACATTCACATTGGCCGTTTTTTGCACAGGGACGCCATCGATTGTGGCGGAAAGGGTATATGTGAATGTATCTGAACCGTTCGCATTGAGCTTGGGCGAGTAGGCAATGGTTTTCTGCGCGCTGTTTACCGATGCGGTGCCCATTGCAGGATCGTTGGAACCAAGTTCAATATTGTAGGCAATGCCGCCGGAAACGCCGCAGTCAAGGTAAATCGTAAAGGGTGCGGCATCTTCGTCCGTTTCGTAGGAAGCGTTGTAGACCCAGGTATAATCGCCTGAATATACGCCGATATTGACGGTTACGGTTGCCGTCTGGTAACCGTCCGGCGCAGTAGTTAAATCAAACGGCGTAGTGTTCGATTCTCTGTCGCGCACGGTTACGGTAAAGGAATCGGTGCCGTCCCCTGTGGTGCCGGTGCGCGTGAATACGATTTTATTACCGTCCACAGCTACGGTGCCGCTAGAAGGCTGCGTAAAACTGTCGATGTAGAAAGCGCTGTCGTCCACATCGCGCGCATTTGCCGCAACATCTATGGTCGCCTGCGCGTCGACCGTGTTGGCTACGCTCTGGTAAATGGTGCTGCGGAACCAGGGCGCGTCGTTTACTGGAGTGATGGTGATGTTCAGCTTGCCTGATGTTTCGTCCTTGCCATCGGAAACCACGTACGTGTAGGTTTCCGTTCCATACAAATTGGAGTAGGGGTCATACAGGTAATTGCCGCCGCCCTGACTGGTCAGCCTGCCCTTGGCGCCCGCCGCGCCGTCACGCGTCATGGAAACGATGCGCAGCGTATCTTTCTCGACATCCGATATGGCGCTGCCAGCAAGATCAATGGGATTAAAGCTGCGGCTGATATCTTCCTGCAGGGATACGTTCACATCACCTGCTGTCGGTGCGTCGTTTACCGGGTAAACCGTCAGCTTGAAGCTTGCGGTTGTCGTTTTTGATGCGCCGTCGCGGGCGGTGACGGTAATCTGCGTTTCGCCGTTGAGGTTGGCAATGGAGGCAAACGAGAGCGTATAATTGCCGTTTTCCCCTTTGATCAGCTGCAGATTGGCAATGCCTTCGGGTTTCATGGCTGCGGTCACCAGCGGCGCGGTTCCATCCGGATCGGTCACATGAAAGCCTACGGACGCCGTGAGGAAGTCTTCGAGCAGATATTGGTCGGCAATGGAGGTGATGACGGGCGCTGCGCTTTCGCCGGAAAGCGAGATGGTGACCGCGGCAGTCTCCGTATTGCCGTTGCCGTCGGATACCGTGTACTCGAAGGTATCCGAAGCCTTATCATCCGCGATATCCGTATTGACATGGTAGGTAAATGTGCCGTTTTGCAGGGAAAGCGTGCCACAGCCGGGTTGTGTATACGCTAAAATCGTCAGCGTATCGTTATCCGGGTCGCTGTCGTTGGCTAGCAGCGATGCGGCTGTAAACTGCGAGTCTCCCGTGCGCAGCGCCGCGACTGCGTCGTCTGCGGCGGCGGGCACATCCTGCACCGCGGTGACAATGAGCTTGATGGTTGCGGTGGTGGAGGAAAGACTGTCGCTGACGGTCAGCGTAATGGTTGCAGTACCGGATTGATTTGTGTTGGATCTAAGAGTGATGGTTCGTACGGAACCGGTCGTGGTCAGTTGTATGCCGTCGGGTGAAATCAGCGTATTGTTGTCGCTGCCCGCCGTCACAGTCAGCGTGTCCACGCTGCTTTCCTCATCGTTTATTGTAAACGATAGGGGGGCAGTAGCGGAATCTTCGCTGATGGTTACTTCGGAAACCGCTGTGGATATGGTGGGCTTGTCGTTGACTGCAGTAGCACGCATGGTGACGGTTCCCTGCGACTGCGCGAAGTCGGCATCTTCTACTATATAGTGGAACGTAAAATCCTGATTATAGTTTGCTGTGGGGGTATACAGATACTTACCCCCTGTTGGTGTGAGCGTTCCGGCTGAATCAGGCCAGTCTTTGATGCTTAAGAACGTCGGCTTGCCGCTTTCAATATCACTGTCGTTAGTAAGCAACACGGCAGGGTCGACGGTGCAGGCGGTATCTTCGGTGTAATAAATGATATCGTTTCCTGCGTAAGGCAAGTCGTTCACAGGATTGATAATGATGGAAACTGTTTTCTCGACGGTCTGGAAACCGTCGCCGAGCGAGAACTGCAGCCTTGCGGTACCGTTTTTATTGGCAGCCGGGGCAAACGAAAGCGTTGCAGAGCCGTCTTGCGCCTTGCTCAGAGAGAGCGATGTGTTGGGGATGATGGCGTTATCCAGGCTCGCAGCCTGCAGCATAAGGGAATCAGCCGGAGTTTCCTTATCGTCCACGGAAAAATGCAGCGTGTAAGTGCCGCAGTCCTCGTTTACGGTGTAAGAGGAATTGAGCAGGCTGTAAGTGGGCGCGTCGTTGACTGCGCTGATTTTGACCGTTACGGTGGCCGTGCAGGAACGGCCGTAGGAGTCCGTAATGGTGTAGCGGAATTGATCCGTACCGGAAAACTCAGCTTCAGGCGTATACTGCACTTTCACGCCCCGCTCGCCTTCTGCGGCGGGCAGGTTCTGCGCATTGAGTATGGTTACGGTTCCAACGGTGGAATGTGTTGCGGTGTCTATTCCTGTAATGGAAAGGGTATCTCCCTGCGTTGTGCCGATATCCGCATCCGTCACGTAACTCGGATTAAGAAGGTCGATCTCAACAGGGGTATCTTCCAGAATATTCAGTACCGGATTTATAGAGACGGGTGTGTCTGGTACGGGATTGACCGTTATGGTTACGCTGCCTGTTGCAGTCTTGCTTCCATCGGTGACGGTATAGGAAAACGTATCCTCTCCGTTGTAGTTTGCGGAAGGGGTATAGATGATCTGACTGCCAGACTTTACCGCCGTGCCATGACTGGGGGTGCCTATGGACGCGATGGATAATGTATCGTTTTCTTCATCCGTATCGTTGGCGAGTACCAGGACGGATACATTCGAATCTTCGTTCACGGTCGCCTCGTCGTTTACCGCAACCGGCGCGTCGTTGACGGGTACAAGTGTAACAGCGAGTATGCCTGTTGTGCTCTGACCGTCGCCGTCCGTAACGGTGACGTTGAGGTTGACACTGTGTTCGGAAGCAATAGAATCAGCCGCAGTAAGCGGGACGGTTACGGTTCCGTTGTTGTTTTGTACGGTACCGACGGATAAAGCCGCGCTGTCGGCGGACTCAACGGAAATGGAGAGACTTCCTGGGGCAGTCTCGCTGTCGCCGACGGTGAAACTCAGCGATTTGTTTTCGCTTTCCTGTATGGAAAAGCTGCCGGGCAGCGAAAGGGAGGGCACGGCGCTCGCGTACAGCGTCTGCAGCGCGATATGCCCGGCGTTGTCCTTGGCGAATACGGTATACTGTTTGCCCGCAGCAAGCGATACGGTATTGCCCGAAAGCACGGCTCCGGAGGAATAATCCGCCTGTATATGCTCGCCTTCCAGATACCGCTTTTCCAGCACGCCGGATGTGGCGTCGGTCGCGGTAAATGTCAGCATCGCGGTATTGTTTGTGCCGGTTTGTCCGAAGCTGGCGGTAAGCTCAGGCGGTTGTGTATCGATACGGGCGGTCGTGCTGACCACGTCGGATACGTTGCCCGCCTCGTCGATGATACGCGCGCGCAGCTCCGTATCGCCCTCATCAGAAAGCGTGAGCGCGCCGGAATACGTTGTCCACGTTGAACCGTCCAATGAATATTCGATGTTTTGCGGGCTTTGGCCCTCGGGAGCATCGCTCCCTGTAATGGTTGCCGTCACGTCGGAAGTCGCCCAGCCGGTTTCGACTGGAAGAGAGATGGAGGGTGATGACGGAACCGATTTGTCTATGTTGTCCACCGTATAGCTCACAGTGGTGGAATGCCCCGCAAAATCCTGCGCCGTAAAATAGTACGTACCGTTTTGGGATGCGGTAAACGTGCCGTTCAGGTTATCCGTCAGTGTGGATATGGGGTTGCCCACATCGTTGGATTGATATACCGTGCTTACGCCGCTGTCCGCATCGTCTGCGGATGGAGTCAGGACGACATTTTCTTTGGTCCATGTATCTTTGGATGTTTCTACTGAAAGCAATGGCGAAGCGGCATCGTTGAACGCGAGAGACAGCGTGAATTGTGCGGAGGAACTGGTCGGGTTTTGCACCGTTACGCAAATACTGGTGCTGTCTGTGGGAACAATATCTCCCGAGGCAAGTTCGCCTAATAGGACAAGTCCATTAAATGCTTCAAAGGAAACGCTACAGCCTTCGGGTGCGGTGTAGGAAATATCCGCCCGCAGACCGCCGCCTTGTACAGCCGCCGTCAGCGGTTTTAGGTCAATAACATATTTCGCTACAATTGTCTCGCTTTTCGCAGCATTCAGCGTAACCGTGCAGCCGGAAGCAGAGCCTTCCCCGCCCAGTATTCCCCAACTGCCATAGGCATCCATCAGTTCGCAATTGAACGCCGCAGCCCTTCCGCCGTCCGCCAAAGCGGACATGGGAAATTGCGTAAGCGTCAGCAGCAGGCAGAGCAAAAGCGCGAGTGCTCTGTGCGGCCTCTCCAATGAATGATTGGTCAAAGGATTATTACCTTGCATATATTCCACCAGCTTCCCGAATAGTTCGTCAAAAATAATTGAAAAATCCTTGTGCATTTCGCTTCGTTTGTTAAGGCATACAGGAATTTGTCCGCGCAGAAAAAATCAAACAGCCTGAGAAAGCAGTGTTTTCCTGCCGTCCAGGCTGTAAGGTTCAAAGAAGAATATAACAAAACATGCTCTGTTTGCCAATCCTAAGAATTTCAGATTCTAACGCATAACATATGTATCGTATCAATAAGCAAAAACATAACTATGTGAAATGACATGGATGCGAAACTTTAGATGTATTAACCGATGGTTACAAAAGTACACCGTATATTTAACTTTGCCTCGATTGTCATACAAAAGCGGCAGGCGGTATACTTGTCGTATCCGATGAGACTGAAGCGAGGTGCATGAATGTGGATCTCAATATAGGAAATACAATTGCCAATCTTCGCAGACAAAAGGGCCTTACGCAGGAGCAGCTGGCCCAAATGGTGGGAGTATCTACGCCTGCGGTAAGCAAATGGGAGACGGGCGCAAGCTATCCGGATATTACGCTGCTCTCACCCGTTGCAAGAGCGCTGGGTACGAATGTAGATACGCTATTGTGTTTTTCTCCGGAGCTTTCAGATGATCAGGCCGCGGCCTTTGCTGCTGAGCTTGCCGCTATTGCGAAAAAGGAAGGCGGCCTGCGGGCGCTGACGCGCATGCGCGAGCTTCTGCATACTTACCCCGAAAATCCGGCGCTGCTGCTGCATACGGCGTCCGTGCTGACGCAATTTCCGGCGGAGGACGAAGCGCAGAAACAGGAAAACCGGCAAAAAGCAAAACAGATGCTCACCGATGTTCGTAAAAGCGGATGCGCGCGGCTTTTTGGTTCCGCTTCCTACCTGCTGGTTCGGCTGAACTTGGAAGATAACGAGCTCAAAAATGCAGAAGACATACTCAATGAGATTCCGTCGCCATACCCTGACCTGCGGTTTATGAAAGCGGAACTGTATGAACGGCAGGGGAAAACACAGGCAGCGCAGCGATTTGTGCAGACGGAGCTGTATATTGCGTTTCAAAAAATGGAGGCATGCCTGGAAAAGCTGATCACGTATACGTGTGATACGCAAGAAAAGCTCTATATCTGCGGCGTGCACAGGCAAATCGCGGAGCAGATGGGGTACGCGTCCATGGTGAGCGACCGGTTATTTGCAGAAGCATATTTGCTTGCGGGAAATGAGAAATTGGCTGCGCAAAGCGTATTGAGTCTCGCGAAAGCATTGTGCGCATGGAGGGAGTCGCAAAGCAATCCGTTGTTTTCCCAATTGCCTTCGGATGCGAACCAGGCAGAGGAAATGCTCCGCTATCTACGCGGGACAATCCGTGGGAAGATACAGGCCGATCCGAGGTACGAGAGTATTCGCAACTACCCGGAGTATTTGGAAGCCATGAGAATGCTGCAGAACTGAACGAAAAGCAACAGGTAAATTCTTGCTGTATTTGTTATAATGGCTATATCACAGATAGCCATGTTAGTATACGTGCAAGGAGAATGGGAAAATGAAAACCATAGGCCTGATCGGCGGTATGAGCTGGGAAAGCACGGTGACGTATTACCAGATCATCAACGAACTCGTCAAAGAACGGCTGGGTGGGTATCATTCGGCAAAGGTGCTGCTGCACAGCGTGGATTTTCATGAAATAGAAGAGCCTATGTCGCGCGGAGACTGGGCAAAATGTGCGGATATTCTTTCGGCCGCCGCGCAAGGCCTTGAAAAGGCGGGGGCCGCGTGCATTCTCATCTGTACAAACACGCTGCATAAAGTTGCGCCCGAAATAGAGCACAGCATTTCCATACCCATTCTGCATATCGCGCAGGCAGCGGCGGAAGCGCTCAAAGCGCGCGGTATAAAAAAAGCCGCGCTGCTGGGCACCCAATACACCATGCAGCAGGATTTTTATAAGGATGTACTGTCCTCGAACGGAATAGAGGTCATCATACCGGATGAAGCGGATATGGAACTCATCAACCGTGTCATATTCCAGGAACTCTGTCTGGGCATTATTTCCGTGCAATCCAAGCAGGAATATCTGGGCATCATCGATGACTTGGGCAAAAAGGGCGCGCAGGGCGTTGTGCTCGGCTGTACGGAAATCGGCATGCTGATCAGGCAGGAGGATACGGCGCTGCCTGTTTTTGACACTACGCTGATCCATGCCCAAAAGGCCGCGAATTTTTCACTTGATGAGTAGTATCCGTAAACAATGTATGAATACCATACTGCAGTGCATTGCGCCCATGTGTGGAAAATGATACAATTTTTCATGGCGCAGACGCCTGCGCTAATGGAATTCGCCTCTTTTTCCTGAAATTGGGGCGATCATCGCCAGGAGGTATTCATGCGCAGAAGTAAATGGTTAAATCTACTCATCGTGGGCGCATTGCTGCTGTGTGCGTGTCAGGCGCCGCAGGGCCCTGCCGCTACGCCAGCCGCTATGCAGCCGACCCCGGCCGCTACGGCAGCGCCGGAAAAGACAGTTGCGCCTGTGAGGGCGAATTTTACGGATATGCTGGGCAGGGGATTTGGTGTTGCGGCGACGCCGCAGCGCGTAGTATCGCTTTCTCCCGCCGGTACGGAAATACTGTTTGCACTGGGCAAGGGCAGCTCCGTTGTGGCGGTTGACGAAGGCAGCGATTATCCTGCAGAAGCGCAGCAGCTGCCCAAACTGAAGGCGGATGATGTTGAGGGTATTACCGCCCTGACGCCCGATATCGTATTTGTCGGCCAGTCGGCAACTGAGGAAACCATCAAAGCGCTTGAGGACAAAGGACTTCTGGTGGTTTGTGCGGAAGCCGCCTCGTATAACGATCTTTTTGCAAGCATTGCGCTTATGGCGCAGGTCATGGATACGGATGCCGCGCCGCTCGTACAATCCATACAGGAAGCCGTGCGTGACGCTTCAGCCAAAACGGCGGAGCTGGATACGCAGCCTACCGTATATTTCGCCGTAGCGGATGACGCGAACGGGCATGTTTCGGTGGGCCCCGGCTCCATCGCCTACAGCATCATACAGATGGCGGGCGGCGTGCCTGTCACAGCGGCCGCTGCGGAAGCATACCCCGTATATACGTCTGAGGAACTCGCAGCGCTTGCGCCGCAGGTGGTGCTCGTATCCTCCAAGCTGGATATCGACGCGCTGTATGTTGCCGAAGGATATAAGGATCTCACAGCCGTACAGGAGGGCAGGGTATACTCCATCGACGATGCGCTGATCAACCGCCCCGGCCCGCGCGTTGCCGAAGGCATGCAGGCCGTTTATGAAGCGCTGGAGCTTTCGTTGAACAGCTAATTCCACATGGATCATCATGCCCTGCCTGGCGGCGGGGTTTTTTCTGTAGTATACCGCTGGCCGGCAGGTTGTTAAAAAGGAGTCGGGCATGAAATTTCCAGACAAGCGGTGGATATTTGCGGTTGCCGTCGCGCTGCTCTGCGCGGCGGGCGTAGTGCTGCACCGCCTTCCAGCTGTTCCGGCGGAATGGAGCATGGGTCCTACACCCGCTCCCGCGCCGTCCGCTTCACTGCCGCCCGCGCCTGCACCCGTGGCCGGGGCCATCACGATATTGGCGGATGACATACCCATATTCACAGTATCTGGCCGTGACGACGCACAGGCACTTCTAAACGAATGGCTCAGGGAATTGGCAAATGCCGTTCCAAAATCCGAAACGCTTGTTTTGGCGGCATTTGACAAAAACATGACGCTGCGCGAGGCGCAGTCGGGCGAAAACCCCGTTTCGCCGGAACAGGCGCGTGCGGCGCTTTTAGCTGATCCCGCGCTGTGTCCGGTGCGTCTGGTGACGCGCACAGTCACCTCGGAAACTGTGGCGTTTTCAGCTGAAGAGACGAAGGATGCCCGCATCCCCAAGGGTTCACGGTTGGTCGTCCAGCTCGGCCGCGCGGGTGAACGCGTAAGCACAGCCGAGAAGACGTATCTCAACGGCAAGTTGCTGGGCGAACCTGTTGTAACGGTGCAGGATACGCTGCAGCCCGCTGCGCAGCGCGTTGCCGTGGGCACATTTACATTGGAAAACACAGGCGGCTCGCAGGGCGAAAAGGGGCCGGCGGCTCCTAAGGGCTTTCAGCTGACACTGCCTATGAAGGCGGAGATCATATCAAACTTCGGTATGAATAAAACCGGCATGAATTACGGCATCGAACTCAAGTGCAAGGTTGGGGACGGCATTTGCGCGCCCGCAGCCGGTACGGTCGTATTTGCGGGCAAAAGGGGCAGCTACGGACTTGCGCTGGAAATTGACCATGGCGGCGGGTTTGTCACGCGCATTGCGCCGCTCAAGGAATGCTCACTCAAAATCGGCGATACGGTCGCTGCGGGAGCGTCCATAGGCAAGGTCAGCGCGCCTGAAGATGAAGAGGACACGCCCTATCTGCACATGGAGCTGCTGATCGGCGGCATTCCCTATAATCCCCGGCAGTACCTATCATAGGTTTGTTCGGGGCGCTCCCATCATTTTGGGGGCGCTTTCCATTATATATGGATTTTGCTTTTTCATATTTCTGTGGTATCATGTTGGAAGTATTCCCGCACAGCAGCAAAGGCGGTGGCGGTATGGCGCATATGGAACAGAAAACGCTTTCGGGAGCACGGATGGCGAAGCGGGCCATCTGGTTTTTTATGCGTACTGTTTTGATCATACTTGTGCTGGCCGGTCTTTGCTACGCTGTATTTGATACGGCGATGCGCGCGGCCAATCTCTATATACTTGCGACGGAGGGTCTGCAGCTAAGAGCGGAATGCATTTTGCAGGATGGCCCCATCGAGCAGATGAAGGCCTATTTTACAACCGGATTCATCGAAGGGGATACGGCGCTTACCGCCGGCACCTATAACGATTATACCGTGAAGGAATTTGATTACCGCGTAGAAGTAAAGGGCATATCCGTACTGCCGTGGACGCAGACGGCGACTGTCACGGTCGTTGCCCGCATGGCGAGCATCACAGGCGCCATCAACGAAGACAAGCGCCCCGCAGATGCGCCGGCTGACGCCGCATATCCGCTGCCCGAATGGGAAACGGGACGGTATCTTCTTCGCTTTCGCGTGGTTGACGGCCGCTGGTACATCTATCAGATGCAGCTGCTGCAGGAAGGCCCCACTGAAGAACCGCAGCGCACGCCGGATCTGAGCATGACTCCGATTCCCGCCGCAACGCTGCCCATAGGATAAGAAACAGTGAAACTTGGAGCACTCGAATTTTCTGTGCCGGTGGTGCTTGCGCCCATGGCCGGCGTTACGGATTTGCCTTTTCGCGGGATCTGCCGCGAGATGGGCTGCGATTTGACATATACCGAAATGATCAGCGCGAAAGGGCTTTTATACGGCAACGAGCGTACGGAGCAATTGCTTGCGACTTCGCCGCTGGAGCGTCCCTGCGCGGCACAGCTGTTTGGATCTGATCCCCTCATACTCTCGGAAATGGCGCGCCGCATACAGGAACGGTATGCGGGGGAGATTGCGCTCATAGATATCAACATGGGCTGTCCGGCCCATAAGATCGTCGGCAATGGCGAAGGAAGCGCGCTTATGCGCGATCTGCCGCTTGCCGGGCGTATCATAGAAAGCGTATCAAAGTCCGTTACATTGCCCGTTACTGTTAAATTCCGAAAGGGATGGGACGATTCAAGCATAAACGCCGTGGCGTTTGGCCGTATGGCGCAGGAAAGCGGCACCGCTGCTGTCACCGTGCATGGGCGAACGCGTGAGCAGGGGTATAGCGGACGGGCGGATTGGGACATCATAGGCGAGGTAAAAGCCGCGCTGCGCGTTCCCGTGATTGGAAACGGGGATGTGTGTTCCGGCGAAAGCGCAGTTTCAATGCTTGCATACACCGGCTGCGACGGCGTAATGGTTGCACGCGGCGCGCAGGGAAATCCCTGGATATTTCAAGAAATCAAGTCTGCGCTGTGCGGTGAAGATTTTGTTAAGCCCACCGCGCACGAACGTGTGGAGATGGCAATGCGCCACGCGCGGCTGCAGTATGAATTTAAAGGCGTACACGGCGTGATTGAGATGCGCAAGCATGTGGCATGGTATATGCACGGCCTGCCGCGCGCGGCTTCACTGCGTACCCGTGTCAATGCCTGTTCCACGCTTGAAGAGCTGCAGTCACTGCTGCAGGGATATCTGGATGGGCAGTTGTAGGCAGATATTGTATGTTCGGCAATGCCGCTGTACACAGGAAATCCCCGCTTTGTGCGGCGTTGCGGTTTTTTCTTGAAAGCGGGAGCCTTGACAAGAAAAGTAACGGCTTCTATAATTGGATAATTGGCTGGTGTATCAGCGGCAAATTCACCGTGCGAGGGGATGAAGCGCGCGGTATATACACATAAAAGGCAGGAGGCACAGGCATGGCAGAGGTCAGACTCACGGCGGAAGGCATCGCAAAATACGAGGAGCATCTGGAATACCTCAAGACCACCCGCAGGATGGAAATCGCCGAGCAGATTAAAATTGCCCGGTCATTTGGCGATTTGAGCGAAAATGCGGAGTATGACGCGGCCAAAAACGAGCAGGCAAAAAACGAGTATGATATCATACAGCTCGAAAATATGCTGCGCAATGCCATCATCATCGACGAGGACGCACTCGATACCGAGACTGTAAATGTCGGCGCACTTGTCAAGCTGCACAATGAGGACGACGGGTTTGATTGCGAATATCATATCGTTGGTTCCGCCGAGTCTGATCCTCTCAACGGAAGAATCTCCAACGAATCTCCCGTCGGCAAAGCCATACTCGGCCATAGAACCGGCGAAATTGTGGATGTGCAGACCCCGGGCGGCGTCATGCATTGGCGCATACTCGAAATCAAAAAACAGTAACCGGCATACTGCATACGTAAATGATATCGGGCGTGGGGGGATTCCTTCGCGCCCATATGCGCGCACTCTGTAATGTAGATTGAATTCTTGTGGCTAAAAAGCTTTGACATGGTTTTAACCTGTGGAACGGTTTTTTAAGCCCCAATCCCTTACGAAAGGAACCATATATGGAAAACCAGCAGCCACCAATCGCAGCCGAACAGCAAGAAGAACTTACCCAGCAGGAACTGAGCGAACTGCTTCAGGTCAGGCGGGACAAGCTATCCGCACTGCAGCAGGCAGGCAAAGATCCGTTCGAAATCACCACATTTGATCAAACCCACCACAGCGCAGACGTGCTTGCGGGCTATGATACGCTTGAAGGGAAAGTGATCCGCATTGCGGGGCGCATGATGTCCAAGCGCATCATGGGAAAAGCGAGCTTTGCCCACATTCTCGATGGGCAGGGCACCATACAGGCGTATGTCCGCCGCGATGATATCGGCGAGGAGGCTTACGACGAATTCAAATCCATGGATATCGGCGATATACTTGGCGTGGAAGGAACGGTGTTTAAGACCCGCACCGGGGAAATCTCCGTTCACGCAAGCACCGTGACGCTGCTTTCAAAATCCCTGCGGCCGCTTCCGGAAAAGTTCCATGGGCTCAAGGATAACGAGCTTCGCTATCGCCAGCGGTATGTGGATCTGATTATGAATCCCGAAGTGCGCGACACATTTGTAAAGCGCAGCCGCATACTTTCGCAGATACGCCGCAGGCTGGATGATCAGGGCTTCCTGGAAGTGGAAACCCCCGTATTAAACCCCATCCCCGGCGGTGCGAACGCGCGTCCGTTTATCACGCACCACAATACCCTCGATATCGATTTATATCTGCGCATCGCCACCGAGCTGCCGCTCAAGCAGTGCATCGTGGGCGGGTTGGAACGCGTATATGAAATCGGGCGCATATTCCGCAATGAGGGAATGGATATCAAGCACAATCCGGAGTTTACAACGCTGGAGCTGTATCAGGCGTACACGGATTATCACGGCATGATGGATCTTGTGGAGGATCTGATCGCGCATTGCGCGAAGGAAGTGCTGCAGGATACGCGCATCGTGTATCAGGGCACGGAGATTGACCTGACCCCGCCCTACGCGCGGCTTACAATGAACGATGCCGTCAAGCAGTACACCGGCGCGGATTTCTTTGCCTGTGAAACGGATGAACAGGCACGCGCGCTTGCGAAATCCTTAGGGCTGAATTTTGAGGATAAAAGCATCAGCCGCGGCAAGCTCTTAAACGAGGCATTCGAGGCGTTCGTCGAGGAAAAGCTCATTCAGCCTACATTTATCATGGACTATCCGGTTGAGGTTTCGCCGCTTACAAAGCGCAAGCCGGGCATGCCGCATGTGACGGAGCGGTTTGAACTGTTCATAGGCGCGAGGGAATATGCAAACGCCTATTCCGAACTCAACGATCCCATCGATCAGCGCGGTCGTTTCCTGCAGCAGCTTTCCGAGCGGGAAAAGGGCGACGATGAAGCCATGATGATCGACGAAGATTTCTGTCTTTCTCTGGAGTACGGTATGCCGCCCACAGGCGGAATTGGCGTCGGGATCGACAGACTTGTGATGCTGCTCACGGATTCGTATTCCATACGGGACGTGCTGCTGTTCCCCACCATGAAGCCCCGCCAGAAATAGTTTACACGGCGCAATGTGGATTTAACATATTATTCACTTTGCCTTTGGCGCGCTTTAGGGTATGATGATGTATGAATCAGACACTTAAAAATACATGGAAGTGAAGGGTTACAAATGAAGAAAGCGCTTTCCATATTACTCTTGGTCGTTTTAATGCTTTCCGTCGTGGCATGCTCTAAGAATGTAGAGCCGGCTGACTCGATAGACGTAGGTTCGCCCACCGCCACCGACGGCACAACTCCGGGCGGCACAACGCTGCCGGGCCAGACCCCTGCCCCGGGCACAGTAGATCCGGGTGCATCCCCGCTGCCGGGTACATCTCCGTTGCCGGGCGCTTCCGTATCTCCGGGTACGTCGGCTTCCCCCGCGCCTGTGACCACAAACATGCCCAAGAGCCTGAGCGAAGCTCAGAAGCTCAATTCTGACGCCGTGGGCTGGATCAAGGTTCCCAATACCAACATCGATTATCCCATACTTTACGATAAATCGGGCAATTTCTATTACCTGACGCACGATATCTACAAGAACAGCAGCACGGCCGGTTCCATCTGCTCGTTCTACAGCGCCCCGACGAACAACACCATCATCACGGGCCACAATTCCCGTCAGTCGGGTTCCATGCTGCACGAGCTGCATAAGCTGCAGGATAACAAATCCTCTCTGACCACAAAGGCGAACCGTACGTTCAATATCACGTTCGGCAAGTATTCCAAGTGGGAAGTGTGGGCGCTGTACGAAACCAACGACAGCGAACCCGCAAGCACGCTCAAGAACAACACGCATCCGTTCAGGACCTCCGGCGGAAGCTGGACTGAGAAGCAGATCACGGATTGGATCGCCAAGCAGAAGAGCCGCTCTGAGATCGATCTGGGCGTGAGCGTATCATCGGAAGATGTCATTATGACGCTCTACACCTGCGGTGACAACTACGACTACAGCACCGCACAGTCCCGTCTGTACTTCTTCCTCAAGGCAATAAGCTAAATCCAAGATATTTTAGGATTATCGGCGCGCCGCCCGTTTACGGACGGCGCGCCAAGTTCTATTCAGAGGTTCGTTCCGCGTTCCCTCCGTACCCCCACAAATGGTAAGACATGCAACCGGATGTATGGCTTGTGCGTATCTATTGCGAGGAACAAGATCAATGGATGGGAGGAAATTAATATGAAAAAATGGTTCGTGCTCTTTCTTTGCGCCGTATTGCTCTTTGGCACGGTAGCTGGATGTGCTGCCCATAAGAGCGAGGATAGCGCCCAGACTGCACCTGCCGCACCTGCCGCGCCCGCGCCCGCGGAAAAGCCCGCCGCAGACTCGGGTTCCGGTGTTTCACAGGAAGCCGATAAGTCAGGCTGGAACAACGGTTCCGGCGGCGCTTCGGCAGGCGGCGCAACATCAGGCAATGCAACATCCCCCGAAGCCGAATACGGCGGACATAAAATTATCAAGACAGCCGCTATGGGGCTTGAAACCCGTGAATTTGATTCCGACCTTGCGTATATCAAGCAGAAGATTACCGATATGGGCGGTTATGTCGCCACTTCCTACGTGAGCGGCAGAAAGCCTGTAAACTATAACGAACCGGGCCGCTACGCAAGCCTTTCGCTGCGCATTCCGCAGGAACGGATGGATACCTTCCTGGCCGACGCACGCGGCATAGCTACCGTGACCTATGAAAACAGCGGCGGCGAGGATATCACCGCGTCCTATTTCGATACGCAGTCCCGTCTGGAGATCTATACGATACAGCGCGACCATATCAAGGCCCTGTTGGAAAACCCCAATACCCCGCTCGAGGACAGGATACTTGTCGAGCAGGAGCTTTTCCGTCTTACCTACGAAATTGAGAACCTGACCACGCAGCTCAAACGTTGGGATGATCTGATCAGCTTCGCTACCGTTACGATAGAGCTCAACGAAATCCCGCCCGCCATGGCAGCGGCCAGCAACGATGATTTCGGCACGCGCATTAACGAAGGCCTGCAGAATACGCTGAGCGGTCTCGCGGTATTCTTTGAAAACCTGGTCGTGTTCCTGATCGTCGCGTCCCCCGTGCTCATTATCATCGCGGTTATCGTGATTGTCATCGTGGTGCTTGCACGCAGACGCCGCAGGAATAAAAAGATGCAGGCAATGCCCATGCAACCCATGTACGGTGTGCAGCCGCCCATCCCGCCCCAGCCGCCGCAGGCGCCGCAGCAACCGGAACAGCACGAAAATAAGTAAGCAGCAAACGCAAAGTCCCCCTTCCGCAAGGGGGACTTCTTTTGTATGCCGATTATTTCATCTTACTGTCTTTTCGCGGGGGCTTCGGCGCGTAATCCTGCATACCTTCTATAGCGCCGCCCGCGATTGCCCACAGATACAGGCTTGCTACAGACGCATAGGGAGAATACCGTTTGCGGTATTTTTCGAACAGCTCCCTGTCAATTCTCCGGTGGTGGTACAGCATGCGCATGCCGCGATGAATGGCAAGGTCGCCGTAGCTGATGATGTTGGGTCGCAGCATGGAGAACGTCATAAGCATTTCGGCAGTCCATACGCCTATCCCCCGAAGTTCGGAAAGCCTGCGGCAGACTTCGGCATCTTCCATGCCGCTCAGCGCATGTAAATCAAGCTCGCCGCTCAGTACAGACTGTGCGGCCTGCCGGATGTATTCTGCCTTGCGAAGCGGCATTCCGAAGGATCTGAGCTCTTCAGCGGGAACAGCATACACCGTCTGCGGCGTAATGCCGGGCAGCGCAGATGTCATGCGGCCCCATATTGTCTCAAGCGCTTTGCCCGTAATCTGCTGGCTGACGATACAATGCACCAGCGACTCAAACAGGTCTTTATTCACTGTACGCTGCAGCATGCCAATGCGGTCGATGGCTTCGCCGAGCTTTTTATCGCGGGCCTTCAAGTACCGGATTTCCGTATCGCCATAAGGAAAGTATGCTGTCATACGCGCGCACCCTCCAGCCTCAACAGATATTCCTTGGCATCAATACCACCCGCATAGCCGGTAAGACTATGGTTTGAGCCGACGACCCTGTGGCAGGGAATGAACAGGGAAATGGGATTGCGCGCGTTTGCGTGCCCGACAGCCCGGCATGCGTTTGGTCGGTTGGCTTCCCGGGCAATATCTGCGTAACTGCGTGTCTGCCCGTAGGGAATATGCATAAGTGCGTCCCAAACCGCCTGTTCGAATGCGGTGCCCCCGGGGGAAAGCTTAAGCACGAATTCCTTACGCCTGCCCGCGAAGTATTCCATAAGCTGCGCCGAAGCGTCCTCCAGCAGAGCTGTTTGTGTCAGTTCGTAAGAACCCGGTTTGACTGTATTGCCGAAAAATACGTTGGTAATTGCGCCATTCTCTTCAGCTATTCCTATCTCGCCTATGGGAGTATTGTAAAAATAGGCTCGTTTCATGCGTGCATCCTCTTTTCGTGGCTGCTAAGTCGTGCTTTTTCGTATTATATCATACAATGTAACGCCATGGCCTGCCGAGTGGTAACACATAGCAACAAACATGCGAAGATAAGTATTTTCAGCGGGCAGAAACACATAGATTGTAGTGATTACGTAAGGAAAGGGCGGTCTGCATGGGAATATCGGGACGGGTAAACAACATGGGATTTGCTCTGAACCAGCAGGAAATATATAATCAGCTGCTTCGATATTGGATGGATTTTGCCCACTGGAGCAGGACTTTGTTTTCGAGCACAATATATGGACTTGATCTGCGCGAAACGATTGAAAGACGGCTTATTAAGAATGCAAGGGATTTCTCTGATGTCATACGCACATATTATGGCGAAACAAAAGGGCAGAAGTTCGAAAATATCGTCACTGATTTATATAATGACCTGTTTAAAATAAGCGAGGCGCTGGTTCAGGGCGATACTGCGGCAATAAATGCTCTTAATGACGCCATGTACGAGAACCTAGACGAAATGGTCAAGCTGCTCACCTCCATAAATCCGTCTGTGGACGAAGAAGTCTTGCGCGCGACACTATATAAATTGCTATATTTATCATTGGAGGAAGCAGTGATGATTTTTTCGGGAAACTATTCCGATAGTGTTAGCCAGTATGATAAGATCATCAGCCAGGCGCAGGAAACCGCACAGGAGCTGTCTTATGCGCTCGTCAGCCAGCTCCAGTATGGATTATGACCCAAGATTTTCTGTATTAAAGCCGGAACTGCATGAGGAGGACAAATCAAGTGTCTGCAGATACTGCATGTCGTGCAAGCTAATAATACAGCCACCGAGCTTATGGCAGGATTGCCATTGCAAGCCCCTCGCTCACAGCATCATGCAGCGGGGGCAGGCATAGCACTGGCACTCAATTAACAATCCCCCGGCGCAAACCGGGGGATTGTTGTTATCCAGTATTTAACTGATCAGGGCGTTATGGTGGGGATAGCGGCCGCCAGGGCAGGGTCAGGGCCATTTACGTATGTCTTGCCGTTGATGGGCGGCCATTCATAGTAATGATCTTCCGCCACTTTGAGTTCCTTGCCCTCAAGGTCAAGATAGTGGATATAGGTCTGTACGCGCTGTCCCTTGCGCGCCTTGGCGAACACATAGGATTCGCCTGGAAGAATGACGGTATCGTCGGGCGCTACCGCCATGTTGTAGTAATAGATCATTCTCGGTTCGCCGTAGTATCCGCCGCTCTTGGATGTAAAGTCGAGTATCACAGGACCCAATTCCGCATCTACAACGGGCGGTCCGTAAACCTCAACCGTAACATTCTGATCCTTCGGGTTAACGTAGGATATGATGTAAACCGGCGTGTTGTACGGATTTTTTATTTTCAGGTCGGGGCGCGGGGAGCTGATCGTTGCGTCCAGTCCCAGCGGGATGTAATCCGAGGATATGGTATGATGCGTGGAATCCGTTATGGTCAGCGCCGAGCGGATGGACGCGTTGAATACCGTGCTGGAAATCTGGCAGACGCCGCCGCCGGCCTGCTGCGTATATCCGCCGTTGGAGATGCCGGGCGCTTCCTTCCAGCCAGATGCCACTGTTCTTGCGCCGGCGTGATTGTTGATGGACCATTCTTCATCGGGTTGAATAATGACACCATTGACCAGACCGGATAGTTTTGCGACGTTCCAGTTGCGGTTATAACTCGCGTGATTGGAATAGCAGGATGTCCACGACGCGATCAGCTGCGTGTTGTTTTTGATATCAGCAAGCTTGACGGTTGGTTCAAGCGTTTCTACAGGGGCGGTGATGACGGAATACTGTTCGCTTTCAAGCTGCGCAAGAACGCTGTCCAGCACGGACAGCATATCGATGGACCGGCCGGTCTGTTCTTCCGTGTACAGGAAACGGGCTATACTGGCATCCTGCGGGATATAACCGTCAATATATTTATCGTTCCTCCAGTATTCGTACCGGAGCTTATTGGGCATCTGATCTTCGCTCAGGCGGACAAGCTCGGGACGTTCCCACTGATCGCCCGAGGCACAGGCCTTGATCATTGCATCCTGATCCTGCGTAAACGGCGTGCCGTCAGCAGTATATCCCCAGGGCATGAAAGTGAATGTCGCGTCTACGGGCTGCTTATCCAGCTTTTCCTTAAGAGGCAGCAACAAAGCGGAAATCTTTTCATTATCGGTTTTCAGGCTGACATGAAACGCCATGCCTTCCTTTTCGGCCTTGGCAATTGCCTGCTTGCGTTCCTGCAGGGTGCCGGTATGTCCAAAAGTAACGGCCTGCTTGAGAATGTCGCTGTAGTCGGATGTTATGCCAAGATCCTGCGCGTTATAGTTTAGCTGCTCACCTTCCACATCTATTGTAATCTGCACTTTGGAAAGCAGATCCTGCTCAATGGAAGCTGTCGCATTCGCTGCGGCATCCTTCGTCATTTCCGAGAGGTCAATGCCGTTGATGGATACGCCGGAAAGCACGAGCTGATTGTTCATAATACGGTTGTTCTGGTCTATGATCAGCGCGGCGATTGCCAGCGAAATAGCCAATACAATACAGATCAGTATCGCCAGCGTACGCTTCTTACCCTTGCCTTTGTTTCCCTGTTCGGATTGCATGTTTTCACGGCCCATTGTTTCGTTTTCCTCTTTCGTGCAGGCTTTGTCGCACATGACAGAACATGCGCGCTATGTCGCGATTTCCGGCGTTTATTCTATGCACGCCTTTTACCGTTTGCGCGACGACCGTATCTGTCAATGCGTGCGCCGTTGTGTGAAGGTCTGTTCCATTCCTGCTCCGGTCCGCCTGAAGTTGATGAAAAATCAAATGGACGCAGTATATCAAGCATTCGGTCCAAATGGAGACACGCAAGTCTCTAGACTGATACTTCCTTATAAAGTGAACAGACACTAATACATATCATAAGCCATTGAAAACCATGATGTCAACAAAACGGGGCAATATATGCGACAGAATTTGCGCATTTAGTGGGAGATTTGCGCAAGACGATAATGTATGGCAAAAGTGATCCGTCAGGCACGCGAAAGCGCTTCCTGACAGCTCAAGTATATACATAAATGCCGGTGAAGATATTTCCTTATTTAAGAATTTTGGTATGACACAGATATGAAGTTGCATTATGATACAAGCAGAAGTTGGAATTGGAAGGGAGGATATTCATGCACGGGTTTGATTTCAAAAGCTCAGTCCGCTCCAATGTGGACCGCTACAATGCATACCGAAGAACCAGCGGCGGAGGAAACGGCGGGAGCGGAGGAGGAGACACGGGCGTTATGATTGCGATCGTGATCCTTTTCTTCCTGTTATATGCGCTGTATCAGATATTCTCGTAACCGCATGTTATCGTATAGCCCGAAGTGTATCCAAGCGTCCGTTGCGCATAAGATAGTCGAAGTATTCCTTGTAGGAAGAGCAGTAATAATTCTGGCCGTTTTCCCTGTCGCGGCCACAGCCGTTGCGGCATAAATACAAAAAGCGGCATTCCCTACAGCCCGCCGGAAGTTCCGCCGATGCTGCTAAAAAGCGTTGCGCCGTTTCAGACTGCGCCATAACGGCGAGCGATGCTTCACGGATATTCCCTAGCCGATAGTTGTCATATACAAAAAAGTCGCACGGATAAACCGAACCGTCGCCTTCTACCACGAACTGCAGCGTGCAGCGTCCGCGCATATTGCATGCTTCCGGTTCCCGCCCGTGCGCTATAGTTACAAGGTTGTCGATATGCCGGATGCTTACATAGTGGCCTTTTTGGTAATCCCGATACCACAAATCAAACAGACGGATAAGAAAGGAGGCGTACTCCTTAGTCCCAAGAGCGTATGGCATGCAGCCGCGCTCGCAATTGAGAGGCTCCATGCAGGGGATAAACTGCAGATATAAAAAGCCGCTTTTCTTAAAAAAATTGTAGGTCTTTTCAATATTCCGTGCGTTTTTGCCCGTCACCACGCTGAGTATGTTAAACGAAACGCCGTGTTTTTGTAGCGCCGCTGCCGCGCGCATAACGCGGTTGAATGTCGGTTCTCCCGCTCGATCAACACGGTTGATATTATGCGTTTCCGCACTGCCGTCCAGAGAAAGCCCTACCAGAAAACTGTTTTTTTGAAAGAAAGCGGCCCACGCGTCGTCCACCGCATAGCCGTTGGTCTGAATGGCGTTGGATACACGGATATTCTTTTTGTTATGCTTCTTTTGCAGCTCAACCGCCCGTTCAAAAAACGGCAGTCCTGCAAGGGTTGGTTCGCCGCCCTGAAATGCAAAGCCGCAGTATTGATCCCCGTAAGCGAATGCCGATTCTATGACCTGTTCGAGCAAAGCGTCGGACATCACTCCTAAAAACGCCGTCTCACGCTGTTCTGCGATGGCGTTATAAAAGCAATACCGGCAATGCATGTTGCAGGCAGAGGATGCGGGCTTGATCAGCAAATTGATGGGCGGCATAGAAACTCCTGTTTAATCAGAACGCCCCATATGGGGCGTTCTAGATGGCCATCAATAAAGTCCGCAGGACTTTGTTGATGGGTTGCTGTAGGTCAAATGCCGCTTATGGCGGCATTTTCCCCGCCAATTTGACGCGCATGCACCCGAATGGTACATTCGGGTATTCTTCAAGGAATGATGTATGGCTGCGCCACACAATCAATCGTCCAAATTGGATTAAATGTGGGGGATTTGCTAAACCCCACACCCCCAAAAAGGGTTTAATACTCTGACCTGAACGTCACGGTATTACTTCAGGCCCAGTCTCTCAAACTGTTCGTCCGGACTGTCGTGGTCGATGAGCGCCTGCTTTAACAGCGCGCACATGCGCTCTTCCTCCGCGCCGCCGCAGATATTGCGGGTCTGTTCGTAATCCGTTTGTAAATCAAACAGCATGTTGGCCGAGAGTATGTCGTGCCGCACGTCAAACTGGCGAGAAATATCGCCAAGTTTCATGTTGGAAGCGGAGATTTTGAATACAGGGTACTTCGTCCATTTGAGAAAATGGCCGGCTTCAATGTCACCAACGTCGGCAATGTGATCCCTGTCCCAATAGTAAGAGTTGTTGGTGGGCATGGCGGTATATACGCTCAGCGGCAGGTTATCTTCCCGCACGGCACTTCTGAAGTATGTATATCTTCCGTCCGTCACATTGACCTGCCTGCCGAATACCCCGTATAACGCCGCATCCCGCACTTTCTGCACGCTGCCGCAAAGCAGCGGCAGCAAAGAGCGCCCATGCAGCTTGTCGGGGCAGGTTTCGGGCGATACGCCAAAATACTCCAGCAGCGTCGGGAACAGGTCGATATTCTGCGTAACCGCTTCAATGCGCTTTTGCTCTGCTTGCCCCGGCATATGGATCATCATGGGAATATGGAACACTTCATTGTACGCTGGCATATAGTTTTTGCCCATGAACATATGCTCGCCCAGCATATGCCCGTGGTCCGCGATGAGTATGACCATCGTATCTTCCCACATGCCGTGTTCATCGAGCTTGTCGAGGAACTTGCCCAGCCATTTGTCGGCCATGGTCAGGTTTTTGGCGTACTGCTTGCGGATGTGCGTGACGGCGTCTTCGGGCATATCGTCGCAGGCGGCGTACTTGGGCCAGTTGAACGGTTTGCCTTCGTAGGAATCGTCGTAATCCTCCTCAAAATCGTCGGGCACGTCGAACGGTTCGTGCGGATCACAGGAGTCTACAAACAGGAACCAGTTCTCCTCCTGATGATATTGTTCCACAAATTCCGAAGCCTGCCGGAATGTTTTGGGGCTGGGGTATTCAGCCTCATCCTGAAAGCTCCGGCGGTTGAGTTCATACTGCGCGTTAAACACGCCGTAGTGCTCCCGTTCGGGAAGTTTGCCGATTGTGGGAATAAGCGTATCGTGCTCCTGCCCGCGTATGAATTCCCAGCTGTCGAACAGGAACGGATAGTTTTCTCCGCCTACATGGAAGTAATGATAATGATCCGTCGTCATATGCGTATACACCCCGGCTTTGCTAAGCGCCCGGGGCAGCGTGTAATCGTAGGGCTGGATGCCGGACCAGGTATGCTCCAGAAACTCCAACCGGCCCGTCAATATATCGTGGCGTGCGGGCATGCAGGGGGCGGAGCCTACAAAATGCGTGTCAAACACCGTGCTATTTTGGGATAGCCGATCGATATTGGGCGTTTTGACCCAAGTGTTTTTGTCGTAGCAGTTCAGGTAGCGGCGATTCAAACTATCCATGAGTATCAGGATTGACTTCATACGCACCTATATCCTTTGTCAGAAATGTGACGCAAACGTTTGCGTCTATATATATAGTAACGCATTTTGCGCTGATCGTAAAGAGATTCTTTTATAGCCTGTGCAGGGTGCAATATGGTATTGACCAAATGTAACAAGCGCTGTATAGTAATGGAAGAAATTCATAGTGAAGGTGCTTGTTTGGAGATTGTGCTGTAAGTAGATGCTGTATATCGCAGGGGCAGTTGTGACTGCCTTAGTTGGTATACGGTTTTTTATTGGCCGCGCATTCTTTAGGCGAACCCGGTTCGTTTATTTACGCGCGGCGCAGGCCGCGCTTTTTTATTGGGCGCGGGCTTATAAATGAGTGTTTAAGAAAGGTGTTTACAATGAAATACATCAAATGCATGAATTACAGCGAAGATTTTATCCGCGAGAATATCATGGGCCCCAACGCCATCAAGCTTCTTGAAGAACTGCTTGCTTTGCAGCCTCTTCCCGCGGGGGCCACGGTTCTTGATCTTGGCTGCGGGAGAGGCCTGACCTCCCTGTTTCTAGCCAAAGAATACGATCTGCGCGTATTTGCCGCCGATCTCTGGATAGACCCGACCGATAACAAGCAGCGGTTTGACGCGATCGGTCTTTCTTCAGAGCAGATCATTCCGCTTCGCGCGGAAGCGCACGAATTGCCCTTCGCGCAGGAGTTCTTTGACGCAGTCGTCAGCGTCGACTCCTATCACTATTTTGGGCTGGATAGTACGTATCTTGGCATACATCTGCTGCCCCTCGTCAAACGCGATGGGTATATCCTCATCGTGGTGCCGGGCATGAAGCGGGATATCCACGATAACATCCCACCAGAAATGCTGCTGTCCTGGTCGGCTGAGGATTTGGATACCATACACGACGCAGAGTATTGGCGCGGCATCCTCAGCGCGGAAGAAAACGCGGAACTGCTCCGCATAGAAGAAATGGAAGGCTATGAGGAATGCTGGAACGACTGGCTTCTGAGCGACAACGAATATGCCGTGGGCGACCGGAAGGCCATGCAGGCGGGAGCGGGCAAGTATATGAATATGCTTGCGATCGTCCTCAGGAGAAAATAGCGTTAAGACAAAACGGCGGCATGATAGTGGCCGCCGTTTTTGCCTATCAAAAAATCTATTGGGAATTCGGGTGCCGTAGCCCCTGAGGCTTTATTCGCGAGCGGCGGCGTGTACGGCGCGAGCGAAAAGCCTTGCGTTGCAAGGCTTTCCTTTCAGGAACCGCCGACCGTACCAAAGGTGCAGGCGGTTCCTGAAAACCTCGAAAAAGTGTCGCGGACACTTTTTCGAGCTGTTACGCCGCCGCAGTCAGCGCGCCCAATATCTCTCTGTCGCGTGCTTCCTCGCAGAGATTGACGAGGAATACGAGATAATCACCCGCGCGTACTAACGTATTCCCGCGAGGCAGAATATCCTTGCCCTCTCGACGGACTGCGATGAGCAGGCAATGTTCGGGCAGGCAGAGCTCACGAATATGCTTGCCGTCGGCGTCCGATCCGTGATGCACCACCATTTCCACAGTAATCTTTTTGCCTTCGTCCGGCTCATCGTCAAGGCCCAGGTCGTGCAGTTGGTTTTCCAGCAGTGCGTCGTATATCGGCAGGCTTTTTAGTAGATCAGCAACGGTGCTCGCAATGATGGCAATCAGCGCAAGCGGCAGCAGGTTTACAAACGAACCCGTCATTTCCAGCAGCAGTACCACGCCCGTGAGCGGCGCGCGCACAATGGCGGCGAAATACCCCGCCATGGCCAGTATGACGATTGTATCGTACAGCGCCGGATTTAGTCCCCAGTACGCTGCGGCGACATGGCCGAATATCGCGCCTATCAAAGCCCCTATGATGAGCAGCGGGAAGAATATGCCGCCCGGCGCGCCGGAGCCGAAGCTGATCATGGAAAACAGGAATTTGATGCCAAGAAGCAGTGCGAGAAACCATAGCCCCGTTGAGAGCGAAATATGCTCCAGCGCGGCATGCCCGCCGCCCAGCGCATAGGGGAAGGTCAGGCCCAGTACGCCGGCGAGCAGAAAAGGAACGAGCATGCGCATACGCATATTCCCATGGAACAAACGCTTATAGAGCTTTTGCGTTCCGATCAGTATCCTGTTGTAAAGCGCGCCCGCTGCGCCCAGCAGTATGCCCAGCGCGCAAACCATCCAGTATTGAGCGACGGGCAGTGATGCATTCGCGGAAAACGTAAACACCGGCGCCGCGCCGAACACGGCTCGGGCCACAAGATCCGCCAATATGGAAGAAACCATTGTGGAAAGCAGTATGAGCGGAGAGATATATTTGAATACTTCTTCCATGGCAAACATCACGCCCGCGAGAGGCGCGTTGAACGCGGCGGCAAGCCCGGCGCTTGCGCCAGCGGCCATGAGTATTTTGCGCTCAGTGCGCGTATCTCCAAGCCGCTCTCCTACGCCCTGCGCCACGCACGCGCCAAGCTGTATGGACGGACCTTCCCTGCCCAGCGAAAGGCCTGCGAGTATGCCCAGCGTACCGCCCACGATCTTTGCGATAAGCGTACTGCGCCACCCGTTTTTAAAGTAGCCCAGTATTGTTCCCTTGACCTGCGGTATGCCGCTGCCGCCGATTGCGCGGTATCGCCCGGAGAGTGTGCCGACGCTAAGCCCCAGCCCCGCAAGCAGTACGAACACGCCTGGTATAACCCATGGATGCGACCCTGCGTACGCGTAAACGGCAAAACATGCCGCCTCGGCCTTTGTCAGAAGTATTCTGTATAGTACGGCGGCCGATCCCGCCAGTATCCCAACCAACGCGCTTTTCCATATAACTGCGATGCGACGGCCGTCGGTATTGAGCATCGCCTGATAATTGTTCCCTGAACTGTGCATATGCCTTCCCTCGATTAAACAATACGCAGTCTATTATAGCACTGTTACGGCTATATGGAACAAGAATAAAGCATATTATATTGGAAATGCGACTGCTCGGAACGAAAGCAGTATACGAAAACGGCCGGATATATCCGGCCGTTTTGATTAGTATGTCGGTATGAACAGCGAACACGCAAAAGATCATTGTGTGCAAAACACAATGAATATGGCTCGCGCCACGTCCTCCGGCTTCCCGTCATTGCATATTTCCGCCTCCGCGAACGCGCGGTAAACGGGGTCGCGCTGCTCGAACAGTGTGGGCAGGTTCTTGGAGAGCGGGCGTCCTGTTACGGCAAGCCTTGCAATGTCGCGCTTTAAGTAAAATATTCGCCCGTTCTGCAGCAATGCAATTTGGTTGCGTTCAAAAAGCGGAGCGCCGCCGCCCGTAGAAATGATGCGACCGCCCTGTTTGGCTGCGCTCAATACGGCGGCGGCCTCTTTATCGCGGAATGCCGCTTCGCCTTCCGTTTCAATAATCTCGCCCGGGCTCTTTTTCCATTCCTGTTCTATCAGCTCGTCCGTATCCACAAGCGGTCTGCCGGTGAGGGCACAGAGCGCTTCCCCTACGCGGGTTTTGCCGCAGCCGGGCATGCCGATGAGCACGATGTTGGAAAGCGACTGCTCCAGTCCACGCAGGATATCATCTATGCGCGACACGGGGATATCCGTATCGGTAAACCGCTGTGCCGCCGCGTGCGCTTGCGCCACCAGCATGGCAAGCCCGCCCGCACAGGGTATGCCGCGGGACTGTGCTTCGAGTATCAGCCGCGTGCGCAGAGGATTGTATACCACATCCAGCACCCCGCACAGCCGGGGGAACAGCGCGAGCGAAACGGGGCAGGCGTCGATCTGCGGGTACATGCCCACGGGGGTGGTGTTGATGAGAACGTCCGCATCGGCATGGCGGGTGAGCGTATCGTAATTCTCCGGACCGCTGCGGGAAACCACCACGACTTCCCGTGCCCCGGCATCCGCTACCGCAACCTGTACTGTGGCGGATGTCCCGCCCGAGCCGAGTATGACGACCTTCCTGCCGCTGAATTCCACACCTGCGCGCCGGGCGAGGTACAGAAAACCGTCGTAATCCGTATTGTAGCCCGCAATGCGTCCGTCGCGGAATACCAGCGTATTGACGCTGCCCGTGCGCTGCGCGATCGGGTCAAGCGTATCGCAGTAAGGAAGTACCGCGCGCTTGTACGGTATGGTGACGTTGAGCCCGCCGATATCCGGCTGCCTCAAAAACGCCTCCAGTTGCTCCGGTGCAAGCTCATTAAGCGTGTACTCATACCCGCCTAGCAGTTTGTGTATGGCCGGGGAATGGCTGTGCGAAAGCCGCCCGCCGATCAGGCCGTAACGCATATCAGACCTCTGTATAGCTGCCCAGGAAAGAAAAGTGCGGGTTGCCCTGCGAAAGCTCCTCCAATATTTCCATGACGGCGGGGGTCCAGATGGACGCGTCCAAATCCACATAGAACATGAAATCGGAGGAACTGCCGGGGATGGGGCGGCTTTCGAGCTTGGCCATGTTGATCCCCAGAACCGCGAACTTGGAAATCAGTTCGTATAGTCCGCCGGGCTTATGCGGTACGGAAAGCACGAGGCTGATTTTGTTCGCTCCCGCGTATATGGCAGGCTTGCGCGCGATGCAGATGAAGCGCGTATAGTTGTTTGCGTTGTTCTGCACGCCGGCTTTCAATATATTGAGCCCGTACAGCTCAGCACAGCTCTGCGAGGAGATGGCGGCAAGATCGGTTCTGTCGGATTCCGCTGTCATCTGCGCCGCTACGGCGGTGTTCTTGACGTTGGTCGCCTTCACATTGGGCAGTTGGTCAAACAGGCCGCTGCACTGTTCGAGCGCGTATTCATGCGAATAGATCTCACGTACGTCCACAAGCTTTACGCCGGGTTTGGCCATCAGGAAGTGGTTGATGTACAGCTTGACGCTGCGTACGATGGAAAAATCAAATCGCCCCAGCAGATCGTAAACGCCGTTGACCGAACCGGAAGAGCTGTTTTCAATGGGCAGCACGCCGAACTCACAAAGCCCGCTCTGTACCGCCTGAAAAACGGCTTCCCATGTGCGGAAATACATGATATTGGCTGCGGAGAAAAGCTTGTCGCACGCAAGCTGCGAATACGCGCCTTCTACGCCCTGACACGCAACGATGCCCGTGGGCGGGAAGGGCTCGGAAGCGGGCTTTTCCGACGCGCGAATCATAGCCGTCAGCTCGCCCTGTTTGGTCAACAGCCGGGCTTGGTAGGAACGGCTCATTTCAAACAGCGTGTTGAACAGCATGCGCGCATACGCATCGAGCTCCGGGCCTGCCCCGCGGGATACCTTGAGCAGCACCTCGCGTTCGCGAGCCTTGTTCAATATGGGCTGACCGCTTTCTGCCTTTGAGGCGGCGACCTCGGCGCTCAGCGCCATGCGCTCCCGAAACAGCTGCAGCAGACTGTCGTCCACCTTGTCAATCTTTTCGCGGATTTCCTGCAGATCCATAACCATGCTCCTTTTATATATAAGTTGAGTTAATTCTTACTTAAAGAACTTCAGTCGGGGGCTTTGCCCCCGAACCCTCACCCAAGGGACATGTCCCTTGGGAATCCCTATTTCCGCAAACGCACTATTTTAGTGCGTTTGCTAAGGATGGGTTCCAAGGGCCGTTACGGCCCTTGGCGGAGGTTTGGAGGCAGAGCCTCCAACGTACTCCAAGCAAGTCTATACTGTAAAGTCAGAAGCCTTTATCATTGACACAGCATATCCAGTAATACTGCGGCGACGACCGCTTCCACAACGGGTACGGCGCGCGGTACGACGCATGGGTCGTGCCTACCTGCGATGCGAAGCTCCGTCTCCTGCATGGTCGAAATATCGACGCTGTTCTGCGGCCTCGATATGGAAGGCGTAGGCTTAAACGCCGCGCGCAGTATCAGCGGCATGCCGGTGGAGATACCGCCCAAAGACCCGCCGTGGCGGTTGGTTTGGGTTTCTATTTTTCCGCTCCGCAGAATGAACGCATCGTTGTGCTCCGAGCCGCGCATGGAGGCGGCGGCAAACCCCGCGCCGAATTCCACACCCTTGACGGCGGGTATACCGAATACAGCCTGCGCGAGCCTGCTTTCAAGCCCGCCGAACATACCGCGGCCCACTTTTCCGGCTTCTAAGCCGATGGCGCAGCATTCCACCACGCCGCCTACGGAATCCTGCTCGGATGCGGCCTGCGCGATTGCTTTGCGCATGCGCTCGCCCGCCTGCGCATTGAGGACGGGGAAGGGAGCGCCAGCCGGTGCCGCCAGCGTCTGCGCGTCGATACAGACAGGGTCAAAAGGCACGTCTTCTATACCCGCAATGGACTGTATGTGTGCGCCTATGGAAATGCCTCGCCGCGCGAGTATCTGCAGCGCGATCCCGCCCGCTATGCATAGCGGCGCGGTAAGCCTGCCTGAAAAATGCCCGCCGCCGCGCAGATCGGCGTTTCCATCCGCCTGCAGCATGGCGTAATAATCCGCGTGAGAGGGACGGGGGATATTGACGGTTCCGGCGTAATCCTTGGAGCGCGCGTCGGTATTCCGGATGATGGCGCATAATGGCGCACCGCAGGTCACGTTGCCGACTAGGCCGGATAGTATTTCCGGCTCGTCCGCCTCGCGCCGCGCTGTGGCGTAGGGCGCGCCGCCCGGCGCGCGGCGGCGCAGAAACGCGCCGAGCGCTTCCATATCGATGGCTTCACCGGCGGGCAGGCCGTCGATGACCACGCCTATCGCCGCGCCGTGCGACTGACCGAAAATATTATAACGAATACGTTCTCCAAAGCTAGAAGACATGTACGTTTCCTCCCAGCGTCATAAAATCCTCGAAGAATGTCGGGTACGATTTTTCCACGCATTGTGCGCCCGTCAGCGTCGTTTCGCCGTCTGCCACGGTCGCGGCGATTGCCGCCGCCATGGCAATGCGATGATCGCCGCAGCAATCCACCGTTCCGCCCGAAAGGCGGGAGCCTGCAATGACAAGTTCATCCGGCAGTTCCTGCACCTGAGCGCCGAGCGCGCGCAGCATGGCGGTGACGGAAAAAAGCCGGTCGCTTTCCTTCATGCGCAGCCGCCGCGCGTTATACAGACGCGTCTGCCCCATAGACAAAGCGCCGATTACGGCGAGTATGGGTACAAGATCCGGTGATTGCGATACATCGATGTCGATGCCGTGCAGGGGCGCGGGCATTACGAGAACACCGTCGCCGCGCTGCTCCACAATTGCGCCAAAGCGGGATAATAGCTTGTGTATGGTTTGGTCGGGCTGCATGGAAGGGCCAAGCCCCGTTACCAGTACCGATTGGCTTAGTGCACCAGCCGCGAGAAAAAACGCCGCGTTGGACCAATCCCCTTCCACCCGAAGGGAGCCGGGGGAGCGGTAGCGCTGCCCGCCCGGAATAAAAAAGCCGTCCTCCTGCTTGTGTATTTGAATACCGAAGCGACCTAGAACGGACAGCGTCATATCCACATATCCCGCCGATTCAAGCGGACTTGTTAATTGTATATAGCTTTCTTTATTAAGCAGCGGCAGTGCGAACAGCAGCCCCGATATATACTGGGAACTGACGTTGCCGGGGATACAGTATTCGCCCGCCTGCAGGCTGCCTAAGAGAGTAAGCGGCAGACTCTCGCTGTCAAATTCCGCGCCGTTTGCGCGCAAACAGCCGATGAGCTCTTTGAGCGGACGATCGGGCAGCCGCCCCCTGCCGATGATACGCACGTTTTGGAATAGTGCTGCCGTGACGGGCAGCAGCAGCCTAAGCGTGGTACCGCTTTCTGAACAGTCGAGCACAGGGGATGCCGTGTCCCTGTCCAGCGGATAAACGGTCAGGCCATCCGGTTCTGGCACAATCTTCGCGCCCATGGCGCAAAGGCAATCCGCCGTGGCGTCGATATCCTTAGAGCTGCCGTTCATGGCGATGCGGGTCGGTCCATCCGCAAGCGCGGCGGCGATAAGCAGCCGGTGCGCATCGGATTTTGAAGGGACGGCCGAGATATCGCCGTGCAGTTCGCCGGGTTTTATGATGGCCTGCATACTCAAACCTCCATGCCGGAACGCAGGAACGGCAAAAGCTCGTCCACGCCGAGTTCCAGCGTTTCGCTGCGGCCGATTTCCCGCGGCACGATCACGGCGATTTTTCCGCCCTGCCGCTTTTTATCCGACAATGCCGTATGGATAAGCGCCTCGGCGGGGTAGGGGGATGCTGTGGGTAAGCCCAGAGCGGATATGGTATTGATGATGTCGTTTGCGCATTCCTGTGAACACAGGGAGCGGCGCATGGCCGCGCGGGCCATAATCGCCATGCCGATGGCGACGCCCTGCCCGTGGGAAATGGAGAAATCACTGCATGCTTCAATGGCGTGCCCGGCTGTGTGGCCGTAGTTCAAAAGCCTGCGCCGCCCATTGTCGAATTCATCCTCTTCCACAATTTCGGCCTTGATGGCGACGCAGCGCGGCACGATTTCCATTAGAAGTTCCGGCGTAACGGGCTTATGAAACCACGCAAACAGTTCCGCGTCCGCAATCACGCCGTATTTCACGCATTCGGAAAGTCCGTCGCGCAGCACATTTTCGGGCAGCGTAGCAAATGCGTCGCAGTCGCAGATCACGAGCGACGGTTGGTGAAATGCGCCCGCGAGGTTTTTGCCCGCAGCGAGATCGACGGCCGTTTTGCCGCCCACGGAAGAATCCACTGCCGCAAGCAGCGTGGTCGGAATCTGCACATATCGTATGCCACGCAGGTACACGGCGGCGGCAAACCCCGAAAGGTCGCCGCAGACCCCGCCGCCTAAGGCGGCGATACAATCCGTGCGAGTCACATGGTGTTCGCCCATGAACTCCAGCACAGACGCAAGGGAAGAGATGTTTTTGCTCACTTCGCCTGCGGGGAACACATAACGCAATACGCGAAAGCCTGCCTGCTGCAGGGAATTGGCGACGGTATCGCCGTAAATCGGGTCCACGTTGGAATCCGATACGAGCACCATGGTGCAGGGCTTCATGCGCTCTGATAACAAATTGCCGCATTGCTGCAGCAGCTTGGTGCCAATCAGCGCGTCATAGGGCCTGGATGCCCGGATGTGCACCGTTTGCATTGAGCGCCTCCTCCTTTTCTTCCATACGCCGCTTGGCCGCACAGCCAAGCTCTAGAAGCCGCGCCACCTCTGCGGTATCGCCGCGCCTAAGCGCGTTCGCGTACGCGTTGAGCCTACCGCTTAACGCTTCCACTTCTTCGGCCAGATAATCCCGGTTTTCGATAAACAGCTCGGCCCACATATCCACGTTGAGCGTGGCCACACGCGTCATATCCTTGAGGCTGCCCGCAGAAAAGCCAATGTGCCGTTCGGCCGCGGGGCTTTGCGCATAGGCGCTCGAAAGCACGTGCGCAAGCTGCGACGTGTAGGCGATCATGCGGTCGTGTTCGTCAGGGTTGGTCAGCTTAAGAAACCCGAACCCCATAGCGCCGAATACTTCGCGAAGCCGGACGAACAACTCTTCCGGCAGCGGCGCTTCGGGCGTAAGCAGCATGGAGGCGCCGCGAAACATGTTTTTATCCGAATTTGCAAACCCAAAGCGCGCCACGCCCGCCATGGGGTGCCCGCCGATGAATGTGAAACCGCGCTCTGCCGCAATGGCGGACAGCTGTGCGCAGACCGCACGTTTCACGCCGCAAAGGTCTATGACGATAGCACCGGGGCGGATGTGAGGGGCGTTTTCCTGCGCCCATTCCACCGCAGTACGCGGGTACAGCGCAATCAGCACCATATCGCAGGTCGTCAAAAGCTCGGGCGTAAGTGCCGAATCCAAAGCGCCTTCGCTAAGCGCAGAGGAAATCGTATCGGGGTTTTTATCTTCTCCGTATACTGTGAAGCATTGTGCAGCCTTGAGCGACTTGGCGGCCGATCCGCCGATCAAACCAAGGCCGATGACTGCGATGGTATTGCTCATTGCCAACCCCGCACTGTTTCGTGAAGCTGCGTCAGGCGTTCGCTGAGCATGGCAAAGCGCTTGGGCGTGAGGGACTGCTGTCCGTCGCACAGCGCGTGCGGCGGGTCGTTGTGCACTTCAATAATGACGCCGTCCGCTCCCGCAGCCGTGGCGGCAAGCGCCATGGGCGGCACTAAGTCCCAGCGGCCCGTGCCGTGGCTCGGGTCAATGATAACGGGCAGGTGCGAAAGGCTCTTCAGCACGGGCACTGCGGAAATATCCAAAGTGTTGCGCGTGTAGGTTTCAAACGTGCGGATACCGCGCTCGCAGAGGATGACTTCCTCGTTGCCGCCGGCCATGAGGTATTCGGCGCTCATAAGGAGTTCTTCAAAGGTGCTCGAAAGTCCGCGCTTTAACAGGACCGGTTTCCTGAGCTTGCCGAGTTCCTTCAAAAGCTCGAAGTTCTGCATGTTGCGTGCGCCGACCTGTATGATATCCACTTCTTCGAAGTACTGCAGGTGGGAAAGGTCCATGATCTCCGTCACGATGGGCAGCCCCGTTTCTTTCTTGGCCAAAAGCAGCAGGCGGATGCCTTCTTCGTGCAGACCCTGGAACGAGTATGGGGAAGTACGCGGCTTGAACGCGCCGCCGCGCAGTATGTGCGCACCCGCGTCCTTTACATCACGCGCGACCGTACAGATCTGTTCTTCGGTTTCTACCGAACAGGGGCCCGCGATTTTGAGGAAATTACCGCCGCCTATATTGGCTCCGCCGATTGTGTATACGCTGTCCTGCGGGTGGAAGTGGCGGCTGGCGTTTTTGTACGGCTCCTGCACGCGTTTGACGTCGGCGACAATATCGAGCGCCTTGATCATATCCATATCCACCTTGGACGTATCGCCGACAAGGCCGAGTATGAGATGCGTCTCGCCCAGGCTTTCATGCACGCTCAGGTTCCTGCTTTTGAGCCACACCAAAAGGGGCTGGAGCTGTTCGCGAGTGACATTGGGCTTTAAAATAACGATCATGGCTGTTTCCCCTTATCTGAATTCTAAAATAGTTTGTGTAAAAATCTGTATAAAAAAGCTCCGCAGCCGTTCAGCTGCGGAGCGATGTTTTGCAGAAAACGCGCTTGATGCGCCCTGCCATGCCTCTTCTATGCAGCCAAACACGAACACGCCTTGCTAAAGTAGTAGCAAAAGCGGTAATAGTTGTAGCTGCTAAAGAGGAACTGGTTCATATTGTCTCCCTTTTCGTCGCATATCTTGCGATATGCATTGAATGATACTACAGCCGGAGGGGTTTGTAAATAGTATATTATATAATTTCGCCCATCGACAAAGTCCAATGTACTTTGTCGATGGGCTTTCTGCAAGTTAGATTACCGCTCATGGCGGTATTCTCTCACAAATTCGGCTAGAAATTGCCGAATTTGATTGAAAGTGAGGGGACAAGCACTCCCAAAGGAGGCCTTAGCTGGCCCGATATTTCTAGTTGTTTATCACAAAACAAATCTTGACACTGTTAAGATATGCGGTATAATCTTAACGTAGTTAAGATTATGGAGGCTTTCATTAATGACGGACAATGCCTATCATCATGGGGATTTAAGAAACTGCCTTATCAAAGCGGGCATTGAACTCATCAATCAGGTGGGCGAACAGCAGATCTCGCTCAGAAAAGTATGCTCCCTGTGCTCGGTTAGCCAGGCCGCGCCTTATAGCCATTTTAAAAACAAAGAAGATTTGCTCACAGCCATGCAGGATCATGTTATACAGCAGTTTATGGATGTTCTCAAATCTGCGATAGCGTCCTGCCCTGATCAAAACGACCCGAATGTCATCATACAGATGGGCAGGAGCTATGTGCTGTTTTTCATTGAGAATCCGCAGTACTTTCAATTCTTGTTCTCCCATTCCGATATGGAGATCAATCTTTCTATCGACGAAAGCGGAAATAACAACTTCCCGCCGCTTGAACTATTAAAAACGGTTGCCGTGCCTATTCTGGGGAAACAGCTGTCCAAAGAAAAAATGGAAGATACCATCATTTCCTTGTGGGCGACTGTACATGGCCTTGCTTCCATCGCAACCATGAAAAACATTCATTACGAGAAACGCTGGGAAGATAAAATTACAGATATCATTTGGAACAGATAACGGAACTGCGGACCACCAGCCATCGGAGGCAAAACGATGTTACATCAAAACCAATTTCCGCAAAAGGGGATGCGTATCATGCTGACCACATTGACGGTACTGCTTACTTGCGCTGTACTCCTCACAGGCTATTTACTGCTGTTAAGCCCGGGCGTAATGGAGCCGTATCGCGACAGGAACGGGAATGTCCTGCCCGAAAGCATTTCGGAAAAGACATTTGTCACTATCGGCGGCGTAAAGCAGGGCATGATGATCAAGGGCAAGAACATCAATAACCCCGTGGCGCTTTTTCTGCACGGGGGGCCCGGCATGCCTACGTATTTTCTCACAAAGCGGTTTCCGACAGGACTGGAGGATTATTTTACCGTCTGTTACTGGGAGCAGCGAGGCGCGGGAATATCCTACACATCCGATATGAATGCCGCCGATATCACAGCCGAGCAGCTGATATCCGATACGATTGAGGTGACCAATTACCTGCGCGAACGCTTCGGGCAGGATAAGATATACCTCATCGGGCATTCCTGGGGATCATTTATAGGGCTTCAGACCGCGGCGCTATCACCTGAGCTGTATCATGCGTACATCGGCATTTCGCAGATTACCAATCAGGCCCAATCGGAAAAAATCGCGTATGCATGGATGAGGGATCGCTATACGCAGGCGGGAAATTCGAAAAAATTGAACTTGTTTGAAAAATACTCGATTGATCAGAGCACGGCCGTTCTGACTGCATGGTTCAAAACCCCTGAACGCGATTCTTTTATGCACGAACTCGGCGTAGGTACGATGCGCGATATGAAAGATGTGTACAGCGGCGTATTTTTCCCTTTCCTTGGCATGAAGGAATACACGCTTGCAGAGAAGTTCAATACTTTTTTTCGAGCCAAGCCGTTTTTAAGGAACAAAACAAAGCTGATTGATCAACTTTTTAGCTATGATCTTTCAGCGCGCGTGCCGGAACTTGCAATCCCCGTGTATTTTATGAGCGGCAGCTATGATTTGACGGTCAACCATGACCTGAATAAAGCCTATTTCCTGCAACTGCGAGCACCCGTGAAAGGGTATTACACGTTTGACGCATCCGCGCACAGCCCGCAGCATGAAGAACCGGAACGGTTTATGCAGATCATGCGCGAGGATGTACTCAACGGAAAAACAGACTTGGCTGACTCAGCATTTTAGCCGGTAAGAAAATCTAAGCTTTAAAACGCACTGTTGATAAACATCCAGCAAGAGAAGCTGTGAAAGCTTCGTACAACCTGAGGCTTTCAATTCGTCATTTTGCAGCGACATGTGCGGTGCAAAATGACACCTTAGAGCGTAAGTTGTCGCGACAGTTTTCCTGCGTAGCGGGAAACCGAGCGGCAACTTGCGCGGTGAACATTGAAAAAGTGGATAGGCCACTTTTTCGATACGCATTACAGCAGCGGCGCGGGTATAAATCCTGAAGGCGTGAATTCCATGGTTTCACGGAAGCCTATGTCGCGCAAGAGTGTGCGCACGGTCGCAAAATGAGCATCAAGCGAACCTGCTGCGTGCGCGTCTGAATTGACGACGATGGGCGCGCCGAGTTCCAGCAGCCGCTTCAAAAGAAACGGCGCGGGGTAAGGCGTAGTCGTAAAGCCTCTGGCCATGCCGCCTGTATTGACTTCAACAATTGCACCGCTTTCTACGATCGCCTCCAGCGCTTCGAGTGCGAGACGCCGATATGCAGGACTGTCAGCGTCAAAAAAACGGCTGCTGGCGTTGAACTTTGTGATGATGTCAAAGTGGCCGATGATATCCGGCTGCTCCTGCAGAGCATATTGGGAAAGCTGCCGGTAATATGCTTTCGCCATGGCCAGCGCTCCACCGAAAGCGTCGATACAAGCGTGCATCATTTCGGGCGTATTGTCTAGCGCGTGATAGATTCCGTGGAGGGGAAGGTAATGTACAGAGCCTATGATGTAGTCGAGACCATCGCGCGGCTGTGGGTCGCACGCGTCGTTTTCAAGACCGAGGTAAATTTGAATACGCCCTTCATACTCATCGCCCAGACTGCGCACTTCTTCTTTGTAAGCGCGCATACCCAACGGGGTCATACAGTACGATGTATCAAAGGAGGTATAGGCGTGGCCGGAAAATCCCAGTGTATGGAAGCCCTTGGCAAGCGCTGCATCCACAATCTCCCGCGGCGCGTTCGCGCCGTCGCAGTAGGTGGTATGCGTGTGCAGGTTGGAAAGGAGTGTCATTGCATAGTCTCCTGTTTGGTCTTATGATCCACTACATGCCTGCGGGCAAGTTCTTCGCGCACGGCCTGCGGCTCTATGCCCAGTTCGCACAGCAGCACCAACACATGGTACGCAAGGTCTGACACCTCAAATATCGTCTCTTCGCGGCTTTCTTTCATGGCGGCGATGATGACTTCCGTGCATTCTTCGCCGACTTTCTTGAGTATCTTTTCTTTGCCCTTCTCAAACAGATAGGTAGTATAGGAGCCTTCGGGCAGTTCCGCCTTTCGCCCGGTGATGAGCGAGTAAAGCCCATCCATAGAGAATTTTTCCGGCGCGTCTCCCTCAAACAGCGGGTTGTGGAAGCAGCTTTCCTTATTGAGATGGCAGGCGGGGCCTTCCTTGATAACCTGCACAACGAGAGAATCATAATCGCAGTCCGCCGTGATACGCACGATATGCTGCACGTTGCCGCTCGTTTCGCCTTTGCGCCACAGCGCTTTGCGCGAACGGGAATAAAAGCAGGTGCGCTTTTCTTCCATACTGATGCGCAGGCTTTCTTCGTTCATGTAAGCGACTGTAAGCACCTCGCCGGTGAAATAATCCTGCACAACGGCAGGGATAAGGCCGTCCGGCCCGAATTTGAGCTCATTTATCGTCATGCTGTACCCTCATCGGAATTCCTTGTTCGTTTAGATAACGTTTGAGGTCGTTGATGCGCACCTCGCGGAAATGGAATATGGAAGCCGCAAGCCCCGCATCCACGCCGGGCACACTTTGAAAAAGCTCACTAAAATGCGCCATATTGCCCGCACCGCCGCTTGCGATGACGGGAATGCGCACGCGCGCGCAGATGGCGGATAACATTTCCAAATCAAACCCCGCGCGCACGCCGTCGGTATCGATGCTGTTGACCACAAGTTCGCCCGCGCCGTGATCCGCGCCGAACTTCGCCCAATCGAGCGCGTCTAAGCCCGTGTCTTCGCGCCCGCCTGTCTTGAATATACGGAACTGGCCGTTGACACGCTTGACGTCCATGGAAAGCACCACGCACTGGTCGCCGTACTTCTTGGCGGCGGCTTCAATAAGGCCGGGGTTCTTGATTGCGCCCGTGTTGACGCTGACTTTATCCGCGCCGCACTTCAATACGCGGTCAAAATCTTCTACGGCGGTGATGCTGCCGCCGACAGTGAGCGGAATGAATATCTCTTTTGCCGTCTGTATGAGTATGTCGGTAAACAGGCTGCGCTGTTCGTAGCTTGCGGTAATATCGTAGAACACCAGTTCGTCCGCGCCGCTTTCGTTGTAATAGCGAGCGAGCTCCACGGGGTCCTGTACGTCCTGCACACCCTCAAAATTGACGCCCTTCACGACACGCCCGTGGCGGATATCCAGACAGGGGATGATTCGTTTGGTAATCATGCCTGTTCCTTTCCCGCGGCAATGGCGATGGCCCTTGAAAGCGTGAGCTTACCTACATACAGCGCTTTGCCCAATATGGCGGCATAAGTGCCCATATCCCTGAGCGCCGCGATTTCATGTTCAAAGCTGACGCCGCCGGAGGCGACCACTTTGAGACCGTCGATTTCTCGCAGCGCGCGGTATGCGTCAAGATTAGCGCCCTGTAGTTCGCCGTCCTTCGCGATATCCGTGTAGATCACGGTGCGCACGCAGGCGTCCCGCAGGCGTTTGCAGAATGCAAGGCTGTCCACATCTGTCGTCTCCAGCCAGCCGGAAACGGCTACGCGCCCGTCGCGCGCATCCACGCCCACGGCGATGCATTCGCCATATTTTTTTGCCATATCTTCTACAAAGGGGAAATTTTTAACGGCTACAGTTCCCAGTATAACGCGCTTTGCGCCCAATGCAAGAACTTGTTCGATGCGGCTTTCATCGCGTATGCCGCCGCCGACCTGTACAAACAGCCCCTCTATGCCGCACAGCGCGCGTATGGCCCCGGTATTGACCGCCTGGCCGTCCTTCGCGCCGTCAAGATCCACCACATGCAGATTTTTTGCGCCCTGCGCAAGAAAATCCCGCGCTACCCGCTCAGGGTCTGCACTATATACCTGCATATCCGCGTAATCGCCTTGCCGCAGGCGGACAACCTGCCCGCCGCTTAGATCGATGGCCGGAAATATTTCCATTTCGTCCTCCTTATCGTGCAGCCGCGCAGAACGCGTTGAGTATGTGCAAGCCCACCGATCCGCTCTTTTCCGGGTGGAACTGCGTACCGTACACATTGTCTTTATGCACAATACCGGGCACAAACACGCCGTAATCCGAACCGGCCACAAGGCTGTCCTCACAGCCCTTTGCGTAAAAGCTGTGCACGTAATACACATAGTCGCCTTCGCGGTTGCCGGACAGCAGCACGTCCTCCGGCTTCACAAAGCGCAAGCTGTTCCAGCCCATGTGCGGCACCTTCAAATTTTCCGGGATATCCGGTGCCAGCGGGCACACGCTGCCTTTGAGATAGCCCAATCCTTTGTACTCGCCGTATTCGTAGCCGCATTCAAACAAAAGCTGCATGCCCAAGCAAATGCCCAGCAGAGGCTTGCCACGTTCCACTTGCCTGTTGAGCACGGGAACAAGGCTGTGTTCATTGAGCTTATCCATGGCGTCCCCAAACGCGCCCACGCCGGGCAGTATGACCTTTTCTGCCGCGTCGATTTCTTCCGGCTTGTTGGTGACGGTCGTTTGAACGCCAATATGCGCGAGAGACCCGCTCAATGAAAACAGGTTGCCCACGCCGTAATCGATGATCGCAATCATATTGCTCCTTATAATAAAGTTCCCTTGGTGGAGGGGATTTCCCCGGCACGCTTTTCGTCTATGGATACCGCCTGCCCCAAAGCACGCCCAAGCGCCTTAAACGCCGCCTCAATAATATGGTGCCCGTTTACGCCTGCCATACTGGTGATGTGCAGCGTAAGCCCCATATTGAACGCCAGCGCGCGAAGGAATTCTTCCGTAAGCTGCGTGTCGAAATCGCCGACCTTTTCCACGGGAATGGTAAGACCATACGCCAAATATGCCCGGCCGCTCACGTCGAGCGCCACCTGTACGAGTGCTTCGTCCATGGGCAGCAAAAAGCTGCCGTACCGGCGGATGCCGCGCCCGTCGCCCAGTGCCTGCGCGAACGCCTTCCCCAGCGCGATGCCGATGTCTTCAACGGTGTGGTGGTAATCCACCTGCGTATCGCCGTGGCAGGTCAGAATGAGGTCGAATGAGCCGTGGCGGCCGAACAGCGTGAGCATGTGATCGAAAAATCCGCAGCCGGTGGAGATTTCCGTTTTGCCCGTTCCGTCCAGAGCAAGGGAAAGCGAGATATCCGTTTCAGTGGTTTTACGCGCAATGCTTGCCGTTCTCATATTGTTTCCTCCCATATTTCGTCGGTCGCGCGAAGCAGAGCTTGCATTTGCTCCTGCGTGCCGATGCTGATGCGAACATAGTCGCTGATGCGGGGCTTCTCGAAATGCCTAACCAACACGCCCTTTTCCTTGAGCGCTTTGTAATAGGCCCCGCCGCTCATACGGTTTGCCTTTGCGAATACAAAGTTCGCGGCAGAGGGCAATACCGTAAAGCCTCGTTTTGTGAGTTCGTATACTGTGTACTCACGTACACGCCTGATTTCGTTCGTGCAGCGTTCCCAATACGCCGTATCGCGTATGGCGGCTTCGGCCGCAAGCAGCGACAGACGATTGACGTTGTACGGATTGAATGAAAACTTCATGGTGTTCAAATCCGCAATCAGCGCCGCGTTCGCAAGCGCGAACCCGAGCCGCGCGCCCGCAAGATTGCGGGATTTGGACATCGTCTGTATGACCACAAGGTTGTCGTAGCGGTTGATCAGCGAAGCAGCGCTTTCACCGCCGAAATCCACATACGCTTCATCCACGATGACCACATGATTGAGATTGCCCCTGAGTATGGTCTTGATTTCGCGTAATGGCAGTGCCTGCCCGGTGGGGGCATTTGGGTTGGCAATGAATATAGTTCCTCCCGCATTGAGGTAATCCCGGGGCTCAATTTGAAGCGCCTCGTTCAGAGGCAGTATGCGTACGGGCACGCACAGCACGCGCGCGAATACCTCGTAGAATCCGTAGGTGATGTCCGCGAATACGGCGGGCGTTTTAGAATCGCAGAACGCCTGAAAGCTGAAGGATAAAAGCTCATCCGATCCGTTGCCCAGCAGTACGTTTTCGCGCTTTACGCCAAAGTGTGCGGCGATGGCGTCTGAAGCGGCGCGCGTATCCGGATCGGAATACAAATTCAGCCGCTCCGTTTCGGCCCGCGATATCGCATCTAGCACGCCGGGGGCGGGAGGGAAGGGGCTTTCGTTGGTATTCAACTTGATATATTCCCTGTTCTGCGGCTGTTCTCCGGGCGTATACGGCCGCATATCCGCAAAACGGGCGGAAAGAAACCTGCTCATGCCTCGTCCTCTCCTTCAAAACGGATGGTTATACTGCGCGCGTGGGCGGATAATCCTTCACGCTGAGCGAAATCCGCGATTTTTTCCTGCACCTCGCAAAGCGCTTCCTTTGTGTAGTAGATGAACGACGATTTCTTGATGAAATCATCAACAGAAAGCGGGGAAGCGAACCGTGCCGTGCCGTTGGTGGGCAGCGTGTGGTTGGGGCCCGCAAAATAATCGCCCAGCGCCTCGGGCGCATAGTGACCAAGGAATACGCTGCCCGCGTGGCGGATCAACCCCAGCAGCGCAAACGGGTCGTTTACGCACAGTTCCAGATGCTCCGGCGCGATTTCGTTGGAAATCTCAGCCGCCTGTGTAAGAGAATCGAGGACCACAATGCGGCCGTTTTCGTCGATCGAGCGCCGCGCGATCTCTTTGCGGGGCAGCAGCGCAAGCTGCCGCTCGAGTTCGGATTGTACGGCATTCGCGAGCGATTCGCTATCGGTCAGCAGTATGGCGGCCGCCATGGCGTCGTGTTCCGCCTGCGATAAAAGATCCGCCGCCACGAAAAACGGGTCGGCGCTGTCGTCCGCTATCACCAGTATTTCGCTCGGACCTGCGACCATATCGATGTCAACAAGCCCGTATACCATCCGCTTTGCGGTGGCCACGTACTGGTTGCCGGGGCCGGTGATTTTATCTACGCGCGGAACGCTTTGGGTGCCATAGGCGAACGCGGCGACTGCCTGCGCGCCGCCCATTTTGAATATGCGCGTGATGCCCGCAACATATGCTGCGGCGAGTATGGGCGCGGCGATGCTTCCATCCGGCAAAGGGGGCGTCGCCATGCAGATTTCCCTTACGCCAGCGATTTTAGCGGGAATGGCGTTCATGAGCACGGTGCTCGGGTAGCTTGCCGTACCGCCGGGGATATACAAGCCCACGCGGTCGAGAGGCAGTACGCGCTGCCCCAGCAGCATGCCTTCCCGCTCGCTCATGACGAAGCCCTGTCGCACCTGCTTTTGATGAAAGGCGCGGATGTTTTCCGCCGCCTGCTCAAGCGTGCGCAGGAACGCAGGGTCGGTCGCGGCGACAGCCGCGTCGATTTCCTCTTTGGTGACGAGCAGAGAACTTAACTCCGCGCGGTCAAAGCGTTTGCAGTAGGCAAGTAAAGCCGCGTCGCCGTTCTGGCGCACGTCATCCAGTATGGTGCGCACAGTCTGTTCGGTGCTTTCGTATTGCACCCCGTAGCGCGCGCGTATGGCGGCGGGGTTGGTTTTGTTTGCGTAGAGTATTTCAACCATTTGATATCGCCTCCGACAGGGCATTGACCATGCCGCAGATTTCCTGTTGCTTGAATTTATAGCTGCTGACGTTTGCAATGAGCCGCGCGCTGCTTTTTGCAATGCGCTCGAACACGCGCAGATTGTTTTCCCGAAGCGTGGTGCCCGTTTCCACGATATCCACGATGACGTCCGACAGCCCGAGTATGGGCGCGAGTTCTATGGAACCGTTGAGCTTTATAATCTCAATTTCGCGGTTGCGATCCTGATAATACCGCCGCGCCACATTGGGGTATTTGGTGGCGACGCGCAGCACGCTGCCGGTATCCTCCTGATATTCGTTGGGCGCGGCAACGGAAAGCGTGCAGCCGCCCAAGCCCAGATCCAGAAGCTCGTACACGTCAGGTTCGGTTTCTAATAACACATCCTTGCCGACCACGCCGATATCCGCTGCGCCGTGCTCGACGTAGATGCCCACGTCCGAAGGCTTTATGAGCAGGTATCGTACGCCGGTGCGCTCATCCTCAAACACAAGTTTGCGGCTGTCGTCGCTCAAAGAACTGCAATCGTAGCCTATGGAAGCAAACAGGCGGTACACGCGGTCGCCAAGGCGGCCCTTGGGCAGTGCGATATCAATCATGCTTCCACCTCCTGAAGTTCCTTTCCGCATATGCGGTATATTTTCGCGCCGCCCGCGTCTTCGGGTACCGTCCGGGCCGCAGTGACATGCTTCCCTTCTCCTACAAGGCGCTCTACCGCTTGGTGCAGCGCACTTGTATCCGCATTGCCGTCATAGAGCACCACCGCGTCGTATCCCCTATGGGCGGGCGGTTTGAGGTAGCGTTCCACTTCGTCAAAATACAAAGCGAAGCCGATCGCCTGCAGCTCGGGCTTGCCCATGCGCCGCAGCAGGTAATCGTAGCGTCCGCCAAACAGCACCGCGCGCGGTACGCTTTTGACATAGCCGCGGAACATGAGCCCGTTGTAGTATTTGGAGTCGCTGGTGATGGAAAAATCCAGCCGCAGCGATCCCGCGTCCCCATCGCAGGAGAACACGTCGTAGAGCGACTGCAGTTCGTCCACCGCCTGCAGCATGGCGTCGTTGACAGCTAGCGAGCGCGCTTCTTGGAGCGCCGCGCCCATATCCCCACACAGCTGTGTCAGCGCGGCAAGCCGCCTGCCAGAGCCTTCGTCTACGTCGTAGCGAGAAATCAAACTCGAAAGTTCATGCGCATTCTTGCTTTCGATACAAGCGAGTATGGCTTTCTTGGCCTCGGGCGGCGCTTCGATGCTGTCCATCAGCCCAGTGAGAAAGCCCATGTGCGAAATATCCAGCACATAGTCCTCTTCGATGCAGGCAAGGCTCTTCTTTGCCAAAGAGACGAGTTCTATATTGGTGTACGGCGTGACCTCGCCGATGTATTCAAGACCTATCTGAAAAATTTCTTTATATTCGCGCACCTCGCGGGACATGCGGTATACGCTCTCGTTGTAATAGAGCTTTTCGGGCATATCCGAAGTGGCGCGCGTGTTTTTGACGATGCTCATGGTGACGTCCGGTTTGAGCGCCATGAGTTTGCCCGAAAGGTCGGTAAATGTAATGATCTGCGAACTGCGCAGAAAGTCTTTGTTTTCGGTATAAAAATCATACTCTTCAAATTTGCTCATGCGAAATTTTCGGTAGCCGTACTGCTCGTAGATCCGGCGCAGTAAGTAGGCTACCTGTTCGCTTTTGCGAAGAGTTTCCAACTGCAGTTCCAAGGGGATGCTCCTTCCATATCTGCCTGTATACAATACTAAGTATTGCCATACATCTATCACTATTGTTGCATGATACCACGCTTTATTATAGTAGTCAAGTAGCGTGCTAAAGTGTGAAAGGAATTATCGCAAAACGTCAACTGGTTTGCGGCCGGATTTCCGCTGCCGGAAGGCGTGTTGCGTCTTCTGTGACATGTCGGCTCATGGAATGTATCTCCTTTTGCTCGGACAGTACGGTCGCCGGATCAGTGCTGTTATATCTTCCGGCACGCCGTTCTGCCGATTTCATTCATAGTAACATACTGCTGTTCCCGAAAGAACTCTGCACCGGAAAAGCTTGTCAATACTCTGCTATTCCTTCATATACGAGGCTTGCGCCGCCAGTCAAATAGACTGTCTCGCCGGTGTAGCGTACGACAAGGTCCCCGCCCCGTACTTTCACGGTGATATCCGTATCCTTGTCACAGTACCCGTTTTCCACCGCCGCGACAACAGCCGCGCATGCGCCGGTTCCGCAGGCTGTGGTTTCGCCGTTGCCGCGCTCCCATACACGCATTTTGAGCATTCTTGGGTTGACAACGCGGACAAACTCCGTATTGATGCGCTCGGGGAAAGCTGCGGCGTTTTCAAATTGCGGCCCTATATGCACAATATCAATGGAGTCGACCCTCTCTACAAACACCACGCAATGCGGGTTGCCCATGCTCACACAGGTAATATTCCAAAGTTGCCCCGCTACACGGAAGGGACGGTTTATGATATTCTCCCCTTCCAGCAGAACAGGAATGTCTTTTGGTCTGAGGGAGGCCTTGCCCATGTCCACCTCAATCGAGCGCGCCGCGCCATCGAACAGATTGAGCCGCAGCGCGCGTATCCCGCTTGCCGTTTCAATGCGCATGCGTTCTTTTTTTACAATGCCCCGGTCATAAAGATATTTTCCCACGCAGCGGATGCTGTTGCCGCCCATTTTTCCTTCGCTGCCGTCCTGATTGAACACGCGCAGCCTAGCGTCCGCTATGGAGGAGCGTTCTATAATTGCCACGCCTTCGCCGCCTATGCCTGTGTTCCGATTGCAGAAGCTGATGGCAATCGACTCCGGGCAGCACAAAGACCCGTCCCGGTTGTCGAGCACGATGCAGTCGTTGCCGGTTGCGTGCATTTTCCAGAAATGCAATTTTTGACGGGATGCGCGCAGGTGGTTGATATCCGCAAGCTCGGTGTTATCCTGATTAAAACGGCTGGCGATGATGGAAGCGAGCGCGTTTGCGGTATCAAGAGACGTGAGCACCGCCACGCCAAGCTGCAGCGCGCGCCTGTGCAGGCGGATATAATCCTTTACCTCCGCTTTTTCGCCCTTGCCGGTGAATACGATATAGCTCAGCTTGCCGCTTTCGAGAAGCTCCAGTATGCTGTCGTCCTCGCACAGCGGATTGACCACCTTTTCCACATCGATACCGAGGTGCTCGATGGCCCTTGCCGTACCCGGCGTAGCGTACAGCTTGATGTGCAGGTCGTCGAGCGCCTTCGCAAGCCGCACAATTTCAAAGCGATCCTGCCGGTTTACGCTGATGAGCACGCCGCCTTCGCGGTCGTATGCGGAAGAGGGAAGATGAAAGCCTGCAGAAAGCAATCCCTTGAACAGCGCTTCTTCGAGCGTTTTGCCCACGCCCAGCACTTCGCCGGTGGATTTCATTTCAGGCCCCAGCGCCGCATCGGCGTCGGAAAGTTTTTCAAACGAAAACACGGGCACCTTTACGGCCACATAGGGGGAGGTTCGGTACAGCCCCGTGCCGTATCCAAGCCCCCGGAGCCCTTCGCCCGCCATCACGCGGGTTGCAAGCTCTACCATGGGCACGCCCGTCACCTTGCTCAAATAGGGTACGGTGCGCGAAGCGCGGGGATTGACCTCGATCACATACAGTTCGTTCTGATAGATGAGGTACTGTATATTGACCAGACCTTTGGAACCCATGGCAAGCGCCAGCCGCTGTGAGCAGTCGATGATGGTCTGCAGCATATTGTCATTCACATTCTGCGGTGGGTATACGGCGATGGAGTCGCCCGAATGCACGCCTGCGCGCTCGATATGCTCCATGATGCCGGGGATGAGCACGTCCCGCCCGTCGCAGATGACGTCCACTTCCAGCTCGATGCCCATCAGGTACTGGTCCACCAGCACGGGATTGTCTATGCCCTGTGCGAGTATCATGGCCATATAGGCGCGGACGTCCTCCTCGGCATAGGCGATGGTCATGTTCTGTCCGCCTATGACATAGGAAGGCCGGACCAGAACGGGGTATCCGAGCGATTGAGCGGCCTCAATTGCTTCTTCCATCGTCCGCACGCCGCGGCCAGCCGGGCGGCGGATTTTGAATTGTTCTAAAAGCGCATCAAAGCGTTCTCTGTCCTCGGCCAGGTCTATGCTTGCGGCGCTTGTGCCGAGCAGCGGGATATTCGCCTGCTGCAGGCACTTGGCCAAGCGAATGGCCGTCTGTCCGCCGAACGCGGCCACAACGCCTATGGGCCGTTCCACGGCAATGACGTTTAGTACGTCCTCCTCTGTCAGCGGCTCGAAATACAGCCTGTCGGCGGTGGAAAAGTCTGTCGATACCGTTTCCGGGTTGTTGTTGATGATGGCGACTTCGTACCCCATCTGCCGCAGCGTGCGCACGCAGTGCACAGAGGAATAATCGAACTCTATACCCTGCCCAATACGGATGGGCCCCGAACCGAGCACCAGCACGCGCTGCTTGCTGCCGCGCGTGAACGCCCGCGCCTCGCAGGCATTGTCGCACGTGGAATAAAAATACGGAGTCACAGCGTCGAATTCCGCGCCGCAGGTATCCACCATTTTGTATACGAACTCCCGATGTGCGGGCAGGGACTGGCCTGTGATGCGCCGCAGCGCTTGATCCGTATACCCCATGCGTTTGGCGGCAAGATACGCGGCTTCGCCAAGCGGTCTGTTTGTATATTCGAGCTCAAACCTTGCCATATGCTCAAGCTTATACAAAAACCATTCGTCCACGCGGGTGATATTGTGAATTTCCTCCACGCTTAGACCAGCCTTGAGCGCCGCAAATATGGCGAACAGCCGCCGGTCGTCCACCCTATAAAGGCGTTCGCTCGCGTCTCCCGCCGCGTACTCGGGCAGATTGAGCGTATCGAGCGATATTTCCGCACCTCGCACCGCCTTTAGTATCGCCATCTCAAACGACGGCGCGATAGCCATGACCTCGCCCGTCGCCTTCATCTGCGTGCCCAGCGCACGGCTCGCGTGTACGAATTTATCGAACGGCCATTTGGGCATTTTGATTACGACATAATCGAGGGTCGGCTCAAAACAGGCGCAGGTTTTGCCCGTGATGTCGTTGGGGATTTCGTCTAGCGTATACCCAAGCGCGATTTTTGCTGCTACTTTTGCAATGGGGTAGCCCGTCGCCTTGCTCGCCAATGCGGAAGAGCGCGATACGCGAGGGTTGACCTCTATCACGGCGTATTCGAAGCTTTCCGGGTTGAGCGCAAACTGGCAGTTGCAGCCGCCCTCAATCTTCAGCGCGCGGATAATGGAAAGCGACGCGCTGCGCAGCATCTGATATTCTTTGTCGGAAAGCGTAACGGCGGGGGCGATGACGATGCTGTCCCCGGTGTGCACGCCGACAGGGTCGAAATTCTCCATGGAGCACACGGCGATGCAGTTATCCGCCGCATCGCGCATGATCTCGAACTCGATTTCCTTCCAGCCGTAAATATACTTTTCTACGAGCACCTGCGTAATGGGGGAGAGCATAAGCCCGTTTTTCGCTATGGAAAGAAGCTGTGCTTCGTCGTACGCCACGCCGCCGCCCGCGCCGCCCAGCGTGAACGCGGGCCGCACGATGATGGGGTAGCCGATCTCCGCCGCAATGCGGGCGGCTTCCGCCGCGTCCGTGGCGATGCCCGAAGGAATAACGGGCTGGCCGATACTTTGCATGGTATCCTTAAACAGCTGTCTGTCTTCCGCTTTATCAATGGCCTCGGCGTTGGTGCCTATGAGGCGAACGCCCATGCGGCCAAGAAACCCCTCTTTGTGCAGCTGCATGGCGATGGTGAGGCCCGTCTGCCCGCCCATCGATGCCAATACGCTGTCCGGTCGTTCCTTTTCGATGATGCGCTTGACCGTGCGCGCCGTCAGCGGTTCCAGATAGATTTCGTCAGCGAGAGTTTTATCCGTCATGATGGTGGCGGGGTTGGAGTTGACGAGTACTACGTTGAGCCCCGCGTCCTTTAATACGCTGCAGGCCTGTGCACCCGCGTAGTCGAATTCGGCGGCCTGGCCGATCACGATGGGGCCGGACCCTATCATGAGCACTTTTTTAATATCTTTATTGAGCGGCATAGGCGTCTCCTCCCATCAGGCCGATAAAGCGGTCGAACAGATATGCGGTATCCCGGGGGCCTGCGCACGCCTCCGGGTGAAACTGCACGGAAAACGCCCGCGCCTCTGGGTAATCCACACCCTCGCAAGTATCGTCGTTGGCGTTGACCATGCGTAGCCGCGCGCCGTCGGGCAAAGTATCCGCCACCACGGCATAGCCGTGGTTCTGGCTGGTGATATGAACGCGTCCGGTTATGATATCCTTTACGGGCTGGTTTGCGCCGCGGTGGCCGTATTTGAGCTTCATGGTTTTTCCGCCCTGCGCAAGCGCAAGCAGCTGATGTCCAAGGCATATGCCGAACATGGGCACGCGCCCGGTTAACTTCGCAAGTTCTTTGATTACGCCCGTGTTTTCCGCCGGGTCGCCGGGGCCGTTTGAAAGCATGATACCGTCGGGTGCAAGCGCGAGAATATCCTCTGCAAGGGTATCAAAGGGCAAGGATAGCACCTCGCAGCCGCGGATATTGAGTTCGCGCACGATATTGCGTTTCACGCCGAAATCCAGCAGCGCTACGCGAAAGCGGCGTTCGCCTTCAGGCTTAAACACCTGCTGCTTTTGTTCGCTGACAGCGGCAACCGCGTCGCGGATCACGAAATCCGAAAGCCCCCGTATGGTTTCGGAGGCGACTTCATCCACAATGCGCGCGTTCATGACGCCGGTTTCGCGTATGATGCGCGTGATCTCGCGCGTATCCACACCATACATGCCGGGGATGCCGCGTTCCTTCAAAAACGCGTCCACCGTGCCAGCGCATCTAAAATTGCTGGGCTGATCGCAGATTTCACGCGTCACATACGCCGTTACAAAGCAGCCCCGGCTTTCCATGTCCGACGGAATAAAGCCGTAGTTGCCTATGAGCGGGAATGTTTGCAGTACGATCTGTCCGTAATAACTTGGGTCGCTGAGCGTTTCGATATAACCGCACATGCCGGTCGTAAACACCAGCTCGCCGGTCGGGGAGCCTTCTGCGCCAAATCGTGTTCCTTCAAACACGCGGCCATTGGAAAGAACGAGATATGCTGTTTTCATTGTATCCTCCATCCCTTCGGGTCGTTAAAGTGCCATTGGCACTTTAACGATGGTCACCGTGCCTTTGGTGCTCGGTTTCCTGTTTCACAGGAAGCCTGTCGCACCAAAAGCACTTCAAGGTGTCATTTTGCACCGTACATGCCGCTGCAAATGACGGATTGAAAGCCTCAAGGTAAGTTGGCGACGATGGCAACTGTCCGTTCTCGGGAGTTGTGGGGGCGGAGCCCCCACTATTAAATAAAATATATCTTCGTCGCCGCCGGGCGGCGATACATTGTAGCTGCAAACAGCAGGCTTGTAGCAAAATCTATAATAAAAGCCGGCGGAGGGGAAACTGTCACCCGTCCGCCGGCCATATGACGTTTATTGTGAAAGCCTCAGTTATTGCCGAGAAGCTTTACAAGAACCGCCTTTTGCGCGTGCAGCCGGTTTTCCGCCTCGTCGAATATTTCGGCGGCATGCAGCTCGAACACCTTCTCGGTGATCTCTTCTTCACGATGCGCGGGCAGGCAGTGCTGCACCATGGCGTCTTTCTGCGCCACGGCCATCACTGCGTCGTTGATCTGGTAGCCCGTGAAGGCTTCTCTGCGTTTTTGTGCTTCACCTTCCTGACCCATGGAAGCCCACACGTCCGTCACCAGCACGTCAGCGCCGGTTGCAGCTTCGAATATATCCTCAGTGCAGGTGAAGCTGCCGGTTTCGGCTGCCCATTTCATGATATCGGCATCGGGCTGGTATGCCTTGGGGCAGGCTATCGCGACTTCCATGCCCATTTTGATGCCGCCCACGATAAGCGAGTTGGCCATGTTGTTGCCGTCGCCGATAAAGCTCATTTTCAACCCTTTGAGCGTACCCTTGTATTCGCGTATGGTCATCAAATCCGCGAGCACCTGGCAGGGGTGCGCGTAATCCGTCAGTCCGTTGATGATGGGGATGGAGCCGTAGGTCGCGAGATCCTCGACATCCTGCTGCTTGTAGGTACGGATCATGATGCCGTCAAGGTAGCGCGAAAGCACGCGCGCGGTGTCCTTGATGGGTTCGCCGCGGCCCATCTGCAGGTCGTTTGCCGAAAGGAACAGCGCCATGCCGCCCAACTGGTACATGCCCGTTTCAAAAGAAACGCGCGTACGCGTGGAGGACTTCTGGAATATCATGCCCAGCGTCTTGCCCGCGAGCAGATGATGCTGCGTGCCGTTCTTGTTTTCGAATTTGAGCTGGTCGGCCAAGTTCAGAATATCCGTAATCTCCTGTGTGGAGAGGTCGGACAGCTTGAGCAAATGCTTCATTTGGCGATCTCCTCCTTTAATATGGAAATGGCTTCTTTCAATAACGGGAACGGTATGGTCAGAGGCGGCAGCAGACGGATTTTATCCTTTGCGGTCAGCACGACCACGCCGCGGCCAAGACAACTTTTTAGAATATCCTTGGCAGGCTTATCCACTGCTATGCCCAGCATGAGCCCCATGCCGGTCACGGAGCGTACGCCCGGCACGCCGGTCAGTTCTTTTATGATATAGTCGCTCTTTTCACGTACGCTTTCGAGCAGGGGTTCGTCAATGCGCGAAAGTATGGAAAGTGCGCCCGCGCAGCTGACCGGATTGCCGCCGAATGTCGAGCCGTGCGCACCCGGGGTCAGTACGTCCTGCGTTTTCTCATTGAACAGCGTAGCGCCAATGGGCAGGCCGCCCGCTAAACCCTTCGCGGTGGAAACGATATCCGGGTGAATGCCGAACTGCTCGTAAGCATATAGCGTGCCTGTGCGGCCGTTGCCTGTCTGCACTTCATCGATGATCAGAAGAATATCCTTGCTTTTGCACATGGCCGCGACTTCGCCCACATACGCGCGGTCGAGCGCGCATACGCCGCCTTCGCCCTGCACCAGTTCCATCATGACGGCACAGACGTCTCCTTTGTGCAGCGCCGACTGCATATCCTTGATATTATTGGCGTGCACATGTACGAAGCCCGGTGTAAACGGCCCGAAGTGCTTGTGGAATTCTTCCTGACCGGTCGCGGAAAGCGTGGTAAGCGTTCTGCCGTGAAAGCTGTTCCACAGCGTGACGATGGTGGGGCGGGCAGAGCCGTAGTGATCCGAAGCATATTTGCGCGCCGCCTTGATGGCGCACTCGTTGGCTTCCGCACCGGAATTGGAGAAGAATACTTTCTTCATGCCCGTGCGCTCGCACAAAAGCTTAGCAAGCTTTGACTGCGGCTGTGTGTAATAGAGATTTGACATGTGCTGCAGTTTGCGCACCTGATCGATCACGGCGTCGGCCCATGCGCTGTCCGCTATGCCGAATGAGTTGACCGCGATGCCGCCGCCCAGGTCGATATAACGCTTGCCGTCCTCATCAAACAATTCCGCGCCGCTGCCGTTTGCAAAAACGACGTCGTTGCGCGCGTAAGTGTTCGCGATATAGGTTTTATCCAGTTCCTTGGTGGTCATGCGTTTCTCTCCTTTCAGTGGCGGTTTATTTTCCCGCAAGAGTTTCGTACATCGCCAGAATACACTCCGGTGTTACATCCGCTTGGATATTATGGCTCGCGCAGGCAACATATCCGCCATTGCGGTTTAGGTCGTCAACGCGGCGTTTGGTCTCTTGCCGTACCAGTTCGGGGTTGCCGCTCGGCAATGCGTATTGCGAATCGATTGCACCCCAGAAACAAATTCGATCGCCGTATTTTTGTTTGAGCGCGGCTGTTTCCATTCCTTTTGCCAGCGGCTGCACCGGATTTAAAATATCAATGCCCATGTCGATAAAATCTTCAATAAAATCTGAAACCGCGCCGCAGCAATGGAACATCACCTTTGCCTTGGTATGGGATTTGATATAATCCACCAGCACGGCATTGCGCGGGCGGATGAACCGCCGGTAAACTTCCATCGAAACAAGCGGCGCCGTCTGCGACGCAAGATCGTCGGCCATGTTGATCACATCGAGATACTCGCCGCATTCTTTCACCAGCGTCTTGAGCGCCTCCAGACGAATTTCAAGGACCGAATCAAGTATGTAGTCGGCGATGTCGGGCTCAAGCATCAGGTCAACGAAGAATTCTTCATACCCGCGCAGCATTTGTGCGCGCATGAACACCGTGGACCCAAAGCTGCCGACGATCGCATAATCGGTGTTTTCATACAGGTTTTTGGCTTGTTCGCGGACATTCCCTGCCGAAAAAATCTGTTCCGGCAGCGGGAACTTATATTGTTTGACTTCTTCAAGCGTTGTGGCGTTGGCCAGAGGGAATATCCTGCCCTCGTAATTAATCGCCGAGGCGCTTTTCTGCCAGCCGATGCCCCAATCGTCCACATACAGGTTTTCGTTGACTTGTTTACCGACACTGCAGGCGGAACTGCCCAGTTTCACGCCGCGTGTGTCGACTTGAAAATGGGTGAGGACCTCCTCGCAGGGAACTACCAGCCGCGTCATGCGCTCCAGATAAGGGTAGTTCTCGTGGCTGATGTTTAGTTTTTCAAGTAAATTCTGATAAGCAATTTTGTGGATGGCAGAAACGTTCGTGCTGCCAAGATCAATGGGGACACGATCAACCTCTTGATGATTAAGGGCGGCACGGACACGTTCGCGCGAAGTCATAACACAAACTCCTTGTATCATTTATTTGGGTTTAAGGGAGGACAAATTCTTTACTTGAACATCGTCCCCATGCCTTCGTCCGTGAGCACTTCGATGAGTATCGAGTGCGGCACGCGGCCGTCGATGATGAACACTTTCTTCACGCCGCGGCGGATGGCTTCGATGCAGCATTCCACCTTGGGGATCATGCCGCCCTGTATGACGCCTTCGCGGATCAACTGCGGCGCTTCGCTCACCGGCACCACCGATATGAGCGAAGACGGATCGTTGACGTCGCGCAGCAGGCCATAAGTATCCGTCAATGAAATAAAGCTTTCCGCTTTGAGCGTGCCCGCTATGCGCGCGGCGGCCGTATCCGCGTTGATGTTGTAGGTGTTGCCTTCGCGGTCGGTTCCCACCGTGGAAATTACGGGGATATAGCCCTTTTCCAGAAGATCCAGTATGGGCTGCGCGTTGACGTTTACGATCTCGCCTACAAAGCCGAGACGTTCGTCGTACTGCTTTGCTTCAAGCATGCGGCAGTCCATGCCGGAAAGGCCGATTGCCTTTCCTCCAATATTCGTGATGAGGCTCACAAGATCCTTGTTGATTTTGCCCGCGAGCACCATTTGTACGATTTCGGCAGTCTCTTTATCCGTTACGCGCAGACCGTCCACAAATTCGCTTTTCTTGCCCACGCGCTTGAGCAGGTCGGAAATTTCCGGCCCGCCGCCGTGAATGAGCACGACCTTTACGCCAATGAGCGATAACAGCACGATATCGCCCATCACGGCCTGTTTGAGTTCTTCGCTGACCATGGCGTTGCCGCCGTATTTTACGACGACGATCTTGTTGTTGTATTTCTGTATATAGGGCAGCGCCTGTATGAGGATTTCCGCCCTCTGCGCGTTGCTGATCATCATAGTTGGCCTCTTTCATTTATACTGGCGGGGGCTTTGCCCCCGATCCCAGTTCGCAATAGCCGCGCTGCGCCGCGGCAGGGGCCGTCTCCTAGCGTTCCTTTGCTCACTGGTCTGCCACCGCGCTTCATCCGCCTCAGGCGGCGCGCGGCTCTGACTCATCCAAGGGACACGTCCCTTGGAAATCCCCTTCACAGGCGGCATGCCGCCTGTGGGAGGGTTCTTAGGGCCGTTACGGCCCTAAGCGGGAGCTTGAGGGCGGAGCCCTCAAGTATCCCTTATGACCTATAGTCTCCGTTAATTTTCACGTAATCGTAGGTCAGGTCGCAGCCCCAGGCGGTGGCGGAACTGCTGCCGCTGTTGAGACAGACGAGCACGTCGATTTCCTTCTCAAGCAGCACGGTCTTGGCGATTTCCTCGGAGAAGGGAATACCCCTGCCGTTTTTGCACACGTCCACGCGCCCTGCGGCGGAGGCGAAGGATACGTCTACCGCGTCGATATTGACGTCAACGCCCGCGTAGCCAATGGCACACAGTACGCGGCCCCAGTTGGCGTCCGCACCGAACATCGCCGCCTTGAACAGGCTGGAGCAGATGACGGATTTGGCGACAGTCCGCGCGATGGTATCCGAGCTTGCGCCCGAAACAGCGCAGGTGATAAGCTTTGTGGCGCCCTCGCCGTCCTTCGCGATACACCGGCACAGGTAGGACGTCACTTCGCGCAAAGCTGCGCAGAACGCGTCGTACTCGGCGCCTTCGGCGGTGATTTCACTGTTGCCGGCCATGCCGTTTGCGAGCACGCTCACCATATCGTTGGTGGAGGTGTCGCCGTCCACGCTGACCATATTGAAGGTATCGAGTATATCGCGGGAAAGCGCCTTCTGCAGCATGGCGGGGGAGATGGCGGCGTCCGTCGTCACAAATACCAGCATGGTCGCCATGTTGGGGTGTATCATGCCGGAACCCTTGGCAATACCGCCGATGCGGCATTCTTTTCCGCCGAGTTCAAACGATACGGCAATTTCCTTTACCGCGAGGTCGGTCGTCATGATGGCCTGCGCCGCTTCCAGACTCTTATCATTGCCGAGCGCCGCGACGAGCGCGGGCATACCGGCTACGATGGGCGCGATGGGCAAAGGCTGGCCGATCACGCCGGTGGAGGCGATTACGATATCCGTCGCAGGGATTCCCAGTTCCTTGGCGCAGGACGCGCACATTTTGTGGGCGATGTCCATGCCGTCCGCGTTGCAGGTGTTGGCGTTTCCGCTGTTGCAGAGTATGGCCTGCGCCATGCCGTCTGCAATGTTTTCCTTCGTTACGAGTATCGGCGCGCCCTTCACAAGGTTGGTGGTGTAAACGGAGGCGGCGGCAGCCCTTACGTCGCTGACGATGAGCGCCAGATCCTTTGCCGTTTTGTTTTTCCGCAGTCCGCAGTGTATCCCCGCGGCCCGAAATCCCTTTGCGGCACACACGCCGCCCGAAATTGTCTTCATATGCAGTCCCCCTTTGGATGCAAATTCAATTCTTTGTGTAATCAGAGCGCCAGCCCCGCTGTTTCATCCCTGCCCAGCATGATGTTCATGCACTGTATCGCCGCGCCCGAAGCGCCTTTTCCCAGATTATCGAAATGGGCGAACAGCGTGATGCGGTCTTCTTGGCCTTCCACGCGGATTTCCATACGATCGCTGCCTGCGAGGGTGTTGGCCGAGAGGGCGAGATTTTCAAGCGCGTAGGGATGAACGTTTATCAGCTTGCAGCCGTCGTAGTGTTCCGCGTATATGGATTGAATATCTTGTGGCGTAAGCTGCTTTTTCAGGCTGCTTGCGTGCAGCGGTACGCTGACCAGCATGCCTGCATAAAAATCCGCTACGACGGGGTTGAATATGGGCGGCTGCAATAATCCTGCATGGTATCGCATTTCGGGCAGATGCTTGTGCGACTGCGCCGTGGCGTACTGGCGCGGCGCCGCGTATTCGATGCCGCGTGCAGCGTTTTCGTATTCCGCGATCATTTTTTTGCCGCCGCCGCTGTAACCTGTCAGTGAAAAACAGTTTAACAGCGCGGAAGGATCGATTGCGTCCGCGGCAATGAGCGGGTAAGCGAGCGCCAGAAAGCCGCTTGCGTGGCAACCGGGCACCGCAATGCGCGAACCGCTTTTGATGGCATCCGCGTACGCATTGGACAGTTCCGGGAAGCCGTAGCTCCAGCCCTGCGCCGTCCTGTGCGCGGTGGAAGCGTCTATGATGCGGACTTTTGCGCCTTCTGCAAGCGCGGCGGATTCTTTTGCCGCGTCGTCAGGCAGGCACAGGAACGCGATATCGGCTTCGTGCAGCAGATCGCGCCGCGCAGAGGAGTCCTTGCGCCGTGTATCGTCGAGCGTCAGCAGGGAAATATCCGCAAACGCGCTCAGCCGTTCCTGTATCCGAAGGCCCGTCGTGCCTTCCCGTCCGTCAATAAATACTTTGGTCATTGTATGCCTCAATACATCGTTTGCTCATAATTATACATTTTAAACGTGTAATGTCAACAGAATTATGGATATTTATTTAATCTGTTTGATTTTTATGCAAAATGTGCAACCTTGTTTTTGTTCATAACAGGCTAAGAACGCGCTTGACAACGCCCTTTGTATGCATTACCATGCATACAAAGGGAATGGAAGGAGCCGGAACATGCCGGGTTTTCTCTGCAGCATGATGATGCCCATGTGCGGGACTATGCGTTCCGCACCAGTTGTCGCGCTGCGGGCCTAGTAGGCATAAAGGCCAGGGGATATATACGCCCTGTCTCGCAACGCGAGGCGGGGCTTTTACATACTTACATATTTTTATTGTGCGGCCGTTTCCATCGGCGCACGGGAAGGTTTCAATATGCTCATACGCGATATGCTCAATGCGGGACGCGTCACGGTATCCTGTGAGTTGTTTCCGCCCAAACAGGACGGGGATCTGCCGCAGGCGGAAGATGTCGTGCGCAGAACGGCGGCGCTCTCTCCGGATTTTGTCAGCGTCACATACGGCGCGAGCGGCGGCACATCCAAAAACACTGTCCGCATGGCGGAATATGTGGAGCAATGCGGCGGGCGGGCGCTTGCACACCTTACTTGCGTATCCTCCACGCGTGAGGAAATCGGCGTGCTGCTCGACGGTCTTGCGGAGTACAAGCTTTACAACGTGCTCGCGCTGCGCGGCGATATCCCGGAGGGTGCGGCGTTCCCCTCCCCGGGGCACTATTCTTATGCAAGCGAACTGGTAAGCGAAATCAAGGCGCGCGGCAATTTCTGCATCGGCGGGGCATGCTATCCCGAAGGGCATACGGCCAGCGCGAGCCAGAGGGAGGATATCCGCCACCTCAAGGAAAAGGTGGACGCGGGCTGCGATTTTCTGACCACGCAGATGTTCTTCGACAATAATGTGTTGTACCGTTTCTTGTACCACATCCGCGACGCAGGCATCACCGTGCCGGTACTCGCGGGCATAATGCCCGTCACCAATAAAAAACAGATCACGCGAATCGTGAAGCTCAGCGGTACGTCGCTGCCGCCGCGTTTTTTGAGCATTCTCGATAAATTCGGCGATAAACCTGCCGCCATGGAACAGGCGGGAATCGCCTACGCCACCGAGCAAATCATAGACCTCATCGCCAACGGCGTGCGCGGCATTCATATTTATACCATGAACCGGCCGGAAATCGCGGCGGGGATCATGAAGAACATCAGCCACATTATAGAGGCGGGTTGATCGTGCAGGTAGATAATAAGGAAGCGCTTCGATATTTGGGTGTGCGCGGCGAGCCGGATGAACAAACAAGTTCGCTCATCTACGACTGCGTTCCGCAGTTGATGCAGGCGGCTTCGTTTAAGTATATCGCGCTGGAGCTTCCGGTGCAAATAGAAGGGGAAACCGTTTCCTTTCCCGGCCTGACGATACTAAGTCGCGCGCTTGCGCGGCATATCGCGGGCTGTGAGAGCGCACTGCTGTTTGCGGCCACGCTGGGGGCGGGTATCGACCGGCTGATGCAGGAGTTTGCCGCCTCGGATTTGCCCGCCGCTGCAGCTTTGCAGGCTTGCGCCGCGTCTTTGCTCGAAAGCGCCGTCGATGAAGCGCAGGCGGAATACGAAAAGCCGTTTGCAGCGCGCACTTTGTATTTCAAGCCGCGGTTTTCGCCGGGATACGGCGATTTCAGCCTTGAGCATCAGCCGGACATACTGCGCATGCTGGATGCGCAAAAGCGCATCGGTTTGTTCTGCACCAAGAACAATATGCTCACGCCCACCAAATCCATCACCGCCGTCATCGGTATATCGGACCGGCCCGGCGGCATAAAGGCGGGATGCGCGCCGGAAGGCTGCGCGGCTTGCGAAAAGACGGACTGCGCATTTAGGAAGAACGTAACGTAATGACTTTTTCGAGGGCTTTGCCTAGCGGACCCACAGTTCGCAATGGTCGCCTAAGCCTTAAGGCTTATTCTCCCTTGCTCACTGGGCCTTCGCCTCGCTTATTCTGTCACAGGCAGCGCTCGGCTTCGGCCCCCGAGCTCCCACTCAGGGCCGTTACGGCCCTTGGCGGGGGATTGGGGCAGAGCCCCCAACATACTCCTATCCGACAAACCAAAAGGAGCAACTGACATGGCCTTTTTAGATGCTTTATCCAAAGAACTGCTGTTCTTCGACGGCGCGATGGGCACCATGCTGCAGGCGGCGGGGCTTGGCCCCGGCGAATCGCCGGACGTGTGGAGCATTACGCATCCCGATGCGGTGCGCGATATCCATACGGCGTATCTGCAGACGGGTTGCAACATCATACTCACGAATACGTTCGGATGCAGCGCGCACAAGCTCAAGCACACGGGGTATTCAGTCGCGCAGGTGGCGGAAGCCGCCGTACTGCGCGCAAAAGAAGCTATTGCGCAGGATATGGGAACACAGAAGAAATTCGTGGCGTTCGATGTCGGCCCCACGGGCAGGCTTATGCAGCCGCTGGGGGATATGGAATTTGAGGAAGCAGTCAAGCTGTTTTCTGAATCCATTGCAGCGGGCGCGGCGGCAGGCGCGGATTTTGTACAGATTGAGACCATGTCGGATACTTACGAGCTCAAGGCGGCCGTGCTGGCAGCAAAAGAAAGCTGCGATCTGCCCGTGTGCGCCACTGTGGCGCTGGATCTCAACGGCAGGCTGCTGACGGGCGGGGATATCCATTGCGTAGTCTCGCTGCTTGAAGGCCTGCGCGTGGACGCGCTGGGGCTCAACTGCGGGCTGGGGCCCAAGCAGATGCTGCCCTATTTGAAAGAACTCAGGGAGATCTGCTCGCTGCCGCTCATTTTGAACCCAAATGCGGGTCTGCCGCGTCTCGAGAGCAAAAAGACCGTATTTGATGTGGGACCGGAGGAATTTGCCGCACTCATGCGCGAAGCCGCACTTTCGGGCGCGCACATGTTGGGCGGCTGCTGCGGCACAACGCCCGCGCATATCGCGGCACTCATACAGGCGTGTAAGGGTATTGATCCTCTGCCCGTACAGAAAAAGAACCTGTCCGTCGCCTCAAGTTACGGCCGCGCAGTATACCTGAACGGGTCTACCGTGCTCATCGGCGAACGCATCAACCCCACCGGCAAACCGCGCTTCAAAAAGGCGCTGCTGGAAGGGGATATCGATTATGTGCTGGACGAGGCGCTGCTGCAGAAGAAGCACGGCGCGCAGATGCTGGATATCAATGTCGGCGTGCCGGGGCTGGACGAACCCGCCGTGTTGACGGAAGTCATGCAGGAAGTGCAGGGTATGACCAACCTGCCGCTGCAGCTGGATACGGCCGACCCGGAGGCGCTTGCGCGCGGCATGCGGCTCTATAACGGCAAAGCGATGGTCAATTCCGTCAACGGCAAGCAGTCCAGTATGGACGCCGTGTTCCCACTCGTACAGAAATACGGCGGGCTGGTCGTGGCGCTCACGCTTGATGAAACGGGCATTCCCGAAACGGCGGAGGAGCGGCTCGCTATCGCCCGCCGCATCGTGGAGCACGCGGGGAAATACGGCATTGAACCCAAGGATATCGTGGTGGATACGCTGACCATGGCGATATCCGCCGGGCAGCAGAACGCCGCGGTCACGCTAGAAACGCTTCGGCGCGTCAAACAGGAACTCGGCGTACGAACCTCGCTTGGCGTTTCCAATGTTTCCTTCGGATTGCCCGCGCGGGAGCTGTTGAACGCGAATTTCCTTACGCTCGCCATGGGCGCAGGGCTGGACGCCGCCATCATGAACCCGCACGCCGAGGCAATGATGGATGCGTGGCGCAGCGCACAGACACTGCTTGGGCGCGACGATCAGTGTTCGGATTTTATCGCGGCTTACGCCGACCGCACCCCGCCGACCCCGCCGGCAGGTTCCTCCCCGCAGGGTGGCGCTTCTTCTGCGCAAACCCCGCCCGCACAGGGCGAAAGCCTGACGCCTACTCTGGAGCAGGCGGTGTGGCAGGGGCTCAAGCAGCAGGCGAAAACTCTCGCTGAGCAGGCGCTGCAAACGCAGCCGCCGCTTGAGGTGATCGATACCATGCTGATCCCTGCGCTCAACGGGGTGGGGGAAGCGTTTGAAAAAGGCAAGCTGTTTCTGCCCCGGCTACTGATGAGCGCGGATGCCGCCAAGGCTGCGTTCGAGGTGGTGCGCGCCGCCATGAGCGCGCAGGACGGCGAAGATCTGGGCTGCGTGGTGCTCGCCACTGTAGAAGGCGACGTGCACGATATCGGCAAGAACATCGTGAAGGCGCTGTTGGAAAACTACCGGTTCCGCGTTATCGATCTGGGCAAAAACGTGACCACCGCCGCAGTCGTGGATGCCGTGATTGCGCACGACGCCAAACTGGTGGGGCTTTCCGCACTCATGACGACTACGGTCGGCAGCATGGCAAAGACAATCGGACTGCTTCGCCAGAAAGCGCCAAACTGCAAAGTGATGGTTGGCGGCGCAGTGCTTTCAGACTCCTATGCCAAGAAAATCGGTGCGGACAGCTACGGCCGCGACGCCATGGCCGCCGTACGCTACGCGCAGCAGGTATACGCATAATAATCAAAGCCAAAGTCCTGCGGACTTTGGCTTTGGAATTTCTGTAGGTTAGAATGCCGCTCATGGCGGCATTCTTTTGCAAATTCGGCGAATGAATCGCCGAATTTGATTTTATACAGAATAGTTGGGTGCAATCATAATAAGAAAGCTGTTTCTATTAAGCGTGTATCATGTGATTTACGTTGTATCCGTATTTAAGGGGGCGCGGGGGGCGGAGCCCTCCCGCTTTATAATAAAAAAATCAGTCGTCGCCGACGAAGGCGGCGATACCTTGTAAATAAGTCCCGACTTATTACAGATAACTGATCAGCAGCGCAATATTCAGCCCAGTCACCGTCAGCCCCACCATCCAAAGCAATATCTTATCAAGCCTGGTATTCGCGTATTCGCCCATGACCTTCTTGGAAGAGGTCAGATAAATCAATGTGAATATCGTGATGGGCAATTGTATACTCAGCAGCATCTGCGAATAAATGAGTCCGTCAAACGGAGACGAAATAAACAGTATCGCCACGGTCGCCGCGACCATTGTGATCAGCACGCCGGTTTTGGTATGCGTATCGGAAATATCGTAAGGCTCATCAAACAGGCCAGCAAAAATGGAGCCGCCCGCCATGCCTGCCGTCATGCTCGAAGATATGCCCGCAAACAGCAGGGCCAGCGCGAATACCACCGACGCGGCGTTGCCAAGCAGCGGCTGTAGCATTTCCTGCGCCTGCGAAAGATCCGTCACCACTGTATTGTTGGCAAAGAAAGTGGCTGCCGCCATGAGTATCATGGCGCTGTTGATCGCCCAACCAATCAGCATGGATACGAGCGTATCCGTAAACTCGAATTTGAGCTGCTTCTCAATGACCGACTTATCCTGCAAATTCCATTGCCGGCTTTGTATGATTTCCGAGTGCAGAAACAGGTTGTGGGGCATCACGACCGCGCCCAGCACGCTCATGATAATGGGCATGGCGCCCTTGGGAAACGCGGGGGTTACCCAGCCTGTCAAAGCTTGCGTCCAGCCAATCTGCACAATGCTGATTTCATATAAAAACGAAAGCCCAATGAGCGAGACAAACCCTATGATGATCTTTTCTATCTTTTTGTAGGAATTCGCAAACTGCATCCATAACACTGCCGCCGTAATCAGGGGTGCGGCAAGCTTAATGGGGATGCGGAACAGCATATTGAGCGCAATCGCGCCGCCGAGTATTTCTGCAAGCGCTGTCGATACCGCCGCAGCCATCGCCGAAAACAAAATGATGTTGCGAAGCCACGGACGAACGTTTTGTGTTGTGGCTTCTGAAAGGCACTTGCCTGTTACGATGCCAAGATGCGCCGCGTTGTGCTGCAGCAGAATGAGCATGATCGTGGAAAGCGTCACCATCCACAGCAGCGCGTAGCCGTAACTTGAGCCTGCCGCGATGTTGGACGCCCAGTTGCCGGGGTCTATAAACCCTACCGTCACCAGCAGGCCGGGCCCCAGATATTTGAGGAATTCCATCGCCTTATGGTTCAGGGGGTGCGCTTCAAAGAATTTTTTCAGTTTCAATATGTTTCCCCCGATTCATCCAGGATGTTTTACCCATGAAAAATGTATACCCCGCTGCCGGGCGAGAGAAACGCCAAATGAGGAAGACCAAAGCGGCGGTTATTTTCGTGCCTGACGGTCCAGCATCCTTGCAACATACGGCCGCTGTACGGTGATGATTCCCTTTGGGCAGAATTCCTGGCAGCAGAAGCAGCGAACGCATTTGCTTTTTTGTATTTGCGCGCGCTTATTGCTGATGGTAATGGCCTTCGCGGGGCATATGTTGGCACATTCGGCGCAGCCTACGCAGGCCGCCGTATCGATGGCGGGGCGGCTTGCGAACATGCCGCGAAACAGTTTGCTTCCCAAAGAAGTCTCCGATTTGTGCGCGTCGTATTTGGGAACGAGCTTGAAATCGGGTATGACGAACGATTCAAGATCACCGTATATATGAATGCCGGATAAATCGTCCGGAATAAGGCCCCGTTTATGCGCCGCGCGCAGAGTGGGGACGTCGTCCATACCCATTGTCATCAGATGCGCGGCGGCGAAATCCAGCGCATGCGGGTTGAACGAGCAAAGTATCGCGCCCATAAAACGGGGGGTGCCGCCCGATGGTCCGTTTCCTTCCATTGCGATTATTGCGTCCGCGATGGAAATGCGCGGCTTGAGCAGTTCGCAGATATCCACCAGCATATCCGCAAATTTTTCGCGCGCCTGATACAGGTAATGGTATTCGGATTTACGTGTGCCCGGAATAGCGCCAAACAGATTTTTACAGGCTCCGGTATACGCCATAAAGCCGTGTGTTTTAATTTTGCACAGATCTATAATCGCGTCGGCTTCCATCAGATAGCTTGTGATCTGCAGTTCCTTTGCGACGATTGCTTGGGGGCAACTGATATTGCGGTACGTCATGTCTTCGTTGAGCGCAGCGCCGGTTTTTAAAATTTCCTTCATGCCTGTTGCCGAATAAACGGTATTCAGGTACCCGGCACTGAACGGGCCGCCGGGGCTGTCACCCAGCACGACGGACGCGCCTTTTTCAATCAACAGCTCACACAGCACCGAGGCAAACTGCGGGTGTACCGTAGCCGCCCTTTCGGCTTTTGAAGGCATCAAAAGATTGGCTTTGACGGCGATCTTCATGCCCGGCTGCACCCAATCGAGGCCGCCTATGGGGGCAAGCGCCGTAACAAGAGCATCCTTTAGAGTATCATGCTCGTAATCGCCGCAGCGGGCGATGGATACTTCCCAGGCTTTTTCGCTCATAAGATGGCTCACAATCTATCAATTTTTGTTTGATATAGTATACCATTCCTTTTGTTCCGCAAGAAGTATTTTTCGAATGCGGATGCACATGGGTTTAATCAGCGTTCACATTACTGGTACAATATGAATTAGAAATACAAGGGGGGAAGGAACGCATGGCTGCCGTCATGGTCATAGACGACGATCCGTATATTCGGGAGCTTGCGGGAACGCTGCTGTGCAACGAGGGCTTCACTGTAATCGAAGCCGAAAACGGCAGAGAGGCGCTTAAAAAGCTGGATGACAGCAAAGTCGATCTGTGCGTGCTCGACCTGATGATGCCGGGCATGGACGGCTTTGAATTCTGTCGTTTGGCGAGGCAGTATCACGAAAACCTTCCCATACTCATGCTGACAGCCAGAGGCGAAATCAGCCAAAAAGTGAAAGGCTTCAGCGCCGGCGCGGACGATTACCTGACCAAGCCCTTTGAAGGAATAGAGCTTATACTGCGTGTCAAAGCACTGCTCAAACGCTATAAAATTGCGTCTTCGCAGACAGTGGAAATCGGCGGGCTGATTTTAGATAAAAACAGCTACACCGTATCCGGCGGTGGGGCGGCGGGCCCGGAAAACGACGATATCCCCATGAAGGAGTTTGAATTGCTGTTCAAGCTTGGTTCCATGCCGGGAAAAACGTTCACGCGGGATCAACTGATCGAGGACATTTGGGGGTACGACTTCGAGGGCAACGAGAGAACGCTGGATGTGCACATCCACCGCATCCGCGATCGCTTTCCTCCCGAACAGTTTGGCTTTCGCATCGCGACCGTGCGCGGCCTTGGCTATCGGCTGGAGGTACTTACATGAGACTGGACCGGGAGCACTTGCGGTACATGCGGAAATGGTATTTGCGATTTCCGCTGATGCTTTTTATATTCTCAGCGCTTTTTGCGGCGGGGTACTGGCTGTCGCTGCCTATTTATCGGTGGACTGGCACGCCGCCGCCATTCTATTCGCATATTATCTCCGGTCTTATCGGGTATCTGCTGTTTATGGGCGCAATCCGTCTGATGCTGATATATGGCGGCAGAAGGCTCGGAAAGCCGCATCTTGATAAGTTGCGCAGCGGGATTATCAATGAGACGCTGGAGGCACTCGATCGCATCGCCCGCGGCGATTTCAGCGTGCTCATACGTATTGATGAACATAATCCGTTTTCGGAAGTGGCGGAAAGCGTCAATAAAATGGCGCGGGAACTGGGTTCCATGGAAAAACTGCGGCAGGATTTTATTTCAGACGTATCCCATGAAATACAGTCGCCGCTTACTTCCATCAGTGGGTTTGCCGCGCTTTTAAAGAGCGATACGCTCACGCATGACCAGCGAGCGCACTATATCGATATCATCGAAACCGAAGCCCGGCGGCTTTCAAGGCTGAGCGACAATCTGCTTCGACTTTCGTCGCTCGAAGGCAGCGACGAGCCTCTGCATGCGGCGGAGTTCTCGCTGGATAAGCAGATTCAGCATACCGTTCTCATGCTGGAACCGCAGTGGTCCGTAAAAAGCATAGAGTTTTCACTCGATCTTGAAAAAACTGTCTATAACGGCGATGAAGGTCTGCTCAGTCAGGTTTGGATCAACCTTCTGTACAACGCCGTCAAGTTTACGCCGGAACGAGGGGAAATCGACATATCGCTTGAGAACGGCGCCGAAGAAATCGTATGCCGGATATCCGATACCGGCGTAGGTATCTCCAAAGAGGATCTGGTACATGTTTTTGAACGGTTTTATAAAGCGGATAAGGCCCGCGATAGAGCACTTGGCGGCAACGGGCTGGGGCTTTCGCTGGTGAAAAAAATCGTGGAACTGCATGGCGGGACAGTGACGGTGCAAAGCGAACCCGGCAAGGGCAGCGTATTTACGGTATCCCTTCCGAAGAAACGCTAAAGCCCATTTCCGTTAACACTCGGTTCAAACAGCATTCAACCTCCGTTCATTTTGCGGCCATACAATGAGCCTGCAAACAGGAACGGAGGTTATTTATTTCAGGCTGGGCATTTGGAACGGGCGTACGGCTCGAACTCGAAATTATCCCCCTGGTAGGCACGCTGTTCTTCGCAAGGACTGAAAAGAACCGTTAACGAACTAAAAAAATGATCACTATTGGAGGTATTGAACATGAATAACAGGGAATTTGAAAACGGTAAGGAACTTACGGCGCAAGCCGGTTTGACGGAACAATTTGCACGGCTTGTCCGTTTCCTTCGCCGCGAAAAGATGCGCAGTTTTCTTAATGGCGACAGGGAGGATGCCTGGCGCAAACGGCTGCTGCACATGATCAAAATGCATCCGGGTATCAAGGCCGCGGAACTGACGGCACAGCTAGGGCGCAGGATGCCTGCCGCGGAAGAAGTGCTGCTGGGCCTTGCGCACAAAGGGTATATCGTTTACGAAGCCGATTCCAGTGAAAAGGTGGTGGAACTGACCGATCTGGGCAAAAAGGAAGCGGCGGAATTTATGGAATTTGACGGCGCGTTCGATGTGCTCAGTGAGGAAGAAAAGGCAGCCATGGCCGGTTATCTGGCCCGTATTAACGCGGAGCTTCAGAAAAAGGTGGGGCCGGACGGCGAGGCGGACGATATGTTCCCCGGTTTTGGCGGCATGCAGGACGGGGCGGGGTTTGACCGCATGCGCAAGCTGCATGAGTTTTTCATGCGCAAAATGGAGAGGCGCGGGCCGCATGGCGGCTTTGATTCCCGCTGCGGCTGGGGCGGATTTTAAGCTCCGCTCGGGCTGCGAACTTTATGATATCTCTCCATCTGAAGCCCCGCGAAAACGCGGGGCTTCGTTTGGCTTGAAAGCTTAAGAAAAGCATACGAAAATATGATATGATATACGGATTACATGGCATGGATACAGATGAGGTCAATACTCAATGGAAAGAATGCTTTCGGTAAACTGCATTACAACGAATTCCCATGTGCGCTTTACGCCGCAGGAACCCATAGAGGCGGATATCCATATCAAGGATATCGCGCACGCGCTCTGCTACCTGTGCAGGGCGAACGGGCATTTTAACAGCTTCTATTCCGTCGCGCAGCATTGTATCAACTGCGCGCTGGAGGCAAAAGCAAGGGGGCTTTCCCGCGAGGTGCAGCTTGCCTGTTTGCTTCATGACGCGAGCGAAGCGTACATGAGCGACGTGACAAGGCCCGTCAAACGATTTCTGCCGCAGTATGTGGAAATTGAAAAGCGGCTGCAGGATATGATTTATCTGAAATTCGGCGCGGCGGGGGAGCACCCGGCGATTGCAGAGATTGACGACGCCCTTTTGTATCATGAATTCGTGCATCTGCTGGGGGAAACGCTGTTTAAAGAGACGCCAGTTCTTTTCAGCGAGCCGGATTATTCGGAGCGGGCGTTTGGGGCGGTAAAGCAAGAGTTTCTGGCGCTGTTTGCAGAACTGACGGCAGGTTGATTTCCCGCATAGCCAAGCTTAAGGAGTTTCTGTATCGTGTAGCATAAATTATGGCAAAAAAAGCGGCCCATTGGGCCGCTTTTGAATTTCGCAATGTTTGACCTATAACGAGAAGGAATTGAATCCGACTTTCTGGTACGCGTCCCGCAGCGTTTTTTCGGCTACGGATGCAGCCTTGGTTGCGCCCGCGCGTATGCAGTCGTTGAGGTAAGTGCGTTCTTCGAGCACGTGGAAATATTTCTTCTGCAGCGGTTCCAACACAGCGATCGCGGCATCTGCCGCTGCGGCCTTCAACCCGCCGTATCCCTTGCCCGTAAGCTCGTTCACCGCTGTTTCCATATCCTTGCCCGTGCAAGTGCAGTAAATGGCCAGAAGGTTCGAAACGCCCGGGCGTTCCTCATCGTATGCGATGCAGTTTTCGCTGTCCGTCACGGCGCGCTTGAACTTCTTGACGATGACGTCGGGGCTGTCTAAGAGCGCGATGTAGGCGTTGGGGTTATCGTCGGATTTGCTCATCTTTTTGGTCGGGTCCTGCAGGCTCATAATTCTGCCGCCGACCTGCGGGATATACGGCTCGGGCACGGTGAAGGTTTCGCCGTACGCCTTGTTAAAGCGCAGGGCGACGTCGCGCGTAAGCTCTACGTGCTGCTTTTGATCCGCGCCCACCGGCACGAAGTGCGCCTGATAGAGCAGAATGTCCGACGCCATGAGCACCGGATAGGTGAACAGGCCCGCGTTGACATTGTCGGAATGGCGGGCGGATTTATCCTTGAACTGCGTCATGCGGGAAAGCTCGCCCATATACGTGTTGCAGGATAATACCCACGCAAGCTCCACGTGCGCACTGACGTGGGACTGTATGAATACGGTGGAAGTTTCGGGGCTGATGCCGCAGGCAATCAGCAGCGCCATTGTTTCGATGGCTCTGCGCCGCAAGTCCTCCGGGTCCTGCCGTACGGTGATGGCGTGCAGATCCACCACGCAGTAATAGGCTTCGTAATCCTCCTGCATTTTTGCCCAGTTGCGAAGGGCGCCTATGTAATTGCCCAGCGTTAAGCCGCCGGACGGCTGAATTCCGCTGAATACCCGTTTCTTTTCGGCCATATCCGTTCCCCCTCCAAATACAAGAGATGCGCGTATGCGCACAACCATTATAGCCGGATTTGCCTGCCCGCGCAAGGAAAAAGGCCCGCACCCGCAGCACTATCCGCGGCTGCGGGAAGCCGGCATGCGGTTGTTTTTGGCAGCTGCGCGCGTATTGCGCCGTGACGATTTATGGGGTATACTCCATGCGTTGCCGTATATATGGGTTTCACAGAATACGGCAGGAACAATACAAGAGGGGTAGCAGATTTGATTCACAACATCGTGTTTGACATGAGCAATACGCTCATTCCGTTTGAAACCAAATTCATGATGCAGAACGCCGGCGTGCCGGAAGAGGATTATGAACTGTTCAGGATGGAGGTCGTGCATTCGCAGGAGTGGCAGGCGATGGATCGCGGGACCATGGAAGAAGAAGAAGCCATACGGCGTATATGCGAGAATTTGCCGGAACATCTGCATAACTGCGTGGGGTATTTCATAGAGCATGTGTACGAAGGCACCAACCCTTTTTTAGAGATGTATGATCTGGTGAACGAATGCCAGAACGCGGGCTATCAGACCTACCTGCTTTCCAACGCGAGTACGCGGTTTTATGAGAAACAGCATATGATCCCGGCCATTTCGCTAATGGACGGCGTGTTCGTTTCGTGCGAAGTCAAGCTGCTCAAGCCAGACCCCGCGATATACAACCTGTTTTTTGAGCGGTTCGGCATCAAACCCGAAACCTGCTTCTTTATAGACGATGTGCCATCCAATGTGGAGGCTGCCGAATACTGCGGCATGCGGGGGTTCGTGTTCCGCCGCAACGTGGAGCGGCTGCGCAGCAGCATGCGCAAGGCGGGCATCAGGGTATAGGGCCAACGGTTGGTATTTTCGGTGCAAGAAAAAGGAGGCGGCGGATTGATACGCAGCGTCATATTCGATATGGGCAATGTGCTCATCCCCTTTGAACCGGATGTCATGATGGTGAACGCCGGCGTACCGGAGGAAGATCGTTTTTTGTTCCGGCACGAGGTGTTTTTCTCGCGCGAGTGGATTATGTTCGACCGCGGCACGCTTGAAGAGGATGAAGTGAAGCGCCGTATAGCGAAGAACCTTCCGGTCCGGCTGCATAACGCTATGGAGCATGTGTTCAACAATATATTTGAAGGCTCCGAGTCGGATCAGGATATTACAAAGCTTATACTCGACTGCAAGCGCGCAGGGCTTGGCGTATACCTTCTTTCCAACGCCAGCAAACGGTTCTATGATTATAAAAAGCGCATTCCTTCTGTTGAACTGATGGATGGCTTGCTCGTTTCCTGCGACGTGGAGCTATTAAAGCCGGACCCTGCCATATTCTGGCTGCTGTTTGACAAATTCAATCTTGAGCCGGAGAATTGCTTCTTCATTGACGATATGGCACTCAACATTGAGGCGGCGGATTACTGCGGCATGCGTGGCTTTGTTTACCGGCGCGATATCGGTCGACTCCGCGCGGCGCTTTATGAGGCCGGCGTTCAATTTTGAGGGCGCAAAATGCCCAAAAATAAGCTGTTTAAAATCGTCTCCAAATATATTGACAACCGCGTATAGCGAGGTCTATACTACGAGAATACTATGTATCCTAAAACGACGATGAAGAGACGAGTAGCCCGCGCGGGATGTTACAGAGAGCCGCACACAGGTGCAAGTGCGGCACGGACTTCGCGGAGGAAGAACAGCTCAGAGTCGCTGACCGAAAGCTTTTGCGAGTAGGCTCAGACGCGCCCGGCCCGTTACTGCCGGAAACGATATGCCGTAAGTTGGCCGTCGTTATTTGAGCGGGCGCATTTGCGTCACATTGGGTGGTACCGCGTAAGGCACAGCCTTTCGTCCCAAAACAGGGAGGAAGGGCTGTTTTTATTTACCCAAAATGGGCTGAATTTTACGTCTTTTATGACGAAGGGAGGAGCAATATGTACAGGACTGCGTATTGCGGCGCGCTGCGCGAAGCGCAGGTAGGGGAACGGGTCACGGTGTGCGGCTGGGTCTGCCACAAGCGCGATATGGGCGGCGTCATATTCCTTGATTTGAGGGATTGCAAAGGCACGCTGCAGGTGGTTTGCAACGCCGGGCTTTTAAGCGCTGCGGAATTTGCCGCCGCCGAGGGCGTTAAGCTTGAATCCGTCATGCAGTTTGAAGGAAAGCTTCGCATCCGCGACGAGGAAACGTATAACCCCAAGCTCGAAACCGGCACCATAGAGCTTGCTGCGGATAAGCTTTCTCTTTTAAGCGAGGCGGACCCTCTCCCGTTCCAACTCGATGAAGGCGCTCGCGTACGCGAAGAGCTGCGCATGGAGTTCCGCTTTTTGGATATTCGCCGTCCCGCCATGCAGGAAGCGCTGCGCTTTCGGCACAAGGTCGTCAAAGCCGCGCGCGATTATCTGGATGCGGACGGCTTTGTGGATGTGGAAACGCCCATACTCACCAAAAGCACGCCCGAAGGCGCGCGCGATTATCTGGTACCCAGCCGCGTGCACCCCGGCACGTTCTATGCGCTGCCGCAGAGCCCTCAGCAGTTCAAGCAGCTCTTGATGGTGGGCGGACTGGATCGGTATTATCAGGTTGCACGCTGCTTCCGCGACGAGGATTTGCGCGCGGACCGTCAGCCTGAATTCACGCAGCTTGATATGGAGCTTTCCTTTGTGACGCAGGAGGATGTACTCGTACACCTCGAAAAGCTGTTCAAGCACATCATGCGGGTGGTAAAGGACGTCGATATCAAAGAAGCCTTCCCGCGCATGACATGGACACAGGCCATGGATACCTACGGCAGCGACAAGCCGGATATCCGCTTCGGTATGCCTATTGTAGACATTACCGATATTGCGGCGCAAAGCTCGTTTGCCGTGTTTACGCAGGCCGCCCAGAAGGGCGCTGTGGTGCGCGCCATCAATGTAAAGGGCGGGGCGCGTTTTTCAAAAACGGAAATCGAGCAGCTGACCGCCCGCGCCATGAGCTACGGCGCGAAGGGCATGGCGTGGATACTGCTGCGTGAGGACGGCACCATCAACTCCATACTGCCTAAGTATTTCTCGGACGATGTCTGGAACGCATTGATCGAGCGCATGGGTGCAAAGCCGGGCGATTTCATACTCTTCTGTGCCGATAAGCTTTCCACTGTGCGCCGCACGCTGGGCGGGCTTCGTCTGGAACTTGGGGATATGTTCAATCTGCGCGATAAAAACGAATATGCATTCCTCGTCGTTACGGATTTTCCGGAGTTCGAGTATTCCGAGGAAGAAAAACGCTGGGTAGCCATGCATCATCCGTTCACCATGCCGTATGAGGAAGATATGCCCTATCTGTTTTCCAATCCCGGCCGCGTGCGTGCGCAGGCGTACGATATCGTACTGAACGGTGTGGAACTGGGCAGCGGCAGCGTGCGTATCCACCGTGCTGACGCGCAGGCGGAGATGTTCCGCGCGCTGGGCTTTAGTGAAGAAGATGCGCAGCGCCGGTTTGGTTATTTCATTCGCGCTTTCCGTTACGGCACGCCGCCGCATGCGGGGTTCGCGTTCGGCCTTGACCGTCTGGTCATGCTGCTTATGGGCGCGGAGTCGCTTCGTGATATTACCGCCTTCCCCAAAACAAAGGATGCGCGCTGCCTCATGACCAGCGCGCCGGATATTGTGGACGACATACAACTTAAGGAATTGCACCTGCTCACGGGCGACGTGCCGGAACAGAGCGCCAAAGAACCCGCTGCCGCAGCCAAGCAGAAGCAGGCTGCGGATACGTGGGATGTCGGCTATGTGGCGCAGCTTGCAAGTCTGGAGCTTTCCGGGCAGGAGCTTTCCGCCATGAAGCAGGAGCTTTCCTCCATCATCGCGTTCGCGGGCCAGCTCGACGGGCTGGATACCTCCGGCATACCCGCCACCGCGCATGTCGCGCCGCTCAAAAATGTTTTCCGCAAGGATGAGGTGCATGCGGTCGATCGCGACGCGCTTTTGAAAAACGTGCCCGACAGGCATGGGGATTACATCCGCGTGCCCGGGGCAATCGAGTAAGGGAGGGGAAGCGCATGGAGAAAATTACGCGCATGAGCGCGGCCGCCCTTGGCGCCGCGCTGCAGAAAAAAGAATTGAGCGCCCGCGAGGCCGCTGCGGCGTATATCGAGCGAATAGAAGCCGTCGATCAGGATGTGCAGGCGTACCTTTCGGTCGCAGCGGATCAGGCACTTTCACAGGCAGAAGAAATCGATCGCCGCAGGGCGGCGGGAGAGGCTCTTCCAATGCTTGCGGGCGTGCCCGCCGCGTTGAAGGATAACCTGTGCACGACCTGGGGCAAAACCACCTGCGCCTCGCGCATACTGCACAATTTTGTGTCGCCCTACGACGCAACTGCGGTGAAAAAGCTGGAACAGAAAGGCTGTGTGTTCCTCGGGAAGGCGAATCTCGATGAGTTCGCCATGGGTTCAAGCACCGAAAATTCCTCCGTGCAAGTCACGCGCAACCCGCGCGATTTATCCCGCGTGCCGGGCGGAAGCTCCGGCGGCTCCGCCGCGGCGGTTGCGGCGGACGAGGCGGCGTTTGCGCTTGGCTCGGATACGGGCGGTTCCGTTCGCCAACCTGCCGCGTTCTGCGGCGTAGTGGGCATGAAGCCCACTTACGGGCGCGTATCGCGCTACGGTCTTGTGGCGTTCGCATCGTCGCTCGATCAGATCGGGCCTCTTACCAAAACAGTAGAGGACAGCGCGCTGGTCATGGAGGCTATCTGCGGATACGATGCGCAGGATTCCACCTCCGTCCCCAATTTGACGGCGGACTTTACCTCTGCGCTCAACACGGATGTGAAGGGCAAGCGCATCGCGCTGCCGCGCGAGCTGATGGGCGAGGGCATTGAATCCGGCGTGCGCAAAGCCATACTCTCAGCCGCAAAGAAATTCGAAAGCATGGGCGCACAGGTGGACGAGATGGATATGCCCACGCTTGCCTACGCTCTCCCTGCGTACTATATCCTTTCAAGCGCGGAAGCTTCCTCCAACCTCGGCCGGTTCGACGGCGTGCGCTACGGATACAGAGCCAAGGACTGCGATACGCTTGAAGAACTGTATCTGCGCTCGCGCAGCGAGGGCTTCGGCGCGGAGGTCAAACGACGTATACTGCTCGGCACATTCGCGCTTTCGGCGGGCTATTACGACGCGTATTACAAAAAAGCGCTGCAGGTGCGCACGCTCATTTCCCGGGCGTTCAGCGAGGTGTTTCAAACGCACGACGCCGTGCTTTCGCCCGTTGCGCCTACGGTGGCTTATAAAATAGGCGAGAAAACGGCCGATCCGCTCGAAATGTACGCAGGCGATATCTGCACGGTGCCCGTGAATATCGCGGGACTGCCCGCTCTGTCGCTGCCCTGCGGAGAAAGCGGCGGAATGCCCGTCGGCATGCAATTGATAGGCGCGGCGTACGACGAACGGTCGCTGTTCGCGCTGGGCACGGCGTACGAGCGCGAATGCGGCGCGTATCACATGACAAAGCAAGCGTTTGGAGGCAATGGTCATGCGTGACACACAAAAAAATGCTCCCAGACGCAATCAGGCTATATATTTGATTGGAGGAAACGGCCATGCAGTATGAAGTGGTGATCGGCCTTGAAATCCATATTGAGTTAAAAACCAAAAGCAAAATATTCTGTTCCTGCCCCACCACATTCGGTGCGCAGCCCAATACGCAGATTTGTCCGGTCTGCATGGGCATGCCGGGCGCTCTGCCGGTATTGAACGGTACCGTGGTGGAGTATGCTGTTAAGGCGGGCGTTGCGACCAACTGTGAAATCGCCACCTATTCCAAGCTGGACCGCAAAAACTACGTATACCCCGACCTGCCCAAGGCGTACCAGATCTCGCAGTACGACTTGCCGTTATGCGCCAACGGTCATCTTTCCATACAGACATCGGCGGGCGAAAAACGCGTAGGCATCACGCGCATCCATATTGAGGAGGACGCGGGCAAGCTGGTGCACGACGCAAACCTCGGCACGCTGTTCGATTGCAACCGCTGCGGCGTGCCGCTCATCGAGGTTGTCTCAGAGCCGGATATGCGCTCTGTAGACGAGGCCATCGCATTCTTAGAAAAGCTGCGGGCTTCGATACTGTATACCGGAATCTCCGATTGCAAAATGAACGAGGGCTCCTTGCGCTGCGACGTCAACCTTTCCGTCCGGCCCATGGGTTCGGATAAATTGGGTACGCGTACGGAAACCAAAAACCTCAACTCTTTCGTTTCCGTCCGCCGCGCCATCGAATATGAGACGGCACGGCAGATTGCGGCCATCGAAGAAGGCGAGGTCATCGTGCAGGAAACACGGCGGTTTGATCAGGCCACCGGCAAAACCTATTCCATGCGCCGCAAGGAGAACGCCAACGATTACCGTTATTTCCCCGATCCTGACCTGTGCGCCGTAGAGCTTTCCCGTGCAGACGTGGAGCGGCTTGCGCGCGAAATTCCGCGCCTGCCCGAGCAGCGCAGGGTGGAGTATATGGAACGCTACGGGCTTTCCGCCTACGACGCGTCGCTTTTAACCAATGAACAGCTCATAGCGGATTATTTCGAAAGCGCCGCCAAGCTCACCAAGGAAGCCAAGCTGCTTGCAAACCTCCTGTTGGGCGAGGTATTCCGCCTGCGCGGGCAGAGCGAGGATAAACTGCCTATTGATTCCAAGCACATGGCGAAACTATGCGATTTGATAGGCACGGGCGTCATCAATTCCAGCGCGGGCAAGCGCTTGCTGGGCGCCCTGTGGGAACGGGATGAGGACCCGGAAATCGTTGTGGATCGGCTGGGGCTTCGCCAGATCAGCGATGAAAATGAGCTCAGGAAATATTTGCAGGCCGCCATCGCGGAAAACCCCGCCGCTGTAGCCGATTATCAAGCGGGCAAAGCCGCTGCCGCGCAGTCCATTATGGGCAGCGTAATGAAAGCGACGGGCAGCCGCGCCGACCCCGTGCGTCTGCGCGCGCTGGTGGAGAAGCAGTTGCAAGCTTAAGCGTAGGGAGTCCCTTGCCTGAAACGTATACATATGCAAAAACGACGGATATCTCCGTCGTTTTTGCATAATAAAAGGATTGATTTTTCATTTTTACGTTGTATACTATATATGGCTGTCATGGCCAGACACATTTGGATGCGAATCATTGATCCCGAATTTATTCAAATATACGGATAAATGGCGAATATATTGCCGTTATTTGCATATTCCCCGTAGCAAGATGGCAAAACGGGGAAGGTCTGCATGGAGCGGAGCGTACCGATGACTACAAATTGCTAGGAGGCAATATGCAATTATACAATTCCTATATTGCGAGCGTATTGGATACGCTTGCAAAGCGTAACCCTCATGAGACTGAGTTTCTGCAAGCGGCGCAGGAGGTGCTCTCTACGCTTGGGCCGGTAGTGGAACGGCGGCCCGAGCTGCAGCGGCTGGGCATACTTGAACGCATCGCGGAGCCGGAGCGCTCCATACAGTTCCGCATCAGTTGGTTGGATGACAACCGCCGCGTGCATGTCAACCGCGGCTACCGCTTCCAGTTCAACTCCGCCATCGGCCCTTACAAGGGCGGCTTGCGGCTGCACCCGTCGGTCAATGCTTCCATACTCAAGTTTTTGGGGTTTGAGCAGATATTCAAAAACGCGCTGACCGGTCTGCCCATCGGCGGCGCAAAAGGCGGTGCGGATTTTGACCCCAAGGGCAAAAGTGATTATGAAGTCATGGCCTTCTGCCAATCCTACATGACGGAGCTGTGCCGGCACATCGGCCCGGATACTGACGTGCCGGCTGGGGATATTGGCGTGGGTGCGCGCGAAATCGGTTATCTGTACGGGCAGTATAAGCGGCTGCGCAACGAAGCTACTGGTGTGCTCACCGGCAAGGGGCTTTGCTACGGCGGGTCGCTGGTACGCACAGAAGCCACAGGCTACGGCGTCTGCTATTTTGTGCAGGAAATGCTTGCCGGCGCGGGTGAATCGCTTAAAGGAAAAACGGTGGTGATCTCCGGCTCCGGAAATGTGGCCATTTATGCCAACGAAAAGGCTACGGCGCTTGGCGGCAAGGTGGTGGCTATGAGCGATTCGTGCGGCTATATTTATGACCGCGACGGCGTAAAGCTGGATATCGTCAAACGGATCAAAGAGGTGGAGCGTTGCCGCCTTCATGAGTATATAAAATATGTGCCCGGCGCAGAATACCACGAGGGTTGCGACGGTATATGGAATATTCCATGCGAGATTGCGCTGCCCTGTGCCACGCAGAACGAACTGAACACGCAGGCGGCCAAAGCGCTAATCGGCAACGGCTGCATCGCGGTGGCCGAAGGGGCCAACATGCCCTGCACACCAGGCGCGGTGGAAGCGCTGATGGCAGGTGGCGTGCTGTATGGGCCGGGCAAGGCGGCCAATGCCGGCGGCGTTGCAACTTCGGCGCTGGAGATGTCCCAGAACAGCCAGCGGCTGAGCTGGACGTTCGAGGAAGTGGATGTCATGCTGCAATCCATCATGAAGGGTATTTACCAGAAGGCATGGACAACAGCTGAAGAGTACGGCATGCGGGGCAATCTGGTGCTGGGTGCGAATATCGCGGGCTTCCTCAAGGTGGCCGACGCCATGATCGCCCAGGGCGTCGCCTACTAACGCATATTTTTAAGTATTGCAGGGCGAATTTTCCGCTTGACAACGCCGCGACGCTCATATACTATTGCAAATACCGACACGCGAGGGAAGGAGGAACACATTCTATGAAGCATAGGAAGCCGTTCAACGTTGGCAGCATGATGATGCGCATGCGCGGAATGATGTGTTCCGCGCCGCTTTGCGTGTTGCGAATGCCGATCTAAATCGGCAGTTTAGCAGGCTTAAGTTATTTGGCCCTGCTTCGCAAACGCGAAGCAGGGCCTTTGTTTATAATCAGCACAAAATTAGAATATAGAAGGAGAGATTACGCATGAAGAATTACCGTTTTGAAACCCTGCAGGCGCACGCGGGCTACAGCCCCGATCCCACAACCGGTGCGCGCGCGGTTCCCATTTACCAGACTACTGCCTATCAGTTTGAAGATGCTGCAGACGCCGCCGCGCAGTTTTCGCTGACAAAACCCGGCAGCATATACACACGTCTTGCAAACCCTACTACATCGGTGCTTGAGCAGCGCGTTGCGGCGCTCGAAGGCGGCGTGGGCGCGGTATGCTTTGCTTCCGGCATGGCAGCCATACTTGCGGCGGTGCAGAATCTCGCCGAAAGCGGCAGCGAAATCATATCCGCCGCCACCATATACGGCGGCACCTATACGCTGTTCTTCAATCGCTTCGAGCTGCGCTATGGCATTAAGGTACATCAGGTTGACCCTGAAAACCTTGCGGCCATCGAGTCCTGTATCAGCGACAAAACACGCTGCATTTACATCGAAACGCTTGGCAATCCCAACATCAACATCCCCGATGTGGAAGCTATCGCTGCTTTAGCCCACAAACACGGCCTGCCGCTCATCGCGGATAACACATTCGGCACCCCCTATCTGTTTGACGCAAAGGCGCACGGAATCGATATCGTCGTGCATTCTCTCACCAAATACATGGGCGGCCATGGCAGTTCCATGGGCGGCTCCGTAACGGATCTTGGTACGTTCAGCTTTAAAAGCAACCCCCGCTTCAAGGAATACAATACGCCGGACGGCAGCTACCACGGCCTCGTGTACGCCGACTTGGGCGAAGCGGGCTATCTTGCCAAGCTGCGCGCGGGCTTTTTGCGCGATACGGGCGCGTGCCTTTCCCCGTTCAACGCGTTTTTGTTGCTGCAGGGCATTGAAACGCTCAGCCTGCGCATGAAAAAGCATTCTGAAAATGCGCAGATCATCGCCGAATACCTGAACAATCACCCGCAGGTCTCCTGGGTGAATTATCCCGGCCTCAAGGGAGATAAGTACTATGCCCGTGCGCAGAAATACTTCCCGAAGGGCTGCGGCGGCATATTCACATTCGGTATCAAGGGCGGCTTGGAAGCGGGCCGGCGCTTTATCGATGCGCTGGAGCTGTTCTCGCTGCTCGCCAACGTATCCGACGTGCGCTCTCTTGTGGTGCACCCCGCAAGCACGACGCATTCGCAGCTCGATGAAGAGGGCCTCATCGCCGCGGGCGTATCCGCGGATATGATAAGGCTTTCCATCGGCATCGAGGACCCGCAGGATCTTATCGACGATCTCGCGCAGGCGCTCGAACGATCCAAATCCTGAAGGAGGAATAAAGAATGCCGGTTAAAATACCCAACGGCCTGCCGGCCTATGACATACTTTCAAGCGAAAACATATTCGTCATGACGGAAGAACGCGCGGTTCGGCAGGATATCCGCCCGCTGCGCATAGCGGCGCTCAACCTCATGCCCACCAAGACGGTCACCGAAACGCAGCTTCTGCGGCTTCTTGGTAACACGTCGCTGCAAGTGGATCTTACGCTGCTGCGCACGGCCAGCTATCAGCCGCGCAATACCGACCACAATCACCTCGATACCTTTTACCGCACGTTTGACGAGGTGAAAGACGAGCAGTTTGACGGACTCATCATCACCGGCGCGCCCGTCGAACAAATGCCGTTTAAAGAGGTCGCCTATTGGCAGGAACTCACGCAGGTGCTGGACTGGGCTACGGAAAACGTGTTTTCTACGCTGTTTATCTGCTGGGGCGCGCAGGCGGCACTCTACTATTATTACGGCATCGATAAGCAGCCGCTGCCCAAAAAGCTGTTTGGTGTGTATCCGCATACGGTGGAAAATCGTACGCATCGGCTGCTGCGCGGCTTTGACGATTTGTTTTACGCTCCGCACAGCCGCCACACCACCGTGCGCGTAGCCGATGTGCAGGCAAACCCGGCTCTCGAGGTGCTCGCTACCTCGGAGCAGGCCGGTCTGTATCTCGCCGCCAGCCGCGACGGGCGGCGCGTATTCGTAACCGGCCATGGGGAATACGACCCCGAAACGCTGGAACTCGAATACAAGCGCGATGTGGCAGCGGGGCTGCCCATAGAACCGCCCTTCAACTATTACCCGGAAAATGACTGTACCAAGCCGCCGCGCGTCACATGGCGCGCACACGGCAATATGCTGTTCGGCAACTGGCTCAACTACTTCGTGTATCAGGAAACGCCCTACGAGGTGCGGCAGATACGCGATTACAGGCATAACTGACGGATGGTTTCTGAGCTGGAACAGCGTTTGCGTTCGCTTGGTGCGCTTAGGGGAGGAACGATATGGTTCTGGAAGTTCTAAAACAGGAATTCTCCATTTGCGAGGTAGCGGATATTACCTGCGTGGATTTTTCCGGCGCTGTCTTATTCGTTGGGAAAACGGATGAAGAAGTATCCGTGGTGTGCCAAAGCGCAAGCGTTCCCGCAAACGCCATCCGATGCGACGCCGGATGGAAGGCCTTTCGTGTGCAGGGGGAACTGGATTTTTCCCTGACCGGCATATTGGCAGGCATCGCGTCGGTGCTTGCGGACGCGAAAATCGGCATATTCGCGGTATCCACCTATCGGACGGATTATATCCTGACCAAAAAAGAAGCGTTGGATCAGGCGCTGTCGTCGCTGACGGCCGCGGGATACGACGTGCTTCGCTGACTGTGCATTGTGCTGGCATATATTAAACAGAAGGGCCGCCTTAGGGCGGCCTCTTTTCTTTTAAGAACAACTGTACAACTATTCTTTCGCTGCTTGCCAAATCAGGGGATGAAAGACCACGGCTCAGACAGGCATGGATTTTCTGAACTGCGAAGGAGTCATGCCAACCTTCTCGCGGAATATGCGCGCATAATTTCCGCTGTAGGTCACGCCGCACGCTTCAAAGGCCTGCGTGACGGAAAGGCTTCTGTCGCAGAGCGCATCCTTGAGACGATCGAGTTTGATATCCTGATAATACTTATACGGCGTCATGCCGGTGTGTTTCTTGAACAGCCGGGCAAAATGATACCGGCTCAGGTTGACACAGGCCGCCAGACGGTCGAGGTCGAATTCCTCCAGCCAGTGCGAAACGATGTACTCCTTGGCGGCCGCGATTTCCTGTTTATCCGTATATACACGCGACGTTACGAAAACGGCGACAACGTAGAAGCTGTCCTTTACATATACGGGAAATGAGGTGATGTTCTGAAACAAGCCGCTGAAGGAAAGCTCCCTGCCGCCGAATTCTTCCATAATGGCCGGCAGCGGAACACGGACATCCGCCTTCTGCACGGTTTCTCCCCGGAATGTCCTGAGTACTTCCTGCTTCACGCCCTGCTTTTCCATGAGCGGATCGGTCAGCACGTTGAATTTGCCGATTACGCGTTCGGGCCCCTTGATGTTAAACAAATGCAGGAACGCCCGGTTGGTCATCACCATGGTTCCGTCCGCCGCGTACACGTGGATGGGATACGGAAAGAATTCGATAATATCCGCCAGCAGGGATGGATCAGGTATCGTCATGCCGCTGTACGCGCGCAGGGATTGTTCCTCCGCCGGATATCTGCGCCGGCCGTCCGACGGCTTTTGGGCGTCAGAAGGAATTACCCATGCGCGGCTGATACGCTTCGCGTTTGCAACCTTTCCTTTGCGGCAGAGCGCCTGCACCTGCCGGGGTGTAATGCGCCATTTTGCGGCCGTTTCCGATACCGACATATATTCCATACAGATATCCTCCCCGCCTGCTATGTGTTCAGTATAGTGCGTTCAAACGAAGCAAGTATAGTCGTGTTTCGTTGATTTTTAGACGGATTTAATCCCAGGTGCCGCTTGATATTTCAATAACAAATCTGCCGCAGAGCGGCGGTTTGCGGATGTATACAAACACCAAAATGAAGGATTACTCGTAATAATTTCATAAAATCCAATTTTCCTTATTGTGGAACTTGTTCCAGTATGCAATATAAAATTTTAAATAATCAAGTAAAATAGGAGTTTTGTTAATAATCTCTTCACTGGAATGTATGCATAAACTATGTTATTATACATTCATCAAAGCGAAGGAGATGTACGGAAATGAAGCGAATCCTGCAAAAGAAGACGATAGGTATTGCCCTGACCCTGGTGCTCGTACTTGCTGCAGCTGTTCCGGCATTGGCTGCGTCCACCTGCAATGCGAGCTCGGCGCTGCCCAGCAGCCTGAGCAGCAAGGATATCCTGGCCAAACTGGAAGCATGCGGTTTGAGTATTTCTCAGCTTGAAAAATACGGTACCTGTCCCAACAGCGTGACCAATGCGGGCGATACGCAGACAGCGTCGGCAAACTGCCCTACCAGCAATGTCAAAGCGGCAACCATCAGCAACAGCAAAGCGGCAAACTGCCCCACCGGCACAAGCGCGGCTAATAACGCCTGCACGCAGGCTGATTGCTCCGCGAACGGCTGTGCAGTCGCCAATTGTGCAAAGGCATCCTGCACAAAGTCCAGCTGCGCCAAGAATCAGTGCGTATCCTCTAATGACAATGCAGTAACCTCCGCAGTAGCGCCCAAGGCCACCACTGATCCGAGCAGCGTTAAGGACGCAGTGAGCAAGTATGTCGCCAGCAAGTCCACTTGCCCGAAGAGCAGCTCCTGCCCGACAAGCACTTGCCCGACGAGTACCTGCCCGACAGGCAGCTCTTGCCCGACAAGCACTTGCCCTACCGGCAGCACCTGCTCGAAGAGCAGCGTATCTTCCGGCAGCACTTGCCCGAAGAGCGGCTCCGCCGTGAAATCCGCCAACACAGCGGATATCCAGGCAGCAGCGCAGAAGCTGATCGACCAGGCGAAGAGTCAGTCCGGCTCTTCCTGCAACAGCGCGAAGGCAGCCGACATTCTGAACCAGCTTAAAAACAGCGGTCTCTACAGCTGCAGCAAATAAGCGGCTGAAAGACAATAAGCGCCAAACTCAAAAAAGCGGCATTTGCCGCTTTTTTGAGTTTCACTGGCAAAGCTCTTCGAGCTTTGCCAGTGGGTATTTGCAGAAACCGCCTGCGCCTTTGGCGCGGCCGGCGGTTTCTGCAAGGAAGGCCTTGCCATGCAAGGCCTTTCGCTCGCGCCGCACATGCACCCGAATGATACATTCGGGTATTTTTTTAGGAATGATGTGCGGCAGATGCCGCACGACCAATCGCCCGCTCGCGAATAAAGCCTATGAGAAATCGCCGTATCGTTTGTGTTGGCAAAAGCGTTATCCGTTGCTTTTTGAGTTTTATCGTTTGGTAGGTTGCCGTTGTCCATGTAATACGTCATTTGCGACGACATGCGCGTCGCAAATGACACCTTGCGCAAATGCCGACCGCGGCATTAGGGCGCAGGCATTTGTGAAAAGCCCAACGCAGCGGTCTCGCAAAAGCGGTATGCCGCTTTTGCGAATAGAAAACGGGCCGCATCCAAAGATGCGGCCCGCGTGAATTTGCGCTTAGTTCAGGGCGTCCTTGAAAGCCTTGCCGGCCTTGAAGGAAGGCGCCTTGGAGGCGGGAATGTCGATTTCCGCGCCTGTCATGGGGTTATGACCCTTGCGTGCTTCGCGGCTCTTTACTTCGAATACGCCAAAGCCAACCATCTGTACCTTTTCGCCGGCCTTCAGGGAGTCGGTAACAGCATCGGTAAAGGCGGTAAGGGCCTTTTCGGCATCCTTCTTGGAAAGTCCGCTCTTCTGCGCAACGGCTGAAATCAAATCGGTTTTGTTCATAAATGGAATATCCTCCTTAATTGATATCGTACCTGTTATCCTGGCAATATGCCGAAATCATTTTACCAGTCTTTGAGCTTGGATACAAGCCCTTTCCCTGCTTATTTTTGCCTAATTTCGGCGTTTTTAACGGTTTTCCATAGTTCATCCTGTTCAAAAAGCGTCATGGATTCCAACGAACGACCGTTTGCAAGCGCCAGTTCTTCCATGGAGCAGAATCTTTGCGTAAATTTCTCACAGGCGCTGCTGAGCGCTTCTTCGGGATCAATATGCAAAAGCCTCGCTACATTGACCGCCGCAAACAGCAAATCTCCCGCTTCTTCGTCCGTATCGCCGTCGCCCCGCATGGCGCGGTACAATTCGTCCGTCTCTTCGGCGAGCTTGGGGAATGCCTGCTCTGCGTTTTCCCAGTCGAATCCCACCTGCGCCGCCTTTTTTTGCAGTTTGTACGCGCGCATAAGCGCGGGCAGGTTTTTCGGTACGGCGCGCAGCACTTCGGACTGGGTGTCGAAGTGCTTTTCCGCCTTTTTGAGCTGCTCCCACTTGGTCAATACCGCCTCGGCCGTATCCGCCCGGCTTGTCCCGAATATATGGGGGTGGCGGTATATGAGCTTCTGCACGATCCCCGTCGTTACGTCGCGGCCGGTAAAGCGCGCCTGCTCCTGCGCGATCTCTGCATGGAATACGCACTGCAGCAGTACATCGCCCAGCTCCTCACACAATCCGGCATCGTCTTTTCGGTCTATGGCGTCGAGAGTCTCGTAGCATTCCTCAATCATGGTTTTCTTCAGGCTTTCATGGGTCTGCTCCCTGTCCCACGGGCAGCCCCCCGGCGCGCGCAGAAGGTGCATGATGCGTTCAAGATCCTCGTACCCGAAGCGGGAAAGCGTTAAAAGCTCCGCCGGGGGTACGAACAGCACCGTGGTCGCGGCATATTCCTTTTGCCTGTCCAATTCGCACAGTTGTATCGTGCGGGCTATATATGCGCCGTCCGCGTCCATGCTGCATAGGCGCACAGTATGTTCGTCGGGGTAATATTCCGCGAGGGCAAGCTTGACTTCCCCCGCGCGGATACGAGCATCGATTTCCTCCACGGCGAGAGGCACGTAAGGATTGAGTTCAGCGGGCAGCGCCGTCGCCGCCGCTATCACAATAGAATCAGACCGTATATCCGTGCCCGACAGCGCCGAATTCGCATACCCCGCGCCCGAAAGCGTATATACCGTCACGCCCGCGTTTCTTGCCCGCTTCGAAAGCTGCCCTATCGCTTCCCCGGTGCCGGAGCCCGGTACGGCGTAGACTACATCGCCCTCTGCGCACGCAGCAAGGAGCCTTTCTGCTATGGCAGCGTTGAGCGCGTCAAAATCCTCCGCGTGCTCGTACAGATCATCCATGGAAACAAAGTGCAAACCCGCCTGCGTGAGGGGCAGTACGCAGGGCGTGCGCTGCGTCTGCACATACAGCCTGTCCGCATTTTTGCAGCAAGCGAGAGACGATACCGAAATGGTCTGCGGCGTGGAAAGCGCCGCAATGGTAAGTGTGGACATAAAAGTTCCTTTCTTCATTTCGGGGCGTAACCCCGGAAGCTTAATCCACGATAACAGGCTAGAATATCATAGGCTTTCAATCCGTCACTTTGCGGCGGCATGTACGTCGCAAAATGACACCTTAGAGCGCGAGTTGGCGCGACAGTTCCGAAGGAACCGAGAGTCAATTCGCGCGGTGAAACTCGCCAGAGTGCCGGAAGGCACTTTGGCGACCTTTTAGCCTCCCAGCAGCCGTTTCAATCTCGTTCCGCCGGGGATGAACTTTAAATCATCCGGGCTGAACATTTTAAGCCCAATCGCGGTGGCGGCGTACAGCACAACACCCAAGAGTACGGATACAAGCGTTGCGGCTGTGTTGCTGATACTCTTACTCAAAACGCCGTACGAGGCGCCCACCAGAACGCCCATGACAACGGAGGAAAGGATCGGCTTGCCGAACACATCGTACAGGTTGAGATTGAGGTCCGTTTTGCGTACCAAATACACTGCGTCGAGTATACCCGCTACAGCGTAACATACTACCGTGGAAACGGCCGCGCCCTGTATATTAATCTGCGGCCGGTACATGAGTATGAGCAGCGTCGCCACCTTCAGTATGCCGCCGAATAACAGATTGACCACGGCCACATTGGGCCGGCCCAACCCCTGTATGACGCCGGTAAGAGTCTGCACCAGCGAAAGAAACACAACGCCGATGCATGCCGTGCGCAAAAGCCCCGCCGCAACCGTAAGCTGCGTTTGGGTCAGCGTTGAAAACAGCATGGAAAGTATGGGCTGCGCGAGCACGAACAGCCCGGCGCAGCAGGGCATGCCGATGATGAATGCAAGCTTCATGCCGGTGCGCGCGGCAGACCGCACGCGTTTGTAATCCTTCTGTGCCATAAACGACGATATGGCCGGTACAAGGCTCATGGCCAGCGCGGAAGTCAGCACGGCGGGCATGTTGATGATGGGCGTGACGAACGAGTACAGCAGGGAATACGCTTCGCCTGCCGCACCAACCGTATAGCCGATGCCCTGAAGCACCCGGATAATGAGCGCGCTGTCCACGATTCCCGCAATGGGCATGACGGACGCGCCTATGGTAACGGGGATCGCGATGGCGAGTATCTGTTTGCTGATTCCGAATGTCGGTTTGGTCCGGGGGCGCGGCGTACGGGCAGCCTGCGCCAAAAGCTCAGCTCTGCGGCGCATATAGAACGCCCAAATCACGATGAGCGCCAGCAGTTCGGAAGCGCTGACGCCTATCAATGCGCCCATGGCTGCGTATTCGGGACCGCGCTCAAGAAATTGAAACGCAAGCGTGAAGCCTATGCCCAGCTTGCCCAGCTGTTCCATTATCTGCGAAGCGGCGGTGCCCGTCATGCGCTGCATGCCCTGCAGGTACCCCCGATACGCACACATGAGCGATACGAACAGCAGCGCCGGAGACAGCGCCCGGAAGGAAAGCGCCTGCTTGGCGATTTCCTCGGTATCGGCTGCCGGGTAAGAGATGCTGGCGAGAAAATGAGCGCCGAAATACATGACGAGCGTTGTCGACACACCTATGATCAGCAGCAGCCGGAACGCGGCGCGGAATACCGTGCGCGCGCCCCGGTAATCGCCGAGTGTCACGCGTTCGGAAACCAGCTTGGAAATGGCGGTGGGCAGTCCTGCTGAGGAGATCACAAGCAGCCAGGTATAATAGCGGTATACGATGTCATAATAGCGCATGCCGTTCACGCCCACGATATTGTTGAGCGGGATACGGTATACCGCGCCAATAAATTTTACGAGCAGACCGGCTGCCGCAAGCACAGCCGCACCGCGTAAAAATGATTTCTTTTCCATCCGGAGGGCCAACCGCCTTTCGGAGCCAGTTATAAAGAAGAACAGCCTGTGCCGGAACACCGGGACAACGATGGCTTAACAGCATCGCCTTCGGGCGTTCGTTCATGAGAGTTTTTGGCAGTATTGCGTAAGTTTCATTCAAGTATATCAGACTTTTTTTTAATTTGCCAACCGACGGGCGCGGGCATCCTGTGAAGCGGCTGGGAATTTTCTGCAACAATCCCGGCAGTCCGTCCGCATTGCCCTGCACTATGGTATACTGCTTGGGAGGGGTTTTATTCTTCGCAAGCTAAGGAAGGATGGGAAAAAATATGTTTAAGAACAAGGACGGCACAACCTCCGTGAGAAAAATCGTGACAACGGCTATTCTTGTCATACTGATTGCCTCCGTCGCCCTGGGCAGTTTTGTCGTGATCTCCGCCGGACATACGGGCGTAGTCGTGACGATGGGCAGCGTGAGCGACATTGTGCTGCAGGAAGGCCTGCATTTCAAGATTCCTTTTGCGCAGCAGGTCGTATTGATGGACAACCGTATCGTCAAGCTGGAAGTTACCACGCAGGCATTTTCCAAGGACCTTCAGACGGTATCCGCCGTGCTGGCTGTCAACTACCGCGTGGATAAGGGCATGAGCTATTCCATTTACAAAAACATTGGCGGTTCGTATGAAAGTGTGCTGGTGGTGCCCGCAGTGAACGAGGTATTAAAGGCCGTGGTCTCCGAATATACGGCCAGCACGCTGGTGGCCAACCGCAGCGCTGTTTCCGTGGAGCTTGATAATAACCTCAAGGCCAAGCTGCAGGCATCGGGCATCGTAGTGGAGGATATCAACGTCATAGACTGGGATTTCTCGGATGAATACATCGCCGCGATTGAGCAGAAGCAGGTCGCTGAGCAGAACCTTATTAAGACCCGCACCGAGCAGGAACAGGCAGTCGTTATTGCGGAAGCTTCCGCCAAGCAGAAGGTAATTGCTGCACAGGCCGAGGCGGATGCCGCTGTCATCGCCGCGGAGGCAAAAGCTAAGCAGATTACGATGGAAGCCGATGCGCAGGCCGAAGCCAACCGCAAGCTCTCTGAATCCCTGAGCAACGAGCTCATCAATTACGAGATGATCAACAAGTGGGATGGCAAGCTGCCGCAGGTGCAGACAGGCTCGGGCGGTTCGCTCATAGGCATCGATCTGCCCAAACAATAAGTAACTCTCTAAATGCAAAAAATCCGGCGAGTTAATCGCCGGATTTTTATTTTATGCCTTTTCCACCTTTACACCCGCCTTGCCGCCGTCCGTCACATCCAGTTCCCCGTTGAGCCAGCTCAGCTGCTGCGCACGGGGGAGTATCACGGGCATACGGTCGTGCATAAACGCGATCTCTTCCGCCGCTTCCTTTGTGAGCACCACGAACACGGGTAACTCTTCACCCGCTTCTTTGCGGTACAATCCCGCCATATACAGCACGGGTTCCTCGCCGGAAACCGCATATTTCTGTTTTTTGCCGTCCGGCAGGGTCTGCCATTCAAAATAGTTAGAGGCGGGGATAAGGCAGCGGCCTTCCTGCAGTGCTTTTTTGAACATTGCCTTTTCTTTGGCCGTTTCGCTGCGGGCGTTGATGATACGCCCTTTGCCGTCGTAGCGCAAAAATCCCCATCGCATTGCCTGCGGTTTGCCGTCTGCCGCGATGACGGGGGCGATGTCGGTGGGAAATATTTCGCCCGTCTTTGGAAGATGCTCGGGCTTCTTTGCGTTTTGCTGCGCTTCGCGCAATATCGCCTGCAATTCCTCATCCTCAATCGCAATATAGTATCTCCCGCACATACCATCACCTCTTTCCTAATAATAACATATTTGCCGCCGACCGGGCCATTTGCGCAAACAATTTCCTGTTGACTCTATTCTCCCGTGGTTCTATACTCGTTATACGAACAATAGTTCTTATAACGGAAGGGATGACGAACGAGATGCAAACGGAGCGCTGTATTCTGCATGCGGATATCAACAACTGCTATGCGAGCATTGAAATACTGCACCGGCCGGAGTTGCGCGGCAAATGCGTCGCGGTGGGCGGCGATACCGAAGCGCGCCACGGCATCGTGCTCGCTAAATCCCAGGAAGCGAAGGCTTTTGGCATCAAAACGGGAGAAGTGCTTTGGCAGGCCAAGCAAAAGTGCCCCAATCTCATCATACTCAAGCCGAATTATCCGCTGTATCTGCGCTTTTCCCGCATGATCCGCGGCCTTTTTGCCGAATATACCAGCCAAGTGGAGCCGTTCGGGCTTGATGAAAGCTGGCTGGATGTAACGGGCAGCATAGGTCTGTTCGGAAGCGGGGCGGATATCGCGGAACAGATACGCAGCAGGGTAAAAAAAGAACTGGGCGTAACGGTCAGCGTTGGCGTAAGTTACAACAAGATATTCGCCAAACTGGGCAGCGATATGAAAAAGCCGGATGCGGTAACCGTCATCACCCGGGAAAACTATCGGCAGAAAGTATGGCCTCTGCCTGCGGAGGATCTTTTGTATGTGGGCAGGGCGACGCAGCGCAAGCTGTACAACAGGGGCATCACCACCATCGGCGGCATAGCCAACGCCGACCCGGAACTGCTGCACGACTGGTTCGGCAAATGGGGGTATGTGCTGCATACCTTCGCAAACGGATGGGATAGCGCGCCGGTGGCGCACGCCGGGGACGAAGCGGTCGTCAAAAGCATAGGCAACAGCACGACCACCCCGAGAGATATCTGCAATCTGCAGGACGCCAAAATCGTGTTCTATAATCTGGCGGAAAGCGTGGCGGCACGGCTGCGCGAACAGGGACTCAAGGGGCGCACCATACAGATCGGCGTACGCGATAACACCCTGTGCTGCTTTGAGCGGCAGATGAAGCTGCCGCAGCCCACCTGCGTGTCGGATGAAATTTGCATGGCTGCCATGCGGCTGCTTACGGAAAGCTACAGTTGGGAACGGCCGCTGCGCAGCATAGGCCTGCGCGCCACGGATCTTGTCAGCGCCAGGGAAAATATGCAGCTTTCGCTGCTTGGCGATGGGTACAGGCAGGAGCGGCAGGAAAAGCTGGATCGTGCGGTCGACGATATCCGGCGGCGGTTTGGGCACTATTCCATCGCGCGGGCCATCATGGCCACAGATCCCACGCTGCGGCAGTTTGACGCAAAAGGCGATCATACCATTCATCCTGTCGGATATTTTGCGTAAGGGAGGCTTCTTATGGCGGATAAGGTATATGTGGGCGTGCTGGCCATCATTCAGCCGGACGGTAAAAAAAAGCCGCTCGGACTGATCTGGGAGGACGGACGCAAAATACTCATCGACGATGTGCTCGATGTGCGCCGCGCAGCCAGCCTCAAAGCCGGCGGCGTGGGCGATCGGTATGCCTGCGAAGTCAGCGGCAGGGTCATATTTCTGTTTGACGAGGAAGGCCGCTGGTTTGTGGAAGGCCGTAATTAAACGCTGTGATATCCAGCTTACCTGCGGCTTCGGCATAGAACCGGCGAAATAGCAGGGAAATATTTTTGCAATGGCATCATGCCCGATATTTCACCAAATAAAAACGTCATTTATAGGGGTACCATTCAGAAATGAGGCGAATTAGGCCATTTTTCGTATATTGCCGGAATGCGTCGCATTTCGGGAAATAAGTGTGCAAATTCGGGGAATAAGAGCGATTCTTCATTAATCTTCAAAACATGACAAAACGAACAAGGCTGTATGGGACTGTGTTAAGGCTGCCAGGTAGTACTGTGAAGTCAGGAAATATGTGGACAAGCTTTTGTGGTTTCAATCGTTTTGGCTGTGAAAACAGGGGCATTCTCAAAAAACAAACGAATAAGGGGGAAATGGGAATGAGAAGAAAATCCTCGGCGATTCTTGCGGGTGTACTTGTATGGCTTTTGCTATGCAGCACAGCACTTGCGGCAACGGTGGACATCGACACGGGCAATCAAACAGTTCATGCAAACAGCAACCCAATTACCATAGATGAAGATGATGATGGAGACACCGTTGTCTCAACCACTTCCGGTGCCAGATACAATGTGAATGGCACGGAACAAGATGAATCGCCTAATGTGGAAAACTATACAATTTACGGAGGCAGCAAGAATGAAGATAGCGGCAGTACCTCCGTCACCGTAAACGGCGGTACGGTGGGCGATGTGTATGGCGGCGGCAACGATGGTAATGTGAATGGGAATACGAGCGTTGTCATCAACGGCGGTACGGTAAACGGCGACGTATACGGCGGCGGCCATGCCACGGCGAATAAAGATGAAAAAGAGACGGCGAATGTGACCGGTAATACAACGGTGATAGTTACTGACGGTACGGTAAACGGCGACGTCTATGGCGGTGGTAATGCTGAAGCGACTGCGGCTACGGGCTTAAGTCGGCCAAAGAACGCAGTGGCTACGGCGAACGCGGGAGATACCAGCGTCGGGGTCGGTGAAGACGGCACGGTAAACGGAGATGTTTACGGCGGCGGAAAGTCCAAGGTTACCGATAACAGCCTGCTTCACTCTGCGAGTGCTACGGCTAACGTAGGTAACGCAACAGTAACTGTGGAAGGTCAGGTTGGCGATGTATACGGCGGCGGGGAAGGCGGCGATGTCGGCGGCAGTGCGGCTGTCACAGTATCCGGCGGCCATGTCAAAAGCGTGCATGGCGGCAGCCGCAAAGGAACTGTAAAAGGTTCGACTGACGTTACGGTAGAAAACGCCACGGTAACGGGCAATGTCTACGGCGGCGGCAAAGATGGCGATGTCAAAGGTTCCGCTAAAGTCGAAGTAAAAAACAGCAGCGTCTCCGGAAGCGTATACGGCGGCAGCCGCTGCGGCGATGTGCAGGGCGCGGCCGAAGTAGCGCTTAGGGACGGCACCGTTTCCGGCAGCATATACGGCGGATGCGGCGTGGGCGATGTGAAGGGAACGGCCGGTACATCCGTCACGGTAAGCGGCACCGCTATCTCGGGCAATATATACGGCGGCGGATATATGGGCAGCGCCCTGAAATCGGTCATTACGATGAACAGCGGCTCGGTCGGTACCATTTATGCAGGCAGCGAGGCTGCGGGCGGCGTGGGGTGCGCAACTATTCAGATGCTCGGCGGTACGCTTCGTTCACAGAAAATGTACGGCTGGGGCGGCGACTGGTATCTGACCCCCGTGGGATCAACGCAGATCAGCGTAAGCCAGTTGGCGGCCCGAGGCTACACATTCTATCTGCCCAGATGCATAAACGCGCAGAACGCCATACAGCGTTCGGGGTATCTGCAATGGGATCAGGTGCAGTATGCCGGCACGCAGTGCGACTGGAACAATCTTCTCATACCGTACGTGCCGTACAGGCTTGCTGCGCCGCAGGACCGTACAATCACCGTTATCACAAACTATGTGCATGCGACTCGCGGGGTTGTATTTACGAGAATGAATAGCGTTACCATTCCGGCAGGGCCTCAGATTACCGTAAATCCGGCGGCCTGGGATGGAGAGGGAAGGTATCGTATCGGCGATATGCCCGCGCCGCAAATTGTGGATTACGGATTCGACGGCTCAGAAATCGTGTTCAATATTTCCGTTACCACTATCCATCATAACAATGATGACGACGACGAAATTCCGCTTACCCCGGGTACGGAAGCTAACCCGGATATTCCGCTTGGCGTGCCCGGTACGGGCGGAGCGCCGCTGGACATCATGAATATGCTGCTGTTGGCGGGTATAACGCTTGCAGCCGCGGCTAGAAGAAAAAAGAGCTGACGCGAGCCTGAATACCCGGCAAAGAATCCCTGTGCATAGCACAGGGATTTTTTTGCAAATAAAATCTGTCCTCAGGAAATAAGTTGAATGCGGTCGGGAAATAAGGAAATATGCCATATATTGAGCGGTGAGGCTGAAATGAGACCAATAAAAGCAATGTCTGATGACACGGATGAGACTGATGCAAGACTATGCAATGGTATTGTTAAAACAAGAAATGCTCCTATCCCGTCAAAAGGGTTGGATTGGTTTCCGCAAAAATGTTTTATTCAATTATACAAAGGAGGGAACGGTATGAGAAAAAGGCCGGCAGCAATCATAGCGGGTATGCTTGCATGGCTGCTCCTGTGCAGCACTGCGCTCGCTGCGACATTGGACATTCATGTCGGCGAGTCAAAAGTATACGCAAACGGCAACAGCGTCTCCGTTGAAGCATCAGGAGATAAAACGGTCGTCACTGCAGACGACAACAGTGATGTCACGTACAATCGGATAGACGGACCCGGCGGCACCATGTCGGGTGATACCAATGTATCCGGGTACACTATCTACGGCGGCAGCAAAGATGGAAATATCCAAGGCAACACCAGTGTAACCGTAAATGGCGGCACAACTGGCGACGTCTACGGCGGCAGCGAGAAAGGTGACGTGACCGGAAATACCAACGTTGCAGTCAACGGCGGTACGGTGGATGGTTCTGTCTACGGCGGCAGCAACGATGGCACCATTGCAGGCGATACCAATGTTGCAATTACCGATGGCACTGTAACCGGCGACGTATTTGGCGGCGGCAAGGGCAGAGATGAGGAAAAAAAGCCCGATGGCGAGAAAAAGCCTGACCCCCCAAAGCCTGGTGATCCCCCAAAGCCCGGTGATGCTCATTACTCTGATGTAAAAGGCAACACCAATGTCTCTGTCAGCGGCGGCCAAGTAAACGGCAGCGTATACGGCGGCGGCGACTACGGCAACGTTGGAGAGAAGAAGGACGATGAAAAGGGCAAAACCAATGTCACCATCAGCGGTGGCCAGGTTGGCGGCTCTGTATACGCGGGCAGCAAGAGTAAGGGTAAGGTGGAAAAAGGTGCCACTATCGGGATCAGTGGCGGCACTATTTCCGGCAAAGAGGTATATGCGCATGGCGGCAGTTCAGAGACCGACGTCAATGGCAACGTGCTCATCAACCTTTCTTCGATCTCAGCTGTAGAGTATACGTTCTTCCTAAGGTCGAATATCAAAGAAGGTTCGGACATCATTAAGCTCCTGGGTAATGATTTCGCCGGTTATTATGTAGGCGATGCCAAAGACAGAGATAGCTGGTCCGATGTCTCCAACCTCAAAGCTTGGGTATTAAAGGCGAACCCGGCCAAGTCGGTTAACGTGGTGACCAATTTCGTGATCGCGGGCAACCCGACCCCGGTGCATACTATCACCACCGGCCCGGTATCTATACCGGCTGGCCCGGCCACTACCGTATACCCGGCTTACTGGGATGGCGGTGGTCTCTACGACGTCGACGCAAGCGGGACATTACCCTCCTCCTCTATTCAGGTCAACTGGGACTACTCGAACGGCACGGTTTGCTTCAGTGTACCTGTAACGCCTAAGACCAAGGACGTGACGGTGAGGTTCAGCTACGTGTACAACTCCG
>CAYTPV010000001.1:0-423088 GCA_964440115.1 uncultured Oscillospiraceae bacterium | reverse complement strand
AACTTCGACTCTCCGGCTTCCTATACCGTCACTATCAACGTAACGCCTAAGACCAAGGACGTGACGGTGAGGTTCAGCTACGTGTACAACTCCGAAGTTCACTTCAATGAGGTGACCAAGACCGTCACGTACGGTGCGGGAAACGTGGAAGCGGCGCCTCCGGTATGGGATGGCGACGGGCACTATAACGTTCCGGCGGTAGCCTCCGAGTGGGTAAACTTCGACTCTCCGGCTTCCTATACCGTCACTATCAACGTAACGCCTAAGACCAGAAACGTGATGGTGAGGTTCAACTACCTCTATCGCGGCAGCATCGTGCATACCGAAGAGATACCCGCGTCTGTTACCTTTGGCAGCGCACCTGCCAGCGTAACCCCGACATGGGACGGCTATGGAGATTACATCGTTCCGGAAGCCACCCCCGTGTCCGTTGGGTTTGATTATCAGGGTGAGGTGATGACGGTGGAAATCACAGTCACACGTCCCAACAACAATGACAATCCTCAGGTTCCGCTCGGCCCCGGTACGGAAGGCAATCCTGAAATACCGCTCGGCCTGCCCAGAACCGGCGACGCTCCTTACAGCCTGCTTAGCCTGCTCGTGTTTGCCGGCATTTCGTTGGCGGCCAAGGCTCGCAAAAGAGTGAAGTAACGAAACGTCTCTTAACTGGAAAGCAGCCCCGCGTACAAGTACGCGGGGCTGCTTTTTTCGGTACGTATCCCATCCGAAATCGTAAAGAATCTGCGGAAATAGTGCGGTTGAAGCGCATATCCTGTATGGAAGCTGTTTTGAAAAGGAGCGAATATGAAATGAGTATGCCAGTAGCGCAGGCGGTGATCAGCGGTTCCGCGCAATATCCGGATATCCGCGGCACCGCGTCTTTCTATCCCGTTGAAAACGGAACGCTGGTCATTACAGAAGTGCAGGGGCTGCCCTTTAAGCCCGGCGCGTGCAACGCGCGCATATTTGCGCTGCACATTCACGAGGGCTCAAGCTGTACCGGCAATGCGCAGGATCCTTTTGCCAACACAGGTGGACATTATAATCCTGACAAATGTGAACATCCGCAGCACGCGGGCGATCTGCCTCCTCTGTTCGGCAACGAAGGGTATGCCTGGGGTGCGGTGGTTACCAACCGGTTTGATATCGATGAAGTGATCGGACACACCATCATCATCCACGCGGGGCTTGATGATTTCACCACCCAGCCTTCCGGCAACGCGGGGGCGAAGATCGCCTGCGGCGTAATCCGTTAAAGGCATATGGTCCGCTGCCTTTTTGCAAACTCACATGCTATTCTTGCCGGTGATAGCATATAAGAGCATGGCCTCTCATAAGTTTAACTAGCTTGTTCGAGGGGGTAGGGTGCATGCGTGGGAAACAGGGTACAGAGCGGACATGGGGAAGAGCGTCCGACGCATATATAGAAGAACGGGTGCTGCAGGTAGCCGGATATATCGTGGAGAATGGGGCTACCGTGCGCGATGCTGCAAAAGTATTTCGGGTGAGCAAATCTACGGTACATAAAGATGTATCCGAGCGTCTGTGCGCTATCAACCCCACGCTTGCGCGCGAGGTGCGGCAGGTGCTCGATATCAATAAAGCGGAAAGGCATATAAGGGGAGGGCAGGCGACCTGCCGCAAATACAGGGAGCAAGGGGAAGCCGTGCATTAAGCTGGATCCATGCGTCCAGCAGGCGCCGCGCAGGCACATGCGGCATATACAATCGTGGCACCTGCATCAGTCAAAGCTTGTGCACAGGAGCGCAGCGTGCTTCCGGTCGTCATGACATCGTCCACCAACAACAGCGCGCGGCCTTTACAGCCGGGCGCTGCTTTGAATGCGCCGTCTACATTGTGTTCGCGCAGCTGTGCGCTTAAGCCTGCCTGCGGCGCGGTGTTGCGTGTGCGCGCAAGCAATGCTGTCTCCACCGGTAATCCGTATCGCTCACCAAGCATGCGGGCAAGCAGCTCGCTTTGGTTATAGCCGCGCCTGCGCTGACGATCCTGAAATAAGGGTACGGGAACGATGGCCTCCGCTCGGAAGCTTTCAGGCAGCGACATGCAGGCCGCAAAGTGCCAGGCAAGATATTTTGATCCGCCGTATTTAAGCCGGTAGACTGCCGCGTGCAGCGGCTCTTCGTACCAGAAGGCTGCATATGTCCCGGCGATGCCGCGCGGGCAGGGCAATTCGCCTGCCATGTGAATTTGCTTTGCACACGCCTCGCACAGCCCGTGCTCATCGACGTGCGCCTCCCGGTCGCAGGCAAAACAGACCGCGTCGCGCGGATACAGCGCGTTTAGCAGGCGGTTTAGTACGGGCTTCATATGTCGCGCTCCTGCAGCAGCAGCGGCGCGAGTTCCGCCATGCGCACGCCCATGGCGCTGTAGCGCCTGCGCATACGCTTGTTTTCCACCATCTGCAGCACGCTGTCCCAGCGGCCGACGATGAGAACCTGCCTGCGCGCGCGCGTGACAGCGGTATACAGCAGGTTGCGCGTCATCAGCAGAGGCGGACCGGAAAACAGCGGCAGTATGACAATGGGGAACTCGCTGCCCTGGCTTTTATGTATGGAAATGCAGTAGGCAAGGTCAAGCTCGTCGAGCTGGCTGAAGGTATAGCTTGCCATGCGCTCATCGTCAAAGAGCACATCCAGTGTCTGCTCGGCCATATCCATGCGGTAAATGGTGCCAAGGTCTCCGTTGTATACGCCCAGGCCCAGCTCCGGCACGCCGTTTTTGCCGGTGCGCATCCATTCCAGTCGGTAATCGTTTTTGATCTGCATGACCTTGTCGCCTTCGCGGAATATCACCTCGCCAAACTCGCGCTCCGCTTTGTGAGGCTCCTTCGGGTTAAGAGCCGCCTGCAGCCGCACGTTGAGGTTCTTCACCCCCAACGGCCCCTTTTTTGTAGGGGAAAGCACCTGCACGCCGCACGTAGGATCGCAGGTGAACAGCGACGGGTCGCCGCCGCTGCACAGGGAGATCACCTTTTCAAGGGCCAGTTCCGTTACGGGGCAATTTAGAAATGTAAAATCCGAATCCGGTTCCGGCACGGGCGGGATGCCCGCGTTGATGCGATGCGCGTTGCGCGCGATGCCGCTGCGGTCGGATTGCCGGTAAATTTCCGTAAGTCTTGTCACGGGCAGTACGCCGCTTTCAATAATATCGTGCAGCACGGTGCCTGCGCCTACGGGAGGCAGCTGATCGGCATCGCCGACCATAATGAGCCGCGTGCCCAGCGGCAGCGCCCGCAGCAGCGCGTACATAAGCGGCAGGTCTACCATACTCATTTCGTCCACCAAGACCATGTCATAAAAGAGAGGGTTGTCCTCATTGCGCGCAAAGCGCGCCTGACCTTCGCCGCCGTATTCCAACAGGCGGTGTATGGTGGCGGCTTCAAAGCCTGTGGCCTCCGTCATACGCTTTGCCGCACGGCCTGTCGGCGCGCACAGCGCGTAATCAAGGCCCAGCCGAGTCATGATGCGCAGTATGAACTGCAGTATCGTCGTTTTGCCGGTGCCCGGCCCGCCGGTGATGACCATCGCGCCTTCGCAAAGCGCGCTCATGACTGCGGCACGCTGTTCGTGCGCAAGCTCTATGCCAAGCTCACGCTCCAGCGAGTTTAGCTCGCGGCCAAGATCCATCGTCGCCGCGTCCTCCGGCGCGCCGGCCAGCAGCAAGAGCCGCCGGGCGCAATCCTTTTCCATGTGATGCAGCGCGGGCAAATAAACCGCGTCCGTCTCACCTGCCATGGAATACTGCAAAGAGCCGTCGATGATAAGCGAATCAAGCGATTCGTCCAAAAGATCGGGATCGCATTCGAGCATTTCCGCCGCACCCTGCAGCAAGGCTTCCCGGGGAAGATACGTGTGCCCTTCCTGCCTTGCCCAAATGAGCATATAGTGAAGGCCAGCCCGCAGCCGCCGCCGCGACGAACGTTCGATGCCCATGTTTTGTGCGATTTTATCAGCCGTTTTAAAGCCAATACCTTCTACGTCCTCAACGAGGGAGTATGGATTTTCCTCAACGCGCAGCAAACATCCCGCGCCGAATAATTGATAAAGCTGCAAAGCCTGCCGCACGGTGATGCCGTATCCCGTGAGTGTCATCATAATATCGCGCATAGCCCGCTGCTCAAAAAATGAGGCCGCGATGCCCGCCGCGCGCGACCGGCCTATGCCGGGCAATTCCGTCAGACGTTCGGGATCGTTTTCCAGTATGTCAAGCGTATCCAAACCAAAATGCCCTACGATATTCTTGGCCGTCGCCTCGCCCACACCCTTAATCAGTCCGCTTGCGAGATAATTCTGCAGAGCGCTTAACGTTGCGGGTGCTACGATGGAACAAGAGTCAGCCTTGAACTGGCGGCCATAGCTCTTATGCTCCACGAAATTGCCTGTGAGTTCCACGCGCTCGCCCGGGCTGCACAGCGGCAGAGTGCCGACCGCGGCGGTTTCCATGCCCGTATCGTCGGTCAGTTCCAATACCGTATATCCGTTTTCCGCATTGCGGTATATGATGCGTTTGACTTCGCCGGTGAGCAGTTCCATGTATACCTCCGCGCGGCTTTTGGCCGCTATTTTCATTATAAATGCACAGAATAAAAACTGCCAGCGGTGGTTCAGCCATCGGCAAAGTCCTATGGGCTTTGTCGATGGGTTTTCCCCCCCGAAAATGCTTGCATTTTCGGGATTTTATTAAGGAGCTATACGTTTGGCCTTTGCCACAACGCCACCCTTGCAGGTTAAAATGCCGCTCATGGCGGCATTTTTTCCACCGATTTGACGCTTATGCCCCCGAATGGTACATTCGGGTATTCTTCAAGGAATGATGTATGGCTGCGCCATACACTAAATCGTCCAAATCGGATTGAATGTGGGGGATTTGCAAACCCCCACGCCATAAATGGTTCGTCAATTCAATGAACTATCAGCGGCGGTTCGTTTCTGAACGTTACTAAAAATAAAGCCGCTGAGGAAGCGATGATTCTGACGGACTGTAAATTCATCAAAAAATTGCCTTCTATGGGGTGTTTTAGCCAGCGTAGCAAACGCGTTTTCGGGCAATATAGGAGCATTGCCTTTTGTGAGGAGTGTGTTCTATTGCGGCTTGGAGTCGTACTGCTTTGGTGTCTATTTATACTTTGTGTAACCCGCGCGGCAGAGCGTTCGCTTTCGGCGATGTCCTTACGCGTTTCTTCCTGGGCGGCGCTCTCGCTGCTGCTGTTGAGCGCAAACGCATTTATGGTGCAGCTGGCGCCTGAATTTGCTTTCAATCCGGGCGCGCTGCTGCTTTGCATTGCTGCGGGTGTTGCTGCCGGCAAGGTTTGCGGAGGTTTGCGGTTTATGCAGGCGGCAGCCTGTGCGGTGCCCGCATCTGTTGCTATGTTAGCACTTGCCCGCATGCAGGCGACCGGCATGGTTTCGCTCCCGGAGCCGGGGCTGTTCCTGGCGCTTATCGGGTTTGTGTTCCTGCTTCCGCTCAGAAAGTATCCGGCCGCGGCGATATTCGGACTTACGCTCGCGCCGCTGCTGTTGTGCGTGTGGCAGGCCGGGATTGACCTATATGCGTTCGGATACGCCATATTGCAAATCGGCGGTGCTAACGCCTTCGACGCGCAGGTTGCAGGCGCCGTAATTGCGGGCCTTCTGCTCGCCCCCTATGTAAGAATAAAGCGGATTTCGGGCGCCACGCCTTCGGATTCACACCCTTCCCCAACATAAAACATGCATAAAATAGGGAAAGAATGCCCAATGCCTTAAAAAACGCATGTACAATGCATGCGTGAATTTGTATACTTATACAAAAACATAGTCAGAACAGGACGGGGATGAAAAATCCTTGCCCGTTTTCCTTACCTCCCTTAATGCCCGCTTGCTGCCGCCACAGCATGCGGGCGAAATTTTTGGCCAAATGAGACACTTCCAAAATTCAGCCTGTTGAATTACAGATGTATTGGACATTCAGGCGAGATCGATTGTATAGTAAAATTAGGTATAAACATATTTCAGGCTTGTCGCATATGATCCGTTTGTGTTTAGAATACACCATAGCGGAGGGGTTTATATATGGAGCTGACATATAGAAAGGCTACCCTAGACGATCTGGAACTTCTGGTACGGACAAGAATAAAAGTGCTCAGGTGCGCAAACCAATTGCCGGATACTGCGGACTTAGGGATGGTGGAAGCGCAATCCCGCGTGTATTATCTCAACAGTCTGGAGACTGCGCATGCCGCCTATCTCGTTTTTGACGGCGATGTGTTTGCAGGATGCGGTGGTGCGAGCTACTATCAGGTTATGCCGACCTGCATGAATCCTTCCGGCAAAAAAGCGTATATCATGAATATGTATACCGAACCGGATTACCGAAGAAGAGGCATCGCGTGGAAAACACTGGATTTGCTTGTGAACGAGACCAGAAGCAGAGGAATCGTGTTTATTACGCTTGAAGCTACGAATATGGGCAGGCCGCTATATGAGAAATACGGGTTTGTCGCCATGGACGATGAAATGATATTGCCGTTTGATCCGTCGCTTTACTGAGCGGATGTCCACTGGAACTATTTCGAAGCACAAAAAAACGGCGTTAAGCCGTTTTTTGATTGCTAATCGTCCAAAGAGTTGCGTGGTTCAGTCCGAAACGTAGGGAAGAAGGGCAACGATACGGGCCCGCTTGATCGCGATGGCCAGCTCACGCTGGTGCTTCGCGCACACGCCGGACATACGGCGCGGCATGATCTTGCCGCGCTCAGTAATGCACTTGCGCAGGCGTGCGGTATCCTTGTAATCGATATGCTCCATCTTATCCACGCAGAACTGACAGACCTTACGCCTGCCCTTGCGTCCGCCGCGGGGGCGCGCTTTGCGTTCTTCCATGGAAATTCCTCCTAATTCTTGTCAGTGGGGTCAGAAAGGAAGCTCGTCCTCTCTGATGTTTTCAAAGCCCGAAAGATCCTGCATGGCCGAATTCGCCTTTTGTCCGCCGCCGCTGTACGGAGCGGGAGCACCGCCGCCAAATGCGGGAGCGCCGCCTTCCTGTTGGCGCGGGGTAAGGAATTCCACCTCATCTGCTGAAATATCCAGCGATATGCGGGTGGCGCCATCCTTTTCATAGGTGCGGGCCTGCAATTCGCCCATTACGGCTACTTTGCGGCCCTTGGCCAGGAACTTCTGGCAGGTCTCTCCGAGCTGCCGCCAGGCATTTACGCGAAAATAATCTGTCTGCCGTTCTGCACCGGCTTGGGCAAAGCGGCGCGTTACGGCTACAGAGAAGGTACATACGGAAACGCCGCCTGTTGTGGTGCGGAGTTCCGGGTCGTGCGTCAGGTTGCCGATGATAAATATCTTGTTCATTCTTCAGCCGTCCTTTCCACAGACTTCTCCTGCCAGACAATTCTTCGCAATATGCGCATGCAGGAACAAACCCGCATTGTTACGCTTCCTTGCGGGTTACCAGATAGCGCAGTATGCTTTCGTCGTTCTTAAAGTTACGCTCGAGTTCTTTGGGGAACTCCGGCGCGCTTTGGAACGTCACCAGCACATAATAGCCTTCGGTTTTGTAGTCGATCGGATAAGCCAGACGGGTTTTGCCCCACTCGTCGATCTTTACCACTTCGCCGCCATTGGCCGCTGTGATGTCGGAATACTTCTGGATACAAGCTTTGATGGCTTCATCCTCAAGTTCCGGCGTGATGATGTAGAGCGCTTCGTATGCGTTCACGCATTTCACCTCCTTATGGTCTAAAATGGCCCAGCATCCTGTGCTGGGCAAGAAGGACGTTAGCATTGGACATTGTAGCACAACTCATCTGACAGTGCAAGGAAAACCGTGCAAACTTCCAATATTTTCAGCTATTTTCAGCCTCTTTCCCGGTCTCATCGATTTGAGCGCCGCTTAAAAACTCACTTAGCAGATCTTTGGCGGCCTGAAGTTTCTGCGCGTCCACGCTGTACATGGTGAAACCGCCCTGCCGTTTTGCGCGCACAAGGCCGCTCGATGTGAGTATTTTCATATGATAGGAAAGGGAGGGCTGTGTCATGCTGAAGCATTCGAGTATGCTGTTGGCGCACATGCTCTCACAGGTGAGCATCTGCACGATTTTGAGGCGCGTCTCATCCGAGAGCGCCTTGAACAGGGGGATGTATTGGTAGAAGTATGTTGTCATGTTACCTCATAAAGGCAGTGAGTCAATTTTTTTAAGGTATCGCCGCCTGCGGCGTCGACGATAGCTTATTTTATTTAATAGCGGGAGGGCTCTCCAGTTCGCAATGGTAGCGCTGCTGTTGCGACGGCCCGCAGGCCTAGTGTCCGAAGGCGTACCCCGCCGAGGACCGGCAGGGCCGCTTCCTCGCGCTTCCTTGCTCACTGGTCTTCCGCCGCGCTTCTTCCGCCACAGGCGGCGCGCGGCTCCGACTCCCGCACCCCCTGGGGTACGATATTTAGAAGCAGACTTCAAGACAGCGCGGAGTGTCAGATCTTTGCTTTCTAAATGCGACGGTTAGCAGGGCTTTCGCTTCAGATAAATAAATTCCCTGTCAGCGCCCTGAAAGGGCGTTGACGATTGGGATCCAAGGGCCGTTACGGCCCTTGGCGGGGATTGGGGCAGAGCCCCAATCGTACTCTTCCTATTTCAGCGCTTCTTTGATGCGCCAGAGATCCTTTTCCTCCACCATGGCGCATACACGCGTGCCTTCACCGGTGTGTTCTTCGCTCAGTATGCGTCCCGCGGAGCGTATGAGTGTCATTGCCTCATAGCGATCGTAGGGCACGATAAGCTCAAGCCGGATTTGCGTGTGATTGAGCTTTTGCTCGACCAACGCGAGCAGTTCTGCAATACCCCTGTTTTCCTTGGCGCTGATGTGTGCCCATTCGCCGCGGCTGCCGGGGATTGCGCCGTCACGGTCGACTTTGTTGTATACATTGATGCGCGGGGTATCGGCCGCGCCCAGCTGCGTGAGCACGTCCTCCACGACCTGCATCTGCGCGTCATATTGCTCGTTTGAACAATCGATGACATGCAGTATGAGATCGGCGTGGGAGACTTCTTCCAGCGTAGCGCGAAACGCCTGTATCAGCTCATGTGGCAGCTTGTGGATGAAGCCGACCGTATCCGAAAACAGCGCCTGCGTGCCGCCGGGCAGTTCCACTTGCCGCACGACGGGGTCCAGCGTGGCGAATAACATATCCTCGGCCAGCACGTCGCTGCCCGATATAGCGTTCAAGAGCGTGGACTTGCCCGCGTTGGTATAGCCCACCAATGCGATGAGCGGTACGGCATTGCTTTCTCGGCGTTCGCGCCGCAGTGACCGCTGCTTGACGATCTCATCGAGAGACTGTTCCAATTCATAGATACGCCTGCGGATGCGGCGGCGGTCGATTTCCAGCTTTTTTTCGCCGGGGCCGCGCGTACCTATGCCGCCGCCTAAACGGGAAAGCGCCTGAGAGGAGCCGACCAGCCGCGGCAGACGGTATTTGAGCTGCGCAAGCTCTACCTGCAGCCGCCCCTCGCGGGATTGCGCGCGGGACGCGAATATATCGAGTATGAGCGTGGTGCGGTCGATCACTGGCCGTCCGAGTTCCCGCTCCAGATTTTTGAGCTGTACGGAGGAAAGCTCGTCGTCGAATATAAACAGATCGGCTTCGAGCGCGCTGCCCATCAGCGAGAGTTCTTCCACTTTGCCGGAGCCTATATAGGTGGCGTTGTCTATGCTGCGCCGCCGCTGAATGTTCTGGCCAGCGACCTGTGCGCCAGCAGTGCGGGCAAGCTCCGCAAGTTCCTGTATGGTATCGATGGGTTCGTTTTGCTCTATGCCCACCAGTATGGCGCGTTCGGGCCGCGCGGCGGCTGTTTCGTGCGTACCGGTTTTGAGCCGCTCGTCCGCAGCGTAAATCTCGCGAAGGAGTGCGCGCTGCGGCAAACGATCCGGCCGCAAAGGACCGTACTGCAAAACTTCGTAGCCCTGTTCGCCCCACTCTCCGAGGTATGCGGCATACAGGGCGGTCGGCTGGCCTTCGCGCACACCGACGGAGCACATACAATCGAGCCGCATCGAACGAAGCGTACCCAGATCGACTTCGCTCAGCCGGGCGCTTCCGTTGGGATGCGTGTGGATACAGCGCACGCCGCACAGACGGTCCTCGTTGCGTACAACGCGCATTTCCGGCATATGTACGGTGGAGCTGTCGCCTACGCTGACATCCGCAATCACTCCGTTGCGGCGGATATATACGGATATTTCCCGGCCAATCGCTTCTGTACAGGCCGCAAGATGCAATAGCAGCTCGCGCCCCGCGAACGTATCCTGTCCGTCATTGAATTCGTAAAGCCGGGTTATTTCTTCGAGCACCGTTGCGCGGATACCCGTGGTGTTGCCGTTAACCTTGTTGGGCATATTGTTCCTTTCAATTAAAAGACTTGAGGGCACCGCCTTCAAACTTCCGTTTTAGGGCTGTAACGGCCCTATTCTAAAAGGGATTCCCAAGGGACGTGTCCCTTGGGTGGGGTGCAGGGGTAAAACCCCTGCAATAACAGGACGCAAAAGCCTCTTTTCGCTGGCTCTATGGTATGATGCACGGGAGTTTTTGTCAATCTCAGCTGTTTTTTCTTTGTGCGGGAAAAATAATTCTGTTTATCCTCTTGACATTGACGCGGCGTCAAGGTTTATGCTGAATGCAAGCGGGTGGATACAAACCCATGCCCGCGAGGTTGTCTCGCGGAGACTGTCCGGACAGTTTTCGTGAAGGAGGTAGGCGATGGAGTATACCATTCAGAAGCTTGCGCAGATGGCGGGCGTAAGTTCCCGAACGCTTCGGCACTACGACGCGATTGGGCTGCTGCGTCCGGCGCAAAAAAACGAGTCGGGGTATCGCGTATATACGCAGCGTGAAGTGGATCTGCTGCAGCAGATACTATTCTACCGTGAATTGGGCATGGGGCTGACGGATATCCGCACATTGCTTCAGAACCCGGCGTTCGACCGCGCCGCCGCGCTGGGCGGCCACCTGCAGGCGCTGTGCGCCGAGCGGGAGCGCATCGATACACTCATACGCAATGTGCGCCGCACGCTGCAGGAACAGGAAGGAGGAAAGAAAATGAAAGATAAGGAAAAATTCGAGGGCTTCAAACGAGGGCTCATCGAAGAAAATGAAAAGAAATACGGAAAAGAAATACGTGAAAAATACGGTGAGAAAACCGTAGAACAAAGCAACGCAAAAATCATGGGCATGACGCAGGCCGAGTATGAAGAAACCGAACAGCTGACCAAGCGCGTCAACGAGGCAATCAAGGCCGCTTTTGAGACGGGAGACCCCAAGGGCGAGCTGGCCATGCAGGCATGTGAACTGCATAAGCAGTGGCTGATGCGCTATTGGGACTCCTATACCAAAGAAGCGCATAAGGGAATGGGGCAGATGTATGTGGCAGATGAGCGCTTTGCTGCTTACTACGATGCCATCGCGCCCGGCTGTGCTTTATTCCTCAGAGACGCGTTGGAACAGTATTGTTCCTAAGTCATGCGTGCTGTTCATACTTTTTAAAAAAACGTCCCACAAGGGGCGTTTTTTTGTATATCGAAACATGAAAGAATTTTTTTTAGATAAACAGAAAAATAATTTGTGCGTTTTTAATCGCCCACTAGCAAACCAAAACACTTGATGTTATAATAGAAAAACACCGCCACGGGCAAGGGCGCCCGCAGGCGGCGGATCTTGTTTATTTTAGCGCGCTAAAAGGAGAATACTATGGGTAAACGCATTGTCATCGCCCTGGGCGGCAACGCGCTGGGGAATAATCTCAAAGAGCAGATGCAGGCAGTCAAAGTGACGGCTTCTGCGATAGCCGATCTGATCGAACAGGGTCACGATGTCGTGATTTCTCACGGCAACGGCCCGCAGGTTGGTATGATACAACTCGCCATGGAACAGCAGCGCGTTTCGCTGTCCATGTGTGTGGCTATGAGCCAGGCGTATATCGGTTACGATCTGCAGAACGGTCTGCGGGAAGAGTTGCTGCGCCGCGGCATTAATAAGCCCGCTTCCACCGTAATCACGCAGGTGATGGTGGATCCGGCCGATCCCGCCTTTAAAAAACCCACCAAGCCCATCGGCCGCTTCCTTACCAAGGAAGAAGCGGATGAGCTTGCGGCTACAGGCATGAACGTAATGGAAGACGCCGGCCGCGGCTGGCGCCGCGTGGTTGCCTCTCCGCGCCCGAAGAAGATCGTGGAAATCGATACCATCCGCACCCTGCTGAATGCGGGCCAGATCGTCATCGCTGCTGGCGGCGGCGGTATCCCTGTCGTCGAAGAAAACGGGGAACTCAATGGCGTAGGCGCGGTTATCGATAAGGATTTCGGAAGCTGCCTGCTCGCTAAGGAGCTGGATGCTGATCTGCTCATCATACTGACGGCAGTTGAAAAGGTAGCGATCCGCTACAACAAGCCGGATCAGGAATGGCTTTCCTCCCTGACGGTGGAACGCGCCAATCAGCTCATTGAAGAGGGGCACTTCGCACCCGGTTCCATGCTGCCTAAGGTACAGGCGGCTGTAGAATTCGCTTCGTCCAAGCCGGGCAGGCAGGCGCTTATCACGCTGCTGCAGAAGGCAAAGGACGGCATTGAAGGAAAGACCGGCACTATGATCGGCTAGTATTCATCAGGGCCGCCGGATTCCGGCGGCCCTATTTTAAAAACAGTGATTTATCACTGTTTTGAGGGTTTCAGGAACCGCCTGCACGTTGGTGCGGTCGGCGTTTCCTGAGAGGAAAGCCTTGCGCGGCAAGGCTTGCGCTCGCGCCGCGCATGTCGCCGCTCGCGAATAAAGCCTACGGGGCTGTGACCCCGAACCCCTAAGGCTAAACAGCTTGCAGTTTTTAAAGTTCTTAGCAAGAAACTTAAAATAATGGTCAATCTTAAAATCACATCAATATTGTGAAATTTGCCTGAGTAAAGCATCCCTTACAGCGCGATGAGGAGGTTCTGCATGGCGACATTCTTTGTAAACGGCATTTCCCGTACAGTGGAGGAATCCGGCAAGTTAATCCATTATCTGCGCGATGTGCTTCAGCTTACTTCTGTGAAGGATGGCTGCACGGAGGGCGCTTGCGGTACCTGCATGGTGCTGGTGGACGGCAAGCCGACCAAAGCCTGCGTGCTGCGCACCGAGCGTATGGAAGGCAAGCATATCGTGACCATGGAAGGGCTGACTGAACGGGAACGCGAAGTGTATGCATACGCGTTTGCGGAAGCGGGTGCGGTGCAATGCGGGTTCTGTACGCCCGGTATGGTCATCAGCGCCAAAGGGCTGCTAGATCAAACGCTCACGCCCACCCGTGCGCAGGTTAAGGAAGCCATTAAAAACAACATCTGCCGGTGTACGGGCTACAAAAAGATAGAAGACGCCATACTGCTCGCTGCTGAGCTGTTCCGTACCGGCGCGTCGGTTGAAAAGCGCGCGTTTACGGGCCAGGTGGGCGAGAATATGCACCGCGTGGATGCCGAAGAGAAAACGTTGGGCACCGCCGTGTACACCGATGATATTTATATGGAAGGCATGCTGCTGGGAGCGGCAAAGCGCAGCGCCTACCCTCGCGCGCGCATTCTGGCCATTCATACGGAAAAGGCAAAGGCACTTCCAGGCGTATACGCCGTGCTGACGGCCGAGGATATCCCCGGCGAGAAAAAGATAGGCCATCTCAAAAAAGACTGGGATGTGCTGGTGCCTGTGGGCCACATCACACATTACCTTGGGGACGCCGTTGCACTTGTCGCGGCATCGTCCCGGGAAATACTCGAGCAGGCGCTCGAACTCGTCGAAGTTGAATATAAGGAACTCGAAGCGGTATACAGCCCCGTCCGTTCCATGGAAGAAGACGCGCCGGTTCTGCACGCAGACGGCAACCTTCTTTTCCAGCAACATTTAAAGCGGGGTGACGCCGACGAGGCCATTAAAAATAGCAAATATGTCGTTACCAACCATTACAGCGTTCCGTTTACCGAGCACGCATTTTTAGAGCCGGAATGCGCCGTCGCGTATCCTGAGGATGGCGTGCTGCATATCATGAGCGCCGATCAGGGCATCTACCAGACGCAGCACGAATGCGCCGATATGCTCAAAATACCGCATGAAAGCGTGCGAGTAACGGCGGCAATGGTAGGCGGCGGGTTTGGCGGCAAAGAGGATATGAGCGTGCAGCATCATGCCGCTCTGCTTGCGTATTATACGCATCGGCCGGTGAAGGTCAAGCTCAAGCGTGCGGAAAGCATACTCGTGCATCCCAAACGCCACGCCATGGAAATGGATTTCACCACCGCCTGCGACGAAAACGGATATCTGACCGCCATGAAGGCTCTCATCATCGCGGATACCGGGGCGTATGCCTCGCTGGGCGGCCCTGTGCTGCAGCGCGCCTGCACGCACGCAGCGGGACCTTACAACTATCAGGTGGTGGATATACTCGGCAAGGCCATGTACACAAACAATCCGCCCGCCGGCGCGTTCCGCGGGTTCGGCGTAACGCAGAGCTGTTTCGCCATTGAAAGCAATATCAACCAGCTTGCGGAGCTCTGCGGACTTTCTCCGTTTGAATTCCGCTACCGCAACGCCATACGCCCCGGGCAGGTGCTGCCCAACGGGCAGATTGCGGATGAAACCACCGCAATGGTGGAAACGCTGGACGCCGTGCGGGAGGATTACGAAAAGAACCCCAAATGCGGCATCGCCTGTGCGCTCAAAAACAGCGGTCTTGGCGTCGGCGTGCCGGATACCGGCCGCAGCCGCGTGGAGGTACGCGGCGGCAAGGCGCATCTGTATTCGAGCGCTGCCTGCATAGGGCAGGGTATGGGTACCATACAGGTGCAGATGTTCTGTGAAACCACCGGCCTCACGCCTGATCGCGTCATATATGAAGCGCCGGATACCGCGCTTGCTCCCAATTCCGGCAATACGACGGCTTCCCGCCAGACATTGTTTACCGGCGAGGCCGTGGTGCGCGCGGCGCAGCAGTTAAAAGAAGCAATGGAGGAAGCGGGTTCTCTGGAAGCGCTCGAGGGCCGTTCCTTTGTCGGTGAGTATACCGGCGTTACGGATAAGATAGGCACGCCTAAGGATAACCCCGTCAGCCATATCGCCTACGGCTACGCTACGCATTTGGTGGAACTGGATGACGATGGGTCCCTCAAACGCGTTATCGCCGCACACGACGTAGGCAGGGCTGTCAACCCCCGCGCCGTGGAAGGGCAGATCGAGGGCGGCGTGGTCATGAGCCTCGGGTATGCGCTGACGGAAGATTTCCCGCTCGACCATGGGAAGCCTACGGCCAAATTCGGTACGCTTGGCCTGTTCAAGGCGGATAAAACGCCGGAAGTCGTTTCCCGCATCATCGAAAAAAGCAACGGCGGGCTGGCCTGCGGTGCAAAGGGGATCGGCGAAATCTGCTCCATTCCCACGCCTCCGGCGGTGGCGCTTGCCTATTACAATCGCGACGGCATATTCCGTACCAAGCTGCCCATGCAGGGAACGCCGTATAAGAAATGAACGATATATAATTAAGAAGGCTCCGCGATGTACTCGCGGAGCCTTCTGTCAATAGTCCAAAAACTCCATCGTTCTCTATTTTTCCCTATATACTTTATCATTGTTTATTTCAATTGGCTCACCGTTACGATGCTCAGTCAGTTCCCGCAGCGTCTCAGTCACATCTACGTCGATGAGCTCCCGTTCGTCATCCACGTCGCAGAATAACAGCTTGTCCTCGTTGGATTTGATAACCTCGTTCCCGCCCATATCGCCTTCAAGCGAGAAAAGCGCCGGGAAAAAAGATTTGGGAAATATGCAGGGGTTGCCGCGGCGGCCGCGAAATCCTACGGATACGATAAAATCAGGATGCTCACGGTAGAGCTCGAGTTCGCGCAGTATGGTTTCCTGCCGCAGCAGCGGCTGGTCCGCCACGAGAAACAATATGGCGTCCGCGTCGTCAAGCGCCTCCATGCCGATATGGATGGTGTGGCTTAGCCCAAGGTCTGGATCCTGATTAATTTTGACTATAAATCCTCTGTTCTTTGCCATTTCCACGATTTCGGGATATCTGGTTACCACCACTACACGGAAGAATTCCTCGGATGGGATCACGTTTAACGCATGCTCGGCAAGCGTCACGCCTTCGAGCTGTACGGAAAGCTTGTTGCTTCCAAAGCGCCGGGCACTGCCGGCCGCCATCAGTACGCAGCCTATTTTCTGCGGGAAATCCATGATACTGCAGGCCTCCTTGGGGTTTGTCAACAGTATACCCGTTCTTTCGAGCAAAAATCAATTCCCGTACCGCGGCCAGCATTGATTTGCAATGTTTATGGAAAGCTATTCTTGGTGTGTATTTTTTCGGGGAAGAGAGCGTTATTAATAGGAAATATGTTTGCCGCGCCGCATCAGCGTTCAAAATTTACGTTATATATAAAATAGAATTACGTAGATACTAGGCGTAGCGGTTAGAGGGTGCTATAATAAACAAAAATAAAAATCTGGGTAAAAAAATAATTTTTATGGAGGCATCGCATGAGCGTAGGGAAAAGCGTACCGCGCGTCGACGCGCTGGATAAAGTGACCGGCCGCGCCAAATATACGGACGACCTTGTCGATAAAAGCGCGCTCGTTGCAAAGGTATTGCACTCGGAAATTGGCAACGGGCGAGTGGTGAATATGGACATCAGCGATGCCTTGCGTATCCCCGGCGTTGTCAAAATCGTTACCTGTTTTGATGTGCCGGAACATACTTTCCCCACAGCGGGGCATCCATGGTCTACCGATAAAAGCCATCAGGACGTAGCTGACAGAAGGCTGCTCAATACCCGGGTGCGGCTGTACGGCGACGATATTGCAGCCGTCGTGGCGGAAGATGAAGTCGCCGCTTCGCGGGCACTGCGCGCGATCAAAGTAGAATACGAAGAATATCCCGTGCTGCTCGATCCGGTAGAGGCCATGAAGGATGGCGCAAACCAGCTGCATGAGGAATACCCCAACAATATACTCGCGCAGGGCAGCGCGGAAGACGGCAATTTTGAAGAGGCCATCAAGGAAGAAGGGCTCATTAAGGTCGAAGGCTGGTATGAAACACCCATGGTGCAGCATTGTCATATTGAGCCTCCGATCTCCTATGCATATATGGAGGGCAGCCGCATTGTGGTGGTATCCTCCACACAGATTCCGCACATCGCGCGCCGCGTGGTCGCACAGGCGCTGGGCATCTCCTGGGGCAAGGTGCGTATTATCAAGCCTTATATCGGCGGCGGCTTCGGCAACAAACAGGACGTATTGTATGAACCCCTCAATGCGTATTTGTGCAAGCTCGTCGGCGGGCGGCTGGTCAAGCTGGAACTCACGCGCGAAGAGACTTTCGCCTGCACGCGCGTGCGCCACGCCATGAAGTTCCACATTGCCTCCTATGTCCGTCCGGATGGACGTATCGTTGCCCGCGAATGCGTGGTGTATTCCAATCAGGGCGCTTACGCTTCTCACGGGCACAGCGTCACATCCAAGTCCATGACGAGTCTCCGGCAGCTGTACCCCTGCGTGAAGGGACAGAGAGTCAAGGGATATACCGTATATACCAACATGCCCTCGGCGGGCGCAATGCGTGGTTACGGCACGCCGCAGTCCATTTTCGCGCTCGAAAGCCACGCGGAAGATATCGCATGCAAGCTGAACATGGACCCGCTCGAGTTCCGCAAAATGAACATGATGCCGCAAGGCTGGACAGATCCGTTCTCCAAAAACGTCAATTACTTCGACAGCTTCAATGCGTGTATGGAGAAGGGCAAGGCGTACATTGGCTGGGATGAAAAGCGCAAGCTTTATGAAAACCAGACCGGCCCCATCCGTCGCGGCATAGGCATGTCTCTGCTGTGGTACAACACAGGCGTGTGGCCTATCTCGTTGGAAGTCTCCTCCTGCCGCATGGTGTTGAATCAGGACGGTTCCATACAGATACACCTTGGGGAAACGGAAATAGGTCAGGGCGCGGATACGGCGTTTGCGCAGATGGCGGCTTATACGCTGGGCATTCCTTTCGAAAATGTGCATGTAATCAGCACGCAGGATACGGATACCACGCCGTTTGGAACCGGCGCGTATGCCTCCCGCCAGACTTATGTGGGCGGCATGGCAGTACGGCAGACGGCGCTCATGCTCAAAGAGAAAATACTCAACCACGCACATGAGCTCGAACGCATGCAGGTCGCCGATATGGATATCATCGATGGAAACATCGTGCATAAAACGACCGGGCGCGTGCTGCGCTCACTTGCGGATCTTGCAGCGGATGCTTTTTACAGCATGACGCATTCCGAGCATATTACGGCGGAATCCACTTATCAGTGCAAAACCAATGCCTACAGCTTCGGCTGCGCGTTTGCGGAGGTTGAGGTGGATATTCCTCTGTGCAAGGTCAAGTTGCTTAACCTTGTCAACGTGCACGATTGCGGCCAGCTCATCAACCCGCAGCTGGCGGAAGCGCAGGTACACGGCGGCATGAGCATGGCGATAGGCTACGGTCTTTCCGAGCAGCTGCTGTTCGATGAAAAGACTGGCAAGCCGCTAAACGACAATCTGCTCGACTATAAGCTTTCCACCACGATGGATCACCCGCATCTTGAGGCGCAGTTTGTGGAGAACTACGAACCCACCAGCGCTTACGGTACAAAGGCTTTGGGTGAGCCGCCCACGGTGCCCGGCGCGCCTGCCATACGCAACGCGGTTCTCAATGCTACCGGCGTAGCGATGCATAAAATCCCCATGAACCCGCACGCACTGTTTCCCGCATTTAGGGAAGCAGGCCTGATCTAGCTGGGAAGGACGGTGGAACGGCATGTATGATATCGAAGCCCTTTATGAAGCAACCTCTGTAGCGAATGCCATATCCCTGCTGCAGGAATATCCCGAAGCGCTCATCATCGCGGGCGGCAGCGACCTGCTTGTCAAGATCCGCGAAGGCAAGCTGGCAGGCTGCACGCTTGTGAGCATACAGAAGCTCGATGAGCTGCGCGGTGTTTCCATGGATGAAGACGGCACGCTGCGCATTCGTCCGCTGACCAGCTTTTCCCACGTTACGCGCGATCCGCTTATACAGCAGTATATCCGCGTGCTAGGTGAAGCGGTGGATCAGGTGGGCGGTCCGCAGGTTCGCAACATCGGCACCATCGGCGGCAATGTCTGCAACGGCGTAACCTCCGCCGACTCAGGCTCTACGCTGGTCGCGTGGGATGCCGTTATGGAACTGACCGGGCCGGAAGGCGTAAGACTGCTTCCTATCGGCGAGTTTTATGTAAAGGCGGGCAAGGTTGCCTTAAAACCCGCAGAACTACTGACGTCTATCCTCATCCCCAAAGACAGCTACGAAAACTGCTTTGGTCATTACATCAAGTACGCCATGCGCGGCGCTATGGATATCGCCACGCTCGGCTGCTCCGTCAATGTGCGGCTTTCTCCGGATAAGAAAACGGTGGAGCGTGTACGTATCGCGTACGGCGTAGCGGGCCCTGTGCCCATGCGCGCGCCCGGTGCGGAAGCTGCCGCAAATGGCAAGCCCGTATCCAAAGAAACGATAGAAGCGGCCGCAAACGCCGCACTCAGCGATGTGAACCCGCGTACGAGCTGGCGCGCAAGCCGCGAGCTGCGGTTGCAGATCGTGCAGGAACTGACAAGGCGTGCATTTGAACAAGCGGTACAACTGGCGGGAGGTGCGCTCTGATGCAGAAACAGTTGATACATTGCACCATCAACGGCAAACAGACGGAAACGTATGTGGATATGCGCGCGTCGCTTACGGATTTGCTGCGCAACGATTACCGGCTGACCAGCGTGAAAAAGGGCTGTGAGGTAGGCGAGTGCGGCGCGTGCAATGTCATTATAGACGGCGAATGCTTCAATTCCTGCATATACCTTGCCATCTGGGCGGAAGGCAAGAATATCCGCACGCTGGAAAGTCTTTTAGGCCCCAACGGCGAACTTTCGGATATTCAGCAGGCGTTCATCGACGAGGGGGCCGTGCAGTGCGGTTTCTGCACGCCGGGCTTCCTGATGACGGCGGTTGAAATACTCGAAACCGGCCGCGACTATACGCGTGAGGAACTCAAAAAGCTGCTTGCAGGCCACCTTTGCCGGTGCACAGGCTATGAGAACATCATCAACGCCGTGGAAAAAACCATGAAAAAGCGCATTGCGGCGGGGAAATAAACAAGCTAAAGTTAAATAGCCGGTATGAAGCATCATACCGGCTATTTTCTATTAGATCAATTGGACTTCGTGGGAACAGTCTGTACTAACTCTGGCGTGTAAGCTTCATTCGCGAGCGGCGACATGCGCGGCGCGAGCGTTAAGCCTTGCGATGCAAGGCTTTCCTTGCAGGAACCGCCGGCCGCACCGGAAGGTGCAGGCGGTTTCCTGAGAAACCCACCGGTAAGCTCGAAGAGCTTACCGGTGGAATATCAAAAAAGCGGCATTCGCCGCTTTTTTGATGTGTGCAATGGTTCCCTGCGCGGCTTAATAACCGAACAGATGTACCCAGTAGGTGGTTGCGCCTACCTTGAGGCAGGCTGCGCCGGTCTTTGTAAAGCTTGCCCGCATGGCATTCTCCCTGTGTTTCGGGGAGTTCATAAAGCCGTCCGCAGCGGATTGCGCGGTGGGCAGACCGGAGCCCTTGGCGATATTTTCACCCTGAATATGATCGGAATCTACCGTAAAGCAGAGCGTGCCGTTCGGCCGTGTATGGCTGAAGCTCTTTACGATCTCCTGTACGCGGATCTTCGCGGCCTTGTTAAGTGCAGCAGTGGTGGTCAGTTTGGCAAGTCCTTCGTCCTGACGGTAGCCGTTGAGAATGGAAATCATCTCTGCCGCGGCCGCGTCGTTGAATGTAGAAGAGGATGACGCACCGCCTGACCCGCCTGAATTGCCGGTGCCGCCGGTATAGCTGCTGGCTTTGAGATATTTTGTGCTCACATAAGCCGTCTTGCTGTTGTAAACAATCTTGGTCCATGAGCCGGAGGTGCCGAGCTTGGGCACGATGGTACCTTTATAAAGCTGACCGAGTTTCGCGTAGCTGGTGCCGGGTCCGCTGCGTACATTGACGTTGGCGGTCGCCTGCATGTAAGTGGCGGTTGTCTCGGATATGTCTTTTACATATTTTGTGCTTACATAAGCAGCTTTTCCGTTGTAGTTGATTTTTGTCCAGGTGCCGGATACGCCCAGCTTCTCGACCTTATCGCCGGCGCTGAGTTTACCGAGTATCGTATAGGACGTACCCGGTCCGCTGCGCACATTGACAGCCGCCGTAGCCTGCACGTATGCAGTACTTGCGAGTACCTGCACATCGTCCGTTTGCTTGACGATGACGGTATACGCGTCACCGGAGCAACTGGCGGGAGCGGCGAGCGCCGGAGCGGCGAAAGCAAACGCAACTATCAGACTTAAGACAATCGCAGTCATTTGCAAGAAGCGCTTCATCGTGTTCGATCACCTCGCTTTACTTTCGTACATCATACCATGCGTGGCATGGGGATATCCAATGAATAAACATGAAACAAACCGCCGGTTCAAGGCGGTTTTCGGCCCATATATACAGTATCGGTGGAAACTATGGAAAATGAAGGGGAATATAAAATCCTTCATTTTACAGTTTAGAGTGAAATGAAGTATCAATGTGTTGCACCGCTACGAAATAAATCAGTATCGCCGCCTGGCCCTCGGCGGGGGACGCCTCGGGCACTAGGCCTGTGGACCGTCGTGGCCGCAGATTTTTTTATTATAAAGCGGGAGGGCTTCGCAGTTCGTTATGGTCGCGCTGTGTCACAGCAAGCTGTTTCTTGCGCTCCCTAACTCACTGGTCTTCCGCAGCGCTTCATCCGCCACAGGCGGCGCGCGACTTCGACTCCCCGCGCCCTCGTTATACGAGTTAGTTTGAATCCCTTGCGAAAATCACGAGGCATGCTCTGACCAACATGCGGCTCCGCTTCCCGCGCCCATATGCAGACGGTCTTCATGCATCAGAGACTTTTAATCCGTCATTTTGCAGCGACATGTGCGGTGCAAAATGACACCTTGAAGCGTTGTTTGGGGCGACAGCTTTCCTGCGTAGCAGGAAACCGAGCACCGAACAACGCGGTGACCCCGACAAAGTGGATGTTTCCACTTTGTCGGTTATATGCATCCGCACAGTGTTTCGAGAAGCGGCAGAAGCGCGTGCAGCATTTCCTCTACATCGGCTTCGGATTTCTTGTACAGCAGAGAAACGGTGTCGCCGGGCAGTATCTGCGCGCCGTAAGCGGCAGCGGCCTGCAGCATGCGCGCGCCATCAAGCTGTGCCTGCGAGTGGAATGCCATGCGTGCAATACCTTCGCGAACGGTCAGAGTCAATATCTGCGCGCGTCCGCACAGCGCCTTAACAAGCGCGATATCCATGAGGTTCTGTGTGGCGGCGGGGATATCGCCGTAGCGGTCCTCCATTTCTTCCTGCACGTCGAACAGCATGGAACGCCCCGTAATGAGCGCGATGCGTTTATACATGGAAAGCCTCTGCACCTCGCTCTTGATGTAGCTCTTGGGGATGTGCGCGTCGATGGGGATATCCACCGTCGTATCCACATCCGGCGGAGCTTCCGGTTCCCCTCGCGCTTCGCGCACGGCGGCTGCCATGAGCTTTGTATAATACTCGTAGCCGATATCCGCGATATGCCCGTGCTGCTGCGCGCCTAATAAGCTGCCCGCGCCCCGGATTTCCAAATCCCGCAGCGCGATTTCGCGGCCCGCGCCGAACTGCGCAAATTCCGTAAGCGCCATCAGCCGCTTTTGCGCTACTTCGGTCAAAGCCCTGTCGCGCATGAATGTGAAATACGCGTATCCAAGCCGCGAGGACCGGCCAACCCGCCCGCGCAGCTGATAGAGCTGCGAAAGGCCCATGCGGTCGGCTTCAAGCACGAACAGCGTATTGACGTTTGCGATATCCAGTCCGTTTTCAATGATCGTGCTGCACAGCAGAACATTGTAGCGTTCTTCCATGAAATCCAGCATCACGCGCTCGAGCGCGCGCTCGTTCATCTGGCCGTGCGCGCAGGCGACTGATACCTCGGGCAGCATCGCGCGGAGGTGCTCGGCGAACCGTTCCAGCCGGTGTACCTGATTATAAACGATGTAGCATTGCCCGCCGCGCGAAAGCTCTTTTCTGACGGCGTCGCACAGCAGGATATCCGAATACTCCAGCACATAGGTCTGCACAGGGTAGCGATCTTCCGGCGGCGTATCGATGATGCTCATATCGCGTATGCCGATCATGGACATATGCAGCGTGCGCGGTATGGGCGTAGCGCTCAGCGTAAGAACGTCCACATTGGTTTTGAGAGTCTTGATCTGTTCCTTGTGCCCTACGCCGAAGCGCTGTTCCTCGTCGATAACCAAAAGCCCCAGATCCTTGAATTTCACATCCTTGGAAAGCAGCGCGTGCGTCCCCACCACGACATCGACCTGCCCGTTCATGAGCGCCTGTTTGGTTTGTTTGATCTCCTGCGCCGATTTAAAGCGGGAGAGCAGCGCTACCCGCACAGGAAACCCTGAAAAGCGGGTGGAGAGCGTGTTGTAGTGCTGCTGCGCGAGTATGGTGGTCGGCACAAGGAAGGCAACCTGTTTGCTGTCCTGCACGGCTTTGAAAGCGGCGCGCAGCGCCACTTCCGTTTTGCCGTAGCCCACATCGCCGCACAGCAGCCGGTCCATGACGCGGCCGCTTTCCATATCGCGTTTGATCTCTTCAATGCTTTGAAGTTGGTCCGGCGTTTCCGTATAGGGAAAACGCTCTTCAAGCTGCCGCTGCCAAGGCGTATCGTGTGAGAACGCAAAGCCCTGCGTGTCCTGCCGTGTCGCGTACAGCTTGGCAAGATCGAACGCCAGTTCCTTGACTGCGCTTTTCGCGCGGCTGACCTGTCGCTGCCACTCGCTGCCGCCCAGTTTGGATAATTTGGGCTCGTCGTCGGAGCCAACGTATTTCTGCACGCGGTCGAGCTGATCGGTTGGGATATACAGGCGGTCGCCGCCCATGTATTCCATGAGCAGATAATCCCGCGTGTTGTCCTGCACCGTAAGCGCTTCCACGCCTACAAAACGTCCAATACCGTGCGTTTCATGCACCACGAGATCGCCCGGCCGCAGTTCTGAGAACATCAGCCTAGGCTTGTTTGACTGCCGCTTGCGTGCGGCCGTCCGCGTAAAGCCAAACAACTCTGCTTCAGTAAGTACGGTAAGCCGCAGCGATGGGTATACAAAACCCTGCGGCAGACTTTCATCCAATATAAGAGCTTCGCCGCGTACCGGCAAACGCGTCAATGTCTCCGCGCGCGCCGTTTCGCAGTCTTCATCGAGTAACTGCTGCTGCACGCGCTGCGCATGAGCACCCGCAAACAACAGTATGGCCGCTCCCGTTCTGCGCGCGAGCGCGATATCCCGCGCCAGTTCCGCCCGCTCGCCGGGATATTGCGGCGCGGGGCGCGCGTCAAACTGTACGCTTTCCCTGATTCGTATGCGCGTAAAACTACGCGTGAGCGTAAATAAAAGACCGGTACGCGGCGTATGCAGCAGCCGGAACAGCGCGTCGGCCGTCATTTGCAGGTCTGCCTGCTCGGCAATGCCTTCGCCGCGATCCAGCATGGCTGTAACGGATTGCATGAACAGGCGGGAAGCGGCTTCCGCAGCCTCTTCCACGCGATGTGGTTCTTCAAGCAGTATGGGCGCGTCGGCGGGCAGGTAGTCGAATATGCTGTATGTGCCTTCGTACAATACGGGCAGCAGCGTTTCCGCGCCGGGGCAGGCGTGTCCCTGTTCAAACGCCGTGCGCTGTGCGTCGAATCCTTTCGCGCCGTGTATGGCTAAAAGCGCCCGGGCGATCACCGCCGCGTCCTGCGGCGCTTCGGTGGCGGGCGGCAGCAGTATTTCTGTTACGCGCTCGAGCGAGCGCTGGCTGACGGGATCAAACAGGCTCATGCGGTCGATCTCGTCGTCGAAGAATTCCACGCGGCAGGGCTGCTGCGCGTGCGGCGGGTATATATCGAGTATATCGCCGCGCAAAGCCGCCTGTCCCGGCCCTTCCACAAGCTCCACCGGCTCGTAGCCCGCGTCGCTCAGTTGCCGAAGCAGTTCACGGGGCGGATGAATGCCGCCCAGTTTAAGCGTATGCGCTGCGTGGCGCAGTACCTCCGGCGGCGCAAGCCGCTGCAATGCGGCTTCGGCCGAAACGATAACGCCTATGCGCTTTTGCAGCGCGAGCCGTATGAGCGATGCGATACGCGTTTTCGCGCCTTCACCCGATGCGGCATACGCGTTGACGAGCGGAAGTTCACGGGCGGGCAGCAGTACGATATCCGGGTTGAGCGCCGAGGAAAGCTGGTACAGCTTTTCCGCCGCCTGCTCGCCGGATGCGATGAAAAGCCCCCCTCGCTCGCGTGCAAGTGCAGCGAATACATGCGCCCTGTGCGCTTCGGGCAGACCAAAAGCCGCCGCGGGGCCTTCCGCGCCGGTAAGGATCTCCTCAAGCCGGTTGTATTCCGGCGATTCTTTGAGCACCTGCAGCAGCGGGTGCGTTTGCTCCGTCATGCCTCCTCCGGTTCCGCGTTCTTTTTTCGTTTGTTATATTTTGTCTGCGCGTCCAGCAGCCGTCCGTCCACGATGAGGGCGGCGGCTTCGGCCGCGTTTTGATACGCCTGTTCGAGCAGTTCCTGCTCCTCCGCCGCGGGCTTGCCCAGCACATGCGATGCGAGATCTCGCCCGGGCTTCTGCTTGCCTACGCCTATGCGCACGCGCGGAAAACCTTCCTCATTACCCAAGCAGACAAGTATGGAACGCATGCCGTTGTGCGTGCCCGCACTGCCCGAGGCTCTAATTCGGATATCCCCTACAGAAAGGTCGATGTCGTCGTAGAGCACGACCAACCTGTCTAAGGGCAGCTTGTAATAGGAAAGCAGCGACTGCACGGATTCGCCGCTTAGGTTCATATACGTCTGCGGCTTTGCAAGTATTACCTTTTGTCCGTTACAGTATCCTTCGCCGACAATGGCTTTGTGCGCGCGTTTAACCAGCGCGATATTGAGCCGCTCGGCCAGCACGTCCAACGCCAAAAAGCCCGCGTTGTGGCGGGAAGACCGGTAGGCGATGCCCGGGTTGCCCAGGCCTACGATTAAAAACATATTATGCCTCCACCTTGAGTATACGCCGAACCGCGCGGGACAAAACCGACAGCATCGGGTAGCACAGCGCCGCTAACGCCGCGGCGATCCATGTCAGCGGGGTATTCGACAGCTTTTCCAATTCCAGCGGACCGTGCAGCACCGTGACACCCGCAAGGAACAGAGCAGCCATGCAGAAAAAGAGTATGCCGCGCATACGCGCAAACGGCAGGCACACGCGCAGCAGCACGCACAGCCCCGCAGCCCCCGCGAGATACACGCACAGCGTGTTGATCTGCGCATAGGGAAGACCCATGCGCCGTCCGATCAGACCGGCAGCGAGCGTATACAGGAACACGCACAGTGCGCCGGGCAGAGCATGAGAGAGCACCTGACGCAGGAAGTCGCCCTTTATACGCGTGCGGCTCGGCTCCAGCGCCAGAAAGAACGAAGGAATGCCCACCGTCATCATGCCGATTAAGGATAGCTGTATGGGCTGGAACGGATACGCCAGTGCGAACAGCACGCTCGATAGCGTCATCAAAAAGGAAGAGATCGTCTTCACCAGAAACAGCGACGCAGTCCGCGTGATGTTGTTGATGACGCGGCGGCCTTCCATCACCACATGGGGCAGCGCGGAAAAATCGTTGTCCAGCAGCACAAGCTGCGAAATCTGCTTGGCCGCGTCGCTGCCTGCCCCGAGCGCTACACTGCAATCCGCTTCCTTTAGGGCAAGCACGTCGTTCACGCCGTCGCCTGTCATGGCTACCGTGTGCCCGTTGGCTTTTAAAGCCATGAGCAGCGCGCGCTTTTGCTGCGGGGATACGCGCCCGAATATGGTGTGGGTTTCCGCTTTTTTTAAGAGTTCTTCTTCTGTTGCCGAATAGGCATCCACATACGCGTCGTATCCTGATAGCCCGAGCCTGTGCGCGATGGCCGAAACCGTGCGCGGATCATCCCCCGAAATAAGCTTTACCGTTACGCCTTCCTCCGCAAAGAAACGCAGCGTGTCGGCAGCGTCCGGCCTTAATTCGTCGAGCAGCAGCAGCAGCCCAAGCGGCTCGGGGCTGGCCTGATCCGGCGGCAGAGGCTCTCCTCCGACATCGCTTTTTGCAAACAGCAGCACGCGATAGCCCTCCGCCGCGGCGCGGTCGGCTTCCTTTAAAAACACCTGCGGCAGGTCGGGGCAGACTGCCTGTATCGCACCCATGTACAAAGTGTAATCCGCAAACGAAACGGCGCTGTACTTGCGCGCTGAAGAAAACGGCGTTACGCCTGCAGGCAAGGGGGTCGTATGCGCTGGGGCCGAATCAAACCGCTTGTGCAGCGCGCGGGCTGTTGCGTTATCCGCGGGAAGGGAATGCACGAATACTCCCAACAGAGCTTGCGTTGCGGCTTGGTTCCCTTCGGGAACCCAAACCTGCGCAAGCTGCATATTGCCCGTAGTGAGAGTCCCGGTTTTATCAAGGCAAAGCATATCCACGCGCGAAAGCGTTTCAATGCAGTAAAGCTCCTGCGCCAATGTTCTGCGGCGCGTCAGCGCAACGACGCCCACCGCAAGAGATACGCTGGTGAGCAGCATGAGCCCCGAGGGGATCATGCCCAGCATGGCGGCGGCCACCTGTTCGACTGCGCTTTGCAGCGGGTGCCTCAGCTCAAAATACGCGCGCAGAAACAGCAAAGCGCCCAGCGGCAGCACGAAGGAGCCGGAAAACCGGATGATGCGCCTGAGCGCCTGCATTAACTGCGAGTCAAACCGCCTGTAACGGCGCGCTTCCTGCGCAAGCTGCGCAGCATAGCTTTGCTCTCCCACGCTGTCCGCGCGGGAGCATACGGAACCGGATACAATAAAGCTGCCCGAAAGTAGCCGGTCGCCCGGGCGTTTTATTTGCGGGTCGGATTCTCCCGTCAGCAGCGATTCGTCGGCTTCCGCGACACCCGTCAATACAACGGCGTCGGCAGGCACCTGCTTGCCGATGGAAAGGCACACGACGTCGTCGAGTACGATGCGGTCGGTGGGAATTTCCTCCTGCCTTCCATCGCGAACGACTATGGCGGTAGGGGCGCTCAGCACGCTCAGCCGTTCCACAGCGCGCTTTGCGCGCAGCTCCTGAATAATGCCGATGAGCAGATTGGAAAGCACTACGCCCATGAACAGCATGTTCGTATAGGATTCCACAAATAGCAGCGATACGAATATCCCCGCGTTGATGGCGTTGAAAAACGTACAGATATTATCCCGCAGTATTTGCGCGACGCTTTTAGTAACCCGAGGGGGCTGTGCGTTGACCAAGCCCTCCTCCTGGCGCGCGCGCACCTGCTGCGCCGTGAGGCCGATGTTGGCGTCAGGCGTATAGCGCTGCGGCTGTTGCATGCAGTTCCTCCTGTAATAACCTTTTTTCATTATACATTGCATGCCGTGCTGAAACAATCGCGGTTAGGTGTATGGCTTATATAAATACCAAACGATTGTCATGCTTATCTTGTTACGCGGGATACCCCCCAGATAGATGTGACTACGCTTTTCATACGCCATTATGCAGCGACATGTGTGTCAGTGGCTGAATAAAGTGCCACACTTTGTTTACAGTATTATGCGTTGCATCGCGCACATGAAATGGGTATAATGGGATAGCCGTGGGTATAGGCTTTCACAGCTGTATATTCATAGGAAGCACGAAGGAGAAATGCGCATGATGGGGAAAAGGATGCTTGCGTTGATGCTGGCTCTGCTCTTTGCGCTGTTAGTTTTTGCCGGCTGCGCGAGAAACCCGGATGATGTCGTCGGCACGGTAGGGGAAACGCCGATTTACCGGTGGTATTTTGAGTACAGGCTCAGACAGCAGCTCAAAGGCTATGAAACGTATGCCGGTGTGGATCTGACGCAGCCCGCTTACAAAAAGCAGTATAAGGAATATAAACAGAATATTCTGAGCGCTCAGGTTGGCGAGGCAGCAATGAAAGAAATGGCCCGCAAGCAGGGGTTATATAACCTTACCGCTGAGCAGGAAGCAGAAATCGACCAGAAATATCTGGATGTTTACAACAAGGCCATCGATGCGCTTATGGTGCAGTATGGCACAGATGAAAGCGGCCGTCGCAAGGCCGAACAATCCTATAACGATACGCTCAAGGACGCCGGTATGACCGCCGACCGTATGCGCAGCGTGCTGCGGGATGAATACGTGCTTGGCCTCCTGTACGACAGCTTGGGCATCAAGCACGATGTAACCGAGGAAGAGATCCGCGCGTATTACGACGAGCAGGTCGCTGCCCAGACAAAGGCGCTCACGAATAACCCGAACGCGTTTGCAGAGAACCAGCCGGACGTCGCCATCGTCATTCCGCAGGGAACGATGGAGACAGCCCGTATCATGCTCAAGTTTACGGACAGGCAGAAGGCTGATCTTACCAAAGCCCAGCAGACCGTCAAACAGGCGGCCTCCGAATACATGCTTGCAGTCAAGAGCGACGGCAAGGATTCCATTGCGGCTACCACCAGAAAGGCCGGCCTAGAACGCGTAACCAAAGCGTACAACAAAATACTTGAGGATGCGTATAAGCAGCTGGAAAAGTCCATTGATCCTATCCGCGAGGAAGCTTTGAAGGATGGATTCTTTAAAGTGCGCGAGCTTCGCACAGAGGATTCGCATAAAATCAGCTATTATGTCAGCGCGGCCGCTCCTGCCAACACTGGCAGCGCGAGCACCGATTCCAACGGCACGGCTGCCGCTGATTCTTCCTCAAACGCTAATACGAGCAAGTCGCCCATAGAAGAAGCCTATCGCAGCGCGGCGCTTGCATTGAAGAATGTCGGCGATATTTCTCCCGCTGTGCGCATGCAGGACGGCGTATGCATTATTTGCCTCGTCAACCTGCCGGGCACGCTGCCTTATGAAGAAGTCAAAACGGATATAGAGAATCTGCTCAGGGCTTCCCTGAAAAAGAAGCTTTACTTCCAACAGGATGAATACGCGAAGAAGGCAGACGAAGAAGGTATTGTAAAGCTGTATACGGATAAGCTTTAAGCGATCTGTATGCTCCGTATTCAGCCGGCTACTTCGCTTCGCGTGAAATAGCCCGAACGATCAATAGCATTATGCAAGGAAATACAGCCGATAAAAGGAGAACGCATTGATGAAGAGCAAACTGAAACTATTTCTCGCTGCCGCCATGGCGCTGCTGATGACGGTGTCTGTGCTCGGGTGCAGCTTGGTCAGCGTGAATGATCAAAAGAACAAGGCGCAGATCGTGGCTAAGGTGGGCGAGAAGGAAATTACAAAGGGCGAGTTCGTGAATCAGTTCGATTTCAACCTGAACATGCTCAAAAGTTTCGGGTATGATCCTACGACGACCGAGGACGGACTCAATCAGTTTCAGGACAGCATACTTGATGGTATCATCGAGGTCGAGATGATGTCCTATCAGGCCAAAAAGCAGGGGTATACCCAGCTGAGCGAAGAACAGCAGAAAACTGCTGAGGAGCAGGCCGCCCAATACGATCAGGTGATTTATGAAGCCGCAGTAGCGCAGGCGCAGCAGGAGCTTGGTCAGGAAGCCGGCGCGAATGTCGACGCGCGCGCTCTGGAAATCTACCCGGATCTGACCACGCAGTATTTTGCGCAGTACGGCTACGTACGCCTCACGCGCGATCAGATGAAGAATTGGGTCGTGCTGCAGATGTGCATCAACAACATGCGCACGGCTTTCGATGAAAAAGTCACCGTAACCGATGACGAAGTCAAGACCGCTTACGACAAGAGACTTGCTTCCGATAAGGAAGAAATCGGCAAAGACGCGGGTCTTTATAAGGACAAGCAGGAGAGCTTCGAGCGCAGCGGCGGCACACCTCCGCTTTTCGCACCCGAAGGATATGTGCGCGTAAAGCAGATACTCTTCGTACCCGCGGATGAAATCGATCCGAAGTACGAGGAAAACAAGACCACCATCAATGACAAGCAGGAAGATATCCGCGACCTGAAGCTGCAGGATGCCACGGCAAATGCGGATAAAATAACCGCCCTGCAAGCGGAGATCGACCAGCTCACAGCTGCCAACGATCAGATTTACTTGGATCATTATTCCAAGAGCAAGGCCGACGCCGAAGCCGCATATCAGCGCCTGCAGAACGGCGAAAGCTTTGATACAGTTATGCAGACCAATGCGGACCCCGATTTCGGTGCGGACGGCGTTGCCGTGTTTAAGGAAAAGGGCAAGCTCCTGAGCAAGAACGCCAGTTCTTCCGATTGGTCCGATGCCATCAAGAACGCCGTGCTTGCGCTGACCACACCGGGCAGCTATACCGGCGTAATCAAGGACGACGCGGGCTTCCACATTCTGCAGTTTGTGGCATCTGAACCCACGGGCGAGCGTTCCTTTGAAGAAGTCAAGCAGAGCATGCATGACGAAACGCTGACCACCAAGCAGGACGACGAATGGACGGCTATGGTCGACGAATGGCTCAAGGATACCACCATCGTAACCCGGTATCCGGATCTCATCCGCGATGTAGGCGCGTAAGAAACTCCGGTTTCAGCAGAAATATATGGACCGCGCGGGCTATGCCCGTGCGGTTTTCGCGGCTAAAGGTGAGTCAATGAAGACACGACCTAGACTAGCTAAAAAAATATTTTTTTACATAAAAAAAATAATATAGAATCCAAGCACGGCTATACAATTCGGGGATTCTGTAGTAAGATAATGGTGCAATATCGGTGTTTTCCCCATTCAGGGGCAGATCTTTGCGAAAGGGCGAACCAAAGAATGTATATATCCGGATACCAGTGTACGATTTGTCATCGTGAATACTCATATGAAAAAGATATGCTGACCTGCCCGCATTGCGGTGAAACCGGCATACTCGATATTATTTTCGACTATACGGCGATTAAAAAGGAATTTACCCGTGAAACTCTCGCGGCGGACCGCACCAACAGCATGTGGCGCTACCGCGCGCTTCTGCCTGTTGAAGGGCGGGATTGGGAACGCTATTTGCGCGTCGGCTGGACTCCGTTGTACCGTTCCAATCGGCTCGAGCGCGAACTCAATGTCAAGGCGCTGTATATTAAGGACGACGGACTCAATCCGACTGCCTCGCTCAAGGACAGAGCGTCCGCCGTTGCGGTTGCGCGCGCCAGAGAACTTGGCTATGAAACCATCGCGTGCTCCTCTACGGGCAACGCGGCGTCTTCCTGCGCGGGCAACGCGGCACGCATGGGCCTGAAAACGGTTATATTTGTTCCTTCACGCGCACCCAAAGGAAAAGTTGCACAGCTGTTGATATTCGGTGCGAACGTGGTCAGCGTGCAGGGCGATTATCGTCAGACATTCGAACTTTCCCGTGCGGCAATCGATAAATGGGGCTTCTATAATCGAAACGCCGGTATCAACCCCATCATGACGGAAGGCAAAAAGACGGTTGCTCTGGAAATCGCGGAACAGCTGTGCTTCCTGCCCACCGACTGGGTAGTTGTATCCGTAGGCGACGGCTGCACCATAGGCGGCGTATACAACGGCTTTGCTGATTTATATAAGCTTGGTCTTATCGAACGCATTCCCAAAATTCTTGGCGTGCAATCCGCGGGCTGCTCCCCCTTTGTGGATGCGGCACAATGCGGCTGCGCTTTGAAGCCCACAGAAGAAAACACAATTGCGGACAGCATTGCGGTGGGCGTACCGCGCAACCCGGAAAAAGCGCTGCGCGCAGTGCGTGAGAGCGGCGGCGCGTGGATCGCCGTATCCGATGAAGAAATATTGAGCGCCATGCGTCTCTTAGGCCGTACGGAAGGCGTGTTCGGCGAACCCGCGGGCGTGACTGCCACAGCCGGCGCAAAGCTTGCGGCAGAACGGGGCATTATCAAACCGGACGAAACGGTTACCGTTATCTCCACCGGCAGCGGGCTCAAGGATGTCGTCAACGCCATGCAGGCCGCGGGTGAGCCGTTCTCGTGTCCTCCGGATATTGCGGAGCTTTCCCGCAGCGGACGTATCAAATAGGGCCGAACGTTTTTTAGTTCACAAAACCTCCCGTTCGTTATATAATACGGATTGTGTTGCAGTCATTGGTTGCTGCATCCGGGTCGGCCGGGTGCATAATACATTAGCAACGAGAAGAAAGAGGAGGAATAACACGCATGAAGAAACTCATCGCACTATTGATGGCGGTAGCAATGGTAGTTGCCGCAACGGCTTGCGCAGCGCCTGCGCCCGCGCCTGCCGCGACACCCGCTCCGGCCGCATCCGAAGCCCCCGCTGCGACGGAAGCCCCCGCTGCATCCGAAGCCCCCGCGGCTGAAGGCCTCAGCTTGGAAACCATTAAGGTCGGCTTCATCCACATTTCGGATCCCAGTGATGGCGGTTATACCTATAACCACGACAAGGGTACCCAGAAGATGATCGCCAACCTCGGCCTCAAGCCCGAGCAGGTCATCAGCAAGTACAACATCCCCGAGGATGATACCTGTGCTACCGCCATCAAAGAGCTGATCGAAGCTGGCTGCAGCATCATCTTTGCTACTTCCTTCGGCCATGAGGATTATATGCTCGCCGCCGCTAAGGAAAACCCGGAAATCCAATTCTGCCATGCCACCGGCTTCCAGGCTGCGGGCAGTGGACTTAAGAATTTCCACAACTACTTCGGCTCCATCTATGAAGCCCGTTACCTTTCCGGTATCGCTGCGGGCCTCAAGACGAAGACCAACAAACTCGGTTATGTAAGCGCCATGCCCTTTGCAGAATGCATCAGCGGCTTCACCGCCTTCTATCTTGGCGCAAAGAGCGTGAACCCCAAGGTAACCATGGAAGTCAAGTACACCAATTCGTGGAATGATCCCACCAAAGAACAGCAGGTTGCACAGGCTCTCATCGACGATGGCTGCGACGTGCTGGGCCAGCATGCTGATTCCACTGCTACCCAGACCACCGCGGAAGCCAACGGCGTATGGGGTGTTGGTTACAACTCCGACATGATCGCCGCTGCCCCCAAGGCCACTCTGACCTCAGCTGTTTGGGATTGGAGCGTTTACCTCACCATGGCCGTGCAGAGCGTTGCTGAAGGCAAGGAAATCCCCACCGATTTCTCCGGCGGCCTTAAGGAAGGCGTTGTGAATATTTCCGCGCTCAACGACGCGGTCATAGCGCCGGGCACCAAGGAAGCCATAGAAGCCGCTCGCGCCAAGCTGATCTCCGGCGAACTCAAAGTGTTCGTTGGACCGCTCAAGGGCGAAGGCGTTGACTTTGGCGGCAACAAGGTCACAGTTGATCTCAAGGCCGGCGAAGAATACGTTGAGAAGCAGAGCGCTCCGAGCTGGAACTTCATCGTAGACGGCATCACCGTTGTGCAATAAGCAGCGCAGTGCTGTTGGGCAGGGCCGCCAAACGGCGGCCCCGCCCTTTTTCAAAATTGCTGCTACATTTCTGGATGCAGCCTGCAAAGGAAGCGGCGTGTCGCTTGCTTTGCCGTTTCATCCAAAGCCGATATCATAGATACTTTATCATTTCTGTTTGAATTGCAGATATTCCATCCATCCTATTCATATCACCGAGGGGAGGGACAGTCAACTTGACTCAAACGGCCGAACATGCAATCTGCATTCGCAACATCACCAAAACATTCGGTTCCGTATGCGCCAACAACAGGATTTGCCTCGATGTTTCCCGCGGCGAAATACTCGCGCTGCTGGGTGAAAACGGTTCGGGCAAAACTACCTTGATGAACATGCTCTCCGGTATCTATTTTCCGGACAGCGGCGACATACTCGTGGATGGCAGCGAAGTGGTCATTCGTTCTCCCAAGGACGCGTTCGATCTGCACATTGGCATGATTCATCAGCATTTCAAGCTGGTGGACGTGCTGACAGCTGCGGAAAACATCGTTCTTGGGCTGCCGGGCCGCGCTAACCGCAAAGCCATATCCAAAGAGATCAGCGAAATCGCGCAGCGGTATGGGTTTGAGCTTGATCCCAACAAGAAAATCTACAACATGTCCGTAAGCGAAAAGCAGACGGTAGAAATCATCAAAGTTCTGTATCGCGGCGCGGATACTCTGATATTGGACGAGCCTACCGCAGTTCTTACCCCGCAGGAAACTGAAAAGCTGTTTAAGATACTGCGGAGTATGAAAGCGGACGGCAAAGCCATCATCATCATCACGCACAAGCTGCATGAAGTGCTCTCGATCTCCGACCGTGTGTGCATATTGCGCAAGGGCTGCTGTGTGGATACTGTTGAGACAAAGGACGCTACCGTGCAGTCGCTGACGGAGGCCATGGTGGGGCGCAGCGTCAGCTTGGAGATAGCGCGCGAAAGAATGCCCGCAACGCCGGTCCGTATGCGCGTCAAAAACCTGACCTGCCGCAATGCGGATCACCTCAAGGCACTCGATACAGTAAGCTTTTCGCTCAAAAGCGGGGAGATACTAGGCGTGGCGGGTATCGCTGGCAGCGGACAAAAGGAGCTTTGCGAGGCAATTGCCGGGTTGTATCCTATTGAATCGGGAGAAATATTGTATTTCGATGAAAAGGGCGCCAAAAGCGAAAATCTTGCCGGCAAATCCCCCGTAGAAATTATCAGCCATGGCGTCGCGATGGCATTCGTGCCGGAGGATCGCCTGGGCATGGGTCTTGTAGCCTCCATGGATATGGTGGACAACGTCATGCTCAAGAGCTATAAAACTGGCAGCAGCCCGTTCGTGGACAGAGATACTCCTAAAAAGCTGGCGGAGGAGCTTATTGAGCGGTTGGGCATCATTACGCCGGGTACCGCAACCCCCGTGCGCAGGCTTTCCGGCGGCAACGTGCAGAAAGTGCTGCTGGGGCGCGAAATCGCTTCCAGCCCGTCCGTGCTTGTTGTTGCTTACCCCGTTCGCGGTCTTGACATCAACTCGTCGTATCTCATATACGATCTTCTCAACGAGCAGAAGAAAAAGGGCGTAGCCGTGCTGTTTATCGGCGAGGATCTTGACGTTCTTCTCGAGTTGTGCGACCGCATCATGGTTCTTTCCGGCGGCAAGGTCAGCGGTATAGTGGATGCGACGACCGCCACCAAAGAAGAGATCGGTCTGATGATGGTTCATGTTGACGAGAATAACATCAAGGACTTCGGGGAGGAAACCGCATGATAAATACGAAGACGGCTACCGCCCATGAGCCCTTCGTGCGCATGGTGAAACGGGATGCCATTCCCAAGAGTAAAGCTGCGCTTATACGCGCGCTGGCGGTACTGGGCGCACTGATCACCGGCGGGTTGATCATGTTGCTGCTCGGCCATAATCCGTTCGCGGTATATGCGGATATGGTGGTGGGCAGTCTGGGGTCGGTGACTGCCATTACGCAGACAATCCGCATTACCATTCCGCTGCTCATGACGGCGCTGGCCATTTCTCTGGCGTTCAAAATGCGTTTCTGGAACATCGGCGCGGAAGGACAGATACTGGTCGGCGCTATGGCCGCAAGCTATTTTGCCCTGTTCCAGTATAACAACATTCCCCGTATCCCCTTGCTGCTCATCATGTTTGTCGTAGCGGTAGTTGCGGGCGGCTTGTGGGGGTTGATACCGGCACTGTTTAAGGCCAAGTGGAATACCAACGAAACTCTGTTTACGCTGATGCTCAACTATATCGCGCTAGCGTTTTTGGGGTATCTGCAGAACGGCCCCTGGAAGGATCCAGCGAAACGCGGCTTCCCCAAAATTGCCATGTTTAACGAGGTGACTTGGCTGCCCAAGTTGTTCGGCATCCATATCGGCTGGGTGATTGCCATCGTGGTGATGGTGATTGTGGCCGTATATATGAGCAGATCCAAACAGGGCTATGAAATCTCTGTAGTCGGAGAAAGCTCCAATACGGCAAAATACGCGGGTATGAACGTAGGCAAGATCATCGTCCGCACCATGTTCCTTTCCGGCGCAATCTGCGGCTTGGTTGGGTTCATTCAGTGCGCGGGCGCGGACTATACGCTTACAGATACGACCGCTGGCGGCGTGGGATTTACCGCCATTACGGTGGCATGGCTCGCAAAACTGAATCCTTATGTCATGCTGGGGGTTGCTTTTGCCATCGCCATGCTGGAGAAAGGCTCTAACAAAATTCAGACGACATTCAAAATTCCCGCGTCCGCTGCGGAAGTGCTCACGGGCATCATACTCTTCTTCATGCTCGGATGCGAATTCTTCATCAACTATAAGCTCATATTCAGGAGCGGAAAGGGGCGGCGCTGATGGATTGGATTATTAACATGATCAACGCGGCAGTGCTGGCGGGCACGCCCCTGCTGCTGGGTACCATGGGTGAAATTCTCACTGAGAAATCAGGCAACCTGAACCTTGGCGTAGAAGGCATGATGTTCATGGGCGGCATTGCCGGCCTTGCGGCGTCCTTCTACTATGAAGCTGCCGTAACAGCTTCGGGCGGTGTGATATCCGGCTTCATGTCCGCGGTTTACGCCGTGATCGGTGCGTTTTTGTGCGGCGCTTTCGGCGCCCTCATTTACAGCTTCCTTACGGTCACGCTGCGCGCCAACCAGAACGTTACCGGCCTGACGCTCGCCATATTCGGCACAGGGTTCGCGAATTTCTTCGGAGAACATCTCGCGCTCAAGGCGGGCGGTTATGCGGCGGTCTCCAGTATAACCAAAGCTACGTTTACCAATCCCGCAATCCCAACACTTGCAAATATTCCTTATATCGGACGGCTATTGTTTGGATACAATTTTGTGGTATACTTAGGTGTCGCCATCGCATTGGTGCTATTTTGGTTCTTCAACCATACCCGCACAGGTCTCAATCTGCGCGCGGTGGGTGAGAGCCCGGCGACAGCGGATGCTGCCGGCCTGAATGTAGCACGTTACAAGTATCTTGCAACATGCATTGGCGGCGGTATTTGCGGCTTGGGCGGCATGTATGTCACGATGGTGACCTGCAGCGGCGTCTGGGTGCACAACAGTGTAAACGGCCAGGGCTGGATCGCGGTGGCATTGGTTATATTCGCCGCCTGGAGTCCGGCACGCGGCATTTTAGGGGCGCTGCTGTTTGGCGGCCTGTCCATACTGCGTTTGTATCTGCCGCTGGGCATTCCCATGCAGATATACGACATGCTTCCCTTTGTAGCAACGGTGATTGTGCTCATTATGACGAGCATCCGCCAGATCAGGGAAAACTCGCAGCCACGGTCCTGCGGCGTCAATTATTTCCGCGAAGAACGTTAACCAGCTTCTGCTCAATGGGGCGCAGAGGGCGGACGGAGCGTTTTCGGAATAAATACATTCTACAAGAGGAGCGAGCAAAACAACATGGCATACGATCGCATCTACAACTTTTCGGCCGGCCCTTCCATGCTGCCGCTGCCGGTGCTTGAGATCTGCAAAGACGAAATGATCAACTATCATGGGTCTGGCATGAGCGTAATGGAAATGAGCCACCGTTCCAAAGTGTATGAGACTATCATACAGGAAGCGGAAGCTCTGCTGCGCGAGGTAATGGGCATCCCGTCTAACTATAAGGTGCTGTTCCTGCAGGGAGGCGCAACTCTGCAGTTCGCCATGGTTCCCATGAACCTCCTCAAGACCGGCAAAGCCGACTATGTCGTTACGGGCCAGTTCTCCGGCAGTGCCTACAAAGAGGCGCAGAAGTACGGCAATATCAATCTCGCCGCTACCACGAAATCGGAAAATTTCACCCGTATTCCCCGCCAGGAAGAACTCAAGCTTGACCCCGAAGCGGATTATGTCCACATCTGCTACAACAACACCATATTCGGCTCCAAGTGGGATTACATCCCCAACACGGGCAATGTTCCCCTCGTTGCGGATATGTCCAGCTGCATTCTTTCTGAACCCGTGGACGTAAGTAAGTTCGGCCTCATCTATGCCGGTGCGCAGAAGAACATCGCGCCCGCAGGCCTTACCATCGTCATCGTGCGCGAAGACCTTCTGCGTGAGGATCTGCCTGCGTTCGTTCCCACCATGTGCAATTACAAGACCATGGCGGATAACGTCTCCATGTACAATACCCCGCCGTGCTATCCCATCTATGTCTGCAAGCTGGTGCTTGAGTGGATCAAGAGCATGGGCGGCCTCACTGCCATGAAGGCGCACAACGAGAAGAAGGCCGCGATACTTTACGATTATCTGGATCAGAGCAAGATGTTTAAGAACCCCGTTTCCAAGGAAAGCCGCTCTTTGATGAACGTAACGTTCCGTGCTGAGGACGATGCCACCAACGATAAATTCGTCAAGGAAGCCTCTGCAAACGGCATGGTTAACCTTAAGGGTCACCGCTTGGTTGGCGGCATGCGCGCTTCCATCTACAACGCTATGCCCATCGAAGGCGTGGAGAAGCTTGTCTCCTTCATGAAGTCGTTCGAGAAATAACCAGAGTTTTAATTATTACCGGCTATGCTCCGCCGGCCAATGATGGCCGGCGGACGCGCCGTACTTAGGACCATTATCAAGGCGGGCACTGCTTTCGCTGAACAAAGGCGTTTTTGCGGATGTATTATTTTTACTCATGCAATTGAATAAAGGAGACTACTATTATGCTGCGTGTTTTGGCATCGGACGGCTTGGAAAAAAGCGCCGTTAAAGCTTTACAGGATCTTGGCTGCGAAGTTGTGCAGCAGTTTTATGAACCCGACGACCTCAAGGAACAGGTAAAAGAGTACGACGTGCTGGTAGTCCGTTCCGCTACAAAGGTACGCGAGCCCATCATCGACGCCGCTCTGACCACGGGCAAGCTCAAGCTCATCATCCGCGGCGGCGTGGGCGTTGACAATATCGATGTCGCTTATGCGCGCGATCATGGCATCGAAGTCTGCAATACCCCCAATGCATCCTCCGCTTCCGTTGCTGAACTGGCCATCGGCCACATGTTTGCGTTGGCTCGCTATATCTATTCCGCCAACGTCACCATGCGTGAATGCAAGTGGGAGAAGAAGGGCTACAACGGCATAGAGCTCGCAGGCAAAACGCTTGGCCTCATTGGCATGGGCAACATCGCCAAGGAAACCGCAAAGCGCGCCGCAGCGCTCGGTATGCGCGTTATCTACACCAACCGTACCGGTCATAAGCCGGAGAACGAGCCTTATGTATACTGCGAGCTGAACGATCTCTTGAAGCAGTCCGATTTCGTTTCGCTGCACACACCTGCTGGCAAGAACTGCCCGCCCATCATCGGCGCGGAACAGATTGCCATGATGAAGCCCGGCGCAGTACTCGTCAACACCGGCCGCGGCAGCACGGTGGATACCTGTGCAGTGCTGGACGCTCTCGACAACGGCCATCTGCGCGGCTACGGCGCGGACGTATACATCGAGGAACCCTGCAAGGATACCCGCCTGCTCGGTCATCCCAAGGTCAGCATGACCCCGCATCTCGGCGCTTCCACATTTGAGGCGCAGGAACGCGTCGGCGAAGAAATCGTGGCGCACATTCGCCGCAAGTTCAGCATATAATCTGTTTTTAATAAATACGCAATCTGCGATGCATCCCGGATATGAAAGTGTCCGGGATGTTTTTTTATGCACTAACTTCGCATATTACTTGAATAAAGCAGGTAATAATCTTATAAAAATGCAAAAATATCGTCATTAGGGTATTGATTTTCTTGCTATTATAAGTATAATTATACACAAGAGATTTGGGAGGAGAAGGATTATGAAGAAGAGTGTATTGAAAAGCCTGGCAATCGTACTTGCCATTACACTGATCGCATCCGCATTCGTGGCCTGCGCGCCTAAAGTAGGTCTGGAAAAGGTGAAGAAGGCCGGCAAGCTCGTCGTGCTGACCAGCGCCGGTTTTGCGCCGTTTGAATATCTTGGCGCAAACAATGAGGTCGTAGGCGTGGATATGGATATCGCCAAGGCCATTGCCGATGAAATCGGCGTAAAGCTCGAAGTTGTGGATATGGATTTTGACGGCATCGTCATGGCCATTAAAAATGGCAAGGGCGATCTGGGAGCGGCTGGCATCACCGCCAATGATGAGCGCAGGCAGAGCGTTGATTTCTCAATTAACTATGTGGATGCCGCGCAGGTTATCATCGTTCCCGAGGGCAGCGCTATTAAGACTGCCGCGGACCTTGCCGGCAAAAATGTCGGCGTACAGATGGGCACCACGGGCGATATTTACGTAACGGATAATGTCGGCGCCAAAGAAGTGTTCCGCTATAAGACCGGTCCGGATGCCGGCGCAGAACTTGCAAACGGCAAAATCGATGCGGTCGTCATCGATGAAATGCCTGCCCAGCAGATCGCTGCGGCCAACACCGGCCTCGTCGTGCTTGCAGAACCTCTGACGGAGGAACAGTATGCGCTCGCCCTTCCCCAAGGTGCTGAAGACCTCAAGCAAGTTGTTGATAAGGTTGTACAGCGCATGCTGGACGACGGCACCATTGCCAAGCTGATTGCTGATCACAAGGCGGCTTCCGGTTCCTGACACAAAGTCTTCGAATAGATATGCATTTATGCCGTCGTGCTTTGGCGCGGCGGCGTTTTCATTGGATAAGCAATTAAGAACAAAAAACAGGTGTATTTTTGCAAAAACTAATATATATTCATGTGTAAACGGCTGGGAGATGCCAAAAATCCTTGCGAAGACTGAATAATATAGTATACTAATACGGGGCCCTAAGGCCCATCTATAAGGGAGGGCTGCAAATGTTGGTGAATTTCAGCCAACAGCTGTACAGGAATATCATACAAAACGACCGGTGGATGCTCTACGTGGAGGGCTTTCGCAATACGCTTGTCATAACACTGGGCGCTGCCGTAATCGGCATTGTTCTGGGCGCGCTTGTCGCCATATGCAAGGTATATGCACGTCACAACCACCGTCTGCGGCCTTTGGACCTGCTCTGCGATCTGTACCTGACAGTCATACGCGGAACGCCGGTGATGGTACAGTTGTTGATATTCGCGTTTGTCATATTCGCGTCTGCGCCGATGAGCATGAATATCGTCGTCGCCATACTCGCTTTTGGCATTAACTCCGGTGCGTATGTAGCGGAAATCGTTCGCGCGGGCATTCTGGCTGTTGGGCCGGGGCAATCAGAAGCAGGACGCAGCCTTGGCCTTACCAACAATATGACGATGCGCTACATCGTGCTGCCGCAGGCCATCAAAAATATCCTGCCGGCGCTTGCCAACGAAGCCATCGTGCTGCTTAAGGAAACGGCGGTGGTCGGCTATATCGCCATAGGTGATATCACGTATATGGCGGCCATGATCCGCTCCCGTACATTTGAGGCGGTGCCGCTGCTGCTTACGGCTCTGGTTTACCTCGCGGTCGTCATGCTCATGACATGGGGCCTGCGCAAACTCGAAAGGAGGCTGGCGAAGAGTGATCACCGTTAAAGATCTGCATAAACACTTTGGGCCGGTCAAGGCGCTCAACGGCGTAAACCAGCATATTGAAAAAGGCGAAAAGGTGGTCATTGTCGGGCCGTCCGGCTGCGGCAAGAGCACGTTCCTGCGCTGCCTGAACCTGCTGGAAATGCCTACAAAGGGCGAGGTATGGTTTGAGGGGCAGAGGATAAACGACGGCAAGTGCGACGTTGATAGGCTGCGCCAGAAAATGGGGATGGTATTCCAGCAGTTCAATCTGTTCCCGCATAAGACGATACGCGAAAACATCACGCTTGCGCCGGTGAAACTCAAACTGATGGAGCAGGAGGAAGCCAACGATAACGCTACCCGTCTGCTGCAGCGCATTGGTCTTACCGAGAAAGCGGATTCTTACCCGAACCAGCTTTCCGGCGGGCAGCAGCAGCGCGTGGCCATCGTGCGCGCGCTTGCCATGAATCCCGACGTCATGCTTTTTGATGAGCCGACTTCAGCGCTCGACCCGGAAATGGTGGGCGAGGTTCTCGAAGTCATGAAAGAGCTTGCCCATGAAGGCATGACCATGGTGGTGGTTACGCATGAGATGGGCTTTGCGAAGGAAGTAGCGACGCGCTGCCTGTTTATGGATGGCGGTCTGGTGCTCGAAGAAAACGCGCCGCAGACGTTCTTTGGCAATCCCCAGCACCCGAGGCTGCAGGACTTTCTTTCAAAAGTACTTTATTGAAACCAGATATTCGCATGAGATATCTATAAAAGCAGAGTGCGGCGCATTCTGCTTTTTGCTTGCGTTTGCACAAATCCCTATTCCATTTGCGTGTGTTGCCATATATACGCTATAATGGTTGCATCAGCACCACCAAGGGGTACGTTTATGAATCCCGAAAATACATTTGTTATCTGCACGGATACCGGCGCGGACATGCCGTGGGGAACCGCAAAGCAGCAGCAGGTCGAAATCGCGCATCTGCATTATAAAATGAATGGGGCTGCTTACGCATATGATCTGGGTCGGGAAACGGATTTATCCGCTTTCTATTTCGCTATGCGCAACGGCGCACAGGTGGGCACAATACCCGTGCTGCCCGAAGCGTTTCGCGCGCTGTGGGAACCGCATCTCATACAGGGGCGGGATGTGCTCGCCATCTGCATATCCAGGCATTTGAGCAAAACATTCCTTGCTGCGCAGCATGCGCGAGAAGAACTTGTAGCGCGCTACCCTTTGCGCAGGATAGTCGTAGCGGATAGTACATGCTGTGCAGTCGCGCAGGGGATGCTGGTGTTTGAAGCAGCCTTTATGCGCAGGGAAGGCAAGAGCCTCAATGAAGTTGCGTCCTGGGTGGTGAACAACCGCACATATGTCAATGCGCTGCTGCTGCCCGCGGATCTGAAATGGCTGCGCGAGTCGGGGATGTATCAGGGCGGCGCAATGGGCGAGCTTCTCGGCCGCAAAACCGTGCTGCGTATGGATGCGGCTGGCAGGCCTGCCGTAGAAGGCAGGGCGAAGGATGATCCGGAAGCTCTGAACAGTATGGCGGAAAGCGTACGCCGCATGGGATATGCGCTTAACAACCAGATCGTCGCGATTACGCATGCCGACGCGCCGGATTTGGCCGCTCAGCTTAAGGAAATACTTTGTACGGAGGTCGGCTGTGCCGACGCTTCCATACTGCCGATGGGACCTATCACGGGCTGCTATGCGGGGCCGGGCGCTGTCGGCGTCGCGTTTTTTGGCAGTCCTCGGGAATAATAGGAACTCCCGGCCGGCAGGGGGTATGCCAGTATAAATCAGGAGAAGGAGCAAACCGAAATGAAGGATACGAGCTTTGTGATCACGACAGAATCCAATTCTGAGATACCCTATGCGTGGGAGGATAGAACCGGCATAGGCGTACTGCGCATGCCATATACCGTCAATGACGTGGAATATTATTACGATCTTGGTCGCGAAACGGATATCATAGGGTTTTATAACACCATGCGCGCAGGGGCGACTGTCGTTACCGCGCAGCGCAACCCCAACGAGGCAGCCGAATATTTTGAGCCTTATCTGAAAGAGGGCAAGGATATATTGCACATTGGCTTTTCTTCTGCACTTTCGGGAACATTTGACTGCGAGCGTATTGCCGCGCAGGAATTGATGGAAAAATATCCCGGTCGAAGGATTGAGCTTGTCGATACGCTTGCCATTTCAGCACCCCTTGCACTGTTGGTGGAAGAAGCCACCCGTATGCAGGAAGAGGGACGTACGCTGGATGAAATCCAGGCGTGGGTGGAAGAGAACAAGCAGCGCTCCATAGCGCTCTTTACGGTGGACAGCCTTGAATATTTGCGGCGCGGCGGTCGGGTTTCCGGCGCTGCGGCATTCTTCGGATCTGTGCTGGAAATTAAGCCAGTTCTGTATATCAGCCCCGAGGGGAAACTGGTGCCGTTTGAAAAAATAAAGGGCCGCAAACGCGCCATCAAATTCCTTGCTGAAAAATGCGCGCAGACCATCGACAAGCCGGAGGAACAGAGCCTCATCATCAGCCAGGCCGATTGCATGGAAGATGCGCTTGTGCTTAAGGCATTGCTCGAGGAAACCGTTCATCCCAAAGAGGTGCGCATTCACCCCGTAGGGCCGACGATTGGAAGCCATTCCGGCCCGGGCACGCTGTCGCTGGCGTATTTCTGCAGTGCGCGGTCCGAAATTAAAGTATAAACAGTACGGTTTGAGATCAAGGTATCATAATCATTGCCTATTATAGGCATCAACAACAAAGGAGTAATTGCATGAAGCTGGAGTTTTTTGGCGCAGCCCGTTCGGTGACGGGGTCCTGCCACATGCTGTCGTTTGCGGGCGGCAAGCTGCTCGTGGATTGCGGCATGCGCCAGGGCGCGGATGCAAAAGGCGTATACGGCGAAGCGTCGTTCCCATTTCAGCCTTCTGAAATAGGCGCGGTGGTGCTTACGCATGCGCATATCGACCATAGCGGGTTGCTGCCGCTGCTGGTCAAGCGGGGCTTCACAGGCACAATACTGTGTACGGAAGCGACAGCAGAGCTTTCCACCATCATGCTGCCGGACAGCGCGCACATACAGATGCAGGAAGCCGAATGGCAGACGCGCAAAAATCTTCGTGCGGGCAAACAGCCCGTCGAGCCGCTGTACAATCTGGAGGATGTACAGAATACGCTCAAGCTGTATCACGGCGTTGATTACGAAGAAATGATACAGCTGTTCCCGAACGTGCGCGTAAGGCTTCGCGATATCGGGCATCTCTTAGGTTCTGCCGCGGCGGAGATATGGGCGGAAGAGAACGGGAAGACCACCAAATTTGTGTTCTCGGGCGATGTAGGGCGAGACGACAGGCCCATACTCAACGACCCGGAGGATATTGATTCGGCGGATTATCTCATAATGGAAGGCACATACGGTGATCGCAATCATGAGATCAGCGAGGACACCGATAAAGAGCGCGAACTCGCCGATGCCATCCGCACGGCGCTTGCACGCGGCGGCAATCTTGTCATACCTTCATTTGCCGTGGGCCGGACACAGGAATTGCTCTATTACTTCAAACGTCTGCTCAAAAGGGGCATCGTGCACGGACTTGAGAGCGTTCCGGTTTACATCGACAGCCCGCTTGGCATTGAGGCTACGAAGGTATACGAGCACTGCGCAAAGGATTATTTCGATGCGGAAGCGCTGGAAATGGCGAAGGACGGCTCTCCTTTCGATTTCCCCACACTGCGCGTAGCCCAGACTGCAGAAGAATCCCGTATGATCAACGATCTGCCGGGCAGTAAGATTATCATCTCCGCCTCCGGTATGTGTGATGCGGGGCGCATCCGCCACCATCTCAAACACAATCTGTATCGGGCGGACAGCACCATACTGTTTGTCGGGTATCAGGCGGAGGGTACGCTGGGGCGTGCGCTGCTCGAAGGCGCGAAGCATGTGAAGCTATTTGGCGAGGATGTACGCGTCAACGCGGCAATTACTAAAATCGAGGGCTTTTCCGGCCATGCTGGCAAGGACGAACTCATCGATTGGGCAAAAGGCATGACGCCCAAGCCCAAACGCGTGTTCCTGGTGCACGGCGAAGAAGAGTCGCTTTACGCGCTTGCGCAGAGTTTGACGGATCTTGGGTACTCCACGATGGTGCCTTCGATGGGCGATGTGTACGATATCGCCGAGGGGCAGGCGCAGCCCGCAATGCCTACGCAGAAGGTCGTGGATATCCAGACCAAAGCGAGAGGGTATCAGATCCAGCAGCAGCTCGAGCGGCTGCAGGCCATATTCGCCCGCAGCGGTGCGCGCCGGTCGCCGGATATGGAACTCAAGCTTTCGCTGTTGGAGGCGGATGTCCGTTCCCTCGCGGAAAAATGGGACGCTTTGATTTAAATTTGATAGTCATACTAAAAGCGCCGGATGAATCCGGCGCTTTTTTCTTTATTTTGTACTTGTACTATACCACAAAATGGGAGAAAAATCAAGACTGGTTCTTTGTTCGCCACGTGCGTATGATGGTAGAACGAATAGATGCGCAGCATGTATAAGACGATCATGAGACGAAAAAGGGGATGTTTTGCATGGACGGATTTCTTGCGCTGCTCGAACAGCAAAGCCTGCGCGCCGCTGCGGAGCTCACCGCTTGCAACGAGTTCACCGTGAGATTTGGCCTGTATCTTTCGGACGAACAGGCAAAAACCCTGCTTGAGAAGCGAATGGAAGCGCTTCGCGAGACGGGGAGAATAGAATTCGGCGAAGGTATACTCAAGAAACTCATATTTGAGTTCTGCGATTCCCCGTATGTCATGCAGGATAGCTATACGCAAACGTTGCTTGCGCTGCAGGACGCATTCTATTACTTCAAAAACGAATCACTGGACCAAATACCCGACGACGAACTGATCGGTTATATGAAGCGGCATTTTGACGGCGACTGCGAAGGCTCCCTCGAATATTTATGCGGCTCTTCTTTGGAAGACCTATGCCGTAGCGCAAGATACGGCCTTTCATGGGAGGAGGACGACGACGAATGAACCTGTGGACAGGGGATGCGACCGACGCTCTGATGCTTCCCGAAACGGAGCAGGGGAAATCGATTGCCACTGCCCAACTTGTATATGCCGCCATGCAGGAAGGGGCGGCGCAGGGCATTCTGACGGAACAGTCCCTATTGGATTTGCAGTGCGAACTGTGGGCGCTGTTGGGAAAGCGGACTTCAAGGTTCACCATGGGAGACAGCAGCTCTGTTCCCGTTGAAACCGCGCAGGGGCTTTTGCATTCCGTATGCTTTAGCATTGGGTTGGAACTGCGCAAATGCCCAGGTTTGCGGCAGGCGGCGATTCGACTGCGTACGGAAGGTATTGCGGCTCTGTTTGAATTGGGAAAAGGCGAGGTTAAAAAGAAAGTGCTCGAAGGGCGGGCGATGCTCGATGAGTTGCTGCGTTGCGCCGCGCCCACGAACAACCGCGCGTTTTTGGATACCGTTCATAAAGCCCTGCCAATGTTCTTCAAAAGGTACGACGCGGACTTTTTTGCGCATGACATCACCTGCGATATCGATTATCAATTATTTTGCTCGGTGGAAGAGCTTGAGGGCGTAGAATACATCAACGAATACCTGCGCCGCCTGTTGTTGGAAAACAGGCTTGTTTCGGCATTTGAACCGAATACGGTATACCGCCTGCTCGAAGGGTACTGTGTGGACCCCGTAGAGCAGCTCATCAATCTGTTTGAGCCTGTGTTTGTTAACGCCGTGGGATTGGCGCTGCTTGAGCAGGATTGCAGGAAGCTCAATATCCGCGATGGCGAAAGGGATGCCCTGCTGCATCTATTGCAGGACCGTTCAGCGCGTGAGCTTGAGACGCTTATGGAAGAAGCAACCATGCGTATGTGTAAGAACGTGAATATAGAATTGGACAGCGAAATGCGCGACTATTTGCTTTTCGCGCAACGCGAGCTCTGCGGCCGCATAGAGCTGCAGATCAGGCAGAACGACTTGAAAGGGCTCTTTCCTTCATTCAGGGAAGAACGCTTTGAAACGGATGCGCGATATCAGGATAATCCGCCCATGGCGGACGAGGATCTGCGCGCTTTGATCAGCGAAATGCGCTCCTGCAGGTATACAACCGACAAGCTAGCAATGCTCAGGCGTCATGTGCACAGCCTGCGCGACTATATAGAAATCATTCCGGAGTGCTTTAAAGAAAGTGAATTTGAACAGGCGTTCGCACTGCTCAGTGAAGCGGAGCTTTCCTTGCTTGTACAGGTGCTGCGTGAAAGACGCGGCGACGATTTGACGGAGATTGATAAGGAAGGATGGGAGGCCGCGCTGCTGCGGTTCACCCAAGTATTTCCCGCGCAACAGGGTTCGAGTATTGCAGGGGGAACAGCAACAGAATAGGCAACTGCTTATTGCTTGTACTTTTTAAGAAGATCGTCTATGGCCTCGCGCATCAGGAACGCTTCCGTTCGTTCCAGTTCTTTTGAGAGTACCGCCAAACGCTCCACCTGCGTTTTGGTAAAATGACAGGATTTTAATACGAGGCTGTCCGGCTCTGAAAGACATACTGCGTTTTTTCCCAGCTTTTTCGCGCGGTACATCGAGCTGTCCGCCATACGCAGAAGTTCCACGGTGTTCTTTGCGTCCCGCGGATAGCTTGCGATCCCGCAGCTGACTGTAATATGGATGTTCCTTGCATTCTCTTCGCCGAACTGAAAATTGTTGGACGACAGGTATTTTCGGATTTCCTCCATATACATGAAGCTGCGCTCAGCTCCTTTGTTTCTGAGCAGTATGGTGAATTCGTCGCCGGAAAGCGTAATAAAATCCTCATCGGATAAATTCTGCCGCAGTATGGATACGACTTTGGCGATTACCTGCCCGCCGATCTCTTCGCCGTGAGCAGCATTGATATCGCTCATGTTGTCGATATCCGCAACAGCAACGCTGAAGGGCATTTCATCCTGTTCAATCAAATCATCGATTTTATCGGTTAAAAAATCTCTTAGAACCAGCTTATTCATATTAACACGCCTTCCGTATGTAGCCTTTCATATCAAACATATAGCAGTGTAATTCTGATGTCAATATATAGATCAAAAATATTTATCATGAATACATTGACATATATATGATGATTTGCTATGATCGGTATCGGGGGATATTTAGGCTCAAGAAAGGAAATCCGTAATGAGCAAAGGCCAGGTGGAAGCGAAAATCAGCGAGGCCTTCAGCAAGTTTGAAATCGAGTACATGGGCAGGGGGCCCAAGCAAATCAAAACGTATATCCTGCAGGATATGGTGATTGTCCGAATGCTTGGTTTCTTAAGCCCCTCGGAACGGAAACTTGCACAAACCGCGCAGGGCGTGGAGCTTATTAAAAAGCTCAGGGCGTCGCTGTTTGAGGGAGCCATTAAGGAAATTGAAGCCATGATTACTCCCATACTGAATACGGAAATTATGAGCATTCATTCCGACGTAAGCACAAAGAGCGGTGAGAAAATCGTTCTCATCACGTTGGGCGATAATCTGGAAGAACGCTTATGTACTAGGTAGAGGCAGATCGCAGAAGGGTTACTTTAACCAGTCGGGCAATAAGCCAATACCTGATAAGCTCAGTTTTGAGCTTTCAGGTGTTGGCTTTTATATTTCAAATTTTTTAGCAGGAGGTACGATTGTGAAGCTTAGCCATGAGAAAATTCAGCTCCCAATGGAACTTGCAGAACTGTTTTACGGCAGGGAAGTATTTATTCCTGAAACCAGGCAGGAACTGCTGGATATGGCAATGGGAGGCAATGCACAGGGAACGTTTGAAGTGACATATGATGTTCCCGGTGAAGGTCTGATTGTGGAAGCCGAAGTCACCAAATGCAGCAACGGCCTTGCTGTCAACTACAGCGATATCTATATGCGCAGGCGCGATCCGGACTGCATGGTCATCGCGGACGATGGGGCTACCGACAAGCCTCTGTATAAAGACAGGTTTGGCTCTGATTTTGCTCCGCTGCGCAAGCAGGTGTTTGAATGGCTCGCGGATCAGGAACTGATGATGCTTCCCTTCCTCGCCGGCGGCGAAGGCTTGCAATATGCGGCGATGTTGATCGGGCCGAAGAACGCAGCGTTTTTCGCAGGAGCATTGGCGGACTTGCAGGGGTTTATTCCTGCGTCTGAAATTCCGGAGGGGTTTGCACCCAAGGCCGTCGTTTATGTTGCGCCGCCGTTCCGGCATACGCACTTTGATAAAAAGCAGGTTGTCGTGCATAACCGCCTTCCGGAAATGCATGAAGTGTTTTCTTTCAACCTTTATCCGGGACCCAGTGCGAAAAAGGGCATTTACGGTGTGCTGCTCAACATCGGGGAAAAAGAGGGCTGGGTGACGCTGCACGGTTCCACGGTAAAAGTGGTTACACCGTATGACAACAGCTTTATCATATTGCACGAGGGTGCGAGCGGCAGCGGGAAAAGCGAGATGATCGAACACATGCACAAACAACCGGATGGACGTATCCTGCTGGCGCAAAACACGCTTTCCGGTGAAAAGCATTATTTGGATATCAGCGATACCTGCGAGCTGCACCCCATTACGGATGATATGGCGCTGTGCCACGAAACATTTCAGAGCGGAAACAGAAAGCTTGTCGTCAAGGATGCCGAGCAGGGCTGGTTCCTGCGGGTCAACCATATCACGCAGTATGGAACGGACCCACAGCATGAACGGCTGTGCGTGCATCCCGAGGAACCGCTGCTGTTTTTGAATATCAGGGGCGTACCCGGCTCTACCTGCCTCATTTGGGAGCATACGGAGGACGAACCGGGCAAGGCTTGCCCCAACCCCAGGGTAATACTGCCGCGCAGAATTGTGCCGGGCGTAATCGACGAACCCGCGGAAGTAGATGTCAGAAGCTTTGGCGTGCGCACGCCTCCCTGCACAAAGATGGCGCCGACTTACGGTATACTGGGCATGCTGCATATTCTTCCGCCGTCGCTTGCCTGGCTTTGGAGACTGGTTGCCCCGCGCGGGCATGATAACCCGAGCATTACCAATGCGGGCGGGCTTGCAAGCGAAGGCGTAGGGTCTTACTGGCCGTTCGCAACCGGAAAGAAGATTGATCAGGCCAATCTGCTGCTAGAACAGATCGTGAACACGCCGTCCACGCGCTATAAGCTTATTCCCAACCAGCATATCGGCGCGTACCATGTCGGGTTCATGCCGCAATGGATTGTAAGGGAATATCTGGCGCGCAGGGGCAGCGTTAAGTTCAAGCCCGAACAGCTTGTCGCGGCAAGGTGCCCGCTGCTAGGATATGTGCCTGAGACATTGAAAATAGACGGAAGCTTTATTCCCAAAGGGCTGCTGCAGACCAATCTGCAGTTGGAAGTCGGCCCAGAGGCGTATGATGCCGGTGCTGCCATGCTGATGGAGTTCTTTCGGGATGAGCTTAAGCCATTTTTGAAGCCGGAATTATGCGAGGAAGGAAAACGGATCATTGAGTGCTTCTTTGATAACGGAAGCACGCAGGAATATGCTGCAGTGCTTTCCTTAGCGGGCTGACAGGACGGATATAAGCGGCTATTTGAAGCGAATGGGAATAGATGCAGGGCAAAACGACCCTACATCTATTCTTTGTTTTGGGTATCGTTTTCGGGATCGGTTGATTTGAGCAGTACAATGTGCGTGGTCACACCTATACCGACTACGACCAATATACCCCACACGAGAGGCTGCTTACTAAGCACAGCGGAGCAGGCGAGCGTAACCCAAAGAAACAGCAGCGTATCGCGCTTAACAGAGCGCGGAATGCCGCTTTTGTTACGATAATTCTTTATAAAAGGGCCGAAATGCTTGGATTTCTCCAGCCACCCATAAACCTTGCTGCTGCTTGCTGCAAAACAGCCTGCTGCGAGCAGCACAAAAGGCGTGGTGGGCAATATGGGTAAAAACAAACCAAGCGTGCCGATCGCGAGGGAAAGAAATCCGCAGGCCATAAACAATGCTTTTCTCAATATACCATCCTCCAATCGTTTTGCTTCATTGTTGAAGTTTATTTTAGAGTACGCTGCAGGCTGCATCAATTATTCTGAAGGCATTTGTTGTTTCGCGTTTAAGCGTGTACAACGCATAGCATTCGTGTTTCGGTTTCATACTAAGGCCATCTTCAAACAGGAGGCTTTTTTCACTATGAGCAATCTTTCGGAAAAAGAACTGTCGGCACTTGGCGACCTGCTCAGCTACGAGGAACTGCTGGTCAAAAAGTTCAATGCGCTTGCGCAAAGCGCACAGGATCAGGAAGTCAAGACCAAAATGCAAACCATTGCGCAGCGTCATCAGGAACACTTCAACAAGCTGTATAGCCAGCTCTAAGGGAGGAAATTCAAATGAACAGCAACAACAGCATGAATAATGGTTTTTCCGAAAAGGAAGTATTGCATGACGCGTTGGAATCACAGAAACAGGTCACCGGGATGCTGAATTCATATTCCAATGAATGCGCAAACCCGGAGATTCGCAAGGTTATGCTGGATATTCTCAATGACGAGCACAGCATTCAGTTCGATGTGTTCAACGATATGCAAAGGCGCGGGTATTATCCGGTTTCTGCCGCGCAGCAGGACAAAATCACGCAGATCAAGAATACGTATGCACAGCAGGCGTCCAATACCAATACCGGCGCGTGGCATACCCAGAATAATCCGCTCTCAGGATCACAGCCCAAGCAGCCGCGCATGTAAGTCTTGCAGCGTTTAGCAGAATAGCACAGTCATAATAGAACCGGCAAGACATTGCCGGTTCTATTGTTATGCACATAATTGCGGGCTTGCAAAATTGGATGAATATGGTATGATGAAAAATGCAGCTAGTATATAGTAAATTATCCAGCGGCATCCTGCCGCATATGCAGGCAGGCATGTACGCTTTGCGCATTTTACGCGACTTATGGGGAACGCGGCAGTCCGTGTATGAAACGGACAGCCGCAGTCGCATATACAACGCTAATGGGGGTTGCAATTATGAAAGAACGCTTCGTCGCCTGCATGCTGGGCGGCGCGATTGGGGATGCATTAGGGTATACAGTAGAGTTCATGCATTGGCCGCAGATAGAAAGCTGGTTTGGACCGGGGGGCATTCGGGAGCCGCAGACAGACAGCAAGACAGGCCGTGCTCTGATTTCGGATGATACGCAGATGGCTCTTTTTACGCTGGACGGTATGGTTTGGGCATATACCTGCGGATTGCCATATGCATCCGGCGGCCTATACCCTTCGTATCTGCGCTGGCTGTATACGCAGACTGGTGAAATACCCGATCCTGATCTTTTAAAAACGCAGCAGCACGAGAGTTCCGGTTCCATACTTTCGCAAAAGGAATTGTTCTTTCGTCGTGCGCCGGGCACTACGTGCCTAAGCGCTTTACGAAGCGGCAAAATGGGTACCATGGAAGATCCTATCAACGACAGCAAAGGGTCCGGCGGATTGATGCGGGCAGCGTCCATAGGTTTGTTTTTGCATGCCGACCCTGCGTATGCGTTCAGGACAGGCGCGCAGGCAGCGGCGATAACGCACGGGCACCCCTCGGGATATCTATCTGCCGGTGTATTTGCAGCAATCATCGCACTGCTTATCTGCGATATTAAACTGTCTGTCGCATGCGATGAGGCGACAGCAATGCTCAGACGATATGAAGGATACCGCGAGGTGCAGCAGGCTGTAGATAAGGCAAGAGAATTGTGCGCCGGTACACTGCAGACAGAACATGCCATTCGCAAGCTGGGCGGGGGCTGGGTGGCGGAGGAAGCGCTTGCCATCGGTCTGTATTGCGCACTCAAGGGGTTGAATTTTAAACAGGCGGTTTGTGCAGCGGTCAATCATGATGGCGATAGCGATACGACGGGCACCATTTGCGGACATATTCTGGGCGCAGCAGATCATTGCCACATTCCGCGCGAGTGGTCGGATAAACTGGAGCTGGCCTCCTATATCAAACAAAGAAGCAGCGAGCTGTGTGCACTGCGCGAGCAGAAAAGGGTAAGCGTGCCGTCGTAGTGCGTATACAATCCGAATTGGCTGATAACAGAAGGCATTATTAGCATAAACAAAGCGTCTGCTATTGCAGACGCTTTGTTGTATATTCGCGTTCATCTATAGAAAACCTGAAACCTGAACTATGCCTGCCGTTTTTCGGCGATTTTCTTTTCAATAATGTCCATCAGGCCCTTGAGCCAGTCGCCGTCGAATAGTTCGATCATGCCTGTATCGCATGCCGCCGCGAGCTTGGGGTCGATGGGCAATTTCGCAATGGTTTCAATGCCGTGTTTTTTCGCTATTTCTTCCACATGGCTTTCACCAAACGCCTGTATGCGCTTTCCGCAGTCGGGGCATTGCACATAGCTCATGTTCTCAGCGAGGGCAAGCACCGGGATATTCATCATATGCGCCATATTGACAGCCTTTTCCACGATCATGCCTACGAGTTCCTGCGGGGATGTCACGATAACCACGCCGTCAACGGGTATGGATTGGAACACCGTCAGCGGCACGTCGCCCGTTCCCGGCGGCATGTCGATGAACATGATGTCCAGATCACCCCAAACTACATCCGTCCAGAACTGCTTTACCGTACCCGCAATGATGGGGCCGCGCCACACGACGGGGTCGGTATCATTTTGCAGCAGCAGATTGACGGACATTACGTCGATGCCTGTTTTGGTGCGGGAGGGCAGCAGCCCCAATTCGGATGCTTCCGCTTTGTCTCGTAAGCCGAAAGAGCGGGGGATGGAGGGGCCGGTGATGTCCGCGTCCAGTATGCCTACGCGAAGGCCGGCGCGCTGTGCGAGTACCGCAAGCATGCTGGTGACGAGGGATTTGCCCACGCCGCCTTTGCCGCTTACAATGCCTACGATATAGCGTATATGAGTCATTTCATGCGGCTTTTGCCGAAAATCGGCGGGAGTTTTACGATCCGCGCAGCTTTGGGCGCAGCTTCCGCAATCGTGCGAGCAGGATTCGCTCATAATGCATCGTCTCCTTATTAACAACTATTTTTTGTGCGGCGGTATGCAGCACGAAAATCCATATGAGAATTTTTTCCGTCCAATAGTGAGTATACGCCGCGGGGGCTTTTATACGCAATGCATTTTGCACATTTTGCTTATTTTTGCTTGCGCATGTGCAGTGTGGAAGGTAGACTTTATATTAGCTTGCACAGATTGAATTTATGACAGCGCTGCATGCGGGAGGGAATCCAATGAAACAGAGCGGCACAAAGATACTGGTCACCGGCGGGGCAGGGTATATTGGCAGCCATGCCTGTGTGGAACTGCTCGAAGCGGGGTATGACATTGTTGTTTTGGACAACTTCTATAATTCTGACCCGGAGGTGCTTGCACGTATAGAAGCGCTGACGGGGCGTGAATTTTCGTTTTACGAGGCGGATATCCGGGATGAAGCCAAACTCAGACAAATATTCGCGGAGCATGCGATAGACGCCGTTATGCATTTCGCGGGGTTGAAGGCGGTAGGAGAATCCGTAGCAAAACCGCTTGCCTATTATGAAACGAATATTGGCGGCTCTATGGTGCTGTGCCGCGCAATGCAGGAAGCGGGATGCAAAAGGATGGTGTTTTCGTCTTCCGCAACGGTGTACGGCATTAACAATCCGGTGCCATACAAAGAAGAATTCCCTACCTCGGCTACCAATCCATACGGCAGTACGAAGGTCATGATTGAGCGCATATTGCAGGATATCTGCGCGGCTGATCCGGAATGGAGCGTTGCGCTGCTGCGCTACTTCAACCCCATCGGCGCGCACAAAAGCGGGCTGATCGGCGAAAACCCCAGCGGTATTCCCAACAATCTGCTGCCGTATGTGGCGCAGGTGGCATCCGGCAAGCTCAAAGAGCTTACGGTGTTCGGCGATGATTACCCCACGCCGGATGGAACAGGCGTGCGCGATTACATTCATGTGGTGGATCTTGCCGAGGGGCATATAGCGGCGCTTCGTTATTGTATGGAGCATACAGGCGTTGAGGCGGTAAACTTGGGTACGGGCAGCGGTACGAGCGTGCTGGAAATTGTGCGCGCGTTTGAACAGGCCAGCGGAAGAAGTATTCCGTATCGCATAGCGGGCCGCAGACCCGGCGATATCGCAGAGTGTTACGCAGATACACACAAGGCAAAAGAACTCTATGGGTATATTGCGCAGCGGGGCATTGCGGAAATGTGCGAGGACACCTGGCGGTTTGCCAAAAAGCAATACGGCGTACAGGAATAGCGCGGTATTTGACGAAAAAACAAATAGTATGTTGAATTACGGTAAATCGAATTATTAAATGAACAGCGGCTGTAAAGCCGCTGTTTTGTACCTAAACCTGCCGTTTTGCATGAATTCTTTTCTTCTCACACATGTTAGAGTGAGGAGGGATCATATGGCGAAATTTTATATCTTATTATTCCTGTTCGGCGGCATAGGGTACCTGCTTCTGGAATGCGTATGGAGAGGTCACACACATTGGAGCATGGGAATAACCGGCGGCATCACATTCACGCTCTTGTATCTTGTATTCACGCGAATGGGCGGCGGACTGCTGCTTCTCAAATGCATTATCGGCGCGTTGCTCATCACTTCCATGGAATTTGTAACCGGCGCCATCGTCAATGTGGGGTTTCAGATGGGCGTGTGGGATTATTCTTCGCGTCGGTTTCAGCTTTATGGCCAGGTATGCCTCAAGTACAGCATGCTCTGGCTTATTTTGAGCTTGCCTGTCGCGCTGGTGGTGCAGGCCATTTATGCGGTATGGGGGTGAATATAAAGGCCTCGTCTGATATACTGGTCTAAGGCGGCTTCAATCTGCCGTCTAAACCATCAGGCGTGCGCCGTTGGTGCGGCGCCGGGAAAGGCGGAACTATGCTGCTTCGCGTCGCGCTGCTCACGCTGGGTGCGTTCGGCGTGCTGGATACGCTCTGTATCGCCTGTATCAGCAATATGAATCTGGGCGTTTGGCTGCCCGGCATAATGGGTTTGCCATTGTTGCTCATCGGCTTGTTCTTGCCCAAATTGGCATTGTTCTTTACGTCTGCGGCTGGGAATTTCCTCAAATGGCTGCTCATCTCGGGTTATGCTCTGGCGTTTGTTCTGTTTACCGCCACCTGCGTGCTGATACATGCGGCAGCGAACAGAGAAGCGCCGCAGGGCGCTGACGCGGTGATTGTGCTTGGAGCGGGCTTAAGAGGAGAACGGCCAACGCTTGTACTCAAACGCCGTATGGATACGGCGATCGCTTACCTGAACGAGAACCCCGGATCTGTCGCGATACTATCCGGCGGAAAAGGGGAAGGGGAACGTATCAGCGAGGCGGAAGCCATGGCGCGATATTTTGCACAAAAAGGGATAGCATCCTCTCGGTTTATTAAGGAAGATAAGTCTGAGAGCACACAGGAGAACTTTCTGTATTCCCTAGCCATCATACGCGACCGCTTTGGCGCTGACGCGACCGTAGCGTTTGTTACGACGGATTTTCATGTATACAGAGCGCAGCGTGTCGCACAAAAGCTGGGGATGCATGTCAACGGCATCGCAGCGCCGGATGTGTGGTATATTTCCCTCAACAACCACCTTCGCGAGTGCGTGGCTGTCTGGGAGTATGCATTCAAAGGAAAGATATAGCGCTTACGATTACATTATTACACAGCCGGCATAGCCATGGTTTAGCTTGCGTATGAACTCTATATGGGGGTGTGGGGGATCTAATCCCCCACACTTTATTCAACTTCGGCGATTTATTCGCCGAAGTTGGGTTAGAATGCCGCCATGAGCGGCATTCTAACCTGCAGAAAACCCACTGATAAAGTCCAGAGGACTTTAACAGTGGCTGAAAAGGCAAAGTCATTTGCCTGCTGTTCTGCTATCCGGGGATAATTTCCCATTCTGTTTTTCCATGCTTCTACATATATATCTATTGTTTTAGCAGATGCATTGAGAAGGAGGCCCCGGTATGGATAGAATGGAGCTGTATCAGGATATTGCAAAGCGCACCCAGGGCGATATTTATATTGGCGTTGTCGGCCCGGTGCGCACGGGAAAATCCACGTTTATCAAAAGATTTATGGATCATCTGGTAGTACCCGGCATCGAGAACGAGTACGTACGCGCGCGCGTGGTGGATGAGCTTCCGCAGAGCGGTACGGGCAAAACCATCATGACCACGCAGCCCAAATTTGTCCCGAACGAGGCCGTGCGTCTGGATCTTGGCGACAATGCGCATTGCAATGTGCGCATGGTGGATTGCGTGGGGTATTGGGTACCGGGCGCGATCGGCCATATGGAACAGGATGTGCCCCGCATGGTTCGGACTCCATGGTTCGACGACGAGATTCCCTTCGAGGAAGCGGCCGAAATCGGCACGCGAAAAGTCATCACGGACCATTCCACCATTGGCGTTGTGATGACGACCGACGGCAGCATTACGGATATTCCGCGCGACAGCTATGTGGAAGCGGAGGATCGTGTGGTCAACGAATTGAAGGCCACCGGAAAGCCCTTTGTAATCGTCATCAACAGCACCGACCCGATGGGTGCGCGTGCGCAGCAGCTCAAAGACGATCTGGAGAAAAAGCATGGCGTAAGCGTCGTGACGCTTGACGCGCTGCATATGAGCGGCGGCGAGGCCAGCGATCTACTGTCCCAAGTGCTCATGGAATTCCCCATGACGATGCTGCAAATTAGGCTGCCGGGATATATGATGGAGCTCCCGCCCGATCACTGGCTCATGCAGCGTGTATTGCAGCCTGTAAAAGAGTGTGCGCCGCAGATGGCACGCATGCGTGACCACAAGGCGCTGACTGATTCTTTATCCAATCTCGAATCATTTGCTCCAGCCACAGTGGAGCAGGTGGATCTTGGGTCGGGGCGCGCCGTGTTCAATCTGGAACCTGATCCGGATATGTTTTTCGTCATTCTGAGCGAGGCGTCGGGCTGCGATATTGCCGACGATTACGAGCTGATGTCCACACTGCGCAGCTTCTCGGACGCGAAGCGTGCATATGACCGCGTTGCAGGCGCGTTGGAATCCGCACAGGCGCTTGGCTATGGCATGGTACCGCCCTGTATAGATGAAATGGAACTCATGGAGCCGGAAATCGTGCAGCAGGGCAGCAAGTTTGGTGTCCGCCTGCGCGCGAATGCTTCGGGTCTGCAGATATTCCGTGTGGATATGCAGACGGAGGTCAATCCCATCGTGGGCAGCGCGCAGCAATCCGAAGCGCTGGTGGATTATTTGATGGATACGTTCGAGAAAGATCCCGCAGCCATCTGGCAGACCAATATTTTCGGCAAACCGCTCTATGACCTCGTTCGCGAAAGTATGGCGGGCAAGGCGGGCAGAATGCCGGATAATGTGCAGGAAAAACTGCAGAGGACGCTGCAGCGTATCGTCAACGACGGCTGCAATGGATTGATTTGCATATTGCTTTGATGCAGCGCATCATGCATGCTCTGTGAAAATATCCTGCGCGAAGCCGCAGGCGACTTATTCATCACTGTATCGATAATATAGAATATATTATTGTCATAAGCGCCCGTTTCCCGGCGGAAACAGGCGCTTTGCCGTTGCTGAAATTATATACTTTCGTTGATTTAATTGACTGCCATGTGTATAATGGAACAGGGCTCATGCACGAGCCCCGATAGGGTCATGCAAATCTAATATTTGCACATCATGAAAAGGAGGAAACTCTACATGAAGAAGACACTGATGCTGGTACTTGCCATCGCAATGGCAATGGCGGCGTTCCTGACTGCGTGCGCACCTGCGGCCACGCCGGAAGCTACTGCTGCACCCGCTGCACCCGCTGCGGAAGCGACCGCTGCTCCTGCCGAACAGCCCGCGGCAGGCGACAAGGTCATCAAGATCGGCGTGTTTGAACCACAGACCGGTGAAAACGGCGGCGGCGGTCTCCAGGAAGTCATGGGTATGCGCTATGCAAACACCGTGTATCCGACCGTCGACATCAACGGCGAAACGTACAAGATCGAGCTGGTCGAAGCGGATAACAAGTCCGATAAGACTGAGGCTGTATCCGCCGCGCAGAGCCTGATCAGCGCGGACTGCAAGGTCATACTCGGTTCCTACGGCTCCGGCGTGTCCATCGCGGCTGGCGAAATCTTCGCCGAAGCGAAGGTTGCCGCCATTGGCGCTTCCTGCACCAACCCGCAGGTTACGCTGGGCAACGACTTCTACTTCCGCGTTTGCTTCCTCGATCCCTTCCAGGGCACCGTCATGGCAAACTATGCTGTGCAGGAAGGCGCCAAGACTGCTGCCATCATCACGCAGCTGGGTGACGACTACTCCTCCGGCTTGGGCAGCTTCTTTAAGGATGCCTTCGTGAAGCTGGGCGGCACCGTCGCTTCTGAAGAACAGTTCCAGACCAATCAGACGGATTTCAAGGCCATCCTCACCAACATCAAGGCCGCCAATCCGGACGTTATATTCGCGCCCTCTTCCATCGCCACCGCTCCCTTGATCATCAAGCAGGCACGTGAGCTTGGCATCACCGCCAAGATCATGGCTGGCGACACATGGGAAAACGCCTCCATTATTGAAAATGCCGGCAAGGATGCTGAAGGCATCGTGCTGTCCACCTTCTTTGATGATGCAGACCCCGCTACCGCGGAAGCTGCCAAATTCATCGAAGGCTTCAAGAAGTATCTGAAGGATAACGGTCAGTCCGAAATCATTCCCGCCGTTTCCGCGCTTGGATATGATGCTTACATCACCGCGCTTGAAGCCATCAAGAAGGCCAACTCCACCGACTCCGTCGCCATCCGCGACGCGCTCGTGGGCGTAAATATTGAAGGCGTGACCGGCGCTATCTCCTTCGATGAAAACGGCGATGCCAAGAAGGACATGGCTTTCATCAAGACCGTGCAGGACGGCCAGTTCAAGTTCCTCAAGACAGTCAAGGTCGGAGGTTAATTACCTGCCGCTAAGGAGGGCGGGAGGCGCCTCGTCTCCCGCCTTCTTTATTTCCAAAATCTGTGAATATATGATTAGTCCATGCTCTTTACAAGCCGGTACATTACGAGTATTCTTACTATATAACTTCTGCATATACGAAATACATTTGTTAGTATGAATCGCTTAGAGCAGACGGCGATCACACATCAGGCCGTGCGCTCACAAAAACTTCTGTTTCAAGTACTATTGGGGAGGGCGTTCCTTTCATGAGCCTGACAACTTTGTTGCAGCATTGCCTGACGGGTATATCGCTTGGCGGCGCCTATGCCCTTATTGCCATCGGCTATACGATGGTATATGGCATATTGCGGCTGATTAACTTCGCACACGGCGAAATTTTTATGATTGCCGGATATTTTATGATATTCTGCATGTCGAGCATGCCCTGGCAGATTGCGATCCCCGTCGTCATCATCGCGACGATCGTGCTGGGCGTCGCTATAGAGCGCGCGGCATATAAGCCATTGCGCCGGGCCCCGCGCATGTCCATCATGATTTCCGCCATAGGTGTTTCCTATTTGCTGCAGAATTTGGCGACTTATCTGTTCACAGCCATTCCGCGGCCCTATCCGGAAATACCGTTCTTAAAACGAATATTCCAGCTCGGCGACCTTTCTGCAAGCCTCGTCACATTTCTGACGCCTGTGCTTACGGTATTGCTGGTCATCGCGCTGATGATGCTCATCAACCATACCAAAGTAGGCATGGCGATGCGTGCTGTCAGTAAGGATTTTGAAACATCTCAGCTGATGGGCATAAAAATCAATACCGTTATCAGCGTTACGTTCGTCATCGGCTCCGCGCTTGCGGCGATCGGTTCTATACTCTATTTTACGGACCGTATGTCCGTTACGCCGTTTTCCGGTACGCTGCCGGGCCTCAAATGCTTTGTGGCGGCGGTGTTCGGCGGAATAGGCAGTATTCCCGGCGCAGTGGTGGGCGGTCTGTTGATCGGTATATCTGAGACAATGCTTGTAGCGTTGGGGTATTCCACGTTCAGCGACGCATTTACGTTCCTGCTGCTCATCATTATGCTTCTCTGCAGGCCGACCGGCCTCTTCGGCGAGAAAAGTACGGATAAGGTGTGATGCATATGAAAAAATCAACAAAACGCATCTGTTCCCTCGCAGTGATGGCCGTCGCGCTCGTTCTGCTTTATGTGCTGCAGGCGCATAAGAACGAAAACGGCATGCTGATTGCCATATTGCAAAAGAGCGCGATACTTTCCATAGTCGCCGTTTCCATGAACCTCTTAAACGGCTTTACCGGCCTGTTTTCACTCGGGCAGGCGGGGTTCATGTCCATAGGCGCATACATTACGGCGATACTGATGATACCCGTTAAAAACTTGGATGGCGTTTACTACGTAAACGGCGTTGCGCCGGGCATCCGCGCATTGAAAATGGCGCTTGAAGCCTCTCCCGCATGGCTGCAATCGCTGTATCCGTTCCTTGCCCTGATCATCGGCGGGCTTGCGGCAGCGCTGTTCGCTGCGCTCATAGGCATCCCCGTGCTGCGGCTCAAAAGCGATTATCTCGCCATCGCGACGCTGGGCTTTTCTGAAATTATTCGCGCGGTCATGTCGAGCCCCCAGATGGATCAGGTGACCAACGGATCGTATGGTCTTAACAAAATCCCGAATTTTCCGGAGCTGTTCGGGGGACTCATCCCCTCGCTTGTCACCCCGTTTTTGATTGCGGCATTGTGTATCACGCTGATGGTGCTGCTGATTACGAGCTCTTACGGCCGGGCGTTCAAGGCCATCCGTGAGGACGAAATCGCTGCAGAGGCAATGGGCGTCGACCTTTTCAAGCATAAGGAAATGTCTTTCGTCATCAGCTCCTTCTTTACGGCTGTCGCCGGTGGATTGCTGGCCATGTTCATGCGTTCCATCGAAGCCAAGACATTCTCCATTGCCCTGACCTACGATATGCTGCTCATTATCGTCATCGGCGGCATTGGCAGCGTCACCGGCAGCGTGCTTGGCGCGTTCCTCGTAACCGCCAGCAAGGAATGGTGGCTGAGGTTCTTCGATCAGCCGCTCGTGATTGGCGGATGGGAAGTGCCGCTGTTCCGCACCGGTTTCCGTATGGTTGTATTCTCCGTACTGCTCATGGTGGTTGTTCTGTTCTACCGCCGCGGTATCATGGGCACCAACGAATTTTCATGGGAGGGTATAAGAAATATCCCAGCCTTAATAAAGAAGAAATTCGGAAAATCTCCGGCGGGAGGTGACGCGAAATGAGTGAACACGTACTGGAAATGCGCGATGTTACCATGCAGTTTGGCGGCGTTGTGGCGGTGGACAGTCTGTCCCTCGTCGTAAACGAAGGCGAAATTGTCGCGCTCATCGGCCCCAACGGCGCAGGAAAGACGACAGCGTTCAACGTGGTTACCGGCGTTTACGCGCCTACCAACGGCGAGGTCCGGTTCCATGATAATGTCATCGTCAGCAATTTTCCGCGCGGGAAAATGAAAAAGCTGTACGCGAGCACCAATCAGGGCAAATATACCGTGGCTGTGAGCAAAACGCCGGATAAAATTACCAAGCTCGGCATTGCGCGCACATTCCAGAATATCCGGTTGTTCAGAAACCTGACAGTGCTTGAGAATGTGCTCATCGCAAAGCACATGAACATCAAAGCAGGCTTATTTTCCGCCGTGTTCCGGCTCAACCGCAAAGAAGAACAGCAGATGCGCTCTGAAGCGCTGCGGCTTCTTGAAATCGTCGGTCTGCAGGAGTTTAAGGATGAAATCGCGGGCTCCCTGCCTTACGGCAAGCAGCGGCATCTGGAAATTGCCCGTGCCCTTGCGACAGAACCTACTCTGCTGCTGCTGGACGAACCGGCTGCCGGTATGAACCCGCAGGAAACGGATGAGCTGACGGCGTTTATTCGTAAAATTAAGGACGATTTCCACCTGACGGTGTTTATGATCGAGCATCATATGAACCTCGTCATGGAGATATCTGACCGCATCTATGTCATAGACTTCGGCAAGCAGATTGCTAAGGGTACGCCGGCCGAGGTACAGGATAATCCCGACGTCATTGCCGCGTATTTGGGGGTGGAGGAAGAATGAGCTTGCTGGAAGTCAAAGACCTCAAGGTGTCCTATGGCGGCATCGAAGCGCTCAAGGGCATATCCTTCCATGTGGATGAGGGTGAGATCGTCACGCTTATAGGCGCAAACGGCGCAGGCAAATCCACGACTCTGCGCACCATCGCGGGTCTTGTGCCCGCCAGCGCAGGCAGCATTATCTATATGGACCAGCCCGTATTGGGCGTGGATACGCAGAAGACAGTTGAGCGCGGCGTTGTTATGGTTCCCGAAGGCCGCCGCGTTTTCCCCAACCTGACGGTGCTTGAAAATCTGCGCATAGGCGCGTATCTGCGCAAGGATGAAGACGGCATACAGAAGGACATAGAGTATGTGTACTCCCTGTTTCCTCGCCTGAAGGAGCGGCATTGGCAGATGGCAGGCACGCTTTCGGGCGGTGAGCAGCAGATGCTCGCGGTCGGGCGCGCTCTCATGGCAAAGCCGAAGCTAATTATGATGGATGAACCTTCGTTGGGCCTTGCGCCGCTTGTGGTAAAAAGCATATTTGAAATCATCGTGCGCATCAACAAAGCAGGCGTTACGGTACTTTTGATTGAGCAGAACGCCAACGCCGCGCTGCGCATTGCAAACCGCGGTTATGTGCTGCAGACTGGCCATGTAACTATGACAGGCACCGGCATGGAGCTTTTGAACGATGAAAGCGTCAAGGCGGCGTATTTGGGCAAAAGCGGCAAAAAGGGCAAAGCATAAAGAACGTAAAACACCTCAAATGCGTTAAAGCATAGTTGGTGCGAATATGGCTCACACTAATACCCCGGCAGTCTGCCGGGGTATTTGTATGCGAAGGAGACAGTACGATGAGCGTCACAGGCAGGGATAAACTGCGTAAGGCAATGGATGCGCTCAAGGAGCATCCGGGATGGTCGAAAGCCGGCAATATCTACACAGACCTAGCGCGCGAAGCGCGCGAAATCAATCCCGACCTGCCCGGTGTGGCTGAGCAGGAGGAAGAAATAGGAGATGCGGCGATATCCCGCATAGAGGTACAGACGCAGGAAGCTGCGCAGAAGCTGGGAAAACCCATCGGCAAGTATGTGACCATCGAAGCGCCTGCACTGGCGCAGAGGGATACTGCGGTGTTCCAGAAGGTGTCCGAAACGCTTGCGGAGGAGCTTACGCGCCTGCTGCCCGAAGGCGGCGTGGATATGGGTATATTGGTTGTGGGGTTGGGCAACCGCTTTATCACGCCGGACGCGCTTGGGCCGCGAGTTGTAGAAAAGACATTCGTGACCCGGCACATTACGCAGCATCTGCCGGATATTATTGGTGAGCCTATGCGGCCCGTGGCGGCTATCGCGCCGGGGGTGCTGGGCACGACAGGCGTGGAGACACTTGAAATGCTGCGCGGGTTGGTGGAGCGCGTAAAACCGGCTGCGGTAATCGCCATAGACGCGCTTGCTTCGCGGCGCGCAGGACGAATCAGTACCACGATACAGCTCACGGATACCGGCATACAGCCGGGTTCCGGCGTGGGCAACGACGGCAGAATGGGGCTGTCGCAGGAAAGTCTCGGCGTTCCGGTTATCGCCATAGGCGTGCCCACAGTGGTTCTCGCCGCGACCATATCGCAGGATACCATCAGCATGATAGCCGATAAGACAGGCCTGCACACCGATGAGGAAGAACTGCGGCGTCTCGCAGAGAAGGTGATCAGCGAGCATTTCGGTCCCATGATCGTCACCCCCAAGGAAATCGATACCATCGTATCGGATATGGCGGGTATACTATCCGAAGCCGTCAATCTCGCGCTGCATAAACCGTACTTCGATCAGGTAAAAGAACTGCTCGCGTAAACGCAGATTAACTTAGTTAGATGTCTTGTCCAAGTCATAGCGGATGCTTTTTGCGCATACCTTTACTACATGGACAGGATATGGACAAAGCGCATTGCGGGCAAGAAAATATCAAAACGGCGGCGCGCTCCGGGGAAACGCTCCCTGAGCGCGCTGCATGTGCGTCTTATTGCGGCGGGCGTACTGCTGCTTACCATACTATCCCTCGCGCTGATTACGACCGGCCCCGCGAGCGAGCGGCTTCTGCTCATGGCCATGCCGGCTGTTTACGCCGCGCCGCGGCCTACGATGGCGCCGACCGCGCCGCCCATGACGATCGCGCGCGTAGACGTGGACGCGGGCGTGGGTGAGGCCATGCGCATACAGGTACTATCCCCAAAAGCGCCTCCGTCCGTGCAGTTGGGCGGAGATGAACCGCGCATACTCATCTATCATACGCATTATACGGAAGCCTACACGCAGACACCTGAACATCAATATGTGGAAACCGGCAGCTGGCGTACGCTGGACGAAGATGCGAGCGTCGTTGCCGTAGGCGAGCTGCTTGCGCAGATACTTCGCGATAAATATGGCTGTAACGTCATACACGACAAAACCAATCATGAACCGCCCAAGCTGGCTACTTCTTATTCTCGCTCCGAAGTCACCATGAAAAAGTATAAAGAGCAATATCCGTCATTGACCATGTTCATCGACTTGCATCGCGATGCCGGTAAAACGGATACGTCTGTTACCATAGACGGCAAGAAGGTTGCGCGGCTGATGTTTGTGGTGGGTACCGGCGAAGGCGCGACGGGCACCGGCTATAAGATAAAGCCGGATTTTAAAAGCAATTATGCGCTGGCCCTTGCCATTACCAACCGCCTTGCACAATTCAACCCCGATCTTGCGCGCAATGTACGCGTAAAAACAGGCCGATATAACCAGCATATCTCCAGCCAGTGTCTGCTGGCCGAGGTAGGGGATAATGCCAATACGCTAGAAGAGTGTCTCAACGCTGTCCCATATCTCGCGCAGGCAATCGTAGAGACCGTGCAGATGGGTAAGGTGAAGCCTGTGGGCAGCCAAAGTCCCGCGCCGACTGCCGCTGCGTCGCCATCTAAGAATACAGCCACCCCCACGCCCGAACTGCGCTGGGCGCCATAGAAATGTATAGACTTGCTTGATACAAACCAAAGCCGTGATACAATAAAACAAAAGCCGTGTTGCGGCAATTTGAGAACGACGGGGGATTCATGCGGTTTTTGCACTGCGCGGATCTGCACATTGGAAGCGGCGGAACTGAAATGGGCGTCGCCTGTTTGTGTGCTCTTGCGCAGGCGGCAATCGACTCACAGGCGAATGCGGTGCTGATTGCCGGTGATTTGTTTGACCGATCCGTTCGAAGTGAGGAAGCAGAGAATGCCGTAGAAAACTCACTTGCGCGCTTACACAACGCGCGGATTCCCGTTTACTGCGTAAGCGGAAATCATGATTTTTACGGGCAGGGCGCTGACTGTCTTTTGGAACTTCAGAAACGATCTTTGTTGCATCTGCTGCAGCCGGAGTTGAATAATACGGGCAGAATTAGCATTGCCGCCTATAACGGCCACACCGGCTGCGCGGCGATTACGGACGGTGTGCGAATTGTAGGCTTAGGATACCTCGGCGATCAAACACGGGAAAGGCTGGCCTCAGTTTCAAGCCAACTTGCGCCTTATGACGGGTTTACGGTGGTGATGCTGCATACCGGCGTATATGCGGGTTCACTGCCGGCTGGTGGGATTACAAGGCTGGATTTGCAGCCGTTCGACGGGTTGGTGGAGTATTTTGCGCTGGGGCACAGGCACGCCCGTGAAGAACACGGCAAGGCGTTTAATCCGGGTTCTCCCTGCGGCATGCGCATGATCGATTCAAAACAGGAGCACGGGTATTACTTGGTAGATGTTCGCGGGAAAGAATTTACGTCTCTATTTGTGCCTGCTGCCGGATCTGACAAATATCCCGGGAAATAAACACAAAAAGGCAGAGTACGCGCCATTTAAAAAGGGCCGTCTGAGAGTTTCATACTCAGACGGTCCTTTCTGGCTTTAACAGGATAGTATCTAAGGAATTACAGCTTCTTAAGCTTGGGACCCTGCTTGGTATCCTCCACGGCATAGCCCATCGCCTTGAGCGCGTCACGCATGGCGTCGGCTTTCGCCCAATCCTTTGCGGCGCGGGCCTGCTGCCGCTGATCAAGCAGAGCAAGCGCTTCCGCGGGGGCTTCTTCTTCCTTTTTCTGAACAAGCAGTCCCAATACGCCGGTCAACTCCGTAAAGAGCGCGCGTGCCGCGTTGACGGCCTTTTCCCCGTGCGGTTCACTAACGAACGTATTGCAGGCACGCGCCATATCGAACAGCACACCCAGCGCGTCGGCGGTGTTCAAATCGTCGTCCATAGCGGCGCAGAAACAGACTTTGAAGCCTTCCAGTTCTTTGATGAACGCGTCATCCTCTGCGGTAGCCGGGCCGGTCTGCGCCTGCTCCAGCCGTTCCTTGGCGGTGCGAAGCCTTGTGAGCGCCGCCGCAGCCTGCTCGATGAGCTCACGTGAAAAATTGACAGGGTTGCGGTACTGTGCGCTGAGCATGAACAGCCGCACGGCCTCCAGATCAAATTCCTTGGAGATATCGCGAACCGTGAAGAAGTTGTTCAGGCTCTTGGACATCTTCTGGTTATTGACGTTGATATAGCCGTTGTGCAGCCAATAGTTCGCAAAGGGTTTGCCGGTGGCCGCTTCGCTCTGCGCGATTTCGTTTTCATGGTGCGGGAATACCAGATCCTGCCCGCCGGCATGAATATCGAATGTTTCGCCTAATAAGCGCATGCTCATGGCGGAGCACTCGATGTGCCAGCCGGGGCGGCCCATGCCCCACGGACTTTCCCAGGCGGGTTCGCCGGGCTTCTGCGCCTTCCAAAGCGCGAAATCCAGCGGGTCGCGCTTCTGCTCGCCGGGGTCTATGCGCGCACCGCTTTCCAGATCGTCCACACTCTGCCCGGAAAGTTTGCCATAGCCGGAAAAACTGCGTACGGAGAAATAGACGTCTCCTTCCGGGGTTGCGTAAGCGTGGCCTTTCTCAATGAGAGTCTGCACCAAATCGATGATGTCCTTGATATGGTCCGTAGCGCGCGGATTGAATGTGGCACGCTCGATGCCCAATGCATCCGCATCGTCGTAGTATTCCTTTATAAAGCGTTCGCTCAGTTCCTTTACGGTGATGCCCTCTTCGTTGGCGCGGCGGATCATTTTGTCGTCGATATCCGTAAAGTTCTGTGCGAATGTCACCGCATACCCCTGGTATTCGAGATACCTGCGCAGCGTATCGAATACGATGAACGGGCGTGCGTTGCCTATGTGAAAATAGTTGTAAACAGTAGGGCCGCAGGCGTACATGCTGATTTTACCGGGTTGAACAGGCACGAGCTCTTCTTTTTTACGGGTCATTGTGTTGTATAATTGCATCAGATATCCTCCCTTGAACGCGCTTCGTCTAACATACTGATATTTTGATAAACCAACAAGGCGCAATGTAAAACCAGGGCTTTACAAACAAAAAACACCGCCGTCTCATACAAAGACGGGATGTTCCGCGGTTCCACTTTGCTTGGGGCAATAATCCTTCACCCCCGCTTCTCACCTTAACGCGGCAAACGTCCCGCAGTACTTGGCAACTTGCCTTTGTCGCGGGCGGCTGTGGGAACGCACTTCACCGCCGCATTGCCGGGCAGGCTTGCAGCCATGTGGCCCGCCCTCTCTGAAAACGCTGCGCGCGGGTACTCTTTTCCCGTCTTCGCTTTTCTTCATTTTTTATAGTAGTGTATTGCGCTTATCTTTGTCAAGTGCGCACGATTGCACACACACCAATTGACATGGTATTATTTTCTTAGCGGCAACAATCGACAAAAGATGGGAAGGGGTACATAAAATGAGGTCATCCGCACGGGATTTTCGGAATGCTGCGCGTATAAGGTTAAAAGGAAATTGGGGCATCGCAATACTCGTCTGCATCGTTGCAGCTCTGCTGGGGGGATTGAGTGGGAACCCCCTTGCCACATTGAGCAATGCGCTAAACAATACGTATGAAAAAATGCAAAATGTCCCTTACTTCGCGTACTATGCGCAGGTAATGGACGGCATGAGAGACTTTATCAAGGTGACCAGCATTTGGGGGATTGTTACATTCATCATAGGCGGCGCTTTTGAGCTGGGCGCATGCACATTCCATACCAGAATGAGTCTGGGCGAGGGGCCTTCCTTCGGATGGCTGTTCGATCGGTTCGGTATTTTTCTAAAGGCGCTGGGGCTCCGGTTGTTTATGGGGCTGTTTGTACTGCTGTGGTCGCTGCTCCTGATCATACCCGGCATCGTCGCCGGATATCGCTATTCCATGGCGCCCTATTTGATGGCGGAGTATCCGCAGATAGGTATCCGCGAAGCAGTTGACCGTTCAAAGCAGCTCATGGATGGCAATAAGGGCAGGCTGTTTTGTCTGCAGCTCAGTTTCATCGGGTGGTGGCTGCTCAGCGCATTGACGTTCGGTATCGTCGGCTTATGGATCATGCCGTATATGCAGACTGCGCAGGCCTGCTTCTATTTGGAACTGACGGGCAGGTCAGTCGTCGGTTCTACGGGAAATCAGTGGTAAAAGGTTACGCCTTTCGCGCTTGTGCGCCGGATTCTGCTTGCGTTTTCAGGCAGTGTTCCGGCGCTTTTCTTATGAGCAGGAAAAGCCCGGCCAAAAGCATCAGTATGCTGATCCATTGCGAGGTAGACACTCCCCATAAAAACCCGCGGGCCGCGTCGGAACGGAAGAATTCCAGCGCAAACCGCGCAGGCGCATATCCTGTCAGATATAAGCCAATCACACGACCTGCGGGGCGTTTCTTTGAAGAATAGACTATAAGGCAAAGGAACAGCAGAATGTTAAACCCTGCCTCGTACAACTGTATAGGCAGCAGTGCAACGCCCTGCGGCGCAACCGATCCCGCACTGAAATACACGCCCCACGGCGGCGCTATGGGAATGCCGTAGCAGCAGCCCGCGCAAAAGCACCCAAGGCGTCCGAACGCATGTATGAGCGGCACTGAAGGGATGAGCGTTTCAATCAGGGGGAGATAAGAAAAGCCGTATTTTTTGGAATATGCAAATACTGCCCCGAGGCCGCCGATGACGCCTCCGTAAAATACGAACCCGTACGCAAACAGTTCGTATAGCACTTTTGAGGTCAAGGGTATACCCGATGCGATGAGATTGGGCAGCGTCAGCGCCAGATACAAAAGCTTTGCCCCCAAAAACGCGCCTATTCCAGCGTAGCAGGCTGCATAAAAGACATCCTGCCGGGGTATTGCGGTATCGCGCCTCCTGTATGCCGCAAAGGATACCCCCAGAGCGCTGCCGATCATAATCAAAAGCCCGTACATGGGTATATGCAATGAAAATATAGTCAGATACGGAAGCATATTATCCTCTTCTCAATGAAAAAAGGGCGGACAAACGCTGTCCGCCCAACAGCCTATTGAATTAGTAATTCCTGCCCGCCAGTATGCCCGCAGTGGCCAGATTGCTGATGCAGGCGACGCACGCGATAAACGCGATGACGCATAACGCGATTGCGATAATGCTCAGCACGATGCCCGCCGTGGCCATACCCGAAGGAGACTCTTTCTTGGCGCTGATACCCAGCACCAAGCCTACAACGCCCAGCGCAACGCCCAGCAGGGATACGCGGCCAAAGAATATGCAAGCGACGGCAAGTATGCCCAGCACCAAAGAGGCGATTGCTTTGTTGTTGGTAGGCGACTGCTGTTCCATATGACGATTCCTCCGCGATATTGTTCTTGTATTAGTATGGCGATATCCGCCATTTGTTATGGTAAAATATCGGGACTTCAATCATCCATATCAGCGGACACGGCTTGCATGGAGCTGCGGCGCGCTTCGCTTTCCGCTGCAGCCTTGGCGCGCTCTTGTTCCAGCATGCCGCGAAGCTGCGATTCGATCTGGTCGCACAGTTCCCGGTTATCCTTGAGGAACAGCCGCGCGTTGTCACGGCCCTGCGCCATGCGCATATCGCCGTAGGAGTACCATGCGCCGGTTTTCTGTATGACCTTGTACTGCGTGGCAAGATCGAGTATGGAGCCTTCGCGAGAAATGCCTTCGCCGTAAATGATATCGAATTCCGCCTGCTTGAACGGCGGCGCAACCTTGTTTTTCACAACCTTTACGCGCGTGCGGCTGCCCACAAATTCCGTGCCGCTTTTGAGCGTTTCTATTTTGCGTACGTCCAAACGAACGGAAGCATAGAATTTAAGCGCTTTACCGCCGGGCGTTGTCTCGGGGTTGCCGAACATTACGCCGACTTTTTCGCGCAGCTGGTTGATGAATACCACGATCGTGTTTGTTTTGGATATGGTGCCCGCAAGCTTTCTTAATGCCTGGGACATCAGGCGCGCCTGCAGACCCACATGTGCGTCGCCCATATCGCCTTCAATTTCGGCTTTGGGTACCAGTGCTGCAACGGAGTCGACGACGATAACATCCATCGCGCCCGAACGCACCAGCGTTTCGGCGATTTCCAGCGCCTGCTCGCCCGTATCCGGCTGCGAAACATAGAGTTCATCCACATTGACGCCGAGATTTTGCGCGTAAAGAGGGTCCAGCGCGTGTTCGGCATCTATAAACGCGGCAGTGCCGCCTTCGCGCTGCGCGGAAGCGATGATATGCAGCGCAACAGTCGTTTTACCGGAGGATTCAGGCCCGAATATTTCAATAATCCGGCCGCGCGGCACGCCGCCTACGCCCAGCGCAAAATCCAGCTCCAAACAGCCGGTAGAAATGGTGGAAACGGAGATTTTGCTTGCGGCGTCTCCCAATTTCATGATCGCGCCTTTGCCGAATTGCTTTTCAATCTGGCCCAGCGCCATTTCCAGCGCTTTGGATTTTTCCACGTTAGCCATTGAGATCCTCCTCGTATTCTTACGGTTGTGATGAGTATATCACAACACATAGCATAAGAAAAGCAAAAAGTATCGAATATGGAAACATCATTGAGCAAGTTCATGCCAAATTAGCGTATTATGTGAAATTCCAGACTGAAATATGTTTCCGATATGGAAATATTATTCCGGTATCGGCAATCCCAGCAGCGTACGGCGCAGCAGATCCAGCGCGTTGAGCACCGTCACTTCGCGTATGCGGGCTCGGTCGCCGGTCAGGTGCAGGCGGCGGCAAACTACCCCGTCCGGTCCTGCTATCGCGATATACACCAAACCGACGGGCTTGTCCTTGGTCGCACCGCCGGGGCCTGCGATACCTGTTGTGGCCAGCGCATAGTCAGCGCTGGATGTTCTGCGCATACCCGCAGCCATTTCGCGCGCACATTCTTCGCTGACCGCTCCGTGCTTGCGGATGGTGGCGGTGGATACCTGCAGCCTTCGCATCTTGGACGCGTCAGAGTACGTCACGACGCCTTCCATAAAGTACGCCGAACTGCCCGGCACATCCACCAGTGTGGAAGAAAGAAGGCCGCCCGTGCAGCTTTCCGCTACGGCGAGCATCACGTTCTTTTCTTCGAGCAGTGCAGAACAAACTCCCGCGAGAGGTACGCCCTGCGTAGAATACACGATATCTCCGAGACGCTCTAAAATCTCCCGAATGACGGGCATAACAAGCGCAAGACCTTCTTCGTCGTTCTGGCAGCGCGCGGTAACGCGCAGCGTGACTTCGCCGGTTTTCGCATAAGGCGCTATGGTGGGGTTATCCTGCGCGTCCATCAGGTCTTTGAGCCTGTATTCCACGCTGGATTCGCCCATGCCGAAAATTCGAAGTTCACGGGAGTACAGCTTGCTGCCGCTCCGTTGTATGAGATAGGGCATGACTTCGTTCTCAAACATGGGAAACAGCTCGCGCGGCGGCCCGGGCAGGAGTATCGCGGCCTTGCCCTCATGCTCCACAATGCAGCCCTGTGCAGTTCCGTTGGGGTTCTTTAACAGGATGCTTCCTTGTGGAAAATCCGCCTGCTTGAGGTTGTTGGGCGTCATTTCCCGGCCCATTGCCGCAAAGCGGCCGCGCAGCGTTTCTTCCGCTTCCGGCACGCGCACAATGGGCAGAGAAAACGCATCGGCCACGGTCTCTTTGGTCAGGTCGTCTCCCGTCGGCCCCAGGCCGCCGGACAAAATCACGATATCCGCGCGTGAAAGCGCCGTGTGGATTGCGTCCTTCAGGCGGCCGGGATTATCGCCGACGGTCACCTGATGATATACGTTTACCCCCATGGGCGCAAGGTTCTGCGCCATGAATTGGGCGTCCGTATTGAGGACCTGCCCCATCAACAGCTCTGTTCCAACGCTGATCAGTTCGGCGATCATAATATCCCCCTTAGTTTATGAGAAATTGACGCTTGCACGGTTCTTGACGATATAATCCACGCCGGACCATGCGGTGAAAAATACGGAAATCCACAGCACGATGCTGTCCAGAGGAAAACTGATAAGCCCCGTATAGGGCCAGATGAGCAGCAGATTGATGGCCACAAATTGCGAGACCGTTTTCATTTTGCCCAGCCAGCTTGCCGCGATGACATTGCCGCTGCCCGCCGCTACAAGGCGGAAGCCGCTGATGATGAATTCACGGCCTATGACGATGATGGCGGCGATGGGGGAAAGCATACCGAAGCTGACCAGCATGATAAACGCGCTGCAGGTTAACAGCTTATCCGCAATCGGGTCCATGAGTTTGCCGAAATTGGTGATGAGATTGTGTTTGCGCGCAATCTGCCCGTCAAAAACGTCCGTCAGATACGCAAGCGTAAACACGACCGCTGCAATCAGATTCGCGTAGGAGACGCGTAAGTAGAAACAGGCGATAAAAAAAGGAATGAGTGCGATGCGGGTTAACGTCAGCTTGTTTGGAAGATTCACGATAATTCCTCCCCAAAGATATCGTAGTTGTGCGCGCGGGTAAGTTTTACCCGCAGATACTGACCTGCCTTGTGATGCGGTTTGGCCGGAAGGAATATGCTGCCGTCCACTTCGGGCGCTTCCGCATAGGAACGTCCCCGCGTCATGTCTGCGTTTGTATTTTCCACCAGCACCGTAACGATGCTGCCAACTCTTGCGGCGTTTCGCGCACGAGATATGCCCTGCTGCTGTGCCATGAGCGCGTTTAACCGCTCCTGTTTCACGTCCTCGGGCAGCTGTTCCTGCATCAGTGATGCAGGCGTATCCTCTTCAGGCGAGAATGCAAACGCGCCTACGCGATCGAAGGGATATTCCCGCAGAAAACGCAGCATGTCCTCGTGCTGTGCCTGCGTCTCGCCGGGGAAGCCCGTCATCATGGTGGTGCGCAGCATGAAGTCAGGATACTTCGAACGGATGAGTCCCAGTACGCTCTCAATATGCGCGCGGTTGCCGCGGCGGTGCATGCGTTTGAGTATCTCATCGTCCACATGCTGCAGGGGGATGTCGAGGTATCGGCATATCTTTTCGTTATCCGCGATGCCGCGAATGAGTTCCTCCGTCACGGTATCGGGGTAGGTGTACAGTACACGCAGCCACACGAGTCCGGATATCTTCGTCAGTTCATTCATAAGCGGAAGCAGCATGGGCTTGTCGTAGAGGTCCACACCATAGCCGGATGTATCCTGCGCGATGAGCGTAAGCTCCGTTACGCCGCCGTCCACAAGGACGCGCGCTTCTTCGATTAAATTAGGCATGGGCACGCTGTGCAGCGGCCCGCGAATGAGAGGTATCGCGCAGTAGGAGCAGCGGTTGTTGCAGCCGTCGCCTATGCGCAGATAAGCGGAATAGGATGGCGTAGTCAGCCTGCGCGCGGCGACTGCCGCGCAGGGCTTGCCGCCCGATAACAGGCCGGGCAGACGCTCGTATTCCCGTACACCTAGAAAAATATCCACTTCGGGCAGTTCGTTTGTGAGTTCTTCCCGGTAGCGCTGCGATAAACAGCCTGTGACCACGAGCGTGCGGCAATTGCCTGTCTGTTTATAGGCTGCCATCTCGAGTATGGTGTCGATGCTTTCCTGCTTTGCTGACTCAATAAAGCCGCAGGTATTGATGATCAGTACATCTGCGATGGCAGGGTCCTGCACAATCGTGTGTCCGGATGCACTCAAAAGCCCCAGCATGCGTTCCGTATCCACTCTGTTTTTGGAGCAGCCCAGCGAAATAACGCCAATATTACTCATCCAGTCCATCCCCCGCGTGGCTGCCAAATACCTGTTCGTACTGAGCGCGCGTAATTAAGAGTTTCCTTGGTTTGCTTCCGTCAAAGCCGCTGACGTATCCATGCTGTTCCATAATATCCACCAGCCGAGCCGCACGGGCATAACCAACCCGGAGTCTGCGCTGTATCATGGAAATGGAGGCTTGTCCGCTGTCCAGCACGATGCGAACGGCCTCACCCAGCAGGTCATCCTCCTGTTTGCCGTTGCCCTGCGCGCCGGTGGTGTGCTCTTCGTCCATTTCGCCCATCATTTGTTCGTCGAACTCCGGCGCAAGCGCCTGCGACTGGAAGTGCTTTACGATACGCTCGACTTCCTCGTCGGATACATAAGCGCCCTGCACACGGATGGGCTTGCCTGCGCCGTTGGGATGGAAGAGCATATCGCCGCGGCCCAGCAGCTTTTCGGCGCCGCCCGAGTCGAGTATGATGCGCGAATCGATTGCCGACGCCACCGCAAACGCGATACGGGACGGTACGTTGGCCTTGATCAGGCCGGTGATAACATCCGCCGAGGGGCGCTGTGTGGCAACGATCAAGTGGATGCCCGCCGCGCGGCCCAACTGCGCGATGCGGCAGATGCTGTCTTCCACGGTATCCGGCGCGACCATCATGAGGTCCGCCAGCTCATCTATAATGATAACCAGTTTGGGCAGCTTGTCCAGAGGGTCCTGCTGGAGTTCGTTGTATCGCTCCAAATCGCGCGCGCCCAGCTTAGCGAACTTCTGGTAACGCTCCGTCATTTCACGTACGCCTCCTGCAAGCGCACCGGCCGCCTTCTTGGGATCGGTAACGACGGGCACTTTCAGGTGGGGCAGTACCGTGAACGAAGAGAGCTCGACCACCTTCGGGTCAACCAGTATCAGCTGCAGTTCCTGCGGCGAGCATTTATATACGAGAGAAATTATGATGTCGTTGATGCAAACGCTCTTGCCCGAGCCTGTTGCGCCGGCGATGAGCAAGTGGGGCATTTTGCCCAAGTCCGCCACGATTACCTTGCCGGCGATATCCTTGCCCAGAGCGAGCGTGATGGGGGATTTGGCCGTGGCGAATTCTCGGCTTTCTACAATATCGCGCAGCACGACTGTCGCGGTATCCTTGTTGGGCACTTCAATGCCGACGGCAGCCTTGCCGGGAATGGGCGCTTCTATTCGTACGCGCGGCGCGGCCAACGCGAGCGCGATATCATCCGAAAGCGCTGTGATGCGGTTGACGCGCACGCCCGGTGCGGGCGCAAGCTCATAACGCGTAATGACCGGCCCTACGCTGATATTCACGATCTTTGCGGATACGTTGAAGCTTTCCAGCGTTTCCACCAACAGCTTTCCTTTGTCCGAGGGGGATTCCGTGCTGCGTCCGTAGTTGGGGTGGGAAGGGTTCAACAGACTGAAGGAGGGGGGCAGATACGGCAGCAATTCCGCGTGCCTTTGCGGCGGTTCCGGATGTGCCGCGGCGGGCGCAGGCTCGGGTTCCGGCTGCGGCTGCACCGCGATGATGGGTTTGGTTTCCCGGCAGGTTTGGGCACGCTGCGCCGTGCGCAGAGGCGTAGCTGCAAAATCGTCGGGCTCTGCATCTTCTTCGTCGCTGTAGAATGTAATGGTAGGTTCGTCTGCTTTTGCGGCGGTACTTTCGTTTACCGTACTCGGGGCGCGTTTCACAGTCGATGTAAGCGGGGGCTCCGGCTCTGGTGCTTTCTTTTGCAGCGGCCCTTCCATGGGCATGAACGAGATATCGCCCGCGTCGTCGCGTATAGGGCGCCGCTTTGCCGCCCGCGGCGCGAATGTTGGCGCTGCAGTCGGCATCTCTTCGGCCAGCGATGCGGTATAAAGTTCTCTGCGCGCCGCACGCGCCTCAGATGCAAGCTGCAGACCTTCCTTCACCTTTACGCCCACCTGCTGTCCGGTATGGCGAAGGGACAGGCTTGTGACCGACAATACAATGATCAGCAATCCGGCAATGAGGAAAATGTACGTGCCTGCTTCACCCGTGAGCAGCAGCAGGGGGTAACAAAGCAGCGCGCCGAACGCGCCGCCGCCCGCAAAGCTTGCAGATCCGTAAATGTACGCGTCACGCACATATGCTAAAAATGTGGATGTTCCCAGAACAGGCCGCGCGATTACATGCAGCAGCGTAAGTGCGAGCATTACGCCAAGCAGTACCAATGCAGTTCTGCCTTTTTGCGGACGCGCTGCGGCAAGGCCAATTATAAATCCGCCGCCGACCAACAGCGCGACAGGCAGGGCATAGGCGAACAGGCCGGTCAGCCCAAACAGAAGATCGGTAATGGCCGCTCCAATTAAACCGGCGGTCTCAAAATACAGGCAGACGCCTAAAAATACGGCAAGGGCGATTAACGCGACTCCCCACACCTCGCGGCGGGTCTGCTGCGCCTCATTCCTCTTTTTCGTACGTCTTGCCAACTAAGAGCACCTCCGCCTGACGGCATCATAATGATAATGCCCCATCCGCGTACCGCAAGACAGGGAGCATATAAATCTAATCTATTATAACGCAGAAAAGAAATGCGTGCAAATATGGCACGGAATTGGGCAAAAAAATGCGGTTTTTCCAGAGAATTAGCGGGATTTAACCATAAATCCCCTTGTGACAGCTCCAGAAAAAAGGACTTGCAAACCGCGGACGCTTTCGTTATAATATGGACGTTGCCCAAAAGCAGCCAACGATATATGCTGATGTAGCTCAGTCGGTAGAGCACCTCATTGGTAATGAGGAGGTAGACAGTTCGAATCTGTTCATCAGCTCCAAAAGAACGAGCACCCGTAAGGGTGCTCGTTCTTTTGGAGCTGAAAAATAAACTCGGCCTGCCTACCTTCATTCAGTGCCAATGTGGTAATGGGGTTGAGGCCGGTGCCGAAGGCAGCAAACGCTCCAGTGAAGCGTTTGCAGGCCGAAACGGCCATCCGCTTGCGGATGCCCTGGGTGGGAACCTGGGAAAGCGCCCGCAGTGCGGGATGAAGCGAGCCGGAAGTCCAGTGAGGCAGGGAACGCAAGGAAGCCGTATTCGGCGACGCAGCGTGACCATGCCGAACTGTGGGCAAAGGCAGTTCAAGCCGAAACTGGCGTCCACCCACAGTACGGGATAAAGACCTTGAAGAGAGTCTAGGCTTAAGATGAAATCATGGCGGGGTTGAGATTACTTTTGAGCAAATCCAAACATTTCAGATGATGTGACTCACAGATAGAGACTGCTCTTTCGTAATCCCCCTGGCTAATACTGTTTAACATCATGTCATGGTCGTCGCACATGGAGAGCAATTGCTCTTTATGTTCATCCATTTTTACAGTGTACCATCCTTCGTAGTCCCAGTAGCGCTGCGAAAAATCGAGGCAAAGTTTCGACTTGCCGGCAGAGCAGATGCCCCAATGCAAATCTTTTACGAATTGAAAATATGCCTGATCATCTTTGTCAATAATGGACTGACGTATTTTTTGAGAGTATTCCAGCAGCGTATCTATATCAGATGGCTGAACGCGGTCTTTCATACGGAGGATGCAAAGTCGTTCCATTGCAGATTTGATCTGCATCAATTCTTCGATGCGATCCCATTCCAGAGGAATTACTTCAAATCCAACATTCGGATGCGCCTTTATGAGACCTTGATCAAGCAGTAACCGAATGGCATAGTTCACGGGCGTACGGCTCACGTCCAAGGATTCCGCCAAGCTGGCGGCACTGTAAATAACACCTGGAACCATCCTGCCGGTTAGTATCTCTTCTCGAATAAACTCAAATACCTGATCATTTTTTGAGTTCGTTTCAATTTTTCTATGTTCCGTCATGAATACACCACCACGTTCTCTCAATTCCTATCCTGTCACATTCGTAGAATTATACTTCGTCCTGTATTTCCTTGGAAAGAACATCAATGCTGATACATCCCACCGGAGGCCGCTTTTTGGAAGGTGGAATTTGCGAAACAGGAATGCCTTTTTCTGCCGCCAGTATTTGTGCGGTAAGGCGGCCACAGGTTTTGCCCTGACACAAGCCCATACCGCATCGCGTGCGGCGCTTGATATCATCCAACGAAGAAGCTCCCTTCTCTATGGCAGCCAGTATCTCTTTTTTCGAGACCTCTTCGCAGCGGCAAATGATCGTATCGTTATCCATAAGTTGTCCTTTCTTGATTTCTGCAGCTACCTGTTAAGCCCTAACCAATCTTTTGATGCCATACGTCTTTTGTGCGATTTGTGCGGGAGCGGTGATGTATAGAAGTATGGTTGCATCATGTTTGTTCGGTTTGGCTGTCTTTTGCAGCACGCCTTCCCCGATATCAGCCCCCATTTCGTCCGTAAGAACGAGGGTATCGCCATCTGTTGGAACCGGAAGGTATTCGTAAGGTATCACCACAGTAGCGTTGCCGGCTTGATCCGCATTTCCCAGCAGACGGATGGCAATGCCCGGACAGGCGGCTACACATAGGCCGCAGCCGCGGCATTTTTCGGCGTAAAAAATCGGTATGGCTGATATATCTTCTCCCACAACAATAGCCCCAAATGGACAGGATGTCTCGCAGGGATTACAGGGGATTCTTTGCGGGCAGTGAATGACTGCTTTCAGGGAGTTTTGCATCAGGCTTTACTTCCTTTCTATCTCATCGGTGCATATTGTGCACCGGGCAAATATCTCTGCCTTAGCGGCAGCGCGCTTTGTCCCAAAATCGCCGCTGCGCAGAGTTTGCAGCCGGCGGCGGACATCGCTGCGTTGTTGTTCGCCGCATGTTGGGTCAATACGGCCAAGCTCAACAGCTGCCGCCAAGCCTGCGAGGCGGCCTTCTTCCATGGCGGTGCTGGCTTCCTCAACGCCGGAAGCATCCCCTGCCACAAAAAAATTCTCTTGTATTTTCATATCAGCGTTATGATTGGGGATGTGTCCGCCCATCACACTGTTGTATATGATATTGGCGCCAGCCATCTGGCTCAACTCAATGCGGGGGTGCAGTCCTACGGCAAGAGCAATGGTGTCGGCATCTACAACAAAGCTTTTTTCCATGATCGGGCAGAAGCGGTTATCGACAGGGGCGATATGAACTTCCTTCACAGAATCTTTGCCTGCTGCTTTTACAACCGTATGCCCCAGATAAAAAGGTACGCCGGCGCGGCGCAGCTTGTTTGCGTGTACCGCATAGCCGCCAATCGTTGGGGCAGCCTCCACAACACAGGCTAATTGGGCGCCTGCCTGCAATAGCTGGTACCCTACTATAAGCCCTACATTTCCTGTGCCCACAACAACCACCCGTTTGCCCGGCATTACCCGATGTACGTTGATGAGGGTTTGGGCGGCACCGGCCGTCATCACCCCGGGCAGAGTGCAGCCGGGAAAAGCCAAGGCGTTTTCGCTGGCGCCGGTCGCAATGATTACCTTGAGCGGATGCACATGCCACACATGGTCGTTTTGAACAAGGCCAACTACGTTATCATCAAAAATGCCAAAACAGCGGGTGTTTAGAAGTACGTTTACTCCGGCAGTCTCGGCGTCTTTTAACAACTGGCGACCTATGGCATAGCCGCGGATACCGGCCTGATGGTCTTGGGAGCCGAAGAACTTATGGATTTGCTTAAAAAGCTGCCCGCCGGGAGCTGCGTTTTCATCAACCACCAAAACGGAAACGCCGTTTTGGGCGGCAGCGATGGCTGCAGAAAGACCCGCCGGCCCGCCGCCTATCACAAGGCATTCAACATCTTTCATAACAGTTGACCGTACCCTTCCTGCGTATTGACTGACATCCCTTCTTCCACCGTGGTTACACAGGTGCGCACGTTGGGGATGCCGTTGACTTCCATAGCGCAATCGGTGCATTGACCAATACCGCAGAAAATGCCCCGCGGCTCGTGCCGGACTGCGGTCGTACGGAAGCTTCGAATGCCATGTGCGGTGAGGGCAGCAGCTATTGTCTCCCCCTTCCGGGCGCTGAGGGGAGTGCCGTTATATAATATGGTAACGGTGTCGACGTCTGGCAGCGGCTCCAGGATAGGATGTCGTTCAATGCGCATGGGTCATGCCTTCTTTCTCAAAGCGTGTGGGAGAATACTTCGTGCAATCTATGGTACTTTTGCCGGAGGTGATGATCTGAGCGGCGCTCTCTCCTGCTGCCGGGGCAGTCGTGAACGCACCTTTGAGACCGGCAGCCATAAAAAGGTTCCGGTATACGCCTGAATACCCGAAAAGCGGCATTTCATCCGGCATAAACGGGGTGACGGAAGACCACATGCGTATTACCTGCAAATGAGGAAGACTTGGAAAATGACGTGCAAAAGTCGCCGCAATCCTCATTGGTTCGTCATAGGCAATGCCAGTGTTATAGTTTTGCATGCTCCGATTGCTTTGACCAATGAGTATGCTGCCGTTTTTATGTTGCGTAACGGCTATGCCCACCCAGTCCCCTGCAATATGCTTGCCGGCGAGAAAGGATCCCGGAACAACAGGTCCTCTGATGCACTGCGGTATCGGCTGACAAACCAATGCGCTGGCGCGATTGTACCCGATAGGGTATTCAAGAAGCAGACTGCCGCAAAGCTCTGCCGTCCAAGCGGCAGTGGCCATGATAACGGTACCGACGGAAATTGTGCCGTTATTTGTTTTTACTGCTGTGATTTGTCCCCCCGCGGTCTCAAAGCCGGTGACGGCTGTGCCGGTGTGAATAGTGGCTCCCATTTGCGCTGCTCTGTCAGCAAAGCCATAGGTGATGGACATTGGATTGAGGCGACCTTCTCTTGCGCACCATATAGCCCCACATACGGAATCCGGATTGATCAGGGGTTCCTTCTCTAACACCTCATGGCCTAACAGCATTTGAATTTCTATCCCGGCGGCCTTATGGCTGTGTACAAGATGCATAGTTTTGTCTATTTCATCCTGACTTTTCATGACAGTTAAACCGCCGGTTTCTTCAACGTCGGTGGCAAATTCGCACCTTTGCTCATATTCTCTGTACAAATCGAGGCTGCGCAGAGACCAGTCCAATTGGGTGCCCGGCTCCCGATCCGTGATGGATATCTGACCCGAATTGCCGCCGGACGCCGCTGAGGCGATTTCGTTTTTTTCCAGCAACACAGGGGAGTATCCTGCTTTTGCCAAGTGGTAAGCAATCGAACAGCCCACCACTCCGCCGCCAATAATCACAATATCCGCCTTATTGGGGAACAAATCAATCATCTGCCTTCCATTGATATGTACGCGCGAAACATGAATTCGAGTTGCATGTTACATGTTACATCTAATATATGACATTATTGTATTGATGTCAATCACTGAATCAGTTCACACTGATAAGATCGAGAAATACTAGAAGCTATTAAGAGTAGCTATAGCAAGGCTCTCGTACATAAAAATATCCGTTGCGAAACAAAAGCTTCGGATGTAAAATGTCGCTTGGTACCTAAACTCTTGGTGCAAAGTGAAAAAGTTGGAGTGTGTTGAAAATGCAGTTGGAGCATGCGCTGGCGACCCGTTTGAGGGCGTGCGGGCATTTTCTTTATTATCAGACGGGCGGAAAAGCAGGGCAGCGGCGTATTCTCGTCACACTTTTGAAGCAGCAAGACCTTACCCAAAAGGAGCTTCAAGACCTGCTTGAGATAAGCTCTGGCGCTTTGAGCGAAATTCTTCAAAAGATGGAAGAGGCGTCCTTGGTGGAACGCAAAAAGAGCTGCGATGATAAGCGGCAGGTAAAGCTTGCGCTTACGCCCGAGGGAAGGAGACTGGCCCTTCAGGTAAAGGAGCATTACATCCGCACGCTCAAACGGATGTTTGAGTGCTTGAGCGAGCAGGAAATGGAGCAGCTTGGAGGAATTTTAGAAAAACTCGTAGTGCATCTGGATTATCTCAAAACTGACCCGCTGTTTGAGGCAGGCGCTGACGACAAGTGCTGGGAATCGTCAAGATAAGCAAAAAAAGCCAACCGGCTCGCACCTCGCAGCGCCAAAAACAGTTTGGCGGGATCAAATATCCTGCCGTGAAAGAGGAGTAAAGTTAACTCAATGTGGAAGGTTCTTATAAAAAGTATAAGGGAATTTAAAAAGCCCTCCATTCTGGCGCCGACTTTCGTGTCGATGGAGGTTGTAATCGAGTGCATTATTCCCTTCATCACCGCTCAGCTCGTCAACCAGATAAAGGCGGGCTGCGGCATCGACATCATTTTGAAGTATGGACTGCTGCTTTTGGCGATGGCAAGCATATCGCTTCTGTTCGGCAGACTTTCGGGCACGGCTTGCGCCACGGCATCAAGCGGCTTTGCGCGCAACCTCAGAAAGGATATGTTCTACAGCATCCAGTCCTTTTCCTTTGAGAATATCGACAGGTTCTCCGCGTCGTCTCTTGTAACGAGGCTTACGACGGATGTGAGCAATGTTCAGAATGCCTATATGATGATCATCCGCGTAGCCATCAGAAGCCCGCTCATGCTCATTTTCGCCATAGTGATGGCGTTTATTATGGGCGGCAGACTGGCGCTTATATTCGTTGTTGTGGTACCGGTTCTCGGCATAGGGCTGTTCCTTATCATCAGGAAGGCATTTCCGATATTCAAGAGGGTGTTTCGTAAGTATGATGCGCTCAATAGTTCCGTTCAGGAGAATATTCAGGGCATCCGCGTGGTGAAATCCTTCGTGCGCGAGGACTATGAAAAGCAAAAATTCGAAAAGGCTGCCGAGGATGTGCGCGTGGAATTCACAAGGGCCGAAAAGATACTTGCGTTCAACGGCCCCATCATGCAGTTTTGCCTGTATGTGAACATGGTGTTCATTTTGACCTTCGGCGCGTATACCATTATCACCACGCAGGGGCTCAACTTTAACGTGGGTCAGCTTTCGTCGCTCATGGTTTACAGCTTCCAGACTCTGATGAGCCTGATGATGCTTTCCATGGTTTTCGTGATGATCACCATCGCGGATGAATCCGGCCGCCGTATCGTGGAGGTAATTCAGGAAAAAAGCACGTTGAGCAACCCGGAAAAGCCCGTATATGAGGTGAAGGACGGCTCCATCGATTTTTCCGGCGTGAGCTTCCGCTATTCAGAGAAAGCGGAGCGCATGGCGCTCCAAAACATTGATCTTCATATCAAGTCCGGTGAAACCATCGGTATTCTGGGCGGGACAGGCTCCTCGAAATCATCGCTCATTCAGCTTATCCCGCGCCTGTATGACGCTACGGAAGGGATAGTTCGGGTAGGCGGGCTGGACGTACGCGCCTACGACATAGAGGCGCTGCGCAATCAGGTTTCCGTGGTGCTGCAAAACAATCTCCTGTTTTCAGGAACCATAAGCGAAAACCTTCGTTGGGGCAACCCGCTGGCGACCGACGAGGAATTAAAAGAGGCGTGCTCTCTTGCGCAGGCGGACGATTTTATTTCGCAGTTCCCCGATGGCTACAATACGCACATTGAGCAGGGGGGGACAAATGTTTCAGGCGGGCAGAAGCAGCGGCTGTGCATCGCACGCGCGCTTTTGAAGAAGCCCAAAATTCTTATACTGGATGATTCCACAAGCGCCGTCGATACGCATACCGATGCAAAGATCAGGAAGGCGCTGCGTGAGTATATTCCCGATACAACAAAGATCATCATTGCGCAGCGCGTTGCCTCCGTGCAGGACGCCGACCGCATCATGCTGATGGATAAGGGCGGTATCGTGGCTGTGGGCACGCACGAAGAGCTTTTGGAAACCAACGAGATCTACCGCGAGGTGTACGAATCTCAAAACAAGGTAGGTGAGCGGCAATGAAGCGCAATACCATGTATAAAAAGGGAACGACGAAGCGGCTGATCAAAATGCTGTTTCAGTTTTATCCCGTTGTGCTACCGCTGGTACTGATGTGTATCGTGTTTACCGCGGCGGTTTCCTCCATTCCCTCCATCTTCATGCAGAACATTATCGCGGTGCTTGAACAGAATCAGGGCGGCGACTGGGCGCACGTCGGTCCTCAAATACTGCGGATCGTTGCGATCCTCGCGGGGCTGTATGTGCTTTCGCTGGCGTCGTCGTTCACCTATAACCGCACGATGGCAGTCATTACGCAGGGTTCGCTCAAGAAGATGCGTGAAAGGCTTTTTCATAAGATGGAGGCATTGCCCATCCGTTTTTTTGATACGCATTCACATGGCGACATCATGAGTCACTACACCAACGATATCGATACGCTTAGGCAGCTGATCTCCCAAAGCATGCCGCAGCTTTTGGTCTCATCCGTCACGCTGTTGACGCTATTTAGCATTATGCTCTACTTCAGCGTCTGGATGACCGCCGTGGTGCTAAGCGGCATGGCCTTCATGCTCACTGCAGTAAAAAAAATCGGCGGCAATTCCGCGAAGTATTTTATCCAGCAGCAGCGCTCCCTGGGCAAAACCGAGGGTTTTGTTGAGGAAATGATGAACGGCCAGAAGGTCGTAAAGGTGTTCTGCCATGAGAAGGAGACGAAGGCGGGCTTTGACGCCATCAACGACGGGCTTTTCCACGATTCGGAGCAGGCCAACAAATTTGCCAACATACTTGCCCCCGTGCTCATGAACATCGGCAACCTCATATATGTTCTTGTTGCGATGGCGGGCGGGATATTTCTGCTCACAAAGGCGCATAACCTGAGCATTTCGGGGTTCGCGTTCAGCATCAGCATTGTGGTGCCTTTTTTGAACATCACGCGCCAGTTCTCGGGCAACATCAACCAGGTGTCACAGCAGGTGAATGCTGTGATCATGGGTCTCGCGGGCGCGGACCGCATATTTACGGTGCTCGATGAATTACCCGAGGAAGACAACGGGCTGGTAACGCTTGTCTATGCCAGGGAGGAAAACGGCACGATTATGGAATGTGCGGAGCGCACGGATCTCTGGGCGTGGAAGCAGCCCCTTGCCGACGGCACGGTGCGTTATACCAAACTTGCGGGCGACATACGCCTGCAGGATGTTGATTTCGGCTACGATAAAGAGAAGCCGGTGCTTCACAACATTACGCTGTTTGCGGAGCCTGGCCAGAAAGTGGCGTTTGTCGGCGCGACGGGCGCGGGCAAAACTACCATCACCAACCTGCTAAACCGCTTTTACGACATTGCGGACGGAAAGATCCGCTACGACGGAATCAATATCAATAAAATCAAGAAATCAGACCTGCGCCGTGCCATCGGTATCGTGCTTCAGGATACGAATCTGTTTACCGGTACCGTCATGGACAATATCCGCTACGGCAGGCTCGACGCGACGGATGAAGAATGTGAGGCTGCGGCGGAGCTCGCCGGTGCGCATGACTTTATCACAAGGCTCCCGGAGGGGTATCAGACCATGCTCCAAAGCAACGGCAGCAACCTCTCGCAGGGGCAGAGGCAGCTCATCGCCATCGCACGTGCGGCGGTAGCCGACCCGCCGGTGATGATATTGGACGAGGCGACCTCCTCCATCGATACGCGTACCGAGGCCATCGTACAGCGCGGCATGGACGCGCTCATGAAAGGGCGCACGGTGTTTGTAATCGCGCACCGCCTTTCCACGGTGCAAAACTCCGACGTCATTATGGTACTCGAACATGGGAAAATAATCGAACGCGGCAGCCACGAACACCTGATCGAGGAAAAGGGGAAGTATTATCAGCTTTATACCGGTGCGTTCGAACTGGAATAACGATAATTCTGTACTGCCTCATTGAGGCTAAATTGAAGGATTGGCGGATAATGCAAGACAGCTAGATTTTATCTAGCTGTTTTGTTTGCTTAGCACCGCTTGCGAGGCGCACTGCCACGATTCAGCGATGTGGGCAGGCGAGGCAGTTATTTCTTGTTTAATTTCCCGCTCTATACTTTCCGTGACAATTCCGTCATGCAAAAATCTCCATACAGGCTATAATTGAAGTGGTGATGATATGAAACAAATACTGCTCGTTGAAGACGACAAAACCATCGCGATAGGACTCGAATATACGCTCAGGCAGGAAGGCTATGGCGTGACGGTCTGTTATACCGCGGCAAAGGCCATGCAGGCGCTTGCCGGTACCTGCTTTGACCTTGCGCTTTTAGATCTGTCTCTGCCCGATGGCAGCGGCTACGATATCTGCCGCGAAATCCGCTCACAGAGCGATACACCGGTGGTGTTTTTAACAGCCTGCGATGAGGAAGTGAATGTCGTAATGGGCCTCGATATGGGGGCGGACGACTACATTACCAAGCCTTTTCGTGTGCGCGAACTGCTTTCCCGGCTGCGCACTGTGCTGCGCCGCGCGGAAAAAGCGGGCGACAGCAGCGACGAGTTGCACTTGGGGCCTGTCACCGTCAATACCAAGCTTGCCAAGGTAATGCGGGAGGGTACGGAAATCATACTGACCGCGCTCGAATACCGGCTGCTTCTGACGCTTGCCGCGCATCCCGGCCAGGTGCTTTCCCGCAGCCAGTTATTGGAGGGAATATGGGACATCGGCGGCGACTTCGTGACGGACAATACGCTGTCGGTGTATATCAAGCGTCTGCGCGAGAAAATTGAAGAAGACCCGCAGAACCCGAAATTGATCCATACGGTGCGGGGACTCGGCTACAAAGCAGGTGAGTGACATGCTGCGCAACCGCGAATTCCGATCTTTTCTTATTACTTTGCTTTTCGCCGGGGCCGCGCTGACGGCTGCCGGTTTTCTTGTTTCCGTACAAGCAGGCATTGCCGCGGTTATCTGCTCGCTGCTGTTTATTGCCATGCTGATCGCCTACACGCGGCAAAGATACATACAGCTTGGCCGCCTTTGCGATTACCTTAAACGCATCAATAACGGAGATTACGCTCTCGACGTACGTGACAACGCCGAAGGAGAGCTCTCTATACTTAAAAACGAAATCTACAAGGTGACGGCCGCGTTGCATGAACGGGGGGATATGCTGCAGCGCGAAAAAAGCGTGCTTGCGGACGCGCTCTCGGATATCTCGCACCAGCTCAAAACGCCGCTTACGTCCATGCTGCTCATGACCGATTTATTGTGCGACGCACAGCTGCCCGAGGAAGAGCGCCGCGCGTTCACCACACGCATGCGGCTGCAGCTCGAAAGATTGCAGTGGCTTGTTTCCGCGCTGTTAAAGATTTCGCGGCTGGATGCGGGCACAGTGCGGTTTAGTCCGCGCCAAATTTCTGCGCGGGTACTGATAGAGAATACCTGCGCACCCCTGCTCATCCCCATGGAACTCAAAAACCAAGTGCTCCGCGTTGAGGCGGGGGAAATATCGCTTACCTGCGATGAGCGTTGGACATCTGAGGCATTACTCAACATCGTAAAGAACTGTGTGGAGCATACGCCGGACGGCGGAACCATATCCATCCGCTGCGATGATAACCCGCTGTATTCACAGATCGAAGTCAGCGACACCGGGCCGGGCATCGATAAGGCCGACCTGCCGCACATATTTACACGCTTTTACCGGGGCAAAAATGCATCTGAGGACAGCGTGGGGATTGGGCTTGCGATGGCCGCGGCCATCCTGCAGGGGCAGGGAGGCAGTATTACGGCGCGCAGTGCACAAGGTAATGGAAGCACATTCACATTGCGCTTTTTCAAGTGACGAAACAGTCACGAGAATAGTCACTGTTGTGTCACCCTTGAGGTATATCCTGTAGCCATCACGATGAAGGAGCATATTTGCCAGAATGGAAATATTAAAGGTTCATAATTTGAGCAAGGTATACGGCAGCGGCGAAGCTTCCGTCAAGGCGTTGGATGATGTATCGCTCAGCGTGGAGAAAGGGGAGTTTGTCGCAATCGTAGGGGCCTCGGGCTCCGGGAAATCGACATTGCTGCACATTGCGGGCGGTGTGGATACGCCTACCTCCGGCAAGGTTTTCGTGGACGGTACGGATATATATGCACTCGACGAAACAAAACTCGCCATATTCCGGCGGCGGCAGGTGGGCCTTATCTATCAGTTCTACAACCTTATTCCGGTACTCGATGTAGAGGAGAATATTATCCTGCCGCTGCTGCTGGACGGCCGTACGCCGGACAAGACACAGCTTGAGGAGTTGCTTAACTTGCTCGGTCTTACCGACCGCAGGCACCATTTGCCCAACCAGCTTTCGGGCGGGCAGCAGCAGCGCGTTTCCATCGGCCGGGCGCTCATAAGCAGCCCGGCGCTGATGCTCGCGGATGAACCCACAGGCAACCTCGATAGCAAGAACAGCGCGGATATTATGGCGCTGCTGCGTATGTCCAACCGCAAGTATGGCCAGACGCTCATTCTCATCACACACGACATGGATACGGCCCTGCAGGCCGACCGTATCGTAGCGATTGAGGACGGCCGCATCATCCGCGACGAGGTGACGCGCAAATGAATGTAATGAGAAGCTTCACGCTGCGAAGCCTGCTCCGCAATAAAAAGCGGACGATCGTTACGATCATCGGCGTGGTGATATCCGTGGCGATGATTACCGGTGTCGCTGTACTCGTATCGTCCTTCGTAAGCTTTTTGCAGCGCGGCACCATAGCGGATACCGGTAACTGGCATGTTCAGCTTACGGATATGCCTGCGGGCAATTTTGCCGCGCTTGAGCAGGACAGTGCAATTAATACCGCCTTTCTGAGCCGTACGGAGGGATTTTCGCCCATCGCGGATTCGAAAGGCTACTCCAAACAGTATTTTTACTTTCAAGAGTACAGCGCGAAAGGGTATGAGCAGATGCAGATACGCCTCGCACAGGGGCGTCTGCCCGAGAAGCCGGGCGAGGTGCTGATCTCTAAGAGCATAAGCAAGGGCAGCAGCCTCAACTATGCAATAGGCGATACGCTCAGTCTGACCGTAGGCGATATACTTTCACCAGAAGGGGAGCCCATGAAAGATAACGGGTATCTTTCAAACAGCTACGACGACAAAGGCAATATCATCGGTTCTCCGACATTCAGCCCGGTTCAAACTGTGTCGCTCACCGTAGTGGGCGTGATGGAAGCCCCCAACTTTGAGGGCAGCTACTCCGCGGGATACGGCCTGCTGGGCTATCTCGACCCGTATTCGCTCGCGGCAAATGACCATGTGGACGCCTGCCTCACGGTGAAGCATCTCACTCGCAGCGTATACAATGACGCAAACGGTCTGATTGCAAAGTACGGCGACAAAGAAACCGGCGCGGTGTTCAACGACGACCTGCTGCGGTACTACGGTGTGGTAGAGTGGGATAACGTATATGTGTTTTTGCAGAGCTTCATGCTCATACTCATCCTAATCATCGTAATCGCGTCCGTATCTCTGATTTACAACGCATTTTCCATGTCCGTCTCAGAGCGCGCGCGGCAATTGGGGCTGCTGGCCAGCGTGGGCGCTACACGTTGGCAGAAGCGCGCAAGCGTGTACTTCGAGGGCCTGTTTGTAGGCGCAATCGGTATTCCTGTCGGTATACTTGCGGGAATTGGCGGCATAGGTGTGACGCTCGCAGTCATACAGCCGATGTTGAACAGCGTATTTGGCAGATCTAGCCACGTGAAATTGGTGCTTGTGGTGCCGTTGTGGGCGATTGGCGTTGCGGTGCTGTTTTCCGTAATCACCATATTCGTATCCGTTTATCGGCCCGCGCGCCGTGCCTCGAAGATTTCTCCCATAGACGCAATTCGGCAGACCAAGGACACTACCCTCACACGCAGCAGCGTGAAAACTTCGCGCCTAACGCGCATGCTGTTCGGCTTTGAGGGCGAACTTGCGTTGAAGAATTTAAAACGCAGCCGCCGGAAGTACCGTGCCACGGTCATATCGCTTGTTATCGCGCTCGTGCTGTTTCTCACGGTGTCCTCTTACGCCAATATCACGGGCAATGTCGCAGACTCGATGTCCGACGGCTACAACTTTGATATATTTGTGCAATACGTTGGTGCTTCCAAGGAACAAGCGGAGAATGCAACATCGCGTATTGCAGCGCTGGATGGAATAGACGCTTTTTCCTCGCAGTCAAAGCTGTTTGGCTATACGCGCCTGAGTGCCGGGCAGATCAGCGATTACACGAAGCAGCGAGTTGCGCAGCAGGAGGGCAGCCCCAGCGATCAATATGAGCTTTCCGTTTCGCTGATCGGCTTGGACGAAGTGAATTTTGAAGCGTATGCGAAGAGCGTAGGTGTGCGCAAAGAAGACTATGCCGACACGAAATCCCCCAAAGCGATACTCATCAACTACGCCACGGATTACGAAGATGCGGGGGAAAACAACGTAAAGAAGGTCGCGGGGGATGTGCTCAAACTGAAAACAGGCGACACGCTGACCTGTTTTGCAGGAGATACCAGCATGACCAAAGCAGGTACCACGTTCATGCTGGGAGCGGTTACACAGGAGCGCCCCATGGGTGTGATGACGGGAGGATTTTCGTCTGTAATGCTTGTGGTGCCCCAATCCGTGTGGGACACGGCAGTGGCGGCTTTACCGGCGGATGAGCTGGAGCAAATTGCGCAAAACTGCATTTCCTACAACAGTTATATGACTACGGAGGATGATCAGCGTTTGGAGGCGCAGATCAAAGAGCTGATGCAGACCATGCCCGCGGCCAACATCGTCAACATCAAGGATATGACGCGCAGTGAAAACAATATGAATACATTCCTCGGCGTTTTCGTGTACGGCTTTATCACGCTCATCAGCCTGATCTGTATCGCGAATATCATCAACACGGTGTCGACCAACATTGGCCTCAGACGCAGGGAACTTGCGATGCTGCGTTCAGTCGGCATGGCGCCCGAAGGCTTCAATCGCATGCTGCGATTTGAAAGTCTGTTCTACGGCCTCAAGGGTCTGATGTGGGGCCTGCCGATTAGCCTTGGGATCGCGCTGCTGCTCTACAACACGCAAACGGATATATTGGGCATGCGCTTTCAACTGCCGTGGATCAGTTACATTGTGGCTGTTTTCATGATACTGGTGATCGTACTCTCGACCATGGCGTACTCCACCCACCGCATCAAAAAGGAGAATATCATCGACGAACTCAAGCAGGAGACATTTTAACTGAGCAATACGTGGGAAAAGCCGGGGGCTGTGCGGAAATACTCCGCACAGCCCCAGTTTAATTAAATAACCACCTTATATTCAGCGTCCTGCTATCAAGTCCACCAGGCATCCGCCGCTGTTATGACAATGCCCGCCGTAACACTTTTTGTTCAAAATGCGGATGGATTGCAGTGTGACGGGAGACCCGGCGGTGGGCTGGTCCTCAGTCCTCAATATTAAGCAGGAATTACAGACTTTATAATCTACGCGAGGCTGGTTAACAGCATTTACCATAAAGTTCTGATAGGATGCCTGCGAAGGTGCAAGTATCACTTTTCCATACGATGTGATCTCTTCATCCGGGCAATATGCTCTGCTGTCATCGGCTAAGTATCATATTGATATTCTTCAACATCCATAAAACAGCCGCACCCGTCCTGAATAGCGATCGATTCAAGTATGATGGTATAGTCCTTTTGCGGAATATCGGCAGTTAACAATCCGGCGCTTTACCGTTCAGATATGAAAATCGCTGATAACATCGTGCGGATATTGGAGTTGGAGGATAAGCAAAAGCATATCTATGCTTCCATTAACCGACTATATATTTCAAGCAAATATATATGTTAGAATAATACCAGATAATGTAATGAAATTGGCGCGCATTCTTCATATTGAATGTGCTCGAAGAATTTTCGGGGGAGTGACTTGATGGAACGAATCATACAAGGCATCGGTCTTGTGGTTGCACTTGGCTTCATCATATTCAGCTTGGATGATTTGATTTGGGACATTTGCAATATCGTTTGTACCATTAAGCGAAAAGAACCCGACCGCCTGCCAATCGAACGTCTTGACTCCGTACCGCCTAAATTGCTGGCGGTAATGGTTGCGGCGTGGCATGAAGACAATGTAATTGAGGCGGTCATAGACAATATGATTTCGTCTCTTCAATACCCTCGAGCAATGTACCATGTGTTTATTGGCGTATACCCGAACGACGATCCAACCATCGGCGTCGTTAAAAGGCTTGAACAGAAATATTCCAATGTGCACATGGTTATTAACGGCCGCCCGGGACCGACCTGCAAGGCGGACAACGTCAACAATATTATTCGTTTTATCAAACAATTTGAAAGTCAGAACCATTGGCGGTTCTGCTCCGTTACCATACATGACTCCGAGGATGTCGTGCATCCGTATGAGCTCAAGCTGACAAATTATCTGCTTGACTCTTATGATGTTCTGCAATTCCCGGTCATTCCGTTGCAGAAAATGCCGACTTTGAAAAATGTTTTTTCAGGCATGACGATAGGCACGTATGCCGATGAGTTTGCGGAAAATCACTACAGGGCGATGGGTACCCGTGAAGCAATGTCCGCTGTGGTTCCTTCGGCGGGTACGGGCTTCGTCATCTCGCACCCAATACTCGATTGCTTTGGCGAGGAACCGCTTTGTCCCGAGGACAGCCTGACGGAGGATTATAAGCTGTCGCTGATTTTAGCTGAGAAAGGCTACCGGACGCATTTTGTTTTAGAAAAAGTACCCCGCCTCACGGACACCCATACCGTCAGGTGGGACTATGTGGCGACGAGAAGCTTTTTCCCTGAGACTTTTCAAACGGCCGTCAGGCAAAAAACGCGCTGGATATACGGCATCACCATGCAGTCAGCCAAAGTATCCGAAATTTTCAAGCCCAGCGCATTGGGGTTCTCGGCCAGATACTCGCTGTATAAGGATTTGAAGGCCAAACTGAGCAACCTGATGGTGCTGCCCGGCTATATGGTTTTCATCTATTTCATTGTGTCGCTGTTTGTGAATATCCCGCTGATGTATCCCCGGCATACGCTGGCTTACGGGCTTTGCGTGTTCCTGACATTCATGATGGTGTTCCGGCAGATTATGCGGGCCGTGGCGATTACGAACTTTTACGGCTTTAAAAGCATGACGGTGGCCTGCCTGTTGCCGCCGCTGATGCCGGTTCGTCTCGTATGGGGCAATATTATCAACATGGCCGCAACTTTTCAGGCATGGAAGCTCTTTTTCTTTGGGAAGGGCACAAAAAAGAAAAAGAAAAAAGTAGCGTGGAGCAAAACGGACCATACTTTTTTACAGAAGCAGGTGCTATGCCGCTATTATCGCAATATCGGTGATATATTGCTGGAAAAGCAATACATCGATGTCAGCGCGCTCAGCGACGCGCTAGATATTAGCAAAAAGGAAGGTTCGCGTATAGGGGATGTGCTGCTGCGGCACGGCCTGGTATCAGAGGAACAGCTGACCGAAGCTGCCGCAAACGCAAATCACCGAATATTTGTAGGCAATCTCTCGGGGTTTGCGGTTGATCAGGCTGGGCTTAGCAAAGATACGCTCGAAAAGCTTTGTGTATATCCCATTATGAAAGTGGACGCAGGCTATGTGTTTGCCGCATCGGAATGTACCGACAAAAAAGAAGTTTCCGGAATGCTCAAAGTTCGGCCGGAAGAATGCCGCTTTGTCGATGCTCCAAGTAAAACTATACTCAATGCGATACGGAGTCAGGACGAGAATGCTCCCGCACAGCTGCAGACAATCAAAAAATTGTTTGATGCCGGCAGGATCACATGGGAACAAGCGGTGCTGGCGATGGATAAACATGATTTTGCACCGGATATACTAGCATACATGGGGCTGAAAGATGACGGATATACCCGATCCGCCGAAATTCCCCAGACCCAAGTAATTGCGGCGCAGCTAAGTATCTAAAAGCTCGGATAGCAACCTGCGCCCGGAGGCTAGTAAAGTGACGGCAAAGAAGAACTGGTTTGTCTGTTTGGCTGTCGCAATATTTGAGGTTTGCATCGCATATGCCGTATTCAGCGGTATTCTGTATATTGCAGACTACCGGACATATCCGTTTTTATGGTATGGCTTAACCATATGCATACTTGCGGCGGTATGGGCCGCTGTCCATATCACCATGAAATGGTTTGCTGCACGGCACCTTTTCATTCTCGAACCGGGGAAGGAGCGGCAGGCCGTACTTGCCGAGCGGGTGGCCGTCGCTTGCGTGATAGCGTCAAGCGCCTTAGTCCGGCTGCTTGTGATCGGGAAGCTGCCCATTACACCTTCATCGGATTACCAAACGTATTATCAGGTGGCCGATCTTCTCGCTAAGGGCAGTCTTGGCGCATCCGGCTACAGCGGCTACATTGCGCAGTTTCCGCATGTCATCGGGTATCCGTTCATACTCTCGCTTCTTTTCAAAATTACTGGCTCATCCGTTCAGGCGGGGCTGTATCTGAATACAGCGGCAAGCTTGCTCAACGTTTTTCTGACTTATCGCATTGCTCGCACGCTGAGCGGACGTCTTGGCGGGCTGATCGCATTGATTGCTGCGGCATTCTGGCCTTCGCAAATATTGTATGGGGCAATACTCGGTTCCGAGGCGGTGTTTACCTGCCTGCTGCTATTGGGTATATGGCTATTTATTTATTTGTATCGGTATCCGGTTCGTTTGGGCAACAGGGAAAGTGCAATGTTTTTATGCGTTGCGCTGGGAATACTCATTGCGCTTGCCAACGCGGTGCGTCCCCTCTCCGTGATACTGCTGATTGCGGCTGTACTTTGTATCATACCGTTCACTGTAAAATTTGATAAAAATGAAAAGATGCTCAACGGGAAACTAAATAGAGCATCCTGCCAAGGCTGGTTCATGGCTCTTATCACATCAGCGACTTTCCTTATCTGCAGCAGTCTCATATCAGCTTCTATTTCTCAAACCATCGCTTACAAATTGCCGGGGAGCAGCGTTTCCTTTGGTTATAACCTGATGGTCGGGGTCAATATAGAGGCAAAAGGCGCATGGAACCAGCAGGACGCGGAATTCTTCTCGTCTGAGTTTGCGTCGACAAATTCACCGGAAGCGGCGCATCGGGCAAGCGCCGATGTCGCGTTCAAACGCATCGGCAGCGACCCTGTTGGGGTATTGAATTTGAGCATGGAAAAGTTTACGTTTTTATGGTCCAACGACGATTACGGAAAAACATGGACCACCCTTTTTCTGGAGCAGCAGGGCGGGCTGACGCCGGACCGCACGGATATGATACGACAGTTTTCGCTGTGGAATGACTGGTTTTATATGCTTGGATTATTCTTTTCTTTTGTTTTCGGGCTGCGAATACTAAAACAGAAGGTCGTCGGCCCCGAACAGGCGCTGATACTGCTGGTGGTCGGAACGGTTGCGCTGCATTTGTTCCTTGAAACGCAAAATCGCTATCACTATTTCATTCTGCCCGTTTTCATGATACTTTCTGCCATGGCCATCGCGGGAATATACCGCGATTATCGCGGACAATCCAATATACCTTAACGTATAAGGCATCTTAACAGCATGGCGGCACCAATGCTTCAAATACTAAGCATATAGAAGATGTAGTCTCATGAGGTGCTTATGAAAAAAGTTTTGATTGTGTTTGGTACGCGCCCCGAAGCTATTAAAATGTGCCCTCTAGTGTTGGAACTCAGGAAACATACTGCCTTTGAAACCGTGGTATGCGTAACGGGGCAGCACCGGCAGATGCTGGATCAGGTACTGGACTTTTTCAATATTATTCCTGATTACGATCTTTCCATTATGGAACAAAAGCAGACACTGTATGATATTACCACCAGAGTATTAAACGGCATGTATTCGGTTTTGGAATTGGAAAATCCGGACGCCGTGCTGGTGCATGGCGATACGCCGACGACATTTGCGGCAGCACTCGCAGCATTCTATATGAAAATTCCGGTTGGACATGTGGAGGCGGGCCTGCGTACGCGCGATCTCTACGCACCGTTTCCTGAGGAATTCGACAGGCAGGCGACAGGGCTGATTGCAAAATGGCATTTTGCGCCTACCGTAAACGCGAGGAATAATCTGCTTTATGAAGGCAAGGATCCATCTTCTGTTTTTGTTACCGGCAACACGGTCATCGACGCGCTCAAATATTCGGCGCGCGACGACTTTATGGACGAAACGCTTGAATGGGCGAGCGATTCGCGCATGGTGCTGCTGACGGCGCATCGGCGGGAGAACTGGGGAGCGCAGCTCAGAAACATATTCCGTGGGGTCCGGCGTGCAGCGGAGGAATTACCTGACATCAAAATCGTATTCCCGATTCATCAGAACCCCGTCGTGCGGCAGGACGCGCAGGCGCTTAGGGATTGCCCCAACATACGCATCATAGAGCCCGTCGACGTGGTGACGCTGCATAACTATATCGCCCGATGCTATATGATATTGACGGACAGCGGGGGAATTCAGGAAGAGGCCTCGGCGTTTGGGAAGCCGGTGCTGGTATTACGCGATGTGACGGAACGGCCGGAAGGCGTGGAGGCCGGAACGCTCAAGGTGATAGGCACACAGGAACAGGCGGTATACAGAAATTTCGTTGACCTCATGACCGACTTTAAGGAATATGAACGCATGAGCAAGGCTGCAAGCCCCTATGGAGACGGCCATGCCTGTGAATACATTGTGCGGATACTCGAAGCCGCGGATCAAAATGGAGGCACAGATTTCACGGGAATACCGGCGGGGTTCGCATTCACTCCACAGGCAGCGTGGCGATCTGATCTGCAGTAATATCGATATCGTAATAATAGGTGTGCGCAAATGTCGTATAGAAGCTTCTGAAGCAGAGTTTTCCGCTGACTGCGCTGCCATAGCGCGCTTTGAGTTCGCTGAGCATGCCTGCGGGATCGCCGCTGAGCTTCCGTTCGGCGATACCATGCAGATCAATGGCCACAAAATCCCCCTGCGCGTTTGCATGTCCAGATTTGGACGTAAATGACTGCATGCTGTCTCCGAGCAGAGGGCGCAGCACGCTGTCTTTTCGCAGCAGCTCAAACATGGCTTCTTTTTTACCTATCTGCAGACATCCGCCTGTCAGAAAATACTCCATGATCATGCGTATTCCGGCTCCTCGCGTATAAAATCGGGGATATTGCCGCTACTCAAATGTCACGCTGTATCCAAAGACGGCGGGTTGTTTTCCGCCCTTTGTGAGTACCCACAGCACTTTTTGGTTTGCGTTTTGGGGCGCGCTGCCATCGCCGTCCGTAAAAATGACAACGAGGGATACTTTCAGGCTGTCCGCAAGTTCAAAAACGGGCCTGAAATCCGTTCCGCCGTTCATTTCTCGCTTTTGCACATGTCGATAATCTGCGGCGGGTTTGGGCGGGGTGCATCTGGTATCAAATTCGGTGACAAGTATTTGCGCGTTGGTAATGCGGTTGACGGCCATGACTTCATGGAAGAATGTCTGCAGCTGTTCGTTGGATATGGAACCGCTTTCGTCGAGCGCGATCAGCACGGATAACCCCACGCTTCGCTTGCTGCCGGGGAAGCTGTCATATCGGCGGGATTCCCGCTTGTAGGTAGCACGCGACTCCATGCGCCCTCTGCCCGTTAAGAACCGTTTAAATATGGTTTTCCAGTCGATTTGCGCCTGCGCATAAACCACATCGAGCTCAGCATCAAGTGCCTGCGGCACTTCGCCGCCCTGACGCGATTCGTCTATCAAATCCCGCAGCGTACCTTTGAGCGCCTGTTCGTTCATCTCTGAGATGTCTTCTTCGGGCGGCAAATCAGCTTCGAGCAGGCTGCCGTTGCTGCTTTTGAGTGTGACCATGTCCTTCATTTTCGTGAAGCTGAACGAATCGGCAAGCAGCTTCGCGATATCCGCATAGTAGCTTTCTGCACTTTTATGATGCTGCAGCTTCAGGGAAAGCTCCCGTTCCATCTTTTGCGTCGTCACAGCGTTTGCGGGCAGCATTTCCTGCGGCAGATGGTCGTTGACCGCCATATCGCAGCATACGGCCCAAATCAACGGATCGCGTTCGCCGCATCGCAGGGCGTGCATCAGCAGCAGATGCAGCAGTTCATGCAGCAGCACGCCGATTGCCTGCGCTTCGCTTAAGTCTTGGTACCATTCCGGGTTGTATTTGAGCACGGGGGAAGGGAGCAGCGTCATTTGCGTTTTTTCAACAGATTTGCTTTCCTGCAGCGAAATGGCGGTAGCGAGCGAACCGTAAAACGGCTGGCTCAGCAGCAGCTTGATGACCGTATCCTGCATCCGCATGGCCGATTCCTCCCGGTATACTGTATGGACGCTGCTAAGAAATATACAACAGCACCTGATCGGACAGGGCGTTGAAAGCCTTTGTCTTGGTCGCTACTTCGAGGAACAATTCCGGCTTGCCCTGTGCCAGCGTTTTAAAGAACAGCAACTGAAATTCCTCCGGCAGATCCTCCAGCAGGCTGTCGACGCTTGCGCATTGTTCCTCAGTTGCTTCAAGCAAAGAAACGGTTTTTTTGAGTACAAGCGCAAGAGTATCCAGCCTTCCCGCATCAACCAGCTTCATGATTTGCGGCCTGACAGCAGTATAATCGGCGAGCAGCACTTCGGCGGAAGGTATGGAGAACTCGCGGTTTTTCAGGTAGCCGAAGAATGACGCGGCGGTCTGCGGCCCGAGTATGCCCGAAACGAGCTCCTGCGTGAGCTTTTCAGGAAGCGCACAGTTGTTTAACAGCTGCTGCACCCTTGTCCAGCCGCGCGGCGTAGGAGCCTTTGCGGTGGCGGTGCTATCTGCCGCCTTTTTCACGCGCAGCAGCATATCGGGGCAGGCAGAAAGGTAAGCGAGCACATCATCACAGGGATCGTTTTTGAGGGAATAGGCGATATAGTCTTCAATATTGGCTGTAATCTCTATGGAAACGAAACGGTCCAGCATGGCGTCGTCGAGCGAATTCACGGAATAATTCAGCGTGTCGGGGTTCATGGTCACGCCGATTTTCCAGCCCGGCGCAAGGCTGTGGCCGTTGATTTTGCGTTCGAGCAGCAGGGGATACAATACGGATACGGTATCTGTCGGCACGCGGTTGATTTCTTCGAGCACAAGCAAGCCTTTTTCTTCAAAAAAGCCTTCCTTTACCGCGTTGCAGGTGGGCAAAAACTGCGGAGCAAGATAGCGTGTAATCCCCTTTTCGCGGTCCTTATCCGGCAACCCCATAAAATCCGGGCCTTCCATGGCTGCTGCGTACAAGCCCATGTAGCCTATGCCGAGTTCCCGCGCGCATTGCTGGAAAGCGGAGGTTTTGCCCACGCCGCGCTCACTGATCAGCGCCGTTACGCAATCGCTGTGTAAATAGAGCTCCATGATGCACTGTTTTGCTTCGCTGATTCTCATACAGATACCCTTTCTGTCTATGCAGTATTCATGGCGATAACTGACGGGCAGGGATTAGCGCGGGAGAACATTGGGGTAATGCCGAGTCATTTTGTATTATATCATAGATTTCCATGGTTTCCCTGATCATTTGGGGAAGAGAGACACCGGCTCGAATATAAAAAATGCGCCAACGCATTTTGCATTGGCGCATTCCGGGGCAAGCCCCTGTTGGCGGGAGTATGTGGGAATCGAACCCACCTAAGCAGCTCTTCACTACTCTTACTGGTTTTGAAGACCAGAGGGCACACCAGCGACCCATCTACCCCCATAATTTTGCCGCAAAAGCGGCAAGCTGGCACAATATATCACATTTTTTTTGAAAAGTCAACGGCACGCCATGCCCATACCGCGCCCGGCACGTTCAAGATCACAGCGCCTTGCCGGGCATGCGCACGTCTCCCACCTTTCTTGTGAAGCCCTGACGATCGAAATACTCCAGCAGCGCTACCGCGTATTTGCGGGAGGTATCCAGTATATCCCGAAAATCCGCGAGCGTGATCTGGGACGTCTTTGTGAAGGCTTCCCGCAGGAGTTCCAGCGCCTTGAGGTAGTTTTCATAGCTGAACGCTACCTGCGGCGCGGCTGAAATGATATGCCCGTCGGCCAACAGCGCTTCCGAAACCTGCTTAAAATCGCGTTCCTTTATAAACTGCTGCGCGATCTCCTCTGGTGAAGGCGGCGCAAACCCTCCATTCGTATAGATGGTCAGTATGGCGTCAGCGAGTTTTCGCTGTGCAGGCGTATAAACGACCTCGAACTCCTTCAACGCGATACGCAGGCCATCTGTGCGGATCAGGCCGCGTTGTTCAAATAGCTCGAATATGCGGTCGCACAGGGCTGAATCCTTGTTGGGAAGAAGCTTGGCGCGCGCTTCTTCGCGGCGCATGCCCGCCTGCAGAGGATTGGCCTTGTGGTGTGCAGAAAGCATGCGCGTAAGGGATTGCTGCAGCGTTTGTAAATACTCGTTGTGGAGCGCGATTTTCTCGGTCAGCATCACAACTGAACCATCTGAAATTAGGGACGCCAGGTCTTCGTCTATCGGTTCGCCGCCGGGGGCGAACCTTCGTGCGACTGTTTCCAGCGGTTCAAAACGCGGGCTTGCTTCCAGTATGGCCTGAGATAGTTTATCGGCAGACGAACCGGATTCTTTGATCGCCAGCATTCTGGTAACGGATGCGTCGCTGCGCTTATGCTTGACGGGGTTGGGGTCGAGTATGACGCCGCCGCCGACTGTTTCCAGAGGCGAATAAAAGCGAACCACGAAATGATCGCCCTGCTTGGCCGCTACAGGCTCCGCAAACCGAAGCTGAGCGTATCCGCTTTTTCCGGCTTCCAGTTCGTCGTTCCCAAGCAAAACGAGCTTGCACAACACATCGCGTGCGCCGTGGTAAAAATGCAGGCGCTGTCCGTTTGTGATCTGCCGCGCGCAGTTGGGCAGAATGCTGAGCATGACATCCATCATCAGCGTAGGGGTCATGGAATCGGGCTGCGCAAGCACGTCGCCTCTGACGACTTCGTTCTTTTTCAATCCCGCAATATTGACGGCGGTGCGCTGCCCTGCAAAAGCCTGTTCCACGGATTGCCCGTGCACCTGCAGATTGCGTACGCGTCCTGCTTCACCGGAGGGGTAGAGCATGACCTTGTCGCCTTCTTTGAGCGTACCCTCAATGAGCGTGCCGGTTACTACCGTGCCGAAACCTTCCATGGTGAATACGCGGTCTGCGGGCAGCCGAAAGGGCTTTTGCGTATTTTTCGCCTCAACCGTTTGCAGCCGTTCCGCGATGGTGTTTCTAAGTGCCTCAATACCTTCCCCGGTATAGGAAGATACGGGAAGTATGGGCGCGTTTTCCAGAAAGCTTCCGGCTACTTCCGAGCGGATTTCCTCGCTGACGTAATCGATCCAGTCCTGATCGACGAGATCTTTTTTTGTCAGCACGATGATTCCCTGCCGGATATCCAGCAGCGAGAGTATTTCCAAATGCTCGCGCGTTTGCGGCATAAACCCTTCGTCCGCCGCCACAACAAGCAGCGCGAGGTCTATGCCGCCCGCGCCCGCCAGCATGTTTTTGATGAATTTCTCATGCCCGGGTACGTCTATGATCCCTGCGATCTCACCGTTGGGCAGCGTGATATGCGCAAACCCCAGTTCTATGGTGATGCCGCGCTTTTTTTCTTCCTTAAGCCTGTCGGTATCGATGCCCGTGAGCGCTTTGATCAGCAGTGTCTTGCCGTGATCCACATGGCCCGCCGTGCCGATGATGGCGTTTTTCATACAAACCTCCCGTGCCGCGGTGGTATTGGAACGGCCTTATGCAAGACAATCCCTGAGCCGTTCGACGATCACCGGAAAATCGCCGTCCTCTATGGTGCGGACATCCAGTAAAAAGCAATCCCGCGCGATACGCCCTACAATGGCCGGTTCGCCTAAGCGAAGCCTGCGTTCGAGCTCTACCACCGAGATGCTTTGCGGGGAAATGGCAACCGCCGCCGTAGGCAGCAATTGGGTGGGTACGGAACCGCCGCCCACCTGCCCGTTTTCGTCTATCGTATCCGCAAAGCAGGGAAGCCCTGTCGCCCTGATGGCATCGGTCAGCGTGCGCGCTTTTGCGCGCAGAGCACCTATATCGCTGCTGAGCATGCGTATTACGGGGATGCTGGAAAATGCGTCTCGTGGGTCGCGGTACAGCCGCAGGGTTGCTTCCAGCGCGGCCAGCGTCATTTTGTCTATGCGCAGCGCCCGCAGCAGCGGATTCTTTTTCATGGGGCCGATGTATCGTTTCGCGCCTATGAGTATACCCGCCTGCGGACCGCCCAGCAGCTTATCGCCGGAAAAACAGATCACATCCGCGCCCGCCTGCACACTCTGCAGAACATTGGGTTCATCCACAATGCCGCAAGCCGCGAGGTTGCACAAAGCGCCGCTGCCCAGATCGTGAATAACGGGGATATCATATCGCAGGCTTAGCTTCTTTAGCTCCGAAAGAGAAACCTCTTCCGTAAAGCCGACAATTTTAAAATTGCTGGTATGCACCTTCAGCAGTGCGCCGGTTTTTTCCGGCACAATGGCGTTCTCATAATCGCTCAGCCGCGTTTTGTTGGTGGTGCCCACTTCCACAAGCGTGCTGCCGCTTTGCTGCATGATGGCGGGAACGCGGAATGAACCGCCGATCTCAACGAGCTCGCCGCGGGAAACGATGACCTCGCGTCCGCGCGTCATGCTGGTTAACGCCAGAAGCACCGCAGCGGCGTTGTTGTTGACCACCAGCGCGTCTTCCGCTCCGGTGAGTTCTCTCAGAAGATTCTCTACATGCGAGCAGCGGTCGCCGCGTTCCCCGCGCTCTACGTCGTATTCGAGCGTGGAATACTGTGTGGCTATTCGGGCGGCGGCTTCGGCGGCCTGCGCGGCAAGTGTAGCGCGGCCGAAATTGGTATGCAGCACGATGCCCGTGCCGTTGATAACGGGCCGCAAGCCTAAGATGCTCTTTCGCTGTACTGCCGCTGTCAGCTGCGGCAGCAGATCCTGTGCGGTTGGCACCTGCGTTCGGTTGCCGGATAGTATCTCAGCCCGCAGAGTATCCAGCGTTTCTCTTATAGCGGAAGTGACCGTAAAGTGCGATTCGCGCATGCAGATGGCGGCCATCTCGGGCAGGGCCAACAGCTCGTCCACCTTGGGAATAGCGCGCAGCAAAGCGGAATTCTGGCTCACAGTCAACACTCCTTTGTAATGGTTTAAGCAATATTGGGTTTTCCAAGGCTATGAATGATCTCGCATAGCCTTGGAAAGCCCGCGCAGGCTTTCACCCGCGCGAGGTTACCGGGGTACTTCGCCCCGTTAGCAGAGGCTTATTGGGTGATAAAGCCGCCTTCTTTTAGTACCTTGGCTGCCTGTTCGCCCTTTGCGTCATTGACCAGTATGATGGGCCCAGTGCAGCCCATGCCACTTTCGGCATAGATACCGGCTTTCCACAGCGCCTTGACGCCGTCCTCGAGATCCATGATCTCGATGCCCGAAAGCTGGAAGGTCACGACCTCTTTCGAAGGGGCGGCTATTTCCGCGGCTTCGGACGCCGTTTGCGCATTCTTTGCCTTGCGCGCTTCGAGTATGCCTTTGAGGCCGGCGGCGTTCGCAAGAGCAAATTCTGCTTTTGCGATTGCGGCGTAATTCCCTTTCACAAGCTCTGCGGCAAACTGCATGGCGTTTGCGAGCACGGGCGCGCCCGACGCGCGGGATACGATCAATACCAGTTTATCATATCCTTCGCCAATGCCGGGGCCGTACCCGTAGCCAAGGGATTCGTAGCTGCCGCCGGTGGTGTAAGCGCTGAGCATTTTGACGAGGACATTGCCCGTCAGAGGGTCGGTGACCATGACGTCGCAGGAACCTGCAAGCAGATCGTTGCCGCGCATAATGCAGCCGCCGTCGCTGCGTCCGGACGATGCAAAAGTGATGGGGTACCCGTTCTGCTGCAGCTGCTTGAGCGCGATTTCCGCCTGCCGAGCACCGTCGATATTCAAAATGCCCACAGTCGGGTTTTGAACGCCGCAGGCTTTTGCTGTAATGATGCCATAGATAGCGTTTTTGATCAAGCCTTCTACGCGGTCGGCGGAGGAAGTGCCTGTGGTGGTCGCGAGGAACAGCTCGCGGCCGCGGCCGGGCGTGATGACGCGCCCCACTGTGGAAACGCCGATGGGGAAGGGATAGTGCATGGTGACCACGCCGTCTATCTCGCGGCTTTCGAGCAGCGCTTCTAGCGCTTTGTGCGCTTCGCACTCGTCGTTTACCTGCACGGTCGTGATGTTTTCATGCGTCAGGTGACCGATGAGCGTTGCGTCCACACCGCGGCTGTGCGCCAAAAGCGCCGCTTCCAAGGCGTTCTGCTCGCCGTGCTCGCTGCCAAGGCCGGTTACTGCAATTTTGGGTTGTTTTCCAAGCTTGCCGGTTTCCAATGCCCCCGCTAGCTCTAGAAATGTCTTTGCAATTGTTTGGCTGATTTGGTTGGCCATTGATGCCCCCCTATTCCGCCAGCATGGCTTGAGCAAATTCGCGCATAGCCTTGGCAATGAGATCCTTGATCTGCTTTTCGGATACCGCACCGGTTTCCGTCGCTCCGCTGTTCTTGACGAGCATAATGGACACGCCGTCGAACAGATTGGTCATGCGGCCAAGGAAAAGGCTGCCCTTGCCGATGATCATGGCGCGGTTGATTTTGCCGCTCATGATATCTTCCCTCGCAAAGCCCAGATAGGGAACGCCGGAGGGAATATGCCCCTGCGTGGGTGCCCAGCCCGTCATGCCGTGCTTTTCAATAAAGCTGTTCAAATCTGCCTTGTCGAGGGCGCCCATCTTAACGCCGAGCGCGCCTATCATCTTAAAGTTGGCAAGCGGCACGTCGCCTGCGCCAGCGGGCTTGGTGATATCGGGGTTCTGCATTTCCACAGAGTATTTATCCACATCGGTGATCTTAAGCCCTGCCTTTTCAAGCGGCGTGGCGACCAGCGAGGTAATGACCGCCTGCGGGGAGGAACCTGTGCCCACCGTGTGGCGGCCGCAGAATTCGGTGATGAGCTCGGGGCTTATGCCGTCGTTCTTGCCGATGAGCACGGCAAAGCCAGCTACGCAGTCTTCAAGTATGGGCATGCCCTTTTTGACATGGTCCTTGCCGTTCATGCCGAGCTTAGCGGTGCATCCGCCTGCTGCTACGATGACGCTGTCATACGTTCCCGCCTTTACGAGGGAAGCGGCCGTAATTAGCGCGTGGGTGGGCGCTGCGCAGAACGCGCGGATATCGCTGCCCGAAACATTGGAAAGGCCCGCGATTTCAGCCGCCGCTTTGGCAAGGTTGCCGCCGCCGCGCTGGTTCATATCGCCGCAGGCCTCTTCGCAGCAATCGATGACGTAATCCACGCTGTCCTTGGAAATGCCGGTTTTGTCGATCAACTGCAGTATGGAAAGCACGCAGGAAGCCTTTGATACCAGATTTTCGAATATGACGTGCGCTGTGAGGTTAGAGTCTACATCATGCGCGCGCTTGACATAACCGATGAGCTTGCCCTCGTCGTACAGGGCTTCGGCATGCTCGTTGTTCACAAAACGCTCTATTTCGGAAAGCTCCACGCCTTCGTGTACCCTCGCGAGTATGTCGTCGCCGATAAGCGGATGCTTAGAAAGCTGCTCGCGCGTGCGCTGCACAAACGATTTTTCCAGACGCACGAGATCGAACACGTCGCACACCTGCATCATGAGTATGAATTCGTTCTGCGGCATGATTTCGCCGAGTTTTCCAAAACGTTTCGCGCCTTCGAGCTTCTTGTCATACCAGGGCTGGGGGTAGGAGGAAAGCTCGTCGGGGGTAATGGTGCCGATATAGGTCTGGTTGGGGAGATAGCTTACCACATCCTCATAGCTGCGGATGTGGGACGGCAATTGTTTTAAATACTCCGAATCGGGGTTGACGATGCGCTCGGTGGTTTGCGTCGTACCATTCTGTATCACCATATCCGGAGTAAAGGCGAGAAAATATCCCGCGCCCTTGAGTACGCTGTTCATAGGAATACCGCTCCTTTTTTCATCATTCCAGCGGCAGACGCGCTGCATACCGGTTAAGCCAATTAGATGGTTTAAGAAGGAATATCTTAATAAAAGAAGGTGGCGCGGCAATGCCTCGCCGTACCACCCCAACAGCTTAATACTTGCAGAACTGTTCGCGGATGCTCTGCATCTCTTGCGCGATGCTGTCCACATCCAGAACCATTTCCATCATACTAACCTGCTCATCATACACATCCGGGTTGACCTCAGCTTTGATTTCTTCCTCGCAGATGTGATACGCTCTGAGTCCCAACTGGACTCCTGTCAACGGACCGGCAAACGTAGGATCGCCCGCGGTGACGGTTTCAGCCGCCAGCCCGGAAGCTTCCGCTTCCGAAGCGCCCAGCACGACCACGATATTTTCGGGGCCATACTGTTCTGCGAAATCCTTTACACGTTTTTGATTTTCCAAGTCCATTGCACCAGCGGCAGTTCAGACAAAGCATTCTGTTGCGGAGAATACGACTTGGGCGCCGGCGCTTTTGACGCATTCTTCAATAGCCGGGCCGGGAACGCCGTCTCTGTCGCCAATAATGATGCACTTTTTGTCTTTCAACAGGCTCATTGATATTCCTCCTTCTTTCAGATTTCTATCCTATAGCCATTTGAGCTTAAAAAGCCCTGTGGCTTAGAGATACTTTTGAATCATGGCTTCGATATTGGCGGGGGTAGCATCGTCTTTGACAACTTCGGCCACCTTTTCGCCGTTCTGATAAATCGCCATGACGGGCAGGCCCAGAATTTTCTGGCCTATCGCAAGGCGTCTGGCCTTCGTGGTGTTCAGCGCGGCAAATTTGATTTTGCTGCCGTACTTGTGAGCACACTCATGCACAAAGGGCATCAAAGCCTGGCAGGGAACGCACCCGTCGCCGTAAAAATCAACGAATGCGGTGCCTGTCGCCTGCAGAACTTCTTCTTCGAAATTGTCTTTGGTCAATTCCAGCATGTCATTCACCTCACTCAAGTATTTATTTAGGTTGTCCAGTTATCTGGCCAGATACTTCTCTGCCTGAGTGGCGGCAATCGCGCCGTCCGCCGCTGCAGTCACTACCTGACGAAGAGTCTTAACACGGATGTCGCCGGCAGCAAATACGCCGGGGATATTGGTTTTCATGTCGGCATCGGTCACGATATAGCCGTTTTCCATTTCCAGCTTGCCTTCAAACAGCGTGGAATGGGGTTCAAAGCCTATGAACACAAACAGGCCGAATGTACCATCGTCTTCGTTTGCCTCGATCTCGGTGGTTTCGCCGGTTTTGGTGTTCTTCACGACCATGGAAGTGAGTATGCCGTCGCCCTTGACTTCGGTAACCACAGTATTCCACAGGAAGTCGATTTTTTCGTTCGCAAATGCTTTTTCCTGTATGGATTTAGCGGCCCGCAGTTCGTCGCGGCGATGGATGATGGTGACTTTGCGGCCGAACCTTGTCAGATACAGGGCTTCCTCTACCGCAGCGTCGCCGCCGCCGACGACATAAATATCAAAATCCTCGAAGAATGCGCCGTCACAGGTGGCGCAGTAGGATACGCCCTTGCCCGTGAGTTCCGTTTCGCCGGGGCAGCCGATCGTTTTGGGATGCGCGCCCGTGGCTACGATGATGGATTTGGCAAAATAATCGCCCTTGAGTCCCTTCAGACGCTTCACGTCGCCCACAAGCTCCACGTCGACGATCGTATCGAATTCCCGCTTAACGCCAAAATGATCAGCCTGAGCGGACATTCTGTCAATGAGGGAAGCGCCGGAATCTTCGGGCATGCCGCCGGGATAGTTTTCAATCTCAGCCGTGATGACGATCTGGCCGCCAACCTTTGTTTTCTCAATGATCAGCGTATCCAAACGTCCGCGGCCCGCATAGAGTCCTGCCGCAAGTCCGGCCGGGCCAGCGCCGATAATAATCAGGTCATAAATCTTATCCATGATAGAACCCTCCAGGGCTGTCCCCCGCGCGCCCATACGGGGCGCGCGGGATATCACCCGGTTTGCCGCTTTCATCGGCGCGGCGGCCGAAAATGCTAAGGTCACACTTTTGCTCTATCGGTAAGGACGGAGCAAATCGGCTGTGCCATAAAAGCAGCACGACTGCCCGAAGTTCAGAATCAGCCTTCGAATATGGTCTGATCCGTTACTTCGGTTGAGAGTGCGCGAAGCGCGGTATTGAGTATTTTCCTGCGCAGAGCCTTTTCCTCATCCATGGTGAGGGCGGGATTGCCCAGAGGATGCGGGATGGCGACCGCGGGTACGATACGGTTGGCACCAACCGTCATGGAGATGGGGGTAACTGTGCAAACATGCACGACCGGAATGCCGGCCCTTTCAATTTCTTTTACCATCGTTGCGCCGCAACGTGTGCAGGTGCCTCAGGTGGATGTCAGGATGACGGCGCCTATTTTGGCCTCAAGCAGCTCCTTTGCGAAATTGGCCGCGAACGCTTTGGCGTTCTTGACGGCGGTGCCGTTGCCTACGGTGGTATAGAAATACCGGTACAGCTTGCCGATTTTGCCTTCCTTTTCGAACTCGCGCAGTACGTCAACGGGAAGCACGCGGTCGGAGTCCTGGTTGGCGTATACCGGGTCATAACCGCCATGAGCGGTCTCATACGTATCGGACGTCAGATCCATGACGCCTTCGATATCGTAGCGGCCATACTTGGAGGCGCTGGAAGATTCGATATGGTCCGGATTGCCCTTGGGAACGATACCGCCCGAGGTAACGAGCGCGATCGTCGTATGGGCCATATCCTTCACGGCGGGGTTGGGAACTACGCGGTCGAAATCCGGCATGGGGAACTCGGTGACGAATTCCTTGCCCTTGAGCTTCTTGAGCAGCATATCGACGGCGCGTTCGGAACCGCGCTTCTTGTCAAAGAAGTTCTTGCGGATGCCGTTGGGAATGTAGCCTTCTTCAGCGGATGCGCCGATTTCTTCTCCGCGTCCGAGCTTGAGGGCAAGGGGAACCATTTTTGCCACGGCGTCACGCATGCCTGCCGCGCTGTTTTTGGTTTCCACGATGTACACAGAAGTCTTGTACATATCCACGCCCGGGTTTTCTACATACATACCCGTGAGGGAGGGGATACCAAGTTCCTTCTGAACGAGGCTCGCGATAGCGCCGCAGGCGACGCCATACCGACCCGCGTTGAACGCGGGACCTGCGATAAACAGGTCGGGCGATTTGGATTTGACCATATCCAGGACGATCTTCGTGGCTTGCTCGAGGTTCTCATTGAAGAACGAGTCGCCGCAAATGATGGTGGCGACGATTTCTGCGTCGTCTTTAAAAGCGGCCTGGAATGCAAGACCAGGGCCCACAATGCCTTCGCGAAGTTCAGGCTTGTAATCGGCCATCTCTTCGCCGCCGACCTGGGCAAAAAACTGGTTGATGTATTGTACGACTTTCAACTTTGTCAAAGCGAAGTATCCTCCTTTCCGAATTATCGAGCGCTGAGTCTGTTAAAGCCAAGCTCGTTTGTGGCTCCCGTAATAGCCTGCAGTTCCACCATGATGCTGCCGTCGGGCAGGGTGTTATCCGCAAAGCCGCCGGCGATTTTATCCACAGGCGCGAGGTTGCCGATGACGCGGTTAAGCTTGGGCAGCTTGATCAGCTGGTTGGCGTTGCCGGCGGTGACAACAGCATTTGCGCTGGGGTCTGCATCGGCAAGGGACTGGGAAGAACCGTCGCGGCCGGCATATTCGTCCGTAATGATAACGGTGGTGATGCCCTTGGCTTCGATCTTCTTGCAGTTCATGATCAGGTCGGTATCCGGGTTGCCGAAACCTTCCTGCGAAACGATGACACCGTCGACATTGAGGAACTCAGCCAGCTTGGCCGTCCAGTTGGAGGAACGCTCCTTATCGGCGAGGTATACGTTTTCGTTGGTGATGATCACGCCTACAAAATTGAGCTCTTTGCCATGCTTTGCAAACAGATCGTGAATCACGGGGTTGTTCAGATGGTGGTACGTGGTGTTCTTATCGCACGCCGACACGCAGTTGCCGCTGATGATCGCACCGTCCATGAGTTCGGTCGGCGTAATCAGCGTGGTCAGTGTGCGCTTTGCGTCTACGCCGTACACATACGTGTCGTGCAGCAGACCCTGGCTCTGCAGCATAAGAACATACGCGACGCGCGGAAGCTCGGGATACTTCTTGAGACCTTCCACGATACCGCAGGATTCAAATGTCTCAATCGTATCAGGGGTGAGGCTTCGTGCAAGCTCGCCCAGATATACCGCGACCCTGAGCCCCGCCAGGCGGAGTGCGCGTTCGTGATCATGCTTTTGTAACCCGTCTACCGGGTTCATGATCAATACCAGATTGCAGGTCTTGGAAAACGGCGTGTATTCCGCGCCCGTGCCCGTCATGTCGATGATGCCTTCCTGGAAGCCAACCACCTCACCGGTAGAGACAACCGCGGCGCCCTTGAGCACGTGGGTTCTGCCGCTGCCGACCGTATCGACCTTCGCAATGACGCCCGGGAATATACCGCCGGGGCCTTCTACCTTTACGCGAGGCTCGATAACGTCCTTGACAGGCGTAATGCGGACGCTTTCGCCGGGACGGGCGATGTCCACATCTGCGGATTTAATGTGCTCATCCTCGAGAATGATTGCCTTGACGGCTTCCTTGCTGACGAACAGGGTACCGTTTTCAATTTTTGATTCGCTTGAAAATTGAATGTCTTGGATATTGATATATCCGAGTTCCAATTTCAAAGAAATCACCTCCTCATCTTTTTTTTCGGAGAGTATCGGCCTCGGGCCGGGTTCCACAGTCTAAAGCAGAGCTAATGTGTTCTGCAGCAGGCTGTAGTCAACTAAGGAAAAATCAGCCCTGATTCTTTCGGGTATATACGTATAACGCGGGGGAAATTTGTCGAAAACGGCAATGCCGTTTTCAATCAGCTCAAGCGAATGCAGATCCAGATCGCCCGGGTTTTGGGATAATAAAAGGGATCTGTACGGCGTTTCGTTTGGTTTTATGCTTCCCGAAAGCGGGTGTGAATATAAACGAAAACCCATATGAATCATATCGCGTGCCCTGACAAGCAGATCACGGTATGTGCATTCATAGAAAGATAAGGCATACTTATCTTTCAGCTCATCATGGACGAGCGGATTATTCGTTAAAATTTGAAATTTCATACTTATAACCTCTCCAGTGAGGCTGCGGCTTCTTTGCCGTCTTATGATGGACATCTGGCAAAATAAAATGCATTGCACAAAAAAGAGTAAAACGCACCAAGGTGCATTTTACTCTGTCACTAACCTGTGAGATTCTCTGCCCATAATATCAGTTATAGGCGGATTGCTCCATCGGTGCTTCTGCTTTCCAGAGTGCCGTCAAGTTGCGGTCTGTTTTACCTGAGATCTTCATGGACGGTCAGCAATCGCCCACTTATTCCTTCGGCGCCGTCATTGGCTTCTCCCGCAGCGATCATCCGGCTCTTTATGCCATTGTTTAAGGTTATACTACACGATAAGCAATCTTTTGACAAGGTACTTTGAGAAATATAATGGGATGATGGAAAGCCTGTCGAAAGGCTTATGGCTAAAATATTTCCTTATATAAATCATATGGAATATTATGGATGGCTTGATTGATGTATGCTGATAATGAAAATGAGCAGGACGAAGATACAAACTCTGTCTAATAAAGCGCCTTTTTGCTGCCATTGCATTTGTTATAAGAGGCGGTTTGCACGCTATACATACATGATATTAGAATATTTTATCTTCAGGCCAAATCACTGATGATTGTGTTTGAGGGGTTCGTTAAGGTGTATATTCCAGAAGTTCCGGCCTGCTGGAACTTTTAAAAGGCCGCCCGGTTGCCCGGGCGGCCTTTTGGTTCATGTTGCTTTGTCTTACTTCTTAGCGGAAACTGCTTCTGATGAATCTGTCAGATCCACACCAAGCTTCTGCATGGTGATGAATTTTAAGAGCGCGTCTATGACCGTGCCGGTGCCGCCTTCTTCCGTGTTGCCCATGCTGACCATCGTCTTGGGCACGATATCCACACTGGTTGTCTTGATGGCGTCTGAAAGCTTGTCGGTCACTTCCTGTACCACGCGGTACTGTGCGCCACCGTATGCCTTGACCTGCGCGTCGATTGCCTGCGCCTTTGCAAGACCGATGTTGCTTTCCTTGCTGGCTTCGGCTTCGCCCTCCAGGCGTACCTTTTCGGCGTTGGCTTTTGCAAGCGCCACGATCTGTGTGGCTTCCTGTTCGGCCTTGCTCGCGAGCGCCGCGCCCGAGTTGCGCTCGATGTCGATCTGTATCTTGGACTTCGTCAGGAAGCTCTGCTGCTCGGCCACCGCCTGCGCTTCACGCAGGGATTTTTCGCTTTCCGCAGCGGATTGCTGCTTCTGGTAAGTGATCTTCTTTTCCTCGGCAATCTGCCGTTCGCGCAGCTGGGCGAGAATGTTCTCGATCTGCACATCGTTGACGGCGGTCTTGGGGGTGCCGATCAGCACTTCCTCAAGCTGCAGGTTATATTTTTCGAACTTCTCGCGCATCTCGAGCACCGCGCGTTCACGGATGGCGCTTCGCTCCTGAATGAGCTCAATGAGCGTCTTGGTCTGCGCTACGTCCTTGAAGTAGGCGCTGACCAGCGGGTCAAGAGACTGGTTGACCAGCATACCGATATCGCCGAAACGCTGGATCACCCACGGAGCCTGCTTGTAGTCGATGTGCATAACGACGGAAAGCGGGAGCGAAGGCTCGAAAGCGTCCTTGGTGATGATATCGACTTCGGTGAGGTTCTCGTCATACTTGTGGTCGCCGGATTCGGCTTTGTTCCACTTGAGTATGATGTTGGTGGTGGGCACAAGCACCACTTTACCGGCGTCGGTGTTGAAGGCGTATTTGCCGGGCATAAGCGGCTTTTCCAGTACGCCCTTGCAGCCGGCGGCTACCAGTTCTCCATGTTTGTAGCTCTCGCCGGATGTATCCACGCCCTGCTCGCCAAAGAAGGAAACGACCACGCCCACGAAGCCGATGGGGACGACTGTCTTAGGACGGAATTCCACTGTCGCGAACAGCCGGTTGATGTAGTAGGTACCGTCGGTCAGCACCTGTATCTGCTTACCGCGCCGTCCGCCCAGCTGCAGGAACTTTTCCGGGTCTTGGAAACTGGCGTGCTCTTCGCCCACATCGGGAGCGATGATCTCGCCCTGCTTGATGGGCGTGCCGTCGTGCACAGTGACGATGCCCATGAGGTCGGACTGCTCGCGTCCGGTGCCCATGATGACCACCGGCCAGAAACCGCCGCGATCGGCCAGCGTCTTCTGCATGGTGATGAGCTCGGACTGCTCCTGCTTGGAGCCGGAGGTGATGGATTTGATGTCGTTGGCCGTAATCACGATGAACTGGGCCAGGTTAATGGCGTACGTTCCTTCACGCAGCATGCCGCGCTGCGGACCACGCTGGCCGCCGTTCTTCAGGAACCCGTAAACGCTCTGGAAGTTGTTCGCTTCGGGTACGATGCGGCCAAGAGTCTGCGTGGGTGCAAGAGGCATACCGTCGCGTGCGAACAAGTACGCGATTTGTCCCTGCGGCACCGTGATAAGCGGATACTTGTGGATGCGGTACATCAGCACGGATTTGAAGTGGATACCGCCGCGCAGCAGATCCGGCGCGTAACCGGCTTCCCCGTGCAGCGCGATGATGGAATCCTTCAAAGATCCTTTGAAGCTCCACCATTTTTCCACGACTGCGACTTCGTTGGAGTTGATGACCCGCAGACCGAGTATCTTGAATATCAGCAGATATACGGCGATGATACCCACAACGATGTATATGACGTTGGTAAGAATGTCGAACATGCTTCCTCCCTTATTGTTCTTCGGCGTTCTGCCGGGCGTCTCCCATTACCGGGGCGTTTTCACAGCATGATCATAAGGCACACGCTTAGTAATAGCAATGCCTTTAGGCCAAGATTTATGCTTTCTTAATTGTAATTCGTGATTTATATATGCGGTATTAATATCGGCGGCTTGTGTATGCCTGTGCAGCGTGCTGCGGGGGTGAGAAGGCAGGTTTGCTTGAGGGGGTGGGCAAGTTGTGGCGAGATTACTGCGCAAAGCGCAGCGTTACAAACCCGCCGCCGTTTTTTGTGTGGGTCAGCCAGCGGCAGATATCGATGCGTTTGATGATACCTTGGTCAAGAAATTCGGCAATACATCCATCCGGGCCGCAGTGAAGGGATACGATGACTACCCAGTGATGCGAGAACAGTGCCCTTTCCCTGCCATTGTGGTGATTGAGAAACGCTACGGGCAGATCCTGTTCGAGTGCCTGAAAAAGAAATGTGAGCATGGCGTCGGGTGAAGGGCGTGCGCTGGGTTCTTTTGGAACGTCCAGCGCAGCAGCCGTTACAGAAATGCCGTGCGCCTGCGCGTAGCTTTGCACGCGGGAAATATAGTAGTCCGTGCTGTACACGCCCTTCCAGGTAGGCGTTACATGCTGCCAGAAGGAGTTCATCAGGTTCAGAATATCCTCCCGCGCCGCCATTTGGCTTCCGCGCCGGCGCTGTTGGTAATAGAAAAGGCTGGCCGCCGTGGTTGGGCCGCAGCCGGACATGCGCTGCCACCGCTTTTGAAACCATTCCTGCGCGCATCCCGAATAGACCGTATCGCCCGGGCCTCGGATTGCGAACAAATCCAGGGATGAGACGGAGGCGGCCTTTTCGGCTTTGTTTTGTAAATTGTCGGCAGCTTCATCCAAAACCTGCGCGCCTCCTTCTGCGGTACTAACCTTTTCAAAGAAGCGAACGCCCTATTTCACATATATGCACGGAACAGGAAGTTTCGCAGTCCGGCTGACATTGCGGATTCTTTGCTCGGGATTACGCCAGCTCGAACTGACCTGTATACAGCTGATAGTATCTGCCTTTTCCGGCGACCAGTTCGTCGTGACTGCCGCGTTCCAATATTTTGCCGTGTTCCAGCACGATGATGGCCTTGGCGTTGCGCACGGTCGAAAGCCTGTGCGCGATGACGAACACCGTCCTGTTTTCCATCAGGTGATCCATGCCGGCTTCAATGAGCTTTTCCGTATGTGAGTCGACTGAGCTTGTTGCTTCGTCGAGTATCAGCACCGGCGGATTGGCCACAGCAGCGCGCGCAATGGCGATGAGCTGCCGCTGGCCCTGGCTGAGGTTTGCGCCGTCTCCGGTCAGCACGGTATCGTATCCCTGCGGCAGGCGGCTGATGAAGAAGTGCGCGTTGGCGAGCTTTGCCGCCGCGACTACCTGTTCCATTGTGGCGTTTGGATTGCCATACCGGATATTATCCGCTATGGAGCCCGTAAACAGATGTGTATCCTGCAGAACGACCGCAATCGAATGGCGCAGATCGTCCTTTTTGATATCGCGCACATCTATACCGTCGTAGGTGATGGACCCTTCGCTGACATCGTAAAACCGGTTGATGAGGTTGGCGATGGTGGTTTTGCCCGCTCCGGTAGAACCAACGAATGCGATTTTCTGCCCCGGTTTTGCGTACAGGCTGATTTGATCGAGCGTTCGGATGCCTTTTTCATAGCCGAACACCACATCGTGAAAGCGAACATCCCCGCGCAGCGGTACAAGTTCGGTTTCTCCTCCGGCAAGCGGCCTTTTCCAGGCCCATCGCCCGGTACGCTCTTCGCATTCGGTGAGAGTTCCGTCCTCATTTGGCCGGGTGTTTACGAGTGTGACGGTTCCTTCGTCCCATTCGGCGGACAAATCCATGACCTGGAATATGCGTTCCGCGCCGGAGAGAGCGGCGAGTATGAGGTTAAGCTGCTGGAACATCTGTATAAGAGGCATAGCCGTCTGGCGCACATATATCAGGTAGGAGGCCAGCGTGCCAATATCCAGACCGGCCGATATCACAAAGAACGCGCCGATGCAGGATGTAAGGGCGTAGTTCAGATAAGAAATGCTGGAGACGGTGGGGATTACAAACCCGCCGAACATCACCGCGGAGGTAGAGGCGTCGCGCAGTTTGGCGTTTCGGTCTGCGAATTCCTCAAAGTTTTTGTCTTCATGATTGAACACCTTGATGACCTTCTGCCCCTGTACGCTTTCTTCCACAAAGCCGTTCAGTCCGCCCAGATATTGCTGCTGACGCTTAAAGAAGCCGTGACTCTTTTTGGTGCTGTAGCGCAGGAATGCGAACATGCCAAGCAACGAGAGTATGACAATGAGCGACAGCGTAACGTTCATGACGATCAGAACTGTCATGGTGCCGAGGAAAACCGCCATGAACTGTATCATGACGGCAAAGCCGCTGTTGAGTGCTTCGGATATGGTATCGATGTCGTTGGTGAAGCGGCTCATCAGTTCCCCGTGCGTGGTCGCGTCGAAGAACCGCAGCGGCAGTGTCTGCACTTTTGCGAACAGATCGCGGCGCATATCGCTGACGATGCGCTGCGCTGCTTTTACCATGAGCTGCGTATACCCATATGTCGCCGCAACTCCCGCGAGATACATCCCGCCCATGAACAGAAGCATGCGAACGAGCCCGGAAGTGTTGCCCGGGATGATGTAGCCGTTGATAACGGGCCTGAGCAGATAAGTGCCGTACACATTGGCGAAAGCGCTTATAATGGCAAGCGCAATCACGGCGGATAATATTCCGCTGTGTCTCTTCATATAAACCCAGAGCAGCCGCAGAGTCTGTTTCAGGTCCTTGGGTTTTTCGCCTATAATCTGTCTTGCCATTATGCGGTCGCTCCTTTCTGTTGAAACTCGTACAGGTTGCGGTACATGGGATTGAACCGGAGCAGTTCCTCATGGGTTCCGGCGGCTTCAATGCCGCCTTCGCGCAGTACCAGGATGAGATCCGCCCGCTCAATGGAAGTCAGACGCTGGGTGATGATGATTTTGGTGGTATCCTTCAGCTCTTCGGCCAGAAGCTCACGCACGCGCGCTTCTGTTGCGGTATCGAGCGCACTCATGGAGTCATCGAATACCAGTATGCGGGGGCGTTTCAAGAGCGCGCGGGCGATGCACAGCCTCTGTTTTTGGCCGCCGGATACATTGACGCCGCCCTGCCCAAGGTCCGTATCATATCCGTTGGGGAAGCGCGCGATGAATTCATCCGCGCAGGCAATGCGGCAGGCCCAGTCCAGCTCCTCGTCGGTCGCGTTTTCGTTGCCCCACTTGAGGTTTTCCCGTATGGTGCCCGAGAACAGCGTATTCTTCTGCAGCACGATGCCTATGGCGTCCCGCAAATGCGTTATGCCGTATTCGCGCACATCGCGTCCGTCGATTTTTACAGCACCGGAGCTTACATCGTACAGCCGCGGGATCAACTGCACCAGCGATGATTTTGCCGAACCTGTGGGGCCTATGATGCCGATCGTCTGCCCGGCGTCGATGTGCAGATTGATATCCGTCAGTACAAACTCTTTTGCTTTCTGCGTGTATTTGAAATATACATGTTCAAATTCCACTTCGCCGCGCTGTACAAGTGCGGCGCTGCCGCCATCCGTGATTTCCGGCTGCTCATCCATGACTTCCAATATGCGCCGCCCGGAAGTTAACGACCGGCTGAGCAGCAGGAAGGAGTTGGAGATGAGCATGAGGGAATTGAGTATCTGCAGCACATAGCTCAAAAAACCTGTGAGCTGGCCTACCTTGAGCGTGCCTTCTCGAATGTACATCGCACCAAACCACAGTATGGCGACGATGGTGCCGTACATGGCAAACTGGAAGCTGGGCAAATTCAGCTGCGCGTAGTGAAACGCGTTTTGGGAGGTCTGCCGGAAATCCTCGTTTGCGGAAGAAAACTTCTTATATTCATCGTCGCCGCGCACAAAGGATTTTACTGTGCGGATAGCAGTGAGATTTTCCTGCACCACAGAATTGAGCTGATCCAGCATGCGCTGCATCTTGCCATATATAGGGCTTAGCTTCCTGAGTATGAGTATAAGCAGCAGCGCGAGCACCGGAATGGAAACTGCGAATACCAAGGATAATTGCGACGAGAGCGACAATGTCATAATCACTGCGGTTACCATCATGATGGGACCCCGAATGGCAGGACGAAGTCCATTTGATACGGTGTTCTGCATCACGGTGATATCGCCGGTCAGTCGTGTGATCAGTGATGGAACAGAAAAGCGATCGATATTCGCAAACGAGAATTCCTGTACTTTTCGGTATTGCGCTTTACGCAGTTCCGCGCCGAATCCCTGGCCTGCCATTGCCGCATAACGGGAATACAAAAGGCCAAGCACAAGGGAAACCACTGCAAGCCCTATCATTTCACCGCTTTTGTACAGGATATACATTTTATCTTTATTGGCGACGCCTACGTCAATGATTTGCGCAAGCAGCAGCGGAATTGACATTTCCAGTCCGCTTTCAAATATGACGCATATGATGCTGATGATGAGATGCTTTTTATAACCGGCAAAATAGCCATATAAACGTTTCAGCACGATATTATCCCAACTTCAATTTTATTTCATTCAAGTTCCTTGCCGGATATATTTCTGTATACGCGGCGAAGGTAAAGCGCGAACTGTTCCTTTTCCTGCTCGGAAAAGCCGTTGAGTACGAGATCCTCATATTCACTGCAAAGTGCCTCCCATTTCTGGTAGAATTCTTCGCCCTTTCCGGTGATGCGAACCGATTCCGCGCGCCTTCGCTGGGCGAGGGGGGATCGTTCCACATATCCTGCTTCCACCATATTATTGAGAATTTTGGATACTGTGGCCGGCTCGATATCCAGTGCCTGCGCAATGTCTTTTTGATTGCAGCCGTTATGCGCATGTACGTGGGTAAGCACTTTGGGCTGACCGGGGGAGAAGCCGATCTTCGACATGCGGGGCCGTATCCAGTTTTTCTGGGCATGGAATATTCGGTATATGGACATGTTCAGCTGCATATTGTTGCATCTCCATTATTAGCTTTCTAACTGTTAGCAAGCCAATAATAGTCCTCTATACGCGTCGTGTCAAGACTATATTGAGTAATGAAAAAGGCGTATTATCATTCACCATTGACGTGTTGCTTCCCAAGCTGGACTATAGGGGCGCCGATTTAGTGAGATGGCTGCTTATGGCTATTGAATGAGAGCTTTCAGCGGAACAACAATTATATAATAGGTAAAAAAAGAGCTGATTGCATATGCAATCAGCTCCATATCTTCATGAAGCTCTATGCCTGAACCTGATCCAGGAAGGATTTCATTTTGCCAACGCACGCTTCAAGAGCAGTCTTTTCGGTTTCCGAAAGGTGCAGATCCAGCACACGGGATACGCCTTCGTTGTTGACAACGGAGGGGAGGCTGAGCGCAACGTCGTGTATGCCAAACGGGCCTTCGATAACGGAGGCAACCGTTTTAATGGTATTCTGGTTTTTCAGAATAGCCTCGCAGATATTAGAGGTAACAGACGCAATGGCGAAATAGGTCGCACCTTTGAACTTAATGACGTCTGCGCCGCCGGTTTTTACCTGTTCAACGAGCGCTGCTTTATCCGCGTCGGTCAATACGGGTATATTCAAGGCCTGACAAACATCGTCGATATGCTCGCCTGCGATGTTGGTTGCGCTCCACATCGGAACCATCGCATCGCCGTGTTCGCCGATGATATAGCCGTGCACGTTCTTGATATCGATGCCGATGCGGTCGCTTACCAGTGTGCGGAAACGGGAACTGTCCAGTGCCGTGCCTGTGCCCATTACGCGGCCCAAAGGCAGACCGGACCATTTCTGTATCAGGTATGTCAGCACGTCAACGGGGTTGGCTACTACCAGAATGACGCCCCGGGTGTAGTATTTCATAATGTTTTCGGTGATTTCCTTGGCAATGGGGACATTCTTTTTTGCAAGATCAAGTCGCGTTTCACCCGGCTTGCGGTTCAGGCCTGCGGTAACAATAATGATGTCGCAGTCTGCGCACGCCGAATAATCGCTCTCGTAGACTTCCATCTGTCCCATGTGGCATAATCCGTGGCTGATGTCCATAGCTTCGCCCTTCGCCTTTTCACGATTGACGTCGATGAGGGCGATTTCCTGCACCAAGTGGTTGGTCGCGATCGTGTACGCAGTCGTTGCTCCAACAAATCCGGCTCCAATGATCGCTATTTTCGATTTCCTGCCTGCCATAACATTTGCCTTCTTCTAATTAGTTTTTTGGGTTATTGTTCAAAGGTCTTCTTTGACCTAAAGTCACAACGATAGAATAATAACGGGAACTAAAAATTCCTCCCCATTATAATCTATTCAATTTCCATCTAATATATCACATTCGTGATGAAATGCAAGTATCAATCTTTCCTTTTTGTCTGAAATTTATCAAGTGAAATTTTGGTTTTCACATCTTGCGTTTGGGGATGCTCAGATCAAATGCGATTTTGGGCAGCAAGTAAAAGCATGCGGCCTGTGATAGCAATGCGATTGATAGACTTTCAATCGTCTTAAGACCATTTGCTTGTATCATGCCCTTTTAGGGCTTGTGCATACCACGCGTCAGGCATGGTTTTGATTTGCTTGAAAGTCCGGGTACTTGTATAGAATTACACTGTCTAAAATTCGGTTTGGTATGCTATAATACGAATACACGACAAATTCCCTTCAGGTCGACCACAAATAAGCATTTCACATAATCAATAACACATTATGCCGGGGGATACATGAAGAAACTATACATTTACGCAATCGTTTGCACTACATTCATTCTAGCGGTCGGTTGCTGCAAGCAGCCATCGCAAAAGCCTATCGTGACGTCGTATTACACAAGCTATGAAGAAGCAATACTGGGCGAAGCACAGGCGCGCAGCATCGTGCTTTCCGAATCGGAATTGAGTGAGGTTGCGCAAAAAGCAGATGCGGATACAGCGGAGTATTTGAAAGCGGGTGTTACGCTTACAAAGGAGCAGCAGGCAGAGCTGCTCCAGTCATATAAAATCGAAACCCTTTCGGCCAAACTAAGGGATTTGCTTATTCAGCCAATATCCGTGCCGGAAGCCGACGTGCAAAAATGGTATGACGAACGTCTCGGAGCGCTGCAGAAGGCATTTGCGGATGATCCCGGCATGTTCAAAGGGCAGCAGGAAGGATACGAGCTCTACGGCGGTGTTCCGCCGCTAATCGTGCCGGAAGGGTATATTCATGTCAGGCACATACTGGTGGCTGATGAACAGACGGCCAATCAAGTACTTTCCCGCATCAGCAAAGGAGAATCCTTTGACGCGCTGCTTGAGGAATACGGAACGGACCCCGGTATGAAGGCAGAGCCGTATAATCGAACGGGCTATCTTGTAGGATCGTATGAAACGCAGCGGGACTATTTGCCGGAATTCAAGCAGGCGGCGCTTGCCCTTCAAAACGCGGGGGAGATCAGCGGCGTTATCAAATCTGAAGCCGGTTATCATATCATACAGCTGCTGGACCGCATGCAGGCAAAAACCGTACCGTATGAGGAGGTTTCAGGCGCAATCCGCACATTGCTGCAAAAGCAGGCACAGCAGAATGCCTTTGATGAGATGGTCAAAGGATGGTATAAAGCGGAATAGAGGCGGCTTTTATTTAGAGAAAAGCGTGCTTTAAAGTGTCAGCGGCTCCTTTTGCGGGGGCCGTTTGATTTGTTGATGAGCCAATAAATGCCCCAGCTCATCAGGTTGCCAATTAATACGGGCGGCAGCAGATACAGGCACACAAACTGCGTTCCGACAGCCGTGAGGGACTTGTCTGCCACTGTATAGAGTGCGATTATACAGACGATAAAGTACACGCCAAAGAATGAAAATGCCGCGGGGATCAGCAGCTTATCCGTAAATACGGCGAACAGCCCGCAACAGAAAGCGGAGGCGGCAAGAGAAATCAGAATGGGGGGGAGCCACACAAGAAGTGGCGATCCGGTATCCTTGCTGACCGATTGCGCAACAATATCCGCACTGAGCATGTAAGCCAGCACAAAAATGATGATAAACAGTATGCTCAGGCTAAATGCCTTAATCAGCAGCACGTTTTTCTGGTTTCCGTTTGCATCTGTGAATATACTCATGAATTTTGTCCTTTGATTGTATTGATTGGTGCGACCGTATTTATCATAACCTGCCGGGACAGGCATCGCAACTAGGTATAATATAGCGCCTGCGGGATACCCAGCGTATCAAGCTCTCGATACATCCCCAGGTAAAATCCTGCAAAATTCCGTATAATTTGAGGCTTTCAATATGTCATTTTGCAGCGACATGTGCGGTGCAAAATGACACCTTAGAGCGTAAGTTGACGCGACAGCTTTCCTGCGCAAGCTGGAGACCGAGCGTTAACTTGCGCGGTGAACATCGAAAAAGTGGATGCTTCCACTTTTTCGAAATATTAGCGCCTGCGGGATATCCCGCAGGCGCTGACCATGGGAAATGGGGGAAGCGTATTAGCCGCGCATCTTGAGGAAGAAGTCTTCCATAGTCTGCAGATTGTCGTAGATAAACATAACATCAGAGGGCCATACGTTAAGCTGAGACAGCGGCGTATTGCCTTCTTTGTCGGGTACGTTATCACGTACGGACCAGCCGCCCAGCGTGTTGAACGGGTTGAACCCTTCGCCTGTTCCGTCTGCTTCGCCTACCATCCAGCGAACCAACAGTTTGGCTGCGTTGGGATGCGGGCATTCGTTGACAATATACAGGTTGTTTAGATTGGGAATGCCGGTGGCGGGCAGGATGTTGATGGGAGCGAGCGACCAGCCGTTATCCGCGTTCTTGCGAACCTTGGAAGATGCGCCGTAACCGAGTTTCTTTTCGGTAACGCCGGTGCCGGCGACGGATTCACACACTTCGTCGGAAGAGGACATGAATACCACGTCGTTGTTAAACAGTCTGTAAATCAGTTCATATGCGGCGTTCTCGCAGCCTTCGGAAAGCACGAGCTTCTCGCCGAATTCACGCTCATAATCCGCTTCGATTTCGTCAACATGCGCGAGGAAGGAGGTGAACACGGACATATAGTTCATGTCGCCCACGGGGTCCTGCATAATGAGGTTGCCCTTCCACTCTTCGCGGGTAAGATCCCACCAGCTGTCAATGGGAGCAGCGTCATAGAGTTTAGAATTGTAGAACCACTGGTTGAGCTCGATATAAAGCGGCATGGAGTATTTGATCAGATCCTTGTTGGATATGGAGGATACGATATCATCCGGATAGTAGTTGTAGAAAATGCCCGTAGAGACTTTTTCCGTATACACAGAACCGTTCAGATCCTTGCAGTGTACGACGTCCGCGTTGCGCACGCCGGATTCATATTCACGGGTGACTTTTTCCATCAACTCGTCCGAGGAAATATCAAAAGCATCGCAGATAATGCCGGGATATTTCGCTTCGAAGCTTTCCTTAACCTTCGTGCAGCGGCTGGAAATAGAGTAAAGGGTGACTTTTCCTTCCTGCTTGGCAAGTTCGTACAACTCGTCGGTGGTTTCGGTGCCGGTTGTGATCTTGTTCTTGACTGCCCAGCTTTCGGGTTCAGCGGTGGGGGCAGGGGGCAGCTCGGGTGCGGCCGTTTCAGCCGGAGCGGCGGGGGCTTCGGTTGCAGCAGGGGCTTGCGCGGGTGCTGTGCATCCGTACATCATCAGCATACCGAACACCAAAAGCAGTGCCACCAGGGACTTTTTCATAGTTCGTCCTCCTTATTTATTGCTTATTGCCGAATACGCTATCGGCAAATATCGTTGTGCTAAATACGAAAGAGAAAGTTGTTATTCTTCATCCTCGCGGGCAAATTTAAGGAGTTTGCCGGTTTCTTTGCTGTAGACGTTGATGCGGTTGGGACGGATGGCGACTGATACCTTCTCATCTTCGGTGAAGTGAGCCAAGCCGATTTCCTTTGCGAGCATGCGCGTTTTGCCAACTTGCACCTGCAGCAGCGTTTCGGAACCAGCCGGCTGGCAGGCGTATATCGTGCCGGAAAGGCCATTCCCATTTCCTCTGCGAATAAATATCTGTTCCGGCCGCAGCCCAAGCCTGCAGTCGAATTCGCCGGCGGGCATATCCTCGCAGGCGAAATCCTGCTTATCAAATTCAAATACGCCCAGATCGGATACGACGCGCATCCTGCCGCCTGCAACGGATGCTTTTGCGTCCACCAGATTGATGCGCGGATTGCCGATAAAGTCAGCAATACGAAGATCGGCGGGATTGCTGTAGACATTGATGGGGGTATCCACCTGTGCGAGTACGCCGTCAAAGAATATGGCCACGCGCGTACTCATGGTGAGCGCTTCGATCTGGTCGTGTGTGACATAAACGACGGTGGTACCAAGTTCCTGGTGCAGCCGTTTGAGTTCGGAGCGCATGTCGATGCGTAGCTTTGCGTCAAGATTGGAAAGAGGCTCATCCAGCAGCAGCAGCTTAGGTTCGCTGACAATGGCGCGTGCTATGGCAACGCGCTGCTGCTGTCCGCCGGAAAGCTCGGAAGGATAGCGTTTCGCGAATTCGCCTATCTGCATGCGTTCCAGCGCGTTTTCTACGCGGCGTTTGATCTCATCCTTAGGCAGTTTTTTAATGGTGAGGCCGAACGCAACATTGTTGAATACCGTCATATGCGGCCAGAGCGCGTAGGATTGGAATACAAGGTTCAGTCCACGTTTGCTGGGAGATTCGAAAAACAGCTCTTTTGCGTTTACGATTTCCTTGCCGTCCATGTGTATGGTGCCGTTCTGCGGGCGTTCGAGGCCTGATATCACGCGCAGTGTCGTCGTTTTGCCGCAGCCGGAGGGGCCGAGCAATGTCATGAATTCGCCATCCTCGATGGTGAGATCAAGGTCCTTCAATACATGATTGCTGCCGTAGTATTTATCAATGCCGTTTAACTCTATCTTGCTCATTCCTGCTCAACCTCCCATGCTGCTGGCGATATCCGCCTTGCCCAGCTTATTTGTCAGCCAATATACAAACAATACGATGAGGAACATAATCACTGCCACGACATTGGAATAAGGGTCCATATTGCCGTTGCTGTACGAGAACGCCATGTACGGCAATGTTGCCAGCTTGGGCGTTACGATGAGAATAATCAGGTCGAGTTCTTTCATGATACTGATGAATATCAGCATAAAACCGGAAATAAAGCCCATTTTGGAAAGCGGCAGCACGATTTTGCCAAACCTTCTTGCAAACGACGCGCCTTCAATATTGGCCGCTTCCTCCAGTTCCAACCCGATCTGCAGCATGTTGGCGGTCCCCGCGCGGCTGGCAAACGGCAGATGCTTGACCACGCTTACGAGCACCATCAGCGCAAAAGTTCCGTACAATGAAGGGATGAAAAGCTGCGGCTTTGAGAACATGGAAAGATATATTGCGCCAAACGCAATGGAGGGGATCAGATACGGGATGAATACGAGCTGTTCCACCAGCCTGCCGGAGAACTTGCCCCTGCCTCGGGAGGTGATATATCCGGCAATCTGCCCAAACAGAGTGGCGAACACGGAAGTCGTCAGCACGAGCTCAAGCGTATTCCACAGATTGGTCCAGAACCGCGGATTGGCCAATACCCCGGGTTCGCCTTCAAATACGTCTTTGAGCTTGCCCGCTTCGCCTATCCAATAATGCAGGGACACATTATACCATGAATACACGCCGGGCTTGAGCATCAGCGTGTCGATGCAGAGTATGAACAATGGCCCCAATACCGCAATCGCGATGAACAGCAGCACCAGCACCAGTATGATCGGCTTTCCTGCTCCAAGGGAAATCAGCGTTGAACGGCCGCCCTTGCCCCCGATTGTTGCGTAGCTTCGCCGTGCGCCGATTGCGCGCTGGTTCAGGAACACATTGATGGAAGCGATAACGATGAGTATCATGGCAATCGCGAAACCTATGGTGGTGTTTCGCTGTTTGACAGTGGAATAGAGCATGGTGGATATGGTATAGAAATTCACTTTCATGCCCAGAAACGCCGGTACGCCGAACGTACCCATGGACTTGGAGAATGTGAGTATGAATGCGGAGAGTATGGCGGGCAGCACCAGTGGGAATGTAATGCGCGAAAGAATTCTTCTCTTGTTGGCGCCCGCGATCTCGCCCATTTCCTCTAATTCACTGTTAATCGAACCAAGCGCGGCCGATACCAGCAAATACGCGTATGCATAGTAATGAATTGTCAACACCAAAATGATGGGAACTGCGCCGTAAGCCAGCCAATCCGGCGTTTGTATGCCAAGCGCATTCAGAAAGCCGGGATTTCCGCCTATGCGCGTGTTTTTAAACACGGAGATCCAAGCCATGGATTTACACCAGGAAGGAAGCATATACGGAATAATAATCGCCAGGGAAAGAAATTTCTTTCCGGGCAGATCGGAGCGAACCATAAGCCAGGCCAGCGCCGATCCGAGCGTAATGCTCATAACAGATACGATGGAAGAGACCATCAGCGAATTGAGCAGCGGCTTATACAGCAAAGCGGAGCTGACATCCGTCAACAGCAAACGGTTCCAGTAGTACAGAGTGAAATCGCCTATTTTTGTTCCTGCGCCAATGCGGGCAAGATCTTTCTGTGCGGCCTCAAAGGTAGTGGAGATCATGTCGAAAAGCGGCACCACGATCAGATATGCAAGCAATATAATGGATACTGCCACCATGATATTATAGGGATTCGTGACCGCGTTCAGAAGAAAATTCCTGAATCTGCGCGTTCGCGAATATCCTGGAGCAATGTCCGGGAAAACCTGACTCATTCTGTTTCGTTCCTCCTTATACTCGCCTCGGCTGCGGAATGCAGTTAAGCAGGCGTCAATGATAATGATTGGGAAGATGGCTTATAGTTGTTCATTGGTTAAGGCTAAGATGTTATATAGAAATCAGGTGTTCGGCATTGCAGCCCCGTATATGACTGTGTGTAATAGCACCAGTTTATAAAGCGATTTCATTACGATGAATACATTGTGTGCAAACGTTTACGTTGTAGAAAACTTTTCTTTATATTACTGTTCATCGATATATTTGTCAATGATTAATTTCATTTCTTCAAAGATTAGAATTGTATTAGAAAAATGAGGCTATTTTTTAGGGATTCCTAATGTAAATTCGTTTAATGATCACATTGTACAGTGAAAACGTTTGCATTTGTTAACGGGGTTTATGAACATTGTGGTTGACAGAGAATGGAGAGACTGTCTATACTTATTGAAAGATAGATTGACTGGAGTTGAGAAGATGCGCCTCGTTTCCCGCTAAACGATTATGTTTGCACGGCATTGCCGCGCGGTTACACCGCGCTTTTATGTCGATGCGGGAAAGCGAGCGATCCTGAATTCCATCATGCTTATAGGCATTCTTTTGTGTATGTCTGAAGCGGCGGGGCGCTTTCCCGCCGCTTTTGTGTTATTTTTCAGGAGGTGCCTATGTCTCAAATCAAAGTGAGCGGTCTCACGTTTTCATACGATGGCAGCGCGCAGACTGTTTTCTCCAATATTTCCGTCAGCTTAGATACAGATTGGAAGCTGGGGTTTGTGGGCCGCAACGGACGTGGAAAAACAACTTTTTTAAAGCTGCTGATGGGAGAATACCCGTATCAGGGGACAATCTCTTCTTCGGTGGAGTTTGACTATTTTCCGTTTGATGTACCTGACGATTTTCAGGAAACCATGTCGGTGCTTGCTCACGCTTCGGGCTGGGCGGAGGAATGGCAGATCAGAAGGGAGCTGTCCCAACTGGGTGTAAATGAAGAAGTGCTCACGCGCGAGTTCCGAACGCTTTCCGGCGGGGAGCGCACCAAAGCACTGCTTGCAGCTCTATTTGCCAAGGAGGAACGGTTTCTTCTCATAGATGAGCCGACCAACCATCTGGACACAGAGGGACGCGCCCGCGTGGGGCAGTACCTCAATTCCAAGCGCGGTTTTCTGCTGGTGTCCCATGACAGGACATTTTTGGATAGCTGCTGCGGCCATATTTTAGCCATCAATAAAACCGGGTTCGAGGTGACAAAAGGCAACTTTTCTGTCTGGCAACTGGAAAGGGAAAAGCGTGAGGCTTTTGAGCGCGCGGAAAACGAAAAGCTTACGTCAGATATTCGCCGCCTTTCTGAAGCCGCAAGGCGCGCATCCGGCTGGTCGGATCAGGTAGAAGCGAGCAAATTTGGCGAAGCGGTGCCGGACAGGGGGTATATCGGCCATAAATCGGCAAAAATGATGAAGCGCGCTAAGGCGATCGAAAACAGGCGGCAGAACGCGATAGAAGAAAAAGAACAGCTGCTCAAGGATGTGGAATACAACAGTCCGCTGATTGTACGGCCGTTGTTTCACCACGCAAGATCTATCGTCGAAGCACGCAATCTGAGCGTGCGGTATGGGCAGAATCCTGTGTTTGAAGGCATGAACCTCCGTGTGGAAACGGGGGAGCGCGTCGCGCTCTCGGGCAGAAACGGCTGCGGGAAATCAAGCGTCATCAAACTGCTAGCGGGCGAGGATATTCCGCATACCGGCGAACTGCGGCTGGCGAGCGGATTTGTCATTTCCTATGTGCCGCAGGATACATCGTTCCTGCAAGGCGATGTAATAGAATTCGCGCGCCTTAGCAAAATTGATGCGAGTCTTTTTCTGACCATACTGCGCAAGCTGGATTTTTTGAGGGCGCATTTTGAACAGGATATGTGCAGCTATTCCATGGGCCAGCGGAAGAAAGTGCTTATCGCAAAAAGCCTGTGCGAAAGCGCGCATCTGTATCTTTGGGATGAGCCGCTCAACTATATCGATGTGCTCTCGCGCATGCAGATTGAAGACCTCATTAAGAAATACACACCAACCATGCTGTTTGTGGAGCATGACCGCACGTTCGTGGATGCGGTATCGACAAGAACCGTATGGATGGAATGATACTGCTTAAAAACGGATGGGGATATCTCCCGTCCGTTTCAGGCTGTGATAAACCAACTTAAGGGGCCAAGGTATCGGCGCTTTAGAGCGGCGCCGATTATTTTCTTGCTTTGGGGAAGCTACGTTTCCCCAACCCCCTTCCTTAAGAGCGCCCGTACTCAGGGGGCGCGGGGGGCGGAGCCCTCCCGCTATTAAATAAAATAATCTATCGTCGCCGCCGCAGGTGACGATACCTTAAGAAAATATAAACATATGTGGATGCCTTATTTGTCGTATTTATAGGTCAAACTGCCTTGCGATCACATCGAGTGCTTCGGCGACTTCTTCGTTGCGCACGCAGCAGGATATTTTTGTTTCGCTGGTGGTCACAAGCTCAATACGAACGCCTTCCTGCGCCAAAGCGGCGAACAGCTTTCCTGCGATGCCGTATTCTTGGGCCATGCGCGGGTCTTCAATGGTAAGCTTCGTAACGCTTTCCAGCGCATAAATATCCATTCCCATGTAGCGCGGGCGAAGGCTCTTGAGGGCCGTTTTCGCCTGCGGCAGCTGCTCCTGCGGTAAGGAAAAACTGACCTCGCCTGCCATGCCGGAGGGGGCAGTCATGCTGATCATATCCACAAACACGCCGGCACCGGCAATTGCGCCGAATACCGCGCCAAGAGTCTCGGGCTTATGCGGCAGCGAGCTTACGGTGATTACAGCCTGACCGTCTTCCGTATACAGGCGGGAAAGGGCTTCTCTTGAAGAGAGCAGGTCACGCATATCGTATAAGCCGGGCTGTTGGTGCATCAAAAACTGACCGGCACGCAGCGCGCCGAGTGCGAATATACGGCGTGAGTAGGCTTTGTGGCTGATGGATATGGTTTCATCCGTGCCGAAGAATTCCACATCGTGTTCCCCGGTTATGGTCCCGCCGCGTATGGCATGAATGCCGATTTCGTTTTTCATTCGGCGGCAGTCCGTGCAATGGCGGCCGTACACATGCTGACGGGGTTCGGATAGCTTGTCGTTGAGGGCGTTTGCGAGCATCAGTGCCGTTCCGCTAGGAGAATCCACCTTCTTTCGGTGGTGTTTTTCCGTAATCTCGATGTCAAATTCCTCGCCCAGCAGTGTCGCGGCCTTTTTGATCAGCTCAATCTGCAGGCTTACGCCTATGGACATATTTCCGCTGTAGAATATGGGGATTTTCACGGATGCATTCTGCAGCATCTGCCGTTCGCTCTCACCAAGGCCTGTCGTGCCCATGACCAGCCTTACGCCGTTATTGGTGCAGTAGTCCAGCAGAGCGGGCAGCGCGTTGGGGTGAGAAAAGTCGAACAATATGTCCGCACCGGCGGGCACTGAGCGGATATCCTTTACCAGCGGAAGCCCGTTTTCGGGGCAGTCCGTTTTGCTTATGCCCGCGATTAACTGGTACTCCTTGGGGTTTTCCTGCAGGAGCTGGGCGATGGTGCGCCCCATTTGGCCGCAGGCGCCGTTGACAATTGCCTTGATCATACAAATCTCCTATAGCAGCCGGTTTGGGCTGAATCTTTTAAAAATAGCGCAGAGGAAATCCTCTGCGCCGGTTAATGAACAGTAGTGGTCAGGGTGTTGCGCGTAAGTTATGCGTTTTCCCACTGACGGATCAGTTCTTCGGCAATCTGTACGGCGTTTGTGGCGGCGCCTTTGCGAATATTGTCCGCTACGCACCAGAGGTTAACGCCATTTTCCACGGAAAAATCGCGGCGGATACGGCCGACGTATACGGGATCGGTATCTTCCGCCTGTACGGGCATGGGATAAACGCCCTTGGCGGGATCGTCCATAACGACAAGCCCGGGTGCGCTGCGCAGTGAATCGCGCAGTTCATCGATGTCAAAAGCACGGTTCAGCTCTATATTGATGCTCTCGCTGTGTCCGTGGTAAACGGGCACGCGCACCGTCGTTGCAGTGACGGGCAGGCTGGGCAGAGAGAGTATCTTGCGGGTCTCGTCGATCATTTTCTGTTCCTCTTTGGTATAGCCGGTATCCAGGAACACGTCGATCTGCGGCAGCACATTGCCCGCGATGGGATGCGGGAACTTTTTGGGCGGCTGTCCCTTCAGACCTTCTTCAAGATCCATATATCCCTGCAGACCTGCGCCGGAAACCGCCTGATAGGTGGAATATACCACGCGCTTAAGACCATATTTATCTGCTAGCGGCTTTAATGCCACTACGGCCTGTATGGTCGAGCAGTTGGGGTTGGCGATAATGCCTTTGTTTTTGTATTGCGGGATTGCATCCGCATTAACTTCAGGCACCACCAGAGGAACCTGCGGGTCCATGCGCCAGCAGCTGGAGTTATCGATGGCTACGGCTCCGTACCGTGCGGCTACGGGTGCAAACTGCAAGGATGTGCCTGCTCCGGCGGAGAACAATGCGATGTCGATGTTGAGGCCGTCAAAGCAAGTCTCGGTCAGTTCCCGCACGGTGTAAGTCTCGCCCATAAAGGGCAAAGTAGTGCCGGCGCTGCGCTTGGAGGCGAACAGATAATAGTTCGCAACGGGAAGCTTGCGCTCTTCTAGCACTTGCAGGAATTTACGGCCGACCATTCCGGTCGCGCCGACGACCGCGACGTTGTACTGCTTCATGGGACGGATCCTCCTATTCTATTGTATATGTGTGTATAAGAATACGCGCATATACGATTGGGGGAAAGTATAGCATAGCGACAGAGCAAAGTCAATGAAATCCAGTCCGTAAAACGGCTTCGAACTTTGAGAAATGGCCGTACCCCTGAGGCTAAAACCGCCCGGCATTGCGCCCGCGCCGTAAACGGTGTAAAATATGGGGAGGCTTTTGCAGGGAGGATGCATGGACGAAAGCTATGGTAGATTTGCTGCCGTATACGACACGCTGATGCAAGATGTGGATTATGCCGCATGGGCGGCGTATCTGATATCGTTGCTTAGTGAACGGGATGGCGTGCGAACAGTGCTCGACTGCGCGTGCGGTACGGGCGAGTTTGCTATTCGCCTTGCCAGGGAAGGATATGTGGTAACGGGCGTCGACGTTTCGCCGGATATGCTGCGCGAAGCACAGCAAAAGGCGCGCATGCAGGGGTTTTCCATACCGTTTGTGTGTCAGGATATGCGCAGCCTTATGGTGCATAAGCCTGTGGACGCAATACTCTGCGCGTGCGACGGTGTGAACTATCTGACAAATATGAAGGATGTGCGCGCGTTTTTTGCTTCAGCAGCTTCCGCGCTTAAACCTGGCGGCATGCTGCTATTTGACGTCAGCTCGGACTATAAGCTCGAACATGTGCTGGGCGGGAACACATTTGGCGAGGCGGAAGAAGATTGCGCGTATCTCTGGCGCAACCGGTACGATGCGCAAACCCGCCTGTGTGAAATGGAGCTTGCATTTTTTGTTAAGGAAGGAAGACTGTACGAGCGTTTTGACGAACGGCACGTACAACGGGCACATTCCGTAAAGGAACTAAACAACGCGCTTGCATCGGCAGGATTTGAGCAAATTGCAATATACGAGGCCCTCACAAAAGATGAGCCCGCGCCTGATGCGCAGCGCATACAATTTACAGCAATACGGACATAGTCCAAGGGGTTTTCGTGGTATTCATAAAGCCTGAGGACAATATTGTTTATATAGGAAGAGAAATGTGTATCAAATGAATGAAGATCGTTTAGTGCAGGTATTGCTCCGGGGGGGCAGCGTTCGGGTAATTGGTATCTCCGGCAAGAATATGGTGGAGGAAGCGCGGCGTGTGCATTCCCTGTCTCGTGTATGTACAGCGGCGCTCGGGAGACAGCTGATGGCGACGGCCATGATGGCCTCCCAGCTCAAACACGAAGATGAAAGCCTGACCACCATACTGCGCGGGGATGGCCCCGCCGGAAATCTGGTGTGCACCGGCCGATACGGCGCACTGGTAAAGGGATATGTCGCAAACCCCACTGTGGAACTGCCGCTTACGGCGCAAGGAAAGCTGGATGTCGCGGGAGCAGTGGGCAGAACAGGCAACCTTACGGTAGTGCGGGATCTTTCCCTGCGGGAGCCTTATGTGGGTGGCTGTGATATCGTTTCAGGTGAAATTGCGGAGGATTTTGCGCAGTATTTCCTCATTAGCGAACAGCAGCCCAGCCTCGTGTATCTTGGCGTGCGCATCGATCCCTCCGAAGGGACTGTGCTGGCGGCGGGAGGGCTGATCGCGCAGCCTCTGCCCGGATGTCCCGAGGAGGATATCGAGGATATTCAGATCTGTGCGTCGTTTATTAGTGAAATGACGCAGCAGCTTGAACAGGGCGTGTCGCTCGAGGATGCGCTGGATGCGCTGTTTGCACATATGAAGCCGGAGTTTGTCGGTTCGTTAACGCCATATTGGCGGTGCGACTGCAGCCGGACGCGTACGGAACGAGCGCTCATCGCGCTTGGGCGTGAGGAATTGACGGATATGATAGAGCGTGACGGCGGTGCGGAGCTGACCTGTCAGTTCTGCAATCAGACGTACGACTTTACAGGCGCGGATCTCAAAGCATTGCTCGCGGAAGCGAGCGGGACGGCCGGTTCCTGAACATGGTCTGTTTTATGGGAGTAGATGGATGCAGGATAACAAAAACAAACGCATAGGCAGGATTATACCGTTCGAGCGGGATGGCGCGTTTTTTCTCAAGCGCGGGTCTGAGCGGCTGGACAGGAACGATCTTCTGGAGGCCATCAGCTATTACCATCAAGCGCAGCGCCGGGATCCCGAAAATGTGGAAGTACAGCTTGCCATAGCGGAGGTGCTTACGGAAATGCGCCGCTATGAACAAAGCAACCGGTTGCTGTTTCCGTTGCTTTCGCTCAACGAAAGTCCCGCCGAGTGTTTTTTCGGCATAGCCTGCAACTTTCTGGGACTGCAGGAATTTTCGCATGCCCACGACAGCCTGGAAAGCTATCTTGCGCTGGACCCGGATGGTGAGTTTGTGGCCGACGCGCTGGATATGCTCGACGTGATAGAAGATGAACACATGCTTTACAGCATGCCCGGCGTGCAGGAACCCGAAGAAAGGGAAGCGCTCAACGCCTGTGCGCGCGGACGCCAGATGCTCGAAATCGGGCGAATGGACGACGCAGTAAAACTGCTGAGTGAAGAAGCAAAAAAACAGCCGGAAATGCTGTTTGTAAGAAGCAACCTGGCGCTCGCTTATTTCTGCAAAAAGGATTTCAAGCGAGCGATGGAAACGATACGTTCCGTATTGGAGGAAGCGCCGGATGATGTGCAGGCCCACTGCAATATGCTGCTGTTCCTGCATGCCGCTAAGGACGAAGCCGGTGTACAGCGCGAACTGGAGTTTCTGAAAAAGGCCGATACGGAAGACCCGCAGGATTGGAACCGTATGGCCGTCGTATACATGGAAATGGACCGCATGCAGGATGCGCTGGCCGTTCTGAAAAAGCTGCAGATCGCGTTTCCTTATGACGAAGGCACCATGCATCGATTGGGCGTGTGCAGATATCATCTGGGACAGTTCGCGCAGGCGCACGCCTGTTATGACCGTCTGCTCAAGATTGACCCGACGGATACTATTGCGAGCTATTACCGGCGCATTTGCCGCCGCGCTGCGGATGGCAAGCCGGAGAATATCGATTGGCTGTATCACTATCAGGTGCCGTATCTCGAGGTGCTGCGCCGCGTGCGTGCGATCAACGAAGCGAGCCGGCAGCCGCGTGAAATGCTCAAACAGCGCTGGCAGCAGGATGAGCATTTTCGCGCGCTGCTGTGCTGGAGTTTGCGTTTACCGGAACCTGCGGCCAAACGCGCTGTGCTTTCGATTATAGCGGGGTTTGGGGACCGTGAGGCGGAACGCGTACTGCGGCATTTCCAACTGGATCAAACCCAGCCGGATACAGTCAAGCAGGATGTATTCGCCATGCTCAAGCATATGAACGCGCAGGAACCCTATATCGCGTATCTGGACGGCCGTCTGGTGCAAAGCCGCGTGAGCATGCGCACCATTTCCAAGGGTACCATGCCCAACGGCTACCAGCGCGTTCTTGAAATCGCAATGGAAACCATGCGCGATATCCGCTCGGGCGCCTGTATCATGGAAGCCGTCGATGTGTTTCAGAAGTTTATGAAGGCGGCCGGTTCCAACCTGCCGCAGCTGCGGGAGCAGCAGGTATATGCGCTGGCAGCGGCCGTGGAATACATCGCCTGCCGCAACCGCAACGAAGAAGTTACCAAGGCGCAGCTGTGCGGCGCTTACGGCGTATCGCAGGTGCGTCTGAACAATGCAATCAGTAAAATCATGCGGGCACTGGACGCATGAGCAAAGAGGTTTCATGCATCTAATCGCTACATGTAAGCTGGGGCTCGAATCCGTGGTAGCCATGGAACTGCGGGCTCTGCAAATAGAAGCTGATGAAGTATTGGACGCGCGCGTGCGGTTTTCGGGTGACGAAAACACGCTTGCGCGCGCATTGCTGTTTCTGCGTACGGCAGAGCGCGTGCTGCTTGAGGTAGGCAGCTTTCAAGCTACAAGCTTTGACGAACTGTTTGAGGGCGTAAAAGCGCTCAATTGGAAAATGTACCTCCCGCGCGACGCAAACATCCATGTCACCGGAAAATCCGCAAAAAGCGGACTGTTCAGCGTGCCGGACTGCCAGCGCATCACAAAAAAAGCCATCGTGGAAAGCCTGCGGGCAGCTTACCGCACGCAGCTTCTGCCCGAAACGGGGGAAGAAGTGATCGTGGAGGTCGGATTGCTGCGCGATACCGCAACGCTTGCGCTGGATGCCTGCGGGGCGGGGCTTTCGCGGCGGGGTTATCGTACCTGGAATGTGGATGCGCCGCTTTCTGAAACACTGGGCGCTGGTCTTATTCTGCTTGCGCGGTATCGCGGCGACAGACCGTTTCTGGACCCCATGTGCGGGTCGGGCACGCTGCCCATAGAAGCGGCCATGATCGCACAGAACCGCGCGCCCGGCTTATTGCGCGGGTTCGCAGCGGAAAACTGGGCGTTTCTGCCCAAGCGCACATTTGAGCTTGCCCGCGAGCAGGCAAAGGATGCTATTGACAATACGCCTGTGGATATTGAGGGCAGCGATATCGATGAGAGAAGCATAGACCTTTGCAAGCGGCATGCGCAAAAAGCCGGCGTTAAGCTGAAATTTACGGTGCGGCCTGTCAGTGAATTGTATCTCGAAAAGACAGGAGGCGTGCTTGTTACCAATCCGCCATACGGGGAAAGAATGCTGAGCAAAGCCGACGCGCAGCGCTTATATAAAGACATGCGAGTGGCCTTTGACAGGCTGGATGGCTGGAGCGTGAGCATATTTACCGCGTATTCGGAATTCGAGCGGGCGTACGGCAAGAGGGCGGACAAGCGCCGCAAACTCACCAATGGCGGGCTTCCCTGCATGTTATATCAATATTTTCCGAAATCAGGACAATAACAACCTTTCATAATTTATAAAACCAAAGCGCCGGGAATGCTCCTGACGCTTTGGTTTTGCTATCGCAGTAAAAAGTTCTGAGGTTTATCATTGATCAACTAAACTTGGGCAGCATCTTTGCAAACAGCCCTGTCGAGACAGGCATGCTCAGCGCATAGCCCTGCATAAGCGTGCAGCCCGCCGCTGCGAGCGCATCGATCTGCTGGGGGCGTTCAACACCCTCGCACAAAAGCTGCATCCCCAGTTCTTTAGAGCGAGTAACCGCCTGTGCGCAGGCATCGATGCAAGCTTGTTTGGGTTTATTCTGATAGCTGCGGCAATTGAGTTTCACGCTGTCGATTTCAAACGCGCTTAAATGCTCCAGCTTGTTCCCGTCTTCGGTAAATCCGTCTATGCAGCAGGAAAAGCCATAGCGGTGCAGGCATTCGATCATGTTGCTGAGCTTTGCAGCATGCTGCTGAGCAAACTGATACGATAGTTCGAACTCAATATCGGAGCACGGGATGTCATGGCGGCTTAAGCAATCCACCGCAGCGTCGCAGAACCCGGGCGCGTGCAGCGATGCCACCGAAATATTCACGCTAAGAGGTACTACGGGCATTTGCTTTGTACGCCAGTTCAGTATGCAGTGGCAGGCTTCCTCCAGCGCATAAAGATCGAGTGCTTCGAGATACCCTATCCGCTGTGCCGCAGGCAGGAATTCCGCGGGAAATAATATGCCCTCTTCCGGATCGTTCCATCTGAGCAGCGCTTCCGCGCCTACGATGTGCCGGCCGGGCAGCCTGAATTTCGGCTGCAGGCAAATGAAGAACTGCCTGTCCTGCAATGCGCTGACAATGTTATTCTGCAGCTGCGCATCACGGGCGGGCGCGGGCGAGGCCGGAATTTGATGATCTTCCATACGCCGTTCCCCTTTCCCTATGCTGTTACTACCAGAATACGACAGCAGGTCCCTGCCGTCAACAAGCAAACGGCATAGGACCTGCAATTCATATTATTGGATATCATTCTTATGGCACGAGGCCGTTTACACCCACGAGATTGTCCTTGGCGGAACTGTTTTTCCTGTCGATATAGAAGGTTGTGATTTCTTCTACCGCAGGACCGCCCGCTTTGGAGCCGGACAAGCCGTATGGAATGCAGCTGATGATCACGATTTCCGGATTGTCGCGGGGGAGAAGCGTGACAAACCATGCCGTGTTTTCAATATCGATGTTGTTGGAGGCGGATATCTGCGCCGTACCGGATTTGCCGCTGATCAGCGTATAATATCCGGTTTTTTCATCAAGGAACGCTTTGCTGAAAGCGCCTGCCGCCGTACCGCCGTCTTCCGGCGAAACCACGCCCTCGAGACCACGCCGTATTGCTGCCCAGTATTCATCCGGTGCGTCGATTTTGTTATATATCTGCGGATCATACTGTTTTACGACCGAGCCGTTTTCATCCAGTATACGGTCTATGATGTGCACGTCGAACACCGTGCCGCCGTTGCCGAAGGTCGCGGCATAGCGCGCGATGGCGATGGGCGTTGTCAGTGTGGATGCCTGGCCTATACCGGCACGGATTGTCATGGTTGCTTTCCACTGCAACTCCGTCAAAATGGAGTTGATGTCGTGCGCCCAGCTCTGCGTCATGGTAATGCCGACCGGGATACCCAATTCTTCGCTTAATATACGGCGGATATCGGGGCCGAACTCCTGCGAAGTACCGCTGCCCTTTTGCAGTTGCAGAAGTTTCTTGGCGCAATTTTTTACGGCGGTATCGTCAACTTCCATGCTGCGCAGCTTCAGCACCTGCTTGAGGTAGTTTTGCAATACGTTATACACGTAATTGGGCAAGCTGCTCTTCTGCTCGTCAATAGGCAGCGTATTGTCATAGAGTACGCTCTGTCCGCCCACATGGCTTTCTAGTTCACCGGGAAGTTCAATGCCGGTGGCAGTATTGAGGCCGAGCTTGGTAGACCAGTCGTTGAGCTTATCGATACCCAACATATCCGCCACTGTAAAGAAGAAATAGTTGCAGCTCTTTGTCAAGGCGGAGGTTACCGTCATGTTTGAATGGCTGGCGGGATCATCTGTCCAGCAGGATGGTGCGTTCACCTCAACAACATCGCCGCTGACGAAGTGCGTGTATTTGCCTCCGTCGTCGATTTCAGTGGCAGTGGTGATTTTCCCTTCCATCAGACCTGCGAGACCGGTGGTCATTTTGAATATAGATCCCGGCGCGAGACGGGACGCGATTGCGCGGTTGAGCGTAGGCATATTGGAATCGTCGCCGAACAAGGATTTCACGTCGTCCGGCGTCAAACCAGTGATGAATTTGTTCGGGTCAAAGGTAGGATACGATGCCATAGCCAACACTTGCCCCGTACGCACGTTCATCACGACAATACTGCCTGTTTCCGCCATCTTGATATCCAGATCCGACCGTTTCTTTCGGTAGTATTCCTCGTTCGCAGCGAGCTTTGCTACTTCTTCGGCGTGTATCTTTTCAATGGCGTTCTGTAACGCGTGTTCCACCACTGTTTGCAATGGAAGGTCTATGGTGAGCATGACGTCGTCGCCGTTGGCGGCGGCGGTACTTTCAAGCTTTCGTGTGACGGTGCCGTGCATGTTGACTTCCACCGACTGTGTGCCGCGTCGCTTGGATATACTGGGCGTGAGGTACTTTTCCATGGTTTTTTCCACACCGGCAATGCCTATATAATCGTTATAGGAATAGCCAAGCTTGGTCATATCCACCACGGTTTCACCGTTTTTGTTCGTGGAGTAGACATCTTTGACGCCTTCATAATCGCTTTTGTCAAAGCCCATACGCTGCATGCCGTTTTCCGACATGCTGTCCGTCACCTGCCGGCTCAGATACCCCAGTATATGTGAGGCAGTCGCCCCCCACGGATATACGCGGGAGGTACTCTGGGTAGTCTGTATGCCGGGCAGTTCATCCGCACGCATATCAAGAGCAGCCACCACATCCATCGAGACGTTATAAGCGATGGTGACAGGCTCATAGGCGCGCCACTTGTTCATATTGACTTCCTGCCGAATGGACATGATTTTGACTGCCTGCGAAAATGGCAGATCATCAGGAATTCTCCAGGATTTGCGCAGGCTGCGGTATGCGTCCTCCGCGGTGATCCAGGTGCTCATGTCTTTATCATCTTTAATGGTAAAACCCATGGCGTTGCAGAAATTGCGGTATCGGGCCTCAATAGCGTCCGCCGAGTCTACGCCCCACACATATTTGAGCTGCCCGTTTTCATCCATACGGATGTAGGAGGTATCAATGATGGTGCCGCCGCCCTGCTCGATAATGGAGATGGCAGTCAACAGGGATTCGGTATAAAGCGCGCTGTCATCCGAACTCAAACGCTCAGGGTCGCGGTAAAACTGCACATTGTAGCTGGTTTTATCATAGGCGAGAGGAATGCCGTTGCGGTCGAGTATGCGTCCGCGCGCGCCGGTGGTGTACATGGTCTCCGTGCTGCGGCTTTGTGCCTGCGTAGCATAAGTGGCGCCTTTTGCGAGCGTCAGGTTGCCCAACTGCAGAATAAGGCCGGTCATCATGGCGACCATTACCAGCGCGAGTATGGCGAATCTTCCTTTTGCCTTGGTTTTCATGAATGATCCCTTCTCAGTAGTAAAAACACAATTAGCGGCTCAAATGGTCGGCTTGCCTGCGCTTGACCTGACGCATCAGCTGCGGTTTGAGTATCATCTGCATGAGCATGCCAAGCGCGCCTGTCATCACTGCGCTTGGCAGAATGTACCCGACAAGTATGCGTACGAAATCAAATCGAGCGCCTCCTGCAAATACGATGAACGCTAGCAGCAAATCCTTCAAAAGCCCCGCTGTAGAAGCGGTTGCGGCAGGCACGATGAGGTTGTCCGCATAGAACTTTTTGTAAAAATAACCGGCGATCAGACCGGCGGTCATATACAGCATGCCGTAGAGGCCAAAACTGCGGCCAAACAGCGTATCCATCAGCAGGCCGCCCACTGCGCCGAATACCGCGCCGGAGAGCGAGCCTGTGAGTATCGCAAAGCTGACTGTGGCGGCGAGCATAGCGTCCGGTCGGATATCGAGCAGGTTTAATCGAGCGAATACGATGGAGTCGAGATACATGCAAATGAGTATGGTAAAGAGAGCCGTCAGCTTTTTATTCACGAGCCCTCCTCCTGGGTGGGCATGCCCACCACGACCATTACTTCTTCGATATGCCTGAAATCGACGGAAGGCTTTACAACCGCGTTGCTGTCGCTTTGCGTGGAACGGCTGACCTCGGAAACCTTGCCAACCACGAGTCCTTTGGGATACATGCCGCCGATGCCCGAAGTCACGATTTTATCGCCGGGAACAAGGTCGCTTTCCGTGGGCAGATAATACAGTTCCAGAGCATCGGAGGAACTGCCGCCCGTCTGCAGTAAACCCCTTATCATACCGTTGTCACGCGTGCGTTCCACCATTACGCTGACATTGGTGCTTGAATCGATGAGCGCGACCACCTTGCACCATGTTGCGCCGACTTCGCTGACCCGGCCGACCAGCCCGTTTGCGTTGACAACGGGCATGTTTTTGTCCACACCCTGACTGCGGCCAACGTTGATGGTGAACGTATCGAACCAAATACCCTGACTGCGGCCGATCACCGAACCGGAAACATACTTGAGATCCGGCGTGCCCTGCGCAAAGGCCAGCAGCGCCTTCAGACGCTCATTCTCAGCCCTAATCGATTCCATTTCGTTCAGGCCCTGTTCGAGCTGGGAAACATATACCTTAAGCTGCTGGTTTTCAAGATCCGCATCCGTCGTGTTGAATATGCTCTCGACGAACGATATGATGGAATCGGATGCGCGCGAAGCAAAGCTCTGCACCGGCTGCAGCACGGAGCCCGTCGCGCTTTCAAAGAATGTAAGGGTTCGGTCGCCGGAAGACAGCAACGCCAATAACGCAAGCAGCACGACGGCCACAAGCGCTATAAATAACGGTCTGTTTTTGAGCAGATTGCGCATCTTTACGTCTCCGCACGCCTGTAATGGATAGACTTAATCCTACCTATTATAGCATACGCCGAATTCACCGCAACACAGGCAATGAAAGGTTTACAGGCAAGACATAATCCGTTTACAGCAAAAACGCCGTGCGGGAGCAAGCGCTTACCCGCACGGCGATGATGCCATTTATGCGATACCATTCATTAGACCGCATGATTGCGGTAGTAATTCAGGTTTTCCACAGCAATGCGCGCACCCTCCGCCACACAGTCGAGCGGTTCGGGAGCAACGTGCACCGCGATGCCGGTTTCCGAGGAAAAGAACTCCGGCAGGCCATTGAGCAGCGCACCGCCGCCCGTCAGCCACATGCCGCGGTCGTATATATCGGCGGCAAGCTCGGGCGGTGTCATCGAAAGCACCTCACGTACGCAGGAAAGTATCTGCACCACCTGCGGCAGCATTGCCCGGTATACCTCCATGGCGGTCAGATCCAGCGTACGGGGCAGGCCGCTGTTCATATCACGGCCACGGACCTGCATGGTTTTTGTGGAACTGGGCAGTGCGGCGCCTATTGCCAGTTTGATATCTTCCGCGGTGCGGGAGCCTATGTTCATGCCATATGTTTGGCGAACGTGCTGAATAATCGCAGTGTCGATATGCGTGCCGCCCGCGCGGACAGATGCTTTTGTTACTACACCGCCCAGCGCCAGCACGGCTGCGTCGGTCGTACCGCCGCCGATATCCACTACCAGATTGCCAACAGGCTCCTCCACGGGCAGTCCCGCGCCGATTGCGGCGGCGACAGGCTCATCCATTAAAAATGCCGCGCGGGCGCCTGCCCCGCGGGCTGCGTCTTCCAGAGCGCGCTTTTCCACATCCGTTACACAGCCGGGTACGCATAATACCGCGCGTACGCCCGCGCGGCGCGCTGCTTTGCCCATTGCCTTTTCCAGAAAATGCCTGAGCATGGCTTCGCACAGCCGGTAATCGGCTACGACGCCATCCTGAAGGGGGCGTACGACCTGTACGGCTCCCGGCGTGCGCCCTAACATGCGCACAGCGTCGTCGCCAATGGCAACGATACGTTTTTCATGGTCCAGCGCTACGGCGCTCGGCTCACGCAGTATAATGCCCATATCACGGCGGGCGATGAGAGTATTGACTGTACCGAGGTCAATGCCAACGTCCAGTCCGAACAAACTTCCAAAACTCCAGGGCATGGTGTTCCTTCCTTTCCCATCCAAAGAATCCATCGTACAGCAAGTATTGCCAACAAGTTTGAGATTTATCACACCATGCGAAAAAGTTGTGACAGGATAAACCCGAATGTATGTGCTTTCACGCAAAAAATAAGAAAATTGCGCCTCTTGCGCATTGTGATATAATATTGCTTGCTATATATTGCAGGCAGAAAAGAGAGACGCCGCGGCACCTCTCTTCAAACGGAGGATGTGCCCGTGAAGCGTCACGATAGTTTCCATGTCTATGCCAGTATAACGATACTGTTCTGGTCGCTGCCCTACATGCTGACCAAGCTGGCGCTGCCTTATTTTTCGCCCTTTACTCTTGCATTTGTACGGTATGCGGTGGCCTCGGTTGTATTGATTCCATTTGCGCTAATAAAAAAAGTAAGACCGCCCAAGCTCAGAGATATTCCGTGGTTCTTTGCCGCTGGTGGTACAGGATTTTTTTTGTACATGATCGTGTTTAACACGGGTGCAGGGCTTGTTACCGCCGCCACAGGCAGTATTGTGATTACCAGCGTGCCGGTGGTAACTGCGGTGCTCGCGCGTGTGTTTTACGAAGAAAAACTCAAGGCATACCAGTGGGCGGCTGTGGTTGTGGAATTTGTGGGCATCGTGGTACTGCTACTTATCGGAGACAGTTTTTCAGTCAATGTGGGCGTGTTGTGGCTGACGCTGGGAAGCTTTCTGCTGAGCAGTTACAATCTGCTGCAGCGCAAGCTTACACGCACATATACGCCGCTGCAGACAGCGATTTACAGCATTTTTGCGGGCACGCTGCTGCTTTGCGTATTTTCCCCAGAGGCGATAGGTCAGCTTATGGCAGCCCCCGTGATTACGTATGTATACATCGGGATAATGGGCATACTGAGCAGCGCCGTAGCGTATGTGACATGGACGATCGCGCTTGCTAAAGCGGAAAAGACATCGTATGTGAGCAATTATATGTTTATCGTACCGTTTTTAACGACCATATGGGGCGTGGTGTTGGGGCATGAAGTGCCGGGATGGTCCACCATATTGGGAGGCGTCATTATACTCTTGGGTGTGCTGCTTTTCTATAAAGAGAATTTCGTCCGCAGCTCGGCTCAAGCGAAATCCGCGGTTATGCAGGATTTGTCCGAACAGAAATAATTGTGTGAAGCAAAAACTGCCGTCAATATAAAGCGCCCCCTCTTTTGAGGGGGCGCTAAGGTTTGTTTTAGACTTAGCCGTTCTTGAACGCCTCGAATATTGCGCGCACGGCCATTTCGAATTCGTCGTTTTCCACGCCCACGATGATATTCATTTCGCTCGAACCCTGGTCGATCATGCGCACGTTCACGCCCGCGTGCGCCAGCGCGCCGAACAGCTTCGCGGATACGCCGACATAATGCACCATTCCACGGCCCACTGTGGCGATAAGCGCGAGGTTGTCGTGCACTTCCACGCTGTCAGGCTCGCAGGTTGCCATGATCTCGTCCACTACGGCGTTGCGTTTGCCTTCGAGCTGTGAGTCCGAGATGATTATGGACATAGTATCGATGCCGGTGGGAATGTGCTCGAAGGAAATATTGTGGTTTTTGAGCACCTGCAGCACGCGGTAGCCGAAACCGACTTCGTTGTGCATGTTGTCCTTCGCGATGGCGATAACGGTGAACCCGCAGCGACCGGCAATGCCCGTGAGCCTGCCGCCGAGCGCGTGCCCTTCGTTATCCGGGATGATCATGGTGCCTTCTTCATCCGGGGCGTTCGTATTGCGCACGTTGATGGGAATGCAAGCCTGACGCACGGGGAAAATGGAATCCTCGTGCAGTACGGTAGCGCCCATGTACGCGAGCTCGCGCAGTTCGGAATACGTGACAATTTTGATGGGTACGGCATCTTTTACGATGCGCGGATCTACCATCATGAAGCCGGAAACATCCGTCCAGTTTTCATAGAGGTCTGCGTTTACGCCGCGCGCGACGATTGCGCCGGTGATATCCGAACCGCCGCGAGGAAACACCTTGATGCTCCCATCCGGCAAAGCGCCGTAAAATCCGGGCACGACTACATGCTTCCTGCCCGCAACTCGCTCCTGCATGAGCTGCTGCGTAAGCTCAGAATCAAATTTGCTGTCTGCCGTAAATTTAATAACTTCCGCGGCGTCGACAAAGTCATAGCCCAAATAATCCGCAAGCAGCAGTCCGTTGAGGTATTCTCCACGGCTGGCGGCGTAATCCGGCGAAGCGCCGCGCTTAATCTCCGACCATACCGTCTGCAGATGCGGGCGGATATCCACCTTTAGGTTCAATTCCTGCGCGATGTCGATATAGCGCTGCGCGATGAGGTCGAATTCTTCCTCAAAATGATCCCCGGCCGCCGCGCGTGACTGGCAGCGGTAAAGCAGATCCGTGACCTTTTTGTCGGTATAAGTCCGCTTGCCTGGGGCGGAGGGCACTGCAAACAGACGCGCCTCGTCGCTGTCCATAATGGCTTTTACTTTGCGGAACTGCGCGGCGTCTGCGAGAGAGCTGCCGCCAAACTTGGCAACCTTGACTTTCATGCCTGCTGGCCTCCGTTTATGGTAAAATTTTTCTGCACTCCAAATAGTATCTCTTCTCGTTCGCTTCGCCCATGGAGAATGTTTTGCGCGGCAGAGCGCCGTCAAACACGACGGTGGGGAACAGCTCGCTCTTCTTCATGGCGGGCAGCAGGAAGCCTACCGCATCCGCGCGGCCGGAAAGCTCAAGCACGACGTCCTCGCCGTGGATATAATCCACTTCGCTGCCGGGCATTTCCTTGAGCATAGCGTCGATAGCGGTCTGCAGCGTGCCAACGCTCAACTGCTGGGCGGGGGAAGTTACGCGGAACAGTCCGCACTTGCCGCCATGGAAATAGGGCAGCAGATGTACGCCGTCAGACACGGTTTTCAACAGTTCATTCACTTGCTCGCGGTTGTCGCAGAGTATGCGTTCCGCCGAACCGTTCAGGCTCGCGAGCTGGGCTTTAAGCGCGACGATGGCGGCTTCAGGGTCCACGCCGAAGAGCACGCGGTGGATGGGCTCGAATACGATGCCTTCGTCATGCACATTTTCGATCTCGACCAGCGCATAGCGGGCAGGATGGTTTGCGCGCTCGCTCTCGGAAAGTGTTTGTTTGATGGCTTCCCAAGCCGCTTTCGCCGTAGCGAAGGAATGGTTGCCGTCGCCCATGGCGAACAGCAACGGCGCAGCGCCTTCACCGTACTTCTGTGCAAACGCTTTTGCATCGGTCAGCGCAGCAAGCGCATTGAGTACCTGCTCAATAAGAGCGGGCTTGCTGACATGGTGGCCGGTAATATGACCGCCGTTTAGCATCAGATTGGTATCATAAAGCAATTCCATATCGGAAAGCTTGTCCGCAAGCGGTTCAATCACGGTGCGTGCGGGGTCGTCGATGAGCACGAGTATATGCGGAAGCTCTATGGGCGCGCCTTCGCGAATGCGCAGACGGGGCGGTATGCGATCCACGATGGTGCCTTCGGTCGCGCGGATCAGTGTTTTTGCGCCCTTGCTGTAATCATAATGTTCAAGGTCCAGCGCCATGACGAGACCGAGGCGCTCTTTGCCTTCCGCGCTGCGGCGGACAAACACGAAGCCGGGCTCCCTTTTCTCAAACACGCCATCGGCCAGGTATTTACGCATGGTCTCTTTTACACGCACAATGCGCTCTGCCTCGCCGGGTTTGCCCAAATATGCTTCGGGCAGTATGAGGTTGAGCGTGGAAGGCGCTTCGCCTGCAATGGAAGCGGCTTCTTCCCAATAGGCGGGCTGCGACGTGTACTGGTCGCAGGCCACCACGGCCCATTTGTAAAAATCCGCGTCTTTGCGGGGCAGCAGTACTTCTGGTACTTGCACGCCAATGGAATTGGTGTAACGGTTCATCTGATTCCTCCTGATTTCTCGCGGGAAACGCACTTCATTGTGATGATTCCCTCTGTCTTATTCGAGACACATGGCGCGTACGCGCATCATGCCGCTGATTTCACTTAGGCGGTGCATGGCGTTCTCGGGCAGCGGATTGTCCAGATCCAATATGGTATACGCGATATCCCCGCGGCTTTTATTAATCATGTTGGCGATATTGCAGTCTTCCGCAGCGATGACGGCGGTGATCTGCCCCACCATGTTCGTGATGTTTCGATGCAACGCGCAGATTCGATGTTCGCCGGAAGGACCCATTACGCATTGCGGCAGGTTTACGCTGTTGCAGATATTGCCGTAAGCGAGATATTCGTGCAGTTCCCGCGCTGCCATGCGAGCGCAGTTTTCTTCGCTTTCGGGCGTTGTCGCGCCCAGATGCGGCACGCAGATAATGCCGGGATGGTTAATGAGACCTTCATCCGGGAAATCCGTAATATAGCGCGAAATCGCGCCGGAATCGACTGCGGCGAGTACAGCGGCGTTATCCGCTAGTTCGCCCCGGGCGAGGTTTAAAAGCATGGCGCCGGGTTTCATAAGCGAAAGCATGCGTGCGTTGATGAACCCGCGGGTCTGCTCCATAAGAGGAATATGCACGGTGACATAATCGCAGTGCGGCAACGTTTCTTCCAGAGAATTGCCGCGCCGGATGGATCGCGATAATCCCCATGCATGCTCTACAGAGATAAACGGGTCGTAGCCTATGACATGCATGCCGATAGCATGCGCGTCGTTGGCGACCATAACGCCGATCGCGCCCAGACCGATTACCGCGAGCGTTTTGCCGGCAAGCTCGCCGCCCACAAATTTTCGTTTGCCCTGCTCTACCTGCAGGGGAATATCGCTGCCGGTCAGCGAGTTTGCCCACACGACGCCTTCCATAACGTTGCGTGACGCCAGAAGCATGCAGCACAGCGCCAGTTCTTTTACGGCGTTTGCGTTTGCGCCCGGCGTGTTGAACACGGCCACGCCTGCCTGGGTGCACTGCGCAATGGGAATGTTGTTGATACCCGCCCCGGCGCGGGCGATCGCGAGGAGGCTTTGGTTAATGGGGCGTTCCCTGCAGTCCGCGCTGCGAACGAGTATGGCGGCGGGGTCTTCTTCCTGATCAGACACTACATACCGTTCCGGGCTCAACGCTTCATAAATCGCATCCGATATGGCGTTGAGGGTTAATATACGATGCATATCCCTCCATACCTTTCCCTGAAAAATTTATATAGCGCGCTTCTACGCGTATAGAATACTTTACAGCGGCGTTCTATGCATAAATATGCACGTTCGCGTGGAATATGGATGCTTTCCCCCAAAGAATAGCCGATTTCTATTATAGCGTGCGGCTTGCGCGAACGCAAGAAATTCACGACGATTCCAGCCCTACTTGAATGGATAATGTCGGTTATAACCGAACAATAACCTACTCTATTGACCGTAGCGCCGGTAAAATATCCGCTTGGCCGCTTCTGCTGCCAATATATACAGCAATATGATTGCGGCTATGATTGGCAGAAAATGCACGGGCAGCGCCGAAAACCCCAATACTGCTGCAATCGGCGTGTAAGGCAGCAGCACGGCTGCGAGCACCACAAGCGATGTCGAGATGAGAAGACTCTTGCCCGGCCGTGCCCGCAGCAGCGACCTGCGGCTTCTTAGCACCAACACGATCAGCGCCGCGGATGCGACCGATTCCACAAACCATCCCGTTCTAAACTGTTCCGCGGAGGAATGGGAGAGAAGCATCAGTACCCCAAACGTCAGGTAATCAAATACGGAACTGATGAGCCCGAATGTGACCATAAAGCGGCGTATAAACTGAATATCCCACTTGCGGGGCTTTTCTACAGCTTCCGGCTCTACATTGTCGGCCGCAATCGTCATTTCTGGGAAGTCTGTCATTAAATTCGTGAGCAGTACCTGCTTTGGAAGCAGCGGCAGGAAAGGAAGAAACAGCGAAGCGCCCGCCATGCTGAACATATTGCCAAAGTTCGCGCTGGTGGCCATAAATACATATTTCATGGTGTTGGCGAATGTACGCCGCCCTGCGTTCACACCGGCGCTTAATACGGCGAGGTCTTTTTGCAGCAGCACAATATCCGCGGCTTCTTTGGCCACATCCACAGCGCTGTCAACAGATATGCTCACGTCTGCGTCGTGCAGAGCGGATACGTCGTTGATGCCGTCTCCCATATATCCCACAACATTGCCCGTTTTCTTGAGGGCGAGTATAATGCGTTCCTTTTGGTTGGGTTCGACTTCCGCAAATACGGTGGCATTCACGGCCCGGTGGATCAGCGCAAGATCGGTGGTTTCACGAATCTGTGCGCCTGTCATGAGTTCAGCATTCTCAAGACCGATTTGATTCATGACGCTCTTGGCAATGTAGCGGTTGTCGCCGGTTATGATTTTGAGCTGAATTCCCTGCGCGTTCAGTTTTTGTATGGTTTCCGCAATGCCGGGCTTCGGGGGATCGTAGAGTATCAAAAAACCCAGAAATGCCATATCCGCTTCGTTGTCCCTGCCTACTGGGCAGTCTTGCGCGCAGGTTTTGACGGCTATTCCCAGCGTCCGATACCCTTGGGCACTGTATGATTGATAAAGCGCCTTGAGCTCTTCGCTTTTTTCCTGCGTGAGCGGCAGTACGTCCCCGTTTTCGCTTTCAACGTTTGTGCAGACAGAAAGCACCTTATCGAACGCACCTTTTACAATAAGCGTACGGCGCTCGGTATCCTGCGTTTTTTCAAGAACCAGTATACTCAGCCTTTTCCGTATGAAGTCGTACGGCTGCTCGTCGATCTTCGTAAACCGTGTGGTATCGGGCGCTGCCTGCGCGCGCACCGCTTCGTCAATAGGGTTCAGATAGCCGGATTGAAGGCTGGCGTTGAGATACGCATACAAAAATACTGTATCGCTGTGCTGCCCAGATGTGTTGAGCGTATCTTTTAATTTTACCATCCCGTCCGTCAGCGTACCTGTTTTGTCTGAACAAAGCACATTCATGCTGCCAAGGTTCTCAATGGCGGAGAGACGCTTGACAATGACCTGCAGGCTTGCCATTTCCTTTGCGCCGCGGGAAAGGTTGACGCTGATGATGGCGGGAAGCAGCTGCGGCGTCAGCCCTACCGCGAGCGCCAGAGAAAACATGAAAGCGTCCAATAACGGCTTTTGGAATATAATGTTTGCCGCAAATATAAAGCTGAGCAATATCAGCGTGACGACAAGCAGCATGGAGCCGAATTTCCTGACACCGCGCTCAAATTCCGTTTCCGGCTGTCGCAGGCGCAGGCGTTCGGAAAGCTGCCCGAACTGGGTATCCTTGCCGGTGTTTACGATAAGCGCCGTCAGCGTTCCGCTTATCACATGCGTGCCCATCCAAATGCAGTTTGTTCGGGCCGCGAGCGGCGTATTCTCGGGGAGAACATTCGTGTTTTTTTCTGCGGGATAAGATTCGCCCGTCAGCGCAGATTCGTCCGCCATTGCCGAGACGCAGCTGAGTATGCGGCAGTCTCCGGGCACAACATCACCTGCTTTGAGCACGCAGATATCGCCGGGTACGGCATCGCTTACGGGAATGATTGTTTGTTTGCCGTCCCGCAATACAGTGGTCTTGACCTGTACCATGGCAAGCAGTTTGGCTACGGCCCTGCTCGCGCCGAATTCCTGGTAAAAACCCAGCACGGCGCTGATGAGAATGATGGCAATAATAATGAACGCGTCCGTAGTTTCCCCTACATAAAAGGAAATACCCGTAGCCAGAAGCAATATCAGTATGACCGGACTCTTAAACTGAGATAACAGCAAAGTCGCGGCGCTGCGGCCCTGCGATTTTTTTGTCCCGGCTTGTTTATGGGCATTCAGGCGTGTTTGTGCGGCGGCGGCTGATAAGCCGCTTTCATCTGCCTGCAGCAGCTGCAGCATTTCCTGTGCGGTGCGGCTCCAAAATGTTTCCATATCGGGTCTCCTTCCAATGAGGATTGAAGCCAATGTATTTCCCATCATGATACGCCGTCCCCGCAGTTTTGAAAAGCATGAATAACGCAATATTCCTCTATAAATATGCCAGCATTCAAAGAATTGCTTTTTTCACCCTTGCCGCATACCGCTCATACATTGTAAGCAGGGTGCGGACAACAAGGGGGAAGGTGGCTGCAGGAATGGTGTATGTTTTCGATCCGCAATCTGGAGAATGGATCGCCAAAACCCTCTTGCCCGATGACCCGATGCCGGGCACTAAGTTTGGACTGCTCACAGTGCGCGCGTTTCAGGGACGCAGTGCCTCGGATATATTGTGGACCGATATCAGGGCATTGCGTGCGCTTGAACAGCTGCTTGCGATGATAGAGCCTTTAACCGTACGATATGCCTTCCGCCGCCTGAAAGAGGGAGGGCATGAAGGGGAATCCGCGCATTACGCTGGACTCGCATTCGACATTGGCTATAAACTGGATACACCTACGCAGATGCGCCTTACCAGGCTTGCGCTTTCGCGCTGCGGATTTGACCGCGTAGAGCCGCCGTTTTCAACGCCGGGCTGGCTGCATGTGGAAAAAAGCATAGCGCCCGCGGCGGGATTGCATGGATGTTATCCACGGCTCAAGCAGGGCATGCGCGGCGTTCACGTATTTGTGCTGCAGGATGCGCTGTTGCTGTACAGTCCGACGGAAGGCGGCCTGACCGGATGCTTTTCCCCGGCGACTGCCGCCGACGTCAGGAGGTTTCAGGCTTCTCGCAAGCTCAAAGTGACGGGCGAAGTAGATGCGGAAACATGGCGGGCGCTTATGCAGAAAATTCCGCGGCGCTAAATAAAAAAAAGGGCTAATTGCCCTTGTTTTATAGACATATCATTTTTTGAGAGGTTTCCTTTGATATTCATCACAGCATAACGGCTCTGTGGAATTCCCTCTCTGGGGGCCGATGGAATAAAAATCCCCTGCTTTCATTCAAATTCGGCGATTCATTCGTCGAATTTGCAGAAGAATGCCGCCATGAGCGGATTCTGACCTGCAGAAAGCCCCATATAGAGTCCGTAGGACTTTGCAGGTATCGGCAAACCCTCTATGGGGGTGTGGGGGATTCTAAAATCCCCCACTTTGGATCCGATTTGACGACATGCGCGTCAAATCGGTGGAAAAAATGCAGCCATTAGCTGCATTTTAACCCACAGAAAACCCATCGGCAAAGTCCAAGGGACTTTACCGATGGCCTATAATGTCCGTAGGACTTTATCATAGGCTCATAATTCCATACCTTCGATATGCATAGGTTGATGCAGCAACGACATAAATCTGGCGTGGTAGGTATCGTAATCCCCGCTTGTGTAGAACGTTATGCCGCCCGGTCCATCTGAATTCAAAATGTCATTCTGCTCCAAAGTCTGTAAAAGCGCGGACGCAGAGGCACGTCCGCCGTCGAAAAAGCGTTGTTCGCCATTAAAATGGGAGCGTGCGTATTGCGCAAGCTGGCTTTGAAAAAACAGGTAATGCGTGCAGCCAAGTACAATGGCATCCACCGTCTCGCCATGGAAAGGCGCAAGCGCAGCGTCGAACAGGTCGTCATATCCGCCGGGATCGGACACGCCATGCTCCACCCGCCAGACAAACTGCGAGCTGCAGGGTACGTCAGTTACACGGGCAGGGTCCGGCAGCTTTTCGCGCAGCATATGATAGCGGGGCATGCGGGCGGTGGCCTCGGTGGACATCATGAGTATACGGCCTGATCCTCCGAGCGCGGCGGCCTGCAATATGGCCGGTTCAATACCGATGATGGGAATAGGTGAAATTTGCTTGAGTTGCTCGTATGCTGCCGCTGTAGATGTATTGCATGCCAAGAGTATGGCCTTGGTTCCTTTATCAATTAAAAATTGCACAGCATTCCGTGAAAGTACGCGTATTTCCTCATCGCTGCGGCTGCCGTACGGTGCGTTGCCGTTATCTCCGTAGTATACGAAATTCTCATTGGGGAGCAAATGGATGGCCTGACGCAGCGTAGATACGCCGCCCAGGCCACTGTCGAAAATGCCGATGGGACGTGTGTCCATGATTCCTCCATAGCGGCGCGCGCTGTTCGTGAACAGGCGCAAAAAGGGTATGCCGCAAAAATATTGATTTCCCGCTTATACAATCTGACCGGGGCTGATATCCGGTATCGGCTCCGTTGTCACGGGCGGAGTTTGTGTCGTGGGTTCAGGGGTATCCGTTGGCTTAGGGGTAATCGGCGGCCGCGGCGTTCGCCCGGGACTCGGCGTAGGCGATTCTTCAGGAATCTCTACCGGGGTGGGCGTAGGGGTAGGCCGCGCCGTGGGTTTGGGCGTGCGTGTAGGCGAAGGCGATGGCGAAGGCGCCGCCGACGGAGAAGGCGAAGGCGACGCTGTGGGCGAAGGCGTCGGCATTGCCGTGGGCGAAGGCGAGGGGGATGGCGTAGGCGATGCCGATGGCGTGAACGAAGGCGTTGGCGATGGGGCCGATGGAACGATAATCCCTTTGAGCGCGAACGCAAGCGCGGCCAACAACAGCAGTCCGACTATCACAAGCGCAACCGTCAGCATGCGCACAGGCCTTCTGCGGCGAATGCGTATGTGTCCCTGCCGACTGGCGCGCAGCGTTTGAATTCGATAATTCCACTTATCCATACGTATTAGCGTGCGCCCAATGCCTGTGCACGATACGTTCCCGGCAGACGGCTTCAAGTACGCTTATGTCAGTTCTTGTATTTCTGCCAGTCGATCGTTTTGGGCGACTCCTCACCACGCAGTATTCTGAGCCCGCCTTCGGCGAGCGCTTCCATTTCGAACTCCCCGGGCATCAGTTCCACCGGTGCGATCCAATCCACATAAGAGCATATGCTGTCCGTCACCATTTTGGAATAGGCGATGCCGCCGGTCAATATGATACGGTCGACCTTACCGCGCACAGCGGTGGCAAGATCTCCTATGCTTTTTGCAATGCCATAACAGAATGCGTCATATACGAGCTTTGCGTATTCGTCGCCTGCGGCGATGCGCGCTTCCACTTCCCGCGCGTCGCTGGTTCCGAGCAATGCGCGAAGGCCGCCGTTGCCGCGGATCATTTTGGAGAGCTGTTCGAGAGTGTATTTTCCGCTGTAACACAGCTTTATCAGTGGGAGTGCCTGCAGCCTGCCGCTGCGCTCGGGTGCGAAACCAGCGTCGTCGTCGCTGTACATATCGATGGACCGGCCTTTGTGAATCAGCCATGAGCTTATGCCCCCGCCGATATGCACGACTATGAATGTGCATTCTTCAATAGGTTTGTGCAGTATATCTCGAGCGCAATGACGTGCCATGGCATGCGTATTGAGGGCATGGCCCTGGCTTCGTTTGGGGAGTTCAGGAACTCCGGTAATACGCGCGATCGGTTCAAGTTCGTCGACAGAGACAGGGTCGTATACATAGGCGGGTATGCCAACTTCGTTTGCCATTTCAAAGCCGATGACGCTGGCTGTATTGGAAACATGAGCGCCTGTTTTGACGGAATAAAGATAATCCACCATTTCCTGCGTAACAGTGTATCCACCCGATTCGACGGGCGGGAGCATGCCTCCGCGTGCCATGATGCAGGTCAGCGTGCTTAAGCTTACTCCATGATCCTTAAGGCTTTGTTCAATAAGGGATTTTCGATAGTCGACTTCCTCCATTACCCAGGAAAAGTGCGTAAGATCTTCGTTGGAATGGCGCAGCGTCTCGCTCAAAACCCGCTTATCATCTTCATATACGGCTATTTTCGTAGAGGTGCTGCCGGGGTTGATAACCAATATCCGCTCCATAGTCACCTCAGCCGCATACGCCCGCGCCAAGTGCGAGCGCGTAGTATTTTTCTTCGGAGGAAGAACCGCGCGAAGTCAGAACGATGGGCACTTTGCAGCCCTGCACGATGCCGGCCATCCGGCCGCCGCAGGTATACACGAGGCATTTGCCCAGTACATTTCCCACTACTATTTCAGGAACAAATAAAATATCAAAATCGCCGGCGCAGGGGCAATGGTATCCTTTTACCTCGGAAAGTTCCGGCACCATGGCAAGGTCATAAGAAATGGGGCCTTCGACATAGCAGGAAGGAAGCTCGCCCGAAAGGCTCATTTCCTTGAGCGCCTCGGCGTCGACTGTATCCTGCATTTTGGGATTGACAGTTTCTATGGCGCAAAGCGCGGCAACATTGGGCTTTTCATAGCCAAGACCGTGAAAGAAACGCACTGCGTTTTCCACGATATGCTTTTTCTTTTCCAAATCCGGATAAGTGCACATGCCGCCGTCGGTCACGCACAGCAGCTTGTGGTACCCGGGCACTTCCACCATCATTACGTGGCTCATCAGTCCGCCCGAGCGGAGATTAGCTTCCGGGGAGAGCACACCCTTTAGGAGATCGCCCGTCATGATTTTGCCCTTCATCAGAAAATCCGCGCGGCCTTCGTGTATGAGGTTGGCCGCACAGACGGACGGATGCATGCCTTCGGGCACTTCCACAATGGGGAAGCGGGAGGCATCCTGCCCAAGCTCCGCAAGCGATGCAATAATTGCTTCCCTGTTGCCGATGAGTACGGCGTCCACAATATCCGCTGCGTGTATGACTGCTTCCAGAGCATGTGTATCGTTGGCTTCCACCAGTGCCACAGTGCTCTTTTTGCCGCTTTTTACTTTCTGAATGAGTTCATCAAAATTCTTGATCGCCATACTGAGCAATCCTTTCCGGAAGTAAATGGATGCATCCGCTTTATTTAGGTCCGATGCCATTATGATAACGGTTTTATCCGCTATGCGCAATCCCTCGCGCGAAAGCACGCTAACATATATTCTGCCCTGCGTGCAAGCGGTGCTGCATGGCGTTTATTGATAAAGCCGGAATTGTCGAATTGAAGTATGATAGGAGTATTTAAATGAGCAAAAGGGCACGCATGTCTGCGTTGCCCTTTTGCTTGGCCGTTCGGGTTCATTCAGTTCATCCTGTCTGCGCAATGAACGGAGTAACGCGCGCGCAGGAACAACGAAAGAGGTAGTTTTCTGGTCGCCTGATATGTTGAAGCTAAAATGCTCAGAACATACCTGGCTAGACGATCACGGGCAAATGCCCGCCCGAATTAGTACTGGGTCGGGTTGGGCATCTGCTGTTTTTGCTTCTGCTGGCCCTGATTCTGCTTCTGCTGTTGCTGCTGCTGATTGGTGCGCTGCTTCTGCTCGGTGCTGTTCGGGTTATTGGTATTGTTGTTCTGATTATATGCCATTTGTTTCGCCCTCCTTTTCCTTTCGTATTTGGGAATACACCCCCGGCACGCTATTAGCATGCGCGGGGTACGGGCGAGACATTCTTAAAAATGCAGGTATGCCTGCCAAATTTTTATTGATCCGCTATCTGGACGGGTGCGGGCCGGTTGAGCATGTAGGAAGTCGCGCTCAGCAGCAGACATACGCCGGCAAGCATGCGGTAATAGAGCGCGTAACCCGTTAAAAACGATGCCGCTATGAGTACTGCTGCGCATAACAAGTATTTTTTCGCGCGGCCTGCCGCAAACGGCTGTGCCTGCATTTGCGCGCGTTTTTCCCGGTGTTGGATCTGGCTGCTTCTGATATGCGTTTCCAGATCTGACTGACTGACACTGTAACCTTCCGTTTGCCGCGCCATGCGCAGCAGCAAATCCGGCTTGAGTATTTCCGCATGAATGGGCAGCCTGTTCATCAAAGCCGATGCGGTCGGCGAACAGTTAGACAAACTGCAGATGCACAACCGCAGCGCATTATGTGATCTCGCAGCCCTGTAGGCCTGCAGAACATCGTCTTCACTCAGCGGCGCCGCACGCTGTACGCACCACAAGTAAGCTTCATCCTGGCCCGTAATCTGTTCCAATACGCTTTTGCATAAGTCCCTGAACGAGGAGGCGCTAAGCAGCAGCAGCCGCTCGCGCAGCACCGAGTCCAGCAGTCGATCGCGTTCACGCTGAACAAATCTGTCGAAGGATATTTCCTGCCACAGTTGGGCTGCGGCAAGGAACAGCAATGTCGTCACAGATGTCAGAAGTATGATTGCCACCTGATTTTCGACATTGTATTTGAACCAAAGATAGCATGCCGCCGCAAATACAAGGCGCAGCGCAATGCCATCCATCAGGCGTGCTGCGCTGCCGCGGCCGCCGTGCTGCTGCTGTTTGAAATACCGTTTCAAGTCCCTGTCCATGGCATGTCCTCCTTTTAACTGCTTTGAGTATTTCCGAAGTATGGTTTCGTATGCGTTGTTTGCGGTCTTTGGTGTATAATATGTGTAACAGGACACGTTTTTTTTCACAAAATACTTGCGTGCGTGTGAAAATATGTGCCGAATTGCCCGGAAAACGCTTGTTTGACAAAACAGACAGGTAAACATATACTGAATCTTTGCAGTGCTGTAGTGTGCCTGCGACTGGGAAGGATTTATTAAGGATGACGCAAGAATGTCCGCGCCGCATCGGAATACTGGGAGGAACATTCAATCCGGTGCATGCCGCGCATATTGCTATGGCAAAGGGAGTAAAAGACCTGCTCTTCCTTGACGAAGTGCTGCTCATCGTTGCGCAGGATCCGCCGCACAAACAGGTTCAGGGACATGTTGACGCCTTGCTGCGGTACGAAATGGTTTGTCTTGCGGCAAAAGCTTCTGAAGGATTGGTTCCCTGTGATATTGAAATGAAGCGTCCGGGGAAAAGCTATACCACGGATACCCTTCATGAACTGAAACTGCTGTACCCCAGCGCAGAGTGGTTTGTCATTGTAGGCAGCGATATGCTGCAGGATCTGCCAACCTGGCGAAATGCGCCCGATCTTTTAAAGGAAGCGATATTTGCGGCTGTGCCGCGCAAGGGGCAGAATGCGGCTGATGAGCAGGCAGCACAACTATTAAGGCAAGAGTATGGTGCCGATGTCCGGTTGGTTTCGTTGGACATTCCCCCCATTTCGTCTACGCTCATACGCGATAATATGGAGCATGCGCTGCCCATTGCGGGGCTTGTTTCACCGGCGGTTGAACGGTATATCTATGAAACGGGCTTATATTTGCCCGAACAGATCAAGCGCATGCAGGAAAAGTGCCGTGCCGCGTTGAATACCAATAGGTACAAGCATACGATGGGCGTTGTCCGAATGGCAGCGGCGCTTGCGCAGCGGCATGGTGTGGACCCTGAGCAGGCGAGGCTTGCGGCGTTGCTGCACGATTGTGGGCGAGGAGTGGACAAGGGTTCGCTCACGCATGCCATCACCGGCGAACGCATTGCTCGTGAGGAATACGGCGTTGCGGATGAAGCTGTTCTGCAGGCAATCAGGCGGCATACCACGCTGGGCATAAGCGCCACAAAGCTGGATAAACTCATTTATCTGGCCGACATGGTCGAATATGGAAGAAAATACAAAGGCGTGGAAGAGCTTCGGCGACTGGCGATGGAGGATCTTGACGCCGCTTCCGTAAAGGCGCTTACCGATACCATTTTGTATGTCAGGGAAAAAGGGCTTGAGGTACATTCGGATTCCATAAATGCGTTGCATGAGCTTGGCGGAAGCGTACAGCTCAATCAATAACGGGAGATATCAGAAAGGAGAAGTGGATTTGGAAGAAAAACTGGTAAATGTGCCTGAAAATCAAAAATTGGCCGGGCAGCAGGACAGAGATCTTGTTCTTTCGCTGTGTGAGATTCTTTATAACAAAAAGGCGCAGGATATTCTTGCCATCCACGTAGCGGATAAAACCATTATCGCGGATTGGTTTATCATCTGCAGCGGACGCGCTGTTCCGCAGGTTAAGGCGCTTTGCGACGAGGTAGAGGATAAGGCGCCCGCATTGGGTCTTTCGCTGCGCCGAAAAGAAGGATATCCGGAAGGCAGATGGATTGTGCTGGATTATGCGAGCATACTTGTTCACCTGTTTATACCCGACGAGCGCAAATATTACAACATGGAACGTCTGTGGATGGATGATCCCAACGGAGCAATCCAGTATTCGCAGCAAATGGAAGAGAAAGAGCAGCAGTCGGCTGCCGGTCAGAAAAAAGAATAAGCAGTTTCGCAAAGCATAAAGAACGCCGCCTGTTCTAGTCAGAACGGGCGGCGTTTTGTATTGCAGATCGTGAATACCGGTTATTCATTTCCGCTGCCGGGGCTGTTGAGCCTGTAAGAAAGAACAAACATGCTGTCGCTGAGCTGAATGTTCTCAATGGGGACGGGGGCAGTTACGTCCGTGGGCACGAAATTCCATATGGCGCGGATGCCCGCTTCCACCATGGTATCCGCAAGCGGCTGGGCAGCGCGCCGGCGCGCAGTGATTATACCGATGTCTATATCATTTTCGCGAATAAAGCTCCCAAGCGTATCGACATGCAAGATTGGCTTTCCGTTGATCGTTTTTCCTATGAGCGCTTCGTCGATATCAAAAAGCGCTACTACTTCGAACCCTTTCTTGGAAAACCCCTCGTATTTGCATAAAGCCTGACCGATATTGCCCGCGCCCGCGATCACCATCCGGTAATTGCGATTGAGGCCAAGAATAGCTGCTATTTCCTTATGCAGGTTTTGTACGGGGTAGCCGTAACCCTGCTGGCCGAACCCGCCAAAGCAATTCAGGTCCTGACGTACCTGAGACGGATTAAGTCCCATTTGCTGCGCCAGCTCGCTCGATGAAATCCGCTCCACATTTTTGGCGGCGAGCAGTTCCAACTGGCGATAATATCGGGGCAGCCGCCTGATAACGGCCTCTGAGACTTTCTGTATTTTCATGTACGACGACCCTCCTGGTAAATAAATCAATCCGCACTGTTCCAGATTCATTATATCCTAACAATTTGCGGGCTTCAAGGGGATTCATCTGTACGATAAAATTGTCAAACCCGCATTGAATTACGAATATATTTTAATAACTTGTGCGAATTATGCTTGAATATACGCCTATTTTAGCGCATAATAAAGAAAAATTATACGTAATTTGAGGGAAGAGCAATGCAGCTTTTACAGGACCGGATTTGCGCAGAGGGTCGCGTATTGCCGGGCAACATTATTAAAATCGATGGCTTTTTGAATCATCAGGTGGATATACAGCTCATGCAGCAACTGGCAAAGGAATTCCGCAGGCTGTTTCCGCAAAAGGAAATCAACAAAATACTGACGGTGGAAGCTTCCGGTATTGCGCTTGGCGCCATTACTGCTTTGGAATTCGGCGTTCCGCTGGTGTTTGCGAAAAAGGCAAAGAGTGACAATATAGAAGGCGGACTGTATCAGAGCGAAATTTATTCCTATACCTATAAAAAGAAAGTTACGCTGCTTATGGCCAAGCAGTGGCTTACGGAAAACGACAATGTGCTGATCGTAGATGATTTTCTCGCAAACGGTGAAGCGCTGCGCGGTTTGATTGAAATTGTAAATCAATCCGGCGCGAATTTGATTGGCGTCGGCGTTGCTGTTGAAAAGGGATTTCAAACAGGCGGCCAGCGGCTTCGCGAACAGGGAGTCAACCTGAAATCATTGGCAATCATCGAAAGCGCACAAGAAAAAAATATCGTTTTCCGGCAATAACACCCACGGCCTCCTTGCATTGACACACATGCCTGCCTGCATATGGTTCATCCTATGTATGCAGGCATTTTGTATAGGAGGGGTGAAATTTGAAAAGCTCACGTTCGCGTTTGATGGCGCTTACCTTTGCGCTTTGGAGATCGGCAGATACGAAGGTAAGGGGAATGCGGCTTTTAGAGCAGGCAGTACTTGTCGTTGCACTGTCATGGGCTCTTAGCGGTCAAATTCGAACGAATGGTCTGCCATACACGGTATTCCTGTTATGCGGAATATCCCCCTGGTTTTATTTCAAAGAAATTGTTGAACGCTCGCTGGAAGGTTCATCGGAATATTCCGGCCTACTTTGTGCGTGGGGTTGCGAACCTGCCATATTTTGCGCGGCACAGGCACTATGCGCGTTGCCGACGCTTTTGTTTTGGACAGCAGTTTCTGTTGCGGCGGCTCTTTTTTGCGGGATATCCCTAAAAGCCGTATATCTGCTGCCCTATCTGCTCTTCTGCAATCTGTTCAACGCTGTGGCGCAGGGTCTGCTCGCGTCTGCGTTTGCGCCTTTGTTTTCCGCTGCGGAAGAGGGCATACAAATCACGCTTCCACTGTTGTTTTGGACAACGCCAATCGTGTGGCCTTTTATATACGCTGTACCTGATTTAACGGTGCTGCTTATGCGCCTCAATCCGCTATTCTATCTTACAGAAGGAATGCGGATGTGGATCTTGAGCGGCATTCTGCCGCCTCTTGTTCATACCGTTCTATTCTTTGGGGCAGCGACGGCCACTGGAATATTCGGCCTGTTTTCCATGAACCGGGTGTGGCGCGGGCTGTCTGCCCAGTCGGCGTTGCGTTAGAAAAACCATATTGACAGCAATCGAGAAAACCAGTATTATTAGTAATGCGCGGCAAACGCCCGTGATATGCCCAGTTCGTCTAGTGGCCTAGGACGCTGCCCTCTCACGGCAGTGACAGGGGTTCGACTCCCCTACTGGGTGCCAAATAAAGACGTAGGTCTTGATACAATGAGAAAGTCCAGATATTCTGGGCTTTTTTGTTGTTTTGGTGAGAAATCAGACAGCATTGGAGCGGCGATTTTAGTCTTTGAACATAGCATCGTCAAAAGGTATGCACACCCCTCCCGCGATTTGGAGGTCTTTCGTTAAAAGGTGCACACCCCCCGATGCTATGATATTCCATTTTATGGGGAGACGTTCTGTCGCTATACGTGAACGATCTTATCCGAAACTCATTCATGAGCTATGAGCCATTCATGCAAAATATGTCTATTATTATCGGTTTATTTGATGTACACTTATTAAGAGACATACATAATTTGGGGAAATATCCAATACGACGATGAGTATCATCATTGCGGTAAAGTGACATGAAAATTGATGGTCCACTACAGGTGAAAAGCAGATCGTGTCGAAACAAAAAGAAATGGATTAGCTGATTATCGTTATAATGGAAGCTCGGCGAGGGTCACATATTTAGCATAATCGGAAGTTCAGAAAAGGTCACGTAATAGCAATAATAGCGACTCAACGAAGGACAAGTGGAGCAAAAATACCGAACTACGCATGATGCAGTGTATAAAACAATAATAAGGAGGAAATTTCGATGAGTTTACAAACAGAATTCTTGGCATTTCATGATAGGATAAAACTTGATTATGACGTAAGGACGGAACTGAAGGATAAGCGCGAGATATTAGTCGATATCTTAAGGAATAGCGGGAAATTACCGGCGTTTGATGTTCTTAATCAAGGGAGCTATGGCATGTACATTGGCACAGAGCCTCTTGATGATAAGGAATATGATATTGATGTTGGTTTAAAATTTAATGTCGATTACGAGAGTTATGAGCCGATGGAACTCAAGAATATTGTACAGGATATTCTGAAGGATCATACCGAATATGGTGCAGCTATCAAAAAGCCCTGTGTTACTGTAACATACAAGAAAGATGGAGAAGCAGCGTACCATGTTGATTTAGTGCTCTACGCATATGCTGATAAGGCGAATCACGATAGCCAGATGTATTTGGCACGTGGCAAAGATAGCACTCCAGAAGAAATATGTTGGGAAAAATCAGATCCTAATGGTTTGATTGAATACATCAATAATGCTGTTGCTAAGGATGCGCGTGACCAATATCGTCGCGTAATACGCTATATTAAACGATGGAAAAATCTGAAGTTTGACAGCAGCGGACATGCAGAGCCAGCAAGCATAGGAATCACTTTAATCGCTGCTGATTATTTTAAATCCTATACAGTTGGGGATGGCTATGATGATTTTAACTCTGTGCTGTCGCTAGCAAAGCAGATAAAAGACTTGTTTGTCTTTGTAGGTGTTAATGATAAAAACAGGTTATTATATCGTATCACTTATCCAATGCCCAGCACGTTATACTTTGAGAGTAATACAGATGCTTTTATAAAGATGACTGACTCACAGATGACAGATTTCAAGGATAAAATAGAAAAGTTGGTTCGTGATTTAGAAGAAGTGAAAGCTGAAGCTGACGAGGTTGAGCAGTGTAAAAAATTGCAAAGAATATTCGGCAATGATTTTCATGTGCCAACGGTTAAGAATACTTCAAAACAGCAGAGCAACTATATTCCGTCTTCTAGTGCATCGGGAGTAAATTAGTATATTTTAATATGAATCTTGATGCAGTTTACGAGACTCTTTTGGATAATTGTAAGGTTGCTGCTATCGTCTGCCAAGGTAAGAAAACATATATGGAGATTACATATGAGTGCTTCATATCTTGTGAAATATCAGCGGCAGGGCAGATGATACCAGTTTTTATTGGCATACCAGCAGGGTGGGAACAAGAGCTTATTGATATATATATTGAAGACTACAAAGTTTTCCCGTATATCCCTCATGTGGATACTGAAGGGAAAATATGTCTGTTTGACTTGGAGGGTGTGTTGATTGATATCAATCTCTACGGACTTCTAAATCAATGTATCACACGAGCAATTCAAATTATTTCAGACGGTCTAAACGAAAAAAACAAAGAAGACTTCATAAAGGAGTATTCCCTTTATTGGCGTCAACTACCAAGAAAGCGCATCATAAAATGTGCTATTCCAACCGTGCCAAGAACTCAACTTATCAACTATGCAAATGAAACCGTTTCGCGCCGCAAAAATGAGAATTATCCTTCATACCTGAAAAGGCTGAATGAGACTGAATTATTTGCATCGGCTTCTTTGGAAGACTTTAGAACATGGAACATTAATGATTCGCAGCATAATGGTGTCTATTTTCGCATTCATGCAGTAGATTTTCTTTATCCTCCAGATGCTAGAGAACAATTGAGTATCCAGTTTATCAATAGCTTGTTAAAGTTGATTCCTTTGAATGAGTACTCAAGATTTCTGCACAAAGTCGGCAACGATAAACTATTTGTATTTGATCTAGAACAACCCAATGGAATTATTACTTGCTTTGGAGTATTAATCAAGAATGCCGTTGTATTACGAATGGAGGGATTTGCTCAAATAGAGGCAACAACACCTTCTAGTAATATTTATCCGCTTTATGTTCAAAGAATAGACAAGTCTCATCTCATGAGCAGGACTTCTAACCACGCATTATTAGATGAGAAGAAATGTCTGCTTATTGGATGTGGTTCCGTAGGGGGATACCTAGTTAATGATTTGATAAAAGCTGGCTTTGAAAACATTACCTTGGTTGACTCAGACATTCTCCTACCAGAAAATATATTTAGACACTTTCTTGGCATTGAATATATTGGCCAATACAAGGCGGATGCATTGGCACGATATTTTGAGAAAAACATCCCTGACCTTAGCTTAAAGGCTGTTGATGGCAATATCAGAAATTTAATCGAAGATAAAAGCATAGATCTTGCTGAATATGATCTTATTATTTCGGCAACGGGTAATCACAACATAAATCGTTGGCTCAATAAAACCATATTTACTCAAGATATAACTGCACCAGCCTTGTATGTGTGGAATGAGCCGCTTGATATAGGGTGTCATCTTGCAGTAATAAACACAGCTTATGCAGGTTGTTATGAATGTTTTTTCAAATGGAGCGAAGAAAATCAGGAATTATATGATTCAACAGCATATTGTGCTCCCGGACAAAATATCACCAGAAATTTGGCAGGATGTGGAGGTTCATTTGTTCCTTATGGATCAACTATATCATTAAAATCATCTACTCTCTGCATGGATTGGATTGCTCGGCTCATTGAGGGTAGGTGTTGTGATAATGTGTTGGTTTCTTTAAAGGGAGAAGGCTACCACTTTGAAAGAGCAAGCTATAAAGTATCGGCTATATATGCACGACAATCAAACGATGTGGAAGCTATACCAGGTTCCCGATTCAAAAGTGTTAAGTGTAGAGTATGTGGGTAATTATATGGTATTTGAAAATAACGGCAGGAAGATTAAAATATGTAGTAGCGTATTGGCTATTATTAAGAAATATCTTCAATGTGACCTAAAGTCCTGTGAAGCGGGAGGCGTACTTATTGGGCGAGAAAACCTTTCAAATAATAACTTAATCATAGAATTCGCAACAGAGCCAATGCCTAGAGATACAAGACATCGAAACAGGTTTTATCGTAAAGATAAAGGCCATATTAGCTTTTATAAAAATCTATATGAAGAAAGTGAAAGAGTTTACGCTTACATCGGAGAGTGGCATACTCACCCAGAGCCAATCCCATCATATTCCATTCTGGATTTTGCGAACTGGCAGGAAATTGGGAGAGGTAGCTCTAGTAATGACACACAGATTCATTTGATTGCTGGTTATGAAGGGTTACGCCTTTGGGGATTTTCAATTCTTTCGCAAAAGGTTACAGAGCTAACAACATTTATGTGGAATGAGGTGATTTTTGATGAAGAGATTTAAAGATTGGATACGACCATTAATGCAGGCAGCCTTTCTTGTCGTAGCATTAGTTATTCCGATCATATTAGATTTTGCATCTAAGTTTCAGACAATATTTGTATACAATACCATTGATTTTGATACGGCACCATATTATTACCTAATGGAATTGGGAAATTACACTATCGGTATTGCTCTTATGCTTTTAGTGGTACTGCCTTTTATCCGGCGGAGCAATAAAGAAAGACTTTTGAATACTGGAGGTCTATATCACGACCATTATTATGCTGGCTATTGGTTTTGCTCAAAAATCCTCGGATATAATAAATGTAGCCTTGTAAGGGTTCCTAACGGAATGCAATTTAAATTAGTTATTAGGGACACCTTTGCGGAGTATGACTATGGACAGGATAATGATTACAGGGATATAGATAACGAAAATATTAATATATTACGCCCATCTAGTGATTATACAAATACCATAAATCTTATATTAGCTGATACCTATCCTGTTACTAAAGCAATGTTACCCGCAAGCACAAGTAGTTTATCAACAGTATGGATTCAGCGAGACAACAAAAAGGATTCTGTACGCTGCTTCAGCAAGAATTTTTATGAAAGCGTTCAAAATACTGTTAGGCAATTTCCAAGCAATGTTCACGGTATTAATCTCTATCCAACTTTAAACCCTAAACATAGCTATTGGATCGCCAAAAATGTTTTTAAGATGGGTGGCAGAAGCAATATAAAGACGCTAAAAGTACATTCACAGTCGAATAAGAATGGGCGCTGGGATTTTTCTGAGCTTGGAACAGTTATATTTAAAGAAAAGGTTTAATTGCTTATGTAGAGATAACTTTAACTTTATCGAAAGCTGCACGACAAATCACATGAGTTGTATTTCCTTCCGGCGAACTTTTTCGTAGCAAAAATATGACGTTCAACAGCTGAAGGGAGCAGAGAAGCATGCAAACTATTGCGGACCCTAAGGTCTTCATTTCTTATACATGGGGCACAGATGAATATCAGCAGAAGGTGCTCGACCTCTGTACACGCTTATACTCTGAATGCGGAATTGAGGTTCTTATCGATAAATAGTCAAATGCAGGCCGGTCACGATACACATGATTTCAGTTGACCATTATGTTTATCCAAGTCGTTAACCGATTTATTCTAAGATTCAGTCGATCAAAAGTAATCTATAAAATTAGAAACAGCTGAAGCCAAGTGTGCATGTTAGATGTGGAGGACGATGTGGCTATTTCATTGATATGAGGTGGAATTAATGGATTCGGATTCACTTTCACTATTAAAATCGGCAAGTAATGGCACTGTAATTGATCCTTTTATTCTTTTTGAGGGATTTCCCAAAAGAGATCCAATGTATGCCGTCGCTTTAGTACGCTACCTTCAAATGGAAGGATACCTTGAGGAAACAATGACTGGGGAAGCAATTACAGGTTATAGTACTGGTAAATATAGGATTACTCCTAGAGGTAAGGATTTCTTAGAGTCTCTTGATAAACAAATATTGAATAATAAAAGAGAGAACAAGAAAAATCTATTTGGAGAAATTCGGGCTTGGATTACTTTGATTATTGCTCTATTAGGGTTTGTATTATCTCTTTTAAAGTGGATATATCCATAGATGAAATAATTTGTTTTTTCTTAGTTCTAAAATCTAAGATGCGATCCAAAACCAAGAAACGAACTTAGCAGTTTGTTTAACTCGGGAAATGCGCATTATCCATAAACGAACCAACTTTGCCGGCAAGGGTGTATAGTAATAATGCGCAACCGACCCTAACCCAGTGAAACGAAAATAGTAGAAAAAGCTTTGCCTTGAGGCTACTCCGACGATATTGTGTTACACAGCTTAAAGCTCCAAGAATGTATACAGTAACAAGCAACTATAGTACCTTAAACACGAGGCGATCTTGGAGGATGTTATTATGACTGAGATTCGATGGGGCGGTCAATGGAGGATACCGGAGATAACTTTCTTATCTGGTGGGGAATTATTTATTGATGAGGAGAATGGTATTATTCAACTAACAGCATATTATGATTCTCCTAGACTTGATGATACAAGCATATTCCCATTCAGAGCCCCAATAATTTGGGGGGAACTGTCAAACGGTGCAAAAGTCACTTTAGTTAATTGCAATGTTCTAAACCGACACTCTAATAATTTTGAGTATAATATAATTACTATTCAAGCCAATTACCTGTTAGTTGGGGATCACTATGCTCAGGATCAGCTAGGATTTGATAAATTTACATTTCAGTTTTCGAATATTATTGAATGGTCCGATTTATGCTTTTATAAGCTCGATAATAATGACGGTTACAAATGGAATAACAAGGGAGAAATAGTTATTTCATTAAGTAATAATTCAACTGCAAGATTCTATGCCCAGCATGGTGGGGGGTATGCTATTTGCTTTAAACCCCAAATGACAATTGAGCAGCATATATATGTGGAAATTAGCTATGCCAAACAAGTAACACTGGAAGAAAGCTTACTTGATGCTGATTCGATATCGGGACTTATATCATTAGCTGTCGAAGATAATATTTTTATTGAAAAGGTTGAGTGTAGTAAAAATGATGTATATACCCTGATTGGAGAATTAAAGGTTCCAAGAAGAATGCAGGCATTTATTGGTCGACCTCAGTCCACATTGTTTAACCCTATGTCCTATTATTACCTGTTTGATTTACCTGCAATAGCATCGGAAGGAGTTCAATTAGAAGTATGGTTTCAAAAATACTCCAGGATAAAGCCCATTATTGATCTATATACAACGTACTTCAAATATCCGCAACTGCCCATTGAGATTCAATTCCTCAATATAGTGCAGGCGCTAGAAACATACCATTCTAGGTTTTTATGTGAAAAATTGAAGGACTATAAGAAAAGAGTAGACTATTTACTTACATTATGTCCGGATGGAAGTGCAGCCTATTACAAGATACAGTTGTTGTCTGATACACAGCTTGATAAGAATATTAACTATGTCATTTTGAAAAGTAGACTATGTGATTTGGCTCTATGTGAATTTCATTATAACTTTTTTGATTTTTTCTGTTCTGGATTTCCTTATGATTATATCGACGCAATAATTGATACTCGTCACTATTTTACTCATTACGGAAAAAGTAAAGAAGCTAAAGCTTTAAAAGGTTTAGAGTTGAGTACTGCGATACGTGTACTCCGGCTTATAATGGAATACTATTTTCTTAAGGAAATAGGGTTTAGTTCGGACTTTATTTCAAAAGCGATTAATAAAAGAAAAGGGAACCTAAAAATGTCGTATCAACGTGAACAAGCTGCACTGAGATCAAAAGACGCAAAATAGTATGGGAATCATTTGAGTATCTCAAATTAGCACTTATAGAAGCTAGTGTACACTTACATGCAGTGGTATATAATAGGCCAAGACTTACACCTGACGTTATTCCATTCCAGTTATCAAACTGATGCCGCAGTTGCGCAAGCAGTCTGACCAAGGTTTGATTTTTATAACTCATATTGTCTGTATGGCTGCATTCTATACCGCTTATCCAAACTTCGCGTTATGTTTAACTCAGGAAAAACCAATTTGCGACATTATAGAGACGTACAATATGAAGATTTTCACGAGATTATGAAAATCGACATTGCATGTTATACACCTTTCTGGTAAAATAACAAACAAGAGATACAAGAAACATCATTTCCTAATAAGAAACAATATTCAATGTAAGCAAATATGGTATAGGCAGGTTAAGAGTTTGGCACAGGAAGGAACCAGGGTTAAGGCCCTTGAAAATGGACTGCGTGTCTTAATGGCGATACCTCCTAACAAGAGTATATCAATTACGGCACTAAGCCGTGAATTAGGGATATCCAAAGGATCAATATGTAAGATACTAGCAACCTTTCGAGACTTCAACTTCGTTAAGCAGGATCCTGTAACCAATGGTTATTCTTTAGGGCCAATGTTGATTGCAAAAGGGTATCAGGCATTGGCCAGTTTGGATATTCGACGGCTAGCTAAGCCGGAACTACAACATTTGACGGATACGTATAATGAGAATTCAATGCTAATGATTGAGCAGAGTGAACAGGTTGTTGTTATAGAACTCTGTGAGGCTAATGCGTCTATTCGTAGTTCTTTGCGCTTAGGTGAATGCTATCCCTTTTATCGTGGCGCTGGCCCGAAAGTGTTACTGGCATTCATGAATGAGACAAAACGTAATGCTATTATAGAAAAAACAGTATTTGAACAGCTGACAGAGAATACTCTTACAACGCCGGATATGCTCAAGGAACGTTTGGAAAAAATAAAAACTGACGGCTACTGTATTAGCCCTGGCGAAATTGATTCTCATGGCTATGCAATTGCAGTCCCGGTATTTGGTACAGATCAAAAAATCATAGCAAGTGTCGCCATCTCTGGTCCTAAATGGCGGATGGAGAATGAAGACACGCAGGCGATTATTTCCGATCTGAAAAACTGCGCCCGTAATATATCTATTCAATTGGGTGTTACATTTTAGAGTCCACAAATTAGACACTGGACCCACGAAGCTAGACTTCAGGCTTATTATATCATAAAATAGAAACAGCGTTTCCTAATAGGAAACGATCTAGGAGTTCAAATGTCTCAAAAACAAATGCTAATGATCAACCTCACTACAAAAGCGATACAAGCGCAGCCATTATCTGATGCACTGCTCAGAGGATATTTGGGCGGCCGAGGATTGGGTGCCAAATTGTTGTTTGATCTTCTCAAGCCGTGTACCCCAGCACTATCCGAGGAAAATCCATTAATCTTCACAGTTGGAACCTGGACGGGGAGCGGGTTCCCTGCTGGTACCCAATGGAGCGTTACGGCAAAGTCACCTTTGACCGGCGGATATGGCGGAGCGTTTTGCTGGGGAGAATTTGGCGTTCGGCTTAGCCATTCCGGATATGCGGCGATAGTTTTGACCGGTGCGGCAGCCGAGCCCGTTTACTTGCATATCGCAAAGTCTGGCGTATTCATACGGTCTGCACAGTCTCTGTGGGGGAAGGACACCCGAGAAACGGCAGATTTGCTGGAACAAATGCATGAACCTTGCAGCACGGCAGTAATCGGTAGGGCGGGTGAAACCTGCAGTGGGCTTGCTTGTATACTCGGCGACCGTCATCAGATGTTACTTCGAACTGGCATGGGCGCAGTTATGGGCAGTAAAAAGCTCAAAGCAATAGTTGTAGAAGATTTACCGACAGAAAACATTTACTCGTCTGATTTCCGAAGGGTATCGGAAGAGCTCGTGGAGCAGGTGCGCACATACCCGGCATCCGTCCGACTCCGGGAACAGGGTAAACCTATGCTGATCCGCAGCAAAAATCAGGTGGGAGATCTTGCAACGAGGAACCATCAACAATGTTCATTCGATGAAGCAATTGATGATATAGATGGCCTTGCGGTAAGAAAGCTCACCGTACAAAACCGGTTTTGTACGGATTGCCCCATCGGATGTATTCGAATTACGAAATCTGGCGATGTCATGACTGAAGGACCTGAATATGAGCCTATCTGGGCGCTTGGTCCGCGCATTGGTAACGGAGATTTACATTTTCTTATTCAACTTTTCGAAGAATGTCTGCGCGTAGGTGTGGATCCCATCGGATTTGGCGGCGTAATGGCGTTTGCCATGGAATGCTATCAACGCGGATTGTTGAGCAATGAATACTCTTTGACATGGGGCGAACAACAGGCTATCAGACGCTTTCTTGAAGAGCTTGTAGAAGGTAACAGTACGGGTGGGGCGTTGCGCAACGGTACACGCGAATATTATCGACTTCACCCCGAAACCCGTCCTTACGCCATGGAGGTGAAAGGTGTAGAGCTTTCAGGACAGGAACCGCGGCAGAGCAAAGCATTTGGCCTTTCGTTAGGCGTTTCCAACTGGGGTGCCGATTGGGGCTATGGCTTACCAACGATTGATGTTGCGAATAACATCGCTGCTGCCAAGACGCTTTTCCCTGACGAATATAAGGATATTCTGGAGGTTACCAGCGAAAGGGAAAAAGCAAAGCTCGTCTGTTTTACAGAAGCGTATAATGCGATTTCCGATTCGCTTGGTATATGCAAATTTGCATGCCCGGAGACGTATGCCCTTATGCCAAGCGACTTAGCAAAGGCACGCAGTGCGGAGTTGGGATTTGAACAGACCGCAGAAGATCTGCTGTTAATTGGAGAGAAGATTATTAATCTTGAGCGCTCGATTAATCAGCGCGAGGGCTTTACGGCGGATGACGATTACCTGCCGGAGCGTTTTCTCAAGGAACCCATCGTGGTCGATATATATGAAGGAGATCGCTTGACCGGTTTGAAAAAGACGCCGAATAAACGGGTCCTGACAAATGACTTTGACGCTATGCGGCAGGAATACTATAACCTTCGCGGGTGGAAGGACGGTATGCCTACGACGGATGGACTCAAACAATTGCAAATATTGGAGGTAGAAAAGTAATGGCGATTATTGGCACGATTTCCGCCAATGGAATGCAATTTTGGGGCAGACATGGCTGCTGTGCCGTTGAAAATCAATGGGGGCAGAAATATATCCTCGATGTTTCCGTTACTTACGATATGGAACGAATTTGCAAGGACGATACGCTCTCTTCGGGTATTAGCTATGGAGATATTTACGCACTCGTAAGGGAAATGTTTACGACGACGCACTATAAACTAATCCAGCCACTCGCTCACGATATAGCGAACGCAATCCGCCGGAAATTTCCCTTTATTCAATGTGCCAGTGTTACAATCCACAAGCTTTTTGTTTCCTTTGGCGGCATTGTCGACCGGGTCGGCGTTACAGTATCGGACGACGAAGCGCCGGAGAAGATACATCAGTTGAATGTGACCGGCATGCGCTTATGGGGCCATTGCGGCTTCGCGCAGGAACAGGAAATAGGCGAGGAATATCGCGTGGATGTTTCCGCCCGTTATGATATGCAGCCTATGTTTGACACGGATGACATCAATAGCGGTCTTAGTATTACGTCTGTATATGAGGCAACCAGAAAGATAGTACAAAATCGGAGATTTGTTACCATACAGGCACTAGCCAACGAGATTGCAGATGCTGTTGCGGCAGTTTACACTCCACTCAAATCTCTTCAGGTCACAATAAAGAAACCCAACGTTCAAATTGAGAGTATTCTGGACTGCCTATCAGTCACAATTGCACGATAACAGGGTTTCTTTTTGAAATGAATATTTAAGGGAGGAGGATATGTAAGTGAAAAAATATGCTTTTATGTTGCTTGGTGACTATACGCCGGAAAAACATACAGCAGTTTTTGAACAGGGTGATACCATTACCCGCATTTGTACGGTCAGCAGCTTCGAAATGGCGAAAGAAAGAATTGCAGCACTGCAGCAAGAAGGGTTCGGCGCAGTCGAGCTGTGTGGAGCTTTTACAAGAGAAATGGCCAAAGAACTTATGGAGTTGACCAATCGCAAGGTAGCTATCGGCTATATGGCACATGAAAGCGTCCTGGATCCAGTGTTTGCAAAGTTCTTTTCTTAAACACCCATGACACAAATGAAGGAGGAAACATCTATGAAAAATGTGTTAAGGTCCCTCAGCCTTGTACTCTGTGCATTAGTTTTACTTTCTTGTGTTGCCTGTTCGGCTGCGCCCGCCGCGCCTGCCCAGACTAAAGTTCCAGATGCAACTGCAGCCCCTGCATCTGGAAGCGCAGCACCCGCTTCGGAGGCTCCTGTGGAGTCAAAAGGCATCAATGCTGCCGATTTGAAAGTTGCATTAATACTAAATGGATCTATCACCGACGCAAGCTGGAACGCAAATGGATATAACGCATTGGTATCCGCAAAAGAGAAGCTTGGTTTCCAATTTGCTTATATTGAAAACGTACAGACCGCTGATATGGAAGCGACATTCCGCGATTACGCCGAGCAGGGATATCAGCTTATACTAGGCCACGGCTCCCAGTTTGAGGATTCCGTGATGGCAGTCGCCCCCAGCTACCCGCAAACATACTTTTTCGTATTCAATGGCGAAGTCGCCAACGGTGTAAATGCTTGCTCCTTCCGTACCGCAACAGACGAGAATACGTTCGTTTCCGGCGCTTTGGCTGCACTTATGAGCAAAACCGGCACGATTGGCTGGATCGGTGCGATGGAGGTGCCGACTACAAGTGAGGCGCTTGATGGATATGCGGCGGGCGCAGCTTATGCGAAGCCTGAAGTGAAAGTGCTTTCCGCATATGTTGGCAGTTACAATGACGCAGCCAAGGCAAAAGAGCTTGCGCTGACCATGTTCGAAAGCAAAGCCGATATTATTCAGAGCAACGCTAATCAAGGAACTGCGGGTATTATCGAAGCGGCTAAAAACTTTGGCAACAACGTGATGCTCATCGGAAATACTACGGATCAATACGAGCTTGCACCTGAGCTTTTCCTTACCAGCAATATCACTAATTTCTCTGCGGTCTATTCCATTGTCATCATGAACGTAATAGACGGAACGTTCGATCCTGTTGTTAAGGCTGTTGGCATGAAGGAAGGCTGTATGGATATCGCTCCCTATCATAATTTTGACAGCGTTGTACCTGCTGAAGTAAAAACAAAAATTGAACAGATAAAGCAGGACATTGCAGCTGGAAAACTGAATGACGTGCTGCCCGCTGAGTATCCCGGCCGTGAAAAGAGCAAGTAGTTCCCCATAGACGCAGAATACCGGGGCGCGTCATCGCGAAGGTATGCGGCGACGCGCCCCACGTACGGAGGCAGAATGATAAAAATACTAGGAATCTCAGGAAGTCCTCGACATCAGGCAACAGAATATGCTGTCAAAAAGGCGCTTGAAAAGGCGGCTTCATTTGAAGGGGTAATTACGGAGTTTATTTCTTTTAAAGATAAAAAGATATTACCATGTATGCACTGTGACGTATGCATCAAGCAAAGCCGCAAATGCGTATTGAACGATGATATGGAACAGATGCTGGAGTTGTTTGTGCAAGCGGATGGGTATATCATAGGATCGCCGGTATATTCATACAATCCTACGCCTGAGATCATTATGTTCTTTAACCGCATGCGCCCTTGGCGCAATTGTTTCCCTCACGATGCAATGGAAGGTAAAGTTGGCGGTGCAATTGCTGTTGGTGGCACGCGCAACGGAGGTCAGGAACTCACAATCAACGCCATTATTAATATGTATCTTGCAAGAGAAATACTGGTCGTAGGTGGCTCTACAGGTTATTATACAGGCGGGAAGATTTGGACCCAAAACAAGGATAAACAGGGTGCGATGGAAGACAATATCGGCATGCTCAGCGTAGAGGACATTGGCGCAAGGGTAGCAAAGGCGGCATTAATGTTAAAGGGTGGGCGGCATGGAAGCTATTGAAATGCTGGGAATTACCAAGAAATTCGGGTGCTTTACAGCCAATGATCATATAGATTTTTCGTTGAAAAAGGGTGAAATACACGCTCTGCTTGGGGAAAACGGAGCGGGCAAATCGACGTTGATGAATATTCTTTATGGCATATATTCCGCAACTGAGGGGAAGATACTCATTTCCGGTAAGGAAGTTCAGATTACATCTCCCCGTGTGGCGATATCACATGGCGTTGGTATGGTACATCAGCATTTCATGCTTGTTTCAAATTTTACAGTAGCAGAAAATATGATATTGGGCATGCATAAGCGTACCTGGCTCAATATCAGACAAGTGGAAAATACCCTTCGGGAATTAAGCGAGCGCTACGGTCTTAAGGTCAATCCCAAAGCCCGCATATCCACGCTTTCTGTTGGCGAGCAGGAGCGCGTCGAGATTATGAAAGCGCTTTATAGAAAAGTGGATGTATTGATACTCGACGAGCCTACCGCCGTGTTAACCCCGCAGGAAACGGAAGATCTGTTCACTGTGTTGCGCAATCTTGCAAAGAGCGGTGTTTCGATTATTATCATCACGCATAAACTTGAGGAAGTAATGGCTGTAACAGACCGGGTCACCGTTTTGCGCATGGGTAAAAAGATCACCACAGTGCAAACAAATCAAACAGATAAAAAGGAACTCGCACGCATGATGGTAGGGCGTGACGTGCTGTTGGATATTCCCAAGCCCGAGCCCTGCACAGGAAAAAATGTTCTGGAATTAAAAGATGTGTCCTGCACAGAGCATGGAACAAAGAAGCTTAATGGAATATCCCTATGTGTGCGCGAGGGGGAAATCCTGGGTATTGCAGGTGTAGACGGAAACGGCCAGCGGGAGCTTTCTAGGGTGGTTGCCGGACTGCTAAGCACAGATGGTGGCGAAATACATTTAAATGGACGCAGGATTAACGGCGAGAGTATTGCTAAAATTATCCGCGAGGGCGTTTCCTATATTCCTGAGGACAGACTAAAAGACGGCTTGCTTGGGGAATTTTCTATTGAAGATAATTTTATTATTCAAACCCTGCATCGATTTACAAAGTATCGGCTGTTTGACAAAAAACGAATTAGAAACAATGCACTGCAACTCATAACAGAATACGACATACGTGCAAACGGCCCAGCACAACCGACAAAACTTCTTTCTGGCGGCAATCAGCAGAAATTGATTTTTGCCCGGGAGTTAGGGCGAGAACCTAAACTCTTGCTGGCTGCGCAGCCCACCCGTGGCTTAGATATAGGCGCGACTGAGTTTGTTTGGAAACGCATCATGGAAGCAAAGAAAAAGGGCGTTGCGGTTCTACTTATTTCAACTGAGCTTGATGAAATTCTAACGCTCAGTGATCGTGTACTTGTATTTTATGAAGGAAAAACAATCGGCTCCGAACTGAAGCCAGATTTAATTGACGTGGCGAAAATCGGTTTATTAATGGCCGGTGTGGAACAAGAAGGAGATAAATGCCATGCTCATTCTTGAAAAACGTGAAGCGACGAAGCTGACCACCATTCGCATGATTTGCGTGATGTTTCTGGCAGTCGTGTTGGCTATGGCGGTGGCAAGCCTTTTGATAGTTGCTATAGGTATTGACCCGCTGCGTGCCTATGGCTCCATGATTCAGGGGGCCTTTGGTTCAAGCTACCGGCGCAGTGAGATGTTAGTTCGTATGACACCGTTGTTGCTGACGGGACTTGGTGTAGCGATAGCGTTTAAGACCGGCATGTTTAATATGGGTGGAGAAGGACAGATTGCAATTGGCACTATTGCCTGCATTATTGTCATGCTCTATGTACCTGCCGGCGCTTTGGTTATCCCGCTTGCGTTCCTTGCGGCGTTTGTTGCGGGGGGGCTGTACGGCGCGATACCAGGATTTTTAAAGGCAAAACTCGGCGTTAGTGAAGCAATTGTAACCATAATGATGAATTTCGTCGGTACTTTATTGGTGAGTCGACTGCTCAACAGCGTACTGAAGGATCCAAACGGTTACTTGCCACAGACAGCCTTGACACCGAAGGAAGCCTACCTACCCACTTTGGTACCGAATACTCGTTTGCATGTTGGTTTTCTTTTGGCGCTGGCAATCGCATTTACCGCTTATATTCTGCTATTCTATACGCCTACTGGATATAAGATGCGAGCCACTGGCAGCAACATACATACTGCGCGTTATGGAGGATTTCCTACACAAAAGCTAATGGTGCTAGCCATGTTTCTTAGCGGTGGTCTCTGTGGTCTTGCAGGGGCAATTGAAATTGGCGGGCTACACCATCGTCTGCTCGAGGGTGTTTCCTCGAATTATGGATGGGACGCAATTGCGGTCGCGCTCATTGGCAAACAGAACCCGTTGGGCATATTAGTCTCCTCGCTGCTGTTTGCTGCGCTGAAGGTGGGCGGTATCGCAATGCAGAGCATGCAGGGCGTACCAAACAATTTGGTAGGCGTTTTGCAGGGCCTGGTAATTCTCTTCACTTTGGGGAGCGATTTCTTTTGCCGATACCGTATCCGGTTTGTAAAGAATGGAAAGGAGAGCTGCGCGAATGCTTGACTTTTTAAATACCTTTTTGCCGCAGGCTGTCCGGTTGGCATGCCCTATCCTTTTGGCTGCTTTAGGTGGCGTATTTGCCAGCCGCTCCGGTGTGCTTAATATCAGTCTGGAGGGTTCCATGCTTGCTGGAGCACTCGCGGGGGTGGTTGGTTCTTATATTTCAGGAAGCCCCTGGATCGGTCTGCTTTTCGGAGTTGGTGTCGGACTGATATGGGGGTTGATATTCGCATTTTTTGCGCTGACGCTGGGCGCACCGCAGGCAGTTGTGGGCGCAGGCATCAATATTTTTTCGTCAGGAATCACTGCATATGTTTTCCGGGCGATTTTTGCTACGACCTCCAATACAGTCTCGGTAGAAGGTTTTACGGCGGTCAAAATTCCTTTGCTCGGGGAAATTCCGGTAATCGGCGGCGTATTGTTTGATCATAGTTTTTTGGTTTATCTCTCGCTCCTGTTGGTGCCGATAATCGCTGTTTTCTTCAATCACACCACGGCAGGTCTGAACTATCGTTCCTGCGGAGAGAATTCCCGCGCCAGCGATTCTGTGGGCATAAAAGTGGTTAAAATCCGTTATATTGGTGCGGTGCTTTCGTCAGTTCTGGCAGCTGTCGGAGGAGTGGCCATCTCCATTGGCAATGTAAATACTTTTGTTGAGGAAATGAGCAGTGGGAGAGGTTTTATTGCATTAGCTGCGCTTGCATTTGGTAAATGGAACCCGGTTGGCGTATTGTTTGCATCGTTATTCTTTGGCCTGACGGATGCGTTTCAACTTCGCTTGCAGATATCCATTGCAGATTCGCCATATCAGTATTTTCAAATGATCCCTTATGTCGCGACCATACTCATTCTGATTTGGACAAGCCGCAAGGGCATTGCTGGCCCAAAGACGGGGGAGTATTTTGAAAAGGAAGCGAAATAGGTCGCCGAATAGTCTAGTCATATTCATATCGAGCCTAACGAGGGATATGCGTGCATTATGCTAATACTGGCAGATGAGCGCTATCCCTCATATTAATTCAGTCGCGGTAAGTGAACTTCCGATTATGTTTACACTCAGAAAATGCGCATCGCTTGACTAGGTAAGTACGCTACTGTGATATTCTTGATTCTTTGGGAAAGAGCGATACCCGGTCCTTTAGTATTTGAAAATGGATCCAGTATGATATCAATGATTTTTGTTCATTCTCATGTTAGAATACCATTAATATACAACGCATGCGTGAATGCCTAATAATGGGGGAACAACATGGAAATAAACCAACACTTGTATAGTGAACTTTATATATTGCGGCAGCAGCTTAAGGACCAGGGGCGTTGGCAGAGTGGTCGCGCTCCTTTGGTTTGTACTGATGAGGCACTATATGAAATGGCTAGATTAATGCCTATGAAAGCAAGTGACCTTATCGCCATTCCTGGATTAGGTAAGGTTTTTATTGAGCAATACGGAGAAGCCTTTATCAAAGTAATACAAAAAAATGTTCAGGCACCCACGGCAAAAGGACTCCGGATGAACGCAGCAGTCTCGGATATTCTTAAAGAACTCGAAAAGAAACTAGTAAGTATAAATCGTAAAAATCGTTTGCTTTATATGCCTAAGATTGCAAACAAGTATGCTTTTGATTTATTTGAGACCCCTGTAAGATACGATCTTCAAAAAGTCCTTTTTGGTAATTCGAAGGGCATCGTAATCTGTGATGCTACGGAACCCTCATTAGTACGTGGGCACAGCGGAGCCGATAAATATCGAAAAATCGTTCAGCTTATACGCGAAGTTAACAAGGATATGCGTGATAAAGGACAATATGACCTTTTCATTGGCTATCCGTTTGTACAGGGGCGTTTGGCTGGGGAAAATTTTGATATTAGAGCGCCTCTAGCTCTCTTCCCGATTGTTGTTGAGCGAGAAGCACAGTATATAAAAATACAGTTAGATGACACGAGGGATGCGGTTTATAACAACACGCTCCTCCTTGCTTATCAAAAGTTCAATAATCTCAATCGTCCTTTGCCGAATTCAGCAATGGATGAGATTATCCCTCAGACATTTATCCAACAGCTTCGTACATTTTATAAAGAGAACGGTATCGAGCTCATCGACGATGGTGGAGAGATAAGCCGATTTGCAGAATATAGTGCTAACGAATTCCCGAGATACCAGTCAGGTGAATTGCATTTGATGCACAATATCGTACTAGGGAAATATCCTATTCATTCAAGCTCCATTCAAAAGGATTTTGATGAGATTCTTGATAAAAATGAAATCAACTCCCTTGTTAACGATCTTCTCCTAGGGTCTGAAGATATTGATTATTATACTGATAGCTATGCCGGTGAAGAAGAAATCCGCATCGCCGATAAGCCTCTTGAGATTTCAGAGCAGACTCTTGTGTATATTAACGAGTTGAACAGTGCACAGGAGACTGTCATTGCTGCGACTGCAAAGCTGGATCAATTAGTAGTAGAGGGACCTCCTGGCACCGGAAAATCACAGACGATCACCAGTCTCATATCTAAGTTCGTAAGTGCGGGCAAAACTGTTCTCATGGTGTCTGAGAAAAAGACGGCACTAGAAGTCGTTTATTCACGTTTGGGTGATTTGTCTCGATATGCTCTTCTAATTGATGATGTAGGCAATAAAGATCTATTCTATAAGCAGTTAGCACGTATGTTTTATCTCAGCGGAGAACAACACCACCCCATTGATTTGCAGCCAATTTCAAATAGTATAGATGCTAGCGTCATGCGCTTAGAGCGTATTGCAAAGCAACTTTATGCCGTAAATGATTTCGGAATTGAGCCATATAAGCTATATCTTATAAACAAACGAATTGACATAGCTAATCCTACTGTGCTTGAGAGATACAAAGCAAACAGAGCAGTAATAGCCCAATCTCTGCTGCAGATACCCTATTCTGAGTTGGAAGAAATGCATAAAGCCTTTTCAGATAGAGTATTGCTATCGAATCTTGAAACATATACCACCTGCATAGAGAATGCTCCTTGGTTAATCGAAGTTAAGGAGAATCTCAGCGAATACGAAATCATTTTGTTCGACGAAAAGCTTGATGCATTGATTAACACAGTATCAGATTGGAGAGCAAAGAACTGGCTTGTCAGGTTGTTTTCAAAAGGTAAAGTTAAAAAAGAAGCTCGAGCTGTGCGCGATGAGTACTTTACGATAGCTAGCAAAGAATTGGCAGAGTTGCTATTCAGCCGCGCAGAAGCTATCCGAGATAGTTTGAAATACTATGCAGCTTTTATTGAGCGTAAGCACCTATTCTTTTGCTTATCCGACAATAAGCAAGCGTACTTTGCTTCACTTCGAGCGTTAAAACCGCGAGCTGGGGATCTACCTTCCTGTAATGAAGATCTGTTTAATCAGATCATCTTCGAGCATATTCAAACGTTTGAAGCTTTGAACCGAGATCTGTTCCAAAACCTTGTTTCGTTTGACAATATCATTTTATCGATCAGTAGAGCAATAGAACAAAAGCGTGAGCTTACTTGGAAATATTTAGAACAAACCCTTGAAGAGAATATGAGCAACATAACCATGTCGAAACGGCGTGGCGAAATAGCTCGCGTTCTTGAGAGTAGGCGTAAATGGAGCGTTAATAAATTCATAAAGAGATTTGATTTTGAACTATTTAAAGGTGTTAACATATGGATGCTTACACCAGAAGTGGTATCGGAAATAATACCGCAACAGGTAGGATTATTCGACCTCGTCATATTTGACGAGGCTTCACAAATGTATGTGGAAAAAGGCATACCGTCGATCGTCCGTGCAAAAAAGGTGGTTATTGCTGGCGATTGCAAACAACTTAGGCCGTCAAATCTCGGTGCAGGTCGAATTGAGATCGACGAAGAATTGCTGGAAGACGATGTCGAAATATCCGCGGCACTAGAAGAGGAGAGCCTGCTTGACTTAGCCCGCTTCAAGTACAACGATGTATTACTGAATTTCCATTATAGATCACAACACGAAGAACTGATTGCTTTCTCCAATTATGCTTTTTATAAAGGACGTCTATATGTTGCGCCCAATGTTAAAAAGCCGGTTAAGCCTCCGATAGAGGTCATTAAAGTGCAGGATGCGCTTTGGACCAATCGCTCCAATATACAGGAAGCGCGAGAGATTGTTAGGTTACTAAAGCAATTCTTTGAGACGCGGAAAAGCGACGACACGATTGGCATCATTACGTTTAATAGTTCACAGCGAGATTTGATTGATGACTTGATTGATGAAGAATGCATTAAAGATCCTGGGTTCTCTGCGGCAGTAAAGTCTGAGATTGAGCGCAAAATGAATGGTGAAGATATCGGACTGTTTGTTAAAAACATTGAGAGCGTACAGGGCGATGAACGAGATGTTATTATGTTTTCCATCGGTTATGCGAAAAACGAAAGTGGCCGTTTGGTGCGAAATTATGGGTGGCTTAACCAGAGGGGCGGAGAGAATCGGCTTAACGTTGCTATTAGTAGAGCCAAGAAAAAAGTGTTTATTGTCACATCATTTAATCCCAGCGAACTGCAAGTTGAGGATTCGAAAAACGATGGACCGAGGTTCTTAAAGAAATACCTTCAATACGCACAGGCTGTAAGCAACGAAGATAGAGAAGCTGCGCGACAAGTTTTGCTTTCATTCGCAGATGACGATCATAAGGCAACCGCTCTTTCTTTTGATAGCGATTTTGAAAATCAAGTATATGATGCACTCGTTGATCAAGGTTATCAAGTGGAAACCCAGGTAGGCATTGGCGGCTATAGCATTGACCTTGCATTAAAACGGGATGGCCGATATATTCTTGGAATTGAGTGTGACGGAAAATTATACCATAGCTCAAAATCCGCACGGGAACGCGACTATCATCGACAGAAATACTTGGAATCAAGAGGATGGCATATTTATCGAATTTGGAGCACGAACTGGTGGAAAAACCCAAGAGCTGAGATTAACAAGATACGTACTATAGTCGAATCACTTAATAGCGGACAGGCAAATGCTTTTGGGGATTAAAAAATTAGCTCCCATACGGCCCTTGGAAATGTAGAAAGTTGAGCTTGATGTTAATGGATAATCATAGCTCAACTAAATCACCACTTTCCGATTATGTTTAGAACTTGCAAGGCGTAGAACACATCAATTTTCGCATTTATGCATTCAAAGAAGCAAAGCATCAACAAAATATGCGAATTCGAGTTGTCAACGATTATACAATGGAGGAAATACTATGGAAGGTACAGTGGTGCTTAGTGTGCAAAACGCAAAATATGTACACGCGTCACCTGCACCCTGGAGCCTGGCGGGAGGCATTAAGACATTTGCTCCGGGTTATACCCCCGCCATTTCATCGGTACTGGTTGTTCGAAGTGATCACTGGCGCGATACTGGTAGGGAAGATTTCGCCGGTTCTGATCATTTGCTCCGGCGCATTCGTATTGCGCTGCACTTCCATAATAATGCTCTTCATTTCTTCATCATTGATCTCGATATAGTACCTTCCACACATTGCTCTTAACTCATCTTCATATTACCTCACCGAATAGCGACGTAAACAATTTCCTGTTGACTCTCTTCTTGCGCGGTTCTATACTCATAACACGAACATAAGTTCTATTATTGAGCGTGGAGACGAACGCGATGCAAACAGAACGCAAAATACTGCATGTTGATATCAATAGCTGCTATGCCAACATCGAGATTCTGCACCGACCGGAGCTCCGCGGGAAGCCGGTTGTTGTTGGCGGCGACGTTGAGGCGCGCCATGGCATCGTGCTCGCTAAGAGCCAAGAGGCCAAGCCCTTCGGTATCAAGACGGGCGAGGTCATCTGGCAGGCAAAACAGAAATGTCCTGGGCTGATCGTTTTGCCGCCAAACTACTCATTGTACCTACGCTTCAGTCGAATGATCCGAGCCTTATTTGCAGAATACACTGACCAGGTTGAACCCTTCGGGCTTGATGAATGCTGGTTGGACGTGACCGGGAGCACGCACCTGTTCGGCGACAGTGAAAGTATTGCGCAACAAATCCGCCGGCGAGTTAAACGTGAGCTAGGCGTAACAGTAAGCGTTGGCGTGTCATGGAACAAGATATTCGCCAAGCTGGGCAGCGATATGAAAAAGCCGGATGCGGTGACGGTTATTGCCCGTGGGGATTATCAGCAAAAGGTATGGCCGCTGCCGGCAGAGGATCTTCTTTACGTGGGGCGGGCCACGCAGCGCAAGCTATATAATCATGGCATCACAACCATAGGCGGCATTGCGAATACAGATGTTGAGTTGCTTCACGATTGGTTTGGCAAATGGGGTTATGTACTTCATACCTTTGCGAACGGATGGGATTCCGCACCAGTAGCCCGCGCCGGCGACGAAGCAGTCATAAAGAGCGTGGGCAACAGTACCACAACGCCCAGGGATATCTGCAGTCTGCAGGATGCCAAAATCATATTTTACAACCTGGCCGAAAGCGTGGCGGCGCGACTACGGGAGCAGGGGCTAAAGGGACGCACCATACAGATCAGCGTACGGGACAACACTTTAATCAGCTTTGAGCGGCAGATGAAACTTTCGCAATCCACTTGCATTTCGGATGAAATCTGTAAAGCCGCGATGAGGTTGCTTGCAGAGAACTATAGGTTTGATAGACCACTGCGAAGCATTGGCGTGCGCGCTGCAGATCTCGTTAGCGCGCATGGCGATGTACAACTTTCCTTGCTGGTAGACGATCAGAAGCGGGAACGTTTAGAAAAGATCGACAGGGCGGTGGACGATATACGTCGGCGCTTTGGACATTACTCTATCGCCCGGGCTGTCATGTGCACAGATCCCACGCTGCGGCAGTTTGACGCAAAGGGCGATCATACTATCCATCCGGTTGGTTACTTTGCATAAGGAGGCTTCTCTGTGTCGGACAAAGTATACGTCAGCGTACTCGCCATCTGCCACCAGGATGGTAGAACACAGCCTCTGGGAGTGATCTGGCCGGACGGTCGAAAATTTGGAATTGACAATATCCTCGACATCCGCAAGGCAGCCAGCTACAGGGCTGGCGGAACTGGTATGAGGTACACCTGTGAGATCTACGGCAAGGTTGTATTTTTGTACGATGAAGAGGGTCGATGGTTTATGGAGGGTAAATAGTTATGGCGAGACAGGCAGCAGCACAACAGCCTCGTAGGCAGTTCCTGAACGTCAAGTACACCACAACTCTGACCCAAATACATCTTCAATACCATATATCGTGAGTTGGGCGGCTTTGCGTGCGTTATCATAACCAAGATCAAAATTGGCTATGCCTTGTTGAAAATTCTCCTTCTTCAGTTGCAAAGCAAGATCGTACTGCAGTTGTAATTGGTTACGAATCAAGGATTCTACTGCCGATTTTTCCCAATATGGGTTTATTTGAAATAGGAAATCCGCTATTTCCTCAACAATGCTAAGCCAATTTTGCATAAGAAGATCAGTATTCTCTCCTGATTTAGTCGTTGACGCAACTTCGATTAAACTTTGTACATATTTATCAAGAAGTTCAGTAAATTGTTCCCTGCTTCCATGCCAAAAACGCTTCCTACTATTTGTCCAATTTCAGCATCATTGCATTGCAAGCGTTGCGCTACGAAACTTACATCGCGCAATCCAAACATGATGCTGAGTATGAGCTGTCTAACCCAAACCAAGCGTTCAGTCCATAGTTGTATAACATACTCTCCGACCAAGTCGGCCGCATGGCTTCTCCATATCGGTATGAGGCGGGAATGTATCGATACGCGCTTGGTTGCTAAGATGCTCAAAGCGATTCGTGCGCAGGAGAACAAAACCACCGCGCGTGAAAGGCTCGGCAGGTTGCCGAAGATTTACAGGATATGAACTCAAGCAAGCGGAAAAAAAGGTGGAAGATAGCATTGAGGAAACCTTGACCTATATGGAATTCCCATACGAGCATTGGCTGCGCATCCGCACCAACAACGTAATTGAACGGCTGAACCGAGAGATCCGCCGCAGAACTCGGGTGGTCGGTACATTCCCGGATGGCAACTCCGCTCTCATGTTCTGCGCCCGCCTGCGACATGTCGCAGGTACGCAATGGGGCAACAAACTACATAAACATGAAACACCTTGAGGCTCAGGCGGATATGGATTCCGCCGTCAGCTGAGCGTCAAACCTTTGGATTCGTTCCATTTTGCGCATAATTCTTGACAGTACCATCTTTGACCGACGCCATTTATACCATGCAATCGTCATAACATAGACTGCCGCAAGCGCGCCGCAAAATACCCAGCCCGCGGGCCGGCAGCCGTCCCCCGTCTTTGGAATAACAAAATCCGCAGTTTGGAAAGCAACGGACGCGCCGTAACCGACGCCGTCGGTGCTGATTGCGTAAGCACGCACATAGTAGACCGTCTCCTGCGCAAGGTCCCAGGGGGTTGCCGTAAAGCTACCCGTGCCGCTGCCCGCCGCAATCCGTATGACCCCTTCCTGGCCGATAGCGGGATTGACGGCTGTGCCGATAACAAAACCGCGCTCAGATACGAGCGGGCTCCCCGGGAGCACTTCGCCCGATAGTGTCGCGCCGAAAACAGTAACATCTGTGGCCGGGTCTGTCACCACACGTGGCGGGGTATCGTCGTTACGGCTGGTCATACCGCCTGCCTCCCGCGTCCACTGCGCGTACAGCGTGACCGTGCCGTTGTCCTCCGTAGTCAGATTCTTCACGCTTTGTGCATCAGTGTAAATCACAGCGCCGTCCGCGCTTTCCGCCCACCCCGCGAAGGTGTACCCGGTGCGCGTAAAGCTGTTTAAAGCTAGTTCCTGAGATGTGCCATATGTAAAGACACTATCGCTCATCGAGCCTGTACCGCCGTTCGCGTCGTATTTAACCATATAGGGGTTGCCCGTCCACTGCGCAAACAACGTCGCGGCTCCCGCGAAGGTGAACGTGTCGCCCGGCTCGTAAGTGTCGCCGCTGCCATCCGCCGCTGTATTCCAGCCGCTAAACGTGTAGCATTCCTTCGTAAGGGCGTCGCCCGATGCCACAACGTCTGCTGTACCGACGGCCTGCGCGACCGCAGCGGGTGTTGTCCCAACGCCGCTGTTCGCATCATATTCCAGCGTATACCCGGCTAAATACGCGCCGTAAGGCGCTGTCCAATCCGCTACCGGCACCCCCATAAACTTGCCGCCCGCGATCTGCGCGGCGGTAACCCCGTAATGCGTATGAGTGGTGGTCGCGAGCGAGGGACTGATGCTGTCTGTTCCGAGAAACACACCCGCGCCGCCGGAAATTGAGATTGTTTCGGAAAAACCGCCGGAAAGGCTGCTGCCGGAAAAGCTGCCAATGTCGTAATCCGCGCCATTGCCTCTCATTGCGTATATGATGCCTCCGGTAACCTCGATTGTGGTGCTGCTGCCGAAGTAGTCGCCGTCGATGCCCGCGCCGCCGCCAATGCCCGAGGCATAGCCGTTGCTCGACGCGTTGACTGTGCCGCCGGTGATACGGATCGTGCCTCCGTCAGAAAGGTATCCGCCGCCAATGCCCGCGCCGCCGCCCTGGCCGCCGCCCAGGGCAGTCACATTGCCGCCTGATATCGTGATTACGGTATTGTTGTAAAACCAAGGGAAACCGTCGGTGTCGCCGGTGCCGATACCCGCCCCATAATTGCTGCTCTGTGCGATTACCGTACCGCCCGAAATCGTGATCGTGCCACCGTCGCTCCAGATACCGCCACCGATCCCGGCAGCACCGCAAACAGTACCGGTGGGGTCGAAATATAACGGTTTGCCCGTTGCGTTCACCGTACCGCCCGAAATCGTGATCGTACCGCTGCTGCTGCTCCCTGCGCCGCTGCCCACCCCTGCGCCGCCGCTTCCCACCGCGGTTACATGCGCCGTACCGGAGATCGCAATGTGGCCAAAGCCGGCGCCGTAGCCGCCGCCCAGTCCTGCGCCTCCTCCATAGAAGCCGCTTTCAGTGTTTATCGTTCCCCCGGTGATCGCGATGTTGCCGCAGTCGAATCCATTGTTGCCGCCGATACCCGCGGCGTAAAAGCCGCCTTGGGCATTCAGGGAGCCGCTGCCTCTGATCTCAAGCGTAGTTGAGCCCTCAACGCGAATCGCCGCCGCGCCGCTTGCGCCCGTCAGCGCGGATGCATTCGCGAGGATCAGTGTGTTGCCGATGCTCGTGAAGGTGAGCGCGCTTCCTGCGCTGTTATTGATTGTGACGCCATCCAGCGTCAGCGTAACGCCTCCGCCGCACCAGATCCCCACGTTCTTTGAGCCGGTGATCGTCGCTGTCGCGCCCGCCGCAACAGAAACGGTATCGCCGTCCGCAATGGAATATGTCTCCGTGGAACTGTCTGCGTGCATCAGCGTCCCCGTTGATAAATCAAGCGTATCGCCATCGCCTATGGCGTAACCTGCCGCTTGTGCGACGGTAGGGTGCACCATAAAGACCAGTATCGCCGTGATGACCAGAATGATCAGTCCGCGTTTCATCCGAATATCCCCGAACCCTTCAAAAATATGATACCAAAGTATAAATAGATTTAATTTATGCAAATATTATCATACACCGGATACGATTTCAATAAAACGGATTTGGAGATGCTGGATCGTTCGTATTAGGATCAAGGACCGAATCCTTAAGCAACATTGCACGCTTCACAGATCCATGCCCAAACCGCCTACGGATATCATCTATACTCGATCTTCCACTCAACCTCCTGCCCATCCCGCATAATAAATATAACTGCTCCCGCTGATCTTACAATAACCCTTTCCACGACCACGTTCCAAAGTTCCTCGTCGAACTCGGTAACCAATTCGCTGTTTACCGAGAGCCGCTTCAGCACCAATGCAATTTTCTCTCGCCGTGTAGCGCGTTCCCGCTTTTGCCCCGCAATCTCAGCAAGCCGCTGCTCGGCCGTGTCATACCGCACGGCGAGCGCATCATATCGGCGTTCATATTCTTCTTGGCTGATTGCCGTGCTGGCGTTTTCGTTGACCAGTTGTTGTATTGCAGCGGCAATACCCACCTGCTCGCCGCAGATCTTCCCGCTTTCCGTATCCAGCGCGCGGGTGTCCATGAGCGTGTCAAGGATGATGCTGTATTCCTGAAGAATCTCATCCTTGTTGGTAATTAGGCTGTTGTAAGCCCCCACGAATGCTCGTCTTATGTCTTCTTCATATAGATGTGGCGTTGAGCATTTATGCTCATTCTGGAATTTGTGATTGCATTGCCATATGGTTCGGCGATACTTGGAGGTGGAGTGCCATACCTTGCTGCCGTAGGTGCCGCCGCATTCGCCGCATACAATTTTTCCTGCAAAACAGTTCGAACCACTGGAGTATGAACCAGTCTGCTTTCGCTTGCGCATCTCCTCCTGCACCATATCGAAAACATCGGAAGAAACGATAGCGGGATGGCTGTTCTCCACATAATATTGGGGTATCTCGCCTTCGTTGACCTTGTGCTTTTTGGTCAGAAAATCTACGGTGAAGCTTTTTTGCAGAATGGCATCACCCTTGTATTTTTCGTTAGTGAGAATGCTTTCTACTGTACTCGTCCGCCACTGCTGCTTACCGGATGGGGTAGGGATGTGCCTTTCGGACAAGTGATTTGCGATATATGAAACCGAGCGCCCCTCTAGGAATAGCTTGTAAATCTGCCGAACAACCGCAGCTTCCTTTTCTATTATCTTGGGCCGGCCATCCGGCCCTTTCTCATATCCGAGGAACTGTTTGTAGGGAAGGCTGACCTTGCCGTCGGCAAACCGCTTGCGCTGGCCCCATGTGACGTTCTCGGAAATGGAGCGGCTTTCCTCCTGCGCTAGCGAGCTCATTATGGTAATGAGCAGTTCGCCCTTGCTGTCCAGCGTGTAGATGTTTTCCTTTTCGAAGTATACTTCAACGCCCTTTTCTTTGAGCTGCCGAACGGTGGTGAGGGTATCCACGGTGTTGCGCGCAAACCGGCTAACCGACTTCGTGAGGATGAGGTCGATTTTCCCGCTCAGTGCATCCTGTATCATACGCTTGAATCCATCGCGGCGTTTTGTGCTGGTAGCGGAAATACCCTCGTCGGTATAGACCTCGACAAACGTCCATTCGTCCCTTTCCTTGATGTGTCGGGTGTAGTAGTCCACCTGCGCCTCATAACTAGTAAGTTGTTCTTCGTTATCAGTGGATACGCGCGCGTAAGCCGCCACGCGCTTTTTTGTTGCAAGCCCCACCGGTCCTGCGGTGGACTGCCTTGCATATGCAGGGATTACGGTTACCCTTGAGGCACCTGTTTGCATTGGCTGTTCGTCCTTTCCATGTAATCCATCTGACGCTGACGTGCCCTGTTTTTTGCGATATCATCCCAACTGTCGCGACGGGATTTATCCTGCCATTCCCGCTCCACGATATGGCCATCGTGGAACACAAAGTCTACCCTATCCGGTGAGGGTATGCGCAGCTCTTGAATTTGTTTGGTAAAAGCCGCCTCATCGAATGTGGACAACCCGAGCGCGTGTGCCGAAAGCGCCAGCAGGATATCTTCAGGTATCTGCTTGGCAGGGCAGGAAGATTTGCCATTCCTAAGGTAAGTCGTGCATTGCCAGTACGGCTTGCCGTGGCATACGACGCGCTTGAATTTACGCCCGCAATGACCACATTGGATCATGCCGGAGAAGGGATATCGCAAAGGGGTATCCTTGGAGATATTGTTACTTATTCTGTTTCTTTCGAGTATCGCCTGTACCTTTTCAAATGTGCCCCGGTCTATGATAGCGGGGTGGGTGTCTTCCGCATAGTACATCGGAAGCCGGCCTTTGTTTGGAAGCTCCTTCTTGGTCAAGTGGTCGGCCACATAGCTTTTCTGCAGCAGCGCGTTGCCCGAATATTTTTCGTTGTGCAGCAGCCGCAGTATGCGAGCCCCTGACCACTCGCCTCCGCGCCTCTGGAATATACCCTGAGAATTAAGTTGCTTTGCAATCGTCTCTGCGCCCATGCCTTCGATACACCATTGGAAAGCCTTCTGGACAATCGCGGCCTCTGCTGGGTCGACTGTGACCACGCCTTTGGATATGCGATAGCCGTACATATAACTCAAGCCGACCAGTTCGCCGTCCCGAAAACGATTCCGTATTCGCCATTTGCAGTTTTCGCTAACCGAGCGGCTCTCCTCCTGCGCAAAAGAAGCGAGGATGGTAAGCATCAGCTCGCCATCCCCGCTTAAACTGTGGATATTCTCTTTTTCAAACCAGACGTCTATGTTCAGCGCTTTGAGTTTTCGTACAGCCTCTAGCATTGTGATGGTGTTCCGGGCAAATCGGGAAATCGATTTGGTGATTACCATATCAACCGTGCCTGCCCGACAATCCGCGAGAAGCCGTTGAAAGTTTGGGCGGGCATCCTTGGTACCGGTAATGGCTTCGTCCGTATACACGCCTACGTATTCCCAACCTGGGTGTTTCTGGATGTAATCGCTGTAATAGCTGACTTGTGCTGAGAGCGAATGAAGCATAGCGTCTTTGTCACTTGATACTCGGGCATATGCGGCCACACGCTTTCGCTTGGGTAGTGGCGGGGCAACCGCGATCTTTCGTACAATCATTATGTTCCCTCCCTTTCAGGTTGACATATTACCTCTGATTGGAGGGAGTATCAACCGGATTATACGCTCAAAGCGCCGATAATGGGCTGATATTTCCTGAGAAATATCGACCGAATTTTACGGTATTCCTTTTCATTAATAAGGGCCTGCCGGCGTAGATTGCGGGCTATGGACATAGCTGTCTGATAGTTCTTTTCACGATCAAATTGCTCTTTGGTCATGTGCCGACCTCTCCAAACCGATTCTTAATATAACAGGCATGCCCGCAGTATTTGCGGGCCTTGTTACCGTAGCTCTCAAACGTCTGGCCGCAGCCTGCGCAACGGATGGTATACATGGCTTTCTTGTTGAGCTGATTATCATGGTCGCGCCACCACGAAAGGCGGCATTCATCCGAGCAAAACCGCTTTGGTTTATGCTTGGGCTGTTGGATGAGGCGCTTGCCGCATTGCTTGCATGCGACGCCATCCAATGCCTTAGTGGTTATCGTAGCGACACTGTCAACCGACGTGTCTTGTACGTTGCTCGGTATCATGTTGCGCCGACAAAAGGACTTTATGGCTTCTTTGGAAATACCGAGAATTGTGGCTATCTTTCCATAGCCCGCACCGTCCCGGCGCATTTGCTTTATCTGTTGTTTTTGTGCTGCCGTCATATGTGCCCCAATATGAAAGGGGCGCTACATACCGCAGCGCCCACATCCTTTGTGCATTTTTACCCGAGCCACTCCAAGCCAAGCGCGGCGTTGGTCTTAGGCCCGGCCTTACCATCCACCACGAGCTTGGCATTCCTTTGGAATTTGCGCACGGCTTTATCTGTACGTGAACCAAATATGCCATCAATTGACCCAACGGAATACCCGCGCTTTTTAAGGGCTGTTTGTAACGAGGCTACGTCCGTCCCTTGCATGTAGGGTTTTGCCAACGTCAGTATGCGGCTTTTGGGCGCAGGCGTTGGGGTTACATCGGCATTAAAAAAGGGGGGTCTGCCATATGCATTCCAGCCCTTGAGCGGTCTCTTGATCACCCCGGCATCGCGGCCCTGCGCCTCAATGACGTTCAGGGCATCGTCTGCTACGTACCCCACATGATACGCTTTCCCTTTGGCATCCATCTTGAATACAAAATCGCCGGGCTGTAGCTCGTCCTTTCGTATTTTTATACATTTCTCCAGTAAACCATTTGCTGTCGTATCCCTGTTCAGTAAGCCTTCCTTTAATAAGAAATACATGGCGAGCCCCGAGCAGTCGAAAGCACGCAGTACTTCGCCATAACCTGCGAGCACCTGTTTGCGCCAGAAGGCGATTGTCCTTGCGGCGTTAGCCGTACTGTTCTCTCGCCTGCATATCCATTCTTCGTTGATCTGACGCCCCTGCTCGCCCTGCCCGCCCCAAACATAGATGCTATGGTTTTTAACCTGTTCCTCAAGATACGATATGAACTTATTCAGCATCGTTTTTATCGCCTTTCTTCGCAAGCTGTGCGAGTAACCCTCGCAGTTTGTCCGGTACGGGCACGCCCAATCGTGATGCGTTTTCCACGATCGAGATTCCCTCGTTGCTCAGATAGAAAAAGATCACGGCAGTACGAAGCATACTCCCGGTTCCGATCACCTGGCTGTCAATCATGTGCGCAACGCCAACGAGAGCGAATATCAGCACCTTCTTGAAGATGCCTTTCGCGCCGACTTCGCTGGAGAGCTTTTTGTCGACGATGGCGCACATCACTCCGGTCATATAATCAATCATCACCACGGCTATAAGCGCAATCAGCACACCGTCCACCCCTCCCACAAACCAGCCGATCCCACCGCCGATTGCGGTGAAAACAAGCTGGAAGCTATTCCAAACCCTCATTTGTCTTCCTCACTTTCACATGTTCAAACTAAAAAGCGCCCTCCTGCGAGAGCGCCTTAGAGTATGGGTGCCTTAAATAGAAAGATCCTTGCGACTTAAGCGGCCATGGAGGCCATGAGCTCGTCGTACTGCTCCACCGTCAGACGGTTGTAAAGTAGAAAAACGTCCATCTTACCCTGCAGGTCAGCAGCGTCATACCCGCCACGGGCGATCACGCGTTTGAGTACGTCGTAAATGGTCATGCCAGTCCCTCCTTCAAAATCAGGTTCTCATATTCCAGCGCGAGGATGCGTCCATCAGCTGCGGCGAGCAGGTCAGGATCAGATGGCTGTTCGTCATACACAATGAAGTAACAGGTCTGGGGAATTAAGTTCGCATCCAGATCAATCAGGATGTCTTCAACTCTTCTCTTGCCCTCAGCATCCAGCTGTTCAATCATCGCTTCCCGGTTTTCGAACGGATACTCGACTTTTTGCATAGTACCTCCTTACGACACCGTGAGCAAAAGTGCGCCATTTAATAGGGCTTGCACGTCATCTGCGGCAATCTTTGTATTAATTTCGGAAATGCCTAATGACGGGAAGCCTGCACTTGTCTTTGCTTTAATTTGGATAGCCATCGTATCACCGGAGTCCAAGGGCAGATCCTGAACTATGGTTGTCGCCGTCGATGAACTGCTGTTGTAAGAAACGGTAGTGCCGACCTGTGTCGTGCCGTTTTTCCAAAATCGAACATCGATATAGTAGTACGAGGCAACGACAATCCGAATTCTATATGTTCCGGAAATACCGGCATACAATGAAACACCGCTGAACGTTGCCCAATTGCTCTGTGAACTGTTCTGCTGCGACTTTGAGCCAATCCACTGTTTTATGATCGTTTCACCACCTGCGATCACCGCCGGAAGATCGGTACCGCCTCCGGCGCTACACACAAAAAAATTTGTACCGTCATGTTCCACCACGACATGCTGTCCGGCTAACCACTTAGCCGCCTTTCCTGTTGCTTGCAGAACAGGCACTACGCTTAATGCGTTATACTTCAGCGTCGGGTTAGCTCCACTATCAGCATGGGTGATGATCGTCCTGCGCAGACCTGGGGCGTAAGCGGCGACAGTAGTATCAGCGACAGTGAAGTTTGGAGTGGTTCCCGCGGTCGTTCTTGCTGTAGCGGCATTTTCAAGTGCGGATATATCAGCCTGCGCGGTGCCCATCTCGCTTTCTAACGTAGCAACGGCTGCGGCAAGCTCAGTCGCTGGATCATCTGCGAGCAATTCCTTGATATGCGTAAACCACGTCCGGAACTCTGTTTCCCATCCTTCATACCAGCCCGCGGTATTTGGGGTAATGACGGAGGAGACGATACCGCACAAATCGGGGTTTAGCCGTTTATCGGAAATGTGCGCGGCTGCAATCCCAATAATTCCTGCATTCACGGATATCTCCGCCAGACACAGGTCGTAATGGTCAGCATCGCGCACAAGCGCCGGGGCGGTCGGGCTGCTCGCGGGTGTGCCCTTGAGAACATGGAGGTACACATTGCGCTCTACGCGACCCCAGCGGACGACAATTCGGTCAATGCGATGAAGTACACCGTCGGCCGGGTCAATACCTAATACGTAAGCCGTATTGAATGCACGCCCATATCCGTTTATCCATGCGGCGCCGGCGGATACATTGACCTGCATGCCGGAGCCAGCGGTCACCTGCAACTGAGAGCCTATAGGGAACACGCCGTTGGATATGAACTGCGAAAAATACGCCGCCCAATCGGCGGCACCATACATGCGGTCATCATCTATTGCGGGGAAAGGGAACCCGTATTCAGCCATTGGCCAACCACCTCACTTGCTTTGCAAAACTCGGTATTCCATAGCCGAGGGTCAGCTCAAGGCCCAAGCCCTTGCCCTCGTATATCTCTTTGATCTCGGTAATACGCGCGTTCACACGCATACCCAACTCCCGGGAGTCCACAGTCACGATGTCCCCCAGGTCATAGTCCGTTTTGTATTTCAGGTTGCCATATGGATCTACATCCGCAGTAAACGCCTCGGTCGCTGTGACAAGCTGCGCCTTGCCCGCATCATCCATTGCGGCATTGCGCTGTGTGGCGGTCAGGATTACGTTTGCATCGTCCTTCGTGACGTCGCCGGCATCAACATACACCTCGCGCCGGGCACGACCGGTTGCGGTACCCACCATACGCGATAGCGGGTATTCGGTGGTGATCTCGACGTCAGTACCTGTCTTTTTGTCTGTCACGGTGCGGGTCACGGTGTATATGGCATCCACATAGGCGAAGCTCTTAACAGCTTTGAGCGACCCGTCATATTCCTGTTTGAGTACGTTCTCGAATGCCTTTGAGAATATGGCACGCGGATTGACTGCCTGCCCGGTAGTTCGATCCAAGCCTGAGTAAACTCGGAATGAAAAGCCTGCCTGTGAAAAATCCACTGCGAACCCGAGACCGTTCGCCTCGGCAATCAGCTGTAGTTCGGTGAGCAGGTTGGATCTTTGACCGACATAGGCAATGCTCCCTGCGATACCGCTGGATGCCGCTACGCTCAGGTGCTCGATTGCGCGAGCGCCTGCGGTGGCAGCATTCTTTGTGACCAAATAGCGCATGGCGTTCTCGGGCGTACCGGTAAAGGAATTGACACCCAGCAGAATACGCCGGTCTAGGTACCCGGCCAGGAAACGTCCTGAACAGACAAACACGTTCTCGCCGGTTTTCGTGTCTTGCGAAATGTTTATGTTCTCGATTATCCCGGCCTCACTACCCTTCACGATGAGCCGCTCAGCGATCAGATCCTTGCATATCGGCAGGAATGGCATGGCCAGCTGAAACGCACCGGGCGTTTGGTACCGGCGTTGCCATATCACAGAGGAATAGGCTTCGATCAAGCCGATACGATCAAGGTCGGGGGTGTAAAGTTCAAACATGCTCACACCCCGACATAGGCGATGTCGTAGTAGATCGTCGCCTCAAGGTTGTCGATCACGTCCGCCCCATACCGCAGTAGGTTATCCCCGACAGCCAACTGCAGGAACACGCTGTCCACGTCCAGATCGTTGAAGACGTTCGAAGTCACTCCGGCTCGCTTCAGTTCTACACGCTTCTCACCGTAACCGGTCCATACCCGGATGACGTCGCCCGGCTCCATGTCCCGGTTGATCAGCAGCTTCTCCTGTGTGCCCACATTAATGAGGTAAGGGTTGGCCGTACTGCCGGTCGCCCTGAACTCAACGAGCATACCAACCGGTACGTCGCCGGTGTTGGCGATGTTGACTATAAGGGATGGAGAGCGGTACTCGAGTACCATGCCCTCAACGGGGATGGCAACGGGGAAGGACAGGGCCGGTACCCACAGTGCGATATCAGCAACCAGCTTCGAGCCGCTGCCTTCCCGCCAGAACGGGTTGGCGCAATTGAATACGATCTGAAATTTTTCCACTCGAGTATTGGATAATTCTGGTGCTTGCTTTACCCGGCAGCAGATGTACCGCGTTACACCATCAAATTCGTATACCAGCTTCCCGGTCGCCGCCGGGCGGACGGCGTTGAGCAATACCCGGCGGTTGTACGCCTGTGACTGGCTGCGGATCTGTCCTTCTATGGTAATGGTGCGCATGGCAAGGTTGGCGGCGACGTCCGTTTCACCATCCTGTCCGGCTCCCTTCACCGTGTATATGTTGGCCGATAATCCATCTAGACCGTCCGCGTCGTTCCACCAGAAAGGCGAGGCGGTACCCGCATGGAATACCGCCGTCCGCCCATCATCGTCTATGAATGTGATTTTCTCGTTGTGCTTCACGATTTCCACGCCACCCTTCTCTGGAAGTTCATGTACTCCTGCAGGATCTCATATGGGGAGAGCGAATCGTGTGTGTTGATCGTGAGATTGGGTACGGCTGCCATCCCTGCTTTACCTTTGCCGTTAGTGGTAATGGCAATATCAGCTGTAGCCGCGGGGATAGTCTTTTGAATAGTCCGGCCCACCCCCTGTATGGCAGCGGTGAAGCCTTTGCCCAGACCCAGCGCCATGTTCTCGCCAATGCCGGCGAACACCTTGGAGGGCGACTTAATGCCGAGCACCTTCTTGACGCCGTCGATGATGCCCTTAAAGAAATTCGTTACCTGCTGCCTAAACCAGGCGGCTGCTTTCTGAATTCCCGCCCAGATGCCTTTAACGATATTGCCGCCGGCGTCCCAGAGTTGTTTCATGAGCCCGCCCAGTGCTCCAACAATCGCTGTGATGATCTGCGGTACCGCCTTCACGAGTTCTGGCAGCGCGGCCACAAGCCCCTGCCCAAGTGCAAGTATGATCTGCCACGCCGCCTCAAGCAGCAGCGGTAGGTTGCTGATCAGCGTGGTGGTTATCGTCATCACGATTGTGGGTAGGTAGGATATGAGCTGCGGCAGTGCGGCCGTCAGCCCCTGTATGAGCGCAACAATGATTTGCAGCGCGGCGGGGATGAGAATACCCACGTTTGAGATAAGCGCGTTCGCAATCTCCATAACAGTGGAAACCACCGCCGGTATGAGCGTAGGCAGGTTTTGGGATATGCCCAGTGTGATAGCCACAAGGATTTGTGCCGCCGCAGCAATCAGCATGGGCAGATTTTCGAGTATGAACATCACCAACTGCGTTGCCATGGTCGTGATCATAACCGCCAGCGGCTCAACGTTCTCGGTAATTGCCGTCACCAGTCCCTGGATAAGTTGAAACGCCCCATCCATGAGAACAGGGAGGATCTCTGGCAGCGCAGCCACGACTACGCCAACGACTTCAGTGAGTAGGCCAGATATCAGACTGATTACTTCCGGTAAATACTGCTTGATGGTTTTCAGTCCTTCGACCAGTTTCTCTGATATCCACGTGCCTATCGTTTTCACATCGCCGGGCTGGATCCCGTTCTGGAGGGCATTGGTGACGATGGACAGGAACTCGCTGATGCCCGCTCCGACTTTCTGTAGCCCAGGCAGGAACGTCACCGCCAGTTGACGGCCAATGCCTTCGGTCTGCGCTTCGGTCCGCTGCATGACGTCGTCAAACTCGCCGAGCTTGTTCACCATCTCATCGGACAGTACTAGCCCCGCCGCACGGGCTTCCTCTGCGTATTTGTTGAGCGCGCCGGAGCCAGCCTTTATGAGCGGCATCAGATCCTGATACGACTTGCCGAACAGATCCTGCGCAGCGACTTCACGCATGGTCTCATCCGTCATGGCACCCAGCGCATCGATTGCTTCGTAGAACACAGCCTGAGTGGATTTGGTTTCTCCGTTCGTGCCTTTCATGGCAATCTTGATACCGCCGGCAGCCTCTATGTAGTCACGTCCGGCATTCGCGCTCTCGCGCATGGCAGATACTGTCTTTGCCATGCCTTTGGCTAAACTGGCGACCTCGACATCTACGAACCGGGAAGCGTACTGCAGTTCCTGCAATTCCTGTACGGTCAGACCGGTCTGTGCGGAAAGCGTCAGTAGGTCGTCCGCAAACTTGCCAGCGTTTATGCCGTTCTTCCATAGCGCAGTACCGGCGGCGACAGCAACGGTACCGATAGCTGCCATGGCGGCTGCGGTTGCTTTTAGACTTACAGCGACTGCCTTGCCAGCTACTTCACCGACGCCTTTAAGCGCGTCTTTGAACTTCTGCAGCTTTTCAGCCTTTGCCTGAGCGTTCAGTTGCGCCATGGCTTGTTCGTTGGTGTGGATCTCGGCGCTGGTTTTATTGAACTCCGCTTGTGCGTTATTAAGATTTGCCGTCATGCGCTGATAGGCTTCGCTGCTCGGATCTATACCCTGGGCGTCCAGTCGGGAGAGCGCCACCTTGGCCTCGTCGACCGCTTTCTTTTGCAGGTCAAGTGCTGCGTCCAAAGTTTTGTTTTTTGCCGTGAGCGCACCAATGGATTTATCGTTCTTATCAAACGCGGAGGTGACGGCATTGGCTTCTGCTTTGACATAGGTCATGGCTGAGCGGATACCCTGCAAAGCGCGCTGGTATTCTTTATCTCCACCAATCGATATGATTGCCCCGATGTTATAACCCATGCCGTCACCTCCCCAGGGTGTCAATATCTGCTTGTGTAGCCATGCGTTCATATTTGCCGCTGCGGGCTGCGATCAGGTCGCATACAAATCCCACTGTGAGCTCATTCAAATCAGCGAGGGACAGCCCGTGCGCAATCGCGACCGCCACATAGGTGTCCGTGTCAGGCGCATCGCCGCCCTCGCCAATTAGTTTTTTGTTACTTGAAAGGATGCAACTAGCATTTCCTGCAATTCGTTGAACACTTCGAATACTGGGAATGTCGCAAACCGGTCCAGCCAGTCAATAACCGGGGGAAGGGAAGAGTCCGCGCATTTTGCCATGGTCCACACGATGTTGTAAAACAGCTCGGTATCGAGCTTAGCGGTATCGTCTTGCACGCCTTCAAGTTCCGCCATATCGGCAAAAAGATCCCGCCCGAACTGCGTTTTATATCGAAGGGGCAGGGCGCCGGTTGCTTTGAACCGAACGTCCTGCCCACAGATGCTGATGATTTTCTCCATGCATTACACCTCCGCGAACGCGTGAACGGTGTTGTACCAAGAGCTATAGACCGTTGCATCCGTGGTATCCTTGGTGTGCGCGAGCGGGTGTCCCTCGCTGTTTGGCCGCGCCTTGAGCGAAAGTGATGTGGTTTTGACTTCTTTGTTGACCGTAGCCGTGGCCTCCAGCTTAGGCCGCTTGGCGAAGCAACGGTATAAAACCCAGCGCCGCGCCTTCGCGTCGCCGTTGATTTCGAAGAGCAGCGCGAACGGTACCGGTGACGCGTTTATCGTCTCGAACGCGACCATCTTGGCGTCCTCGACTTCCCCGAGCACATCTTCCTCAAACGATTCGGGTACGATGGCGATTTCAAGGTCGCCGTCGTAACCGTTATTACCCGAAGAGGTATAATACTCGATATCATCCGCGACAAACTCGCTGTCCTCACCGACTGGCTCGAGAGACATGTTCACCGCACCCGGAATAGGGATTGGCGTATCATATGTGTCGCCACCGGCCCCTTCGGTCAGTGGCGCATAATGTACGTTTTTCAGACCGAATTTCACTTTATTCGGCATTCATAGTACCTCCTTTGCTTCAACTGTGATCACATAATGGTGCTGTTTGGTGTCCGGTTCGAATCCGATGTAGCGTCGATCCACAATGAAAAAGCCCGCTTCCCTGAGCAGGCTCACCATCTGGTTCTTCTTGGCTTGGTAGTTGCCGACAAAGTATAAGTTGACATCGGCGGATGTGGTTTCGGTCAGCGGTTCGTCATCCGCAATGTCATCATTACGCTCCGTTAAAGGCGTCAGCACGATATAGTTCTCTTTCGCCCCTAGATATACGCCGGTTGCGATTGGCAAGCCTACAGTGGTCAACGAGGTATTTATTTCGCCTAAGATGTTCAAAACTTCTTCAAAGCCTCCTCAAGCACAGTTTGCATAGCGCCCACCACTTCTTTCTCGCTGGATTCAATAGTTGGCCGAACAAAAGGGCGCGCTGGCTGCGGGTTTTCACCACCCCGGCCGTATTCATACACATTGGCCGCGAGTGCCGCTGGCGAGCCACTGGACGTTTTACCACTTAAATGGATCTGCGCAAACCATCCGTACTTGTTTTTCATTGGCTTCTTGATCTTGATGTACTTCGCAAACTCTTCGCCTGCCGATTTCAGCCGCCTAGCTAAAACCGCTGCGCCGGCATTGAGCATGTCCTCGGCGGTATCATCATAAAGCGTATCAAGTTTCTGCATGGCACGTTCCCATCCGGCATCCATCTTAAATTCAAGCTTGGCCATGCTCACACAACTTCCTTTTTGCAGTTTGAAAGACGAAGCACTTCATATGTCGCAGTTAACCACCCGGCTTCACTTCCTTCGCCAGAACCTCCACATACATCCCGCGGCCCTTTACATCCTCAACGGAAGTGATTTCAAAGCGCCCGCCATCGCTTGCGACGAGCATTGAGGTTGTGACCGTAACACCGGGAATTCGGCGAAAACGGAAAAGGTCGGTGGCTTCCGAAAATGCGGCTCTGTTAGCCCATTTCTCAGTGCCATGCCGCCCTTCCCGATATGCCCTTACGGAAGCAATTGTCTTGTAAGTTTCTGTCGAAAAGCCCTCGGTATCCTTGACCGTCAGTTTTTCGATGAGGTCAATAAACGTATTCATTTTTCCAAGACCCACTCTACACCTGCCAATCCTTATCGAGCCGCAGTAGCAAGTCGACTGTTGCCCATGCCTGCTGCGCCGCCTGCGCGCTGTCCGCGAAGAAACCGCCCGTACCGCCGTCCCGGCTCTCGTAAAAGAGCGAGGCCAGCATGACGATTGCCTGCTCGCTGGCGGGAGTCATGCTGGCCTCAGCGGAATAGCTACCCGGCGCTTTCTTTTGAAAACCCTCGGCATATGCGACGGCGGCGGAAATGTAGCTTTGTAAAAGCGCGTCGTCCTCGTCATGTTGGAGGATCAGATTTTTCTTGACCTTTTCCAATAGCTCCATGCCGCTCACCATCTTTCTTCAAACACAAAGCAGAGGCGGTATGCCGCCTCTGCTGTAACCGCCTCAGTTCTTAAGCTTTCATCTGCAGTACTTTAATGGCCTCGGGCAATATGAGTTTGCCGTCCACGCGCTGGGTGGCCCTAAAACCCACCTGACCGGTAGCCGCGTACAGCTCGTTGAGTCGCTGGAAGGAACGACCCTGCCTGTCCGCAATCCAGTAATACTTGAAATCGCCGAACGCAAGTACCTTTGCCGAAGCTTCAATAGTCGGTACATATCCGGAGGTGCGCACGGGCCGGTTTAAGATGGTATCCGGTTGCCCGGCCTGCACAGACGGCTGCCAGAGATACTGACCGCTGTTGTCCTTAAGCTTGCGAATTGCTTTGATCATAGCATCGTTAGTAAGAAACACAGCATTGCGACGGTAGGGTTCCCGCAACGCATGGTACAGGTCTATGATGTCGTCCATTGCGATAACAGTGCCTGCCGACGTTACTCCCACTTCAGCGGTAGTAAATATTCCGGAGGGTTTGCCAGTGCCGTTGCCCGAGATAAATGCCTGCTCCTCAGCACGTCCGATCCGCCTAGCAAATTCCTGGGCGATGTAAGTTTCAAGACTGAACACTGAATCGTTGAGCAGTTCCTCACTGACCTTAATCATGGTGGAGAGCTTGTGTGCGCCAAGATTGACAATGCCGAAGGTATCGTCACTCTCGTGCATTGGTGCTTCTTCGTCCGTCCAATCGGCAGTACCCTTGCTGGCTACAATTGGGATCTTCTTATCCCCAAATGAAGAGGAAACGACAGTGGCCAGCTGGCGGATTAAATTTTCCTCTTCCAGAGCTTGTACCAGCGTCCTTTCAAATTCGTCGGGCACGAGGTAACCGCCCTCGGAATCAGTACCGATCTGGAGCGCATCCAATATATCCGGACGGGCAGCCTTGGAGCGCATGGCGTTCCAGAAGGAGCGTTTGTATTCGTCCGACGCGCGTCCGGTCCTCGTATCGCCGTTCAGATTTTTCTCAGGCTTGTTGGTAATGGGGGAGGAAGTTAACTTTGAAAGTTCAAGGTCAATCACGGCCTGTCGCTCCAGACGCTCGACCTCCTTGCCGAGCGCTACAACATCGGCTTCCATTTTGTCGTACGTTGCGGCATCCTCGGCGGTAATCATACCGTCGGTGCCACGCTTACTGTCCAGGAATGCCTTAGCGGCTTCCCATGCTTTGGCGCGTTTTTCGCGCAGATCCAGAATATTGCTCATCTGTTTCCTCCTATTTGCGCAATAAAAAAAGCCGCTTTTCCAGCGACTCGATCGGGGTGCCTTTGGGTTTTTCGGGTTGGGGCAACTTTTTGAGGATGGAGTTCGTCACCGCTTGCCTGCTGAAAATCAGGCCGTCTTCCGTGCCGGGAGGAGATTCGGTTTCCTTGGTGTACAAAACCGTATCTGCGAAGCCCAGCTCCACAGCCTTCTTAGCATTCAGCCAGGTTTCTGCGTCCATGAGGTGGGAAATGCGGGAGCGGGACAAACCTGATTTCAGCTCGTACGCGTTGATGATGCTCTCCTTGACCTCGTCCAGCATGTCGATCGCCTTCTGCATCTCGCTCACGTTTCCCCATGCAATGGTCATGGGGTTGTGAAGCATGAGCATGCTGGTGGGCGACATGTATACCTCTCCGCCGGCCATGGCGATGACACTGGCGGCGGAGGCTGCGATACCGTCCACTTTGACGGTGACATGTCCTTTGTATTCCATGAGCATGGTGTAAATCTGAGATGCTGCAAACACATCGCCGCCCGGACTGTTTATGAAAATAGTGACGTCGCCCTCCGCTGAGAACAGTTCGGATCTGAACTGCTTTGGCGTCACGTCATCCCCCAGCCAGCTTTCTTCCGCGATGGCCCCGTCCAGGCGAAGCGTACGTGAACTGTCCTCGTTCTTCACCCAATTCCAGAATTTCTTATGCATCTTTTTCCCCCTTTACAGCAAAAATGCCCGCGTCCGCGAGCTTGGTCATGTTACCGTTGATAAGATAGAGATCTCCGCCCAGCTCGGGGGGTATCTTATTGAGATCTTCTAGCTCTCTGATGTCATTTGCAGACAGCCAGCCGTTCTGTCGGCCGGTGGCATATCCGGCCATACGGCTTTGATAATCCCCACGCAAGAGCCCGTCTACATTGAAGCGCACGAAGTATGTTTGTTTCTCTGATGGCAGCAACAGCGACTTATGGATCGCCTGCTCCCAGCGCACCACCCACGGGTCCAGTGTGTATTTCACGAACTCCAAGCTCTGTTGCTCAATGTTGGAAAAGCTGCTCTTTTCGAGATCACCGACCATGTGCGGGGGCACGCGGAAGATGCGCGCGATCTCGTTGATTTGGAACTTTCGTGTTTCCAAGAACTGCGCCTGTTCTGGCGGGATGCCTATGGCGTTGAACTTCATGCCCTCCTCAAGCACGGCAATCCTATGGGCGTTGCCACTGCCCTGATATACGGCGTTCCAGCTTTCGCGCACGCGCTTGGGGTCTTTCACCACGCCCGGATGCTCAAGCACACCGCCAGGGTTTGCGCCGTTGGCGAAGAACTTCGCACCATATTCCTCCGTGGCGATCGCCATGCCGATGGCGTTTTTGGCCATTGCGATGGGGGAATAGCCGATCAGGCCGTCGAACCCGAGGCCGGGAATGTGCAGCACGTTCTGTGGGTGCAATATTACGGGACCGGCGTCCGTCCGGTACTCGTAGAAGAGCTGGCCGCCATCCGTCCTATCCACAGTCATTCTGCTGGGCAGCAGGGGATAGAGGGACATAATCCGGCCCGCACCGTCCCGGATGATCTGCGCATATGCGTTCCCCCACAGTAACAGGTGGCTCATGAGGGTTTCACGGAAGACGAACGAGGTCATTTCGGGGTTGGGCTCGGTATGAAGCAAGTAATATAGCGGGTGGCCGAGCGACTTTTCCTTGCTACCGTCCTGCTTGTGCCGATACAGGTGCAGCGGCAGACCCGCCACTGCCTCTGCCAGGATGCGCACACAAGCGTAAACCGCTGTTGTTTGCATGGCGGTGCGCTCATTTACTGCTTTGCCTGAAGTAGTGCCGCCAAAGAAAAAGCCGGGATCGATTCCCGGCAGTTTGTTTTGAGGCTTGTCCCGCGAGAAAAATAGGCTCTTAAGTGATTTCATGGCGGTTCCTCCATTTCACTTGTATATAAATTGCGCCGAAACGGTGGAGACCGAAGGCGGGAGATGTTATACTACAATGACTGTCATTACTACTTTGTTATGGAGAGTCGAGCGTGGAAAGAGTACCCAACACAAGAAAAGCCAAGATCAAATTGATTTCATCTATGTCTATCTTTGGCACAATCGGTGTCATTGTACGCTATATACCGTTGCCGTCCAGTTTAATTGCAATGGCAAGAGGATTTATCGGCACGCTTTTTTTACTGCTATTTGTTTATGTCAAAAAATCGCGAATATCGTGGCCCGATATTAAGCGTAATATGCTGATCTTGTGTCTATCCGGGGCCTTCATAGGTATCAACTGGATTTTATTATTTGAGGCCTATCGCTATACGACCGTGGCAATAGCGACACTATGTTACTATCTGGCGCCGATATTTGTGATCGTGGGTTCCGCCTTTCTATTTAAAGAAAAAGTTACCTTAACAAAAGCGATTTGCGTCGTAGTTGCACTTTTGGGAATGGTTCTCATTTCTGGTGTACTAAAGGGCAACTTGTCAGGCGGTTTCAGCTTTGCCGGCATATTATTTGGCGTGGGTGCAGCGATACTATATGCTTGCGTTGTTGTTATGAACAAGCAGCTCAAAGGTATTTCTTCTTATGATGAGACAATTGTGCAACTCGGAATGGCTGCTGTGGTCATTCTCCCATACGTCCTGCTTACAGAAAACATCTCCGAAATCGTGTTTTCTCCGCTTTCTGCAATTCTGATTATCACAGTTGGCATAATACATACAGGTATTGTATACGCGATGTATTTTGGGTCTATAAAAGACCTGAAAGCTCACACTGTAGCAATCTTCAGTTACATTGATCCCATTGTCGCAATATTGTTATCGGCACTGGTGCTAAAGGAAAAAATGGACATTTTGAGTATTATTGGCGCGGTATTGGTGCTTGGCTCCACATTATTCAGTGAGATTGCAGAAAATAGAATGATACGATCAGGAAACCAGTCCAATTGACCGGTTCTTTATCGGCGAGCAGTTGATCATCTAGGCATAAGGTGATGGAACTACGTCCTACGCTCGCTTATAAAATCAACAGGCCGCGTTCGTTGTAGACGGATTCTACGGTATTACCGCCACACCGCAGCGCGCGGTCAAGCGCCATAATGGTCGCCACCGCACCATCAATCTTCTCGGTGGATTTCTCCTTGTCAGGCTTGATGTTCCCGGCAGGATCTGTCTTTATGAAGATATTATCCATCATCCACCGCAGGACGGGATGTCCGCCGTGAGCGATTCTCTGTTCCAGAGTCAATTTCATCAGTTCCTTGGTCGGTGGCGACATATCCTTGAAGCCCTGTCCGAAGGGAACGACCGTGAAACCCAAACCCTCAAGGTTTTGTACCATCTGCACTGCGCCCCATCGGTCGAATGCAATCTCACGGATGTTATATTTCTTGCCGAGGTCTTCGATAAAGGATTCGATAAAACCGTAATGAACGACATTGCCATCAGTAGTCAGCAGGTAGCCTTGCTTCTTCCAGAGATCATATTGCACATGGTCCCGTCGCACACGCAGGTCGATGTTATCCTCCGGCATCCAGAAGAAGGGCAGAACGCTGTATTTATCTGCATCGTCTTCCGGAGGGAATACCAGTACGAATGCCGTGATATCAGTAGTGGACGAAAGGTCAAGCCCGCCGTAGCACACCCGCCCACGAAGGTTCTCTGTATTAATAGGAAGCGCGCAGGCGTCCCACTTTGCCATTGGCATCCAACGGACAGCCTGTTTCACCCATTGGTTGAGCCTTAGCTGCCGGAAGCTGTTCTCTTCAGCAGGGTTCTGCTTTGCCGACTCGCAAGCTACCTTTACCTTGTCAATGCCGACTGTGATACCCAGGGAGGGATTCGCTTTCTTCCATACCTTGGGATCGGTCCAATCGTCTTCTTCCGCAGCACCGTAAATAATAGGATAGAAGGTCGCATCAGATTTCCGGCCTTCAAGAATATCCAGCGCTTTCTGGTGTGTTTCATAGCAGATGCTCTGCGTATCAGTTCCCGCGGTCGTTATCAGGAAATAAAGCGGCTGCATTCGCGCGTCACCCGAGCCTTTGGTCATGACATCGAACAATTTCCGGTTCGGTTGGGTGTGCAGTTCGTCAAACACCACACCATGTATGTTAAAACCATGCTTGGAGTACGCTTCAGCAGACAACACCTGATAGAAACTGTTCGTTGGCAGATATATGAGGCGCTTTGTAGAAGCCAGCAGCTTAACGCGCTTGTTCAGAGCCGGGCACATTCGCACCATGTCCGCCGCTACCTCAAACACGATGGAAGCCTGCTGCCTGTCCGCAGCGCAGCCGTACACTTCAGCGCGCTCTTCATGATCACCGCAGGTGAGCAGTAGGGCAATGCCCGCCGCAAGTTCCGACTTGCCCATTTTCTTGGGGATTTCCACGTACGCGGTGTTAAACTGACGATACCCGTTTGGCTTTATGACGCCGAACACATCACGGACAATTTGTTCCTGCCAGTCGATAAGTTCAAAGCGCTTCCCAGCCCAGGAGCCTTTGGTATGGGAAAGGGCTTCGATAAAAGACACTGCGTAGTCAGCAGCGTCTTTATCGTAGTACGACCCTTTGGCCATGAAAGCGGTCGACTTGTAGCTTTTGAGTTTTCTGATTGCCGCGGCCCCCCCTCATATAAATGGGCAAAAGAAAAGAGCCTCCGCGGAAGCTCCTTACTTAAACACATGATAACTGCTATTGTGCATCCTCCGTTTCACCGGTCAGGATAAACTGACTGTACTCGGCTCTATGTTCAATAAGATATACCACCAGTTCATAAAAGCCATGCTCGTGCGCCTCACGCTGGACGCGGTTCACATCAAACATGTTCGTGACACCGCTTTCCCGTATTGCGAGTATCTGCTCCTTTATCTTCTCAGTCACCGGTGGCTTCCTCCGTTCCCACAGAATCTGTGGCGGCCCTGCGCAGGATATCCAAATCGAAGCCCGCGTCCCTGTAGCCTTCCAGTATTGTGGTGTAGTAATAGCAGCTCGGTTGCCCGAACGGTCTGCCTTCGTTCATGATGTAAACCATCGCCATTACAGTCTTGCCGTTCAGCTGTGCCTCCACCGTTTCCTTGCGGTAGAGGAAGGGCCAGCCCTCGTAACGGTCAAGCGCAGCTTCGTCCTCGGGTGTCAGTTCCCACATCAGCACCGGAACGCTGCCGCCTTTGAAAGGCTCTACGGTCGCCACCGCACCTGTGCGTGAGCCTCTGAACAGGAGCCGCCAACCATTTATGGTGCTGGCGCCCATCACCTTTGCGGTGGGGCAGCGGTAAGCCATTTGTTCAAGATTAAGGTTGGAGCCGTAGGCGATGTACAGTTTCTTATCCATTATATAAGTCCTCCTTGCTGGCTATCGGCTTATCGGGCGGTTCAGGCCGCCCGAAATCGCCAAGCCGCTGAGCCGTCCAAGTGGGCGGTCAGGTGTTCGCGGCAGTTTGCAAACTCCTCGCCGATAAAACCGATGCGGTTCAGATAAGTGCGCATGGCGAACTTTTCGTTCTCGGTCTGAGGCTTTCTTGCCGACGCGCTTTTCTGTGTAAGTGCCTGTTGGTTAAGGGCGAGGGCAAGTACAATGTAGCTTCTGATCTTGCCCGCGTGGAGTTCGCTGTTAAAGCCTCGAAGCTCGACAGTATGGTTGCCTGTAAAAAAGCTGTGCAGGTTCAGGAAGTGGTAGCGGCTGTTATGGTAGTGCCTGTCGCGGCTTTCGCTGTAGCCTTCATACCAGATCTCCTCGATCGCCCGCATGGTTTTGGGTTTGCGGCGGTTCATTTTGTCAACCAGCAGGCTGTCCATTTTCTTGCAGTAGGTCATCCGCTCGGGTGCAATCTGCAGGGCCTTGTAAAAGAGGTCGTTCTTGCTGGCGATGATGTTTACGAAGTTGCGTAAGCTCCTTGGCGTATGGTCCGAACCGTCAAGGTGTATGTGGATGCCGCAGCTGTTGTTTGCAAAGGCGCCTGCTTTGCGAAGCTTCCTGACCAGCTCCTGCAAGGTTTCGATGTCTTCGCGGTAGGTGAGGATGGGGCTGACCAGCTCTACGCTGTATTCGCGGGTGGCGGCAACCTTGTGTTGTCCGTCTTTCTTCTGGCAGTTTATGCTGCCGTCGCTCATGAGCTTCCAAACCCGGCCGTCGGGCGCTGTAACCTTTTGGGTATCGTAGTAGTCGCCTGTGCGGGTAACCGTGCCGCTGAGGTATTCTGCCGTAACCTTTGCTGCCTCGCTGCGCGTGATGCCTGTGAACTCGATTTCAATCCCGAATCTGCTTGTAAACACTGTGGTTTTCCTCCTGAGCGTGTATGTTTTGTGCCCTTCGGCATGTACATATATCACTCTAAGAGACACACATAGCAAGCAATATCTGAGTAAAAATCGATTAAATTTAGCAGATGGATTTGCCAGTGAAACTGTCCCTTTACAGCCGTTTCACCGCATCTTCGCCATACACTACGCCGAGCGTGGAGCCGCTGTCCCAAGAGCAGAAAACTGTTCCTGCGTCATCTACGAAATCAACGGTTCCTTGGTCGCCGGGCTCCAGATGGGAATAGGGATCGTTCATCCGCACCAACTCCACACGGCACCCGTGAGGGTACTGTTCACGGAGGCGCTCAACGGTCTCTCTGGGCGGGAACTTATTCATCTGCCGTTACCTCGGTTGCTTTCAGTGGAGCGCCGTTTTTGAATGCGCTGTTGCCGCTGAGGTTTTTGAGAAGGATTTTCCGGGCAGCCTTGTACTCGTCACCTATGAATCCCAGCCGTATGAGGAACACGCGGAAGGCGAACTTTTCGTTTTCCACGCTTTTCTCTTTGGCGGTCACGCGATGCTGTTCTTTGGCAGCCGCGCAGAGTCTCTCTATGAGCAGGGTGTAGGCCTTGACCGCTTCGCAGTCGGCGTCACCGGAAAACCAAGGAAACACCAGCTTGCCGCCGTCCTCGTTGGTCTGCTGTATGGGTAGGTCATCCGCGCCCAGGGCGGCCTTTAGCAGCGGTGCCTTGGCCTTGACCAGCCTGAAAAGGTTTTCGAACTTCTCAGGCGTAAAGCCATTTAGCGTCATTTCAATTGCCAGGGTGTTGGGTTCGGGTATATCGCGTCCCCCCATGCCACTTTCGCCCTGCGGATTCTCGCGGCAGGTGCGGCCAAGCCCCAACTCCTCACGGCCATCCATGCTCAGGCATTCGAAGGCGAGTGCTTCATCCATCTGCCTTTCCATGGCCGCCGTAATGACGGCATGAGGTTTTGCATATCGCCCGGGGTGGTGTTGGTCGCCGTCGAAGGGGCTATCAATTGCGCTCATCCCGCCAAGCCCGCTCTCATAGGTGTCGGGCTCGTCGTATTCACGGCTGCCATCTGCATCAAATCCCGCCTGATGGAGAGCATCCTCTAAGTCAAGGTTGTCGGGACCTGTAAGCGTACCGACCTTGTCGATATGGTAATCGCCCACCTCGTAGGCGAAAGAGGGGGCTCCAAGGTATTTGGTGGGAGAGTTGAGCGCTTGGCTGATTGCACCCACCAGTGATTTACGCTCGGTACCCGTGAGGTTGTAATGGATTCGCATGTTAAAAGACCACCTTTCTTTTTGGTAGTCATATACATTGCTCAAATGCTCGGAAATTGCAAGCTTTTATGTGATGTTTTCCGGCACATCGCAATACTTGTATTCGATGCCGTCACGCATTAAAAATACGTGATCTGTGTTACCGCCACCCTCGAGAAACCGCTTCACGATCACGTCGCAATACTTTTCGTCAAGCTCAATGGTGTAACAAGATCGATCCGTCTGTTCACAGGCAATGAGCGTGCTACCTGAACCCCCAAACGGGTCAAGAACAATACAACCTGTCATGCTGGAATTGAGAATGGGATATGCGATCAGCGGCACAGGCTTCATGGTGGGGTGGTCGGTATTCTTTTTGGGTTTGTCGAATTCCCAGATGGTTGATTGCTTGCGATCAGAATACCAGGCGTGCTTGCCGGACTTCTTCCAGCCGAAGAGTACCGGCTCATGCTGCCATTGATACGGAGAACGCCCTAGTACCAGCGACTGCTTTTTCCAAATACATGTGCCGGAGAGGTAGAACCCGGCTGCCGCAAAAGCCTTACGGAAGTTCAACCCCTCAGTGTCTGCGTGAAACACATAAATGGACGCGTCCTTTGCCATAACCTTTTCGGTGAGGGTGAACGCGTCCAAGAGGAACTGGTGGAACTTCTCGTCTGCCATGTTATCATTTCTGATTTTTCCTGCCGTGCCTTCATAATTTACGTTGTACGGTGGGTCGGTCACTGTGAGGTTCGCTGCCTTACCGTCCATCAGCAAATCAAAGGTTTCCGCTTTGGTACTATCACCGCAGACTAGCCGGTGCCGACCAAGGAGCCATAGATCACCTGGTTTGGTAACGGCGGGCTTTTGTAGTTCGGCGTCCACATCGAAGTCATCATCTTTAACGTCATCAATGGAGCCCATGAGCTTATTGAGTTCTGCATCGTCAAAGCCAAGGAGGGAAATATCGAAGTCAGCACCCTGCAAATCCGCAATCTCAACAGACAGCATTTCGGCATCCCAGCCTGCGTTCAGAGCCAGGCGGTTGTCTGCAATGATGTAAGCCCGCTTTTGGGCGTCTGTCAGGTGTTCCGCAAATACGCAGGGGACGTCAGCAATGCCTTCTTCCTTGGCGGCGAGGATGCGCCCATGACCGGCGATAATATTCAAATCCCTATCCACGATGACCGGGTTCACAAAGCCGAACTCACGTAAGGAAGCCCGAAGTTGCAGTATCTGCTCCTTGCTATGGGTACGGGCGTTACGGGCATATGGCACCAGTTTGTCTATATCCACTTTTTCAAAACGGTCAGTTGTATGCATAGCCGTTATCTACCTTTCCTGCCCGACAGAAGGGCTTCCATGATGTCGTCCTGCGGATTACCCACAAAGGCCGTGGTGCAGTTCTGCTTGACGATGTCAAAAATTTCGTACCAGAGGAGGTTAGCCTGCTTCTGGAATGACTGGCTCATCTGGACGAAAGGGCTGGTGATAGCGCCACCAGTCGTGGGGTGCTTTCCTAGAAGTCCGTATGTGCTGATGGCCTCCTCGCATTGGATGAAACGCGTAAACGCCTGCGCGTAGGCTTCTATCAGACGCGGATTGACTAACGTTTCGCACCCGCGATTCTTCAGCCACTTCCATGTTTCAGTGTAAAGCGCAGCCGCACCGAGCGGCTTCCCGTCCTTTTGCCTTGCGCTAAGGTAGTCGCCAGGTGCAGGCATATCCTCTCTGGATAAATCGGAGGCGCCATCCAAATCTCCTGCTACGAGTATCGAGTCCGGTTGCAGATCTGTGACTTCCAGAATTTTAGCCGACTTGCCTTTGGCGATTTTATCTGCAAGAGGCTGTGGTTTATCCCCGGCACGCACGCGGCGGCCGCCTCTGTTGGTTCCGTCTTTTGCCACCGGCGTCACCTCCTCATGGCTGTGGTGGGTTAATCCCTCGTTTGAACCTGAATTTTTTCGCGCGTGACCCTACGCCCGGTGCCCGAGCGAAACGGCACAGAGATTCTGGCCGCCCCTCGGGTGGATGGATCTACATTTTAGGTTCATCCACTTTCGTATTGTAGAGTGGTTAGGGCTACAGTTTAGCCCCGATCTCGGCAGATCAGTTTTTCCTTGACCAGCGTCCGCCTTCACGAGCGGTGATTGCGGAATGACAAGGTTTGCATAAAGCCATGAGGTTATCTTCCAAATGGGTGCCGCCACGCGAGAGCGGTAGAATGTGGTGTATCTCCTGTGCCGGGGTGATCCTGCCTTCCTTCTTACATTGCTCGCACAATGGGTGCGCAGCGATGTATCGGTCGCGTATGCGTTTCCATGCTCTGCCATAGCGTTTCTTTGTGGCAGGGTCGCGCCCATATTGTTCGTAGCGCCGGGCTTCCTGCCTGGCATGCTCCTCGCAGAACCTGCCTTCAGTTAGCTTGGGGCAGCCGGGATGGCCGCAGGGACGTTTGGGTTTTCTCGGCATGGGCGGACCTCCTGCGGGCAACAAAAAAGCCCTTGCGGAATTGCTCCTGCAAGGGCCTCTTGGATATACTTCGATGATACTATTATACCACCTTTGAGCCTATTGTGTTGTCCATATCGTATGAAACACTACACACCCCTTAAAACCGACTCTTTTGTTCGGAGGATCGTTTCAAAGCTCTCCAGCGCCCTCCTGTGAAGCTGGTATAAATACGATGTGCTGTAATGCATCGCGAAGGCGATATCAGGCCACGGCTTCATGCATAGGTACCGCCATTCTAGCAGCGTACGTTCGTCGATATCCTCCATATATGCCAGTAGGTTTTCTATCTCACGCTTGGTGTCCACGAAGCGGTCGATTTGACGGTCCAGTTCCTGTTCGGCCATGCAGAGCTTGATCACCGAATTCTCCAGCGCGCTCTTGGGTGTGCCCCCGGTGGAGGTTGCGCCTTCGATACGCAGAACGCTGGTGATCTTGTATGCCAGGGAGCGAAGCTGCTCCGCCTGCTCCAGCTTGGCTTGGATGAGCATATCGAGCCGCGCGGCCCGTTCCAAGAAAGCTTTAGCGTGCATGTTTCTTTACCTCCACAACATCCAGCCAGGGCATGCTGCCGTCGAAGTATTTCTCGGAGATAGCGCGCTGTTTACGAGAGGGCAGCGTCGCTAGGTGCGCCAGGGCGGCAAGGGCGTCCAGTTCATACCGCGCCTTGGTCTTGCGGAAGGAGCACTTCGTTGAGCAGCACTCCACGTCGAGAATTTTGCAGCCGTCCTTATGGGCGGCAAAACATGTGTTTTTCATTCGGGTTATCCTCCAAGTTCAAGTTTTTTAGGCCGTCCACCACGGCCCGGACTTCATCGACACTTGAAACTTTGCAGGCAGTGCCCTTTGCAGCATTGATCTTTTGGATAGTGATTCCTTGAAGCTTTGTCAGCCTGCCCGATGGTGTTTTTACCTCGAAGGCTACGAACCTGCCGCCAATGCAGCAGATGATATCGGGCAGACCGGCTGTGCCGTACATACCGCCATGCTCTTTCCATGCAAAGCAGTTGGGCACAGTCTTTAGGTAGCGTAGGATTGCGGCGACGATGTTTTTTTCAGCCATATGTCATGGACGTTGACCGGCGCGAACGGGTTGAACAAGAAAATGGGGCTCCCTATATATTTTCTCTTTTTTTAGTGCATACACCACTCTGGTATATATACGCAAGGAATGGAAAACCCCGGTTTTCTCGTTCGCCCCGTTCGCAAATCCTAGTCAAGCAGCGTCCTTCCCCCCTTCACAGAAAGAAATGCCGAGCCATATGTGTCGGCGGGAGAGCTTATCACGCCCGCGCTTGACTGTAGCGTGGTTCGCTTCAAGCTCTTTGTTGAAATTGGTCTGCGACACCGGCTTCATCCCGGCGTTGGCGCAATACTCCCTGTACCGCACGAACAGCTCGTCGCGCAAAGCCGCCTTGCCCTCGGCCACCTCGCAGAAATCCTCCACGAAGGACAGCACGCTGTTGCTCTCAATCTTGTATCGGAGGAGCTCCGCACGGGTTGCCTCGGTCTCGGAGAATATATAGCTGTTGGCGATCAGCCGCTTTAGCCCGGCCAGCGCCCACATGAGGATACCGTCGCGCTCCGCCATGAACTTTTCCCGAAGGTTTGGGTCACGCTTACCTTCCGGCACCGCATTTTCAAACCGGAGGATGATGAGCCTGCGGTAAAAGCCATCGCTGCGATCTCCGTAGTTGCGCGGGATCTCATTGCAGGAAAACAGCAGCCGTGCATATGGCCGGAAGGAGAACGGGTCCTTGTTCTTGCGCTCGGCGGTGATGTAGTCCTCGCCGGTGAGCGCCTTGAACATGCCGTTATCATCAATGCTTTTGCTGGGCAGGTCGGCGAATATGTTGGCCAGCTTTCCAAACAGCTCCGCCTTGTTGAAACGGTCGGCGAGGTTCTGCCACGGGATATTACTGACGTTTTCGCTGCCGAGCAATATCTCCTGCGCCACCGAGAGCAAGGTTGATTTCCCGGCGTTGGGTGCGCCCACGAACACGAAGGATTTTTGCGCCTTGTTCACCGGTACCAGCAGGTAACCGAATATTTCCTGCAGAAGGTGTATTTCCGCATCTTTGAGAATGCTGCGCAGGAACTTCAAAAACTGAGGGCACTTCGCCTCGGGGCTGTACGTCGCATTGATCTGCACGGTTGAATAATACGTAGGGGTGTGCGGCTTGAAACTGTCGTCGAGCACGTTGTACAGGCCGTTTTTCACATTGATCATGAAAGCATTACAATTGATCTCCCGCACAGGCTTGCGGATGAGCATGCGCCACTGGCCCACAGCGTCGTTGATCGCTGTCATGCTGGCGTAGCGCGGGATCATGAACTCGCGTACCTTGGCGGAAGCCCATAAATCCTCGCTTTCGGAATACACGCCATCCTGATAGCTGAAATAACTACCCGCGCCATAGAAGGCGTTGACGCTTTCCGCCATGAAGTTGGACAGCAGCCCTGGCAGGAACCTAAGGCCGCCGCGCTCAGTCGCTTCATACCAATCGGGCAGTTCGGAGCCTTCTGTTTCGCGCTTGGTCTCTTTGTTGGCGCGATACGCTTTATTCAGCTCGCGCTGCACCGCGACCAGCGGCTTCATGGCACCGGCCTTGAGGCCGAAATGCTCCTTCATTTCATACTCGATGAACGTCGCCGCCACAACGGGATCGATGTTGTAAAGATAGTCTCGGATGAACCCCTGTGCCAACGCGACATTATCGACAGCGGATTTGTAGACCGTAAGCTCTCCAAGAAATACACGCAAGTCCTCCACGGAAAGCGGCTTGTAGCAGAGCGCGGCGGGCGATTTGCAGGCGCATGCGTCCGTACCGAGCTTCGGGCAGGAGAAGCCCTTCTCCGCGATGGTCTTGCAGGTCATGGGCCGGGTTCCAGACTCAAGGAAATGATTGATTTTCTCTTGCGTTTCGGCTGCCTTGTATTGGGGGTACTTGGCGGAAAGCTCATGGATGAGCATGTTGCCGCCATCGAACACCGCGAGATTGGTGATCATGGCATACCAATCATGCTCCCTGAGCGTCGCAGCGTTTTCGGTGCAATGCCGGATGAAATCGCATCGTCGGCTAACCAGCGCAAGTCCCTTGCGAGAACCTTTGTGCTGCAGCCCGGCGACGGCAGCGGCCTCGTCCTCCAAGGCGGGAAGGACGGCTTCCAGCTCGGTCTGCGTGTAGCGCAGCTCGGGGCTAAACCTGACGCACTCCACCATGACAGGCTCCTCCTTGCAGTGAAGGAAGCCGGGCAGGCGCAGCACGCGGCTTTCGTTGACACAGGTCTTATCACCACCGAAATATGCCACGAGGCGCCTTTGCACCCGACGGAAGGAAGCGACGTCGGCGTCCTTCGCCAGCCAGTAGGTATGCAACGATTTTTTGGTCTTGACAATGAGGGAGGGGGGAAGCGGGAACGCATCAATCTGCGCCATCTGCTCCTCGAAGGAAAGATTATCGCACTCCATGAACTGCGCGTTGACGCGGGTAATATCCGCATCTTCATGGCCACCGTAGTTGACCACGAAATAAATACCGCGATTCTTTTCGTTATGCTTGTGCAGCATTTCCACGGCCGCATGCACATCGGCAATGGTTGTTTCGAGCTTCGCGCCCTTGAACGTGCCGGTCTTGCGGTCGTCAAATATGCGCAAGCATATCTTTTCGCCGGGGTCAAAGAGCGGCCGCAGGAACTCCTCGAGCGGGATATTCATGTTTTTCATACCGCCTGCACCTCCTCGCAGCATGTGTTGAAATACCGGATGGGGATTCCGCGTTGCTGCGCCTTTTCGATCTCCACCGCCATGCCGCGAGAAACGGTGCTGCCGAACACCCATAGTTCTTTACACCGGCTCATGAGCACCATGCCCATGAATAGGCCCAGGTCGCGCTGCTCCTGATCGTCGTCATCCATGAATTGAGGGAAGTAAACATGCGGTGCGATGGGGATGCAGTTCTTGGATACTGCATAGCGACAATACCGGCGTGCGTGCTCCACGTTGCGCTCGGTGTCCCCGGCATAGGGGGAACAGATGAATACGCAGGGCTTAAATGTTTTTCTGGCGGCCTGCTCGATGCGGGTGAGCGCCGCGCAGGCCGTGGGATCGGCATAGTGCTCATGGTTGAATATGTTAATTCCCATGTTGTTACTCCATTTCTGCCATGTTGCCAAAGTTCGGCCCGCAGGCCGCCTCAGCGACGATCGGCACGTCGAATTCGGGAAAGGGCTGTGCTTCCATACAGGTTTTAATGAAAGCGACCGCCTCGATTACCCTGCCTTCCGGTAATTCAAAGACCAGCTCGTCATGAACCTGCAGCAGGGGCTTGAGCCACATGCGCTCTGGCAGGCCGGTCAGGATGCGCCCGAGCGCCAGCTTGAGAATGTCGGCGGCGGTACCTTGGATCGGGGTGTTGAGTGCGCATCGCTGCGCAAAGGACTTCTTGCCCCAATCAGATGAGGATATGCCCGGGAGGTAACGGCGGCGGCCCAGGTGCGTTTGTGTATACTTTCGGAACTCCGCCCGCTGTTTGACTTCCTCCTGCCATGCGGCCAGACGCGGGTAACCCGCTTTGAGGTTGTCGATAATGCTCTCGCACTCCGAAAGCGGCGTGATCAAGCCCGCTTTGAACTTGAGCGTCCGCTGCAGGCCCTTTGCAAACAGCCCGAAGAACACTCCGAAGTTGCAGTTTTTCGCGATTACGCGCCGCTCCTTGTAGTGCTCGGCGTGCTTGTCCGCCGCCTGCGCGAACGGGATACCGTAAATGACCGAAGTGGTCTGCGCATGTATATCGCCACCTACGCGATAGGTTTCGAGCATCTTTTCATCCCGGCAGTAGAATGCGCCAACGCGCAGCTCGATCTGGGAGAAGTCCAACGATAGCAGCACCTTGCCCACGGGGGCAACGATAAAGCTCCTGACGCCGACCGCATCGCCGTCCGCACGCGGCATGTTCTGTAGGTTGGGCTTTCGACTGGCGAAACGCCCGGTTTCCGTGCCCAGCGGCATAAGGTCAGGGTGGATGCGCCCAGTGGCCGCATTGATGTGTTGCAGATACCCGTCCAGATAAGTGGACTTGAGCTTGCCCCAGCGCCTGTACTCCTGCACCAACTCAAACAAAGGCACCAATTCCGGGCGGTTGTCCCGGCACCACTCGGCGAGCAGGATCATGACCTCATCGTCCGCCGCCTCCTGGTATTTGGCGGTGGTTTTCAACACCGGGAGCCCGAGGTCGTTGAACAGGTACTGTTTGAACGCCGACGTGCCCGCGTTCGCGCCGATGTTCACGTCACCGATCAAGAAGGCGATCTCCTCACGAAGCTGTCGGAGCTTGTGCACGGCTTCCGCCTGCTTTTCCAGCATTCGCGTCTGATCGGCCAGCAGGCCGTTGTACTTCATGAGGCCGCAGTATACGGCCGTAGGGGACTCGATCTCCTCCACGATGAAGCGGTGCTTGGGCAGGTAACGATCAAGCCAACCGTTGAAAAGATGGTAAAGCCGCAGCGCGTAATCGCTGTCGGCGCAGGCGTAACGCACGGTTTCCGGATCCTGCGGATCAAGATTGTCAAAGAACCGACCTGCCGTCACTTCCTCGAATCCCGGCAGCTCTATGCCGAACAACTCGGGTACTAAGGTCTTGAGGCCGCTGTCCGACAGCGACCGGAACTGCGTGTTATTTTTGAGCGTCATCTGTGCCGCTGAAATGGTGTCGTAGCAGGGCGGTTGGACTACGATGCCCAGCGCGTAAAGGAACATCGCCTCGAACGTGAGGTTATGGGCGATCTTAAGGATAGTGGGGTTTTCAAACAAATCTGAGCGCAATGCCGCCAGGACCGCTTCCGGCGAATCGGCGTTTTCGCCGGTGCGGTGCCGGAGCGGTACATATATGGCGCTGTCCTCGGCGGTGGATAGGCTCACGCCGACGATGATGGATTTATGTGCATCCAACGCGGCCTTTTCTTCGCTACGGTATTCCTCCAGCGGTGCCGTTTCAAAGTCGAACGCGACGATAGCCGCGCCATGGAGGTACTCGTGTATTTCTTTAGGTACTGTCACGCACCTGTATGGCATCTATCTGCTCCTGTCTGCCCATGGCTGAGGGGGAGGGTGTACCTCCCACTCGTGCCGGGCGAGTCGATTAACGCAAAGGCTCTATGATTTCACCTGTTTCGGGGTCGATCGTGGGCGCATACTCCATAGGTTCGTCCACCTCAAAGGCGACTCGCTTGCTATGCGCCTTGACCTGCTCGGTCAGAGTCGAAATCAGTGAGCACTCCTCGGCGTTCAGGTCTCGGTCGATGTTGAACTGCGCCTGTGAATAGGCGATGCCACTTGCGCTCATTGCTTTTTTGAGAGAAAAGCGTGTCACGACAGCGTTGGATTTCTTGCCCTTTCCCAGCAGGCGCTTGATGTAGCGGGTAAACTCCTTGAGCGAGCCGGTGGGCAGGCTGAGCAGGAGCGGGAAGATCTCACCCTCGCGCAAAACATAGATGCGGCGGCGGTTTTTGCATGCCTTGGAGCCGTTTTCACCGGAGCCGAACTGGTTGTGCGGACACTTGGAACAGCAACCGCCGGGCACGCCCTCACCGGTCACACCATCGAAGCTGCCGCAAACGGGCGGATTGTTAGCCCCGGTGTACTTATCTGTATAAAAGGCGAACAGCGGATGGTGCCACAGGATGACGCCGCTGAACTCCTTGGCCATTTCCGGTTCGTCGGTTTCCTCGCCGGGCAGTTCGAACACGGTACTGCCGCCTGCCGGTATCTTGATGCGTTCAAAATTGATGTTGAGGCCATCGAGTTCCTCGGCCATGGCCGCGCTCATATTGAAATCGTGCAGCTTCAGAAATCCGCTATTTGTGGTTCCGATCTCGTTTTTGCTCATTGGTATTTCCTCCATATCTTTATTTGGCTGCCTTGCGCACGCCGACGGTGGTTTTTTCAAATACATTCACCAAGCCCCCGAGCCAATCGGGCAGCGCGTCGCCGTTCTCCGTGATCTGCTCCTTTACGAATGCGGATAGGGAATTGGCGTTGACGGTTTCCGTGACAAGCTCGCCGTAGCCCTCGCTGCGCAGCGCAGCGAACAGCTCGTCCTTTTTCTCTCCTGCTGCGGACGCTCGGGTCTTGGTGGTCAAGTAGAACATGGTGCCCGAGCGCGTAAAATTCTGCGTTTCGGTCTCGGCCATGAGCTCGCTCAAGTCGTAATCCACCTCATCCATCTGGTCGTTAACCTCCTTAAGCGCCTGCTCGGCGTACACTTTGGCCTCGCGCAGCTCGCGGAGCCGATCGGCCAGCTCGAACATTTTATCTGAGTGCATCGGTATTCCTCCTATGGCGCAAACGGGTTCTGCCCGCTGCGGTAGTCATCGACCAGCGCTTTTGCGAGGTCGGCTTTATTCTTGAGTGCCGCGAGCACCTTTTCGTCCACGGTGCCCTTGGCTGCTAGGTAGATATATGTGCAGTTGTATTTCTGGCCAAGGCGATGGATGCGTGCCTTGGTCTGCTCAAAGTTGCTCATGGAATAGTCAAGCGAGTAGAACACCATGGTGCTCGCGGCCGTGAGCGTGATGCCCAGCCCCGCCGTGGCGATCTGGCCCACGAACACCTGCACGTCCGGGTCGTTCTGGAACGCGGCGATCTGCGCGTCCCGATCCTTCACGCCGCCCATGATGAGCGAGTACCGGATGCCCTTCGTTTCCAGCAACTTTCGGATGGCGTCGATCTCCGGCACGAACCGGGCGATGACCACCAGCTTTTTGCCTTCCTGCAGCACGTCCTCCACGATATCCTCCAGCGCCGCCTGTTTGGCAGTGCTGATCCGCTGCGGGGTGTTGCCCTCGTCATCCCCGATAAATCCGCCCGTGAGCTGCGATAACCGCAGCAGACGGGTAAGGATGTTGGTGGCGGTCACTTCGCCTTTGCCAAGCTCGGCGTAGCTGTCCCGCACCAGATCGCGGTAAATCCGCATTGCAGCGGGTTCCAGTTCAACAAACCGGATGATGTCGGTGGTTTCCGGCAAATCGAGGCACTCGGCCTTGGTCGCCCGGTACGCAATGCTGTGCAGCCTGCGCATGAGCTCCGACTCCATGGTCCGCTTGAGCACCGGGGTGTGGTTACCATAGCCCACCATGTCGAAGTACCGGTTGCGGAACACATAGAAGCTCGGGCCGAAGACCGCCGGGTTGAGGAACTTGTACTGGCTGAACACGTCGATGGCTTTGTTGGTGATCACCGTCCCAGTGAGTAGCAGACGGTACCGTGCCTTCGCACCCAGTCGGTGCATGGCTTTAGAAGCGGAGATATTTGGGGTTTTGATTTTGTGCCCCTCGTCCGCGACGATGAGATCTGCGTCCCACGCCAGAAGCTCTTTTTCCATACGCCACGCGCTTTCGTAATTGACCACAGCCACTTGTAGGGGCATGCCGCGCAGGTTCCGCAGGGTATCCGCCTTTTTCATAGCGCTGCCCGTAAGCACCGTTAGCACGTAATCGAAACCCGCGAACTTTCGGAACTCCTCCTGCCATACGCCGAGTATGGAGAGCGGCGCTACCACCAGCATCCGGCGGATATTCCCGGCCCCGTACATCGCGCCCGCCACCGCAATGGCAGCCAAGCTCTTGCCGCACCCCATTTCCATGAGGAGCGCCGCGCCCGTAGATACCGGATAATCGCCTCGCAGGCCGAACAGTCTGCAAGCGAACTCGAACGCCTCCGCCTGATGCCGGTACGGTCTAGCCCGGATGGGCAGTCGTGTCCCGCTGACGGCGGCAGGCTCAGTCATCTTCGCCCTCCGCCACCTCTTGGATCGTGAGCGTTCTGACGGTGTCGCCGGGAACGATCACCATAACGCCGTTCGACTCGCCCAGCAGGCGGCGCAGTACCTTATCCCACAGGGGCAGCTTGTGGCATCGCACGATGCCGGGGCCTTTCGCGTTTTTATCAAGGCTGATCTTCAATCTGTGTTGCATATGCTTTTCACCTCTTCCCGAGGGTGTGTGTATGGCCCTCACTGTTAGGTCACGGGAGAGATGAAAGTTGCCCCCTTACTGCAACGCTTTTTTTAATTGCTCAAAAATACGCTGCAGGCGTTTATGGACGGAGGACTTGTTAACTCCTTCCTGTCGGGCAATTTCTGCGGCGGAGATACCTTCGAAAAATACCTTTTTTAATAACGCCTTTTGCTGCGGAGGGAGCGAATCCATTGCCCGACGCAGGATTTCCTGCGCTTCGGCCTTCTCAAGATGTGCTGCGATGTCGGAATTCGGATCGAAAAAGAGTTCGCCCTCATATTCCATGGCATTGAGCGAAGCGTGTCGACGGGTCTCAGTTTGGTTGTTGTTGTACTCGCAGCGATCCAGATCAAGAAGGATTGCGCCCCATTTCTCATCGACCTCCACGTCGACGACCTCGTTGGCAAACCGGTACTTGATTTGCATAAAGAAATTCCTTTCTTCGGTGGAGTGAAGAAAGGAACTGCAACTATAGAAAAAGCCGGAGCAAAGCAGTTTCTTGCTTCACTCCGGCCATTTGGTCACTCGTTTTTTAAGCGGTGCCTTTGCTCGGTAGATGATACAACGTAAATTCTATATGGTTCGTTAGCCGATCGTGGCCTCTGCCGTACAAGGTATGCGGACGATATTATGGCAGTGCGGGCACTTTATTTCCACATGGATCGTCTGCTTCGGCAGATCGGATATGTCAAACGCCCGCCTAGTGCATACCGGACATCGCATAGACAAATGAAGCCTATTGGCATTCATTTGCGTTTTCTTTTGCATTGCTTTTGTACTCATAACCCTTTACCCCCGGAATTTTACCCTGCCTAGCATTGTTGACGAAGTTAACTTCGTATGTTATTATACAAACGCTGAGACATGGAGTCAATGATATATGGCGAAGTATGCTTCGTAAATTATAGACGGAGGTTCCAATATATGACGTTTGGAGAAAAGGTTAGGAAATTAAGGGAGAATGCCGGGCATCCTCAACGCTGGGTAGCGGAATACATCGGCATCTCCACGCGCGCCTATCAAAGTTATGAAGAGAACAATGTAATACCCAAAAAACGCGATGTGCTGATAAAGTTATCCGAACTTTATAATGTCTCGATCGACCAGCTACTCAGTGACCAAGAACTTTTCTATGTAAATATCTCCGACCAGTACGGTGGGCGCAGTGCGCAACAGGCGCAAAGGATTCTCGGCGATGCGCAGGCTTATTTAGCCGGCGGCGATATTACGGACGAAGAGCGTGAGGAATTCATGGGTTCGCTGATGCGGATGTTTCAGCGCTCTAAGGAGATTACCAAAGAAAAGTATGGGAGTAAGGAACAAGCCAAAGATAAGCTGGAATGATCTGTACGGACTTTTGTACACATGTCCTGTTATACTCAAGGTATAAAGATAGGGGAGTAGATAGGCGTGAATGGAGGTACCATCGACCGGCTCTGTAATGCTCTGATTAAAAGGTATGGAACCAGCGATCCTTTTGCTATTGCGGATATGCTGGGAATCTGCGTCGAGTTCGATGATCTCAGGAAGCTCAAAGGATATTACTGTTACATGAACCGTGTGCGCATGATCGTGATCAACGGCACGCTGGACGAGCAAATGCAAAGGCTGGTCTGCGCGCATGAATTGGGACATGACCGACTGCATTTTCGTATGGCCATGGCATCTCCGTTACGGGACGAGGGATTCCATTCCACCGCAAAGACGGAGGTTGAGGCAAATAGGTTTGCCGCCGGATTACTAGTGCCGGACGACGAATTCATACAATTGATGTCTTATGGCTATACGGCCAGCCAAATTGCCATGGAGCTTAGGACGTTTCCCGAAATCGTCCAGATCAAGGCGCAGGCGTTGTACACAACAGGATTACAGCTCAGAATGCCGGATATGCCAAGTAGCAATTTTCTGAAAACACTATGACAGCCCTTGCCCATTCCGGTTGGTCGATTATTGGTAACTGCGTAGAGTTTTTTCAAGCAGGCTGTACATCTCATGCTTCACCCAATCCGGTGAAATGACCTTTGCCATTTCCCCGAACTGGAACAGCCAGGCGAAAAACGGCAAGCTTACGGCGACTTCTACCGCACAAATAAAAGATGATGCTTCGTTTTGCGTGATAGAAATCTGATCCCCGAATCGATCGATCACCTTGCCAATCATGGACATGTCGAACCAAATTGTAACTCGTTCCTGTTTTCCGGCAAACATGCTGAAGGTGCGTTTTGCGTATTCGGCGGCATCCAATGGTCGTTCAATGGATCTGCAATCTTCTTCCGTGATCTCAATATTGCACATTTTATCAACACGAAAATGCGAAAGTTCTTCATACCGTGTGTGCCAAGCGATAAGGTAGTAGTTTTCATAGTCCCAGGTTAATAAATATGGGCTGACGCGATACATCTCACCCGACCTTCTAAGGTGTAGTTTTTTATCCAAGCCGTATTCCTGATACTGAAAGGCTACTTGCTTACCGCGCCCGATGGCGTTATACAGGACGTCCACGTTATAGTAAATCTGTTCATTTGGCGACTTCACCCGGTTGGCGATATAGACCTGCCGGGACAGCTCTTTTGCGTTCTGTCTGCTTGTGAGGTGCTGCAGCTTTTCGATAAGTTGCTCCGATTTCTTTCGCGTTATAAACCGGCTGCCCTGTACGATATCCGCAAGAAGCTTCAATTCCGGCAGTTCAAAAATGCGGTTCCCAATATAATAATCGTGGTGCTTACCTTTTTGATAAATAATATCCAGCCCATATGTGCGCAGTGCCTCCAGATCGTTATATATCGCGCGCCTGTCGGCTTCTATTCCGTAGCCTATGAGTATGGATATGATCTGCGGGATGGAAAGCGGATGGGTTTCGTCCGTTTCCTCCTGCAGAATGCGCATGACATATAGGAGCCGTAATCTGGTTTTGTCGATCATGTCGAATCCCCGTTAATTAGTATTGCTTAGTTTGTATTTCGGATTCTTTTAAAATACGGATATCAGAGATATAAGCCCTCAGGTTGTAGTAACTCTATTTAACCTCCTTGGAGCCAATAAATTGAGCAAGTTAGAAAGCTCATTGCCGGCTGCACCGTCATCGTATTCTCTATAATCTGCTATATGGTTTTAAGGCTTTATAATTGCAGAGAAAAAACAATACATCCTGATCTTAAGGAAATTGACATGACTGCCGAGATATACAATAAAAACGATAATAATGGCAAACACTGACCCGCCTGCATCATATGGAAAGAGTATTTCTACCCACTTGTGATTCAGTGTGATCTGCGACTGACACAGTAAATAGGAGTATTCTAGAATCTCGGAGAAGAGCGGTGATTTATAGCCAAAAAACGTACAGAAAATGCCCGAGGATTACGGCTTTTCGGTAGACGAATCCCTCGACTTATTTTAAATATCCCAAGGCAAACGGAAGCTGGCCCATCAAGCCGGTCTCCGTTTTTATTAGTGTACAATAGCGGTCTTGCGTAATACTCACTCATTTGTACTATGCTATGAAACCCTTCATAAAAAAACTCAGAAGTATCACGAAGCAGTCCCGCGGTTCCTCCGCAGCAATACCGGAATCAGCATATTGATCGGTCCGGGCTAATCACTTGGATCAACGCCGCTTGCTGATCGGCGCTTTCTCATGACGTTGCCAACTGCTTCGCGCACCCGTAATGAGGGGATAGGCAGTTTGGATTTTGGTGCGTATAGGGGGCTTTCCTTTACGAACAGTTTATCCACATTCCGCTTTGAGCAGCTCCATATCTCTTTTTATGATAGAAATATAGTCTTTGGGCGCTATATTGCGCAGAGGTAGCCGATCATAATAGTTTTCGAGATGCAGCCACCCCTCATAATTGTGCTCTCGCAGAATGCGCATGGTGCCATGAAAATCTGAATCGCCATCACCAAGAAGGCGGCAGGCAACTTGTTCACCCACGCCGTCCTTAACATGGATCTCCGGATACAGCAGGTCATAGAGACCTTCCAGCATGGGTGCCTGTTCCCAACCGAGATTGCATTTGTAATTCTGGGAATCATAAAATCCCGTCAGATTATTTTTATCCACTTCTTTGAACAATATGGCATTGTGCTCAAGCGACAGCAGGTTCTCACTTGCGATTACGATACCGTATGGAGCGGCGAGATCGCATGCATAGCGCAGCGCTTCAGCCGTGCAAAGAAGGTCCTCATCAGTATCGATGAACCCGTCCACGAAACTGGGCATCATGATCATTTTCATGCGCATATCCGCCGCGGCTTCTATAGCAAGCTCAATGATCCCGTAAACGATTTTCCCCTTTTCTGAGCAGCGCGGGTGGCGCATACCGTAGCGGTCGAATTCGCAAATCGCCATGGAGGGCAGTTCAATGTTGTACTTCGCAGCCTCTTCCATATAATACGAACGAAACCATCTCTGAGAAAGCAGAAAGCCTCTCTCGTATGTGATAAAGCCAAGCTGCAGACCTTGCAACCCAACTTCGCTTGCCAGCTTGAGGCTGGCCACTCCGTTTCCGGGCAGCGCCCACTCACAAGCGCCATATTTTATATTCATCCCCAGCCCTCCTACGCATGATGCCGAATTTCTTCGATCATAACCGGCCTGTGTTCCCACAGGGATTTCTTCGCCGCAAGGCCGATTAATACCGGCTGCAGCCCATCGTTTACGTTAACCTCCGTCTTTCCATCCGTTTCGATGGAGTGCAAAAACGAGCTGATTTCGCTGCGATATGCCTGCGCATATCGCTCCAGAAAGAAATACAGCGGTTTTTGCGCATGCACGCCGCTTTCATCGCTGAGTACAGCCGTAGAGGCCGCGTCATTGCCACTCATCACCGCGCCTTTAGAGCCGAACACCTCAGCCCGCTGATCGTGCCCGAAGGTGGCTCTGCGGGAATTATCAATCACGGCAAGTGCGCCGTTTTTAAGCCGAAGCGATACAATAGCGGTATCAATATCGCCCGCCTCCCCAATTGCGGGATCTACAAGCACCGCGCCGTAAGCATATACCTCTTCCACCTCGGAACCGGACAAATAGCGCACCATATCGAAATCGTGAATCATCATATCCAGGAATAGGCCGCCAGACACTTTAATATAGGGGATGGGCGGCGGTGCGGGATCGCGCGATGTGATTTTGATCATATGAATGTCGCCGACTTTTCCATCCAGCACAGCCTGCCGCAGCGCACGGAAATTGTGGTCGAAACGGCGCTGGAACCCGATCTGATATTTTACGGTCGCCCCTTTGAGCGCATTTTGAACTTCATGGATTTTGTCAAGGTCATGGTCGATGGGTTTTTCACAGAACACATGCTTGCCTTTTGCAATGGCTTCCATTGAGATGGGGGAGTGCGTATCCGTGGAGGAGCAGATAAGCACCGCGTCAATAGAGGCATCCTCCAAGATTTCCTTGTAACTGAGCGTGACTTTGGGAATGCCCATAGACTTTGCCCATGCCGCGGTCTGCTCACTCATGTATGGGTCGGCAATGGCCTCAATGCGCGCCTGTAAGCCGCTGGACATAATGCCGGCTGCATGCACCTGCCCAATGCGTCCCGCACCGATGATGCCCAATTTGATCATTTGCACTCCCCCTTTTCATTTTCTGTGCCGCGGAGGATTGCCGCACTGCGCAATCCTCCGCAGGATTTAGGTCGACAATTAATGCCAGGTGAGATAATCGGAAGCGTTGTCCTTTGTGACCATGACGCAGCCGGTATCCACTTCCTTCTCGGGCGCGGTGCCGTTCTTGATATAGGCATACGCAGCTTCAACGCCCATTTCGGCCATCTTGCCGGGCGCCTGCGCAACAGAAGCATCTACGATACCGTCCAGTATGCCCTGCGCGGCGGAAGGTGCGCCGTCAAAGCCGATGACCGTAATCTTGTCGGAAAGACCGCGGGCCTTCACAGCTTCGCCTGCGCCCATCGCCATTTCGTCGTTGGTGCAATAGAGCACGGTCAGATCGGGATTGGCTGTGAGCAGGTTTTCCGCCTGCGACATGCCCTGCGCGCGATCGGAGTAAGCGGGAACCACATCTCCTGCAACGACAAGGCCGGGGTACGCCTTAATGCCTTCGAGGAAGCCGTTCACGCGGTCTTCATGCGTCTTGTTGCCGGGGGTGCCGGTGATGATGGAGATTTTACCGGTGCCAATTGTCTTGCCGACCCAGTCGCCGGCCAGCTTGCCGCCCGCATAGTTGTTCGTGCCGATGAAAGAAAGCACGTCTCCGCCGCTGGCATTGGTATCAAGGCACAGCACGGGGATCTTTGCGGCGTTCGCCTTTTCAATAGAAGCAACGATTTCCGTTGTGCCGCAGGGGACCACGAGTATAGCGTCGACCTTCTTCTCGAGCATGGTCTCGAACATACCGATCTGCTCTTCAACTTTGGTTTCATCAGGCGGCGCGACGCATTCGAGCTTGATGCCGTACTTATCGCACGCCTTCTGCGCAAATTCCTGCATGGCCACGAAATACGGGTTGGTCAGCGTTTTGGGAAGCAGCGCGAATGTCAAAGTATCATCCGCGGGTGCTTCCGTGGCGGCCGGCGCGGCGGGGGCTGGGGTCACCGCGGGCGCTGCAGTTTCTGCCGGCTTTGCGGGCTCAGCCGCGGGCGTACTGCACGCTGCCAAAGAGAGAATCATACAGATCATCAACACAAAGACTACAACTTTTTTCATGATCGTTTCCTCCCGTTTATTTTTTCGGTGTTACCGAATGTAGTTCATTGGTTAAGAGCATCAGTCTACTCTGCGGGCTTCTATTCGTTTGCGAAGGATATCAATACTGACAGACACCACAATGACCATGCCGATGACGATGGACTGCCAGTAAGTCGATATCTGCAGCAGCACCATTGCGTTTCGGATAATCGCGACTACGACCGCACCGATGATGCTGCCTATCGCGCTGCCTTCGCCGCCGACGATAGAAGTACCGCCGATCACCGCTGCCGCGACAGCTTCCAGTTCATAACCGTCGCCAGCGATGGGCTGTGCTGATCCCAGACGGGAAATATACAGTATCGCGGCAATCGCCACCGCGATGCCGGAAAACAGATACGCCTTGATACGGTTCCAAACGATCTTGACGCCGGATATTTTCGCAGCTTCTACATTGGAGCCAAGAGAGAATATGTAGCGCCCCGTGGAAGTCTTGGATAGGATAAATTGTCCGATTAAACCAACGGCGACGAAGATATATACCGGAATGGGGATACCTAAAAAGGAGTCGACCCCCATGACCCGGAACCCCGGCATGGTGATATCGATGGGCGTTCCCTTGGTCAGCAGCAGGGCAACACCGCGCATGGCGCGCATGGTGCCTAGCGTCATGATAAACGGCGGCATATCAAGAAGCGCAATGACCACGCCGTTGAGCATACCCACCAGTGCCCCAATGCCAAGACCGGCTAGTATGGCAAGAAACACATTCTGTGTATCCCGGATCACCATGCCCACTACGATCGCCACCACCGCCAGCACCGAGCCCTGCGAAAGATCGATACCTCCCGTAATGATGGCGAACGCCATGCCGACGGCCATAATGGCATATACCGACGCCTGCCGCAGCACGTTCATGATATTGGAGCTGGTCAAAAACGTATCCGGCGAAACCACGGACATCAGAATAAACAGCACGATGAGGGGCGGAACAGCGGAAAACCAAGGCTCGTTGGTGAATGTCAGCCGTCTCATACGAAACTTCTTGATGCTCTCCATGCTCACATGCCTCCGATTGCGTACTTCATGATAACCTCCTGCGTGGCTTCCGCACGGGACACCTCGCCGGTAATGCGGCCTTCGCACATAATGACAATGCGATCGCAGACGCCCAGTATTTCAGGCAACTCTGAAGAAATGACAATAATCGCCGCGCCTTCAGCGGCCAGCCTGTTGATGATTTTGTAGATCTCGCTTTTGGATCCGACATCAATGCCGCGCGTGGGTTCGTCGAAGATATAGACTTTGGTCTTTGCGCAGAGCCATTTTGCAAACACAACCTTTTGCTGGTTGCCGCCAGAAAGGAATTTTGCCAGCCGTTCTATGCCCGGTGTTTTGATGGAAAGAAGATCGCGGTATTCCTCGGCTGCTTTTGCTTCGAGCTGACGGCTCAACACACCCATGTGTTTGAACTTGTGCAGGGCCGACAGCGTAATATTTTCCCGCACGGGTTTTGATAGCAGCAGACCTTCGCGTTTTCTATCCTCCGGCAGATATCCGATACCGATTTTAATGGCGTCGTTAGGCGTGCTGATATTCGCCTGTTTGCCGTCGAGCAGTATCTTGCCGGTCTTTTTGGGGATCATGCCAATGATAGCTTTGGCGGCGGACGTTCTGCCGGAACCGACAAGCCCCGCTAGCCCAAGCACCTCTCCACTGCGTACGCAAAACGACACGTCGTAAATGGTTTTTATAACGCTCAGGCCCTTTACCTCAAAGCAAACGTCGCCTATTTCCACGTCGCGCTTGGGAAACTTCTCTTCGAGGGTACGTCCGACGATCATTTTGATGATTTCATCGAGCGACGCCTGATGAAGATCCGGCAGCAACCCGATATAGCGCCCATCGCGCAGTACGGAGGCACGGTCGCCGATATGCTTGATTTCCTCCATCCGGTGCGATATGTAGATGAATGTAATGCCCTTTTCCTTCTTGAGTTTGTTCACGATGCCAAACAGGTTGTCGATCTCATGATCCGAGAGCGCTGACGTCGGCTCATCCAATATGATGATAGACGGTTCCTGCGAGAGTATTTTGACTATTTCCACGATCTGCTGTTCCGCTACGGAAAGGCTTCTCACGCGCGCACGTGGATTGATGGGAATTCCCATTTCCGCGAGCCAGCGTTCACATTCCCTGTAAGTCCGTTTCCAGTCGATCATACCGGCTCTGTTTTTGATTTCCCGTGAAAGGAACACGTTCTCCGCCACCGTCAGATGCGGCACAAGGCTGTTTTCCTGAAATACGGTGCCTATGCCCATATGGCGGGACTGCAGAATATTTTCCGGCAGTATTTCTTTCCCGTTGAGCAGCATTTTGCCCTCGTCCGCTTTATATACGCCGGTGAGTATTTTAATCAGTGTGGATTTCCCCGCGCCGTTTTCACCGAGGAGAACATGCACCTCTCCCCGATGGATATCAAAGGTAATATCGTCGAGTGCTTTTACACCCGGAAAAACTTTGGATATGTGCTCAAAGCGCAGGATCACGTCGTCATTTCCCAATGTGCCACCCTCCTCTACGCTCGCATATAAACGGATGTTACATGTTAGGCGCGATGGCTACCTTCATGCTGTCCTCGCTCATGCTTTTTTTGATTGCCTCGTCGGCGCGGCTGAGCGGGTATACATGACTCACAAATTTATCCCACGGGAACCATTTGAGCGAACGCTCCATCATTTCCATGCAGGGCAGGTATGCATTGTGCGCGTGATTGCACATGCCGATGATGCGTAGGTTTTTGGCGCAGATCTCGTGCACATTGACGGGAACGCTGCCGGTATCTACAAAATTGCCGGGTTCCAAATACATGCCCGCCTTGCGCAGCATGCGCAGCCCTTCGTTGAATACGGATGCCCGGCCGACGCATTCTACCACAAGATCCGCGCCGCGACCGCGCGTTTGCTGCATCACGAGCTCCACGCGCTCTTCTTCCGTTGTGTTCTTGGAGTTGATCGCGATATCCGCTCCGAATTCTTTCGCAAGATTAAGCTTATAATCGGAAATGTCCGTCACGATAATTTTGCCCGCGCCCATCATACGCGCTTTAATGACATGGGCAAGGCCAAGCGGACCTACGCCCTGAATGACGACGGTATCGCCGAAATTGAAGCCTTCGAGCGAGAACGAATTGAATTCTTTCGCTTTATCGAGCGTCCATGTAACGCAGATAACCTCGGTGAGAACTGCGATATTGTCCGGCAGCCCGTCCGGAATTTTATAAAGTCTCGAGTGCGGCTCGATATAGATGTACTCCGAAAAACCGCCGTAAAGATGGTTTGCGTCATTGCAGGAACGCATATTTCCGTAGCTAAACAGCATTTTTTCGCACCAGGGATAGGTCGGCATGTTTTTACAGTACCAGCATTCGCCGCAGACTACATCCGGACACATGGTAACCCGATCGCCCGGTTTTAAAATGTTACCGTCATAATCCAACATGTGCGAGCCGATATCATCGATTTCTTCAATAATCAATACATTCTCATGCCCCTGTATAATCGGATAGGGGATGTGGATTTCGTTCTTCGTGCCTTTGTTCTGTACACTTTCCCCTTTGTAGCTGTGCTTATCCGTCCCGCAAATGCCGGAAAGTACCATCTTTGCGATTGCAGCGCCCTTCCCCAACTGGGGCCTTGGGAATTCCTGAATCTCAATTCTTCCGGGTTCCACGAGAACCGCCGCTTTAACCATTTGGCTCATGACTTTACGTCTCCTTCCTTTATTGCGCCTTTGATACGTGATAGTAAGCGATACTGTAAAAAGGCAAACTTTAATAGCCGTTTTTACCTGACTGGTTTTTGGCAAACCGAAATCAAGCCAACGCAAAAAACGCCCTTATTCTTTCGAATGTGACGGAAAATCTTTGCCCTGCCTTTTCAGGGATCCCTGTTCTGCCTTGGTGCTGTCGAGTTGTGTTAGGTCGTTTCTCTTACAATGAGTTCCGGCGCAAGAAATTGGATATCGTCCTTGACTTTGCGCCCTTCCATCAGGTCGATCAGAATTTGTGCACTTAATTCACCAATGCGCTCTTTGGGCAGACATACCGTGGAGAGCGCAGGCGTGAGATACGCTGCCATTTCAATATCGTCTACGCCGATTACGCCGACGTCCTCTGGTATCCGAAGTCCGCGCGCATGCAAGCCGCGAAGTACTCCCATCGCAATAAGGTCCGTAGAACAGAACACGGAAAACGGCGGAGTTACAGTCTCAAGAATACGTCCGCAAACCTCAAACGCGTCTTCCAATCCATAATGATCCCGAAATACATAGTTTTCTTCAAACGGTATGTTTGCCTCCGCCAGTGCCTGCTTATATCCAAAAAGACGTGCAATGGACGGGGAAACATTGTGTGGGCCATCCACGCAGATGACAGGCCGGCTGGGCTTACGCATAATGAGATGTTTTGTGGCGATATACCCCGCCTGTACGTTATCCGCTGCGACAATTGGGCCCTCGTTCTTGTGCATGTATCGGTTGGAAAGCACATATGGTGTGCCGGATTCTTTGAGCAGCGGAACACTTTTTTTGCTATCCTTCGCAAGGTCAAGTATGACTCCCGCTACATGCAGGGATGAAACCTGCCGAATAAACTCGAATTCCTTGTCAGGGTTTTCATAGGAGCCAAAAATAAGCGTTTGATAACCGGCTGTTGAAAGCGTCTCAACATAGCTGCGGATTACCGTGGAAAAGAACGGCGTAGAGATATCCGAAAGCACAAGCGCCACCATATTACCCTTGCTGCGGCGAAGATTGGCGGCCATGAAGTTTTGCACATACCCCATTTCCTCAATGGTCTTAGCTACCTTCTGCTTGGTCTCTTCAGAAATATCACTGTGTCCGTTGATGACTTTGGATACTGTTGTCACACTCAAATTCATGCGCTTCGCGATATCTTTCATCGTCGGACCGGCAGTCTTTCGCATGTTTTCTCCTAATCAACGTTAAAGTCATCGTTTACTTTAACGTTAAAGTAACTTTCTAAATTTATTATACATGTTTTCCAACATCGAGTCAAGAATTACCATGATGCTTTCTTTCAGATATCATGTTATCAATCTTCGAATTTTGGTAGTTACAGTATACTAAAAAGACGCATAGTGGGTGATGGCGGGCAATACGGATCGTAAGCGACCGAACAAATCCGCATCCCCGCATCCATACATTAGTAGTTGTTCGCGCAGCGCAATATGTAGCGGCGGCCGTTTTCGGGGCTGAAATAGCCTTCGATTTGTCCTGCATTCTTATCCAACTTCAAGCTCTGTATGGGCACTTGGGTTATAACACAATCTGTATTCGAATTTCTTGTCTGCGTATGGGTCTCCATATGTGCAGGGCCAGTAGCCTTTCGGCGCAGCATTCGAGAAACAAAAACTGGGGATAGAAGTGAAGCAGGGTACTCCAGCAGACGAAACTATTCAAAATAGAGCATACTGACTATGATTACGCCAGTCAGCTCTTTTTCTTTAGTCGTTGTCCGATGTGATTAATCGTGGGCTTGTTCATCAATCCACAGTCCGTCGTAAGCAACTGTAATCGGAAGTCGTTAATGACCGTCAAACAAAGTCTGTATTTCATCGTGAGTAAAGTCATGCTTGTGGCTGACATAGAATGAAAGCTGAGATTTTGAAAAGTATGAAATACATGCCAAAGGCCCCGTTTTCCTGCTTATAAAGTGACGGGATCCTTTTGAAGTTCGGAATGTGCATTGGATGTGCGGTGGGGTATTATAGGCATTTCAGAATATCGCTTGGATGTTCATTGTTTTTTATGTATGGACGGTGATATAGTGTAATTGGGAAACGAGCCTCCCCGTAAGGCACCCGATGGCTCCCACTTAAGTGAGATGACGTCGGGTGCCGCTTCAGCTATTCAGAGCATCAAAGGCCAGAGGTTATAAATTCAATCCGCAGATATTTTATTTAGTATTCCACGGCCAATAACTAAGTTTAGTTGCAGCGTTCTGAAAAGCTAAAAAATCACCGCCTGATACACTATAGGGATGAACGTTATTTTCAAAATAATAAATTAGCCCCTTTAACAGTTCAGCGTATTGGTTGCAACCTATTTCCCTAGCTTTGGGTGCTCCTCTGCGACCACCACGCGTCAATTGCTCGACTTCGTATACTTCATTTTGTGCAGCAGCGGCTTCAAATATTGTTTTACCTGCTAAATAGGCCAAGAACTCATTGATGTTGTAAGAAGGAGAGATCATTTTTTACCTCCATATTGTTGGTAAGCAATAGGGGAAAAATATAGATATTCTCTACGAAAAAAGTGCCGATTTCCCCCGTCCTTGGCTGATGGTGTACACTGACGTTAACTCCCTTGTGATAGAACAAACGTTCGCATAATGAGTATAAACCGGGCGATTTGTTGAGTCAATAGGAGTAAATGCAAACGATAGGACTTCATTATCTTGTAATGCAAAATTAAATTGTATTAAAATAGCCTTAGGTGATGAAAGGAGAAACGGAAATGTGCAATGTTGCTTTCAAAGCAAGTGAAACATATCTTGGAATAGAGTTGGGGTCTACGCGCATCAAGGCGGTACTCATTGACAAATCCCATCAACCCATCGCTGCAGGTAGCCATGCATGGGAAAACAAACTGGAAAACGGCATATGGACCTATTCGCTCGACGATGTCTGGACGGGGCTGCGCGCCTGCTTTGCCGATCTAGTGCGGGATGTAAAAACCAAATTCAGTGTGGAACTCACCACTGTGGGTGCAATCGGCATATCCGGTATGATGCATGGGTATCTGGCTTTCGATAAGGACGGCAATCAGCTAGCCCCTTTTCGGACATGGCGCAACACCATTACCGGAGAGGCCAGCGAAAAGCTCACAGAGCATTTCGGCTTCAATATTCCCCAACGGTGGAGCATCGCGCATCTCTACCAGATAATACTGAATGATGAAGCGCATGTGAAAGACATTTCCTATCTAACGACGCTGGCCGGATATATCCATTGGCAGCTCACAGGCAAACGACTGGTCGGAATTGGAGAAGGCAGCGGCATGTTCCCCGTAGACAGTACGACCAAGCAATACGATACGCGCATGATGCAGGCGTTTGATGAGCTTGTGTCGGATAAGGGCTATCCCTGGAAGCTGAAGGATATACTGCCCGATTTACGCATAGCGGGCGCGGAAGCGGGGCTTCTGACTAAAGAAGGCGCAAAACAACTGGATCCTTCCGGCACATTTAAAGCAGGCGTTTGCCTCTGCCCACCCGAAGGGGACGGCGACACCGGCATGGTCGCAACCAACAGCGTTGCGCCGCGTACGGGAAACGTGAGCGCGGGTACGAGTGTATTCGCCATGGTTGTGATGGAAACGCCGCTGTCAAAAGTCCACTCTGAAATTGATATCTTCGCAACGCCTGCCGGCGATCCGGTGGCAATGGCCCACTGCAACAACTGCACGGGCGACTTGGATGCGTGGGTACGGCTTTTTGGCGAAACACTTATGGCATTCGGTGCGAAGCCGGATATGGATACTCTGTATGGCACGCTGTACCGCAAGGCACTCGAAGGCGATGCAGATTGCGGCGGGCTTCTGGCTTATAATTATCTTTCGGGCGAGCATGTGACTGGATTTACCGAGGGTAGGCCGCTGTTTGCACGTACCGCCAAAAGCAAATTCAACCTTGCCAATTTCATGCGCGTGAATTTGTATACCTCTGTCGGAGCTCTCAGAAAAGGCATGGATGTTCTTCTACATGAAGAAAAGGTTAAGGTTGACAGCATCACTGGCCACGGTGGCTTCTTTAAAGTAGAAGGTGTGGGCCAGTGCGTCATGGCTGCGGCGCTGGGCGTTCCCGTCACGGTAATGACCACTGCCGGCGAAGGAGGCCCGTGGGGCATGGCTATACTCGCCGCCTACTCCCAGAACCGTCAGAATAACGAAACGCTTTCCGATTATCTCAGCAATCGCGTTTTTCAGAACAGTAAAGGCAAGACGCTGCAGCCGAACGCCACGGATCAGAAAGGCTTTGATGTGTTCATGAAACGCTATGAAAGTGGTCTTACTATTGAACACGCTGCTGTTACGTCTTTGAATGCGTAAAACTCATTCTATGCTCAATTCGAACTCCGCTTTGCCACTGTAGGTCGCACATTATAGATGGTCAAAATGTAATGTTGGGCCGGATGTGGTCAAAAATACTAAAGAATATAGACGCTAAAGGAGGAAATATGGCAAAGAGAATATTGGTTGCATCCGGTACGTCAGCACACAAACTTGATTTCGCAATTGAGAACATCAAAAAGATATGTGCACAAAAATCAGTCGATGTTGAGGTTGTGGGTGCAAATATCTATGAGATGGATCTCGCACAAATCAACCCTGACGTAATTGTAATCATAGGAAAACTGAATGTTCCGACAAATAGGCCGGTCATTAGCGGCATGGCCTTTGTTACAAAGATGGGGATTGAAAAAACTGTGGATGATATTATTGCTGCTTTATAAGGTCACTGTAAATTAATAATAAAATCCGGTATGTTGACTGAACTCTACGCAGTAAACATACCGGTTATTCTTTAAATTGCACATCCATACTTCGATAAGATATTGCGCTACAACATAGCCTGTTTTTTAATTAGGCGAGCTTCGCCGCTGCCAAAATCTTCAGCCTACGGAAATCAGTGTAACCCATCGACCATAACTGAAGTGTAAGCTTATTGCTGATGTGTATCACAAGCTTGTACCCTCCTAGCTTATTCTTCAAGTGGATATGACACGCAATTGTTTGTGCATCTGTAAATACACAACGCGCCCAACCTTCATCACCAGCATAGTCAAAGTATTGTGGTAGCCACTTATCTAGTCCGGCATTTATACTCAAGCTCTCATTACCGATGTTAAGTGTTATGTTTAACCCACCATAAAACTTGGCAAAGCTGATCGATGAACAATCCGCTTCATTAGGTGTAAGACGATATGTTTTACCTGGTAGATAATGCAGCATGTCACTCTGCGCCAACCCGTCGGGCATCGGGAAAGAAAGGTCACGGCTTATTGCAAGTAGGCGGGCATATGCTTCGGTATTTTCGGGGATCGGCTCAGTTTTGACAAATGGTGCAATCATGGACCAGAACAGCCGCAATATCAAATCATCACTGCCCTCGTCACCAAGTAGACAACCTGTTGATACCCACACTAAATCCAAGCTTGGTATCACAACAATCCATTGTCCCCCGATACCTCTGCAACCGTATGCGTCACCCCGTAGATGCCAGAACTGATAGCCATAACCGGTATTCCCGTCTAGATTGATGTTGTTCGTAGAGGTATCAACCTGTTTTTTCGTAGCTTCTTTAATCCACCATGCCGGTACAATCTGCTTTCCCTCCCAACATCCATTTTGCAAGAATAACTGACCCAGCTTAGCCATATCCCTTGTCTTGCAATGAACGCCTCGGCTGCCTGTATTGATACCCATAGGATCATCAAAACAGTAGGCACCATCAATATGCAGAGGATCAAACAAACGTGGTTTCAAATAGTCCATCATTTTCATGCCAGAAACTTTTTGTATGATGGCACAAAGCGTATGGGTAGCCATAGAATCGTAGTTAAATATGCTCCCCGGGGGGCAGGGGGGCGGGGTAGTTAGATAGGTCCGTACCCAATCTTGCCCAGTTCGATCTGTAGCACATGGATGGCCACTGCACATTGTAAGCAGGTTTCTGACTGTCATTTGTTTTGTGAAATCGTCCACGGAATAATCGATTCTGTCAGCCAAAATATCTACTACTCTATCTGAAAGTTGAAAGAGACCTTCCTCTATACAAAATCCGACAGCTAAAGACGTTATGCTCTTACTGACAGAATACATGATATGTCTATCGTCAGACGTATGCGGGCACCAGTAACCCTCTGTAATTAGCTTTCCATGCCTAAGAAGTAAAAAGCTATGCAGCGGCATTTTCAGCGTTACAATTTCTTTATAAAACCGCTCAAGTGCTTCACTGGAAATCCCAGCCGATTCCGGAGTGATGGCTTCGAAGAAGTATCCCTGCATAATAAACTCTCCTGCACTATATAGAATACGCTTGTTAGTATTCTAGCCCAATTCTAAGGGATTGCAAATACATAAAGGAAGCAAGCTTGTGGAAATCTACAAATAAGTAAAACCAAGGAGGATGCTATGGCAGAACGTCAAATGAAAAGCAGAAAAGTAAACGGTAAGCCTTTCGCTTATGTGAATGATAATAAGGCGGATCACCTTGGAGGTGATTGGACTAACCCAGTGGAACCATTAATAGAGAGAAATGTTACAGATGAAGAGTGACCACGAGGCCGACATATAATAGCCATACAAACTAGGATTAATCGATAGGGTACAAATAAATTGGCCCCATCATTATGAGGTGATGGGGCTGCTGGCTGTGTAAACTTCTCCTCAATGTCCTCTAATTCGCTGCTACTTGCCTATATTGGAGGCCATACTACGCGCAAACCGTACGGCCGCTGCATAGCTCCGGGTGGACGCCACACCTTTATAAGCAATATTGAATGCTGTCCCGTGGTCAACCGAAGTGCGGATGATAGGGAGTCCTAATGTCACGTTGACTCCACCCTCGAAATCAAGTAGTTTCATGGGTATGTGCCCCTGATCATGGTACATACAGACTACTGCATCATACTTGCCGCGTACGGCACGAAGAAACACAGTATCAGGTGGAATGGGGCCATAAGCATCAATTCCTTCCATGCGTGCAGCTTCCACTGCGGGTGTAATTTCCTGTAATTCCTCGTCTCCGAACGATCCGTGTTCTCCAGCGTGTGGATTCAATCCTGCCACAGCGATACGCGGGTGCTCAGTCATGCCTATAAGCGCGCTCATCGTCAGACGTATCACGGCTTGTATCCGTTCCTTGTTGACCAGCTCTACTGCTTGGCGCATGGAAACATGTGTACTAACGTGGGTAACGGTCAGCCGCTCGCTCCAGAGCATCATGGTAACCTCTGGGTTACCGCACAATGCTGCGATATATTCGGTATGGCCGGTAAAATCCGGAAGCGTGAGCCGGACTGCTTCTTTATTGATGGGAAGCGTAACGATACCCGCAATCTCTTTCGCAAGGGCCAACTCCGTCGCCCTCTTCACATACTCGCACGCGGCGTGACCAGTCGACGCGCTGAGTTGCCCAATAGAAATATCATTTTTATTGATTAATGCCATATCTAGTACGTTCAGGTATCCATTCCGAAGCTCATTTGGCATACTTACACAACAGATTGGAACATCAAGGCCCATCATTTCGTTGCAAAACACAAGTGCACTATAATCGCCAATCATGACGATATTCTCACCGACCGCTCCGTCACGGAACGCACGCAATGCGATTTCGGGGCCCACGCCCGCAGCGTCCCCCATAGTGATACCCAATGGTTTCATAAATACTTCCCTCCAAGTATTAAATTAGTCTCTATTGACATTGAGCATGCATCAAGCTGATGTGATTAAAAGTTATTAGCGAACAATAGAAGCCGCCTCCTGTTGTCAGGATCGCGGCTAGGGAGCACAAAAAAGCCTTGCTGATTGCTTTTCTGTACCTCCAATATACAACAAAAAATAAGCTCAGACAATGCCTAAACGATAGAAAGAGGGCTGGTTGCGTTGAAAGACTACCATCTATTACAAAAGCGGCTCGCTATCGAGCCGCTGCATAGGACTTTTGAGGTTATTCGCCGAAACCGGACTCTATAAGAGCAACCAGTGTATCAATAGCTTCTAACTCGTCTTCACCAGATGCTGTAACTTCCACTTGTGTTCCTTGGGTCAGACCCATCGAGAGTAGGAACACGATAGATTTTACATTCGCTTCTTTGTCTGAATTAAGTCGCTTAATTGTGATTTTGGATTTGAATTTCGTCGCAGCAGATACGAAGTCTGATGCCGGTCGAGCATGTAGGCCGGTCTTGTTGATGATTGTTGTTTGTTTTGTAACCATTTTTTAGGCTCCCTTCAAATAATCGCTTTTAAATGAATTTATATTGCCCCAATCGGATTCCAATTTAAACTAACTTCTGTTTATTTTCAAAGCCTCAATCATTTGCCTCTGCAACAATGAGTTCCACCCCCATCCGACTTAGTTCATTACGATATTGTGGATCAATACCACTATCAGTAATTAAAAAATCAACACCTGATACCGGACAAATAACGCCTAACGTAATGGCCCTCATTTTGCTGGAATCCGCAAGGACGTAGGATTGACTGGCTGATTCGATGATACAGCGTTTAAGCTCACATTCATACAAGTTCTGCGTAGTAAAACCAGTTTTAATGTCAATTCCGTTTACGCCAATAAAAGCCTTATCGACGTGTAAATTACGTATTGTTGTCGTCGCAATAGGTCCCATCGTGGTAAATAATGTACGCCGGATGGCGCCACCAATCTGAATGACTTCTATATGGGGACAGGGTGCTAGCTCATGCGCAGTAAGTATCGCGGTTGTAATGACGGTAAGGCCTCTCTTCTCTCCATCACGAAGAAGATAGGCCAGTTCTTGATTAGTCGTTGACGCGTCCAACAATATCGCATCATTATCGGAAATGCGTTTATATGCTTCATTAGCTATCGCGCGCTTTTGTTCAATATTTATTTTTTGCATTTCAGCAAGGGACATCTCAATAGAGGCCTTGGTCAGACGTGAGGCCCCGCCATGAATTCTACGAAGAGCACCTCGGTCCTCGAGTTCAATCAAGTCTTTTCGAATCGTTACTTCGGAAATATTAAATTCACGGCTGAGATTGCTAACATATATGCGTTCATGCTGCTGCAAAAGGGCTAAGATAGCTTGTTTTCTCTCTTCAACCTGCTTCATGGACGTTCAATCCTCCCAAGCTTGAGCTAGGCATTAAACATCGCTCCAGCTTTCAAGTAAAAAAGATTAAATGAGGATTCAATACAATAGTTTTTATCACCGGTGTCATAGCGAATAATGCAGATTATTTAAAACTATATACCCAATATTTTACTTTTTTTCATCTCAAAATCTTCCTTAGTTATTATGCCTTCATCTACCAGACGCTTTAACTCCCGCAGTTCATTTGTATAATCAAATACTAGATCATCTGATTCGGTATTTGGATGTATCTCTTTGAGCTTTGCATGTACTTTGTCTGCCTGTTCCTTAAGTAATCTGTAGATCAACGTATTGGACTTAACAGGTGTTTTTAAGAACGAAATCAATATATTATGTTCATTCCTCAATTTGATTCTTATACTTATTTCCGTTGCAATAAAAACTCCGCTTAAGTCATCGAAAAAACTGGTCGAAAATGCCCGAGCTATACCTCCGCGGCCTAGCTTCCCGCGTTCCTCTTTAAACTCAATCGCGGTAATATCATCATAAGAAAACACTTCATTTGTATCCGCAATAATAATTGTTCGATTATCATCATTAAAGGTAATATACGAGTTGGATTTTTGTGAGTGCACTGACATGGTAAATCTCCTGATAACAAGATAAGGCAAGTCAAGTATCGCTAAGCCCATAAGCTTCTTGCTTCAAGTCACCTAAGCAGAGATTATGTTTTTCCGATACAGTGAGTTCTAGCACCTACACTACTCCTGAAAATATGAGTCAACGACAGTTTCATCGGCTTTTACATGATAACAAGGACGAGTATTAAACATATCCTCTCTGCCACGGAACTTAATGTTTTTGGGGTGAATTCTCTTTTCTATATAGTAGAGCTCATTAATCAGTTCTTCACGGTCGCTGAAATAATAGTAGGTAACCCAGTAACGACCTTGTTTTCCGTCTTTTTGTTCTACGCGGATAAAAAATTGAGCATTTGCAAACTCTCGAACATTGAATGTCTTAAGATTGCTTATTTCGTATTTTTTTTCACCGAAAGATATGAAAGATATTGCAGCGTCGTCGATCACAATATCGCGTGGATAACTCTTGAAATAAAAAGTATTAAAAGCACCATAAACGCCGACGACGATTCCCAATAAGTAGATATATTGCGTTGGCTTAAGAATGAATAATACCGTTAAAACTACGGCTATGGCAATCATAAAGTAACCGGCGAATGCCACCTTAATTCTATATCTGCTGTTATCGTAGGAATAAGTTTTGAGCATGATCGTAGTTCCTTTCTAGTCGGCAAAACGCGCTAACATATGGATATGGTATAAAATTAGATGAAACTGCCGCCCGACCATAGAGACGGGCGGCAGATATATTTGGGAGCTTTGTCGGTGGGATTGCCTACTATGCTGAGATGGCAGCTTTACTCTCTTTGATAATCTTGTTACGGTTGATAACCGCCATAGCAATTGCAGCCGCAGCCAGTATCGCAATACCGAGCCAGCCTAGGCCGGAGAGCTTGTAGAATGCCCAAGTCAAGGGGTTAGAGCCGTCGCAGAGGCTGGTGAAGTTGCCAGTGTTTGCATAAGTGGGGTTTGCAGCGATAGCGGCCTTCACGAAAGTATTAACCATGTCTGTTCCGCAATAGAACATGATGATCAGGGTAAAGAAGCCGGAAACCAAACTACGTAAGAAATCGCCTTTTGCCGCCGGAATGAACAGAACGAACATCCACGGGATAACAGCAAGATCGGCAAAGGGCATGACGCGGTTACCGGGCAATATAATTGCCAGTAAAATGCTGACAGGCACCAAAATCAGAGCTGCGGTCATGCAGATCGGGTGGCCGATACCAACGGCAGAGTCAAGACCGATATAGATTTTACCGCCGCTCTTCATTCTCTTAGAGATGAATTCCTGAGCTGCATCGGAAACCGGGATAAGGCCTTCCATCAGCAGGGCGGCCATTTTCGGGATAAGCACCAAGCAAGCCGCAAGGCTTATACCTATTGTGGTTACGCCGAATATGTCATATTTGGCGAGCAAGCCGAGGATGATGCCGAATATCAGGCCTATGAGGATAGGTTCACCCAGAATACCAAAGCGCTGTTGGATCTTTTCCATGTTGACATTGACTTTGTTGAGGCCTGGAATAAGGTCAATCAACTTGCAGAACAAGAATGCGAAAGGAACAAATGCAGTAGTAAAGCCGTGTGGCAGTGAGATGCCGGGGAGGCCGTTGTATTTTTCCAGCCCGGGAGCCGTCCAGTCGCCAAGAACCATGATGATGATCATGTTCAGTGCGGCGGCAATCATGCCCATCACAAGGCTGCCGGTATAGCTCTGTACAAGAGCGCCGGTGAAGGCAAAATGCCAGTAGTCCCAGATATCAACGTCGAGGGTCTGCGTCGTCTTGGTCAGAAGCATGACGATGTTGACAACGATGCCGATGGGGATGATGAAGGAGCCTACCTGAGAGGCAAAAGCGATAGCAGCGGATGCAACCCAGCCGATATCCATCGCGTCCGGGACATTAGTGAATGTTTTTGCTATTGCCTGAACGGCAGGCCCGAGATTGTTGACGAGCAAACCGACAACAAGGTTCAATCCAACGAAGCCAACGCCAACGGTAAGGCCAGCACGCAGGGATTTGCCAAACGGTGCGCCCAGAATCAGGCCGAGCACCAGAATTATTATGGGCATCATGACGGTGGCGCCCAACTTGGAAATAAAGGAAAATACGCTTACGATTGCATCTAACACAGAGAAACCCCCTCCTGTTTCACTTTTGTCTATGTCTAACAAACCGAACAGAATGATCGCCGCTCCCTTAGCAACAATCTGTTCAGTTTGAAAAACAACTATTAATGTTTAAATCAGAAAACTATTTACCGTCAGGCCAAAGTATTTTGATTACTTGGTCGGCAACCTTATCCATACCAATACCAGTGACAAGCGGAAGCGCGTTTACGCAGGGTGTTTTGAGAAAGCTTGGAACAGTCGTTGTGTGTACAATAACATCAAACCCATCGTCCTTGGACGCCAATTCAGCAATTTTATACTGTGTGGTCTTGTATAACCCCTTGTACCCGCGCTCATCAAGCATTTTAGAAAGACGGTTTGTAGCAAGCGTAGAGGTTACCACGCCTGTTCCACAGGAAATCAAGATGTTTTTTATGGTTCCAGCCATAACAAGAAAATCCTCCTTGAACTAAAGTTGGATATAGCCTCTGCATCCAGCAGACAAAGCATACAAAATCTTTATGCTATCCGTACCAATAATTATATGTTGCGGATAGCATTTTAAATATCTAATGCACATTTATCAAATTTTTAATTTATGGTTAGGTTATGAATATCTTTTGATCCATTATAACACATAGCATACTTATGTCAAGCTAGTGTTCAAAGAGACACCATGTTTACAATTGAAAACTCCCTGATCTATGCATTATTTCGTGTGGTGCGAACTTGTAATCATATTGAATATTATTAAAATACTTGCTAGAATTAATTTCAAGTGAAACAAAAAGGTTTTGTTTCAATGATATTATTTCTTCTGGAAATAGTTAATTATGTAACTAAAAAAATACTGGAGGATGTTATGTCTCAGGAACAAATAGGATTCGTGGATAAGGTACGTGAGGATCTTATATTGCTCAATGTAGAAGGAGATACTCGCGACGAGGTACTCTATAATATTGCATCTGTAATTATGCAAAAAGGGATTGGAAAAGATACGTTTTATGATGCATTGATTGAGAGAGAGAATTCGTACCCGACGGGTCTACCGATTGGTGAAATCAATGTCGCGATACCGCACACGTATCCCGAGCACATTAACGAAGTAGCCATTACTATTGCCATTCCGCAAAAACCAGTCTTATTCCATAACATGGGGGCAAAAGAAGAAGAATTACTTGTTCATGTAGTCGTATGCCTTACTATGCGCAAAATGGATGACAATGTTAAACTACTTCCGGCATTAATGGGCTTTTTTGCGGATGAAGACAATTTGCGTCGTCTTCTGGAATGCAAAACACCTGCCGAGGTAATGTCATTAATCAAAGCAGCGGCATAGGATATGAAAATTGTTGGTGATACGCATACGCATACTGGCGCATGCAATCATGCCACTGGCACAGTTATTGATAATGCAAGGCATGCTAAGTTATTAGGGCATCGCTTTGTAGCTATTACTGAGCATTGTTGTACGTTACCGTATTCTCCAACGTTGTGCTTCTTTGATAATATGCTGTATAATGAACCGCATGAAATCGATGATGTATTTGTTCTTAAAGGTTCTGAGGTCGATATCATGGACATTTCAGGGCGGATAGACTTACCAGAAACATATTTAAACAAGCTTGATGTTATCATAGCATCTGCTCATTTCAATGTTTTTGAAAAGGGAAACTGGAGCGCTGAAGATTTTACAAATATGTATTGCTCCATTGCAGCAAACCCGCTGGTAGATATCATCGGTCATTCTGGAAGTGTAGAATTCTCGCATGATTTTCAACGTGCGGTACTGGCTTACAAACAATACGATAAAATTGTTGAGATTAATTCCAACTCTCCGCATGCAAGGCCCGGTTCTGAGGTAAACTGCCGTGAGATTATTCGTCTGTGCAAGAAATATGGTGTAAAGGTTGTGGCGTGCTCAGATGCGCATGCTCCAAAGGATGTGGGGGCGGTGACTTGGTCCCTTGAAGAACTTTTGGCTCAAGATTTCCCCGAAGAACTGGTGGTTAACGCAGACTATGATCGTTTTAGGAAAGAGTTTCATCACCGTCGGGGGTTGGTGATGCCAGATTAGAACAAGAGAGGAGCATTTGCTCCTCTCATTGTGTTTCCAACAGACTCATTGTAAATGCTGCTTGGCAACTGCTACACAGGCAAATGTATTACCGTTTTCTGCCACGTATTTATAGCTCTTTTGTGCAGCTTCTTGATTTCCTAGTTTTTCTTGCATCCTTGCGAGAGCAAAATGATAAAGCACCCGATCATATTCGGTGTCAGCATCTTCAATAATTTGCTCTATTTGCTCAGTATCATTGAAGCCGGCTTTGGCAAATATTGCGACATATTCGCGCGTTGAAAGGCAGATTTTTTGGGTAATCTGATACGCGACTTTATTATTAACTGCAGCCTCAGAAACAGCCTTGAGCTTTGAATATGTTTTTATCGCAGTCTGGTTGTCACCTATCTCCACGCTAGCAATGCAAAGATTAGCATACGCTCCGCAAAGGGATATACGCATGTCATGGGTTAGCCAATCCACTTTTGCTTCTTCCTCAGCCTTGTTCGAGAGCTCTTCAACTTCATCGAATTTTCCTTCGGCCACGAAAGCTTTTCCTAATAACATGGATTTTAGAATTGCCGTCTGGCGACTGCCTTTTTTATACAGGGGGCCCGCCTGGCCGAAGAAGTGGGTGCTATCACAATTGTTCAATAGGATATATGCCAGTTTTTGAAATTCTTTGTTACCAAGGGACGCTGCCACTGCGGAAGAAACCATTTGTGCCAGTAATAATCCTAGAATAATACCAATCCATCTTGTAACAGGGTTTTGAATTGTAAAGGCGCCAGGAATTATTGGTGTGAATTGCTTTACACCGTTTACCATACTGGTAAGGGGAACGAATAATGCAATGATAAGAGCGGAAGTGATTATAAGTAATACAAAATACACGATCCTGCTCTTTTTGAATTCCAGGACCATATTCTCCTCCTTGTTGCTTCAGTGTTTTGAACAGTATAGCATAAAAACGGCAATATTGTATATGGAAGTGATCTGGCTTGACAGAGGGTATCAGACTGGTGGATACTATATGCATAATGCTCGAAACACTCTAGATTTACAAACTTAAGATTGGTGGTGTGGAAATTGGATAATACTACTGCGATCATGGCATTGCTTGGCGGCATCCTTTTGATACTATATGCCGTGAGATTACTATTTCAAAAGCGCCAGATACTAAAACAAGGCCAGGGGATAAAAGGCAAGGTCGTGGGCTTTTCTGGTAGGCATGCCATCTATAGATTTGTGTATGAAGGGAAAACATATACAGCGAGCTCTCTCCAACGCATAAGTGATAAAAGTAAGATAATGAACTCTGTTGAAGAAGTGCACTTTAACCCCCAAATCGCCAAATCGGTTGTCATACCAGGAAATAGGAATGTAGAAATTAACGCTTTCTTTATGATATTATTCGGTTTACTGGCTATAACCGGAGGTATTCTTACTATTTTCTGATAATATTTCGCCAGAAGCATAAAGAGAGCTATTGAAATAATTATACATAACAGTGTTTTAAGGCCGTCGAATATTAGAGGCAGGGCAGTTATCATATGACTGACTTACGGAAATTGGTCAAAGCTGCGAATTATTATTATCGCGATGGCTTGACGCAGCAAGAAATTGCTGTAAAAATGTCGACCTCTCGTCAGCATGTCAATCGACTGATAAAACGGAGTGTAGAAGAGGGCATTGTAAAAATTGAGATTGTAAACTATCTTTCTAATAGTGTCACGCTCGAATGCGAGCTGGAAAAGAAATATGGTTTGCGTGATGTAATCATCGTCTCTGATACTGATAATGCATCTGTACTGGATCAATTAGGACAAGAAGGCGCAAACCTTCTGCACGAACTACTACAGAAAAAGCATACTTTTGGGATAGGGTCGGGTGCCGCAATGCGGTCACTCGCACAACATATCAAGCATCGGCATAAGGATATTTCAGTGGTCCAGCTTTCAGGCGCATTGGGCGGCCTTGATGCCAAAGATCAATCCGCAGCGGACTATGTTTCAGGACTTAATCTGGCTGATGAAATCGTAATGCAAATATCCCAGTACATTGGCGCAACTCCATATTTCATGCATGTGCCTGCCTTTGTGTGTAACTGCGAAACGAAGAAAGCACTTATGAACGAGTATTATGTCCGTAACCACTATGAGATGATAAATCGGTGTGAATTTGCAGTTGTTGGCATTGAAAGTACGGGGACAGATGCTGCCCCATTGGAAGAACAATTCCTTAGTGTTGAATACCGTGAAGAATTAATGCGCCTGGGCGCGGTTGGGAGCATATGTGCCCGGTACTATGATAAAAGGGGTAGTGCTTTGCAAGTATCCTTTGATGATAAGACAATGTTGCCTACCCTTGCGCAGTTAAGAAAAATACAGCACATTATTGGTATTGGTACTGGCAAAATGAACAGGGAAGCTATTCTTGGTGCTCTGAGAGGAAAATGGATTGATGTTCTTATTACCGATGCATTAACAGCTCAAGCCTTACTCAGATAGACGCCCTCTATAGCAGCTGGCAAAAAAGTATCCTCAAATCAAAAGGCGGAATCTCAATTCCGCCTCGCATAACTCAGATATAATTTTGTTGCTTAGATCTTTCTTGTATCACAATAGAATTCAAAAGCTTGCTTATCGGAATACTTTTCATGAACAACCTTGCCAACGGCTTGTGCCATTACTTTAGGATTGGCTGCCTGGAAAATATTTCTACCCATATCCATACCGTGTGCGCCTTCACAAATAGCACGATATGCCATTGTGAGAGCTTCGTCTTCCGGCATTTTCTTGCCCCCCGCAACAACGATGGGAACTGGGCAACCCGCGGTGATCTTTTCGAAATCTTCGCAATAATAGCATTTAACCATTTGTGCACCCAGTTCAGCAATTACCCGTGTTGCCAGGGAGAAGAACTGTGGGTTACGTGCCATCTGCTTACCAACAGCAACAACGCCCAGTGTGGGAATACCATAGCGATTACCGGCATCTATTGTCTTGACAAGGTTAGTAATGGAAGATTTCTCGTCCTTGGTACCCAAAAACGTTTGAACTGCCATGCAGGACGCATTCATGCGAATTGCATCTTCAATGTCTACACCGATAGTCTCATCTGTTACATCATCGGAGAGTACAGTGCTGCCCGCTGAGCATCTAAGCGCAACGGCTTTGTTATACATCGGGGGTACACAAGTACGGAGCGCACCGCGTGTCGCCATCAGCACGTCGATATCCTCCACGAGGCTAGGGATGAGAATATCAAGTCTCTCCAGTCCAGTGGACGCACCCATAATATACCCGTGATCGAAGGCAAGCATCAATGTGTTGCCGCTTCTGGGCTGGAAGATTCGCGAAAGCCTATCTTTCATTCCCCAGTCTACGTTATCCATACCCTTTACATGGTAATTTGTCTTGCCTGCGGGTACATTTAAATGAAAATCTTTTTCTGTATTGATTGCGCCCTGTACTACCTTGACATCTGCATCTGCCATAGTATTTACACCTGCTTTCATTAACCTAAATTGATTTTTTTTGAAAGACTTGGGAGCTTGTGTATATAGTATCGCAACATTGACTGCCTGTCTACTAAAAGCGTCCATTACAGTTATTCATAGGAACCCTAACTCAAAGTAATAAGTGCATGCGCCTTAACGTGAAGAAGTGATCCGCCGACAATACATAAACTTAACAAGACAATTGGTTTATGATAGTATAATAATGCTCCCCGGCTTTGGTTGCGAGGGTGATTGCATTATCTGCTTGTCTAGCCTCCAAGAAAACAACAACCACCCAGTTAGGCTAGGGATCGCGCTCTTAAGTCAAGTGTGAAACGGGGAACACAATATTATTAAATGATACTTTTCAGTGCCGACATGATGTAACAATTGGGCACCTATCGAGAACAGCTATGGGAACGATGATTCGCATAAAGTATATAATTGTTCAATATATGCTAAAATATTAGGTTGTATTATCCGGCAAGCTGATACTCGAGATATATGGGGAAAAGCACGATGGAATATTTACTGGACACCGCAAACATCAACGAAATTAAAGCGTACTGTGACTATCCGCCACTGCCGGGGTTACTTCCAACTTCAGCATACTCAAATAAGAAGGAAAAATAGATTTCTTTGGCCATATGCGTGCGATACGTGAAATCATCGGGAAAAAGCCTCTGCATATTTAGGTGACCGCAACGGATACATAAGGCATGCTGCGCGACGCCGAAGCCATTGCGCAGCGCGTCGACAAAAAGGCGTACATCAAGGGGCCAATCTTGAAGGCTTAAAGGTAATCGGGGTTCTGAAAATCAGGGGTATAACGGTCGTTTGCAGCCATGATTGACCGGGTATGGCTACAAAACGCAGATCATAGCCGCAAGCTAAAAACTATGGGATAGGTCAACAAGGCGTTCCTTTCCGGTCCGCAGGCAGCAACGGCAGACCCTTCCATATTGAAAAGCGCGCTGATGATGCCGGGGATATTCAGAAAGCCATTGATGATTTCTACAGCGATTGTAAAGCGTGACATTTCCCAATTTTGAGTACATTCGTATTTCGCAACCGGTTCCGGGGTTTATCTAAAAAAGCCACAAGATAATCAATAAGGAGGCGTACTCACATGAAATTTAAGATGGTACATGAATGCTACAATGTTCGTAACCTTGAAGCTTCGCTCACATTCTATCAGAAGGCATTGGGATTGACTGAAAAGCGCAGAAAGATCGCCGAAGACGGTTCTTTTATCCTCTGTTTTATCGGAAATGACGAGACGGATTTTCAAATGGAACTCAAATGGGAGCGGGATCGAGAGAAACCATATAACCTCGGAGATAACGAGTTACACCTTGCTTTTCGGACACCTGAATTTGAAGAAGCGCACGCTTTGCACGAAAGCATGGGCTGTATCTGCTACGAGAACCCGAAGATGGGCATTTACTTTATTAACGATCCGGATGGATACTGGCTGGAAATCGTACCGGTCAGAAAGTAACAGCGAAGGATCTCATGCAAGTAAGCGAAATCCAGAATTACATTTTGGACTTTCCCCTATCTGCCAAAGAAATACAAGAACAATAAGCAATGGAAAGAGCTTTCGACAACAGCGCGAAAGCTCTCTTATATAACGTAAATTGCTGGAAGGTTTAAAAGACGAGGATAGATATCATCAGCAAGAGTGGCAAAAGAACTGCAAACAACATATCAAAGAGCTTATTTTGACCATACGGCCCACTTATGTCTAACCAGCGCCGACGAGGATTGGATTGTGAAGATTACAGCGGTTATGTAGCCCAGTGCGAAAAAATAACTCCAAGTTGCAAGATCCTTCCGTTACGCCATGCCCTTCAGAGCAGGAAGCCGTCGCAAATGCTGCTTGCGGTTGTCTCACCTTCATAGTAATGAGAATGACCGTCATTAATGGATGTTTTACCTCTAAATGTATGTGTACGCATTCGCATTGACATAAAAAATCACCTCTTGATGACTATGTTATGCGAAAATACTTTTTATGCCAATTAGGGGTTGGACGAGCACTTTGAGAGCTTTGTAAACAGAAAAGCAATAACAATCTGCCCGTTCCAGCATTAGCCGGAAGCGGTTAATCTGGTTAACATAGCTTGCGCCGGCGTCGTAATCCAATGTGACGATGTTCGCCCCTAGATGAAGCTCTTTGATCTTTTTGAGCATGCCCTTAACTTTTCTGTTTTATTTGATTAGGGAATTTCTATTGGAGAATACTATTATTGAAAAATATAGGAGTGAGAACATGTCTTCAGCAAATAGCATTTGTATATACAGTGAAATAGGAAAATTAGAATCAGTTCTTCTTCATTGTCCGGGAGAAGAAGTAGAGAATATTGTTCCTGTATATTTAAGAAGGCTATTATTTGATGAAATTATATATCTTGAACAGGCAAAAAAAGAACATAATCAATTTGCAAATATATTAAGAAGTGAAGGAGTAGAAGTAGTATACCTTACGGATTTAATGGCTGATGTATTAGAAAATAGTAATATAAGAGAAGAATTTTTAAAAGAATTTATGGAAGAAGGTAAAGCTACTACAAGAGGGCTTCAAGAAGCCATAATGGAGCTGTTAAGTGACTATTCACCAGAAGAACTTGTAAAAAAATGCATTTCGGGAATTAGAACGGAAGAACTTAAAAACATCAAACCTAAGTCCTTAGGAGATATGGTTAATAATCCATACCCTTTCTATCTTGATCCTATTCCAAATATGTATTTTCAAAGAGATCCTTTTGCATGTATTGGAAGAGGGATATCTTTAAATGTCATGGCCAATGAAACACGAAACAGGGAAACCATATTTGCAAAGTATATATTTAACTATCACCGTAGATTTAAAAATACCCCTAGATGGTATAATAGAGATGAAACCCATGTTATTGAGGGGGGAGATATTTTAGTTCTTTCAAATAAAGTTGTAGCAATAGGATTAAGTGATAGGACCGATGCACCATCTATTGAGAGGGTTGCAGTTAATCTTTTTAATTCAGAAGAAGGATTTGAGACAGTATTAGCTTTTGATATTCCAAAGGCTAGGGCTTATATGCATCTTGATACAGTCTTTACCATGGTTGATTATGATCAATTTACCATATATCCCGGGATAGAAGCGCCTCTAGATGTGTACAGCATTACGAAAGGGAAAGACAACAGCCTTAATATTAGGCTTGAGCATAAAGACTTATCTACCATACTAAAAGAACATTTACATCTATCAGACGTTAATCTAATAAGATGCGGAGATGGAGATAGGATTGCTGCTAGTAGAGAGCAATGGAGTGACGGAAGCAATACTCTAACCCTATCCCCGGGAAAAGTTATTTGTTATAATCGAAATTATGTAACCAATGAAGCCCTAAGAAGAAATGGAATTGAAGTTCTAGAATTTGATTCCTATGAATTATCTAGGGGCAGGGGGGGCCCTAGATGTATGAGCATGCCTTTAATTAGAGAAGATTGGTAGAAATGTACGTTAATCAGGGAGGAATTCTGTGTAATTGGATTTCTCATTTAAGCAGGCACCTTAACGTAACATCGTGAACAGTAAAGTGGAGTTCCCGGTCTAAACGATAATTAGATCAAGCCAGAGTTGTATCAAGATCATATAACTAATAGCAATTCTTTATGGGAACAAATCAATTATTCTAGAAACTGAAAATAGTGCGATGATTATTTGTCTCAAAACATATCATAGTAAATTTGAGAATACTGCCTGAGTCTGGTATTTAGCTACTTAGCGTAGACCCGGGATTCGAATAACGAATGCGCCCTGGGTGGGCAAACCATAATTACCATATTATACAATCCAATTAATTATTATTTTGAAAAAACAACATAATAGCATATTATGCTTTATCATAAGGCATTCATTACTAAGCATTGACGTGAAATACATATTGAAATAGAATTAACGAGTGAGAAAAAGTTTCAGAATTTTCGAAATAGTACTTCAATTAGTTTCAAATCTTAATGTCAGTACTGGACACTAACGCTGGAGGAACCGTATGACAGAGCATCATTTGCTGCAAAATCTCAGCGACCAGCATGCCAATCTTACTGGCGCGGAAAGGAAGCTTCAAAAGTATATCACTAGCAATCTTTCCTCTATTGCAAGCTTGAACATACTGTCTCTTGAAGCAAACGCTCAGGTAAGCAAATCAACAATTTCGCGCTACTGCAGAAAAATGGGCTACGCAAATTTTCGTGAATTCTCCACGGTACTAGCACAGGAAATTGCCCTGAATTACTCCAATATACACGTTACTGCACAAGCCGGGGATGACACGAATGATATTGCTCGAAAATTGTACGTACTTGAAAGCGAAACATTAAAAACGACATTTAGTTCTCTGAACAGTGCCGCCGTTGATCAGGTGGTTAGCGGTATATTGCGTGCGCCACTGACTCATGTATTCTCTTCAGGAGGGTCAGGCGCGATTGCCTACGATTTTTATCATAAACTACTACGCCTTGGAAAACGTGCGGTATATACACAAGACATCATTTTGCAAAAAATGCAGGCCGAAGCAATTAAGCCCGGCGAACTTGCGGCCGTGTTTTGCCTTTCAGGTCATGATCGCGATATGGTTGAAATTGCAGCAAAACTGAAAGCAAATGGCATTATGGTTGTTTGCCTGACGAACGGTTATCAGTCCCCGCTCGCGAAGGAATCCAATATCAGCCTGTATGGAGCCTATCGGGAGGACTTTCTGTATACGGGGACTATCGAGTCGAGACTGTCGCTGATGTATCTGGTAGACCTTCTATTTATCCTCCTCTCCATGAAGGGCGCACCCAACACTACGGATATGATACAGAAAACAAAGGAAGTTCTTGACCGATCCAAGATTTACAACAACAAAGCAGCCCGCGGTAAGGAATAGCTTATGAAAACAATTTTACATGCAGATTGGTTAAAAAAGATATGGATATCCATCGTATCTGTCATAATCGGATTGATCGTGGCGTGTTTGTGCATATGGTGCATAGGTATCAACCCAGTTAAGGCGATGCAAGCTTTTCTTTCTACTTTTTCTGGGGATTTATACGGGATCAGCGAAATATTCGTCAAAGCGCTGCCTCTGATGCTGACTGGTATGAGTTACGCCTTCGCAAGTCGATGCGGACTGGTTAATATAGGCGCGGAAGGGCAGCTGGTAATGGGGGCGCTGTTCTCAACGCTCGTTGGTGTGTATGTTAAGGGACTGCCCGCTGCAGTGCATATACCCTTCACCATATTGGCTGGATTTGTTGGTGGCGGATTGCTGGGCATGGTTGCCGGATTGATGAAGACCCGCTTCGGTGTTTTGGAGGTGCTAAGCACCATCATGCTCAATTATGTCGCTCAATATATCGTAAGCTTTATGGCCACAGGCCCGCTCAAAGAAGGATATCTCCCCCAAAGCCCGGAATTTTTATCCACAGCACGTATGCCCAATATATTGCCTATGACGCGATTGCATGCAGGCGTCCTTGTAGGTTTGTTAGCAATTCTCGCGTTCTATATACTTATAAACAGAACGACGTTTGGCTTCCGCATACGAGCGGTCGGGGACAACCCGCACTGCGCCCATTATGCGGGTATCCACGTAAATAGGAATACAGTTTGGGCGATGTTTATCGCTGGCGGATTTGCAGGCTTGGCAGGCTGCCTTGAGTTACAGGGCATATTGGGCCGTCTTTATGAGGTGTTCAGCCCGGGCTGGGGGTGGGATGGTATATCCGTCGGCTTGTTGGGAAATTCGACGCCCATCGGCGTATTGATTTCATCACTATTATTAGGTTTCATTCGCAGCGGCGTAAACAGCATGCAACGATCCATAGGCGTTCCGATCGGTATTGTTTATGTCATCCAGTCCGTTATCATCATTTGCATACTATGCCGCGATTACAAGCCTCGCCTGATCTGGAGAAAGAGCACGAAAGGGAATTAAGCGATATGAATACGGAATTCTGGACGATGATGGCAAATATTCTTGTCGCGACATTCCGCATGGCGACGCCGCTTATTTTATCCAGCCTGGGGCTTGTGTACACGGCAAGGGCGGGAATGTCAAACCTGGGTACGGAAGGTCTTATGCTCATGGGCGCTTTTGTCGCCGCCGTGGGGTCGTTCGTTACAGGCAGCGCCCTGCTAGGCGTGCTGATGGCCATTGCGAGCGGTGTTCTGATGGAACTGATCGTTAGTTTTCTCGCCATCAACGTGCGGGCGAACCAAATTATCGTTGCCATGGCGACCAACCTGTTGGCGCAAGGTGTAACATCCATTTTCGGGCGTGCGATTTTCGGCATTACCGGTGAGAAGATCACAATCCCGATGCTGCAAAACATAGCAATACCATGGCTGAGCAAATTGCCCATCATAGGCGACGAACTGTTCAACAACAACATACTGTTCTATCTGGCATATCTGCTACTACCGGTTTCAGCTTTCATACTTACAAAGACCACCATTGGCCTGAAGGTACGTGTAGTAGGAGAGAACCCCAAGGCTGCGGATACAGTGGGCGTAAACGTATATACCGTCAGACGCTGCTGCTGCCTGGCCCGCGGAGCTTTTGCTGCGCTGGCCGGTGCGTACCTTGCTCTGGGCGTGATCGGCATGTTCTCTGAAAACATGATCGCAGGCAAGGGATACATGAGTGTTTCTGTAACAATATTCGGAAAATGGATGCCCATGGGATCGTTGTTGGGTGCGCTGCTATTCGGCTTTGGAGAAACGCTACAGCTGCGTATTCAGGCGCTTGGTTGGACAATCCCCTATCAGGCGCTGCAAGCATTCCCTTATCTCATTACATTGATACTTTTGACCGGCGTGGTGGGCAGGACCAGGCAACCTGCTGCGACGGGAAAACCCTACATCAAGGATTGATGTTAATAACAACAGAAAGGAAGAACAAATCATGCAACATCGTGCAAGGAAACTCATTGCCCTACTCTTTGTAACTGTCATGGTATTCGGCCTCATTACAGGCTGCGCCCAGCCTTCGGCTGCCCCTGAGGCCACTGAAGCTCCGGCTGCTGCGCCGGCCGCGGAGCCGACACAGGCCGAGGCTACTCCTGCGGAGCCCGCAAAAACGGCGATAAAAGCTGCTCTAATTCTGCCCGGAGAAATCACAGACATGGGGTGGAATACTCAGGGTTATAACGGACTCATGCGCGCACAGGACGAATTGGGCGCTGAGGTGCGTTACAGCGAAAAGGTTTCCGATTCCGACGCGGAGGAATATTTCCGAAGCTTTGCAAACGACGGATTTGATATCGTAATAGGGCATGGCGCGGAATATGCTGACGCTGCTAAGAAAGCCGCAACAATGTTCCCCAACACAACATTTGTCGTAACGAGCGTAAATGCTTTCCAAGCCCCTAATATGGGCGCCATCTCAAACGATAACGCACAGCAGGGATTCCTGGCTGGAGTGTTGGCCGCGGCAATCTCCCAGACGGGAAACGTAGGTTATATCGGCGGTCGTGAAATCGTACCTGTCATCGAGAAACAGAAGAACTCGGAGCTGGGTGCAAAATGGGTTAACCCTAACATCAAATACAATTCCATCATCACCGGCTCTTATGACGACCTGCAAAAAGCACAGGAATGTGCCATGGCAATGATTGAGCAGCAGGGCTGCGATGTAATCATCGCCAATGCAGACAAAGCGACGGTAACAATTCTGGATATCTGCAAAGAAAAAGGTATCAAATGTATTGGCATGGGCGGCAAGTATACCAAGGACTATGCCGATGTCCAACCTGCCAATGTCATCAATGATGCTGCAACCTGTATCTTCCAAGCGGTCAAAATGAGGCTTGAGGGCACGTTTAAACCCGAGTACGTATTGATCGGCGTAGCCGAGAATGCTGTTTACGTGGACGATTATCAATCCTGGGTAAGCGATTCGGCAAAAGATTGGATTGAGAAAGCAAAGACCGGGCTCACGGACGGCAGCATTGAGGTAACGCGCGTTAGCTAATTTAGCCGAGTCATGCAGGAACTTGTTCAGGGAGGATTTTGTGAATAGTATGCGAAACTCCGTCGGGGGATCCTCGTATGCCATTGAAGCGGTCGATATCGTCAAACAGTTTTCGAACGTGCTGGCAAACGATCACGTGAGCATTTCTTTTGAAAAGGGTAAAGTGCATTCCGTATTGGGTGAAAACGGGGCGGGCAAAAGCACGCTTATGAATATCCTCTATGGGTTGTATCGTCCCACTAGCGGCGAGATTCGCATCGATGGGCGAACCGTATCCCTGAATGGACCTGCGGATGCTATCAAGGCGGGTGTGGGGATGGTCCACCAGCATTTTATGCTGGTGGACACCATCTCCGTACTGGAGAATATCATCGTTGGCACGCGTCAGCGGCACGAGCCTGTCATTGACTTTAAAAGCAGTCGTAAAGCTATCGAAGAGCTTGCGCAATCAGCAGGGTTAAACATTGACATTTCCACTATGGTGGAAAGCCTTTCTGTCGGCCAAAAGCAAAGAGTAGAAATAATAAAAGCGCTTTACCGTGGTGCACAGATTTTAATTCTTGATGAGCCAACTGCTGTGTTAACACCGCAGGAGACCCAGGAATTTTTCAAGATGATCGAAAGGTTCAAACTACAGGAGAAGACGATCCTGTTCATTAGCCATAAACTCAACGAAGTAATGCAGATTAGCGATAGTATCACGATCATGCGCCAGGGGCGGGTGGTGGCGAAGCGAGAACCTGCCAAAACAACTATGGAGGAGCTTGCAAGCCTTATGGTGGGGCGCGAGCTTAAATCCCTGGAAAATGCGCCTGCTAAACCCGGTGATATCGTATTCGAAGCGCGGAACCTGACGTTGCTTGACAGCGATAAACGCGCGCGCTTGCGTGATTTGGACCTTGTTGTTCGCTCAGGTACCGTTGTAGGCATCGCAGGAGTTGACGGCAACGGCCAGACAGAGCTAGCCGAAGTCATCACGGGTATGCGGCCTGTCAGCAGCGGTACCATGCATATGCTGGGACGAGATGTTACAAAAACCGGCGCGGCTAATCGATACGCTATGGGCATGGCACATGTGCCTGCGGACCGCAACAAATCCGGCGCACTTCCAAATATGTCCATAACCGAGAATCTTCTACTCCAGGAATATAACAGTAAGCAGTTCAGCAACAAAGGATTCTTGCACCTTAAGACCATGGCCGCGCACGCTCGCCGTATCATTGGTGATTATGATATACGCCCGCCCCAGGAAACCATACGCGCTGGCAGCCTGTCCGGTGGTAACCTGCAAAAGGTTATACTCGGACGGGAACTATCACGGCGGCCCAAATTCATGGTCGCGGTGTTTCCCACGAGAGGCCTAGACGTAGGCGCTATTGAGTTTGTCCACAAATGTATTGTACAGCAAAAAGAAGAAGGCTGCGCAATACTTCTGATTTCGACTGAACTTGAAGAGATATTCAAGCTTTCTGACGAAATTTGCGCTATTTACGAAGGCGAACTGACCTGCGTAAAAGAGGCACGAAAAACCAGCTACGAAGATATTGGGCTTTATATGACTGGAGCAAAGCGTCAGCAAACCAAGCCCTACGCAATAGAAAACGAGGATTAGAGTAGTAAATGGACTGGAAAACCGAATATATGGGCCTTACCCTTTCGTCTCCCATGTTACTTTCATCGGGTGAGGCGAGTAATGGGTTTGAAAAGATCAGCGCCGCAATACAGGCTGGCGCAGGTGCTGTAATCACGCCTTCCATACGGCTGACACCTATGGTACAGCCCCAAAAGGATATTGACGTACTTCCAGGTGGGTTGGGTTTGCTCAATGCGCAGGGCCATAGTTCCATCCCTTGGGAAGAATGGGTGAAGGAGATACTCCCCGCAGCAAAGAAAGCGGGTTATACCGTGATAGCCAAGACCGGCTATACGCTCGAGGATGTGGAGGCGTTGGTGCCAAAGCTCACAAGCGCGGGCGCGGCGGGCATTGAAATCATTGCACCAACAAGCGATTTGATGGCGCGCATGATCTGCGCTGCAAAACAGCGTACGAATTTGCCCGTAAGTGCTAAGGTAAGCGGCCGATGGCCGGACCTGGAGGAAGTGGCTCGGAATTGTGTTAATGCAGGGGCGGATGGCCTTACCGTGATGGATACGATTGGGCCGGCGCTAAGGTTGGATACGCGTACTGGTGAACCAAGTCTGGATGGCGAAAACCGTCACGGTAAAGGGTTTGGCTGGCTGTCCGGTACCGCTATACTGCCCGTAACGCTGGCTTATGTTGCAAAATTGAGGAGAAGTAATCCCGGACTCTCCGTTGCGGGCGTTGGAGGTGTGACGTCCGGCGGCGCTGCAATGCAGATGCTACTTGCGGGGGCGACTGTAGTTGGGGTACAATCCGCGGTTATCGCGGAAGGACCGGGGGCAATTGCTAGAATACTGAAAGAATTAGAATCCGAGCTCAAAACTTGGGATGGAATTGATCGTGCGCGCGGGTACGCGCAGCGTTTCATATAAGCAGAATATCAAAGCCGGGAGAACTACATCAATGAAGATGTTAATCAAGAACATCTGTCTGTATGCAGCAGATGACGCAAACAAGCAGCTGGCGCACGCAGCTATACTGGTTAATAATGATAAAATTGACCGAATAATTGATTGCGACGCATCGGATATCACGCAAATAGAACGTTCAGGAGTTGTAGATCAAATCGTGGACGGCGGCGGCATGCTTGCGATGCCCGGGCTAATCAACGCACATACCCATTTGTTCCAGACGTTCATGAGGGGATTGGGCGAGGGGCTACCGTTATACGAGTGGCTCAAAAAAATGATTTGGCCTATATCCATCGCGATGCAGCCGGAGGATTTTTATTATGCCGCTCTGTTAGGTTGCGTAGAAGCGCTTAAGGGCGGAACCACAACGATTGTGGATAACCATTATATTCATTGCGACCCCTTTAGTGCCGACCTTGTGATTGAAGCTATGCGTACGAGCGGCATACGCGGTGTGTTGGCAAGAGGATATGCTAATAGGTACTACCACCCTGCCATTTTGGAAGATATGGATATCATCAAGCGTGAGCTTACGCGTATTCTAAATACATGGCATGGTGTATGCGGAGGTCGCATTACGATTTGCCCAGCGCCGTTGAGCCCGGTGCGCTGTACGCCGGATCTCTTTCGTTGGACAGGAGACTTCGCCCTCGAAAACGATTTGATGCTGCATACGCATAACGCGGAGACACAAACCATACGCGAGGAAACCTGTCGGGAGTATGGGCTAAGTAACGTGCGTTTTCTTAAAAGCGTCAACATGCTGCACGCACGCACAAACCTTGTGCATAGCGTGAAGGTTGATGAAGAGGAGATGGAACTTATTCGTGATGCCGGCGCTCATGTTGTTTATTGCCCTATATCGAATATGTATTTGGGCTCAGGTATAGCGCCGATCTCGGGCTTCCTGCAAAAACAAATCAATGTTGCGGCTGCTTCAGACGGACCGGCCAGCAATAATGCGCAAAACATGTTTGAAACGATTAAGGTCGGCGCATGCCTGCAAAGGGCAGCTTTGGAAGATGCAAACGCAGTGACTGTCGAGCAGACCATCCGTATGGCGACTGCAAACGGTGGCATCGCTTTGGGTAATCCGAATATTGGTACGTTGGAGGCAGGCAAGCAGGCTGACATTATCCTCCTGGATCTGAAAGGGGCACATATGCGGCCGCTGCATTCCTACGGTGCAACCATCGCTTATTGCGCGCAGGCCGCCGATGTAGATACCGTGTTCGTAGCAGGAAAAATGCTCGTTCGTAACAAATCGGTGCTGTTCGTGGATGAACAGGCACTCATCGCGGAGTGTGAAAAAAGGATTTATTCCGCGATAGAAAGGAGTGCCTATGGAAAGCAGCCGCAATAGCAACATGATCACGCGGGTTGACGCCCTGGAAAAGGTTACCGGACAAATACGTTATGCCGCAGATTATTCGCAAAGCGAAATGCTTTTTGGCGCGTTCCTGTTTTCCTCGCACCGGCATGCATATATTCGTGGCATCAAAAAGCCGAAAACCGGGCTGGTACTGACGGGTTCCGATATTCCGATATCGCATGTTTGGAACAACTTTCCGATTATTTGTTGTAATAAGGTCCGATCCTTTGGCGACGTGGTGGCGATTGCCGCCGCCGCTACTTATAGGGAGGCTGTGGAACTGCTCAACCAGGTTGAAGTGGAATACGAGCCTATTCCTGCGAATGAATTTATTGCCGACTCGCTGAACGGCAAAACCGTTATTCACGATGCATATCCGGATAATTGCGTGCCAGGGTCTCATTATGTCGTACATCAAGGGGAGAGCGACAGCTTGATGCGGGATGCGCAAAGCATATTTCGCAGGCAGTACCGCACGCAGTCTGTGGAGCATGCCTATATTGAACCGGAGGCTGTGCTTGCCATCCCCGGGCCAAATTTCATGAAGATCATAGCAAGTATGCAGTATCCGTACTCGACCAGGCGGGTCGTAGCTGAAGCACTGAGCCTCCCTATGCACTGCGTTGAGGTCATTCAACCGGCTATTGGAGGGTCCTTCGGAGGAAAAGAAGAATCCAGTGGCCTGCTTAGCGTCCGCGCCGCATTACTCGCAAAAGCTGCCGGCAAACCAGTGAAAATAGAGCTTACAAGGGAAGAATCCATACTGATTTCTTCCAAGCGGCATCCTTTTCAGATCGATTATGAGGTCGGTCTGGACGCAAACGGAGACATCCTGTGCTGGAAATCCGTTTTACGCGATGACTGCGGTCCTTATAACGCGCGTGCCAGAAATATGAACTGGCGTGCAAGCGTGCACGCAGCGGGCCCGTACCGCGCGAGAAGCTGGTCTACCGATGTCACAGGAGTATATACCAATAATCTAATCAGCGGGGCAATGCGTGGGTATAGCTCGCCGCAGATCATATTTGCACACGAATCGCTTATTGATGAGATTGCATGCGCTTTGGGTAGGGATCCTCTGGACTATCGCAGACAAATCTGCTTCAAAACTGGTGACACCACTGCGACCGGTCAATCAATGGGCGAGCTTCCGTTCTTGACGATGCTGGATATGGCCGAGGCAAAATTCAGGGAATGGCAAATGGAATCGTGTCTTGGACTCGATAAGGGCCTTTACGTGTTAGGTAAGGGGCTGGCAATCGCTACAAGAGGCTGCGGGTTAGGCGCGGAATACCCCGACTCAACCGGCGCCCAAATCACGCTGATGAAGGACGGCAGCATATTGCTGCAGTCAAGCCTTTCAGAAATAGGTCAAGGGCTGCAAACTGCTCTGTCGCAGATTGTCTGTGATGTCCTGCAAATAGACCCTAGTCGTTTGCGGTTTCCGTTACTAAATACGCAATACATGGAAGACGGTAGTTCCACAGTCGCTTCGCGCGGGACATATGTTGGCGGAAAAGCGATGCTAAAGGCTGCGCAGACAATCCTTGACAGGCTACTGGAGTATGTTGCCTTTGAATATGGGTGCGGAAAAGAAAGTGCCCGTTTGAAGGATGGACTCTTTTACTGCGACGGGCGTACGTTGACATTCGATCAGGCGGTCGCGTTGCTTGGAAAGTATGGTCAGAGCCACAGCGCGTTTGAATGGTTTACACCCGAGCGGGTGGTAATCAACCATGAAAATGGTCAAGGAAACGCCTATCCGGATTACACAAACACCTGCGTTTGCGCAATGAGCGCTGTCAACCGTCTGACGGGACGGGTTACCGTCCATCGGGTCTGCGCTATACATGACGTGGGGCGTATCATACATCGTGGAAGCATCATCAATCAAGTAATGGGCGGAGTAGCAATGGGGCTGGGATTTGCGCTGATGGAAGAATGCAAACTCACCCCGCTAGGCTTGAAGAGTGCGAATCTGGACAGTTATCTTATTCCTACTTCCATGGATATGCCAAGTGTAGAGGTTGAGTTGATCGGTATACCCGGCAAATACGGCCCGTTCGGTGCAAAAAGCATGGGCGAACCCGCAACGGAGGCAGTAGGGGCTGCAATTGCACGATCCATAGCCAATGGGTTAGGAATTAACATCGATGCTTTGCCGCTCACTCCAGAACGGATTGTCCGGTATCTGCAGGAACAGGAGAGCAATACATGAGCGGACTCTTTCAGCGGTTTGATTACGCGAAAATAACAAACTGGCGGGATGTCGGAGATATTTATGAATGCAATACGCTCCAGACCGTTCGCTGGCTGGCCGGCGGGACCGATATCGTTCCGGAGTTGCGCATTCCGGGAACGGGGGTTCGCATCGCTGGGAAATCGGAACCCATGCAGGAAAGGCTGCTCGCCGATATTAGCGGTTTTGAGCCCCTTACTGGAATATCTGTAAATGGAGGCTGGCTGCATCTAGGCGCATTAACAACGCATTCTGAACTAATGCAGAATGAGCTGGTACGAGAAATCTGTCCGGTTCTTGCGCAGGCCGCACAAAAAATTGGCAGCCCTCAAATACGGAATGTGGGTACGATCGGAGGCAACATCGGTAATGCCGCGCCGGCGGCGGATCTTCTGCCCCCGCTTGTTTTTGCAGATGCTTATATTGCATACATCGAAAGAATCAATGGAGAATCCCCTGAAATACACTCGGTACTTCTTGAGCAGTACCTAAAGGATCGGGTGTATTACCGAGGCAAACTGATTTCTTCTGTGCAAATTCCCATCAGTGCTAAGTGTTGGGATGCTCAGGCATACCTCAAACAGGGGAAACGGGAAGCGCTAGCTATTAGCCAGGTTGGCATGGCGGCCGGCGCGTGCTGTAGGCGCATTCTGGAGGGAGTCCTGATTGAGCGCTTTCGAATAGTAGCAGGCGCCATGACAAATTTACCTTCCCGGTACGATTGGGGGGATCCCCTGCTTATAAAGGATGATGCGGATTGCTTATCATACTGTACTGCACACGCAGCTCGTATTGTCGGAGATATGAATACAACTTATGGGGAACGTGCATCGCGTCAATTCAAGGAAAAGGTATTATGCGGCTTGATGTACGAGTTTCTGAATGGTGTAATAAGTGAGGCATGCATATGATACTGATACCGAACGATCAGCAAGTTCCTCTCCAATTCTATGTTAATGGGCACAAGTATAATCTTTCTATTACGACTGAAATGCGGCTTGCGGATGTTTTGCGAGACAAGCTGGGCTTGATAGGCGTAAAAGAAGGCTGCGGCGTCGGAGAATGTGGGGCATGTACGGTTTTACTTAATGGTAAAGCAGTCCATTCTTGCATGTTGCTTGCCGTGCGGGCGCAGGATGCTTACATAGAGACAATCGAAGGTCTTTCTGGCCCCGATGGTCAAATACATCCGCTGCAGAAAAGCTTTATTGAAAATAATGCTGTTGGATGCGGATTTTGCACACCGGGAACGATATTGAGTGCAAAGGCGCTGCTGGATACAAATGCTCATCCTACTATAGAGGAAATACGTGAAGCTATTAGTGGTAATTTGTGCCGATGTATCGGGTACCATCCGGTGGTGGATGCTATACGGGCTGTGGCAGATACGTCGTCGGATGATAATGGTGAAACGTGAATAATACCTCCCATAATAAATAATCTTTCGACTTCTCAGTTCGATGATGCAGGTAAGCATAATTGTCGTGGACCTGCCACTAAACGTCAAAAAGTATGCACACCCCCTGAATACAGGCCGGTTTCGTCAAATTGTATCAAAACCTACGCCTTTAGACAAATAAAGACGTAGGTCTTAATACAATAAAAACCTTCAGAAATTCTGAGGGTTTTTGTGTTTTAGAACTGATTTAATCACCATCCGGATGAACTCTTTTTCCTTCGGGCATTCCGGTTTGCAAAGACGGTTGCAAAGACGGTGTATGTGGAGATCATTATGTTTTAGAAAGAAAGGCCAAGCAATTCAGGCTTTCTTGGGTGATAAACGCAAGAGTTCCTTCTTAAAGGGAGGGAACTCCTTTTTCTTTGTCCGTGGGAAGATAACCATTAGTAATTTATCATTTTTCAAATTGCGCTACCATAGGTACAAACATTCTCATTGTCCATGTAGATCCGAATTTTACATACATTGTAGTATTCTTTGAAATATCGGTTTGGAATTCATCATATCTTTTTGCTAATTTGTGGCGAGCGAATATCTTGATACGTCCTTCTTGTACATTGAATACTTTTATTTGGTTATTCTCCAAAGTAAGATGTGATTTTTTAGGCGGTGGCTTTTTGTTTTTATTTCTGGCAATGGTTTCGTTCATAGTTTTTTTGATATCATATAGGGCTGCATATTCACACAAGGATGCTAATGAATTCATTGCGCGTTCGCGATTACAGTATATTGGATCCGTTCGTAGTGCTATGGAGAAGAATACGAAAGAATAAAATTGAAGCGCACTTCTTTGGTTCTAGACCAATGGGGGCGATAGTCGTAATGCTATAAAGAGTATGGCGTGAGGTGTATATATGGCATTTGAAGCAGCAAAATGCCCAAGTTGCGGGGCGTCTATACAGGTTCCGAGTGATGCGGAACAGGCTCGGTGCATGTATTGCGAGAATATATTGACGGTTCGGGATGCCATACAGAAACTAAAGATTGAAGTGAGCGGCATAGTCAAACTACCCGGATTGTCCTCTGTTGAAAATGATATCGCGCGAGGAAACCAATGCCTCGAAGCGCAAGACTGGCAGCGCGCTTATCGGATATTTTGTACTGCAATCGATAAGCAGGCCGATTGCTATGATGCGTTGATGGGTTGCCTTGTCGCCATCACCAGAACCTTTCACACATTGATTTTCAGTGGGTTTCTTATGAAGGTGTAGCTGGATTGAAAATGACATTACAGAACTGTCTGCTCTACGCTAAAGGGGAGCAAAGGAACTATACATTGGAACGTGCACGTTAACTAATCCATGTTCTTGATCGAATGATAATAACAGAAGCAGAGCCCAAGATACGGCGAGCCCTAGGCGCAATTAGCGCAATTGGATTGTATAATGAAAACGTTCTATCCGCACTATTTGCTGCAATTTTGGGAGCGGGAACTACAAGCGAAAGCTGCTGACGACCTCGAGCGAGGTGGAACTGAAAATTCCTAAGCTTCGGACGTTGCCATTTGAAACGCGATCATTGAGCGATATCAGCGGCGGGAAAGCTCTCAGTAGAGAAAGTGCTCATTGAGATGTACATAGCATGCGTATCGGTACGCCGGGTAGAGGATGTAACGCAAGCGCTCTGGGCGCGAAGGTGGTATACGTTCACGTAGAAGAATGGCGGAGCCCGGCCGCTGATCTGTGAATATCCATATGTGCATCTGGATGGCATTTATCTCTAACGGAACTGGGGCGGCATTGAGAATGTAGTCGTGCTGGTGGCTTTGGGCGTGGCAGATGAACTGTAACGCAGAAGGAACGTGCCGCTGCTATCATAAATAAATAATAACCTTTCATACGTGGAATATAGGCGAAATTAATAAGCCGATGTTTTAGGCGGTAGGCATGTATCCGCTTTCATCATAGCACTTAATTTAGCGATTTCCCTCATCCGCGTGTATTATGGTTGAACCGTCTCTTCGGCCTTCGTCCACTTGCCAATGTGTAAACGCGTTACGCGTGCGGGTCGTTATATGGACTTAGTCGTCCTCCGACGCTACTGCAGCGGCTCTCTTTGCCTCTTCAAGTTCTTCTTGCATTTTTCCCGCAATTTCTTTCGCTTTATTACATGCGCTGCTGTATGACAGCAAGCAGGGCTTCAATCTTTCATAGCTGTTTATTGCCGATTGATCATTATCGGTTGCGTTTATACACGCCATCGCCAATGTCTGCATTTCGGAGGATGCAACATATACGGTACTATTGAATCTGTACAATGCGGAAATCATATTGTTATAACGTGCCTCATCTATTTGTGCCATAAAATTGCCTGCCTTTATCTTATTTTGCCCCGATCAACGCTTCAAAACTAGTTTCTTCGTAGGCGGAGGATCATCATCGGATCCGCTACCCGAATACCTATTATTTTCCAGAATTTGTTGATACAGAATCGCGATCCTTAGCAATTTTAGTATAATGATCTGTGTAGGGTTACTCGCATTAGCTTGCGTCTTTTCAACACCCTCGATCAGCTTTTCAATACTGCTCCCATGTGGTCCAAGACCCGCCTTGTTCCCTTCCAGCGCGTCCTTTAATAGACTGGTTTCGTTCTTAATAACCTCGGCTTTTTCTCCAAGTCCGGATGCCATGCTATTGAGTGATTGTATTCCCTCTTCCGTAACGCTAATCCTCTGGCTCATACTGCAACCATCCCTTCAATTTACATGTGTTTTCACAACCAATATGCTTGACTTTTTCTCCCATCCACGCAGGACTTAACGTATCATTTTTGAAACGGGTTTATTGCGTCACCCCTCTCATCGATCTCCCAACCGTCCCATGTTATCCTGCTATGCAAGTAAGGCCGGAAAGAATGCTGGTCGATCATATTGGAATACTGGCAGATATGTTCCGGCAAACCTGCAGCGACCGTACTCGAGAAAAGCTCTCGAGATTCATCTGCAGGCATTTGAAAAGATAGCCTATGCCTAAAATAGTCCATTTTCAGTCCAGTCAGCTTCAAATCTGCAAAAGAGTCCAGACACAGCATAAAATGATAGCCCAACCTGCTACCCTGCCTGAGGATGAAATGAAAATCATTTGATGCATTATAAGCGCCGCTTTTTCTTTGGTTTTCTTTTACAGTAAGCGCGATATTCTTTGTTTCGTCAGCCTTCTCTGCATCGTACCGATTCTCCTGCTTTTCTGGCGATTTGCCCGCAGCACCGAAGTATTCTTTTATCGTGCGCGCAATTTCTTCTTGGATTTCCCATAGCGATTTTCCGTTTTCTATCCCACGTTCTTCGATCGCGTTACAAATTTTATCCAGACTACGGTTTACTTCCATAGCCTCGTTATAAGTCTTATTCTGCTCCTCTGTTTGAACAAGTGCTTCGCTCGAAATAGCGAATTCATCCGGACTATTCTTTATGTCCCCGCCGTGAGCTGATATTTGTGAAGGGACTATTGCATCAACATATTCAAAGTCCCCGCAAATGCGCTCCATGCCGATCATTACAATTAGAGCATCTCCACTTTGTTTTTCGAGTATACGCCGTTTCAGATCATATATGGCGTCACATACAGCATCAATGCCTTCAACAAATTGAAGATCTCCGTAAGCATCCGTTTCCCAAGGCACTTTTTTATAGGCGCGATAGAGACGGTTTTTCTCATAGGCCCAAATCTCAACGTGCTTCCCTTGCAAAGAGAATGATCGGATTGCGGAGGAAATGACCGAAGCGCAGCAGGGCTGGTCTGAGGATCTTCCGATTAACAAAAGATTTTCCCGCGTTTCGGCTGCTAGCGTCACAGGCTTCATCCGCGTCATCAAGCGCGGGGTGCCAAAGACGGTGAAAATCTCATCGCCGGTCAGATCGCCGGCGCTATCGGCCTTCATAGACGTGATGCAATCAAGCAGTTTGCGGGCGTTGAAAGCCTCGAGAGTATTGCCGTCTATAAGCACTGGATGCTTATCAACATAAGTGTCGTTATTGTTGGGCGCATACTGATTGACCGCTTTCATTTTATTATTTAACCGCGAAATAAGAGTATCTCGTGGTGCGTAATCTTTAAAATACATGACCAATAAACGTTTTACCTGCGGAAGCGTGTCCGCACTAATACGATATTTGACCAACGCATAGTGCGGAGGGAGTGCATCCATCCAGTTGCGCACCTGCTCCGTTTTGAGGTTAGCGGATAGTTCCAAAGTCTCGCTGATTTCTTCACGTGTTCCCTTCATTGCAATTCGTTGCTGAATTTGCGCTCTCGCAGTGGGTGTTAGCCCGGCAATACCGGTCGTAAATGTTTGGCTGGAAAACAGAAATTTAATGCCGAGCGCCGCGCCCTTGGCAAGCAGGTTTTGAAGCCTAAGCCTGTAGGTCTGGGATTCGGCGATGGCCTGCGACATAATGGAAAACTCATCGAGGATCACAAAGATTACCGGCATTGGCTCCGAAAGTACTAAGGGATCAATCTGGTCAATTCTCTCTTTACCAAGCCGAGCGAAAATCCTCTGGCGCTCCATCATTTTATCGGTCAGCTTATCAATCAAGTCATAGACCAACTCCGTGGATTCGTCGAGCAGGACATACTTCACATGAGGCGGGCAATGTGCAATATATTTTTTAAATTCAAGCTGCTTAAAATCTGCAAGCCAAAGCTCTACATTATCCGGATGGTAATTGCGAATGAGCCCAGCGATTAGCGTATGGATCAAGGTCGATTTGCCTGAGCGAGACGCCCCTACGAGGTATGCAGCAAAATTCTCGTTTTCAAATGAAACGCTATGCGCGGCATCTTTGCCGTCAATGCCAAACGGAAGCTCGATTTTTTTATAGGCACGCGTATAGTTGGGAGCTATGCTGCAGTCATATCGCTTAGTATACTCGTTGCCTGTGGTCAGCTTCTCGACAGCGTTGCTTTTAAGCGATATCGCATAGTTTTCCGGCAGTACGCCTGTAAACGCATACCATGCAAAGCGCTGCGGCGTTTCGCTTCCAAGCTGTATCGTCGTTTCGTTTGGAAACATATTAATATATACGGCGTTATGCGCGGCGTACTCTGTTAAGCCGCTCTCGGCAGCATTCTCTTTACGGCCATTTGCATAGGCGACGGTTACAAAGGAGACTCCGTAGCGATCATAATTGGTCATGATGCGATGAATATACTCGCGGTCGCGACTCTCGAAAGCGTTGGGCCAGCCTATGAGGATCACGGTCATCCTAGGAAGACGCTTGCTTGGTTCTGCTTTTTCGTTGTACTCAATCACAGAATCGTAAAGCTCAAGAATATCATCCGCATCGGCGAAGGAGGATACGATCTGTTCCAGTGCTGCCGAAAGCTGTTCAGGGTTCCGGGGAATGGGTGCGACGGCGAAGGTATCCTCAAGCTGCTTGAGGGAGCCGAGCGTCGCCGAGCTGAAGCGTACCGCATCAATAACGCGCACCTTGTTCGAACCGGCGGGATTGCTGTTTACGATGTTCAAAATCAGATTTTGAAGCCCTCTGTCGAGCTGCTTTGTGCGTGATGGCGTACAGGTAACAGAAAGCGCGAATTCGCGTTTCGCATCAAGCTCTACCGGTAGCAGCACGCAGCCGCCGAACTTCCCAAACAGACTCTTCAAAACCTGCTGTTGCTCTTCGCTAAAGTCGAGTTGTGCTACGTAAGCGCCGGGCGACACGGAGACGGGAGCCGTCTTGCTGTTGGCATACTCCTCGGGCGCCGTTTCGAACCAGTAGTTTCTATTCGCCACCTCCACGGCGGCGGCGAAGGCCGCCAGCTCGTCGCTGTTGGCAAGCGACCGCATTTCCTCCTTGCGGCAGGCGATCTCTCCTTCCAAACGCGCGACCTCAGCGTTGAGGCCAACGCTCTCGTCGTTTTTGAGCGCGGCGATGCGCTCGGTAAACTCCCGCTTCTTTTGCTCGAGAAAGCTCTCGTCACACTTTGCCACCGCATACACACGCTGCGCATATGGATCGTTGGGCGACATGGGGTCGATCATCATCGCCCAACTTCTGAGCCTGTTCAAATTGACACGGTATCCCGGAGGCGTCTCGATGGTGAGTACATTTTTGCTCTCCAAGCTCTTTTCTGCCAGCGTTCTGAAAGCCTCCACCTTGAGCATGTATTCATCAATCTTCTTGAGCTGCTCCTCAAGGTTGGCTATACGCATGGGTATTTCGCCCTCGCGCGCGGTCTTTATGCCCTGGATGGAGGTCTCCGCCTCCCCGATTCGATCTCGCATAACTTTTAATTTTCTAAAGATTTCATTATATTGTTCAATCAGGGAACGCATGTCTGCCCTCCTTCTTTATAGAGGCGGGAATACAGAGAATGGGGAAAACTTTAGCAGGGAGAAATCCTTTACAAAAGGATATTTTTCCCTGTACAGTTTGAACCCTTCGCCGTATATATCGTCTCGAAGCTCTAATAGCATCTCCTGCTGTTCCGCGTAGAAAGGCTCACCGATCTGATACAGATATTGAACCGCAGCCCATGTTGCCATTCCCTCGTAAACGAGCTCTCGGTTGCGCTCGTTACCATACTTTTTTTGTATCTCTGCATCGTTCCAGTTGATGAACTGCCAAATGTGTGTCAGTTCATGTACCATGGTATCGACAGCGGCAAGGTGCGGGCAGCCGTTTTCCATAAATAAGTCGTAGTGCCCGCTCCTTTTTCGTGCATAGCCCATCACGCGCTCGGCGAAGCCTGTACTTGGCATAAACACGCATCCCACGCCCGCGGCGATCTTTCTGGCGTCCGCCGTTTTCACACTTATGGGTACACGAAAGTCTATGGAAAAGAAGCCCTTCATGGTTTCGAGTACGCGCAAGAACAGCTCCCTAAATTCCTCCACTGAAGTAATGGCGTCGTTGGAGCAATCGTTACAACGGGTACGCCCATCGTTGAGCTTCTCATAACTGACACCGCTGAGTGGTAGCCCGCAGAAATCGCAATGGTTAACCACGTCGAGGTCAAGTTCGGCATGCTTAAGACCCTCGCGCTTACGCGCTTTGGTCAGGGAGTTATTGCACCAGCCGCGCACCCTTAAGTATCTTCGCGTTTCCTCGATCTGGATACGGGCATCGATTTCATCGAAGCCGAATTTGAGATAACATTCCATCTGATAGCGGGACTTTTCGATGGGTATCACGCCTGCCTGCATTAGGCTTTCCTCGAGCAACACATCATCTTCCGGTGTGCCCTCGGTATCGAAAATATCCGTGCCGTCGATATGCACGAGGTCGGGGTCCTCTTCGCCGGGCTCGATCTGATCCTCGATGTGTTTTGCTTGCGTCTCGGCCTTATTTACTTTCTGCGGCACGCTTTTCGGCTTGGCCTGCGCTGGAATAGAGACTGTTTCGTCCATGTTCTCCACACCAAGTGCATAATCGCCCGTGGCTCCTTCCCCCTGCGGCGAAGCGGGTGTGACACTTTCTTCTGCAGCAGACTGCTCTGCGTCGAAGGCATATTCATGCTGCGGCTTTTCCTCTGCTGGTTTCGCTGGAGCCGTCGACCCTGCAGGCTTCTCGGACTTTTCAGGCTTACCGTCAGTGAGGCGAAGGTCCTGCTCCTTTTTTACGCCGAAGATTTTGCGAATTCGGTCCGCCATGCGCACGAACGCGCTTCTGCGTTTTTCGTCTGCAGGCATCTTCACGCTTGCGGGAACGGGGTCTTTATGGGGTGCCTCACGTATCTTTTCAAAATGCCACTCAAGGAAGTCGGCCACGATCTCCATCAACGGGGTGAGCTTGCGCTCCACCGCTCCGAGAAGGCCGAGATCTATATCGCTGTCCTCGATGATGTAGATATAATCGTCCTCTATATCGCCTTCCACTTTGTACATCAAATAGTTGAGCATGCCGTCGATATCGTCTGGTCGCTTTGCGACCACCGCAAGGTACTGCCATGCATCGGGAAATACGGAACGGAACACTTCGCTCAGCAGCATGCTGATGGTAAAGCGGATGCGGTCGTTCGTATCGGGCAGTTTGATACGCAGCACCGCCTTGTTGCGGTAATGCCTCGTGTAGTTTCCTACGGAGGGGTCAAGCGCGAAATCTATGACCCGCGCCATCCTAAGATCGTGACTGTCATTCATCTCCAGATAGCCCGTAGTCTCGACGTTGAACTGCCGAAGGAGGAAAGACACCTCGATATCCATAATTTTGTAGTTGCTGACGATCTCGTTGTGCACGCGAGGCTCAAAGCTGTATTTGCGTACCTGCCGGTAATACTTGCGACCATCGTACAGGTCGGATGCCCTGCGGAGAACTACGCCGTTTAGAGGGGATACGATCTTCGCCTCGTAATACTTGCCGTCATAGGTCACGAACTGGCCGGGTAGTATTGTCTGCGCGATGTGGCCGAACAGCTTGGCGTCGATATGCTCGTTGTCGTGCTCCTCCTCCTCCACCACATAGTAGGCATTTCGGAGCGTGTCGGAGAAAAACGTATCGAACGCCGCTTCCGTAACGGTGAAAAAGCTCGGGGAGCAGACCATGTTTTCATCGGCTGTTTCGGGCACTTGGCGGATGGTGAGGATGGAATCGTCCGCAAACGTATATTTGCCGATCAACCTCGAAAGGGTACCAAACGCATCGTTAGTTTCACAGCCAGCGAGGTTCAGTTCGTTGAGAGCCTCCTCCTCTGCGACTGGGCGGAACGACATCAGTAAAATAAGCTTTAGAACCGTGTTGCGCTCCGTCTTGGCATAATCGGGCACCACGGAAGGAATGGCGTTGGGATCTGAGGTGAACATCTGCCCGTTGCAACGCATGTAGTCGCGTAGCAGGTAGTTCTCGCTCATCACATTCACGAAAGTCTGATCGCACCCGCGTGATAGATAGGCGCGCATGGTACTGAACATGTTACAGAACTCATCTTCGACGATAATGAACTGCTCGGGGCTCATGGCACCGCACCAAAGGTTGGAAACAAAGTCGATTTTTTCGTAAAGGCTGTTTTGCTGGCTAGGCAAGTTCATGTAGCGGCATATGGTGGGGTGGTACTGCCCCGTAATCCATTTGATATCGCGGATGGGTACTTTAGTTTCGCTGTACCAAACGACCTTGGGGATCTGGTTTTTCACCGCCACGGCAGCAAGTTCTATGCCGTTGCCGAGGTAGCGTGTCTGCTTGTTGAAAAGCTGCTGGCGGATGAAATCGCCGTCAGCATTCCACGCCATACCTGTGTACACGCAACGGGGCACGGGCATCGCCACAACGTCCGTGAATTCTGAGCGGAGCAGATGCGAAAGTGTATCCACGAGCCCGTCGGTATTCCTATCGCAGATGCAGTAAACAGGCTTTCCCCCTGAAGTTGCGGCTATCTCACTGGCCACGATGCTCATACCCACCTGCCCCGTATTGATGACGAGCGAAGGCTCGATCAGGAACACGAAATCGGTATTCGCAAAAAACGTATAGTTCGCCTTCATTACCTTGAGGTCGTAGAGATGCTGGAAGCTAAGCACGCCGATCTCGCAATCGGGCTCGTGCTCGCTCAAGTCATTTACGCGCCACAGCTCGCGCATGTGGCAGTAATTCTTGATGAGGTCAGTGAGCCAAGGTTTTACGTCTTCGCACGTTGAGTTGCGCCCCGCAATGATGAGGCACTTTTTCCCCGACAGGAGAGCGTTCACCATAGGCAGCACAATATACTGTCCCAGATCGCGATAGAATGGGTTGAAAAATACTACGTTTTTGCGGTGGAGCAGATTGTTGGCCGCCTGCACGAAATCGGGATCTAGCACTGCCGCAGCCTTATCGTGTAGCTCGAAATACTTTGCCGCTGCCTTATCCGTTATGTCGGGGGAGTTTTCCATACCGCTCAAAAGCACCGTAGCGCCCCGATGCGATGTGAACTCGCAACCTGTATGGGAAGACAGCATCTGCGGCTCGAAAAGTCTTTCGTAAAGCTCGCGGATGAGATAATAATGACTGATGCGGCGAGAATCCGCATAGTCGCCGAACACAGCGTGCTCGAATTCTGCCTTCGTTATGCCATTGAGGAAATGCGCCGCCTCCCAAAGCACAGTGAGGGCTGCAGAGGGAAAGTAGTATAGCCACCATGCGTTTCCCGGACCCGTGATCCATGTGAAGGAAAGAAGAGCCGCGCACAATACCCCGCCGAAAAGGGAAAGCGCTTTCATGAGCTTACGGAAGTTTACCCATCTTTTTTGGAGGAACCATGTATCGTAGTCTGCATCGTACTCATAAAAACGTACGGACGTAGCTTCCATGAGCCTGTCACTTTTCCACACCGCATTCACTATGGGGCACGCGACGCATTTGACCGTCAAAAACCCCGAAATAACGAAGATGTTCAGCAACGCTACGTTTGCGTTCTTTAAAAATTCGTTCGTTGCGCAAAGTGCGGCAACCTTCTCGAAGTTGACTGACGCGACGACGGTTGCAATCACGGCGTATATCAACGCGAGAACGGGAAGGAGCGCCTGCCTCCCTCGGTTCCTTCTATGGCTATTGATGACATATTGTAGCAAATAGATCAAAGCGAAGGCGACTATTGTCGCGAACAGTCTAATAAGAATGCTCTTCGCCATCGTATAGTTCCTCTCTCTCTATCCGTAGCCTACCCACGAACCCGAAGGGCGACTCGACCATATCCCCTGTGGTGTTGACGGGTATCGGGTAGCTCATCCCGCTTTCGAAGGTGTAGATTGGGTTTATTTGCGGCGGCAGGGCTGTGTCTATATAAATGTTGTCGTCAATCTCGTCGGCATTGAAATTCACCGGGAGATGGAACGCGTGGCTCCAACCTTCAAGCTTGAGCAAAAACAGGTGGATGGCTATGATATGCCGTTGCTTGATAAACTGCGAATTATCCTCACGAAATTTCTTGCGGCGAAGGATATTCAAATAGGTACTACCGTGGATATGCGAGGCGATGTGCCCCAAATACATCGAAAACGACGTGGCGTTTTCCGAAAGCTCCACCACGATGTCGTTGATGCGACCGTTGAAGGCCCTGATCGCTGTTCTAAGCTTCCCCCTTTGGAAAAGAAGAGTGAAAAGTTCCACGACACCAAAGAACGCAGGGCATAAAACTGCCGCTATCAGCGCGCTCCAATAGGAGCCGTAGCCGTGTAGATGGTAAAACAATACGGCAGGCACAACGGCAAGCAGAAAGAGTACTGTGACCGCAGCAAAGCCCGCAGTGGCTTGCCGTGTCGTGACCCTTTTTTGCAGCTCATCCTCCACCTTTTTCTCGGCGGCTGTGAGTCCCTTGTCGTAAGCCGACGCGCTGTGTGGCAGTTCGCGTTGCAGTAGGAGCGTCTTTATGTAAATTGCGTTAAGCTCCGAGCGCATATCCTCCGTTTGATATTTGTCCAGCGGGCAGACTTCGGCATCGGAATACGCACAATACATACGCATATGCTCGGCAGATTGATCGAGTACCCTCTCCACCGTGCGGACTGCTCCTTTCAACACCATCCTCGCGTTGGCACTCATCGCTTCCCACGCCTTGAGATCCCGGAGCGTGCCAGCCGCAACAAGGGTAAACTCGTCCGTATCGGCGGACAGCTCGGAGTTGGGGGGCAACTCGAATAGCACCGGTACCTCGAGGTTGTAAACTGGCAGTTTTTTTTCTTCGTTCACCTTTACGAGAAACTCCCTTTGAATACCCTTATCGATGCAGAGCTTGGCGCTCACCAGGCGGTTGACGGTTTGCTGCACGACCCGACGCATGGCGTCCGTATCTATAAGGGCGTCGAGACGGTGTAGCTTGTACGCCTGCAAGGTGCTCGGGTCGATCTGGTTGGAGGCAAGAAGCATCACGGATATCCAGAGCCGGAAAAGATCTGCGGATCGCTGGATTGGCCCGAGCTGCTCCATTTCGAAGAACAGGAAACGGCAGTTGCTGGGGTATTGGTTTCGCTTCCAGAATGCAGCGCTTCTCGAATCGCTGCTCCCCTGCCACACCTGCTTGACATTTTTCAGGCGCGTATCTGTTTTTTGGCGCAATGAAACTAGGAGTATCTCGGTAGGTGGCTTCCCATCATAGCTGTACTTTTCACAAAGCCTGCGGTATTCCTCTTCTCCCTCGGGGTCAGTCAAGGGCTTGTAGATTATGCGTGGCGCCTTTTTTTCTTCCTGGATGAGCTCACAATCAAACTTTACGCCGGGGGAGGGCACGCCGCCCAGTATCTGCGTCAATCGCACTAGAGGCACCGCGTTTTCCCGTATGCCGCACTCTTCGCATGCGTTTATGTGGAAATCGTAGGGGTTATACGGCACGGAGGAGAACTCCGCCATAGAGCTTTCATCCTCGACGCGGATGATGATGGCGCGCCACTCCTCCTTATCATCGGTGAGCGCGCGAAGCTCCGGCACAGCGGAATCCACTGTGGTACCTGTCTCGAGCCATCTGCATACGCCCAGTTTTCCCGACTGGATGGCGTCCATAAATAGCGCGCCGTACTGATGGAACATATCCAACGTTTTTTGGTTTTGAATAAGTACGGAATACATCCTACCGCCCCTTTGCATGCATTTTCCGGACCGAAGGCCTACTTGCTCAACTCCCTTGCGCGCGCCTGCACCTGCTTGGCGTCCGTTCTAAGGACGAGATCCTCGAATGCCTTGGCGATAATACTGCATGTTCTGCTAAACAGGTAATCGTGGTAGATATCCCTGATCTTTTCTTTTTCGATCTCGACGTCCCGCAGGAACATCTCGAACTGTTCGCGCAAGAGCGCGCCCATCATCTCTGGCAGCTCCTTTACCGTAAAGAACCGCGAGAGGTGGCTTTTGATCTCGGAAATTTCCGCCTTGAGTATCTGCAGCACGCTTTCCTCATGATACATATCTGAGGTGACAGAGCGTTTCATGAGCATGGGGATATCAAATATGCTGCGCACCTTGTTGTCAGCACCTAAGGGGTATTCCTTGATGCGGAAGGTGCGGAGGTAGTTGTAAAGCATGCCCTCTTTGATGCTGCTGGAGCCGTTGGTGTTCACGTCGTCCGTGGTGAAGTTTTCGACCCGCTCAAGTATTCTGTTGACGAGATCGGGGTAGATGGCGAGTGCGTCGAGCACCTCGTAGAGGTGGTCACAGGGTGTGCCGTTGGAGACGATAAGGGTATCGTAACCCTCCTCCAAATTTAAATCATCCACCTTCAGGCGGTACATCTTCTGCTCTGTACCCGCATCGAACAGCTCAAAAAAGTCGCCCACAAGGCCCCAGAAGAACGCCGCGTAGATACGGCGCTCCTGGTTAGTCTGGTTTTCCTCATCAAGATCGGGCATTTTCATAACAACATGCCACCAGCGGTCGATATGCGGCGTGATTGCCTTACTCCTATGCGCCTCGGGGTGCACCATGTCCACAAGTTCGTAGTACGCCTTGAAATACTCGCCCGCGTCGCGACTGGAGGTAACAGATCTTTCAGGCGGTGCGAACTTACTCAAATCGTTCGCTCTGAGTCCGTAGAAGGACTGATAGAAGAGTATCATGTTTTTTCCAATATCCTCGTCCTCCACGCCGCCTGCGTTTTTGAGCTCCTTATCGATGAGCATGGAGTGGGGCGAGTTATCGTGCGGGTTCAGGCTCGGGTTAAAGGCGCAGGCGTAGATCGGGTCCCGCTCCTCGCCCAAGGGTTTCTCAATAAACGGGCAGGAGAGAGCGCGGGTGGATTGTATGGTATCGCGCACGTAGAGCTGCATGCCGACACTGTCGTAATTGCCTTGCTCGTAGTTGACTTCCCGCTCAAGCGCGGTGATGATATCAATATCTACGTCGTCGCCGTAGATCCTCATTAAAGTGCTTTTAAAGAAGCCCAAGATTCCTTCCTCGAAGATCTCGCTGAAATAGCTGCTGTTATCGGGCTTTGTTGAGAGCATCGAATATTTGCGAACCTTTCCGTAGATATCCTCCGCGAGCGCTCCGTCGAGCTTTATCGTGCCGCCTGAATACGGGTATTCTTTGAGCATTTCCTTCAAGCATTTTACTGAGGCGCATACATAGCGCGCTGTGGTGCCTTTGGTGTGCTCGTACTTCTTGGCGATATCGGAAATACGCTTTTCGATGCTGCTGACCTTTCTATCGAACGAGAGATAAAAGCTCTGGAACGCGTCACATAGGCCGTTTACATAGTCGATACCCTCTTGCAGCACCCTCTCGAGCACCGCGTCCACGCGGTATGCGTCTGCAATTGTAAGGTAGTTGGTATATGCCGACTTTAAGTCCTCCTGATCGCCGCTGAGTTTGCCCGTAAGCTTGTTGATGAGGGATATTTTTCGGCTGGAGAGGCTTTCTACGGTTTCGACCGTATCGGTGCTCTTATCGTCGAAATTCGCCTTGGCAAAGGTTTCGAAATGTTTAATGGCACTCTTTGTGTTCGTTTCCACGACGCGCTTCTGGCTCTTGAGCAGATCAAGCGCCTGATAAAGAAAATACCGGACTGCGTTGGGGTGGATGAACTTGCCTTCTTCATCGCGCAAATAAGTCTCCAACTGGTGCTTCTGCCGATCGGAAGTGATGGAGTCGTTGGGAGCGCGGAACATCGTATAAGCGATGGTACGAGCGGTCTCCTCTACGCGCTTAACGATCATCGCACGGTATTTGTCAATCTCGCGGTATGCCTCCTGAAATGCCTCCCACGATTCGCTGCCGCCCTCTAGGCTCGAGACGCAAGAGCACGCTTGTGTTCTCTGCGCGTCGAGATCGGGTTGGCCAGCCGATTCGTCCGCAGTGATCTTGTCGATGAGCGCCTTAACGTACTCGTTCCATTTTTCATCTAACCGCACGATGCCGCTCTCATCGTAAATGGAGCATGCATTCACAATAGACTTGGCAAACGGATCGCCGTTGCCGTCCATCGTGTTGACCGTCGTCACATAGTTTTGGGCAGGGTTGGGCTCCACGGTGTGGATGCCTTGCGCCCGCTTGTTGGCGTTTATGCGCTGTTGCTCTTTGAACATGTTGTCAAACACGAGCCATTGCTTGGAAACACATTCCTTCGCCCAATTGAGCGCGATATATTCCTTGATATCCTCCATGGGGTAGATAAGCATGGAAGAGCCCGCGCCAGCGTAGCGGTTGCGGCCCCGCTCGGCGCACAATCTACGAATGGTGTTATCCTCGGAGGAGTTGCTGCGCTTGTTCATGGGCCCTATTGATTGGGCGTAGATGCAGTTCGCGGCATGGTCGAGATATTGATTGAAGGAATTGAGCTTGCTGCCCTGAGCGTTTTGCGCATCGAAGAGGAAGCAGAAGTCATACGGGCGCACGTTGTACTCGTCGTAGCCGTAAGAGCCCACGCGCGGGAATTCCATACGAACGGTGCTGGTGTATTTTTCGGGTAGAGTGGCGTCGCCCTTCATCAAGAAGGCATCGAGTTCGCGCAGTGTCGCGTAGGCATTACTCCTGAGGCTGTTGCGCTCCGCCTGCCCGCGTATCACTTCGTCAAACACCTCGGGAAGAATGAAGAACCCTCTCGTGATGTTCGCGCTTTGACGGAAGCGCGTGGCCAGATAGTTTTTGATATAGAGCGCCACCGGCAAAATAAGGCCGGAGCCCGTGCCGCCTGCTAGAGAGCTTACGATGATGACGCGGAGTGCCTGTTCGGACTGGCCTTCCTCAAGCTTGTAAAGATCCTGTATCGCCTCGTGCAACGGCTCCATCTTTCCCGCACGGATGGCGGTATCAAACGCCAGCCTCGAAACGGCGCGCACCTGACCCGCGCCCTCGGTGAGCGTTTTGCTGTTGAGGATGGCGTTCACGGGGAACCAGCTATCCCGTGAGTGCGTGTCGATATTCAAATACTCTCCCACGGACAGCTTCGTGGATGTCTGTATCGTCTTGATGAACGGGTTAGACTTTTCAATGTCGCGGAGCTCGTTGATATCCGTATCGAAGACAGCGAAACCTAAATGATTCCGCTGTTCAGCGCTAATGAGTGACGAAACGCGGCATACTATCTTAGAACCGGTTCCCCCAAGCCCTACCAACAATGTGGGTGCGATCATGTTAGATACCCTCCTATGTTATTATTTTATCGACGGCGTACAGGTGTAGGTAAGCTCCTTGGTTTTTACCGTTATCATCATGCCTGCACTCTTGCGCATGGGCTTTGTTTTCTCTTTTTCGATTGGCGTACCGTCAAAGGCAATATGGGCTTTTCCCGCGTAATCACGGACATTGGTGATATACAGGGCGTTTCCTCCAGCAGCCTTTACTTTTAGTACCGGAACACTCGGTGCACCCGGCGGAATGAATTTGATGGTCCCACGCTCCGCTCGATAAGGTATTAGCGTGGGTAGGATTCTTTTCTTGTACCGACCACTCGCCTTCATTGCGCGCACACCGGGCATGTTCGGCTTGCAGTCAATGGCAGGGCGCTTTTTCAGCCGCCGAGGCAGATATCGCTTGAACGGCGGGATATACCCTAGCAGGAACAGGACGATCAGAGCCGTGATAGAGAGCTGCATGATGCGCTTGAGGTTGCGCTCCAGCCATGTGCGGCTGTCTGAAAGCTTTAAAGAGCCGTTCATTCTTCCCGACCACGTGGAATCACCATGCTTTTCGGCGAAGCTCAGCGTATAGGCTCGGTCATTATAGGTGCCCGTATAGATTTCTCCCTCACCGAGCGACGGATAGACACTGAACACGCCGATCTCATCGGACTTTTTCACCGTGAACGCACCGAGTTCGAATTCTCCATCGTCTGCCAGCACCACGGCGGGTACGCCAAATTCTGCCCATTGATCCGGCGTTAGCGCCCGGCCCTCCATGCTCGCTTTGATGCGAATGGGGGACAACACTTCGAGACCATTTTTAGTCACGTTGTACACAGGATCTTCGATTTCGGAAAACTCGATATTTTTATCTTTATAAATCACATATTCCAAGGAAGTGGAGACAGAATTGTATTCGAGAAAACGAGCCGTGGCATTGATGTGCAGCGAGCCTTCCTCCAGCGTGATTGGATCCCCCGAAACATACGTTTTTTCGTGTTGAACGCCATTGTTGATGATGGTTGCACTGTAGGCAACATTCCCGAGGAGTTTTGATTCGCTGACACGCTCCTTGGTACCGCCACCCACAAAGCCAAACTGAATGGTGTATTCGCCGGCCTTTAGAGCTTCCTTCTCAGTCACCTCGTTACCATCGGTATCGATCAGATAGGCAGCAATTTCAATGTTGGGCTTGTAGTAGACTTCGATAGTCTCCGCGCCGGACACCTCGACAGTATAGGCTCCTGCGGGAAAATCACCCTTGAAGGTGGCAATGTTGCCCGTAAGCTCTCTGGCGATTTTTGCGTCGCTGTAATTTGTAGCCGCCTGCTCGCTGTAACGAACCTCCACCGGCAGGCTGTAACATGGTATTTCCTGGCCGGAGGGATTCTTTATGCCGGCAATATTCACATTTGTACCCTGCGCGAACACGACGAGCTCTCCCATCGGCACATCGAAAGAAAACGTCTGCGTTGAAACGTTCACGTTCAATCTGTCGCTGTTGAAGATACGCGTGCAAATATCCGTGATCTTGCTCAATATGTCGCTGTTCGTTCGTGCTTTTTCAAAATAGATATGCTGCCCTTCGTTGGGCGTGATCGAGTCGGCGTTCGGACCCATGCTCAAAAACATAACGTTGATATTCGGCTCTTTTTTGGCAAAAAAACTATCGATATTGCTAGCACCCTGAAACTCGCCATCGGTTAACACAACGAGCCATTTCTCGTCCGAGACGGCAGAAGCGAGCGCCTCATAGGCCTTGCGGACGGTATTGAACGGCGTGTTCCCGGCAGTGGTGAGCATGCCGTGTATCTTTGCCACATTCACATCGGCCCCGTCGCCGCCATTAAGGACGATTCGAGGCCCGGCCGCCGTGTTCCTGTCGTCAAAATCGCTCATGACGAAGATGTTCATTGTGTCCTTTTCGCCAAGCAAGGCTGAAAAGACTTCCATTGCATATTTCGCTTGGCACCAGGTATCTACCAACTGCCCATCTGACTTGATCATGCTCCCTGAATCGTCGTACACAATGTTAATTATTCGGGAATGCGCATTTGTCGTCGCAGCGAAAGATGTGTTTGAAAAAAGTGCAGCTACGATCAGGAGCAATACTAAAGATTTCAAAAGCTTATTGCCCCTAATATAGCCGCGCCTGCGCCCTTCCGAAATCATTCTATTACCTCCTGCTGCGTGTCAATCCAGAGCAGTCTCGTGTGATAATTGAGTATCCGTGCACGAAAAGATGAGTGAACGTATGCCCGTCACTATAGGTGCATGATTGTAATAATATGTATTTTTCGGGACGAAAACGTATCCGTCTCAAAAAAAGTCGAAATAATGGCAATGGGGCTTGGACTCATTCGATTAAACATATTGGATTTCGCTAATGGTGTTTATGGGTACACCACATGCATTCTGATGAATCTAAGTTCTGAACGGTTTTTTAAGTTCCATTATGCATTTTACATCAATCGACCATGAAAGACAATAAGTTACAGTTATTTTTATCTATTAATTCCAATATATTCAGTAATTTTCTTGCTCCAGTTATTCATTGTGCGGAAAATGCCGATTATGGCCTGATCTGAACTCGGCGTGTGCGGGTGTAGGATGTTATATGCTCTTAGTAATCTTAAATATAAAAGTTTTACAGGAATGATATACTTAATACGGAATGCTTGTGTTACTGAAGTATTTCTCATCAATAGGTGAGGACCATTTTCCAAATCATGAACAACTAATTATCAAAATTTATGTTTCCAGAGGATTGTTTCCCGAAATCCTGCCGATAATTCGCGAATCCTTTAGCTTCTCTTCATCCGACAGATTCTGGAATGGCACCAGTGTGTTGTGCATGCGCCCGATATTATTACGCGAAGCTTTCTCAGATGAACCGCTATAGATATAACCTTCCGTCCTCATGTATGCGTTCCAGCGCTTATGCTCAAGCGCATCTGAGTCAGATGTCAAAGGGATTCCTAGTTCTAGCCGCATTCTCTGATGAATTGCGGATGACATTGAAGAATATCTGTAATACTCCGACTGGTCGAAGCTGTTGCCGCTTGCCCATCGCAGATGAATACGTAGGGAGTCGGTTTCAAGTTCGCTATTAAGTATCGTTTCATACGAGTAATAGTCTTTGATACTACAAACTGGATCAATATCCAATAAGTCTCCACTGTAGTTAATCAGTGGAGAGCGCTTGAGCATCTCGGATTTGAGTGGATGATAAACGACCGCATAGATTGTAGGATGTATATGGATCTGCTCGAACATTATCCTGATTCGAATAGCCGCTTCAATATTTTTCTCATCATCGCCTAGGCAGACAAACACACATGTGGTATCATTTAGGCTACGCGCTTTGTCATAAAACTCTTGTCTCTGAAAGTCACCGAAATTACCGCCGAAGAATTTAAGATCATAGTGCGCATCTCCGAGTTCGGTGCTGCGATTTTTTTCTATCAGTTCAGGATATCGGGCCCGCATTCGGCTTTCGGGAGCATCCATACTATCAAATGCATTGATATTTAGCCTGTAACCGTCCATTTGTCCGCACCAGATCGCGGCTTTAAAGAATTCCAGTCCCAACCCCTGTAGTCCGAGTATCATTATGGAGACTTGCTTCACCTCATCCCGCATAACGGCGTGTGCAGAGCTGAACAGCGATATCTTACCATTATAAAGCATCGAATACAACATGTACCGTGCTGTATTGATCCGACGAACCTTACGCAAGTGGGGTGTCTTTCGTAGTAAGTCGTTGTAAGTGGAATCCACGATATATTCACTTTCAATATTATCGCTGAATACATAGATTTCCGTATCCTTGCGCTGTCCGTATGAATTCACTAAGCGAAGATAGTCTTCAACATTATCGTCTTCAGCGGCCTTAATCAAGAAAAAACGGACGATTGCGCTAGACTTGTGTCCCTCGATATTGATATCGACTACATCTTCGCCCAGAATGACGCTGTTGAGCAATTTTGCATCTCTTACAAGCTCATTGTGGTTTTCCTCGATGGATTTTCCGACGTCGGTAAAGATAATTAGGTACTGGTTGTTGCAAGCATCCTCATTCGCGTTGATGCTTTGAGCTAATACCAGAGACTTTACGTTCAATTCCGACAGGATGAATAATGAAGCATTACGGTTTCGCCAGAACTTATAGTGCGCAGCGTTGTTCATGAAGAATGATAGAACGAAGCTCGCCGTTAGAACGGGCGCGATAACATATAGAATCTCCGCAACCAGAATGTAGAGCGTGTTCATCCACGGCAGTTGCCCATCAAGGGCATCGTGAATGATGTCGAACTCGCCGTCGCACACGAAGACGCGAATGACGTTGTGGAGCGAAATGAGGACGGTTTTGGGCATGCGCACAATATCATCCGCGAAGAAATGAAAGTAATAGACCGGTAAAAATAAAAAAAATAGGGAGAGTCCAACCCCAGCGAATAGGATGTAGATCGCAGGCATCCAACCGGAATTTATCTTATCCCTGCTTCTGAGACGGAAGCTAACAACGCTTGAAACTAAAGCCACTATCGACAGGAATAAACAAATAATATAAGGCATTTGAACCTCCTGCTGGCCGGATGGCGTGTAGTTGTTATTGCATTGGGTTAAAACTCTAGCGTGTCTATCACATAATGATAGTTCTCGTTGACCTATATGCATGATATATGAGCAGGGAAACCCTGTCAATTACCTTTGAATTCGTGCAAATCGTATATATTTCATGGATTGCTGTTTGACGAGGATGAATTTTTGAGTATAATAAAATTACGCGATTATGGGAGATAATTGGAGAAATGTAAACATTCAACAGATACAAACGTTGCAGTAAGCTCCTGGGTGATATCATTTAAAATGTGTATAAGCATTGAGTTCATTTTCAAGCATCGTAATTATAAAGAGGGCAAACCGGAAAGCGGGGCTTATCTACCGTATTGTTATTTATAAAGAAAATGTTCTATCAGGCTCAGTACAACATGATATCGTTTTCATATTGCGTTAACTTAATGTTATAAGGCGCACCTGAGATATATACCAAATTAAGTAAGGATATATATGGAGAGCATAGCGATGCAGCATACAAAGAACAGACCAGCTCAGTTTGAGCAAACGAAGTCAGGTATAGTCTTCATCAGTTATTCCTCTAACAATAAAACTGCTGCCCAGCGAGTTTGCGATTACATCGAAGACGAAGGAATTAGCTGCTGGATTGCACCACGCAACATTGAGCCCGGCAGCGAATATGGCGCGCAGATTATAAACGCTATACGTCGCTGCAAAGTTTTTTTGCTCATTGCCTCTGAAAGCATTAATCGGTCAGGCCATGTATCCTCCGAGGTGGACGCGGCATTTGATTATAGAAAGCCGATAATTCCGTATAAAATTGAAGCTTTCACGTTTAGCGACGAATTTCGTTACTATCTTGGACGCATGCACCATATCGAAGCTTTTAAGAGTGATTCTGATGGAAAGGATATACTGATTGCAACAATCAGGCAGAACATCACGAGCTACACAAAAGAGGATGACCTGCATGACGAGCCCGAAATCGTAGAGTTGGGCGGGAAGCAAATTACGGCGAACGATAACTACAAAGACGAAAATGAATGTCCTCCTGACCGCAAGGGGATTTGTAAATATTTGCTACGGATAGCGCACAGAAACGATAGTGATATTTTCGACTATACGAATACGCTACAGAGAAGGGCGGTGTTCGAGCGCAATGCGGCGAATTACTTCTCCGCCACGCTCAAAGCATATGACCGCAAAAGATCCATCGACCCCAACGAACTTATGGCATCCGTTATGGAAGATGTCAATTCCGGAGGGAATACGGTCGTGCTACGCCTCATGGGGCCCGGTGGCATCGGTAAGAAGATATACATGCAACTGCTGTTTCTGAACATGCTTGATGCGTTCAGAGAAGAAAAGAGCAACTGCTTACCAATTTACCTTTCTATGGATTTATATGAGAGCATCGGTGCAGGAAACGAAGGCGCTGAGAAGGAAATTGAGAACGCTCTGATCAGGGATATTCATACGATCCTGAATTATATTAAAGCCAACTCATCCCTCAGGCCTGTGTTTTTTGTGGATAGCCTCAGATATTTTATTACCAGCAAGGTCGGCCCCGAAAACGTGCTGGAGAAAATCATTGAGCCGTTGGGGCGCTACAAAATTATTGTTGCAGCAGATACTGACATGACAGATAACCGTGAACGCGCGAAGCATTCTACTGCGTTCATTGAGGACAAGTATAAATACCTTGGCGTGTTCGACGCGGTTCCATTCTATGATACGGAAAACGTCAAGCTGTGTATCAACAGCATATCTGCGATGTACGAATACGATATCCCGAATCATGATGTCGAAAAGCTGCTGAGGCAGTTGAACATTGATGAGATTGATGTTTTTATTTTAAGAATAATTATGGATGAGATGTCATCCAACGTTACGCTCGATGAGAATATGGATCTTGCCATGCTATTTGAAAAGAACATTCTTGATGAGCTGCGTGGGGATCGGGAGCTTCTCTATGAGATATGCAAATATGCTTTCGACTTCATTTACGATGAAGGCTGGGAGCCTGATGAAGATGCCGGCGATGTGAAAATTTGGCCTATATTATGTGCGCATCCGCTAAATAAAGGATTTATGTTGGCATACTATTTCATCAAAACAATCGAGGAAGCCGAAGAAAAAAACAATGATTTTAGTCAGATATTCGATTGTTTTGTCCCACGATGCGCTAATAAGTTCGTACCGCCGCTTGCCGATGATAATCATTCTTTTCAGGCAAACCTGATGAACTGCATCTTCAAAAATTATGATAGCCTCAATATTCTGCAGCAAAGCAATGCAGCGAACTGGTTAGGTAGGATCAATATAAGGGCTCTGTCGGTGGGCGTTATAAAATTCCTCGAAAAGAAAAAGAATGAGCTGACGCCTAAAGTGAAACTCGCAAATCTATTCTCTCCCGAGAACATGGCCAATCAACTGTTGTATCGTGCTATATGCCTGTCGCTGATCCGCCTCAATCAGCGCAGCGCTATGGATGACTATCTATGCAATATTATTACGAACGACGTCGCCAATGCAATAAACCGCGGAATGGCTGTGGAGTATTACGGAGAACACGACCAAATAATGGAGAATGGGGATTTCAATCTTGACGACGACGTAGATAAAGGCGAACGCGTTATCATCAAGTTGCTAAATGACATTGATGTTCAATTGAAATCTCGCGATAATAGCATCGAAAAGGACATTATTACGCTCTGTACGCTCATACAAATGCGCATACAGTCGCGTGACTGCCAGCCTAAATATGATATGCTAGGATATGTTAAGCGTTTCAACCAAGAGCTAGAGCTCTATGCGCGCCGTCCGAGTAACATCAAGTCTCAAAAGCTGTTCAGTTATATTGAGGGCATGCAAGAAGATCTTAAGGAGTATCTCGCGAACAGCTGCGACTTCGATGTTGGGCAGCAGTTATATAACACCTACCGTAAAATCAAGGATATCAAGCGTGTTCAATGGCTACAGCATAATATTCCTGATCCCGAAAGCATATCAGAGCATATTTACAGTGCGTGGCTTATGGCGATGCTTTTTCTCCCTGAGGAAGTGAATGAAGAGGACTATTGCAAGCGAGAGGTGCTCGATATGCTTCTCATTCATGATCTCGCTGAAGCGAAACTTGGTGATCAGGTTTTAAATCTGAATGAGCCACGCAAGGAACTGGCTATCCAAAACAAGGTGCTCCGTCGATTGTTCCTGAAAGGAACGTATCCCGACATTGCAAATCTGTCATATTATTATAATATTTGGACAGGGTATTATAATGGAACGCGATTCAACGCGCGACTTGCTAGGGACGTCAATCTCGTCCAAACAGTCTACACTTTCTGCGAATATTACCACAAATATCCTGAAGCATTTTGCACAGAGGATTTAATCGAATGGATGGCGATTAGTGATCAGCTTGAAACCAATCTAGGTGATGACCTCTTCAAGAAGCTAATACAAAAAAATCCAGATTTTGTTTCCATCACTCTGGTGCGAAAAGGTTAAGTTTCAATAATAGATTAATTGTTCCGAACGTATGACATAACGACGTATTATCCCTATATCTCATTGTCTGAGTATGATCCACACAAGGTTTATATATCGTCAAAAGGCACACCCCTGTAAACAGGCAGGTATCGTCAGATTGTATTAGAACCTACGCCCTTAGACAAATAAAGACGTAGGTCTTAATACAACAAAAAGTCCAGATATTTTGGGCTTTTTTGTTGTTCTGTGGAGAAATCAGACGGCATTTGACAGGTGGTTTTTAGGCTTGCACATAGCTTCGTCAAAAGGTTTGCACACCCCCTGACGATTTTGGGGACGTTTCGTCAAAAGGTTTGCACACCCCCTGACGATTTTGGGGACGTTTCGTCAAAAGGTGCACACCCCTAGGTTCTATGTTGCTCCATTCTATGGGGATACACTCTCTGCATAATCACTTGAACGTGAACGATCATATCCGAAATTCTTTCCTGAGCCATTCATGCAAAATATGTCTATTATTATCGGTTTATTTGATGTACACTTAATTGAGCATACATAATTTGGGTTAATATCCGTCGCATCATCTTAGCATAATCGGAAGCTCGTAGCAGATAACGTAGTTAGCATAATGTTCTCAATGACTTAGTACAGGTCAAGGTAGCAGCTTTCAATTGCTGGGAGGTTTATTAATGGTTAAGGCTGAATATCTTCGTTTTTTACAAACACTTGTCATAAATGACGTGCCGGGTGATGTGAGAAAGATAGCAAATCTTGTACTACAACATATTGAAACATTAGCTTCTCTTTCAACTGCACAGGGGCAACGTGTTTAGTGGCGGTAAGTGCAGACCGATACAATAAGAATGGATAGAGATCGGTATGCATCTTATCACTTGATTACATTAAACTTTGAAATATGGAGAGGGAATGATGTACAAGCACAGATGGCACAAAAAATTCATTGTAATAATGCTACCCATTGCTATGGTTTTTGAGATGATATCACTATCAGCGTCTGCATTGGCCGCAGGCCTGCCGATTGGCACAAGCGGCGAGATTATTGACTTTGAGAAGCTGGCTCCGGAACTCGCGACGCAGACAGTTTCCCTTGGCACGGACGAATCCGTTCTGAATCTGCCGGATAAACTGGCGGCGACGGTTCGCCTTGCGTCGGATGGACAGAATCATGACCCGGCTGCTGATTCCGGATGTCCTTCCATAGCTACAGGGACGGACTTAACGATAAATGCCGGGGACGCAGCAAACACGTTCGGGCCTGTCGCGATGGAACTCCCGGTCACATGGATGTCCTCGCCCGAATATGACGGCAACGCGGCGGGCGCATACACTTTCACAGCCGGAATCGCAGGGTATACCCTTTGCAACGAACCGCCGGTAATTGCGGTCACGGTCGGCAAAGCGGCACAGCCGCTTGCGGCGCTTGCGGGCGCCACGGTATGCATAGTTAACGGGGTGGAATATACATCTGCCGATAGTGCCATTCCCAACGCCTTTTATAATGGAGGAACCTTGACGTTGCTCCAGGATATGGTCTATAACAATTCAGTCACGCTGGAAAATTACAAAAGCCTAACGGTTGAACTCAATGGGCACACGCTTACCCTCAAAGGGGTGACGGTAAACAACAGTGCGAACCTTATCCTTTCAGGAGAAGGACCCGGCGCGCAATTGAACGTCAACAATACAAGTGCAAGCTTGATTGCGGTCACTGTCATGAACGGTGCCAAAGCCATGGTCTCCAACATTTCGTCCGTAGGCTATGCCGCCTTGCTCAGCTCATATGGTTCCTTGCGTGTTTCCGGAAATGTCCAGGCCGATGCCACCGGCGTAAGACTTCAGAACAGCAGCAATGCGTCACTGGAGATTGGCGGAAATCTCACCGTCTCCAATGCCGATTACGGTATATACGCCAATGTTTCTCAAGGCGAGAACTCCATTACAATTAACGGGGATGTCAATGTGTATGGCCGGAGCGGTTTTCCCACCGTGGGCGTGTATGCAACGGACAGCCCTACCATAATAAACGGCGGTATCTATGTGCAGGGGGCGGCGGGGTCTTACGATATTAAGATGGGTAACACACCAAGCAACCGCTCCCTTGGGCAGGGCAGTTATAATGCGTCCACCGGCTATTTTGATTATACTTACTGGGACAGTAAGGTTAGCGTCAAGGGCTATGCGCTGGAAGTTGCCACAAGCGCTGGCGGCACGGCGAATACCAACGCCACAGGCCCTTGCGAGGGCGGCCGAAAAATCAATCTTGCCGCAACGCCGAACGCGCATTATACGTTTGCCGGCTGGACAAGCTCTAACGGCGGCACATTTGTAAACAGCGCCAACGTTTCCACGACCTTTGTCATGCCGGCCGCCGCCACGACGGTCACGGCGAATTTTACGCACTACAATACCGCACCCGCACGGAGAAACGGCGTTCCGGCGGCAGCCTCGGCAAACGTGATCTACGGGGGCACGTATACACTTAACTTGTCCGACATCTTTACCGATGCCGACGGAGACCCCCTTACCTACAAGGTATCGGTAAACGGCGCCGCGGTAACCGGCACGGCCGCATCCTACAGCCTTACGCCAGCATCGGCCGGAACGTCGGAACTGGTATTCACCACAAACGACGGGGATACCGATTCCGCCGATATCTACACGGTTACCGTAACGGTGGATAAAAAGATGCCCACGGCGGCTGATTTAACCTATCAGCTTGCCGCCAAGACCTACAGCGGCCTGGCGCAGCCCCTCAGCGTGACCGGTCCCGCAGGGCTAGGCGCAATTACGGTCAAATATGACGGCAGTGCCATCCAGCCCAAGGACGCCAAGACCTACGCCGTCACGGTAAGCATCGCGGCCGGCACAAACTTTGAAGCGGCCACAGCGGATATTTCCCTTGGCAATTATACCATCAACAAGGCGAATTTGGCCGTCACCGGCGCTTCGGCAAAGACTTACGATGGCACAACCGAAGCAACTGACATCACCCTGACCTTTGGAGGCCTGCAAAACAGTGAAACGCTGGCTCCGGGTACGGATTATACCGTCACCGGCGCGCAATTTGACAGCGCCGACGCAGGCACAAACAAGACCGTAACCGGCACGGTGGCACTTACCACTACGGCAAAAACCCAAAACTACGCCCTGGCGAATGGAACCCTGAACCTGACGGGGCAGATCATAAGCAAGGCGGTTGCGCCGGTCGGTGTCAACCGGACATTGAATGCGGTCATCAATCACGCGCAAGACTATGAATGTGACTTGACCACCCTGCTGCCGGTCATCGGCAGCCCGGGAACCCTGGGGACGGTGACATATGCCATCAAAAGCATTGCCGACACCGGTAATGTGCTGGGTACTCTCGGCTATACCTCCGGTAATACGCTGACAATTCCTGTTCGGTCGGTCTCCGATGCGAACAAAACCGCCGTCATTACGGTGACGGTAAGAAGCACGAACTACGGAGACTTTGACGCGGATATTACCGTAACTACCGTTGATACCATCCCGCTGATCGTCGCGGGTTTGACGATTGGCAACAAAACCTACGACGGCACAACCGCCGCCACCTTAATCGGAACGGACACCCTTGTTACGGATAATGTGCAATCCGGCGATGCAGTGTCGCTTTCCGGTGTAGCCTCGGCGACGTTTGCTGATGCAAATGCGGGATCTGATAAGGCGGTCACCGTAACGGGATTATCCCTTGTTGGCACGGACGCCCACAAATACCGTCTGGATTTGTCCGGCTTTACTGGAACAATTACGCCCAAGCCATTGACGGAGGCTATGCTCACTATGACCGGCGGCCCGTTCACTTACACCGGCGCGGCGCAAACACCCGCCATCACAGTGCAGGATGGCGGTACTCCGCTTGTACTGAATACCGACTATGAAAGCATGGCTTATTCCAACAATACCGATGCGGGGACGGCCAGTATCAGTGTGACCGGCAAGGGAAACTATAGCGGTACGGCAGGCAAAACCTTCACCATCGGCCCCCAAATGCTGACGTACGCCATGCTTACGATTGCAGCGAAAGCTTATGACGGCACGACAGACGCCGAGGTAACCGGCGTGACCTTCAGTGGGCTGCAAAACGGTGAGACGCTGACGCTTGGTACGGATTACACTGTCAGCGGCGCAACATTTGATAGTGCGAGCGTAGGCAGCGGCAAAACCGTTACAGCCACTGTCGCGTTGAACAACACTGCCAAGGCACACAACTATACATTGGCAAACGGAAGCCTGACGCTGACAGGCCAGACGATCCAAAAAGGAACGATTGCCGATGTCACCTTTGATATAGCTGTGGCGACAAACTTGGCCAAAGACTACACCATGAGCTATCAGGAATTTGCAGGAACCCTCGTCGACCTGACCGGGAAAGCGCTCGGTACTGTCAGCTACAACCTTACATCGGTCGAGAATACGGATGGCGTGCTTGCAGCTCTGCCGCCAACCGGCCTGTTTACCTTCCCGGCCACCATGCGTGTGGCGGGGATAGCAGATGCGGGCAAGAAAGCTAAACTCATCGGTACAGTTACGAGTGCAAATTATAACGATTTTACCGTTATTGCCGTCATCAGGACGGTGGATAGAATCCCGGTGACAATTTCCGGACTGACCATGACGGGCGGCATATACAATGGCAGTTCCTACGCTTATTCCGGAACACCGCTCTTTACCTCGGACCTCAGCGGCAACCCGGTGAGCATCCCTGAATTTGATGTGCTGTATACCTCCGCCGACAGCGGCGGTTATTCAAGCTCTCTCGCACCCCAAAACGCCGGTGCGTATCAGTTGACCATCTCCGTTGCGAATAGCAATCTGGCCTATACAGGCAGCAAAAGCTACGCATTCACGATTGCCAAGCGCCCGGTGGTGATCAGGGCTGATGACAAGAGCATGGCCGCAGGCAGTTCTCTACCGGCCTTCACCTACACCGTGGACGGACAGCTTTCCGGTGAAACCGCCTTTACAGGCACCCCCATTCTTGCCTGTGCGACCGACGGAAAAACAGCGGGCAGCTATTCCATCAGCTTGGATTTGACGGGGGTAACCTACACCGGCAACTATACGGCAGCCATCCCTGGCTTTGTTGCCGGCACGTTAAGAGTAAACAATCCTTCCTCCGGCGGGCCGGGCGGTGGCGGTCCATCCAGCGGCCCTCGTACGCTGACGGACAGCGAATCTGGCATTACGATATCGGGCGGCGGCATCAAAAGCCTGGCCGAGCTTACCGTAACCGCGGTTAGCGTTCAGTCGCTGCCTGCGAAAATGCGCGAGGAGATTGCGACCGGCCGGATGATCGCCGGATATGACATCACCCTTCCCGGCGGCTTCAGCGGCGAGCTTACGATCTCCTTCTACGCAGGCGCGGCATATGAGGGCCAGACCGTCACCATCCTTCATTACGTCAACGGTCAGGTGGAAACCTATACCGTCGTGGTGGTAAATGGCAGGGCAACAATCACGGTAAACAGCCTTTCCCCCTTTGCGGTACTCAGGACGGGCGTGACCGTACCGGATACCGTCGTGACTGATCCACCAAAGACGGGCGACGCTGCAAAACCGATCGGCTTCATGATGTTGGGCCTTGCAGCGGCTTGCGCGGTTGTGGCATCGAGTAAGAGGCGCAGAGTATAAACACTCGGTAAATCACGTAAGGAAAATGACGAAGACATACTGCCTTCGTCATTTTCTCATACATTTTTTATTTTTAAGGCGAATCTCCATTTGCTATAAAGCGGCTGACCAGTCTTCTTTGCACCGATGGCCAGTCTTTCCAAAGAGGGGCAAGCCTCGTTGCGCTGAACTTCGCATTATGTTTATGACGCGCCCAAACTGATCTATTATTTATATATTGATAGACTATGAGAGGATAAACCTATGCAAAAATATATTGCATTTTTGCTGTTGCGTCGATCACCAGCCATTTGCCAGCCGTCCGGGGTGAAGTAACCGCTTTTTGTCATCATTAGTACTTATATCCCGCCAGCCGGAGAGCCGGAAAAATGGTGCGATAACCACATTCTGCAACTAACCGGCCTGCAAAACGCCGGTGCTGTAGAAGTAGTATTTCACGCCGTCGATGGTCTGCCAGCCAGTTACGGCGGCGCCGTTTTTGTAATACATGCGCTGGCCGTCGTCGTTTCTTGCCCAGCCCTGCGCGGTAGACGGGTCGATGGTCAGCTTGACATACCGGTGCAGCATGGCGGAAACCTCCGCCCGGGTGGCGCTGGATTTGGGCTGAAACCTGTTACCGCTGCCGCCCATCATGACGCCTGCCTGCTGCATGGCTCTGACCGCGTCCTTATAGGTGATGGCGTCAGCGTCCGCATAGACGGCCGCTTCACGGGTCGTAGGCAGCTTGTAGCCGGTGGCCTTGGCGTAGTTTTGCAGGATAACTGCGATTTCCTCGCGGGTCACAGCTCTGTCAGGGGCGAACTGGCCGTTTCCGGCGCTTTTCATAATACCTTTCCTGTATACCCACTCAATGTAAGGGAGGTTGTCCCCGGCTTCTACATCGCGAAAGCTGCTGGAATTATAGCCGCTAACATCGGTGTTGGCGAGCCTGCCGAGGGCCGTTGCCAGTATTCCACGGGTAATGGCAATATCGGGGGAGAATACCGTCCCTGAAGTTCCCGAAAGTAACCCGCGGCCTACCGCGTAATCAATGCTGTCCTTTGCCCAATGCTTTGTGACATCGCGAAACTTGGTGCTGGGGGCGTTATAGCCCACACCGTATACTGAGAAATGGCTAATGGACATAATCACACGCCTGCTGTTTGCATCATAGACAGAATTTGCAACGCGGTTAATTCTCTTGTCCGCACTTACATAGGCACCGTAAAGATAACCGCCGGACTCATTTTTTCCGGGAGCGGCAGAGATGCTGAGTGTAGTGCTGCCCTTGCCCAGCGAGGTAATGCTGACAGCCTTTCCAGCCTTTGTCGAGGTGATGGTGATATCATAGGCATTGCGCAGGCCGGTCATCGCCTCAGGCTTCACGGTAATGACAACATCGCCTCCGCTTTGTGTGCGAATTTGCCTGAGGGCCTCCCTCTCAAAGCCCAGGTTGACCGGCAGGCCGGAAACGCTGAAGGATTTTACTCTCGCGTTAAGCAGGCGGTTCAGCGCATTCCGCTCCAGAGTAAGGGCGAAGCCAGTGGCGCCTGTGGCTGTCACCGAAATATCCACGCTGATGCCGTTTGCGGTATTGCCCATGGCTTTGGCGTCCGCCAGCGCTTTAGCAATAGCTGTTTTGACCACACAGCCGGTGATGGTCAGGGCTGCATGGCCGTTTGTTACCTGCGCAGCTGCGGCCACGCTGGCAGCGGTGGGCTGGATGGGCATTGCATTGAAGAGGGAGCCGTCGGAACGTTTTTTTGCGGTAAAGGTAATACCAATGTCTTCTACTTCCAGATAATTAACAGAGTCATCCGGCACGAAACGGGCCTCAAATGTGTTCTGCCCGCGCAGGGCAGTCGCTGAAGGATTCACCCACTCGAATCGCCCGCTGACGCTGGCCTCGCCGCCTGTCAGCAAAATTTGCGACAGCGCCGTTCCGGCGTAGATATTGCCGCTGGCGGTCGGAGGGGTTAAAATATTCGGTGCAGCCCTGACAATGGTAAAGATTGTGGAGCCTGTGCTGCCCGCGTAGTTGCCAATACCGTTAATAGTGACGGCAGCGGAAGCTCCGATGTTTGTATTGCCGCTGTAACCGTAAGTGAAGTCGACATTCTTTGTTAAAACTATGCTTCCGTCCTTCACTTCTGGCTCCGGGGTGATGGCGCTGCCGGTATAGGTTTGCGGTTCAATAGGTCCGATTGTAAAGGCAATCACACGGGGATTGACCGTTACTATGAAAATGGCGGTCTTTGCATCATAGTCATTATCAGCCGCCTTTGTCACCGTAATATTCACTGTTCCCACGCCGGTAGGAGTCAGGATGGCGCCGTCAATATTGGCGGGGCCGTCGGTTACTGCAAAACTGAATGCGCCAGTGCCGGAGCCTCCGCTGATCAAAGCTGACAAATCCAATGAAGCGCCGAAATGGACCGTGCCGTCCGTGGTACTCAATGCTGCCTGATCGGATTTCGTAAAACTGTATTCCAGCGCCTCGCTGGCTTTCGCCTCGTAATTGCTGTCGCCGCTGTATTCCACAGTAAAGCTGTATGAGTTGGCTGCGCCTGTCGGCGTGAAGGTAGCTGTTTTCATTGGCAAGGTTACGCTCGCTATGGTATCCGTTCCGGCCCTGAAGGTGAGGGTACCCGTTGCGTCAGCGGGCAGTGCCGCAGAAAGCGCTACGCTGCCAGGACGTGTCTGCGTAGCCGCAGGGGTGGCCGTCAGCGTCAATGGGAGTGTTGCCTTGTTGATGGTAAATGTCGCAGAGCCTGCGCTGCCCGCATAGTCACCAATGCCTGTGATATTGACGCGCGCGGAAGCCCCGGCATTGGTGTTGCTGCCGTAACCATAAGTGAAGTCCACGTTCTTTGTTAAAACTGTGCTTCCATCCGTTACCTGCGGCTCCGGGGTAATGGCGCTGCCGGTATAGGTTTGCGGCTCAACAGGGGCGACCGCAAAGGCAATTACACGGGGATTGACCGTAACCATGAAACTGGCGGACCTGGCGTTATAGTCATAATCAGCCGCCTTTGTCGCCGTAATATTCACCGTGCCCACGCCGGAAGGGGTCATGGTAGCGCCGTCAAGGCTGGCGGGGCCGCCGGTTACGGCAAAGCTGAATACGCCCGTGCCCGAGCCGCCGTTGACCAAAGCGGACAGATCCAATGAATCGCCGAAATGGACCGTGCCGTCCGTGGTACTCAATGCTGCCTGATCGGATTTCGTAAAACTGTATTCCAGCGCCTCGCTGGCTTTCGCCTCGTAATTGCTGTCGCCGCTGTATTCCACAGTAAAGCTGTATGAGTTGGCTGCGCCTGTCGGCGTGAAGGTAGCTGTTTTCATTGGCAAGGTTACGGTCCCTATGGTATCCGTTCCGGCCTTGAAGGTGAGGGTTCCCGTCGCGTTGGCGGGCGATGCCGCAGAAAGCGTTACGCTGCCAGGACGTGTCTGAGTAGCCGCGGGGTTGGCCGTCAGCGTCAGCGGGGGCGTGGCCTTGTTGATGGTAAATGTCGCGGAGCTGGCGCTGCCCGCATAGTTACCGATGCCTGTGATATTGACGCGCGCGGAAGCCACGGCATTGGTGTTGTTGACGTAACTGTAAGTGAAGTCCACGTTTTTTGTTAAAACTGTGCTTCCGTCCTTTACCTGCGGCTCCGGGGTAATGGCGCTGCCGGTGTAGGTCAGCGGGGAAATTTCCGCAATGGTGAAAGCGGCGTCAGCCTTGGGGGTGATGGTGAAGTTAACGGTACCTGAGAGTGACAAAGTATAGTTGCCGCCGGCCGTGAGCGTTCCAATGCCGATGGCATAGGCTCCTGCATTTTCGCCCGCGGCGCGCGCAAGCGTTCCGCTCAGCTCGTCTCCGGCATATAGAGCGCTGGATAGGGTGTACTGTAGAACCGGGTCGAGCTGGTTGTACACCTTGTTCTGCGCCGCTTTGGGCGTAACGGTAATGCTTTTGGGAAGGATGTTGTAGGTTCCGAGGGATAGCTCGGTTGCGTTGATATTCGTGTTTCCCGCAATAGCCGCAATCACTTCATACTGCCCTGCATTTTTTGGGGGCGTTTCGGATCGTGGATAAACCGTTCCGCTGAAGCCCTGGTAATAGACGGTACAGGACAGGCCGACAGCGCTTTTATCGGTCACCGGGCCGATGCCGACACTGGTGCCGTCGTAGGTGTGGTTGGATGGGGCTGTGTATTGCAGGTCGCTTAGTTTCGGCGTGAAGCGTGCTATAGTCAATGTAAAGTTCTGCATGGCATCGGGCGGCGAACCGTTCGCCGCGGTGACGGTAAAAGGATATTCTCCCGCGGGCACCGTTTTGCCAACGGTAACGCTTCCGGTCGTTGCATTCACGCTGACGCCCCCGGGCTGGCCGGAAAGGGCGTAGGCGATGGGCGGCGTGCCGCTGGCCGATACCGTGAAGGTACCGCCGGAGCCGTATGGAAAGCTTTTGCTGCTTGCGCTTGTCATTGCAGGCGGCTGGCGCGGCGTGGCAGATAACGCTGCTGCGCTGCCTTCTCCCAGAGCGTTGACCGCACGCACCCGCAGCGGATAGGACGTGCCGTTCACTAGCCCCGTGAAGGTGTGAGCCATGAGCATACCGACTGATACCCAGTTGACGCCGCCATCCTGGGATACCTCGTATGCCAGAATGGGGCTGCCCTCGTCGCTGTACACCTTCCCCCAACTTAATGTAATCTGTCCGTTTCCCGGAACCGCGGCAAGATTGCTCGGCTCCATGGGTTTGCCAACCGGCATGGCCTCGGCGCTGGCGTTGAACAGAGTAATCATCGTTATTCCGTTCCAAGCTGTCACCTGCAAGTCAAAGGCGTAGTTTAAGCCGTTGGCCAAACCAACGAAGGTGTGGAAGTAATTATTATCGGCTGCGGTCCATGAACCACCGTTGCAGCGTACAGAGTAACCCCTGATGTCATGACCCGATGGCGTCACCCAATTGAGAGTCACACTTCGATCGCCGGGGATGGCCGCCATAGTTCCGGGGCTGGTCGGGACTCTCTGAACAGAGGCCGCGGCGCCGTTGCCGTAGCTGTTGACAGCCCGCACCTCAAAGGTGTAAACAGTGCCGTTCGTCAGCCCGGTGAATGTGTAGGTCGTTGCCATGGCGGCCGGTATCCAGCCTTCGTTGTTTTTTTGAACCTCGTATCGGCTGATGGCGCTGGCGCCGCTGCTTCCGGGCGCGCTCCAGCTGAGCGCAACCGAACCATTGCCGGTCTCTGCCGTGAGCGCTTGCGGCGCGGTGGGCGTAGGCGAGCCTATATGCGCGGGTAGCTCCCCGCTCTGCAGCCCTTCAGGGAAGCCTGTCAGGATGGGCAGCTTTCCGGTCCCGTTTTGCCAGGCAGGCGCGGAAAATCCGTTTGACTCAAAAAAACCTTCGGCCTTGATTTCGGTCATGGACTTATCCGTTCCGTTCAGGCCGTTCCCTCCGTTCACAAGTATCAGGCCCGAAAAGGCGATGGCGTTTGTTGCACCGCCTAAGCGTCCCGCTACGCGTCCTGTTCTGGGGCCGCCATACATGTTGGCGTCGGGGGCGCCCGCCACGCGGATGTTGAGCGCGGCAACGTTCGTCAATGTGCCGCCGCTATATGCTCCGACAACCCCACCGGTATCTACGGTGCCCCCAACCTCGCCTGTGGCAAAACAGCGTTGGATGCTTCCGGAGTTCATTGAACCCACCACACCCCCGGCTGCGCCAAACATACCGCTGTAGCCTTCTCCGGTTGTGACCGAACCGGTGGCATAGCAATTGGACAGGCTTCCCTCCCATTCGACTCTGCCCGTCACGCCGCCGGCATAATAAGGGGAGAAGCCTACAGCGCGTATATCGCAGGTGGCAAAACAGCTTGTCAGGCTGCCCCCGTTGACTTTTCCCGCGATACCGCCGGTATATTGGTTGCCGGAAACCGTGCCGCCTGTTACCGCGCAATAGCTGACGCTGCCCCAAACCTCGCCCGCTATACCGCCGACGTTTGTATAGCCGATGATGTTGACGTTTGAAAGAGTAAGGTTCGATACCGAGCCATTCGTCAGCAGCAGGCCGAACAACCCTACATTGTACTGCCCCGAAGCGTCGATTGTCAGCCCGCTGATGGTGTGGCCGTTGCCCTTAAAGGTTCCGTTAAAGCCTCCTGCCCCGATCGGCGTCCAGTTTTCGTATTCGGAGAGGTCAAGATCAGACGTCAGGCTAATCTCCCTGCCGCTGAAATCGAACGCGGCGCCATGGTTTCCGTTGGTAATGTCCGCAAGGCCCTGCAGCTGCGCTGCGCTGCCGATTTCAAAACGGGTCGCGGTCTTTTTGGAGTCATACCACGAATAGTCCGGCGCGGCGGCCATTGTTCCGGCCGTTGCGCGAAGCATGGGACCCTCTACCATTACGGTGATTTTCAGCGGTTCTACGCCCTCCGCCAGCGTGTAGCCCTCCGTCAATACGGGGGTAAAGATGTATTCGCCCGCGGTGTTGCCGTCATACGCAGGCTCCGACTGCCATGCCACTGTAATGTCTGCTTTCTCGTCGCTTACCGTGACAAAAAGCCGCTCTGGCAGGGTGAGTTCGGACAGCGTCGTGCCGGCCGGAACCTGTTGCGCCGAGACCTCCTCCGCGAGGGGTGAAAAGGCCGCGATTTCGCCGCTTGCGCAAGTCGGCAGCGTTTCTGCCGCCGCCGAAACCGGCGTCGATCCCAGAATCATAACAACGGACAACGCTATCGCCAAAAGCCTTCTAAAAGGTTCGTTGGTATCCATAGATATTCCCTCCATATTTGGCTTGCTAATACGTACCTGCTGCCAATAGGCATGCCATAGTAGCACAAGCGGAATAATTGTCTGTTATTTGCGGCGCAGTCTTGTATTCGAAATCGATCAGCTCTATAATAAAATTTGTTAAACCTAGGTCAGCGACTGAGGTCATTATATAATACTTTATGTCGATAATCAATCGGGGAGGATATATGGGAAACGGGAGATTGGGCAAAAGAAAGGAGCAGGCCGCCGAGACGAAGAAGAAACTATACGAAAGCGCGGAAAAGCTGTTCCGTGAACGTGACTTTGCCGAAGTCAGCGTATACAGCATTGTGGAGGAGGCCGGCGTATCCAAGGGTACGTTTTATGTGCATTTTGAATCCAAGGATGCGCTGATCGCTTCGTTGATCTCTGATTATGCGGCCCGCCTTGATCTGGATTACAAAACCTTTCTGAATTCTTTGCCTCCCGATATGCGCGCTTGTGACGTGCTTCTCGCCATGAACAGAAAAATAGCCGACGTGCTGGTTGACACAATCGGCTACGAAACGATGCGGACGGTTTATCAGCTTCAGCTTACAAGAGCAGTCGATATGAATGCGATCAATGGCCCCAGTCGCGAGCTTTACAAAATGTTTGGCGAAATACTCGAACAGGGAATACGGCAAGGAGAATTCAAATCCCACCTGCCGCTTGAGGCACTGTCCCGGCATTTTGTGATGGCTATGCGGGGGCTCTGCTACGAGTGGTGCATCCGCTACCCCGATTTCGAATTAAAAGAGGAAACTGTGGCGCACTTCAGTATACTGCTGGAGGGAATCAAGGGAACTGCCCGACTACCTTGATTTGATAGTGCAGAGTCCATTTTCGTTTGTGGGTTTATACAAGTTGCAACACGAAATTGATAAGCCGCCGAAAACAAAAAATCCTATTCATAGCTGGTACATGCGTAAATGGATGATGACAGGCAACGTTTTACTGAAATAGCTAACTTCCCATTATGTTTACGCTGCGCAGATGCTCATTATCCATATAGTTTACCAAACGGACTTCGTAGTTTTGTTTAACCAGAGGAATTTGAAATCGCAGTACCGTGAAACCTTGACGGCGAACACGAGCCGTTTATCATTAAGAAGCATTAACAGAACCCTATAAGCTCAGATCCCTGCTAAGCCAGCCCATCTGCGTTTCATGTGGCAGATTACTGGCATGCGATCATGGAAATGGTAGTTCCATAGTTGCTTCGCGTGGGACATATATTTGCGGAAAAGCGATGCTCAAGGCGGTGGACAACTCTTTACAGGCAGTTCGATTATGTTGCCTTGGAAGGCTACACCAGAATGCTATTAAATGAAGGCTTACTGCAACTGGGCGCGGCAGGACAAGGTACACCTCAATACTTCGAACAACAGGAGTAAATTATGAGTAAGAGACAAGTCTTTACCTGCAACCTCGCTCTGCTTATTTACATCGCACTTGTGACGACGATAGTCCACCTGGTTATTAGTCAAAACTACGGGTATTTTCTCGATGAATTGTATACTATGGCATGCAGTCAGCATTTAAGTCTCGCATTTGTTGATATACCCCCTATAGCCCCCGCACTTCTCTGGGTGATAACATCTTTATTCGGGAACTCGCTGTTCGCGATACATCTCCTTCCCTCAATTTTCAGTGGCGCATCCGTCATCATGGTCGGGCTTATGGCGAAAGAAATGGGAGGTGGAAGGCTCGCGATTGTACTATCCGGGCTCGCAGCGGCATTCGTACCGGTCTGGATGGCTGTTGGTACTTTATATACCTACGATTTTCTCGACCAGTTCGTACTAATACTGTTGTTCTACTTCCTGATAAAACTAATAAAAAGCGAGAACCTTAAGCTTTGGCTCGCCATTGGCACAATTGCGGGAATAGGGCTTATGACAAAGCCTTCGATGGCGTTCTTCATCGCCGCAGTGGCACTTGCATTACTCTTTACGAAGCACCGCAAAATGTATGCAACGCCATGGCCGTGGCTCGGAGCGGGTATAGCACTACTAATTATACTTCCGGCACTTATTTGGCAGGTAAGCAACGGCTTCCCGATAGCAGAATACTGGGGCGCGTACGCGAAGGGGAAAACCGTAAGCGCGAGTGCTCCGGAGTTCCTGCTAATGCAGGTGGTAGGAATGAATGTATGCCTGCTTCCTCTGTGGTGTGTTGGCCTTTACTGGTCCATGTTTAACTTGGAAGGTAGGAATTATCGGATGCTCGCGGTCATGTTCATCATACTTTTCGCCGTTTTTCTTGCAACGGGCGCCAAGATGTACATGTTCATACCGGCGTACGCGATGCTGCTCGCCGGGGGTGCAATACAATTTGAAAAATTCGCGGCTAAAAAAACTTGGAAAGTCCTTATAACCATATATGCCGTTATCGTCGTTCTGGCAGGGTGCGTTCAGGCTCCGAACTTCATGCCCATACTGCCGGTTAACAGCCTTGTAACGTATTACGATAAAGTCGGAAACCTATTCGGAACAAAGTCTATCAAACTCGACAATAATCAGGGGGTCGAACTTCCGCAGTATTTCTATGACCGCCTTGAGTGGGACACACTTGTCAACGATATTGCCGATGTGTACAACAGCCTCCCCGAATCCGAACGCGCAGATACAGCAGTCGTTACACAGAATTACGGATGGGCAGGAGCAATCGATCTGTTCGGCGGTGAGAAGGGCCTTCCGAAAGCGACGTGTGGACAGCTTAACTATTATTTTTTTAGCATGAACAACATAGGTCGAAAGACATGGATAATGGTTGGAGAAACACAGGAGACAATGCAGCAATTCTTCGGCGACGTAACAGTCGGCAAAATATCCACTACGGTTTTCCGGCAGCCGAGTGGGTTGCCGATACTGGTATGCAGGGACCCAAAATTTACTACTGAGGAAGCGCTTCAGGCAATTAAAAAATTTCAGTAGTTCTGAGACGGACGATTCCATTTTCGTCAAGCACTGAAATCAGTTTCTCCGTTAGTTGTTCTTAGCCAATGCTTCATCCGCGTCATGTATGAATTTATTTTCCAGTTGCCGTAAGAGAAAAGTGGACGTTACACTAAAGCCTGCAAGTATCTGGGGAAAGTCATGACGCCCCTATAGTTGGATAATAAATTCTTTTAAAGTATAATTAGAAGCAGCAATTTGCACGGCGCGGCGGGTCTACCAATTGGGGACAGATCTCTTAAATCGCGAGACGGTACAGACGAGCCTCGGATGGTATCTTCAAACCCTCAGCTCTGGATAGCTCGAAAAAAGAATGAGGATGCCTAGTACAGTAATGGTGTTATTCTCCATGTTCATTCGCTTCAGGTTTATGGAACATTTTGAAGGAAACGGCTTTAATGGCTGACCAGTTTGACTAGTCTGACAGCAGACAATGCGTCATAGTAATCGATGAATTTGGGAATAAAAGCGAAGGTAATAAAATGAAAAAGACAGAAGAAAAAACGAAAGTAATTAAACAGCTCGTAATCTTGGCACGGTACTTAAAGGAGAACAAGAATGCGTTGAAAAGCAGGCGATTGATCGAAAAAATTCGTACAACCTTGACATTGGCGAATATGGAAATCGCCAGAATTGATAAGATTGACCCCCTGTTTGTACAGAGAGTCAGTGAATTCAACGAAGCTATCATACTGCTCACACAGGGCAAATGGTATACGACGCTGGCAATGACTAAGGATTCACAAGAGATATGGTTAAAAGCCTTCGAAAAGCTTAGAGAAGCAAGAGCATTCAGCAATGCCCTTTACTCTAATCTTTCAACAAGAAGCACTGATAAGCTGGCTCTTAAGAATACAACACTTGAGAAAAGGGATGCCGAAATAAAATATGCCGGAGACACTCCGATAATACCGGATATCAACCCAATAGTAATACTTCAGGGTTCAGATTTTGAAATGGGGTATCAGTACGCGCAGCAGCTGGTACAGATATTTGGGAAATGGATACTGCAATTGAAAGCCGGGAAAGCATTCTCTGAAACAGAGCGGCAGATACTTTCAAAGTGGGAAGAACAATTAAAAGCACATGCCCCCGAGTTGCTGCCGTTTTGCAGAGGGTGGGCAGCCGGCGCTTCCGATGCCGGAGTAGCCATGTCGTACGAGGACGTTTTGGATATCTGGACGGGGCATCAGGAACCTGTAACAAGCGTGATGGGTCTTGCTGAATCCCTCCCCAAGACCGCAGCGCCGCTTTGTTCAGGCATTGCTGCCTGGGGACGGGCGACCGCGAACGGCAAGCTGGTCACAGGATCTTCAGGTGATCATGATGTAAGCTTCATGGCTACCATTATGGCATTTCCCGAGACGGGCAACAACTTCATTTTTACACCTTTCGGCGCTACCGGCGACGTTGCGAAATTAGGGCCGATGTTTATGGCTGGCCATCCAGGCATGAACAGTAAAGGCGTCGCTTACGTAGAGCACGGCGGCGAACCAAGATATATTGAGCCGAGGGAACATTGGGGATACGGCATTCGAAAAGGAGCCGCTGTCTTTCACATACTCCGATTTGCCAGCAGCGCGAAGGAAGCCAGGGAAATGGAGCTTTCCATGCCGATCGGGGATGTCGGCACTAACTTTGGATCTGTGGGCGGTTTTTTCGCTGACAGCGAGTATGGATATATACTTGAAAGCCGCAAGGAACCAGTGATAGTTCGGGAATCCGGTACAATGGGGGAAACGGATTTCCTTTATGTAAACAATAGCGCGCTGCATTTGGAAGTGAAACAGGCCGAATGGATTAGAAACGATGCTGAAAACTGGAAATGGGACCCCCACGGTGGCTGGCATCCCACGAAATTTACAATGGTCAAGAAACTTGGCGGCGTTTCGGAAATTGTTAAGAGTGTAATGCGGACCGGCTACGAAAACAGCTTTCACCGGAACCGGTTCTTATTTAATTCTCTTTCTTCCGCCGTCGGCAAAATCGATATGGATTATATCAAAGATATATACCGCCAATCCGGAACCATACCTGAGGGGAATTGGGACAAGATTACTAAAACATATAACAAGACTGGAAAATGGGGACATATTACAGTAGGACACGCATCTAACGCACTGGTAACATTGATGGAACCCAGAAATGACGGCAGTGGGGTATATGCGCTATGTGTGGGCAGCGCAGCAAGGGGTCTTGCTCCTATGGGGCCTACGTTCTGTACGCCGATCCATAATGAAACCAATTCATTTTGGGAACTGGAATTAACTGACCAGCCTCTCCCAGCGGTAAAAAGGGCAAAAGTTTGCGCAGAAAAGGATTTGCTTGCTGCTAAGGCGTGTGCTTCTACCATCGGAAAGCTTCCTACTCTCAATGAATATATAGTCAATATACTGGACACTGCAGAAAATGAATTAGCCACAGCCGACGCTGAACTGTTACAATCGAAAAAAGTGGATAACAAAGAAGCTGTCTACCAATATGCTAAAGCGATCCGCTATTACACCAGGTGTCAGGTACATGCGCGTCAGGCTACGCAGATCCTAGAAGAATTGAATTCTATCGGCTGATGCTACTGCCATGTAAACCATTTGCAATAGACATGGGCTGAACGTGGACAAACACACATATTCCGGTTCTTATACCTGCGCTATACAATGGAATATACCGACATAGCTTCTGAGGTAAGGTACGGGAACACTTTTCTCAATTGCTCAAAAATACGCTGCAGGCGTTTATGGACGGAGGACTTGTTAACCCCTTCCTGCCGGGCAATTTCTGCAGCGGAGACACCTTCGAAAAATACCTTTTTTAATAACTCCTTTTGCTGCGGAAGGAGCGAATCCATTGCCCGATGCAGTATTTGCTGCACTTCGGCCTTCTCAAGATGTGCTGCGATGTCGGAATTCGGATCGAAAAAGAGTTCGCCCTCATATTCCATGGCATTGAGCGAAGCGTGTCGACGGGTCTCAGTTTGGTTGTTGTTATACTCACGACGGTCAAGATCGAGAAGGATCACGCTACATTTCTCATCGACCTCCACATTGACGGTCTCGTTGATAAACCGGTACTTGATTTGCATAAAAGCAGTTCCTTTCTCCGTTGTTGGGAGTGAAGAAAGGAACTGCAAATATGGAAATAGCCGGAGCAGAGCAGTTTCTTGCTTCACTCCGGCCATTTGGTCACTCGTTTTTTAGGCGGTGCCTTTGCTCGGTAGATGATACAACGTAAATTCTATATGGTTTGTTAGCCGATTGTGGCCTCTGCCGTACAAGGTATGCGGACGATATTATCCCCTATGAAAAACTATAATGCTCGTTATTGGTGTATGCGTAGCAAGCGCGGGAGTGGCGACTTTGTGTATAGCGGTCCGGATGCCTTATGGCATCATAGCAATACTCAGCACCCATACCTGTCTTTCTCTTAAAGGCAGCAGCCTCCGGAACCACCTTATCAAAAACGCTGTTGTTCACGTAACAAAGTGAGCTTGTAATCGGATTCAACTCGATGATATCGCAGAAAGTCTCGCCGTCCTTCTCGAATTCGCCTACATCAATCACGTAATTTCGAGGGAAACGATTTTGTGCCGAAATGGTCTCCACGAGGCGGGCTGCATTTACAAGCAACGTATGAGGAACAGCATGCTTGATCGAATGAAGTGTTCGCGATGAATTAGCAATGGCTTGATCGAATACGAAATGCCTCGATTCCTTCAAGCCGAGCGAATCAGCTTTGACACCCAGTGCTTCCGAAAGTAGAAGCTCATCGGATACATGTGCACAGCGTGCCCTGAAGAAAGCCGATATCCCGACATCTTCTTGAAGCAACCGCTGGGATGGAAGCTGAACGCAAAAGCCCTTTTCGCGGGACTTGACGAATAGTAGAGGCGTCGCAGATAAAAAAACTGCTACTTGGGGTGAGAAAGAAGTGTTCAAGATATCCTCGAACCGAATAGAAAAAATTCGCCGCCTGGCAAGGGGAAGGCTGTCCCAGCGCTCGATTGCACGGATATCATTATGGGTCTCAACCAACTCTGCGTTATGATCTTGGAGGAGGCTGGCCGCCTGCAACATAGTACTTCAGGTTGCGCGCAAGAGAACACGCTTACGGGCCAGGCGGAAAGGGCGCCCTTCATTATCGGTTATGATTCCTTCCGACAATCGGCAGCAACAGTACAAGCCCAAGCACTTCGCATACTGGGCCTGAACAATCAATTGATCATCATCGCATAGATCAACCAAGTCTTCCTCAACAAAACAATAATACATGGGAGACCTCCCAATCACATAGAACGTGCATACGTGAATAGCTCTTCGCGCGGCATGAGCCACACAGGGCAGATACCTATGGTGCCTTGCCCTGCGTGCTGCAGCCACAGTCTAGCAGGTCATTGGTGGGCACTTCTTGCAAGTTGCCAAGCAGCTCGTGCAGGCAGCGCGCTTAATACCATATGACTTTGGGGACGTTTTTGCAGTTTGGAGAACTTTCATAGTCTTTCACCTCCATCCTTTATTGCTTCTACGACTATTGGAAGAAAGCGATTTCAAGGTATTTCTCGAGAGTTTCCTGTGTGAAACCGCAAACCGACTTATCGAGATTCGCCTTCTGAAATTTGCAACCGCCGAAGCAAAGAGGCAAAAAGACGCATCTTTTACATTGCTCATTCGAAAAGGGGTCATCGGTTAGGTACTTCGCTATATTGGAGTAGTTGATATTCTCCGGTTCGAGGATGTTGAAGCAGCGATACTCTCTTCGCCCGACCTCGTCCCAGCACTTATAGAAATCACCCAGGTCATCGACGACGTAGCAGTTTTGCGTTTCCGCAGTGCAGAAGCAATACCTGTCGTCCAAGACAGCAAAGTCCTCAGCCGAAAGACCGCATTCTTCGCAAGCGCTCATTGTGAATGCCTCGAACTCATCGGTCGTCATGAAGTCGCTCACTTTGTTCACGGTATCCTTGTTGATATCTTCAACTGGTGACGCGTACACTTTGATGTTTGAATTATATAATGATGCTATCTTCTCTTTTAGGGACTTGAAGTCCATACAATTCTGGTTGTCGACGTTCATTCTAACGACAACCTCAATTGGCGAATTGCAAAACAAGGTGAGGTTTTCCATGATTTGATCGAATGTACCGGTGCCGTTTCTCAGAGGTCGCCGAACATTATGGTTGGATTTCAACCCGTCGAGAGTGACCTGAATTTTCGTCACACCTATCTCATCCAGCAATTCGATAATCTCCTGAGTGAGCAGGTAGCCGTTAGTCACTAGATGCATATTAAGTAAGCAATTATCGGCTTCCGATAAAGAAACGATCCTTCGGGCAAGAGATTCAAGGATCTCAATATACATGAGCGGTTCTCCGCCATACCATGAGATGTCTAGGTTGCCCACACCGTGCGAAATGGACTCCCGGATGAACGAGATTAAGGCATCCTGTACTTCAGGACCCATCTTGCCAGGGCGTCGATTCTCGTAGCAATAAGGAAAGGCAAAGTTGCAATCCAAGGTGGGAGCAATGGTGAGAAACAGTGTGTCGTTTGAAAACTTCGTCTTATAGTGGAAGTACTTCAGAAAGTCCATTTCGTCGAATGAGTACTCAACCAAAATACCATTATCAACAAGTTGCTGCTTAATGTCAGCATCAATAAACGAGAGAGTTTTATATTGACAATACTCTCCATCATCGAGCACAACTAGAGCCTTACTGAACGTGTTGTAGATAACGTTCTCGTTTGGCTTACGTATATAAACAAAATTGAAACGAGATTGGACATAATCCATAATAATTTTCACATATAACCATAATATCTACAAAATATATATATTGTCTTATACTTATAACATTACCATAATAACTGCAATTTGTTAATAGTATTATGCCAGACTGTGCCAAATTCTCTGGACAGATTCAAGCTTGACGTTAGCTTTGGGAATTAAGAATAGTCAAGGAAAGGGTGGACGAAAGATTGAGGCATATTATGGAGCCGCATATCCATAAAAAGGGGTTGTTCAATTATCTTTCGTCAAAAGGTATGCACACCCCCTGCAAACAAGTCGGAAACGTCAAATTGTATCAAAACCTACGCCCTTAGACAGAAAACAAAACATCCATCCAAAAGGATGGATGTTTTGTTTTTCACTACAGAATAATGCAGGTATGAAAGACATTATCGTGTGCGGTGAAGGAATATATGCCGCCGTATTTTTGTGCTACCGCCGCAATGCTTTTTGTGCCCAGACCATGATTTTCTATTGGGCTTACAGGCATGTCGTCAACGAACCTGATTTTTCCTGTGTAGCTGTTCGCGATTTGGATTAGGAGCTTATCGTTTCTGGTTTTACAAATGATGCTTAACGTTCTGTCCTCAATACTCGGGATACTTTTACATGCATTCGTTGCGTTTTCAATAGCGTTGGCGAAAACGACACACAGATCCATATCGGATATTGGGCTTTTCTCGGGCAGATCGATTTGGGTTTCAACTTGAATTTTCTCATTTACTGCTTTTGTGATATAAGAAGACAGTATCAGATTAACGGTATAATTGCCGCAATATTTTTCGACTACGGTTTCTTCAATGGCACTTTCGACATCCGCTATATATTTTTGGGCCGCCTCTTTGTTATTGTCTGCGAGGCAGGCATCAATAAGGCTTAAATGGTGGCGCATATCGTGGCGGTAAAGCGTTGTTCTTTGCTGTGACTCCTTGAGTGCGTCCAAATGCGTCCTGGCGGCTGAAACTTGAGTAATCAATAAATCCTGCTCGCCTTGCATAATGAACTGCTGACGTGTCTGTTTGAAGATTTTAAAAATCATATAGTACGCAGTGAAGCCCAAAACAAAGAACAAAACCGCATGTTCGACGAGTGCGCCGGTGATGACCGTATCCGTACTGTACATACCGATGGAATAGATCAGCACCGAGTAAGCTATAGGAATAAGACAAAAGCTGATCCAGCCTTTCTCGGCGTTGCGCATCATGTATAGGAATGTTGGGCGAACAAACTTATTAATAGCGAACCAGCTTGGCAGATAGAGTATGTAGACGATGCAGTTCGTCAGAATTTTGCTGGAGTGAAAAAAGTAAGAAATAATGATTGCAACACAAGTGAATGAAGTGGTTATCGCGACAAGGGTCCAATGAACAAAAAACACCTTGATCGGTTTGAAGTTTGAAATACAGGCAAACCCCAAATACACCGGCAGATGGATAAGAAGGGGGTAAAACTTCATAAAAGACGTATACCCCATTCTATACAGCGCAACCGCATCGCAAATGAACAAAACAGCAGCGTATATGCCGACCGCATAGCGATACTTCTTAAGCTTAGCTGTGCAATCCAAAAGCAAATACATCACGCTGATCGCGAAAATAAGGCTAAAAATCAGCTTCAAGTAATCCATCATAGTGGTTGCCTTATATCGTTGAATGCAAATGAAACGTAAGCAGATTTTATTTGATGATAATGCGCTTTTGCCATAGGCACGACGGTGCCCGCGCGCATTTTTATTTCACGTTGGTTGAGCGAAGCGATATGCGACATGTTGACGATGTAAGACCGATGCGGCTTAATGAAGCAAGAGTGCGGAAGCAGAACGCTTTCGAGCTCAGTCAGTACCCCCTGCGCCTGCGTTACCGAGCCGTCCGTAAAGTGATAGAAAATCGTCCGTCCGATGATCTCCGCAAACTCCAGCTTGCTGATGTATGCCCTGATTAGCCCCTGATTGCTTTTAATAAGAAAGCTGTGTTCCATTTGATTATTCGTATCATAAATGACTTTATCCAGAAGCACAAACATCTGCGTTTTTTGAATAGGCTTGAGTATATAGTCATAGGCGTTTACGGTATAGGACTCGACGCCAAATTCAGTAGACGATGTAAGAAATACTATTTTTACATCTTGATCAAAATGCCGAATTTCGCGGGCTGCATCCATCCCTGTCATGGATGGCATCAAAATATCGAGCAGCACCAGATCATAGCGCTGCCCTTGTTCAATCGCCCATAATAAATCCACCGCATTGCTGAACAATGTGCATTCTGCAGGGTGCCCGGCCTTCATGGCCGAATAATCATTTATTATCGCTTCAATATGTAAAAGATCATCTCTTCTATCATCGCAAACTGCAATTCTCAACACACAATTACCAATCATCCTCAATTTACGTGTAGTATTATAGCAGAAAAATGAACCACAGTCATTTCGTGACGAAAAAAAGACGTTTCGTGCTAATGCCTGATTTTTCACGGCCAAATTGATATGATTATCCGTGCTGAAAATACATATGTCAATTTATTGGAGGTAAAAATGAAAACCAGGAAAATCGTGAGCATCCTCATCGTACTTGCCCTTGCCTTTAGCATGCTAACCGCTTGCGCTCCGGATCCTATCCAAACCGACCTGAAGTCCTACATCAATGACCAGATACCGGCAGTGCAAACACTGCGCGACCAGGCGTCAACCGCATATAACGAAGTTGCTGGCGACAACTATCAGGATGACGCTACCATGATCGCTGCGCTCACGGATACCATTGTCCCCGCGGCAAGTGGTGCGCTTGAAGCTGCGCAAAAACTGGCGCCGGAGACAAAAGAAGTCGCCGATGTTAATGATCAGCTTATTGCTGCACTCACGTCGTATGTCAACGGATACACAACGCTGTTGGAAGCCCTTACAAACGGCGATGCAGCAAAGGTCGACGAGGCCCAAATTTTCTTGACAAGCGCTCAGACCGAGGATGCGGATTTTTTCACAGCGCTTACGACGTTGGCAACAGATCACAACCTGAAAATCCAAACAAAAGGCGAATAGTGGTGATACACGCACTGCTTTTGCTCATATAATGCGTTTTAGCAAAAAGTCCGGATACTCCGGACTTTTTATATTTCAGCGGAAATGGACTTACTTGTCAAAGACTATCGACTCTGCGCATCAGGTTTAAGGCGTATTTCAATAGCACAAATGAAGTATGTGCAGAAATCGCATACTATAAAATAATTTGAACCACAGGAGCGAAATTCATTGGCGTTATTATCAATTTTTTCTGAGATTGAGCAGCACTTAATGCATGACGAAAAGCCCTCAGTTTACTTAAACAGCATATACGACATGCTCAATCAATATCCGTTCAATATGCTGCATCGGTTAAGACACACCGAACAGTCGCCGCAGCATCACCCGGAGGGCAATGTGTGGAATCATACGCTTCTTGTTGTCGATGAAGCAGCAAAGGTCAGGCAGGTTAGCCGTGATTCGTATGTATTCATGTGGGCGGCATTGCTGCATGACATTGGCAAACCGGCAACCACGAGAATTCGCAAGGGGAAGATCACCGCATACGATCATGACAAAGAGGGAGCAGCGCTTAGTAAAGAGTTTCTTCGGCAATTTTCGGACGACGGCGAATTTATTCAAAAAGTCTCGGACTTGATCAGATATCATATGCAAATGCTGTTCGTTTTGAACAATCTCCCGTATTCGGATATTCGTGGCATGAAACGCCATACCGATATTCAAGAAGTCGCCTTGCTGTGTTACTGCGACAGAATGGGGAGGACAAACAGCGATCATAACAAAGAAGAGGCCAATCTGCGCCTGTTTCTTGAGAAATGCAAATAAGTTATGCAGATATCGCGCAAGGCGTAAGCGGCAAATACGGAAGCACATTCAATCCTCCACCTGATCCTGAATAGAATAATAGATATCCTTGAAAGGGTGAATGGTATGGATCAAAACCGCCGGAGAATGAACGGACGCGGGAGCCGACAGAATAGCAGCGTCCGCAATACGATTGATTATGGGCCGCAGCCTTTTGCAGTCAATATTGAAAAAATGACGCTGCAGAACAACAACTTTCGAAGAGCGCTATGGACAGGAAAACACTTGCAGCTTACCTTGATGAGCATCAATCCCTGCGAAGATATTGGGCTTGAGATGCATCCAAACCTTGATCAATTCATCTGCCTTGAGCAGGGGCAAGGGATTGTGAAAATGGGCGCTTCAAAGGATTGTCTGGATTTTGAAGCCATCGTTCGCGAAGGATGTGCTTTTATTATTCCGGCCTGCACGTGGCATAACCTCATCAATACGGGCGATTGCCCGATCAAACTGTTTTCCATCTATGCTCCTGCGCAGCATCCATTCGGAACCGTGCACGTTACGCGCGAGGATGCGCAGAAGGAACACTAACCTCTTGCGAGACATCATTCCACCCGCCAAAGTATACAGTGTCTACGGTGTGCTCAAAAAATGTTCTCTACGCCCGCATATGCAATCCCCCGGCTTAAGCCGGGGGATTTTATGTGGAATACTAGTTGGTTAACGGCAGTTGCGCTTTACAATTCACAATGGATTACACCGGTGATTTCTGCTGAAAAAACTGTATGTTGAGGCCATTTGGGTCTTTGATGCAGAAGAACTTGAAACCGGGCGTTTCAAATGGTCCCTCGTGAACGGGTATCCCCTTGCTTTTTACCATATCGAGCATACCATCCACAGATTTGACAGCAAATCCAAGCGATATGAATTCGCCAAACTGCACAGGGCGTTTATTGCCGTCCGCGATTAGCTCAAGGAGCGTTTCATTGTCGGTGTTATTCCCCAGGAACGCTATTTCCACACCTGGTCCGGCTGGGAAGCGCTTCAATACCTGAAGTTCGGTCAGGCTGGAATAGAATGCGATTGATTCCTCCAGAGTTTCCACATAAACTGTTGTCCATAAGAGTTTCATGTTCAAATAACCTCCGCATCCAATATTTATAAAAACTGTTCTGGCCTAAAAATAATACAAACTTTATAATGTGAACAGGATTCAAATTATCCTGGTATAAATACTGACAGGCAGGGTTGTGATGTATATGGATAATGAAGAATACCGTTATGAAGAACTGGCCGATTTTCTAAAAACGCGCCGCGCCAGAATGATGCCTGATCAGGTGGGGCTGCCGTTGGGAATCCGGCGAAGAACGCCCGGGTTGCGCAGGGAAGAGGTTGCCCAGCTTGCAGGCATAGGATTGACATGGTATACATGGCTGGAACAGGGGCGGCACATTCAGGTATCCTCGCAAATCATAGAAAGCCTAGCAAGAGTACTGCAGCTTAACAAGCAGGAGCGCATACATCTGTATCGTATGGCAAATCAGCCGATTCCGCCTGAAATACCGGAATACAAGGGAGTAAGCCCCATTCATCAGCATGTGCTGGACAGCCTGACATTTTGCCCCTCATTTATTGCAGATCAAAGATGGAATGCCATTGCCTGGAACAATGCTGCATGCTGCGTGCTGGGCGATTTTTACGCAATGACTGAACGGCAGCGAAATGTTGTATGGGCAATGTTTGCACAAGAGTATTATAAGAAGCTCTATATCGACTGGGAGCTGCACGCGAAAAGCCTGCTGGGCCGATTTCGTTTATCCTGCGGTAAATACATCGAAGATGAGTGGATGAACAGGCTCGTGGAAGATCTGAAGCAGGAAAGCGCAGAATTCAATTTGTGGTGGCCTTTGCATGAAATCACAGATGACGGCGGGGTCTATAAACAATTGGATCATCCGACGGCCGGGATGCTATATTTTGAAAGCAGCTGCTTTGATATACCGGATAACTCGGGCTTTAAATTATTCGTGCATGTTCCTGTGCCGGATACAGATACTGCTGACAGAATGAAAGCGCTGCTAAACGGCTGTTAAAACTCCACACAATCAAATTCCATTTAAAACAAGCCCGAATGCTGCTGATATGGCAAGCATCGGGCTCGTATGTGCTTTAGCTTTTCTTTATTAAAATGACCGGCTTATTGGCTGCCGACAAGCTCCATGCTCTTCGTGCTTAGAAGCAGAAAATCTACACGCCTGTTCTTTGCCCGGCCTTCTTCTGAATTATTATCCGAAATGGGGTGATACTCCCCGTATCCGGATGCCGCATATTTCATGGGCGAGAGTTTGGAGTTTTCTATGCAGTATTGCACGACACTGACGGCACGGGAGGTGGAAAGATCCCAGTTGCTTTTGAATTTGCTGCCGCTGATAGGTATGTTATCGGTATGTCCTTCAATATGAACCAATTGAAGCGCGTCGTCGTACTCGTCAAATATGGTGATGATGCTGTCCAGTAGTGCAAGCGCCTCATCGCGTATTCGATCATCGCCGGAATTAAACAACGCCGTGTCCGTTACACGTATCGTGATCAACCCGCCGTCTTTGGAAACATCCAGGGAGGAAGCCTCGCCGCTTTCACGGACATGCGTTTTGATCTTTTCATAGAGTTCGTCAAAAGAGGTCTCTTCTCCGGAACCGCCGGGTGTGGGGCCAGGAGTATCTTCAGGAAAACGGACGTCTTCCAACCCAAAATTGGGATCGGGGGTGGTGTTCGCGGACGATGTAATTTTCTTGCCGGTGAAGGATTGTACGATGGACTTCCATTTGGCGGCGTCTATGCTCGAAAATGCGAACAGAAGCACAAAAAAGGTAAGCAGGAGCGTTACCATATCGCCGTATGTATTCATCCAGGCGGGCGCCCCTTCTTCCTGAGGCGGCGCCGCTCTTCTACGGCCGCTTCGCATATGCTCCTCCACGGTTCTGGGCCGTTCTTCCCAACCGTTTCGTATCCGAGCCGGAAAGGAAAGAATATAGGCGCTCTCTGATAAAACGTGGATTCTCACCCACCTGTATGGCCAGAATTCCTTCTAGTAATAACTCTTTGCGCAGCGTTTCGCGTGCGGTGATGGCCTTCAGTCTTTTCGAAATCGGGATAAATATGAGATTGGCAAGTATAATGCCATAAAATGTTGTAACAAGAGCGACCGCCATGCTTGGTCCCAGTGCATCGGTATTGGACAGGCTTTTCAGCATGTTGATCAGTCCTATCAGCGTGCCGATCATGCCGTATGCCGGTGCGAACGCCGCCATGGAGTCGATGATCGCCTGGCTTTTGGCATGACGTTCCTGCATATAGAAAATATCAGTTTCCAGTTGGTTTCTTACATATTCGGGGTCCATGCCGTCCATCACAAGCAGCAATCCTTTTTTCATGAAAGGATCATGAATGTTGGAAAGCAGATTATCAAGATACAGCATACCGTGCTTTTTGGAAGTTAGGGCAATTTCTGCAATGCGGTCGATTTCCTGATACAGATTGTCGTTTTTGTCGCTCTGGAAGACCATTTTGAAGGCGGGAGCAAGCTTTTTCAGGTCTTTGAAAGAAGCGGAAATGACGGTGGATGCGATGGTTCCTCCAACAACGATCAATACGGACGGCCAATCAAGAAAGCTGCTGATTGAGGCGCCCTCGCTTATTATAATCGACAGTATGATGCAGCCTGCGCCGGCTGCGAGTCCGATAATGGTTGTTAAATCCAAAGCTTCATCCTTTGCAGTTTGTTCTATGCGGCATCCCGTGCTGCCATGCGAACTGCGCGGGATGAGAGTCGCATTTTAGAATTGCTGAATGTACCTAATACCTCAATTTATTACTATCGATATTTCCGGAAAAAACTTTAGCAGGAGATTTAAAAATGCGATAAAGCCGTATCCTTATTTTGCGCTTGCAATATCCGAAAGTTAATCCGCTTGGGATATTCGGCAGGCGGCTTGACTAAGTCCCGGTTGCCTGCAGTATACTATAATTGCTTAGTTCAGGGGAAAGCGGGGGAATGCATGCGCAGCATGGCGTTGACGGCGATGACCGCCGGATCTGTTTTTCTTTGGTTCCATTTGAGGGGCCTGCCCATATTCGAAAAACTGCATATATCTAAAGGACTGAGATGGGTGCTCAGCGCGGCGCTTGCCGTTGTGATGCTGCTGATAGCATCGATCGCGAACACGGTATTTACCGGCTTTTATCTTTACCTTTGCCTTTGTTACGTTCTGACGGATTTTATTTGGCTGCTCGCGCTGCTAGCGGGTCGGGAGAAACGTTCGTGGCGAATATGGCGGCGCATCTACGCGGGTGGCCTTACTGCAATAGCGCTTGCAGCGGTGATTGCAGTGGGCGGTTACTTCAATGCGCGGCATATTTCCGTCACAAAATATGAAGTAGGTCTCTCTAAGGTCGCGTCCGGTGAACTTCGAATCGCTATGGTATCCGATATCCATCTTGGGGCATTTCTTCACGGAGAGGATATGTCTTCGATCGTGGAGAAGATCAATGCGCTTGAGCCGGATATCGTGCTGCTGGACGGTGATGTGTATGAGGAAAGCACGTCTGCAGAGGATATCGAGCAGTCACTGGAGGCATTTCGCACTTTGCGCGCTACATACGGAGTATACTATGTGCCGGGCAATCATGAATACAATGCCCAGCGCAGAGGCGTTCTGGATATGCGTGTACTAAGTGACGAATTAAATAGCGCGGGAGTCGCTCCCATGAAAGATGAGGCTGTCGGTATAGGCGGACTCTTTACGCTTGTCGGACGGGATGATGCGACGGTGAGTTCCCGAAAACCGCTTTCGGAACTGCTGCGGGGGGTGGATCTGAGCAAACCCGTCATCATACTGGATCATCAGCCGCGCGATGTGGAAGAAGCATCGCAAAGCGGCGCGGATCTGCAGCTTTCCGGACATACGCATGCTGGGCAGCTTTTCCCTGCCGGAGAGCTTTCAAAACTATCCGGCGTATTTCCGGTCGTATATGGGTTGAAAGAGTACGGTTCTTTTCGCATTATTGTGAGCTCGGGCGCGGGCGTATGGGGGTTCCCCATGCGCGTAGGGAGTCCGTCGGAAATCATGCTCGTTACAATCAAACACACATAAAAAACTCCCCCGTATGAAGGCGGGGGAGTGATGAGATTGTCTATTTAGATAATCTGCGGTCGGGGCTGTATGGAACGAACCTGCGTGGTCAGTGTGACCCCGTTTTCCAGACACAGCTGAGAAAATTTCTGTTGTATGCGCATGAGCACGATGCTGACATTGACTTCGCTTGCTGATGGCAGCAGCAGCAGCAATTGCGTGTTGGAATGCTGCGTGATCACGTCGGATTTTCGCAGAGAGAGCATGCAGGAACGCTTGAGAGCGGCCATGACCTGAAACATTTCCTGATCAGAAAGCTCGCGGCTATGCGCCACAATGGTATACATGACCAGCATGCACGGGAATTGTTCGCGGCGGTTCCTGCGTTCGTGCAGCTGGAATATCTGGCGGAACACATCCATTTCGCAGTACATGGGTCCCGCCGCTGCGGCCGCGGATCGTAAATCGTCAAGCACCATGCTGATATCCGGCCTTTGCGGCTGGCTGGAGGAATTGATGCTTCGTCCTGCGGCCTTGAGTTCCTCCGAAGGCTGCACATCCAGTTCTTTGCTCAGCAAAGTTGTGATGCTTTTGTAATGCGTAAGCGCACCATAACGATTGCCCTGCGCAAGCATGGCATATATCATCATGGTGTGGTAATGCTCTTCAAACATGTTGTGCTGTAAAGCGGTGGAACAGACGTCGATAACTTCGTTGAACTGACGCTGCTCATACAGCATGGTAACATAGCTGTTGATGCAGTCGAAATACTGCCTGCGGTAATAGGAGGTCACCGTTTCCACCCATTTTTCATCGGCGATATCCTCCATGAAATCCCCTGTATAGAGTTCCATGAGGCGCCGGCCTGCTGTTTTCAGTTCATCACTGTTTAGTCCGGTTTTGACGCGTACAGCAAGCTGGTCGAATTCAAACGCGTCCACGTATACGGATGCTTCCGCATTCCAGCCGTATGTGCGATGCTGGGAAAGAATATAGGGACGCCCGTTCTCATCCGTCTCAGGCAGCTGCTTGCGCAGACGGTAAATCAGATTCTGCAGCGCCTTGCGGGGATTTACGACATCGTCCTCCTGCCAGAGCATATCGATAAGCGCGTCGGACGTGATGAACTTACCGCGGTTCACCAGGAAAAAACGGAACAGCATCCACAGGCTGTCCGCCCGAGGAGACAGGCTGCTCAATACGGTTCCGTCATATTCCACCAGGAATCCTCCGAACAGCTTTACGGAAAGCTTCGCTCCGTTTTGCGCCATAGAATGCCTCACCACCGTTTATATTGAAATAACAGAATTTTCTTTTCTCAGTATACTGGCTGTACTAATTTTGCGCAAGCCTCGTCCATAGATATATCGAGTAAATATCATGCTAAGAATAGTGCGAAATTGACAATTTTTTTTAATCTGATGTTGCAAACCATATGTATGCGGTTTATTATTAAAGTACAAATTAAATATTCCGTTGCAGACAAACGCAAGCGACAATGGCAAACCCGTCGAAAGGCGGGGACGCAAAGCTACAGGGCCTGAAATGGCAGCCAGCTACCGAAAGGTGTTTTTTTGTTATCCTCCGGAAGGAGCCGGGGGAGACGGAACGGTGCTTGACGCTGCGAGGGGATAATCTCAACGCGACAACGGCAAACCCGTCGAAAGGCGGGGACGCAAAGCTACAGGGCCTGAAATGGCAGCCAGCTACCGAAAGGGGATTACAAATGAGGAATGGATTCCGCAAATCAGCATTTTTGTTGTCCGTCTTATTGCTGTGTTCTGTGCTTATGCCGGTCACAGCTTTGGCGGAAAAGAGCTGCTTTGATCTGTCCAAGATCGAAAAAGGCTATATCTCCGTATTCTACAAAACGAATTCGGGAAAAAGTCTGAAGATCGGCATCAAAGACGACTTGACACAGCAGAACAAGTTCTATGATTACGTGCAGGGCACAGCCGAAAGTTTTCCGCTTCCATCCTCCGCGACCACTGTAACCGCTTCTTTGTATGAAAATGTCGGCGGAAGCAGCTACAGGCGCGTGCAGAACATCTCGTTCTCAGTGAAGCCGTCGCAGACCATCGCAAGCAAAATCCCCACCGCTTCTGCCGATACCGACGGAGGAACAACCAAAAACCTGCCTTCCTCAGCTACTCGTTATCTGGGCAGCGTAAACGAAATCTCCTTCCGTTCGGGCGACAGCGTTTCACAGAAGGCTGCGGAGCTTGTGGCTGGGAAACGGACTACCGAAGCGCAGGCAATGGCAATATACAGCTACATCGTAAAAAACTTTTCCTATGACTGGGATCTGTATTACGATGTGATATACGGCCGGGTTACAAGATACACGCCCAAACCCAATTCCATACTCGCATCCAAAGAAGGCATCTGCTATGATATCGCTTCGCTGTATGCCGCTATGTGCCGCAGCGTAGGCATTCCTACTAAAATGATCAAAGGCAACAGTCGGCCTGCGGGCGGATATCATGCATGGAACAGCGTATACGACGACGCCACCGGCAACTGGGTTTCCATGGATCTGACGTTGGATATGTCGTACCGCCGGGGAGGTTCTTCAAGTTGGAGAAGCATTGGCAGCGGATATGCCGCATCAAGTTCAGTATAATTTTCCTTCGAATTCCTAAGGCCGCGCCAAATGGCGCGGCTTTACTTTTGCGGCATTTTACACATAAAAAACCGCCGCTGCGCGTATGCGCAGCGGCAGCGAAGAGTTGTTTGTAATCACCGATCTACCGCTTCATGCGGATCAAAGGGGATTATTACCGACGAGACTGGAAGCACGAGCTGCAGTAGATGGGCCGGTCATTCTTCGGAACGAACGGGATCTTGGTGGGTGCACCACACTGCGCGCAAACTGCATCGTACATTTCACGTTCGCCGTTGCGCTGATTCTTTCTGGAGTTGCGGCAGTCCCTGCAGCGTACGGGTTCATTCTGGAAACCCTTCTCCGCGTAGAATTCCTGCTCGCCGGCTGTGAAAACGAACGTCGCTCCGCAGTCTTTGCATACCAATTCTTTGTCCTGGAACATGATGTAATCCCCTCTGCTTTGGATTTTTTTTTAGTCCTAAATTCCGGCTGACCTGGTCTTTTCCCCCACACACGCCAACAGGAAGGTTCGCTCATAGCCGGAGCTCGGCCCCCACTACTACTTCTCTCAGGATTTCATTTTGATGGTTTTGCTTCATAGATCTCTCTTGACTCAATACAAGATGTGATACATTTACGCCGAACCTTTTTCAATTGTCTTCCTGGTTGGTCTTACATCTAGGCCGCACCATGCTCACAGAACATTTGCCTGCTTACGTGGATCGTTTTGCCTGCGACTGGCTTCGACTTTCAACCACAGACCCGAAATTCAGGTACCGGTAGTATTATACATTTCCCCAAATAAAAGCGCAATAGTTATTTTTCAACCTGTCACTGCGCCCAAAAACGCCTAATAAACTGACGTTTTATTGCATACTTGCGCTGTGATATAATACTGAAAACGGCTTGTTAGGGAGGACGTGTTACTTGAAGATACTGTCATGGAACGTAAACGGGCTGCGCGCCAGCTTGGGCAAAGGATTTTTGGAATTCGCGGCAAACTCACAGGCGGATATTATTGCCCTGCAGGAAACCAAAATGCAGCAGGATCAGGCGGATTTCTCCCTGCCCGGATATCTGCAGTTCTGGAACAGTGCGGAGAAGAAGGGATACTCGGGTACGGCGATATTCGCCGCGCGTGAACCGCTGACAGTGTCTTTGGGCATAGGCGTAGAAGAGCACGACCATGAAGGCCGCGTCATTACGCTTGAGTATCCGTCCTTCTATTTTGTGAACTGTTATACGCCCAACTCGCAGAAAGAGCTTGCACGCCTTTCCTACCGCATGCAGTGGGAAAATGATTTCCGCGCGTATCTTCTTAAACTGGACGCTATGAAACCCGTGATACTGTGCGGGGATCTTAACGTCGCGCATCAGGAAATCGATATCAAAAACGCTAAGTCAAACCGAAAAAGCGCCGGATTTTCGGATGAAGAGCGCGCGAAGATGACAGAACTTCTGTCGTCGGGCTTTGCGGATACGTTCCGTCGTCTGTATCCCGACCGAGTGGATGCATATACTTGGTGGAGCTATATGTTTAACGCGCGTAAAAACAACGTGGGTTGGAGAATCGATTATTTCATAGTCTCCGAGCGGCTGATGCCGCATGTGCGGGATGGTTTTATACTCTCCGAGGTGGAGGGGAGCGATCATTGCCCGGTGGGGCTTTTGTTGGAGGAATAGCATGCAGCTGGTACTTGCGTCGCAGTCTCCCCGCAGGCGGGAACTGCTTACGCTGATGGGATTGGAATTTGAAGTCATAGCAAGCGATGTGGACGAAACAATACCGGATAATGCCGGACCTGATACTTTAGTTGAGCATCTTGCGCTTATAAAAGCGCAGGCAGTGCAGGAGCAGTATCCAGACGCCTGTATCGTGGGCTCGGATACCATTGTGTATATTGACGACGAGATCATTGGCAAGCCGCGAGATGACGAGGAAGCGGCGCAGATACTCCGCAAACTGCAAGGTCGCACGCATACGGTGTATACGGGCGTTGCGGTACTCACGCCCGGCGGTACCGATGTGAGGCATGATGCCACGAGCGTTACATTTTCGTCCATGACGGCAGAGGAGATTGCGTGGTATGTCGCATCTGGCGAACCGCGAGACAAAGCCGGCGCGTACGGCATTCAGGGCCCCGGCGGTATGTTTGTAGAGCGGGTGGAGGGAAACTATTTTACCGTTATCGGTATGCCCCTGCCTCTGCTTTATCGCATGCTGCGGGCGGCGGGTCAGTTTTGCCTGTAAAGGAGGATAATGATCGTGACAATCGCGAATTTTTCGGGCGGAGCGATCTGCCTGCTGTTTGCGTGGATACTGCTGCGCTTTAAAGTTGCGTGGCTGATCGCCGGATACAATACGGCCAGTAAAAAAGAGCAGGAAAAATACGATACGGATAAACTGACGCGATATACCGGATTGATGATGCTGTTTCTTGGATTGGATCTCACACTATTCGGGCTTGTGCTTGTTGCATTCCCCTACATGTTAATATTTTGGATATCCTGGGGTATATTTGCGGCCATTTGCCTCGGCGGGCTCATATTCATGAACACGGGCAAACGCTGTTATAAAGAAGAATACAAATGAACGAACGGATTGAAGAAAAACTGAAGCTGCTGCCGGGGGAGCCGGGCGTCTATAAAATGATGGACAAAACCGGCACGGTCATCTATGTCGGCAAGGCGGTTTCATTGAAAAACCGCGTACGGCAGTATTTTCAATCCGCCAAAAACCATCCGCCCAAAGTGGCGGCAATGGTATCGCATATTGAAGACTTCGAGACCATACTCACCAAGAACGAGACGGAAGCGCTTACATTAGAGAGCAATCTCATCAAGAAGCTGCAGCCCCGCTACAACATACTGCTCAAAGACGATAAGCATTTCCCGTATGTGCGGGTGGACCTTAGGCAGGACTTTCCGCGCATCGAAGTGGTGCGCCGCATAGCGAAGGACGGCGCAAGGTATCTTGGACCTTATCTTTCCGGCTTTGCGCTGAGGGACTCGCTCAATGTCGTTAGAGAACATTTTCCCATCCGCCACTGCAAAAAGGATATTCAAAAGGCAATATCGCGGCGCGAAAGACCGTGCTTGATGTACCATGTAGGCAAGTGCTGCGCGCCCTGTTCGGGCGAGATTTCGCGCGAGCAGTACCATAAGCTTCTCGATCAGGTCTGTTCTTTTCTGGACGGCAACACGGAATCAGTACTGCAGGAATTGACCGCGCAAATGCAGGAGGCAGCCGATGCCATGGAATTCGAGCGCGCGGCGCATATCCGCGACCGCATCGCGGCCATCCGCGGCCTTGGCGAAAAGCAGCATGCCATCGCTACCAAAGGAGCCGAGCAGGATGTATTCGCATTCTGCGCACTCGAAGGTGAAGCGCTGGTGTTCGCGGTATTCGTGCGCGGCGGCAAAGTGGTCGGAACCGAGCGCTATGCGCTTTCCAATGTTCTGGAGGATTCCGGGGAAGATGGCGCGGCGGAAGCGATGGCGGCATTCCTCAAACAATATTATGAAGACGCAGCCGGAATTCCGCCCGAAATACTTCTCTACGCGCCGTCGGCTGAGGCGGAGGCAATAGAGGAATGGCTGACGGAACGCCGTGGTAAGCGCGTGCATCTCATCGTGCCGCAGCGCGGGGAAAAGCGAAATCTGACGGAGCTTGCCCGCCGCAACGGCCTCGATTCCCTTGAAAAGGAGCAGAAGCTGCGCCGCCGCGCGTGGGAACGCGGGGAAGGCGCCTTGGCCGCGCTTTCGGGCATATTGGGGCTTGAAACATTGCCCTCGCGCATGGAGTGCTTTGATAACTCGCACATACAGGGGCGGGACACTGTATCCTCCATGGTCGTATTTGTCGACGGCGCGCCCGCGCCCAGTGAATACCGGCGCTTTCGGATCAAAACGCAGACGGAGGGCGACGATTACGCCGCCATGCGCGAAGCGCTTTCGAGAAGATTTGCCCGCGCAATCGAAGGGGACGAACGGTTTTCATCACTGCCCGATCTGCTTGTAATAGACGGCGGGCGGGGGCAGTTGAATGTCGCGCTGGAGGTATTGGAAGAATGCGGGCTTTCGCATCTCGACACCATTGGCCTTGCGGAGCTGAGCGAATCCATTTACCTGCCCAATGTGGAAGAACCCATCGTGCTTGAACGCAACAGTCCCGCGCTGCATCTGCTGCAGCGGCTGCGCGACGAGGCGCACAGGTTTGCGATTACGTATCATCGCAGTCTGCGCGGTAAGAACGCCCTGTTTTCTAGGCTCGATGAAATTCCCGGCGTGGGCGGCAAACGAAAGCGCATTCTTTTTGACGCATTTCCTACGCTCGATTCCATACAGGCGGCGGATGAACAGGCGCTTTCTGCATTGCCCGGTATTGATAAGCGCACAGCCCGTGCTGTATTTGCCTATTTTCATCCGGAATCGAATAGTGAACCGCCGGAGGAGAAAAGCTCGGATACGGATACTTTGCTTGAGACTGACCCCCTATGATTAATTTTTCGTGAAAAAAGGCCGTTTGTACATTGCAAGCGGCCTTTTTTATGTCTTTCTCATATTAAAATTAAAATAATGAATATTATAATTAAATTATTTAATTTTATTGTTGACATAGTCAAAAATAAGGAATATGATGTGTGCATAAAGGAGGAATGCCGATGCAATACCAACCGCCATCCAAATGTCCCGTCTGCGCAGGGGAGCTGCGCATCACCAGATTAAGCTGTTCCAAGTGCAAAACCGAACTGAGCGGGAGCTTCCCGCCGTGCAAATATTGCGCACTGGATGAAAAGCAGCAGCTTTTCATGGAAACGTTTTTGAAATGCAGGGGGAATATCCGGGAGGTCGAAAAGGCGCTTGGTATCTCCTACCCCACCGTAAAGGGCTTGCTAGAAGAATTGCTCGGCACACTCTTCCCCGGTGAAAAGCCGGAAAAACAGGAAGCGCAGAGCGCAGCAGAAGTACTGGACCGACTGGAAAAAAAAGAAATCACCGCCGCAGAAGCGGCTAAACTTTTAAAGCAATTGAAAGGGGAATAAGAAAATGGAAGACAGAACAAGGATACTCAACATGCTCAAGGATGGTACGATCACCGTAGAGGAAGCGGAAGAACTGCTTCGCGCGCTCGAAAGCAATCAGCCCGCCGCGGAACCCGCCGCCGTGCCCGTCGCAATGAAGGATACCCGCGGCAGAAAAGCCAAGAAACTCAGGGTGCAAGTGGATACGGGGGAAAACGAGACCAAGGCGAAAGTCAACATCAACGTGCCCATATCCCTCATTAAAACGTTGGGGCCCGTCATTGTTAAGAATATGCCCATGGAAGCGAAAACCGAAATGGATAAGCATGGTGTGGATCTGGTGGCGATTATGGAAAGCATCGAAACGCTCATTGAAAGCGGGCAGGAAGAAGACATCGTGAATGTCGATGTCGAAGGCAACGAGGCAGCCAAGGTGCGCGTATATGTCGAATAGACCAACACTGCTGCTTATCGTCAGCATCAAACTGAAGGAGAAATCCAACTTCCGGCTGTTCTTCACGCTGCCGATGTTTGTGGTGCTGGGTCTGCTGGATGTGCTGGATGATTATTGCGAGCTGGCCGCTCTGTTCTGCCCGCGTGTAAGCTATCGTACGGCAGGCGGAGAAACGCAGCATGTATCCTCTTCTCTTCGCATGGTGTCCGGCATACTGACGGGCAGCATGTGGGAACTGGCGTTTCGAACCGGGCCGCTGGATCTGGTGGATGTCGACGTTCGCAATAAAGAATCGGCCGTAAAAGTAAAAGTGCTCACGCGCTGAGGCAATGGGGGGATTGATATGAAACTAATAATAAAATGGTTGATTTGCTTTGGCGCATTTGCGGCGGCACAGGCGATATTTCCAAATCAGGTCATGGGCGGAACATGGCAGTTCCTTGTAGCCGCGCTGATACTCTTCCTTTTCAATCTGCTGCTTCGCCCTTTGCTGCAGGTGATCTGCCTGCCGGTATCCATGATCACGTTTGGGCTGTTCTCACTTGTTGTCAACGCATGGATGGTGGGACTTACAGATTCCATACTGCCGTTTATTGCAGTGAACGGGTTTTGGGTGCGTTTGTTCATTGCTTTGCTGGTGTCAATCGGCAACGCTCTGCTCATTGGAGGGCGGCACAGGAGAAATGCGGCTTGATGAGAAATGTGATCAAACGCCAATTGTCAGCAAACTAAAACAACGCCCGATGCGGCGTTGTTTTTACTACTCAAATATTGTTCATCACCCGCGGCAGCGTTGACCCCCCATATGGCATGGCCAGCACGGTCGCGTTGGGCCCGAACCGTTCAAGGGCGACGTCGAACGCTTCCTGCGCCGTGGGGAACGGGGTAAGGAATATGGAACGAACGACTGCGGGCGCGAGTTCCGATACCAGATACACATCCGCATCGCGCAGCACCAGCGCGATTGCAGCCGCTTTGTGCCCTCCGAGCTGAAAGTCCCGTTCGATACGCTGGATCATGGATTCTGGGGACGCGGCGGTCGTCATCCATTCTTCAAATACGCGTTCGCCCATGCCTTCCTTACAGGACCCTATCAGTATGACCACGCCGCCTTTTTTCACGGCGTGCTTTGCGTTGTCGAGCGCCTTTTGTGTTTGATACAGGTTGATATCTTTGGGGGTGCCGCCCTGCGACACCAACACGATATCCGCGCGCGCGGGAATTTCCTTGAGATAGAGTTTGTCTAAGAAGTCGCAGCCTGCCTGATGGGCTTTGACTGCGTCGCCCGCGACCGCGAGCAGTATCTGTTTGTGTTCATCCAGCACTACATTGAGCAGGAAATCGATGCCCACCATGGCGGCAGCTTCTTCGATATCTTCGCGCACCGGGTTGTCAACAAGCTTTCCGGCACAGGCGGCTTCTTCCACCATACGGCTGTGGTTGCTTTGTATGGCATCGCGTGTAGATACGCCGGGCATAATGGCTTTTGCGCCGCCCGAATATCCGGCGAAATAGTGGTATTCGATATTGCCAAGGCAAATGCGCCTGTCGGCTTCCGCCACGAGCCGCACAATATCCACCGGCGTTCCCCGCGAGGTGACGCCTAAGTGCAAGCAATCCGAATAATCTCCGTCGATGCATGTGATTTCGTTCCACGCGCGTTCACCGGCAAGGTATTTTCGCTCTGCTTCGGTATGCCTGCGGTGGCTGCCCAATGCGAACACCAGCGTAATGTCCTCTTTACGTACGCCTGCCGCGTACAGTTCATCCAACAGCACGGGCATGACGATATGTGTGGGCATGGGGCGGGTGATATCGCTGGTGATGATAACGATTTTCTCACCCGGCCGCACGATATCATGAAGGCTGGGTGAACCGATGGGGTTTGTAAGCGCCCTGCGTACCTCGATTTCTCCGGTCTGCCCGTGTTCTACTGGGTTGGGAAGCAGAACGCCGATTAAGTTGCGTTCCAGAACGTCGACTGTCTGCGTACAGGAACCGAACCCGAATTCCAGCTTCATATCGTGCTCCTTTATTGAATGGGGAAGGCTGCAGCTGCGTGCCGCAACGCTTTGACGACGGGCAATTCCTCTCCGGTCAGAAACCGTATGAGTGCACCGCCGCCCGTACAGATATAAGAGATGAGCTCAGTTTTGCCATACTTCGACGTGGCGGTAATGCTGTCTCCGCCGCCTACGACGGTATAGGCTTGGGTATCGCCCAGCGCGTCCCAAACAACCTTTGTGCCAAGCTCGGTTTCCGGCTGCTCATATACGCCCATGGGGCCGTTCACGAATACCGTTTTGGAAGCGTTTATGGTGTCTGCATAGCTTTTTGCCGCGCGGGAGCCGATATCAAGCACCGTCGCGTCGGCAGGGATAGCGTCCGTCGATGATTCGCAACGAGTTTCATCCCTGAGGAAAGCGACATCCTCCGGCAGACGGATTTTTTGCGCATACCGCTTGTAAAGCATGCCTGCTTTGTTTATGTATTCGCCGTAATTGGACTTGAGAATAAATTCCATGCTGCCGGAGCCTATTTCTTTCCCCGATGCGGCAAACAATATGTTGGCGACAAGGCCGCCGGTGAGCACCGCGTCTGCAGCGCCGCCCTTCAATACCGTTTCCATCATCAAAAACGCGTCGGATATCTTCGCGCCGCCCAGTACAAAAGTGCAGGGGCGCGCGGGGTTTTCCATGATGGAAGAAATCACGCAGTACTCCTGTTCGAACAGCCTGCCCATAGCGGAGGGCAGTACCTGTTCAAAACCGCATAGGCTGGGCTGGTCGCGGTGTGCGGCCGCAAACGCGTCGCACACGTACAGATCAGCAAGCGGGGCTAACTTTTGTACCACCTGCGTTTTAGCCTGCTGTTCGTGGGTGAGGAGAAGCTTCCATTCAAACAAAGTCTGTTCTTCGGCGCAGTAACGCACATTATCCAAAAGCAGTATTTCCCCGTCACGCAGGGAGCGGATAGCTTCGCGTGCGGCCGGGCCACAAATGTCGTCAATGAATTGCACTTCACGGCCGAGGAAAGAACTCAGAACTTTGGTGTGCGGTTCTGTGGTATAGAAGTTCTGGTATTCGATGTCGCTGCCCTGATGCGCAAGAAGCACCACTTTCGCGCCTTTATCCGAAAGCTCGCGGATTGTGGGCACGCAGGCTTCTATGCGCGTGGTGCTTTTGAGCCTGCCCGTGTTTTTATCCACCGGCTGGTTGATATCCACCCGGCACAATACGGTTTTCCCGCGAACGTCGTATTCATCGAGCGTATGGATGCCAAACCGCATGGGGACGCCTCCCTACTTCCATTTTCCTATGCCGAGATACTCGTTTGTTTTATTCGTGGCTTCTTCGCGAGTCTGCTGCATTTTACAGGCGGCGCGTATGCCGTCTATGGTTTCGGGGATGGTGACACTTTCCTGAGGGATGTTGACGGCGTACATGATATCGTTGCCGCTTTCCACAATGCTGTCGCTCCACAGCGCTATCTCATACATGTCCCCGCGCGGGTTTCCAAGATCACGCGCATACCGGAACAGGCTTGCGTTTCCTAAGAAGCCTTCGTCGATGCTGACGATACGAATTCTGGGGTGCTTACTGAACGCTTCGAGCGCCATATCCCGTGTAATCTTCTTGCCGTCTTTTCCCGATGCGACTACGGTGATGATATGTCCGTGTGTGACGGGCGTGTGCACGAGTATGCCCGTGGCTTTGACATGCGGCATGATTGTCATGAGGTCGAGCGCCTGATGGCTCGGGGCTTTTTCCATTTGCAGCGCGTTGGTCAGCCCGCGGTGATAATCGCCGGGATCCGCTACGCGGCGGATGATGGTGATGGCCACCTTATCAAGCCCGCAAGCCCGGTCAAGGCAATCCACGGAGCGGATGAGACCCGTTGTGTTGCAGCTGGTCAGTTTCAGATAATCCGCGCCCAGACCCTTTTCATAATTCGCATAGCCGTGGAAGAATACGTCGGCGACGGAATCCTTTTCGCCACCCTGAAATATGGCCTTTACGCCCTTTTTCAGGTACAGTTCCTTGTTTTTCGCGCCGATACCGCCGGGCGCGCTATCCAGCATGACGTCGACTTTGTCTATGAGCTCCTCAAATGTACCGGATACGGGAATATTCAGCGCGTCAAACTTGGATTTATCCGCGCCTTCCACCAGATACAGGTGATAGGGCATGCCCTTTTCCTTGAGTGCCCGAATGGCAAGAGTAGGTGCAAGATCCGCAATGCCCACCAGCTCCATATCTCCCTGCAGCGCCACGCCGTCCGCAAGCCGCTGCCCGATCACGCCGTATCCCGCTACGCCGACCTTGATTTTGCTCATGTCATTGCCTCCTATATTCAAGAATTGTGTGGTTTCTCTATGGAAAAACAGATCTGCAAATGGTTTCAGTATGAATTAAATTCATTATAGGCCGCGCAAAATGTGCTGTCAACGGGAACACCCTGAAATACTAAATCAACGAAACGATTTTGCTTATTAATACAACAATTACGAATTTCATTGACAATGAAATTTGCGCGTGTTACATATGGATTGTAAATATCATTGGAGGCAAACGCATGCCGGACGAAGAAAACAAAGGAATACAGCAAAACGAGGATCATGTATCGCAATCCCTGGGTAAGCGCATTCGGCAGATACGCAGCGAAAAGGGCCTGACCATAGTGGAGCTTTCAAATTTGACGGGGCTTACGCCCAGCCTAATCAGTCAGGTGGAGCGTGCCATAATCTCTCCGTCCATCGCGACGCTGAAAAAAATAGGCAACGCCATGGGCATTCCTCTTAGTTATCTTTTTGAAAGCGTACATCCGGATGAAACGGAGCAAGGCGTAAATTCTGCGGTTTCGGTGCAGATGGATGCAGGGTTTGATATGGAAGCGTACTTAAAGAATTTTACCGCTGTGATTAATACCGGCCATTCGCCGGTCGTGCATAGAGAACAGCGGAAGGTGCTTTCGCCGGGGCATGGCATACGGCTGTATCTCTTAAATCCCAATTTGTCGGGTCCTATCGAATTTATCTACAACGAATACGACCCGGGCAGTACCACCGGCCCCGGCTTGTATTCGCATCCCGGCAGCGAATGCGGGCTGATTTTGAGCGGGGAGCTTATCGTGCAGATCAACGACGAAGTGCATGTTTTAAAAGAAGGGGATAGCATCACGTTCAATTCCACGCAGCCGCATCTCATCCGGAACGAATCGGATCAAATGTGCACCGGCATCTGGGCAAATGTGCCGCCGTGGTTTTAAAAGGCCATCGGCAAAGTCCTTTGGACTTTGCCGATGGGTTTCTGTGGGTTAAAATGCAGCTTATGGCTGCATTTTTTCCACCGATTTGACGCACATGTCGTCAAATCGGATTGAATGCGGGGGATTTTCGAATCCCCCACACCCCCATAGAAGGCTTGCCGATACTCAAAAAGGCCGCGTCAGATGTTTTCTGACACGGCCTTTTTTAGAAATATAGGTCAGATGCGGCATTAGCTGATCAGGCTCAATACCGCGTCGGAATACGCCGCGGGATCGTCGGGCAGCATGCCCTCCAGAATCTGCGCCTGCGCGTAAAGTACTTCGGTGTAGGCTTTGAGTTTTTCCTTGTCGCCGTCGTTAAGCTTCTGCAGCGTTGCAAACACTGCGTGCTCGGGATTGACTTCCAGCACGCGCTCCGCCTTGACATTGTGGTCGCCGGGCAGCTTGTTGAGCACCTTTTCCATTTCCAACGAAAGCGCGCCGTCCGCAGCAAGGCATACCGCGTGTTTCTTGAGACGGTTGGATACCCGCACCGCCTTTACGCGGCCGTTCAATGCGGATGTCATTTCATCGAGCAGCGATTTGTGCGCGGCGCTCTGTTCTTCGGCGGCTTTCTTTTCTTCTTCGTCCCCGAGATCGAGGTCGCTTGCAGCGATGCTCTGGAATTCCTTTTCCGCGTATTTGTTGAGCATCTGCAGGGCAAATTCATCTACGTCGTCCGTCAAGAACAGTACGTCGTAATTTCTGTCGCGCAGGCGGTCGAGCTGCGGCAGCTTTTCTATACGCGCCACGGATGCGCCGCTTGCGTAATAAATCGCCTTTTGCGACTCGGGCATGGCGTCCACATATTCGCGCAGGGTGACGAGCTTGTTTTTATCCATGGAATGGAACAGCAGCAAATCTTCAAGCGCCGCTTTGTTTTGACCGAAGCCGCTGTATACGCCGTACTTCATCTGCAGGCCGAACGCTGCCCACAGTTTCTCGTAGTTCTCCCTGTCCTCGGCGAGCATGGCGGTCAGTTCGTTCTTGATCTTCTTTTCTATATTGGTCGCGATGACCTTCAACTGCCTGTCGTGCTGCAGCAATTCCCGGGAAATATTCAGGGAAAGATCCGGTGAATCGACAAGACCCCTCACGAAGCTGAAATAATCCGGCAGCAGGTCGGCGCATTTATCCATAATCAGAACGCCGCTCGAATACAGCTGCAGGCCTTTTACAAATTCCTTGGTGTAGTAGTTATAGGGCGCGTTGCCGGGGAAGAACAGCAGCGCGTGGTAGCTTACGGAACCTTCCGCGCTGGTATGCACGGTGCGCAGCGGTTTTTCAAAATCGCCGAACTTCTCCTGATAGAAGGAATCGTATTCTTCCTGCGTCAGTTCTGATTTGCTGCGCTTCCACAGCGGTACCATGGAGTTGAGCGTTTCAATTTCCGTATAAGCCTCGTATTCTTTTTTATCGTCGTCCCGCGGACGTCTTTTTTCCACCGCCATGCGGATGGGATAGCGGATATAATCGGAATACTTCTTCACGAGCGAGCGAATTCGGTACAAATCCAGGTATTCGCTGAAATGCTCGTCTTCGGTATCCTCTTTGAGCTGCAGTATCACTTCGGTACCATAGCCATCTTTTGCAGCGGGCGTAACGGCAAAACCATCCGCACCTTCGCTTTCCCATTGCCACGCTTCGTCGGAACCATACGCGCGGCTGATGACGGTAAGCCGTTTCGCCACCATAAACGCGGAATAGAACCCAACGCCGAACTGACCTATAATCTCCGCATCGGATGCGCCCTGCTCGGAACGAAAACGCAGCGTGCCACTGTCTGCGATCGTACCAAGGTTCTGAATGAGCTCGTCGCGCGTCATGCCGCAGCCGTTGTCGGAAATCCTGAGCGTACGTGCATCCTTATCTGTCTCAATGGAAATAAAGAAATCCTCTTTTGCCAAACCGGTTGCGCCGGCCCCAAGCTCGCGGTAATACAGCTTGTCGATGGCATCGCTTGCGTTGCTGATGAGCTCTCTGAGGAATATTTCCTTGTGCGTGTAGATGGAATTGATCATCAAATCCAATAAACGTTTGGATTCCGCCTGGAAGGGTTGCAGTGCCATACTATCACCTTTTTTACTCATAGTATTAGCACTCGAATACAATGAGTGCTAAACCGATTATACCGCAAACCACGTCCAATGCAAATACCATATTGTGATATTCTTGTTACAAATAAGGCCACAAACAAAGCCGGATTGGCATACTGCGCTTGACAAGCGGCCGGTTTGGCGAGGATACTGTGTAAGAAGAAAGCGAGGCGGTTTGTAATGTACGAGCTTGAACAAGTGGGATCGAATACCTACATCATCAAATCTCCGGCGATGATCGGCCTGTATGTGGAAAACGGGGCCGTTACGCTTATAGACAGCGGCAACGATAAGGAAGCGGGGCGCAAAATCAACCAGCACCTGACCGCTAACGGTTGGTCGCTGAAAACCATACTCAACACGCATTCCAACGCGGATCATATAGGCGGCAACGCGTTTTTGCAGCAGAGGACAAGCTGCGCAATCCGCTCAAGCGGCATCGAGAACGCCTTCGCGCAGTTTCCCATACTGGAACCTTCCTTCTTATACGGCGCGTTCCCGCCCAAGGCATTGCGTAACAAGTTCCTCATGGCGCAGCCGAGCCAACCTGTCGGGGATGCTTCACAAGGCCTGCCTGCGGGAGTTGAAATCATTCCCCTGCCCGGCCACTATTTTGATATGATCGGCGTACGTACGCCGGACGATGTGCTGTTTCTAGCGGATTCGCTGATGGGTGCGCACATCATTGAAAAATACCATATCAGCTTTGTTTACGATGTGGAGCAATACCTCGCTACGCTCGATCGCGTAGAACAAATGCAGGCAAGGCTGTTCGTACCTGCGCACGCGGAGCCGACGGAGGATATTGCGCCGCTTGTGCGCGCCAACCGGGATAAGGTGTACGAAATCATCGGTCTCCTTTTGCGGCTTTGTGAAACGCCGCGTATCGCGGAGGAAATTGTAACGCTTGTGTTTGACCATTACAGGCTTACTTTGGACTTTAACCAATATGTGCTGGTGGGCAGCACATTGCGTTCCTACCTTTCCTACCTTCTGGATCAGGGGCGGTTGGAAGCGCAGTTTGAAGGGAACAGGCTGCTTTGGAAAACAGTATAACGGGATTTACTTCACTGCCTGTCGCACAATCGTTGCTTGCGTGGTATGAACAGAATGCCCGCGAGCTGCCGTGGCGTGAGAATACGGATGCATACCGCGTGTGGGTCAGCGAAATCATGCTGCAGCAGACGAGGGTGGAAGCGGTAAAACCGTATTTCCTGCGGTTTTTGCAGGCGCTGCCGGATATCCAGGCACTTGCCGCCGTACCCGAGGAACAGCTGCTCAAACTATGGGAGGGGCTGGGCTATTACAGCCGCGCACGCAATCTGCAGCGTGCGGCGCAAATGATCGTGCAGCGTTATGACGGGAAACTGCCTTCAGATATGCGGGAGTTGCTTGCGCTGCCCGGCATAGGTCCGTATACGGCGGGGGCTATCGCCTCCATTGCGTACGATGCGGCTGAACCGGCGGTGGACGGCAATGTGCTGCGCGTGCTTGCGAGGCTCTGCGGCAGCGATATGGATATCGCCTTGCCCGCCGCAAGAAAGGAAGCCGAGCGGGTGCTGCGGGATATGATACCCAAAGATAAGCCCGGCGCGTTCAATCAGGCGCTGATGGAACTGGGGGCGACCGTTTGCCTTCCAAATGCTGCGCCGCGGTGCGCGGATTGCCCGGTGAGCGGACTATGCCGCGCGCATGCGCAGGGCAGGGAAGTGGAGTTGCCCGTCCGCAGCAAAAAAGCGCCGCGCCGAAGTGAAGAACTCACCATATTCGTATTGCGCGCAAGTGGAAGTGTGGCGGTGCGCAAGCGGGAAAATACCGGCCTGCTTCCGGGTTTGTGGGAGCTTCCCAATCTGCCGGGTCACTTGGAGCAGGACGCAATGACAAAGCAATTGTCCGCGTGGGGGATTTCGCCTAAGGGCGCTATTGCAAGGTATTCTCGCAAACATATTTTTACGCATGTGGAATGGCATATGCGCGTATACGCTTTGGATGCGGAATGCAGTGGCTTGCCTGCAAAATGGGAGTGGACGATGGAGCAGGGGGGAGAGCACGCATTGCCCACGGCGTTTCGTGTCTGCCTGCCGCATTGACGTTTACCCAAACGCGGGGTATAATGCACTTGCTGTAAAAGTACGCGAAAACCGACGAAAAAAGAGGGATAGCATGGAACCGGATCTGAAACAAATACAGCAGCAGTTGCGCAATGCGCTTGCCGATCTGTTTGAAAAAGACACGACGCGGCCGGGCGATTTATTCGTGGTGGGCTGCTCAACAAGCGAAGTCGCGGGTCACTGCATAGGCACGCAGTCCAGCGAAGAAATCGCTGTGGCGATCATGGAAGTTTTGCTGCCGGAAATACAAAAACGAGGACTATTTCTTGCCGTACAGGGCTGTGAGCATCTGAATCGTTCGCTTGTGGTAGAGCGTGCGGCAATGGAGAAATACGATTTGACGCAGGTATGGGTGAAACCGTGGCTGCACGCGGGCGGCGCGTTTGCCGTGCAGGCATATACAAGGCTCAAAGATGCCGTAATGGTGGAAGATATCAAAGCGCGCGCAACGTCGGGTATTGATATCGGCGGAACATTCATAGGCATGCATCTAAGACCGGTCGTGGTGCCGGTGCACAGCGAAAATCGCCGAGTAGGTCAGGCTGTCATCACAATGGCGCGTACCCGGCCCAAATATGTCGGCGGGCCTCGCGCGCAGTATGAACAGGGGAACGGACACTAAATCACAAAAGTGGCTGCGCCACTTTTGTGAGTAAGTTTTTCACACGGTCGCCTAAAAACGCTGCGGCGTTTTCCGTGCGGCGACCGTGCAAGGTGTCAAAGCTGACGCACATGTCGTCAGCTTTGACTTATTTTTAGAGAATGATTTTTAAGTTTTCTGAAATGGGGTGCACAGCGTCCCATTCGTTTTATTTTTGGGGAAACTCAATTCTTTGTAGAATGATTGAGAAAATGTTGACAATGTCGCACTGCAAGCATACAATATGCGTAGATTGTCTCATATGAGACAAATCTGGAGGGTATTATGCCGGGCATTACGGAAAAGCAGGCGCAAAGCATCGCAAAAACGTTGCAGGAAACATTCCTGTTCAGGGGCATAATGGCGAATGAGATTGTGCCGCTGCTACAAATGTCGGGCATAGACTTTGTCCGTTACGCAGCCGGGGAGGAAATGCTCTCGGCACAAACGGGCGGCGGGTGCCTGGGGGTGCTTCTGCGCGGAAGCGCCGTGGTGGAGAAACACTCTCAGGAAGGGTATTTGCGCATGAGCGTGCTGCAGCCTCGCGCTCTATTCGGTATGGCCGCCATATTTACAGATGGCGTGACACGCGAATACCCTACCCGTATCCTTGCGCAGAAGAATGCCGCCGCGCTGCTCATACCGGAGCTTGTTTTTCGTGAAATGCTGCGTTCGGATTTCCGTCTTTGTGAAAACTATATGCGGTATCTGACGGGTCGCATCCATTTCCTGAACGAGCGCATTGAAGAACTCATCTGCCCGACGACCGAACAGCGCGTGCTGCTGTATCTATCTCAAAATGCCGGGGATGGAAAACTGACTTTGGCGCTTACCGCGCTTGCGCAGTCGCTGAGCGTTAGCCGGGCTTCACTGTATCGCGCTTTGGATAAGCTTGAAGCCGAAAATAGAATTCGACGTAAGGGCCGGACCATTGAAATCGTTGAAGTATCGCCCGATATTCGCTAAGGCGTACTTTCCGATAGATTTGTATATTTACAGGAGGATGCCATGAAACGAAACAGTATGCTTGCCTCTCTTGCCGCGCTCGTATTGGTAATGGCGCTGCTTGCAGGCTGCGTCGCTCCCGCGCCGCAGCAAACCACCGCGCCCGTTGAAACACAGGCGCCAAGTTCTGCTCCCGCCGCAACAGAACAACCCGCACAGCGTGCTCAGCTAAAGATCACCGCGCTCAAAGGGCCGACGGGCATGGGGTTCGTGCAGCTCATGAAAGAGGATGAGGAAGGAAAGACGGTTGTCGACTATGACATCACACTGTCCTCCGCTCCGGATGAAATCAGCGGCAAAATCATTACAGGCGAAGCAGATATCGCGGCAGCGCCCATTAACCTTGCGGCCGCCCTGTATAACAAAACGCAGGGCGATGTGGCGATTATTGCGGTCAACACGTTCGGCGTACTGTATATACTGGAAAACGGCGATCAGGTGAAGAGCGTTGCCGATCTCTCCGGCAAGACGCTGTATGCCACGGGTCAGGGCGCAACGCCGGAATTCATACTTAACTACCTGCTTGAAAAGAACGGGATTGCCGGCAAAGTGGATATCAAGTACATGGCGGATCATACGGAACTTGCCACACTGCTTGCGGCGGGGGAAGGCGGGGTGAACATTGCCATGCTGCCCGAACCCAATGCAACGGCTTCGCTGCTCAAAAACAATTCGTTGCGCGTTGCGCTGGACTTGACTGAAGAATGGAACAAGGTATCCGGCGGCACCCAGCTCGTTCAGGGCTGCCTCATCGCACGCCGTGACGTCATAAAGAATAACCCCGATGCCGTTAACGCGTTCCTGCAGGAATATGCCGCATCCACATCCTTCGTCAACGAAAAGCCTGAGGATGCTGCTGCGCTCATCGAGCAATACGGCATTATGGCCAGTGCGGCGGCCGCAAAGGCCGCGATCCCCAACTGCAACATAGTCTGCGTCACCGGTCCGGATATGCAGGCGGACGCACTTGCCATGCTGCAGGTACTGTATAAGGCCGATCCGAAGAGCGTAGGCGACAAGCTGCCCGGCGACGACTTTTATTACCTGCCGTAACGATGAAAAAGGGCAACTATGGCGCCGCGCTGCGCGGTACGGGCATAGCGGTATTCTGGCTCTTCGTCTGGCAGATGGCGAGCATGCTTGTGCATTCCGCGCTCATACTGCCATCGCCTGTTGAGACGGCGCAAAGCCTTGTTCGCTTGGCCGGACAAGGCGGGTTTTGGATATCCTCCGCGTTCAGCCTGCTTAGGATAGGCGCAGGATATATTGCTGCTGTGCTGCTTGGTGCGATTCTGGGCGTGCTGACGGCGTTTTCCCCGTTCACGGATGCGCTGCTGCGCCCTTTGCGCGGCATATTGAAGGCTACGCCCGTCGCGTCGTTCATATTGCTGGTACTTTTGTGGCTGCATACCGATGCGGTGCCCGCGTTTGCTGCGTTTGTAATGGTGCTGCCCCTTATTTGGGCCAACACGCAGGAAGGCATACGCGCTGCCGACGCACGGCTCATTGAAATGGCATCCTTGTTCCGCTTTGGTCGCGCGAAAACACTGCGCCGCGTATACCTGCCATCGGTAATGCCGCATTTGCTGGCTGCCTGTGCAACAGGGCTGGGTTTTGCGTGGAAAGCCGGAGTCGCAGCCGAAGTGCTTGCCAGAACGGCGAACTCCGTTGGCAAAAGCCTTATCGAAAGTAAGAACTATCTGGAAACGCCGGATATGTTCGCGTGGACGGCGGTTGTAATCGCTCTTTCCATGCTGTTCGAGCGCTTGTTTGTAAAAGCGCTGACGGTTAAGCGGGGGAAGGGGGGCGCAGCTTGAGCATACGATTGATGAACGTAAGCGTACGCTACGGGGAAAAAGAAGTGCTCAGCAGCATTTCATTGACTCTGCCCGAAAATGGCGCGGTCGCTCTGTTTGGCCCGTCCGGTTCGGGCAAGACGACTTTGCTTCGCGTGCTTGCGGGGCTGGAGTGCCCAAAAAGCGGGCAAGTGGAAGGTCTTTCGGGCAAGCGGGTGACGATGGTATTTCAGGAAGACAGGCTGCTTCCCTGGTACACCGCCTATGAAAACGTGCTGCTGGCTCTGCCCGATGCCATGCCGAATCGTGAGCGGGTGGCGCGGGATTGGCTTTCGCGTATGGAGCTTGCCGATGCTGCCGATCAGCTGCCCGCGGAACTCTCCGGAGGCATGTGCCGCCGGGTGGCGCTTGCGCGGGCATTGGCTTACGGCGGGGATATACTCCTGCTGGATGAACCCTTCAACGGACTCGACGACGCACTGCGCGGCCGCGTGGCAGCACATATCAAAAACGCAGCGCCTCTTATTGTGCTGGTTACGCACGATGAAGCGGAAGCGGCGCTGATTGACGCACAATCCATATCTTTGGAAAATATCAATCAAAGATAGACAAGATATAAAACGGACGGTTCCTGTAAGCGGAACCGTCCGTTGTCATTTACTTTGTTATATGCAGCATTCTGCAATATGCTTCTAAGCCGTAGAGCAGGGATTCCTCGTTGAAATCAAAGTGCGGGCTGTGCAGGGGCGGGTAGCCGCTGTATTCGCCCACGCCCACGAAGAAAAACAGCCCGGGGATCTCCTGCTGGTAGAAAGAGAAATCCTCGCCGATCATCAGATGCTGCATGGGTGTAATATCCGACTGCATCAGCAATTGAAACTCCTCCGTCATATCCAAGGGGTTTTCCACGCTGTAATAGAACTGCACTTCCTTAAACTCGGTCGTAATGCCTGTCGCAACCTCGAAGCCCGCCAATATTTTGCCGATGCGTTCCATAATCTGTTCACGCATTTCATTGGAAAACGTGCGCAACGTGCCGGACATAACGACTTTGTCGCAGATGATATTGCGTGCCTCGCCGCCGTGTATCTTGCCTATGGTGAGTACGACAGGTTCCTCGGGGCTGGTGGAACGCGATACCACCGTCTGAAGAACAGATATAAGCTCCGCCGCCGCGACGACGGCGTCTATTCCCTTGTCCGGGCTTGCGCCATGTGCGCTTTTACCGAGAACGGTCAAGTCAAAGCCAATGGACTGCGCCATGAATGTGCCGCGCCGCACGCCCAGTTGCCCGCGTTTTAATTCGGGGTAAACGTGAAGGGCGTATATACGGTCTACCCTCGGCTCGCGCAGCGCGCCTTCTTCAATCATTTTGCGTGCGCCGCCTGCGCCTTCTTCGCCGGGCTGCATCAAAATGACTACATTGGCGGTCAGTTTGTCCCTTCGCTCGGAAACGATTTTTGCGAGCAACAGCGCTACGGTCATGTGCCCATCGTGGCCGCAGGCATGCATTTTATTAGGGTGCTCGGACGCATAGGGGACTTTTGTCCATTCCTCAATGGGCAGGGCGTCCATATCCGCACGAAACGCTATGGTTTGCGTAGCGGCGGGCGCAAAAAAAACCGCCTTAACGCCGGTACCCGCAATGTCTGTGAGTTTGTCGGGGTTTAGCCGCGCAAGATATTCGCGCACGTAAGCCTGTGTTTTGTATTCCTGAAATGCGGTTTCGGGGATGCGGTGAAGGTCACGGCGTATTTTGACGCATTCTTCCCGCATGGACAAAACCACGCCGCTCAGCTGCATTGCGCTCGCTCCATACGTGCTTTTGCACGCGTACGGGCAAAAGCTGTTATTTCTATATACAGTATAGTCGCATACCTCCATGAACGTCAATGTTCTTTGCCCGAAACCCGGTATTTGGCATGAACCCCAGCACAATTACAAACAAACCGGTTTGGGACAATTTATGCAAAATGCGTTGACAAGGGGAAAAGGTCTATGATAAAATGCACTTTTATTGACACGGCCGCCGTATTCCGCTATTATAAGAATGGACTATGATTGTAATAGGCAGGAAAGGAGGCGGTTTTGTGTTTCAGATCGGACAGCAGATATGCTATCCCATGCACGGCGTCGGCGTGGTGGAAGCCATTCAGGAACTCGAAGTGCTGGGTGAAACTACCCGATACTATATGCTGCGTTTTGTTCTGGGCAGAATGACGGCGATGGTACCGGTGCATTCAGCGCAAAACGTTGGCCTTCGTCCCGTCATCAACGCTGAAGAATGCGAGCGCGTTCAGTTGTATCTTATGCAGGAAAGCCAGCCCGATAATGAAAACTGGAATCAGCGCTATCGTGAAAACCTCGAGAAACTTCGTCAGGGAGAAATCTATGGCGTAGCCGACGTTGTGAAAAGTCTTATTCGCCGGGAACGGGATAAAGGACTTTCTGCAGGTGAACGAAAAATGTATCTTACGGCAAGGCAAGTGCTGCTCGCGGAATTATCGGCGGCGAGCGGAAAGGAGGAAGGGTCATTTTTAGCTGTAATGGGAGAATAAAGCACATTGAAATGAGGTGATTGTTCTTTGGTACGAAAGATACTGCGTATAGTTGGTGCGGTAATCGGCGCTGCGCTTGGTTGCGGTTTGGTTCTGCTCCTCATCGATACGATCCATGTTACGATTGGGACAGAGACAATGCTTCTGCACGATGCCCTGCTCAGTTGGGCGCTGACCTTAATCTACGCTTTGGGTGCGGTCCTGTTTGCAATTATTTTCTTCATTTTTACTCCCAAATGCATCGATGCGGTCGCGCGCATGATCCGGAACACAGAGGACGCGCTTACCAAAATGCCTCTCGCGGATATTTTTTATTCCGTATTGGGCCTTATCATAGGCCTGTTGCTTGCGTTGCTTTTAAGTACCTTGGTCAGCAAAATACCGCTGCCCTGGCTTGTAGCGCCTGTGAGCGTTATATTGTATGTGCTGTTTGGGTATTTGGGCCTGAGCGTCACCATCAAACGCCGCAGTGAGCTTGGCGAACCGGATTGGCTGCGTTCTTCCCGCAAAAATGATGCGGGTCTGTACGCGCGCCCCAAAATACTCGACACATCCGTCATCATAGACGGCCGCATACTGGATATCTGCCAGACAGGTATTTTGGAGGGCAAACTTGTTGTGCCCGGTTTTGTGTTGCAGGAACTTCGGCATATCGCCGACAGTGCGGATTCACTCAAACGCTGCCGCGGCAGGCGCGGGCTCGATATTCTGCACCGTATGCAGAAGGAACTGTCTCTGCCCGTTCGCGTGGAAGAACGCGATTACGAAGATATTTCCGAAGTCGACGCGAAACTTTTGAAGCTGGCGCAGGACATGGGCGGAGTGGTTGTAACCAATGATTACAATCTCAATAAGGTTGCAAGCGTACAGAGCGTACCTGTGTTTAATATCAATGAGCTTGCGAACGCCATTAAGCCTGTCGTGCTGCCCGGAGAAGAGATGATCGTATCCGTCGTGAAGGAAGGAAAAGAAGCAGGGCAGGGCGTAGGCTATCTTGACGACGGCACCATGATAGTAGTGGAAAGCGGGCGCAAGTTCATAGGAGAGACCGTGGAATCGGTGGTTACAAGCGTATTGCAGACTGCCGCGGGCAGGATGATATTCGCTAAACTGAAATAGGAGAAGGCGGGTCGGTGTACAATCGTGTGTTGCCGTCCGCCTTTTACTGCTGGGAAATACAGGATGAATTGTGAAGAAATTTTGAAGAGTGAGAAAAATAGTATTTGACACTTGTATGTGGCGGTGATATTATTATAAACTGCACATGTATGGAATGATGTTCTCTCCTGCCCTTTTTTGGGGGGGAGAGGCTTTCATGCGGATTTTCGCCATTACAGGCAGGGCGATCCAAAGCTGTCGCTTATACCGGTTGGCGCCGGAGAGGCAACGTCAGCGAAAAGCCAAAGCAAATGCTGGAATGTGCGTTATGGAATCGTGTTTTTTTGCGTCGGAGTCGTGCGGTATGCCCTGGCATACAATTGGCAATACTCCAATAGGTACATTGGCAAATCCGACCAATGCGCCCGCCCCGAGGCAGAATTGACGTATAATTTGTGAATGATTTTGATGCGTACGCATCGGTTAGGAGTGAACGCGATGGTGCATGAGGTGAAGACGGGAAAGCGGACACGCATGAGCTTCTCTCGGATCAATGAAGTACTCGATATGCCGGATCTGATCGAAGTACAAAAGAATTCTTTTGAACGGTTTCTGGCAGAGGATTTAAGGGAGGTTCTCAACGACATCTCGCCCATTACGGATTATTCTGAAAAGCTGGTTCTGGAATTTGTAGATTATTACATTGACAGGTCGAATCCCAAGTATTCTGTTGAGGAATGCAAGGAACGCGACGTGAATTATTCCGCTCCGCTTAAGGTCGTGGTACGCCTTATCAATAAGGAAACGGGAGAAGTCAAGCAGCAGGAAGTATTCATGGGCGACTTTCCTCTTATGACCGAGCAGGGCACGTTTATCATCAACGGCGCTGAGCGTGTTATTGTTAGCCAGCTTGTCCGTTCGCCTGGCGTTTACTATTCCAAATCGATAGACAAGGTTGGCAAGCCTTTGTTTTCTACGCAGGTCATCCCCAACCGTGGCGCTTGGCTGGAATACGAGACGGATTCCAACGAAGTGCTGTGGGTCAAGATCGACCGCCAGCGCAAGGTGCACATCACCGCGCTGCTGCGCGCGCTCGGCTTTGGTACGAACGCCCAGATTGAGGAATTGCTCGGTCAGGACGAACGTCTGACGGCTACGCTGCAGAAAGACGGTACGGCGAGCGTCGAGGAAGGCCTGATTGAAATTTACAAGCGTCAGCGCCCGGGCGAGCCTCCTACAGAGGAAAGTGCCCGTACGCTGCTCAACTCTCTGTTTTTTGATAAGCGTTACGATCTTGCCCGCGTAGGCCGCTACAAGTTTAATAAAAAGCTTGCGCTTGCCCGCCGTATCACCGGGCGCGTGCTCGATGAAAACGCGGTTTCGCCTTATACCGGCGAGGTCCTTGCACAGGCTGGGCAAACGCTTTCGCGCGAAGACGCGCGCGCCATTCAGGAAGCAGGCGTTCCCTTTGTATGGCTGCGATTGGATGGCCGCCGCGTAAAAGTGGTAGGTAACCAGTTCGTGGATGCAAAGAACTTCCTCTCCTTCAATCCTATTGAGGCTGGGCTGAACGAATACGTACATTTCCCCACGCTCATGCAGCTCATGAAGGAAAGCGAAGGCATGGATAAAGCCGCGCAGGTGGCGTTCTTCAAAGAACATGTCTACGATCTTATTCCCCGGCATATCGTGCCGGACGATATCGTGGCTTCCATCAGCTACCTAATCGGTTTGCCCTATGATATCGGCAATATCGACGATATCGATCACTTGGGCAACCGCCGTATCCGCTCCGTGGGAGAGCTCTTGCAGAACCAGCTGCGCGTAGGCCTTACAAGGCTGGAGCGCGTGGTGCGCGAGAGAATGAGCCTGCAGGATATGGACGTGGCGATGCCGAGTAATTTGATTAACATCCGGCCTGTGACCGCTGCCATCAAGGAGTTTTTCGGCTCCTCACAGCTCTCGCAGTTCATGGATCAGACCAACCCGCTTGCGGAACTCACGCATAAGCGTCGTCTCTCTGCGTTGGGCCCCGGCGGTCTTAACCGTGAGCGCGCCACATTCGATGTCCGCGACGTGCACTACTCGCATTACGGCCGTATGTGCCCCATCGAGACGCCTGAAGGTCCGAACATCGGTCTGATCAACTCGCTGTCCACTTATGCACGTATCAACGAGTACGGCTTTATCGAAGCCCCGTACCGCAAGGTGGACGCCAAACGCCGTATCATTACGGACGAAATCGAATATCTGACGGCGGACGAAGAAGATCCGTTCATCGTCGCGCAGGCCAACGAGCTCATCAACCCCGAAACGCGGTGGTTCAAAAAGAGCCGTGTTGTTGCTCGTTTGCTTGACCAGATCATTGAAGTGAAGAGCGAAGAAGTCAACTACATGGACGTTTCGCCCAAGCAGCTGGTCTCCGTCGCCACGGCCATGATCCCGTTCCTTGAGAACGACGACGCGAACCGTGCACTGATGGGTTCGAACATGCAGCGTCAGGCAGTGCCTCTTCTTGTTCCGGAAGCGCCTGTTGTGGGCACCGGTATGGAATACAAGGCCGCGCACGACTCCGGCGTTGTGGCGATTGCGCAGGAGGACGGCGAAATTGCCGCTGTTACCGCGCGCAGGGTAACCATTCGGGCAGACAAAGACGGTTCGTTACACAGCTACAAGCTGACCAAGTTCCAGCGCTCCAACCAGGGTACCTGCCTGAACCAGCGCCCCATCGTTAAAAAGGGCGACCGTGTGGAAAAAGGTCAGGTAATCGCAGACGGTGCGTCCACAGACAGCGGCGAAATCGCGCTTGGCCGCAACATACTCATAGGCTTCATGACATGGGAGGGCTACAACTACGAAGACGCCGTTCTGATCAGCGAAGAACTGGTGAAGGATGACGTGTTCACCTCCATCCATATTGAAGAGCATGAAACAGAAGCGCGCGATACCAAGCTGGGGCCTGAAGAAATCACGCGCGATATCCCCAACGTCGGCGAGGACGCGCTCGCGAACCTCGACGAATACGGCATCATCCGTCAGGGCGCGGAAGTGCGCTCGGGTGATATCCTCGTTGGTAAGGTAACGCCCAAGGGCGAAACGGAGCTGACGGCGGAAGAACGACTGCTGCGCGCCATATTCGGCGAAAAGGCCCGCGAAGTACGTGATACGTCACTGCGCGTGCCCCACGGCGAAGACGGCATTGTTGTGGATGTCAAAGTGTTCACCCGTGAAAACAAGGATGAGCTTTCCCCCGGCGTCAACAAGCTGGTGCGCGTATACATTGCGCAGAAGCGCAAAATATCGGTCGGCGATAAAATGGCAGGCCGCCACGGCAACAAGGGTGTTATCTCCCGCATACTGCCCGTGGAGGATATGCCCTTCCTGCCCGACGGTACCCCGCTGCAGATCGTTTTGAACCCGCTCGGCGTGCCTTCGCGTATGAATATCGGGCAGGTGCTCGAGCTTCACCTTGGTTTAGCGGCCAAGAAGCTCGGTTGGCACATAGCCACCCCGGTATTTGACGGCGCGACGGAAAGCGATATCAAAGAACGGCTGCGTCAGGCAGGTTTCGACGAAGACGGAAAGACTGTGCTGTTCGACGGACGAAGCGGCGAGCCCTTTGAAAACCGCGTATCCGTTGGCTACATGTATTATCTGAAGCTGGCGCATTTGGTCGACGATAAGATCCACGCGCGCTCCACCGGCCCGTACTCGCTGGTTACACAGCAGCCTCTGGGCGGCAAGGCGCAGTTCGGCGGACAGCGTTTCGGCGAAATGGAAGTGTGGGCATTGGAAGCTTACGGAGCTGCCAACACCCTGCAGGAGATTTTGACCGTTAAGTCCGACGACGTGGTTGGCCGTGTGAAGACATACGAAGCCATCGTCAAGGGCGAAAACGTGCCGCAGCCGGGCGTGCCCGAATCCTTCAAGGTGCTTATTAAGGAACTGCAGTCGCTGGCACTCGATATGAAAGTGCTTTCGGATACCCGCGAGATATTAGAAATCGGCGAATCCACTGACGAGGATGAACCGTCCGTCATAGACGTGAATATTGCGGGCATGGAAGACGCGCCGCCCATCCTGCCGCCCACCGGCGAAGAATTCTCGGAGTTCGACGACTTCGACGAATTTGAAGACGATGCGGAGGACGAGGATCTCGAAGAAGATCTGCTCATTAACGAGCAGGACGACGAGTAACGCGGCAGAGGAAGGGAGAGACGCGAATTGTTTGAATTAACCAACTTCGACGCTATACAGATCGGTCTGGCGTCCCCGGAGAAAATACGCGAATGGTCTCACGGCGAGGTGAAAAAGCCGGAAACCATCAACTACCGTACCCTCAAGCCCGAGAAGGACGGCTTATTCTGTGAGCGCATATTCGGGCCTACCAAGGACTGGGAATGCCATTGCGGCCGTTATAAGCGCGTACGCTATAAAGGCGTGGTCTGCGACAAGTGCGGCGTGGAAGTCACCCGCGCCAAGGTGCGCCGCGAGCGCATGGGCCATATCGAATTGGCCGCGCCCGTATCCCACATCTGGTATTTCAAGGGCATCCCCTGCCGCATGAAGATGCTGCTGGATATGTCTCCGCGCGCGCTCGAAAAGATACTGTATTTTGCGAATTTTGTAGTCATAGACCCCGGCAATACAGCGCTGACGCACAAGAGTCTCTTGACCGATAAGGAATATCGTGAGGCACAGCAGAAATACGGCGCAAAAGCATTCAAAGCAGGAATGGGCGCCGAGGCTATCAAAGAGCTTTTAAAGCAGATCAACCTCGTGGAGCTCAACAAGTCGCTGCGCGATGAAATTCGGGATTCATCCGGACAGAAACGCGCCAACGCTATTAAGCGGCTGGAAGTTGTAGAAGCATTCCTCAAATCCGGCAATAAGCCGGAGTGGATCATACTCGACGTGGTGCCGGTCATACCGCCGGAGCTTCGCCCCATGGTGCAGCTCGATGGCGGCCGTTTCGCCACAAGCGATCTGAACGACCTGTACCGCCGCGTCATCAACCGCAACAACCGACTCAAGAGACTGCTTGAGCTCAAAGCGCCGGATATCATCGTGCGCAATGAAAAGCGCATGCTGCAGGAAGCGGTGGACGCTCTGATTGACAACGGCCGCAGAGGACGCCCTGTGACAGGCCCCGGCAACCGCCCGTTAAAGTCGCTGTCCGACATGCTGCGCGGCAAGCAGGGCCGTTTCCGTCAAAACCTTCTCGGCAAGCGCGTGGACTATTCCGGCCGTTCCGTTATCGTGGTGGGACCGGATCTTAAGATGTTCCAGTGCGGCCTGCCCAAGGAAATGGCTCTGGAACTGTTCAAGCCCTTCGTTATGAAGAAGCTGGTCGAAGAAGGCCATGCCCACAACATCAAGAGCGCCAAGCGCATGGTGGAACGCGTGCGTCCCGAAGTGTGGGGCGTGCTTGAAGGCGTTATCAAGGATCATCCGGTACTCTTAAATCGTGCGCCTACGCTGCACCGTCTGGGTATTCAGGCGTTTGAGCCGGTGCTGGTGGAAGGCCGCGCGCTCAAGCTGCATCCGCTCGTCTGTACCGCATACAACGCGGACTTTGACGGCGACCAGATGGCCGTGCACGTGCCGCTTTCCGTAGAAGCCCAGGCGGAAGCCCGCTTCCTCATGCTGGCGTCCAACAACATATTGAAGCCGCAGGATGGCAAGCCGGTCGTTTCCCCCACGCAGGACATGGTTATCGGTTGTTATTACCTGACCCTCGAACGCCCCGGCGCGAAGGGCGAAGGCAAGGCCTTCCATAGTGAAAACGAAGCCATCATGGCTTACCAGACAGGCGTAGTCGCGCTGCAGGCAAGGGTAAAGGTGCGCGTGGAACGCATGATCCGCGGAGAAATACGCCGCAAGGTCATTGAGACCACGGTAGGTCGGCTGTTGTTCAACAACGCCATACCGCAGGATCTGGGGTATGTCGACCGGAGCACTGACGACAATATGTTCCTGCTGGAAATCGACCGACTTATCCTCAAAAAGGATTTGGGCAAAATCGTGGAAAGCTGCTATCGCAAGCACGGCCCCACGGTGACTTCTCAGGTGCTCGACCGCATTAAGAAGCTCGGTTTCGAGTATTCCACCCGTGGCGGCATCACGGTAGGCTTCCAGGATATTACCGTTCCCAAGGAAAAGCCCGGCTTGCTGCAGGATGCGGAAAACGAGGTCGTCAAAATCGACAACCTGTTCCGTACCGGTTTGTTCTCCGACGAGGAGCGCAAGCAGCGCGTTATCAAGGTGTGGGAGAATACCACCAATGCGGTAACAGATGCGCTGATGAAGTCGCTGGATCCGTTCAATCCCATTTACATGATGGCGAACTCCGGAGCGCGCGGCAGCACGGCTCAGATTCGTCAGCTCGCGGGCATGCGCGGCCTCATGGCTGACCCGTCCGGTCAGATCATCGAAGTGCCTATCCGCGCGAATTTCCGCGAAGGTCTTACGGTGTTGGAATTCTTTATCTCCTCTCACGGCGCGCGCAAAGGTCTTGCCGACACGGCGCTTCGTACGGCAGACTCCGGTTACCTTACCCGCCGCCTCGTAGACGTATCGCAGGATGTTATCGTTCGCGATGAGGATTGTTTCGCCGCGCGCGGCGAGGCTGTCAAAGGCATGCGCTTTACCGCCATCCGCGAGGGCAACAAGATTATTGAACCGCTCGGCGCTCGGCTGCTTGGCCGCTACACGGCGGAAAAGGTCGTACACCCCGAAACGGGCGAGGTCATCGTTCCCGCCGGTGTTATGCTCAGCGTTGAACATTGCAGCCTCATTGACAAGGCGGGTGTGGACAGCGTTACCTGCCGCACGGCATTTACCTGCCGCAGCGAGCATGGTGTGTGCGCGAAGTGCTACGGTTCCGACCTTGCGACAGGCGATGAAGTCAATATCGGCGAGGCTGTAGGCATCATAGCCGCACAGGCCATCGGCGAACCGGGCACGCAGCTGACGATGCGTACGTTCCATACGGGCGGCGTTGCGGGCGACGATATCACGCAGGGTCTTCCGCGCGTAGAGGAACTTTTTGAAGCGAGAAAGCCTAAGGGCGAAGCTGTCGTATCCGAAATCGGCGGGACGGTATCGTTCAGTGAATCCAAGAAAAAGCGTGAAGCCATCATCACCGGCACCGACGGTGAGACCAAAACATACCTCATTGCCTTTGGCTCCAAGGTCAAGGTAAAAGAGGGGGATGTGGTCGAGGCTGGCGACGAGTTGACGGAAGGCTCCATCAATCCGCACGAAATACTCAAAATCAAGGGCGTCAAGGGCGTGCAGGCTTACATGCTTAAGGAAGTTCAGAGCGTGTACCGTCTGCAGGGCGTGGAAATTTCCGACAAGCATATTGAGATCATCATCCGGCAGATGCTGCGCAGGGTACAGATCGAGGATGCGGGCGATTCGGATATGCTGCCCGGCGAGCTCATCGATATTTTCCGCTTCGAACGCGAGAACGAGGCCGTCATACTCAACGGCGGACAGCCCGCTGTTGCAAAGCGCAAGCTGCTGGGTATCACGAAGGCAAGCTTGGCTACTGACTCCTGGCTCTCCGCGGCGTCCTTCCAGGAAACGACGCGCGTGCTGACAGAAGCTGCGATCAAGGGCAAGATAGATCCGCTTGTGGGTCTCAAGGAAAACGTCATCATAGGAAAGCTGATCCCCGCGGGCATCGGGCTCAAGCGGTATAAGAACGTAGAGGTACGCGAGACGGGCGCCGACGCGTAACAGGAGGGCAACCATGGGGCGAAAAATCACGAACACTGAGTGCAAACTGTATCATACCCTGCACTGCGATCTGCTGAACATGCCTTCCTGTGCGGAATGCATGGTCAACAGCACCGAAGAGGGCCCGGAACAGACGATCAAGGATATGGATATACTCATGGGTCTGCTGCCCGAGGGCGGCATACACCATCTGTTTTCCGGCAGAGAGTGCGTACTGTGCAAGGGCAAGCCGAACAAGCGTGACTACTATGGGCTGATTGATCTGGCGCACCCCGAGCCCAAGCGTACCAAGCGCTCTGTGATAGGGCTTAAGGTAAAATCCGCTGTCGGTTCGCTTATTCCCGTGCAGCTTGGCGTATGCGACAAGTGCCGTAAGCGCATACTCAGAGTAGAGTATCTGCCAGTGACCCTCCCGGTATTTGCTGGCATGTTCACTCTGTTAGCGCTGTCGATACCCGGCATTTCCGATGCGCTTGAACGTATAGCGGCAGTGCTTCCCTTTAGTGTTTTCATTGCTGTCGTCGTCATTGGCGCTTTGGCCGGCAAGCTGATATCTTCAGCACTTGAGAAGCGTTATGACAAGGTGATGTACCTTGACCCATTCGAACTTCCTACGCTCAGGGAAATGAAGGAAAAGGGCTGGTTTCCGCTCAACACCAACGGAAAGCGTCTGCGGATGATATTTGTAAAAAGACGCATGCGCATGGGCGTAGGTACCGGCACCCCCGAAGAAGCGACAGCCGTGCCGCAATAAGCACGGCGATGGAGCGGTAAGCGGAAAAAAACGCATTGTCCGCAGGTTAAGGCAAAAAGCCTTTGACAACGTGCCACCCGGATGGTAAAATACGCATGGTGCGCTTTTGTGGACGTTTGTTCCTATGCGCCATGCGTATTCTTTTGTTTTGCCCGGTTTAAAACGGCGAAAAGGATACAGTGCGCCGTTGGCATATGCCTCCGATCATGGAGCATCGCCGATATGGCGGAATTATGCGGGCTTGAAAGGCAAAATGTACAATGTCCGGGGACTTATGTAAAAACGCCGTTGTGGGGACCAAACAGGTGATCAAGGCCGTGCAGGCCGGTACTATCGGTTTTGTTTACCTCGCTGATGACGTGGAGGCTTTCCTGAAAAACAAACTCAAAGCAGTTTGTTATGAATACGGCGTAGAAATCAGGACAGTGCCCACCATGCTGGAACTTGGTGAGGCCTGCGGTATCGACGTAGGCGCGGCCTGCGCAGGAGTGCCAAAAGCCTAGCCCCAATCCATTTGATGATCTCTCCCTCAAGGGGTTGCAGGGAGTTTTCTTAAAACATAGATACTGCGGCGCGGTTAGCCGCAAAGCGTTGCATCAGACGTCGAGCGCAAATGCTGTACGCGCCGCGTCCCTGAACTGAGATTTTACGGGAGGAAACGAAATGCCTACTATTAACCAGCTGGTTCGCAAGGGCAGGGAGCAGGTTCAGTATAAGTCCAATGCTCCTATTCTCAAACAATGCCCGCAGCGTCGCGGTGTTTGCACCGCCGTGCGTACCATGACGCCCAAAAAGCCCAACTCCGCGCTGCGTAAGATCGCGCGTATCCGTCTGACGGACGGCCTCGAGGGCACCGCATACATTCCGGGTATCGGCCACAACCTGCAGGAGCACTCCGTTGTGCTTATCCGCGGCGGCCGCGTAAAGGACCTGCCCGGTGTTCGTTACCACATCATCCGCGGCGCGCTGGATACTGCCGGCGTTGCCAAGCGCATGCAGGCACGTTCCCTGTACGGCGCGAAGCGCCCCAAGAAGTAAGGAGGGAATGCTATGCCCAGACGTGGATTTATACCCAAGCGTGAAGTGCTTGCCGATCCTATTTACAGCAGCATCGTTGTTACGAAGCTGATCAACCAGGTCATGTATGACGGCAAACGTGGTGTCGCGCAGCAGGCCTGCTACGGCGCTTTTGACATCATCCGTGAAAAGACTGGCCGCGAGCCTCTTGAAGTCTTTACGCAGGCGATGGAAAACATCATGCCCGTGGTCGAAGTCAAGGCCCGCCGCGTTGGCGGCGCTACCTACCAGGTCCCCATCGAGATCCGTCCCGAGCGCCGTCAGACGCTGGGTCTTCGTTGGTTGGTTTCTTTTGCCCGCAAGCGTGGTGAGCGCACCATGATGGCGCGCCTTTCCGGAGAGATCCTGGATGCCGCCAACCAGGCAGGCAACGCCTTCAAGAAGAAGGAAGATACCCACAAGATGGCCGAAGCCAACAGGGCCTTCGCTCATTACCGCTGGTAAGCCGAACTATCCGCCGCGGATACGGCTGTGCCGTATCCGCGGTATTCTTTATTACGGTTTTACAAAAACCGTATGCTTTGGAGGAACACTTTTGATAACCTATTGTACACGCTGCATCTTCAGCGGAAAGGAGGAGGACCATGCCTAGACAAACATCTCTGGATATGACCAGGAACATAGGCATTATGGCGCATATAGACGCCGGCAAGACGACTACCACCGAACGTATCCTGTTTTATACGGGCAAGATTCATAAGGTGGGCGAAGTTCATGAAGGCGCCGCAACCATGGATTTTATGGTGCAGGAGCAGGAGCGCGGCATCACCATCGCATCCGCAGCTACCACAGCATTTTGGCGCGAGCACCGTATCAACATCATTGATACGCCGGGTCACGTCGACTTTACCGTTGAGGTGGAGCGCTCGCTTCGCGTACTCGATGGGGCGGTAGCGGTATTCTGCGCAAAAGGCGGCGTTGAACCGCAAAGCGAAACCGTGTGGCGTCAGGCTACAAAGTATGGCGTACCCCGTCTCGCTTACGTCAATAAAATGGATATCACCGGCGCTGATTTCTTCAATGTCGTCCATATGATGGAGGAACGTTTAGGGGCAAAGCCGGTGCCCATCCAGCTGCCCATCGGCAGTGAAGCGGACTTTACCGGTATCATAGACCTCGTCAGAATGAAGGCCGAGGTTTATTACGACGATATGGGCGTGGATGTACGCGAAGAAGAAATCCCTGCCAATATGCGCGATAAGGCTGCAGAGTACCGCGCGAAACTGATTGAAGCGGTTGCTGATGAAGACGAGGAGCTGCTCGAAAGATACCTGAGCGGCGACGAGAACTTCTCTGAGACGGAAATAAAGGTATGCCTGCGCAGAGCGACGATCGCGAACAACGTAGTGCCTGTCTGCTGCGGTACATCCTACCGCAACAAAGGCGTTCAGCCGCTGCTGGACGCGATTGTGGACTACATGCCTTCTCCTCTCGATGTTCCGGCCGCACAGGGCAGCGAAATAGACGGCGGTGGCGTAATCACGACAGAACCGTCTGACGAGGCGCCTTTTTCCGCGCTTGCGTTTAAAATCGTTGCCGATCCGTATGTCGGTAAGCTTGCTTTCTTCCGCGTATACAGCGGCACGCTTAAAAGCGGCACTTATGTATATAACGCCAGCAAGGGCAGGCGCGAACGCGTAGGGCGCATACTGCTCATGCACGCCAGCGCCCGTACGGAGGTAGACGAAGTCTACGCCGGAGATATCGCTGCCGTAGGTGGTTTGAAGGATACTTCAACGGGCGATACTCTTTGTGACGAACAGCATCCGCTGCTGCTCGAATCTATGGAGTTCCCTGACCCTGTCATAAAGGTCGCGATTGAACCCAAGACAAAAGCCGGGCAGGATAAGATGACCCTCGCTCTCGTCAAACTGGCGGAAGAGGACCCCACATTCAAAACCTACACGGATCAGGAGACGGGGCAGACCATTATCGCCGGCATGGGCGAGCTGCATCTGGAGATTATCGTGGACCGTCTCATACGTGAGTTCCGCGTGGAAGCTTCAGTCGGTAAGCCGCAGGTAGCCTACCGCGAAACCATCACCCGAACCGTCAAGGCGGAAGGACGCTATGTTCGCCAGACTGGCGGTCACGGTCAGTATGGACACTGCGTAGTAGAATTCTCCCCGCGCGAACCGGGCGAAGGATACCTGTTTGAGGATAAGATCGTAGGCGGCGTAATTCCCCGTGAATACATCCCCGCTGTCGATCAGGGCATACAGGAAGCATCCCGCAGCGGCGCGCTGGGCGGCTTTGAGGTAGTGGATTTCAAGGCAACGCTGATCGACGGCAGCTACCACGAGGTAGACTCCTCCGAACTCGCTTTCAAGATTTCAGGTTCGCTCGCATTCAAGGAAGCCACCGCAAAGGCTGGTTCCGTACTGCTTGAGCCTGTGATGAAGGTTGAGATCGTGATGCCCGAGGAATACATGGGCGACGTTATAGGCAACGTCAACGCGCGCCGCGGCCGCATAGAAGGCATGGAAGCGCGCGGCGGCGGGCAGGCGGTGCACGCCATGTGCCCGCTGTCCGAGATGTTCGGTTACGCGACGGACCTTCGGTCCCGTACGCAGGGCCGCGGAACGTTTACCATGCAGTTTGACCATTACGAGGAAGTGCCCGGAAATGTGGCCAGCCGCATAACGGGGCGCAACTAAAAAATACGGCCGGCTTGCGGCCGGCGCAACAATAATAAAACAACCAACATGGTGCAGGAGGACGAACAAAAATGGCAAAGGCAAAATTCGAGCGCACAAAGCCGCACGTAAACATCGGAACGATCGGGCACGTGGACCACGGCAAGACGACGCTGACGGCGGCGATCACGATGGCGCTGTCTCAGGATGGCAATGCGGCCGCGATGAAGTACGACGAAATCGACAAGGCGCCCGAAGAGAAGGCGCGCGGCATCACGATCAACACGGCGCACGTGGAATACCAGACGGCAAGCCGTCACTATGCGCACGTGGACTGCCCGGGCCACGCGGACTATGTTAAGAACATGATCACCGGCGCGGCGCAGATGGACGGCGCGATACTGGTCGTATCCGCGGCGGACGGCCCGATGCCCCAGACCCGCGAGCACATCCTGCTTGCCCGTCAGGTCGGCGTGCCGTATATCGTTGTGTTCATGAATAAGGTTGACCAGGTTGACGACGAAGAACTCCTCGAGCTGGTGGAAATGGAAGTCCGTGAGCTGCTTTCAAGCTACGAATTCCCCGGCGACGATATCCCCATCATAAAGGGTTCCGCCCTTCGCGCTATGGAAGATCTGATCGCGGGCAAGAAGGCGCGCGAATGCGACAGCTGCAAGTGCCTGTTCGAGCTGATGGACGCCGTAGACAGCTACATTCCGACACCGGAGCGCGCTGCCGACAAGCCGTTCCTCATGCCTGTTGAAGACGTGTTCTCCATCACCGGCCGCGGCACAGTCGCGACGGGCCGTGTAGAGCGCGGAACCGTTAAGGTACAGGAAACCGTTGAAATCGTCGGTCTGACCGAGCAGACCCGCTCCACAGTAGTCACGGGCGTTGAAATGTTCCGCAAGCTGCTGGATCAGGCGATCGCGGGCGACAACATTGGCGTGCTGCTGCGCGGCGTACAGCGTACGGATATCGAGCGCGGCCAGGTTCTCGCTAAGCCCGGCACCATCAAGCCGCACACGCACTTCAAGGGCGGCGTGTACGTGCTGACGAAGGAAGAAGGCGGCCGTCATACCCCGTTCTTCCCGGGCTATCGTCCGCAGTTCTATTTCCGCACGACGGACGTGACGGGCAACATCACCCTGCCTGAGGGCGTGGAAATGGTTATGCCTGGCGACAACATCCAGATGGAAATCAAGCTGATCACGCCGATCGCTCTGGAAGAAGGTCTGCGCTTCGCTATCCGCGAAGGCGGCCGTACGGTAGGCGCTGGCGTTGTGGCCACCGTTATCGCGTAAGACAGAATTATCAGTAAGGGCGGCCATGGGCCGCCCTTTTTCTGTCTGCGGGAGTATGCAGCTATGAAGGTTCTAAGATATATACCATAACATTCGGCTATAGCGAATTAAAAATCCAAATAGACGAACGATAGCCGTTGTACTGATATAAGAATAATGGTATCATAACGCAGAGATTGCCGATGGGCGATGGTACATGTGAAAGGTGAAAAGAATGAGGAAAATCCGCGTAGAAGACGCTGTAGGCGAAGCCCTGTGCCATGATGTCACAGCCATATTCCCCGATGGGCAGAAAGGTCCGCTGTTTAAGCGCGGCCATGTTATTCGCTCCGAGGATGTGGATAAGCTGCTGGACATCGGCAAATACCATGTGTTTGTTTGGGAAGAAGGGGCGGACGAGGTACATGAGGAAGACGCCGCACTCCTCATCACGCATGCGATTTCCGGAGCGAACATCTCATTCAGCGGGCCTGTGGAAGGGAAATGCCAGCTCTTTTCTCAAATAGACGGGCTGTTTAAAGTGAACAGCGAGGGGCTTAAGCGCATCAACCGCGTACCGGATTTCACGATTCCAAGCTTGCCCACGAATACCCCGGTATCGGAAGGTTTGAGGCTTGCCGGCGCGCGTATCGTGCCGCTCGTTACTGCGCGTTCCAATGTGGATGAGGCAGTACGGCTTGCGGTGGAATACGCACCCATATTTGAAGTAAAACCCTACACCGGAATAAAGGCCGGCATTATCATCACCGGCAGCGAGATTTTCTACGGAAGAATTCAGGACGCGTTTGAACCCATACTGCGCGAAAAACTATCTGCGCTGCAGGCGACCGTGCTGGGCGCTGTCAAATGCCCGGATGACCTTGCCGCTATAGCGGACGCATTGGCCGGATTTATAGCGCAGAACGCCGATATCGTGCTTTTTACCGGCGGAATGAGCGTAGACCCTGATGACCTGACCCCGACGGCTATCCGCGAAAGCGGCGCAGCCATGCTTGGCCGCGGTGTGGCCATGCAGCCCGGCAACATGTTGACGATGGGGTATCTTCAGAATACCCTGCTCATCGGTGTTCCCGGCGCTTCTCTGCACAGCAGGACGACTAGCCTTGATTTGTTCTTGCCCCGAGTATGCGCGGGTGAGCGTATATCGGACGAGGATATGAAGGATCTGGGCGAGGGCGGTTTTTGCCTGAACTGCAAAGTCTGCCATTACCCCATCTGCTATTTCGGAAGGAAATAGTCTTTCGGGAACCTGGTCGTGGTGATCATTGCGGCAATAAGCCTGAAAGCTTTTGCAATACAACGTAGTCAAAGGAGACGAAACCCAATGAAACGTATATCCATGGCAGCGGCGCTGCTGGCGCTGATGATGCTCTTCGGCGCTTGCGCCGCACCCGCCGCTCCTGCCGCAACACCCGCCGCAACAGAAGCTCCTGCTGCAACTGAGGCGCCTGCTGCAACGCCCGCCGCCACACCCGAACCTGTTGAAATACTCGTTTCGGCCGCTGCCAGCCTGACAGATGTGCTGCCGAAGATCGCTGAACAGTATAAAACCGTAGCGCCTAATGTTACCGTCACCTTCACTTTCGGCGCTTCCGGCACGCTGCAGACTCAGATCGAAGAAGGCGCGCCCTCCGATTTGTTCGTTTCCGCCGGCAAGAAGCAGATGGATGCGCTCGCGGAAAGAAGCCTCATTGCTGCCGATACTCGCAAGGACCTGCTCGTGAACAAGGTGGTGCTCGTAGTCCCCGCCAACAGCACTGCGGATATCAAATCCTTCGAAGACGTAGCTACCGATAAGGTCAAGCTCGTTGGCATCGGCGATCCCGCCTCCGTGCCCGTCGGTCAGTATACGCAGGATGTATTTACCACGCTGGGTCTTTGGGATAAGGTCAGCGCCAAAGCCAACCTTGGTGCGGATGTTCGAACCGTATTGAGCTGGGTTGAATCCGGCGATGTGGACTGCGGCATTGTGTACGCTACGGATGCAGCCACCACCACGGGTGTCAAAGTCGTCTGTGAAGCGCCCGAAGGAAGCCATAAGCCTGTTGTGTATCCCGCGGCCGTGTTGGCCAACGCGAAGCAGGCTGATGCCGCTAAAGCGTTTCTCGATTATCTCTCTACCGCCGATGCTGCCGCCCAGTTCGAAGCCGCCGGCTTCACCATGTACAAGGCTTGACAGAATACTTTAGAATAGATAGCATTTAGAAGCGGACTATATGCCCGGCGGCTTGCCGCCGGGCATATTTTCATTAAGCTGAGGAGTAACATTCATGGATATTTCGCCGCTGTATATATCGCTCAAAGTGGCGGCCGTTGCAACGGTATTCACTTTCTTCCTTGGACTGTTTGCAGCCTGGAGGGTTGCGAAGGGTCGACGTTTTAAAGGCTTCATTGACGGGCTGTTTACGCTGCCCATGGTACTGCCTCCCACTGTTGTAGGCTTTTTTCTGCTGATGCTGTTTGGGAAAAACGGCCTGCTTGGGCAGACACTCGAAAGCCTTGCCATATCCGTGGTGTTTACATGGCAGGGGGCGGCGATTGCGGCGGCTGTCGTTTCCTTTCCACTGATGTACCGTGCTGCGCGCGGCGCGTTTGAACAGATGGATCAAACACTCATTTTTGCCGCACGCACGCTGGGCATGCCGGAAAGGGAAATATTCTGGCGTGTCATATTGCCAGCGTGCTGGCCGGGCGTGGCTGCGGGCACCGTGCTTTCATTTGCGCGCGCTTTAGGCGAATTTGGCGCGACCGCCATGCTGGCAGGGAATATCCCCGGCAAAACGCAGACGATGTCTCTCGCGATCTATTCCGCCGTGCAGGGAAACAACCGGGAAAAGGCGTACCTCTGGGTGGTTATTATCATGATCATTTCTTTCGTATCGCTGATACTGATGAACCGCTTTGCGGGGGATCAGCGGGGCAGAAAGGCGGGCCGCGATGTTATCGGTTGATATCAAAAAACGGCTCGGTAATTTCAGGCTCAATGTACAGTTTGAAACGGGCGACGGCATATTGGCGCTGCTGGGCGCATCCGGCTGCGGGAAAAGCATGACGCTCAAATGCATTGCGGGCGTGGAAACGCCGGATGAAGGGCGTATTGTACTCAATGACCGCGTGCTATTCAATTCAAAACAGCGCGTCAATCTGCCGCCACAGCAGCGCCGCGTAGGATATCTGTTTCAAAATCTGGCGCTGTTTCCGCAAATGACTGTGCGTCAGAATATCGGCGCTGGCGTACGTTCAAAGGATAAAGAGGAACGCGAACGCATCATTGATGAGAAAATCAGGAGCTTCTATTTAACGGGGCTTGATCATAAATATCCGTCGCAGCTTTCCGGCGGCCAGCAGCAGCGTGTCGCGCTAGCCCGCATGCTTGCAAGTGAACCGGAGGCGGTACTGCTTGACGAACCTTTTTCCGCGCTGGACAGTTACTTACGATGGCAGCTCGAACAGGAGTTGTTTGCGGTGCTGGAGCCGTTTGGAGGTGCTTCGGTATATGTATCCCACAACCGCGACGAGGCGTACCGGCTGTGCAATACTGTCTGCCTGATAGACAACGGCATGTCGCAGGGCGTTACGGATTTGAAAAGCCTGCTTGAGCACCCCCAAACGCTATCCGCAGCGTTGCTCGCGGGAGTTAAGAACTTCTCACGGGCTAAATGGTTGGATCACAATCGCATACTTGCGATTGATTGGGCTGCGGAGCTTGATTGCACGAATACCATACCGGAAGATATCGCGCTCATTGGCGTACACGCGCATCGTTTTACTCCCTGCGGAGGCGGTGAGCCGAATGCAGTTCCATGCCATGTGTTGCGCGTAACGGAGGATACAAATCGCGCCATCGTGCTGCTGCATCCGCTATTGAGCGTGGGAGAAGGGGATTATACGCGTATTCGGCTGGAAATGCCAAAAGAAAACGCCGCGAACCTGCACAGGGGAGAGGAACTCCATGTGCGCGTGGACGCGGCGGATATTCTTCTTCTTCGGGAATGACGTGCAGAGTAATGGAATTGCGATTTATGTCCGGGCGCAATCCCCGGATACGCCGCGCAGTGTTTCGACAGCGTGAGGAAGTACGGGCAGTATGACTTCCATGCATTCCCGCACGGCTTTGGGGCTGCCGGGCAGATTGATGATCAGCGTGTGTCCGCGCAGGCCTGCTGTACCGCGCGAGAGCATGGCACGATTGGTGATGCGCATGCTGTGCGCACGTATGGCTTCCGGAATACCGGGTACCAGACGTTCCACAACATCCAGCGTAGCTTCGGGCGTTACATCACGCGGGGTAAAGCCGGTGCCGCCGCTGGTGAACACGACGTCTGCCTCGTTGTCGTCGCTCAGTTTCATAAGCGTTGCGGCAATCTGATCTCTTTCGTCGGGCAGCAGTATCTGTGCCGTGATTTCGGCGTGTCCATTCAAAATTTCTCGCAGAGCGGGACCGCTCAGATCTTCACGTTGTCCGGCGAAGCCTTTGTCGCTCAATATCACGATAGCGGCACGGATGGGTTGCATATGTGACCTCCTCAAAAAGGATGAGAATATCATACCATCCCTGGTTGAAAAATCAAATGCTGCGAATAACGGATTGGTTTTTCCGCATGTGTTTTAGTATTATATGATAAAGCTAGCAATCAAAAGAGGGTATGAATAATGGACGAAAAATCGATGCTGTTGGAACAGCTCAGCGCGCAGGAACAGGGGAAGGCGTACGCAGTAGTAACGCTGATTAAAGCGGAAGGTTCCACACCGCGCAGTTCCGGGAAAATGCTTGTTTACTCCGACGGAAGCATATCGGGTACGATCGGCGGGGGGCAGGCGGAACGCCGTGCCATATTGGATGCGCTTACATGCATGGAACAGCGCGAGAACGCATATCTCGAGTACGACATCACCGAAGAAAACAAGGCGCACGGCATGCTCTGCGGCGGCAAAGTCAGCGTGTATGTAGAGGTTTGCGCACAAAAGCCACAGTTCATCATGTGCGGCGCGGGGCATGTGGGTGGGGCGCTCATTCCGCTCGCTAAAACGGCGGGATTTGAAGTCACGCTGCTCGACAGCAGACCGCAGGAGGCGATACGGGATAAAATCAACGCCGCGCATCGCTTTATACCGGTAGAGGACTTTGGCCGCGGCATAGCGGAGCTGAACGTCTCACCGGGCGCTTTCTTCGTCATCGCCACATTCGGGCACCTGCAGGACGGCGAGGCGCTCTACGCGGCGATGCAGAAGCAAGCCGCGTATATCGGCATGATCGGCAGTCGCTCGAAAGTAGGTAAGCTGTTCGACACGCTCATGGAACGGGGGATACCTGCAGACAGGCTGGCAGATGTATACAGCCCGGTTGGGCTTGATATCGGCGGGGAAACGCCCGAAGAGGTCGCTATCTCCATCATGGCGGAGGTGTTGATGGTTAAATACAATAAAAGCGGCCGCCATATGCGCGAAAAGCGCGAATGGCAGCCGAACGTTGATCAATGATAGAGTCCTCTGGACTTTATCATTGAATACTGCAGGTAAGAATGCCGCTCATGGCGGCATTCTCTCACAAATTCGGCGAATGAATCGCCAAATTTGAATGGACTGTGGGGGATTGCGATCCCCCACGCCCCCTTTTAAGAAGTTGAATTATGCCGAAACCACGATCAATGTTTACTCGATACTAAAACACCAGCACGCCCAGATGCTCAAGCAGTATCTTGAGTCCAATCAAAATAAGCACCACGCCGCCTGCTACTTCCGCCTTAGCGCTTAACGGGCCGCGGAACACGTTGCCAATCTTCACGCCCAATATGCATACGATGAACGTGATGCAGCCTATGATTGCGGCGGCGGGCAGTATGCGCACATCGAGAAACGCGAATGTAATGCCCACGGCGAGCGCGTCAATGCTGGTGGCGACTGCGGATACCAGCAGGGTCTTCAGTCCAAAAGGATCGGCGTCCACAGCACAGTCGCAGTCAGGTTCATCGGCTTTGCGGGAATCGTAAATAAGCTTGCCGCCTATGTATACGAGCAGAACGAACGCAATCCAATGATCGACAGGCATGATGTACTTTGCAAACTGCGTGCCGAGGAAAAAGCCGATCAGAGGCATCAGCGCCTGAAATACGCCGAAAAATCCGCCGGTCAGCAGCGCTTTCCCATAGTGCATGCGTCGCATTGTCAATCCTTTGCATACGGATACCGCAAACGCGTCCATAGACAGCCCCAGTGCGATAAGAGTCAGTTCCCAGAATGCCATGCTTATCCTCCAACCATTTTTTCAACCGTAAAAAAAGACTCGCGGGCAGAATAACCTGCCCATGAGTCTTGTTTATATACTGAGTGTTCAGTATAACAGGCAAACCAGGCCGAACGGCCAGTATGTTGATTTGCCCCGCATCCAATATAGGATGCGCAACTACTCCCCCACGGAATATTTATGAAGTATAACATATCTCTGCAAAAGACACAACATGTATATAGGGTGTGATTACCTACGGTGCAGCGCTTCAAGAATGCGAATGAGTTCGCTTACCGGGATCTGGCCGGGTGCGGAGCTTTCTTCTGCTGCGCCAAATGTCAAAGAGGAGCCGAATGTTTCCCCCGCGATACGGCTGATCGCCCCCATAGTGCCCATGGATATGGCGAGAAACGGCTTGTCCGCTATGCGTAAAAATTCTTCCGAAGCCGCGAGCAGTTCGAGAACGTCCTGCGGTGTGTTAGGCATACAGGCGACTTTGGGAATATCCGCGCCAAGCTCGGACATGTGCAGCAGAGTATTTAACAACTGCTCTTTTTTCGGCGTGCCGTGAAAATCGTGAAAGGAAATGACGGCAAGAGAACCTGCCGCGTGAATATCCGATGCGAGTGATCGCACCTTATCGTCGCCCAGACGCAGTTCCACGTCAATGAAATCGACGTTGCCGTTTTGTGCCGCGGACCTGCAAAGCGCCGCATATTCTTGCGGAGAGATAGTCCCTTCGCCGCCTTCGTTCTTCGTACGGTAAGTAAACAGCAAAGGTATCGAAAGAGTGCTTCTAAGCTCACGCAGCGTGTCCAGTATGGCTGTTGCATCGCCGATGAAATAATCTGCTCGCCATTCCGCTACTTCTACAGGCAGCTCAGTTAACCGTACAGCCTGCGCAATAGCCTGTTCGCGCGTGCGTGCGACAATGGGGGCGATGATTTTGGGCCTGCCCTCGCCGATGCGAAGGCCGCGTACGGTCAAAACGCGCATAACGCCTCCGGGAACTAGAATTCCGGTTTCAGGCTGCGGGCAAACAGACGACCGATTGCCTCCATGGGGTCCACGCTGTCGTAAAGCGCGTCGTACACAGCCGAGCAGATGGGCAGTTCCACATGATAGCGCTCACCCAGCGTAAGCAGCGCCTTTACGGTGTATACGCCCTCCGCCAGTTCTCCGTAAGCCTCACCGCGCACGAACGCCTCGCCATAGCGCCGATTGTGGCTGTAACGCGAAAACACGGTTGCGCCGTAATCTCCTAAGTGGCACAGGCCGTAAGCCGAAAGCGCGTTGCCGCCCATGGCCTGTATGAGACGGCTGATTTCGAGCGTACCGCGCGATGTCAGCGCGCCCTTGAGCGTGGGCAGACCCAACCCGTCGAGCATACCGGCCGCAATGCCTATGACGTTTTTCGCGGCGGCGCCAATTTCGTTGCCCAGCATGTCCTGCCCGTAATAGAAGCGGATCAGATCGCTGGAGAACGCGGTTACCAGACTGCCCTTGAAAGCTTCATCCTCGCTGTCTATGACCATGCAGTTGGGTATGCCGCCGTAGAATTCCTGTACATGTCCCGGCCCCAACCAGACTGCAGTGGAAAAATTGCCCGGCGCATATTCAGAGACTATTTCCGAAAGCCGCTTTCCGGTTTCAATTTCAAGGCCCTTCATGCACAGTACGATGGGCTTACCGGCAATGTTGAAGGTCGTAAGCTCCTGCATGAGCGAGCGAAGACCCTGCGAGTTGACGGATATGATGAACAGTTCAACTTTCACGGCTTGCGAAAGCTCGGTAGTCAGAGCGACGGACTCCGGCAGTGTCAAAAGCCCGTTATTGCGGGTTTCCAGCAGCTGACGCATATGCCCTGATGTCTCACGGCCGTAGAGAGTAACCCGATGTCCGACCCTGTCCAGATACCAGGCGAGAAAGCTTCCCCATCGTCCGCAGCCTATAATGCCGATATTCATGCGCGGTTCCCTTCCTGTGCAGTATTGCGCATACCTACATTATCTACCGCTCGTACAAGCGGATACAAAAGCACGGAACAGCCGCAGAGAGGGTTCGTCTTCCTGCAGCATAAACTCCGGATGCCATTGTACGGCATGAAGAAAACTCTTATGCGGGGCATAGAGTGCCTCTACAAGGCCGTCTTCGGCGATGGCCATGGGCAATAATCCCGGCGCGAGCACCTTGACACCCTGATGATGGCAGCTGTTGACCTGCAGCTTTTCCGCTCCCATCAGCTTTTCAAGCGGTGTACCCGGCAGCAGGCGTACAGTGTGGCTCGGCTTATCGTAGGGTTTTTGCTGATGATGTTCTGCCGCATCGGGGAACTGGGAAGGCAGATCCTGATACAGCGTGCCGCCGAGTGCAGCATTGAAAAATTGCAGGCCGCGGCAGATGCCGAATACGGGCAAATCCAGAGACATGGCTTTTTCCAACAGTTTGAGCTCCATGGAGTCGCGCACGCTGCTGATAGCGCCGCAAGTTGGAAGCGGAACTTCATGATAAATTGCCGGGTCGACATCGTGCCCGCCGGTAAAGAGCAGTCCGTCGCACATGTGGATTAACCTGTCGCAGTCTGAGTCTTCGCAAGTGAGCGGGAGTATGACGGGCAATCCTCCGGCCAGGCGGATACCATCCATATATCCGGGCAGCATCCAGATGCTGTCTTTTTCGTCGTCAAACAGGGCGGTTACACCGATAACGGGTTTCATTTTTGGGTCCCTTTCTTGATAGTTCAAAATGCCAATGGAAACAGTATAGCAGATTTTCAGGTTTCGTACATAGTGAAGTGCATACAAAAGGGGTCTTGCACAGTTGCCCATATAAGGATAGCTTTGCGCGGCTGCATTGTTCCATGTATAATCGAACACAGAGTATCGGGTACAGGATGGAAAATGGAAAAACAGACATTCATAAAAACATATGCCGCTGATCTTACAGAGCAGCAATTGGCGGCTGTTACGCGCGTAGAAGGGGCTACATTGCTGCTTGCCGTGCCCGGCAGCGGCAAAACGACAGCACTTGTACTGCGTACGGGATATATGACACAGTGCGCAGGCATACCGGCGCGGCAGATGCTGACCCTTACTTTTTCGCGCATGGCGGCTGCTGAAATGCGCGAAAGATACGCAGATGCGTTTGGCACTGCGGATATGCCGCATTTTTCAACCATACACAGCTTCTGCGTGCAGGCGCTGAGGCGGTATCGGGAAGTGAATATGATTGAGGATCAGGAGCGGGACAGGCTGCTGCGGAACCTGTATTATCAAAACAGCGCCAATGCCGATGCCTTCAGTGAAAACGCCATCCGCCAGATCGATTCGCTCATCAGCTATGCAAAAAACAAGTTGCTTGACGAGCAGGGTGTACGGGAGCTTGCGCAAATCGACGAGGATTTTCCTGCCGTATACAGCGCATACCAGAATGCTCTTGGCGAGATGGGCAAAATGGATTTTGATGATCAGCTTGTCGCAACTTATCGGCTGCTGCTGGATCATCCTGAAGCGCTAACAGAGCTGCAGCAGACGTACCGTTATATCAGCGTGGATGAGGCGCAGGATACCTCGTATGTCCAGCATCGGATACTGTATCTCTTAGCCCAGCGATATGGGAACATATTCATGGTTGGCGACGAAGATCAGAGTATTTACGGCTTTCGCGCTGCCTACCCCGATGTGCTGCTTCAGTATGAACGCATATACCCCAATTCGGAGGTGCTTCTGTTGGAAACGAATTTCAGGAGCACGCCGACGATTGTCAAAGCGGCCAATACGTTGATCGGCCATTGCGGGCAAAGACATAAGAAAACAGCGTGCGCGGCAAGGCAGCAAGACAAAGCCATCCGTTATACGTTATTAAAGGATGCGAGTGCACAGTATGCCTATATTGTCGACGAACTCACGAAGCATGCAGCAAGCGGTACAACACAGGCCGTGCTCTATCGAAACAACGAATCCGCGCTGCCCCTCATCGATGCGCTTCAGCGCCGCGGCATTCCGTTTTCGTGCAGGGATACGGCGGCCGCCGCAATCGGTTCGTCCTATATGCAACAGGTGCTTGCGCTGCTGGAGTTCGCCCTTCATCCTGCGGACTATGATCTGTATGCCCGTATCTACCACAGGCTTGGCCTGTATACCTCGCGCGATACGCTCCAAAAAGTACTGCGGGCGGATACCCGCCGCGCATGCCTGGATGATCTTGCCGATGTGGAGTTGATACAGAACCACAATCCGCGCGCTGCAACAGCCATATCAGAACTGCAAAAGCGCCTGCATACGCTGCGCGATATGCGGCCGGATCTCGCCGTAGGCGAGGCCTGCGCCATACTGCGCAGCAAAAAGGCATCCGAGCAGGCTGCAACCCCCAAGGCAGACATGCTTAAGGCGGTAGCACAGCGGTGCAAAAACGTCAACGGCTTTCTTGAGCGTATGCGGGAGCTTGCACGGTTTTCATCGACGGAGAAACAGGGGGACATTACGCTTTCCACCATACACTCCGCCAAAGGACTGGAATTCGACCGTGTGATTCTCATCGACGCATATGAGGGCATACTGCCAGCGCGAAGCGATTCGCCGCCGCAGGAACGCGAGAAAGAACTCGACGAGGAACTGCGCCTGTTCTATGTGGGCATCACCCGCGCGCGCGACGCGCTCGAGATCATAACAGCCAAAAGATCATTCGGGGAAGAGGTTACGCCCTCGCGATTTATCAGCTACATGAGCGCTCCCGCTTCCCCGGCAAAGTCCAAGTCACGTACTGAATCCCCTGTGAATGAGTTTTCTGCGTTCACGCCGGGGGCGCATGTACTGCACTCGCGGTTCGGGCCGGGCGTCGTCGTTAACCGCGATGGGGAGATTGCATCCATTTCGTTCAACAGCGGTCATAAGAAAATCCATTTGCCAACCTGCTGTGCGGGTGGAACCCTTCGCCTGGAATAGCGGCTAAGCCTTCTGCTTGCGTATCAGGCACCAGAGCATGCCAAAACCTGCCGCCCCAAGGCCCAGATTCATGCACAGTGCGAGAACGTAAACCCATTGAAAGGCGTACCCCACCGCACTGATGAGCATCAACGCACTGTTGATGAGGCAAAACCGACGAAGAGCCTTTGCTTCATCCGTCGTTCTGTATGCAAGATATAAGAATGCGGTAGACAGCCCGTAGAATACCGTCCAGCCCAGCATGTTGATTGCACTGAGTACGGAAATGGGGAAGCTCTGCGTAAACTGCGATACTCCTTCCGTAACCCCTTGCATGATCTGCAGCCGCGTGGCGGTGAGCTGTATAAAGTAATTGAGGCAGATACAAACGCAGAACGCCAGCGCGAACGCTGCGGCGATATCCGCAAAAAGTCTGCTGCTGGTTTGTATGGATGCGCGTTCGCACATCACAATTACCACAAATAGCAGGCTGTAGAGGAGCATGCTGAGCATGCCCAGATATTTAAACGTCTGCGGGTTTGATTTTGTGTACTGTATAAAAGCATCCATATCGGTCCATGTGAACGGCGGATTGACAAACAGTATCGCAAGAAAGCTGAGCGTGAACAAAACAAATGTGCCAAAGCTTATGAGAGCCGCCCAATAAGCGGCCTTTATTGTATCGATAAACATTACAAATAAGCCTCCGTTTTCAATATTCTGTTGGGTGATAGAGATACTGAAAAAGGAAGGGTTATTGCAGAATAACAATACTCTGAATTTGTTTCATGAAAGAAAAGCACGTAAGGGATTGCGTAAAGGAAAGAACAGCGCTGGAAAACGCGAATACGATAAGCCGCACGGGTAAAGCAAACAGCCCCGCGATGAGCATCATGGAGCGAAGCAACAGCTCAGATATCCGGATAATAAAACCATTCTTATCCATACGGGTGTAGTATAACAGCCTTTTGGCCTGCGGCGCAAGTATCAACGCCGTTTCTTTGCGTCAGAAAACCTATTCATGCTCTGTAAACCGTACGCGTCCACGTGATGAGTTGAGCCGCGCAGTTTTCAGCTTCATCCGGCACTTGGCGCTCTATGCAATCCGCTAAAGTGCGCAAAAGATCCGGCCTTGCGTTGCGTGCGGCAAGGCTGTATAGTGCTTCAAACAGCGCAAGATAAATGGGACGCATGGTGTAATGCAGCAGAGGATACACGATGTTGCGGGAAGCGACGGCAACCAGCCTGTAAAAGTCAAACACCGCTTCGCTCAGATGAACGGTGTCCTTTGCGGTTTTCATATGCTCAAGCTGCTCGCGGATGGCATCCAAATCCTTTTGTGTCCTGTTCTGTGCTGCCAGCCGCGCAAAGTCCTTTTCACAGGCTTCCCGTACCTGAAGCACGGAGTCCAGCATAACCGGATCGAACCTGCCTCCGCTTTGCTCAAGCATCACTTGCAGTACGTCAAGCTTACCGCGGCTTTTGTAATCCGCCACATAAATGCCTTTGCGGGGGACTACTTCCAGAAAACCTATATTGGCCAACTCAGTCGTCCCACCGTTGATGACCGCGCGGCTCACGCGCATTTCATCCGCCAGTTCGCGTTCGGAGGGAAGCTTTTCGCCTACGGCAAGCTTGCCCGAGAGTATCATGCTTTCAATCTCTTCCACGAACATCTGCGACAGTGTGGGAGAAATCAGTGCCTTGAACTTCATATTCTTCCCTCCGTTTTCTTCTTCCACGGCAGTACTTAGTTCTTACTGCGTAGCGCCTCGAGTATTTTCTGCGGTGTTGCGGGCAGATCCTTTATGCGCACGCCGACGGCGTCATAGATGGCATTGATGACCGCAGGAGTCATGGGAACAGTGGCTACTTCCGATACGCCCTTTGCACCAAGAGGTCCGGCAGGATCGGGGTTTTCCAGCATGAGTATTTCGTACTTTGGCGTCTGGTCTATGGTGGGCACGCCGAGCTGACCGTAGTATTTCTTCACCGGCCTGCCGTCCTTCATGGGGAAGGATTCCGAAAGCGCGTACCCAATGCCCATGGAGCAGCTTCCTTCGAGCTGACCGTCCACGACATTGGGGTTGATGAGTCTGCCCACGTCGTGTGCGGCGATAACTTCCAGCACACGCACCGCGCCGGTTTCCACATCCACCTCCACGATGGCGGACTGGGTCGTATACGCATAGGCGGGGTAGTTCTTGTAATCCATAGCGGAAACTGACTTTTTGCCTTCCACATCGTAGAGAGCAAATGTTTTGGGCGCTATGTATACGAAGCTCCCGCGCAGAGACGCTTGGCCTGCAGCGTTGAGCATTGCATACGCGCGCTGCAGGTTTTCCTGTGTTGCGGGCAGCAGAGACTTATACGTTTCATCATCTGGGCTGAACGCAGGCTTCGGGGATACCTCTTCCTGTGTGGAGTCCGGCTCGGGATAAACATTTTCCTGCAGCAGTTTGGTCAGCCGTTCACGGAAGCGCTGTGCAGCGCCTACCACCGCGCTGCCGCTGATGAGCGTCTGCCGTTCGCCTACTGCATTGCTGTGCGGCCGGGTAAGCAGCGTATCGGCATTGACGATATCGATCACATCCATCGAACAGCCCAATACCTGCGCAGCAAGCTGTACCATCGCTGTACGGAAGCCCTGCCCCATATCTATGCCAGATACATACAGCTGCAGTCTTCCGTTTTCTTTTAGCGTCACCGTCGCACCCGCATCGTCCACCTTGCCCTTGCCTGCACCGACATTCTTAAACCCGCAGGCCATGCCCATGCCAAGGCGTTTGTTCCCCTGCGGATAGTGCGGCGCATATTTCTTGAGTGCTTCGTAGGTGGCGTCCCGGCAAAGCAGTATGGTATCACGGATGCCTACGCTCTTTTGCAGTATTTCGCCGGAAAGCGTTGCGTCCATTGGCTTGAACGCGTTCATCAGCCGCAGTTCGAACGGGTCCATATGCAAGCGTTCAGCCGCTTCGTCAAGAAGCGATTCCATTGCGAACGCCGCCTGATTGATGCCAAAGCCGCGGAACGCGCTGCCCGGCACGTTGTTGGTGAACAGAGCTTTGCCGCTTACGCGTCCGTTGGGCATACGATAGGGTCCCACGGAGAATATGCACGCCTGATCGATGACGCGGGGGCTTAACTCCGTATAGGGGCCGCCATCGGAAAGCATGGCAGCATCGATATACCGAAGCTCGCCGGTAGGGGCTACGCCGATTTCATAAGTGAGCTCGTACGGGTGCCGTTTTGTGCTGCGGCCAAGCGATTCCTCGCGGGAGAATGTCAGCTTGACGGGGCGTTTGAGGCAGTATGCCGCGACTACGGCTGCAGGCTCTATCGTGATATCCGCTTTGCTGCCAAAGCCACCGCCCACCGGCGTGCCGATGAGGCGTACCTTGTCAGTCGGTAGGTTTAATACTGCCGCCAACTGTCTGCGTGCTTCGAAGGGGGATTGCGTGTGCGAATACAGCACGACGGAGCCCTGCTCTTCGTCATAGTACGCCAAACAGGCTTCGGGTTCCAAATAGGCGTGTTCTACTGCGGGCGTTGTGAAATGGCCATGTAAATGCAGCAGTCCGGGTTCCGCCTTTGCGGCCTTCAGGTCTCCCATCTCATGCTGCAGCGATTTGATAACCGCACCCTGTGCGTCCGCCTCCTGCATGGCAAATACCGGAGCAAGCGGTTCGATTTGCGCCTGCACCAGCACGGCGGCCGCTCTTGCCTGTTCCGGCGTTTTCGCAACCACAAGCGAAAGCATGTCGTAAACAAAACGGATTTCCTTATCGCAGAATACCGGCTGATCCGGCGTGAGTATGCCAAACGCGTTTTTGCCGGGCACATCTTTTGTCGTCAGCACGGCTTCCACGCCGGGCGCGGTGAGCGCCTTTGAAATATCCAGATCCCGCAGCGTTCCATGCGGCACGTTGGCCCATACGGGCGCGGCGTAAAGCATGCCGGGCAGTTCGCGGTCATCGGCAAAGGCAAGCGTGCCGGTGGCCTTTTGCACGCCATCCTTGTCCCATACGGCTTTGCCCATGGGCTCGTCACTGCCTGAAAACATGGAGGTGATGGGGATTTGCGCATGCACGCCGTATTCCAGTTGTTTGTAAAGCCTGCTGTGCGCCATAGGCTCAGGATCGGCGGCATCGGGAATATTCGCTGCTTTGCGCAGTTTGGCGGCGGCAAGTTCTACGGCCTCAATGATTTTTACATATCCCGTGCAGCGGCAGTAATTTCTCTTGAGCGCATCAAATATCTGCTGCCGCGTGGGAGCAAGGGTAGTATCCAGCAGTGCTTTCGTTGCGAGTATCATGCCCGGCGTGCAGAACCCGCATTGTATCGCGCCTTTTTCCAAAAACGCTTCCTGTATGGGGTGCAGTTCGCCGTTTGCGGTTAACCCTTCGATGGTCTCTATGCGCTTGCCATCCACGCTCCTGAGCTTAACAATACAGGACCGCATGGGCTTGCCGTCTATCAGAACGGTGCACGCGCCGCAGTGACCTGTGCCGCAGCCTTCTTTTGCGCCTTTGAGGCATGCAACACCGCGCAGATAGCGCAGCAGAGTCATTTCAGCCTCAGCGGCTGTAATCTCGACGGAATTTTTGTTGATGGTAAAACGAATAAGCTCGCTGGATGAAGAAGGCATGGAACGACACTTCCTTTTCAAAATATACCCAACGGGAGCAATGATAATATATGCGTCTTTATCTGGTACAACCACGATCCAATGTAATTGTATTGCCTGCCTGATAAGGTGTCAATATACTGTTATGAGTGTTACGCGAGAAATATAGTAGCAAATTTGGTATTCATATTCGCTTTCAGCCTTACATCAAACAGAAAGCTGTTTAAGAGGACAAGCCTGGTAGGACCAAGAGCCAGGGGAGGTTTGCTTGATAACTGATCCACCAAAGGTAAAACAAAAACGCCCGTGCAGGCGTTTTCTAACGAAATGCAATACTGTATGGATGGCAGCTCGGACTCCATAAGCGTTAGACTGCCCGGAATAGTACCGCGCCAAAAAATGTGACGGTATTTGTGCCGTTGATGTATTTCAGGCCGCACGCGGCCGCCAGTTCCGATACGGCTGTACCATACGCTTCCAAGGAAGGAAGAGCAAGCGAAGGATATCTGCAGGGCTCCTCATCCAATGCCGCGCAGCGCTCGCAAACCTTGCAGCCTCCGGCTGAAAGGTGAAGCACATCCACCCCTGCAAGCTGCTGCTGTATGCGCTGCGACACACTGTTATGCACTTCCTTGGCGGCAACCATGCCTTCATAATCGTAGGAATCCTCCAGAGTTCCAATGGTCTGGTATACCACTGCGCGGTCAAATTGCTTTGCCCGGGAAATAAGCATATGGATATCGCCCACGCGCGGAGGGCACATCCAGTTCCGGTTATAGCTGCCGCAGGTATTCTGTTCGCAGGCAGAGCGGAATTCTACGCGGAATGGGAAGTCACGAAGTTTTGCTATCGCGGCGTTTGCCGCGCCTGCGTCCATCACCAGAGAAATCCAATCCTGATCAGTCATCACGTTTCTCCTTTATTGCATCCATTCGGCTTTGCCGGAATACCACTTGAGAGCTTCAAGCAGACTTTTGCGAAGCGGCATGCGCGGCCCGGCCAGCGCTGTCAGCGTGTTATTATCATCAGGTGCGCAATCGCAGGGCGAAATCTGCAGCACCGGGCCGACACAGTCAATTAGAAACACGCCATCCTGCAGCTGGAGCATGCCTTTTACGCGATACGTATCCTCCGCAAACTGGGTTATAAAATACCGCAGTTCCTGCAGCGTCATGAGCGGCGAGATCCGGATAGCCGCTTTTTGCAGCGTGATATCCGGCCGGTGCGCGATATCTCCTTCTGCCGGAAGAGGCGTCAGCAGGGCGAGCTGTTCTGCTGTAATGGCACCGTATTGTGTTTCTATGATATGCGCGCCGGGGCATTGCTCCCGCAGCAGAGCCATAACTTCCTCGCGCTGCTCGGGCGTGGCGATATCCGTTTTGTTGAGCAGTATCAAGCTGCTTACCGCAAGCTGCTTCGGGCAGACCCGGACCGTGTGGAATACCTTTATAAGACGCATGGCATCCACCATGCATATGCTGCCGCGATAGCGGAATGCGCGGGAGAATGCCTCTGTTTCGCTCAGCAGCCGGTATATGCCGGTAGGGTCGGATAACCCGGATGCCTCCACCACCACCGCGTCGGGCTGATCGGTAACCGCCTGCGATAGAGCCGCCATAAACTGATCCAGCCTGCAGGTGCAAAATACCGACCCGTCCGTGATTTCCTTAAGCATAGCGTTGCTCTTTTCGAGAAGTGCTCCGTCTACACCCACTTTGCCAAACTCGTTGATGATGAGCTGTATGCGCCTGGGCGCGAGCAGATACAGCACGTTTTTGAGTGCCGTAGTCTTGCCCGCGCCTAAAAAGCCTGTGATCAGATACAGATCAATCACTTATATCCCCATGTCCTTCCGCGCCTCGGCAATCGCGTCGTGCAGTTCCTCCTTGCCGGGAATGATGGAGGAGAACCGCAGTTTTCCGTTGATATAGATGCTGGGCAGATTTTTGACGCCCATCTTCACGCAGCGCGCGATGTTCTCTTTTTTGGTAAATTTGTATTCCACCAGATCAATTGCGTCACCGAACGCCTGCTTGACAGTCTCCGCTGCGCCCATCATGTAGGTGCAAGCGGCGCATGTGGCCGAATCCAGAGTGAACACTTCCATAAGCGGCTTTTTCAAATGATCATAGTCCGGGAGTTCAACTTGGATATCTTCCTGCACCGCTACGTAGTTTTTCAGCATTTCTCTGACTGCTTCGGTCTGCTGTACAGCCTGTGCAACGGCTATGGCGTTTTCAACGGGCACGGCGTAGGGCATGTCGCAGCCCGGCGATATGACGAGGTTTTTCCCAGACGACACCGTGTCGATCAGGTTGATGACATATTTCATGTTATCCTGCTGGGTGCCGTGCAGCATAACTGTTGTCAGTGGGATATTGCCTCCCAGCGTGATGTTGTACTGGTCGGTGATGGATTTGGCGGCCGCGAGATTCACATTCTCATCCACGAATATGGAATCCGGACCGGTTTTGCACATGACCTCCACGTTTCGCGTCGCATCTCCGCATACAAAGAAGGAAGAAAACGCTCCTTTGCTGTGGATAAACTCGAACAGGCCGGAAAACGGTTCGTGCAGGAATTGCGTGAAATGGTTGGCGGACACTTGCGATACAAGCGGGTCTACCATAGCGATGATATCCATTCCCGCATCGATATACATGCTTGCCATTCGCTTGCCTGCTTCTGCACAGAATTCAAGCAGCTGCGCGACATATTCCTCATCGTCGTACATGTCCATGAATATATCGTTGCCCCGCAAGTGCGCAGCCAGCGTAAACGGCCCGCAGACAAGCCCGAACAGTGCTGTGTGATCGCCCACCGCTTCTTTCATGCGGCGCATGACGGAAAGCACCATCGGCAGCCTGCCGTCCTTTTCCGTGGGCAGCGTACATTTGCAGGGCACTGTCATAGTCTCCTGCAGAGGATGCGTTTTTACAGAGGGCGGCCCTTCCTTTGCCCAGACCAGTTCGCAGCCGAGTATTTCCGCTTCGAGCTGCAAATCGAATACCACGGGCTGACCGGCCGGGCGGTACAGTTTGTTTACTTCCATGAGCGCCCGAAACAGCGTATCCTCATCTGTTAATACCGCAGCGGCGTCGGCGCCTATCAATTTACCGGCATGTACGCCCGCGAAAGGAACCCAGGGGAGCTGCTTTGTCGGCTCGTGCCGAAGCGTGTGTATGAGTAAATCTTTTTGTCCTGACATATGTTCTCTCCTTAGCATGGAATGCTAAGAAAAGTATACCTTTCGCAAAAGGACTGTGATTGTAAAAGCTTTATATTACTATCAAATATTTTGGATATTATCTGTATTGCCGGGGGGTTAATCCGGTATGCTTCTTAAAAACCTTCGAGAAGTAACTTTGATCGCCCAACCCTACCGCGACGGCGATATCCAGAATAGCGTAATCCGTGTTTTTCAGCAGCCGCATGGCTTCCTCAATGCGAACCGTATTGACGTATTCCTTAAACGTCTGGCCGGTGGACTGACTGAACAGCGCCGAAAAATATGATGAATTTAAATGTACATGTTCAGCGGCTTGTTCAAGCGAGATATTCTCAGGGAAATGCTTTGACACATACTCCTTGACCCGCTTGATGACATCGGTGTTTTTTACTGGGAGGTCGCGGAATACACAAGCGGTGAAATCCTCTACGATTTCCTGCAGTTTCATGCATAGCAGATCGAAGTCCTCGGATCGGTTGAGCGCAGTCAGGAAATTGTTGTTCATTTTTAAAATGGAACTCGGGGTAGCGCCACCTTCGATTGCCGCGCGCGATAACAGGGAAGTAAGCTCTACTGCACGTGCCTTGATTCCATCCAGTTTGTTGCCTTCGCAAAAAAGAACATACCCGAGCAGATCGTTGAGTATGCCCTTTGCCTGCGCAATTTCACCTGCTTTTACCTTTGCGATCAGCTCTTTTTCCTTTTCATACGGATACCTGCCAGCATCCGCAACTGTGCATGTCTTATACATCTGAATGGATTCGCTGATTTTAGCCTGCTGATGCTGCTTAGTCCGATTAAAATCAAGCTGCTGGCGGGCGTTGATCATCAGGCCGGAAAACAGATAGTAAAGGAGCTTGCTGATCTGTGTTGCGGAAGACGGCGCGATCACCCGCAGAGCGCCAAGGTCGTCATACAGCTCGAGCAGTACGTTCGCGGGCAGGGTATACCTGCCTGCAACTTCCGCAAGTATGGTGGAATCCGGCGTATCAAGTAAGAACGGACCTGCCAGAACCGCACCCAGGAAAGAGCCTTCGTAAAGAAGGGGAAATACCACGTGATTGAGGTTGGCGTGGCAGGCGAATATGTAGGGCTCTCCAAGCTCAACGGACCTTTTGGCGGCGTCTATGTGCTGTTTGGCGCAGGAATCGGCTTTGGGCAGGAAAGGCATTAATCGTTTGCAGTAACAGGCGTGCCCGCCATATGCCACGAGTATATTTCCTTCCTTATCGATGACCTGTATGGGTATGCCGATGCATGCCTGAAAGGATTTGAGCATATCGCACAACGCGGCTTCATCTATGAGTGTGTACAGATAGGGGCGCATGATGATCACCATCCATGGCACAAGTATAGCATATCTAAAAAAAGTACAAAACAAAAATGATAATATGACGATTTCTCGTATTGAACAAGAATACATAATAACAAAACGCGTATCCTTCAGGCCGCGTTTTGTTATGGAAGCGTCGTATAAAGCTGCACCTATTTGATTACTTTTGCCCCCGAATAGTAATGATGCCGGGGGATCTGCATACCCGAGAGTGTCTGCAAAGATTCATATTCCTCTTCATCCTGAGGTAAATACGGCATCAATCCGGTGGTCTCCTGAAAAGACGCAATGTTTGATATATCCGAATACCAGTCACGCTCTTCCATACTTCTCACCTCCGCAATTACTTTGCAGCAATTGAGTCTTTTCTATACGTGGAAAAATCCCTTCAGATATGTGATGATGTCGATTTTCGTCATAATAACCATCTTGTAATTCGTATCTTAGGCAATTAAACTAAAAAATGTACCATTTGTTCATCACAGTACAATATGTTTGGCTATAAGGAGCGCGTCAATGGCTTTTGTCTCAAGCAGCCAAGCAATCACACAGCTATTTATAAGGGTGCGAAGAGCGCTCGAAAACACGGCAATGACTTATGTGCGCAATACCGATCAGGCGACCGATATTGTGCAGGATGTCATTGTGATTATGCTGGAAAAAGAACGCACATTTGAATCCGAAGCTTCCTGCGTTTGCTATATGAAGCAGATTGTGCGCAACAAGGCGAAGAATTATCTTCGGAGCAATATGGGGATCGACCTGTGGGAAACCATGGACGATCTGAATATTGAGGATATTGACCCTTATGATCTGGTGGACGCGAAGCTGAGTCTGCAGCGCTTTCTTTTGAAATATCCGTTGGAAATTCGGGAAGCGTTTATCAGGCATGTCATTGATGGTGAAACGAGCAAAGATCTTGCCGAACAGCTCGAAATCAACCACGATACGCTGCGCCGGCAGTTTTCCCGCATAAAGCAGGAGCTTCTGCAGAATTCTCAAAAACTTAATAAAACCATGCTGTTTTTGCTTATTTTGTCTGTCCCATTTAGCTGAGCAAAGCGTGTATATAGATTGCCATGATAAAGTGGATTAAGCTCAAAAAGAGAATAAGCGATAATCCTTCCATGATAGATCCCTATAGAATAATGAACTATCGGGCTGCCCAAAAAGCGTGGCGAGAGCAGGGGCGGCTTAGCACATGGGAGTTCATGGAGGGAGCACGTATCAAGGCTGCAAAAACGCCTTCCGAATGGGAGGCGTTAACAGGCATTAAACGAAAGTACAAAGGCAAATCATCTTCAGCAACAAGACGATGGGCAATTGCACTGATCATTATCATTCTGTTCAGTTCGTTCATGGCATTTACCGTCCCGGGACGCGCGCTCGCCAAGAAGCTGTATGAAGTGGTCACGACATTTGTTGGAAACATGCTGTATGTTGCGACCGTATCGGAAACAGATTTGATAACGCAGGCTCCGCAAAAAGAGACGGTGGACGAATGCAAGCGGGTTTCTTCCCTACAGGATGCGTTCTCACAAATAAAAGAGCCAATATTATGTTTGAACAGCGAAAAATACAGAATAGACAGCATTACTCTCGTAAAAAAAAGAGCGACCGGCAGGTTGATGATTACGGAATATACGCTGGATGATATTAGGATTCATGTTATGCAGAAATGGCCGACGGAAGGTACGCCGTTGGAGTTGAATTTGTTATTGGAGAATGGCCAGTATCATGAATATGTCAATCAAATTAATCTTCACTTTTATGGCTCATATACGGAAAATGACCATGCCTATTTTGGCGGTACTATAAATGATCCTTCTACAGGATATGTATCCATTGAAAATGTAAGTGATGTTGGATCAATTGAGAGCATATTAAGCGATATTGCCTATTACTCACCATGATGCGGCATAAAAAATACTGCCATCGATTACGATGGCAGTATTTTTTATTTTGACTAAACCGTATAGTATCTTGTACGTGTAGCTGAACCGCTGGATGATGTTGCTAAGAGATTCACCTTATAGTCCCCCGCTGTTAACGTCACATTTTTTTGTGCCGTAATAACAGAAGAAGTTCCTTCCGCGTAAACCTGCGTGACATATGACCACGTCGTTCCGACCTTCCTGTAAAGAGTTGCGGAGGTTGATTTAAATTCAGTTGTCCCGGTTGCGGAAGACCATAGTATGTACGTACTTCCGGAATCGTGCGTTAACCCGCCATCAACAGCGACAGCCGCCATAGGCTGTACCACGGCTGCGGATGCCGGAGCAGCAAAAACTGTTAAGACGGCCATAAGAAGCAGTACCGAAATGATTCTCCTTTTCATTGCTATAACCATCCTTCGTATAAATTGAAATGCTCAGGGGGGAGCATTCCTATATCATATACACGAAAATATATTGCAATGGGACAAGAAATACCTATTTTTGTAGAATTCGGCATATATCGACAAAATAATATACCTTGAACAGCTCCGATTAATCGTGTTGAGCGGTGCTGCATTGGCACAAAACATCTACTCTTTTCAAATCCCTTCTTTCCGGTATGGAGTGAAGGGATTTTTACATAAGTACGGTCATTTGAACCAAACTAAATCATACAAAATACAGGTAGGACAGGGAATGATATTACTTTATATAATACTGTTGCTATTGATTTTCTTAATTGTATACGACCTTGTGCGGGGGATAAGGGTCAATATGCATGCTGTTCTTAACAGCAATACGATGAAAATGCACATCTCTGCTTTGAATTCTCTAATAAGAGTCGTAGTGGATATGGAAAACGGAACTCCATACCTGACTGTATATTTGCTCCGGGCAAGGCTGTTTTCAGTAAAACTGGCAAGAAAAAAAGCGTCCCACATGTGTGGGATGGCAAAAAATATAAAAATCGAAAATTTAGATGTTTCGGCCTCCTATGGATTCAATGATCCATTCATGACTGCAATGGCGTCAGGAGCGTTTGGTGCTCTAGCTTCGTTATTTCGTATCAACAGCCTTGTATTGGCGCCGAATTTCATGTCCGATGAACAGTATGCATTGATGGATGCATCCGCAAACATCAAAGTAGGGCATACTATTTGGGGCTACCTAACAAACAAAACGAAAGGAGAATAACGATGGAACAAGAAGTAACCCAATACGTAGATACTATGTTTACCAACCTGAAAGACTTTTCTCAACAGGACGGGTTGATCGGGAAACCGGTTGTTCAGGGGGATAAAACATTTTTGCCGGTGATGTCCATGACGGTTGGCTTTGGCGGCGGAGATTCTCAGAGCAAAGCGAAACAAAACGCGCAGTCAAGCGGCGGTATGGCCGGAATGTCTGGCGGCGCGCATGGAATCGGACTAAAGCTCTGCACGGATGCAATTATCGTGATTGACAATGATCAGGTATCCGTTACCCCTATTGGCAAGGGTACGGCAGGTCCAGGTTTGATGGATAAGCTCCCGCAAATTCTAAACGGCATGAAGAACGGCGGACAGCAGAATAATCAGCAGCAAGGCCAGCAATCGCAGCAGGATCAGCAATCCCAGCAGGGCGGCCAGTATCAGCAGTAAAGATGTCAAAACTTCAGCCGCTGCGTTTGCGGCAGAGCCCATTCTTGTTCGAGACGCTAATCGATATGTGAGACTTCGGATATAAAGTATAACCCCGGACTGCCCTGCACAGAGCGGATCGGGGTTTCTCATAGTATCAGACGCAGCGGCGTGTAACTGCCTGCAGGCTACTGCTGCTCTTGAGTTGCTGCGGTACAGGAGGCGATAATATTTGCGCCTTCAAAGGGAATTTGTTCGCCGCATCTGATCGGCGTCGTGAGCCTGACGCAGCGAAGCTCCTTTACAAGGCGGGGTAACTCTCCTTTTTTGACAGGCTCCTTGCTGCGTACGGGTAAGAGCGGATAACGCGCGTTATCGATGCGAACGGTCGTCGTGAGCGTCCGCATGGGATCGTTCAGTTCGCCGATTGCATAGTTTACGCCGCGCGGGCACAGCGCCCCCTTGATTTGCAGAGTTCCGTCTTCTCCTTGCTCTGGGAACAGGGCACAGCCGTTCGGACAGCAGATGCAGATGAGGGAACTTTCAGCACCGTCAGCGGAAACCGGTTCCTGAGTGAGCGAGACGCTCAGGTGTCCATTCTCAGCAGATACCGGCGGCAGTGAAATGCGAATCATTTCCGCGGGAGAAAGCCTTCTCATATTCTTTTTCGCGATAACCTTCTCAGCTTGCGTTACAAGAATCGTCTGCATGCGTCCGGGCGCTTGCACGCGGAGCGCCACCGTCGTGGACATATTTTCAGGTATGCCAGGCGGCAGGACGTATTTAATTCCGGCAGCAGCGATAAGTGAAATCTGCCGTTCTTCAGCTGAACCGGCTTGCAGATACCGTACAGCGTTCTGCGCGGCTGCCTCCGCTTCGGCGGAAACCATGTCCACGATGTCATGCACATGCAATCCGTTTCCGCATGAAAATACGCCGGGAATGCTCGTCATGAGACGGGCGTCTACAAGCGCGCTTCCTGTTTGCGGATTGATCAAAACGCCACAGGCTTTCGCCAGTTCATTTTCAGGAATAAGACCCACGGAAAGAATCAACGTATCGCAGGGAATAACGTGCCGCGTCTCAGGGATTAGCTCGCCAAAGGCATCTACCTTCGCAGCGACAACGGCCGTGAGCCGACGCTCCCCAATGAGTTCCACGACGGTTGTAGAAAGTTCCAGAGGTATTTCATAGTCCGTAAGACATTGGCGCATGTTTCTTGTAAGTCCGCTGCAGTACGGCAGTTTTTCGAGCACACAGGCGATCTCCGCGCCCTCCAGCGTGAGGCGGCGCGCCATGATCAGCCCGATATCGCCGCTGCCAAGTATCACAGCCCGTTTACCTACCATGATGTTTTCAACATTGACGAGCCGCTGCACAACGCCCGCGGTATAGACTCCGGCTGGACGTGTTCCGGCCACTCCTATCGCCCCGCGTGTTCTTTCCCTGCAGCCCGTAGCGAGTATCACGGCGCCGGCCTGTACCGTAAACAGTCCCGTGCGGCAGGCGTATGTAACCAAGCGTTCCGGCGTGAGTTTTAACACCATTGCGTCTGTCTTTAACGTAACACCCGGCAGATTGAGCACCGGCAAAAACCGTTCAAGATATTCGGGACCGGTCAGTGTGGTATGAAAGCGTTCAATGCCAAAACCGTCGTGTATGCACTGATTGAGTATGCCGCCCGGTTTGTTGTTGCGTTCTAGAAGAAGCACACTTTTTGCGCCGCATCGTATTGCCTCCCCGGCGGCTGCTAACCCTGCGGGGCCTGCGCCTATGATGATAATATCAAAAAACTTAGGTTTTTGCGCGTTCATTTGACCACCCCCGTGAATGGGCGGTCGCCCTTGCGCCTGAGGTTGATTGCATCGGGCTGTACGGAGTATTCGCTTCGCATCATGTCTATAATGCGGGTCAGGCAATATCCTCCGTTGCAGCGGCCCATGGTTGCCCGAACGCGGTTCTTAATAGAAACGATGGCTTTTGCCCCCAGCGGGTTGCAATATGCCTTGCGAATTTCCGCCTTGGTAACGGTTTCGCAGCGGCAGACAATCTCACCGTATTCGGGATCGCTTTCAATGAGCGCCGCCTGCTCCGATTCCGTCAGAGTCGAAAATCGCCCGATCCCCACATATTCTGCCTTCCAGTCCGGTTTGATCGCGGGATGGAGCCGGTTTACGACCATGCTTTCGACCATATGCGCGATGGGCAGCGAGGCAGTCAGCCCCGGCGACTCTATGCCGATCAGCTGAATCAGGTTCCGGACCAACGGGCTTTCCTCAATAACGAAATCCCCATAGTTTGCCGCCCCTTTTGGAACGAGCTTTGCACGCATACCCGCGTATGCGCCGATAACAAGGCGCATATCGAGCGAAGGGAGGAGTTGTTTTGCTTCGGCTGCGAGCTGGCAGAGCATATCGGCGGTCGTTTCGAGCGCTTCCTGTTCCGGAACATATTCGGCGGAAGGGCCAATCAGCAGATTTCCGTCGATCGTCGGCGTCAGATGTACGCCTAACCCGCCAACGCCCGGCTTCGGCACGGGGTAAACCGGACGCTGAAGAAGGCCTGCAGGAATTTTATCCAGCAGATAATACTCGCCGCGGCAGGGATAAACAGTATAGCGTCCGTCCCCGGCCATGGCGCTGATTTGATCCGCGAATAGCCCCGCAGCATTGATGAGCAACCCGCAGGAATAACGTTCGTTGCCGCATTGAACCACAAAACCACTGTTCCGCCTTTCAATACCGGTAACGCAGCGATTGAGCAGATAACATACGCCGTTGAGAGCGGCGGCTTCGGCCAAATGGATGTTATAGAGAAACGGATTGATGATGGCGGTGTTCGGAGAAAGCATTGCCCACTTTGCCGGAACATTCGGTTCAAGGCGCGCAATTTCATCAGCGTCGATCAGCTTAAGTCCCGTGCATCCGTTTCTTTCTCCTGCGAGAATCAAATTTTCCAGATCTGCCCGGTCGTCGTCGGAAAAACCGACAACCAGCTTCCCTGTCTTTTGATACGGCACATCCAACGTTTTAGCGGCAGCCTCAAAATCGCGGTTTCCTTTGACGCAGAGTTCAGCCATGAGCGTACCGGGTTTGTTGTTGAACCCAGCATGTACGACTGCGCTGTTGCGACCGCTGGTGCCAAGCGCCACGTCGAGTTCTTTTTCAATGACGGCAACCGAGCAGTCGTAACGACTCAGGACATAAGCGATTGCACTGCCGACGGCCCCGCCGCCTATGATGATGACATCGAATTTCAAAAGGGGTTCCTCTTTCCGGTATGATGTTTCCAAACGGAGCGCGAAGGTATAAAACGGCTGCTCAGACCGGTTCATCGTGCTGCGTCCAGGGATCGCCATGCAAAATGGGATTATGCTTAAAAACGGCGTCTTCGACCTCCGGCGGGATATTGGAACAACCCGCATAAGCACAGCAGAGTGCGCCTGCGAGCGCCGCGATGGTATCGGTATCGCCGCCGATGGAAGCCCCCATCTGTATCGCTTTCCAAACGTCATCCTGCGCGCAGAAGAATATGGCGAATACAGCACCGCACACGTCTGCTGATGGTAGTCCCGCTCCAAATACGGCGTATACATCGTCCAGCAGCTGTTCCGGAGAACATGTAGCGGCATAGCGATCCATGAAGCGAATACGCTCCGCCGAAGAAGGCGCGCAGTGCATTTCCGGCGCGAACGCCATTAACTTTGCCGCACCGCGAATTGCAGCTGATAGTATTTCCTCGCGCCTTGCGCCGTGCAGCGCGGCATGCAGGGCAAATCCGTATGCGCCTCCGGCTTCAAGGGCTTCTGAGGTGTTATGCGTGCACAAGAGGCATTGAAAAATGTCGTGTGCGAGTTCCCCTTCGGATGCATGTTCACGCCAGAGCACGGCAGCGGGGGTTCGCATGATACCTCCGCACGTTGTACCATTGCGGCCTGCGTACTCCACTGACGTTCCTGCCCGTATGGCTGTGAGTGCGGCAAGAGAACTCGGGCCGATGTATCTTTTTTGAACGGCATCCGTTTCTTCCACCCAGCGCAGCAGGCAGTGCGCGGTCTGGGCAGCGTCTACGCGGCCTGCCTCCCGATAGAGACGGTAAAGGTAAATATTTTGCTCGGTGTCGTCCGTCACACTGGAAAAAGTAAGATTGGAGTGGTTCTGCGAAAAAGCAGTATCGAGTAGACCGGGCACGAGCGAAGGATATTGTTTTTTTATGCTCACGCGCGTGGTGAATTCCGTCGGCATGCCAACAGCGTCGCCAACGGCCAGTGCTGTAAAAATGGATTGGATGCGTGTGATCTTAACCATGCGTAATCCTTTCAAATGTGCGGAGTATGCCCGGACGCGGAATTACGCGTCATTGAATACGCGCGAAAGAAAGTCATATCCTTCGCGAAGCTTCTGTTCCGTTTGCGTGAGATAATAGCGGTAGGTAGGCTCCAGCGTATAAAAGCCCGAATACCCAATGAGTTCTTTTGCCACAGCCGCAAAATCCGTGTCGCCTCCGCCTGCGGGTAAATGCTTGCTTTCCCCTTTGAAGTCGGATATATGCAGGTGGCAGGGGGATACCGCCGCGATAAATGCCGCCGGGTCGCCGCCCGCTTCGCGAACCTCAGTCGTGTCCACCGTGGGGCGGATGTTCGGGTGATTTAACAACGCAATATAGTCCGTGAGCTGCGTTGGTGTGGCGCAGGTTTTTGGTGAATTCTCCATTGCCATTGTAATACCGCGCTTCCCGCACTCTTCTGCAAGCCAAAGTAGATTTTCTACGACGGGCTTATCCAGCAGCGCCTCAAATTCTTTTTTGCCCGGCGAGTGCGGATGAACGACAAGTACAGCCGTACCCAATCTTTCCCCTAATCGCAGCAAATCGAGGGTATAACGCCTTCCATCCTCCCGCATGGAACGGTGGGCCGTATACAGCATCGGGAAAAACGCGAGGGGATAATGAATAGAGGCTATGCGGATGCCAATCTGCGCAAATGCGCGAATGCTCTCATCGGATGCGTCCGACAGGCACTGCGGCATCAGTTCGGCATTTTGAAACCCTGCTTGACGGATCAACTGCAGCGCTTGTGCCGATTCCAGCGGATACAGTGCGCCCGTAGAAAAAGAATATCGATCGCTTTTCATACTGTTCCCCTTTGAAAAAAGGCGCGGCGGAGTAATGAGTATACTCCGTCGCGCCCTAATATCGTTTCGGAGTTATTGCGCGTCTGACGCCATCTCCTGATTGAGTTTGTCTACCGCGGTGTCAAGGGCCTCCTGCGGCGCAAGGGTATTCTTCTCAACCTTACTGAGCGCGTCGGATATCATAAGATCCATGGTACCCATCTGCTCAAAATGTACGTACGCCCAGGCATAGGAAAGCTGCTTGAACGCCACGGCGTACATCTCGTTCGTGGAGACCGCCTGCTTTGCGGCATCGGTTTCGAGTTCCGATTGACGGACCGGCAGATATCCGGTGTTCAGCGCGAAATCGAGGTTCTGTTCAGGCGCGAGCAGATATTGAATGAAATCCCATGCGGCTTCTATCTTCTGAGGGTCTTGTGTAAATATAACGAGCACATTGCCGCCGAGTGCGACGGACTGTTTCTTAAAGCAGGGCATTTCGATCGCGCCGATGTTGATATCGACGTCCGTCCATCGCGACATCCGGTTGCTGGACATGACAACAAACGCAAGGTTGCCGGAGAGGAACTTGTTTTCCGCGGCGGTGTGTTCGTTTGGCGCCATGACACCTGAATCTACGAGGGATTTCCAGTATTGCACAACCTCCACCGCTTCGGGGCTGTTGAATACGGGCGTAATCACGCCGTCTTTCACATTGACAACGGGGCAGCCGTTCTGCATGCACATGGACTTGAACAGCCAGCCGATTTCCGTTACGTCAAATGCGGTAAAGCCATCCATTTTGTTGATGTTTCCGCGCTGCATGCACTGCTTGCAAACGTCGAGAAACTCGGCCCAGGTCTTGGGCGGTTTCGTCATATCTACGCCGGCGGCTTTTAGTATGTCTTTGTTATAATACATCACCGGCGTGGAAATGCCGTAGGGAACCGCACAGATTTTACCGTTGTAATACTTGCAGTAATCCCAGATGCCGGGGTAAATATCGTCAGATTTGAAAGCCGGCCGCTGAATAAGCTGCGCCATGTCGTAATTGCCGAGACTGCCGGTGAACGAAGGACCGGCGTACATAAGCGCTACATCCGGCTGCGTTCCGGTCAGCAGTGCGGCGCTGACCTTGGTTGAGGTATCGTTTGAGCCGCCGGAGTAGGATAAATTCAGCGAAACAAGATCGTTACCCGCGTCAAACGCTTTTGCCTGTTCCACGAACTTTTCACCGCTTGTACCGGATACGGCGTACCATACCTCAAGCGAGGTCGCTTCGCGTTTGGATTTGTCCATCGGAACGGTCAGGTCGATCCCTGCGTCCGCCGGAAGCGCGGGAGAATTTGAGACTCCTTCAGAATCCGAAGCTCCTTCGGAATCTGAGGCGGAAACAGCAGGTTCCTTGTCGCGGGATTGCGATCCGTTTACAGCGGCGGGAGAGGGCAGGCAACCGTTAACGGTTACAAAGAGCAACAGCATGGTAAGAAGCAGGACGAAAACCTTGGTCCCTCGTTTCATGACGTACTCCTCCTTCATCGGTGTATTGACTGCCGGATACCGCGCCGGCATTGCAGTGTAAGCAATGGTCAGCTTTTCATACCGGTCAGCGTGATCGACCGAACAAGCTGCTTTTCCGCAAATATAAATACGATCAGCACGGGCAGTATCGCCATGAGCGAAGCGGCCATCATCATCTGATACTCGCTGCTGGATTCGGTCACTAGGTATTTCAGCCCGATTGGCAGCGTTCGAAACTCTGTTTTTGTGGTAATAATGAGCGGCCAGGTGTAGCTCTTCCAAGCCACGAGGAAGGTGAACAGAGTGGCGGTGGAAATTGCGCCCTTGCTGTTGGGAATGACAATTTTATTGAGTATCCTCAGGTGGCCGCAGCCATCGAGCTTTGCCGCGTCGATGAGGTCCTTGGGTATGGCGGCAAAAAAACTCGATAGCAGCATTGTGGTAAACGCTGTTTCAATCTGTGGAAGAACGATGCCCGCGTAGGTATCGTTAAGCCCCATGGAGGAAACGACAAGATAGAGCGGAATCATTGTCACCACAACCGGCACGAACATGCTGCTTAATAGAAACATCGAGAATACTCGCTGGCCGGGGAAGCGCATTTTGGTCAGCGCATAGGCCGCGAGTATGGAGATAACGATGATCAGAACCGTCTGTAAAACGGAAGTTAGGATGCTGTTCGCATAATACCGCAGGAACGGTATCATGTTGAACACGTCCGTAAAGTTTTGCGGCGTCCAGGCGGAGGGTATCCATCTGGGCGGGAAGCTGTATACATCCGCCTTTGTTTTAAACGCCGAGAGCGTCATCCAGACGAATGGAAACAACATGGTCAGCGCGCCGATAAAGAGTACGGCAAACAATATCCAGTTGCGGCGGATCAGTTTCTTTTGTCTTGGCAGCATGGTTCGCCCCCCTTAATCGTATTCAACGGTTTTACGCGCGCCGACTTTTTGCTGGATCATAGTGAACACGAATATGATCACAAACAGTATCAGCGCGCATGCGGAGGCGCGTCCCATGCGCCCATTGGCAAACGCAAGTTCATATATATAGTTGACAAGCAACATGGTCGAGCGCATAGGTCCGCCATCCGGCGTCATGACGTTGACCTCCGTAAATACCTTGAACGCCTCGATAAAGTCCATCATGAACACAAAGGATAATATGGGACGCAGCAGCGGCAGCTTGATCTTCCAGAACAATTGCCAGTTCGTTGCGCCGTCTATGCGTCCTGCTTCGAGGTAAGAATCTGAGATATTTTGAAGCCCCGCCAAAAACAGCACAACATTGTATCCAAGACCTTTCCAGATAGAAAATAGCAATATGGAGAGCAGAGATGTTTTTTCGCTGAGCAGCCATTTGCTGGTCGGAAGTCCAAGCCAGGAAAGGATTTGGTTGAATGGGCCGATATTTACATCGAAGAACCAGATCCAGATCAGGCTGGAAGCAACGACAGGAACGACCACCGGTGCAAAGTACGATGATCTGAGGAATTTCTTAAAAGGGACATTGGAATCCAACGCTACCGCGATGAGCAGCGCAATGGAGATATCAAACGAAAGACGAACCGCGGCGTATATAACCGTATGCCCGAGTGCAGAATAGAAGTTCTCACTTGTGCTGCCTGTGAGAAGGTATGCATAGTTAGAAAATCCTACGCCTCTCATGGCGCCCGTGATGGTGTTGTAGTTTGTAAAGCTGAGCTGAATAACCTGAATAACAGGGACAATGAAAACAAACAAAAGAAACGCAATGCTGGGAAGAAGCAGTGCGGTTCCGATACCTATTTCTGAGAGATAATAGACTTCCCCGAATACGCGGATTTTTTTTACAGGGTGGATCTTATGCTGCCGCTTTTGCCCGGTTGCGGCGGTGTTAGATGCCATATCGTGGATACCCCTCTTCCTGCCTGATCTGCGCAGACGATATCGGACGAGCGCGATAACCTTCGAACGGTATGAAAAGTGGTCGTTACTTGCGAGCTATCTGGATGATGTTCGGACAGTAGCGCAGCGAAACAGTTCTGCTACTGCGAAGATACGGATTCCCATCCGCTATGATAAGCGCCGGCGGGAGCAACCCTTCCATACTGATTTCGTCCTCTGCACCAAACAGCACATGCGCAAAAAGCGCGGGGGATTCAAATCCGCGCGGATCATAATCGACGACAACAAGCGGTCGTTCACTCAGCAGCAAAGCGCTGTGCGCCTGCTCAAAGCCGCTGTAGCACAGCATGCCGGTAACCGCCCGGCCGTAATGATTCTCCCGCTCCAGCGTTGAAGCGACGATTTGTGCGGTGTTCTTCAGAGGGGAAATAAAGGGTATGCCGTTTTTACGAATAATCAAATTCTCTGCGATATTCTCTATAGGCAGCTCGGGCACTTTTTGACCTGTCAGCACCATTGCGCGTGCCGAAAGGGTTCGTACGGCTCCGTCGATGGTGCCCAGTATGGTGTTGCCCAGAACGATATCATTGAAACCGTATGCCACAGATGCGTCCGCGTCAAAGGCTTCAACCGCGCCGCAGGCTTCGTAAGCAATATCTTGCGGTGTAGCAGCAAGGAGGGATTCGGCGGAAAAGGAAATAATGGGGCCAACATTCGCCGTGCCCATTGCAACGCCAACGAGCCGGGGATTGCTGTGCCCTGTTTTGAGCAGCCGTGCTGCAACATATGCGGCAAAGCCGTCTCCGCCGGCCACGACATAAAAATCCGGGTTTTTACTGGATACGGCATCTACTGCCGCGTTGAGACGGCCAATGTATTCTGTCCCGCCGGAACAGTCTGTCTGCTCGCCGCAAATCAACCCGCAGCCGAAGCCGGTTGCAGTGATCACGTCGCATCCCACAAGAAACGCGTCGATTGCGCGGATTACATCCGATATACTTCCCGCACCGCCTGCGGAAGTGTTTAATAGCGCCGCCGCCCTCATGGCTGTACGAATACCTTGAACGCCTGACCGGCGGCAAGAGTCTCGAATGCCGTCGTTGCCGCGTCAATGCCGAAGCGGTGGGTAATCACCTGACGAAAGTGTGCCGGATCTGCTTTAATAATATCATATGCGCGGTGAAATGCATCAAGATTATAACCCGAACTGCCGGTTACCGTTACGCCGCGGTAATGGATTGCGTGCGCGTCCAGCACAAGATTGGTGCCGGATGGCATGCCGGCGAATACATGGACAGTAGAGTTGCCCGCAATGGTTTTCACAAACTCCTCAACAAGTGAGGGGAGGTTGACCGCGACGATGATGTTATCATATACCGAAGCGTCGACTTCTTCGGGCGATATCGCACGAACGCCAAGTACGGATACCTGGGTGCGCCGCGCTTCGGCGGGCTCGCTGATCGTCGTCGCAACGCCGTTTGCTTTAAGCATAAGCGCAAACAGCATGCCCATCGGCCCGCCGCCTGCGATCAGAACATTGCTTTCATGTGTCACATGCATTTTATCGAGTGCAGTTAATATACAGGCGAGCGGCTCAACCAGTGAGTACGCTTCATCCAGCGAATCCAGTTTAATAACGCCGTCCGCCACGAAGTCAAGAGGAACGCTGACATATTCGCAGAAAGCGCCGGATGAAACACGCAGTTTATTCGGGCAGAGCTCGCCCGCGCCTCTATGACAGTCCTTGCACTTGCCGCATTCGCCGTAAGGTGCGACGACAACCGCGTCCCCCGGCAAATAGCCACTTTCGATCGGCGCGCGCTCAACGGTGCCTATGAACTCATGTCCGAGTATGCAGGGTGGGGTGAAGTTTGGATGCCCGTGCAGCCAGGTTTTCAAGTCTGTGCCGCAGATATCGCAGCCGTAAACGCGAACGACAAATTCACCTTCGGGATCGGGAACCGTTTGAACCGCAAGACTCTTATCCCCAAGATACATCAGGGCTTTCATGCCTTTTCCACGCCTCCGTTCCGGAATTTATCGTAAAATGCTTTGGCTGTGGTGCTGTCCGTTATGAGGATGTTGAAATACCCGAGCCTTGCGGCAGTCAGTATGCCATCCATCTTGTCGATGCCTCCCGCCAGGCAAATTACCTTGCGGATGCGGTGCGGACGGCACATATCAAACGCAAACTGCCGATAGGCGCGATCCATGCGGTAGACGCTGCCATCCGAACGGAAGAAGTAAGATAGGATATCTCCCACCGCGCCGGAGGAGGCAATTTCCGCGGAGTAGCTGTCATTGATTTCATCTAAAAACAGACCGCCGCTGTGGGGCGGTCCGCCCAAGCCGATGATCGCCGTATCCAGATGCGACCAATATTGCTCCAGCGTTGCCATGCGCTGTTCTTCAATATCACTATACGGCGTGGATAGTTCCCGGAACGCCGGTACGCTTACAAAATAGCTGCGAGCCCTGTGCCGTTCCGCAACGCGGTCCACAATGGTATTGATCTGCAGGTATGGATTGGATGTGCCGGACATACCGACCAGTGGCACATACATACGGTCGTCGCCCAAATTCCGGTAAGAAAGACGAAGTGACATGTTGTACATGGTCTTGCCCCAGCCGAGTCCGACGATTTTGCTGCCCTTGAGTGCGCGGGGCAGATACTGTGCCGCGGCAACTGATATCGCTTCCGCTATGGTTGCGGGGTCATCCGCGGGGCCGTTGACCGGAGCAACAATAACCTCTCTGAGGCCCAGCAGCTTGGTGACGGACTCTGCCATTTCGCTCAGGTCCGGATCATCCGGAAGGGAAACGCTGACGTGGACGATGCCGAACTTCTCCGCACGGTCAAGCAGACGCGAAATCTGGGAACGGGAGATGTTCTCCATTTCCGCAATCTGACTTTGAGAGAGTTTGTCGATATAGTAGCTGCGTGCAATACTATAGAGCAGCGTCAACTCTGGTTTTCTGGTCATAATTGCTCCATTACGCCTGTTATTTTGATCTGCCAATGGTTGGTGTGTAAAGTATTGCCACGACAATCGATTTCTGCAAAATAATATAGGATTATTATATTTGCAGCGCCAAAGGGGTGTCAACACAACATGGCGTGGATGCAATAATGTGCATGTATTAGTTGCAAGCATGCGCAGGAACCTTCCGGCAATTGACAAGCGAATTTTACGCGAATATCATCAAAAACAGAGCATCGGAGGTGGAATTATGCTACTAAACGGCGTTCCTGTTGACGATACTTACGCGGAAGGTTTCCACATGTCCGGCACACGTTTTTTGATTACGGCGGATACCATGGACTGGGCTCTGGAGGCGGGGCGAAAGGCCACGGGATTTGCAACGAGCATTATTGCCTGCGGGTGCGAAGCGGATATCGAGAGTGCGTTTGAGTCCGGGCCTGATGGCCGCCCCGGCGTTTCCATTATACTGATGGGTATGAACCACCAGCTCGTTGCGGAGCAAACGCTCACACGGGTCGGACAGTGTGTGATGACCTGCCCGACAACAGCCTGTTACAACGGCTGGGAGGGCGGTGAGCCGATCGATGTCGGTAAAAGCCTAAGGTATTTCGGCGACGGATTTCAAACGAGCAAGCAGATATTCGGCAAGCGCTTCTGGCGTATTCCGGTGATGGACGGAGAATTTCTTTGCGAGGAACGGTTCGGCTCATTTGAGCAGGGATCGGACAGCAATCTCATACTCTTCGGCGAGGATCACGCACTCACCCTTCGCGCGGCGCAGGCGGCTGTTACCGCAATGCGCAGCAGCGGCGGTGTCATACTGCCGTTTCCGGGCGGCATTGTCCGCAGCGGCAGTAAAGTCGGTTCCAAATATAAAAAACTCCATGCATCCACATATCATCGCTGCTGCCCGACGCTCAAAAGCGAAGAAGATACGCTCATACCTGAAGGCGCGAACTGCGTATACGAGCTTGTTTTGTGCGGAGCGAGGGAAGAGGACATTCGCAGGGCGATGGCTGCCGGTATGCTTGCTGCCGCCCTGCCGGGTGTCATTTTGATTTCCGCCGGTAATTATGGAGGAAATCTCGGAAAGGTGAAATATCCGCTTTACGAAATACTTGATGAGGCGGCGCTATGAGCGAAAATTGGACAAGCGGTCTGAAGAATATGAAACAGGCGCTTAATAGCGCGCACGCGATTGCCATCTTCGGGCTTGGCGGAATTTCTCTGGAAAACCAGCACGCCGCATTTCGCCTCATGCGCGCGCTTGGCGCATACGGCACAGTGGAGCGCACGCTGCTCCCTACCCTGACGCGCGGATCGATTATACGGCACAGCCTTATTCTGGCGGCGGGCGGCGAACCGGATCTTCAATTGCCCCAAACATGCCGCGTGCTGCGCGATGACAGACTGCTTAACCCAGATGCATGGCGAAATCTGCGCATTCTGCAGCACGGGCGGCAAACGGCTCAAACGGCGGAGTATGAAGCGCTGTACAGTGAAATCGTATCCGCAGGCGGGGCGGTATTTTTACCAAGTACGGATTGCATATCAGTAGCGCTGTTTGAGGAACTGCATGCGTTTCGTGCTGCGAGCGAACTGCCCAACAAGTTCGATTGGATTCAGCAGACACAAACGCTGAACCTGCTGGGTGCGTATGAAACTGCTTTGGAAGAAGCGGGCGGCGCGAGCGCATCTTTCGCCGATGGGGAAGCAAAGGCGGATGAAGCCTTTGCGCTTAATGCGCTGCTGCAAGCGCGGGGTGTTGACGCGGCGCTGCTCATTGGCCAAGGGGAAGAGTGTGCAATGCGCGTACTGGCGTCAGGGGTGCATCTTTATGTGCTTGGCGGGGAGATACCGGGCGCTAAGGTCAGCGTTATGACAGCGAAGCTTGGCGTTGATGATGGCGGGACGATATTGCGTGAGGATGGGATGCCGATTACGGTTGTGCCGCGTGAAAACGGGAGCCTCCCTAGATTAGGCGATATTTTGGAAGACTGGCTGACGGAGGCGGGCGTATGCAAAAGATAGCAAACGGGCGCGTTTTCGATCCTCTCAACCATATAGACGGCGCGGTTAAGGATATCTATATAGATGACGGCGCCATTGTTGAAAAAAGCGCTTGTGCCTGCGAAACATACGACGCGTCGGGGTGCATCGTGCTGCCCGGCGGGATTGATATCCACAGCCATATCGCGGGCGAGCCGCTGCCGCTGTTGCGCGATGTGGGAAATCCGCTGGTGCCGACTGTAACGCATCTTGGAGAAGCGTATTCGCGCATGGGCTATACACTCGCTGTCAACGCCGCGATGCCTGCGCTTTCAGCGAGGCATACCATTGTGGAAGAAAACGCGGTTCCGAAGCTTGATACGCTCAATTTAACTTGGGTGGGCGAAAATCCTGTACTGTTGAAGCTTGCGGAGCGTGGCGCAGATGATGAGCTCGATGAATATCTAAGCTGGCTTCTCGCCGTATCCGGCGGTTGGGGGCTGAAATTAATTAATCCGCGCGAAGGACAGGAAGATGGGGATCTGCCATATAGGAAACTGATTGACCGTCTGGTTGGGGCTGCCCGCCGATTGAAACTGCCGCATGCGCTGCATTTGCATCACCCGTTTCTCGGGCGGCCAAACGCCTGTGAGTCTGTGATAGAAACGGTAAAGCGTGCGGAGGGCAGTCGGCTGCATCTTGCACATCTGCAGTTCTACGGATATCGACAAAATGAAGACGGGTATATGGTCTCGGCTGCCGAGGCGCTGATGAATATGATGAACGCACATAAGAACATCACATGTGACGTTGGGGCGGTGGTGTTCGGGGCGGCGGCGGGTGTTACGGCGGATACGGAATTTGCGAAAAAGCTGGGCAAGGGCAAGACGGGATTCCAAAGCGCACTGTGGGAGGCCGACGGCGGATTCAGCGTTCTGCCGCTCAAATACAATACGTATAACGCGGTCGGCGCAACGCAATTTCTAACGGGTCTTGAGATGTTATTGCTTGCGGACGACCCTTCACGCATTTTTTTGACCACGGATCACCCCAACGGAGGACCGTTTACCGCATATCCTTACTTAATTCGTCTGCTGATGGATGCGGATTACCGCTCTGAGGAACTCAAGAAACTCAATCCCGGCGCGCTTTCAAGAAGCGCCGTTCCGGGGCTGCGCCGCGAGTATTCCATATTTGAAATCGCGCAGATTACCCGCAGCGGCCCTGCTATGGCGCTCGGCCTTTCAAATCGAGGGCATATTGGCGCAGGTGCTGTCGGCGGTGTCGCGGTCTACCGTGACCAAACGGAAAAAGGCTGCGTATTTGGCTCGCCTGCAGCGGTATTTCGGGGGCAGACACATGTGCTCACGGCGGCAGAGCGCCCGTATGATGAAAAACGTATAGAAAGGCTTGTGCAGGATATGGTGAGCATGCCGGTTGATCATACGCACCCCGGAGCGCAGTTTTTCAGTGAACACCGCGTGTTGCGTGAGGAGGCGTAATTCATGAGCACACTGACATCGAAGCGGCCTCTTGAAACGCTGCTCGACTTGGAACCGCTTTCAGCGATTGCTTTAGCGGATGCGGATGACATCAGACATGCGAAGCTGAGATATGGCAGAAGCAGCGTCCCGGTGTCGGAGCTATTTGAGGTTTCAACCGATGGGGAAGAAGGGCTGACATTGCGCGGTGATCTGCGCCTTGCGATCAACACCGGGGCCGGATTGCGCGAGGGTATGATTACGGCTGAATCCTCCGTTGGTGCAGGCGCGGGCGCTCGTATGGAGGGCGGCAAACTGACGATACGCGGCAGTGCGGGCAAGAACGCTTGTAGGGAGATGCAAAACGGCTTTGCTGTGATTGCGGGGACAGCGGAGGACGGACTGGCGCACAGCATGCGCCGCGGAATGGTCGTTGTTGAAGGAATTTCGGAAGGACAAATCGGCACACAGATGCGCGGCGGAACCATACTGCTCACCGGCGGGGTCGCATATCCCGATCAGCTTGCAAGGGGTATGTCGCGCGGTACGGTAATATTACCTGCTGAAGCATTCGTACCGGGCGGGTTTTCGCAGGCGGCGAGCGTGGATTTGGTATTTTTGCGGCTGCTATTTCATGAACTGATGAAGCGGGGAATAACTCTGCCGGAAGGTTGGGTCGGCGGCATATTCACGCGGTTTCGCGGCGATGCTGCCGGGCTTTGCAAAGGGGAACTCTTTGTATTTGCGGGAGGACGGGTATGAAGCGCTTTGCCGTACTCGGCACGGCACGCGGCTGGCATTGCGAGCAGCTATTGCTTGCGTTCGAAAAGCGCGGCGCGGCGGCTGACTTTTTAACAGTCAGCGCGCTTGTCAGCACGCCCGGCGTAAGCGGCGCGGTATCAGAGATGAGCGGATATGACGGGCTTATCATCCGGGGGATTCCGTCAGGATCACTCGAACAGGTGATTTACCGCATGGATGCGCTCTACGCGATGGAACGATCCGGTTTGTATTGTGTCAATTCCCCGAAGACGATTGAAAGGACCGTCGATAAATATCTCACGACTGCCTTGCTGTATGAAGCGGGATTGCCCGTACCGCCGACGATCTGCTGCGAAAGCGCCGCGGCTGCGATGCGCGCGTTTGATGTGCTTGGCGGGGACGTCGTGTATAAACCGCTGTTCGGTTCCTGCGGAAATGGATTGCTGCGGCTGCAGAACAGAGAAGAGGCTGAGGAAGCGTTTACCGGCATAGCGGCGATGTGCGGCGTATTGTACCTGCAGCAGTTTATTCCGAGCGGAAACAGCGATATCCGCGCGTTTGTGATCAAAGAGCGTGTGATTGCTTCCATGAAGCGCACGGGCAAAGACTGGCGGGCGAATATTTCACGCGGAGGGACCGCGCAGCCATATGTGCTTACAGCCTATGAGGAAGAGCTCGCGCTCAGAGCTGCACAGACTGTCGGTGCGGCGGTTGCGGGGGTGGATCTGCTCGTTTCCGAAGCGGGGGAGACTTATGTGACCGAGGTGAACGGCTGCCCGGGCTGGCAGGGATTGTCCTGCGTGACGGATGTGGATATTGCGAACGAAATCGTTTCGCTGATGGTATAGGCGAGACATTGAAAGATCAGTAAGCCCCCGTGGGGTTTGAGCCGCAACCTAATCGTCTAAAGTTTTATTCCCGCATGAATACATCACCCTCTGCGCAATTGCGCAGAGGGTGATTGGTTTTAGACTGATTGATGATATCACTGTTTGATTTCACTTAGCCTTGGGCTGGTGCGTGCGCCCAATCGCGTTACCGCAAACGTCGCACAACGATTGGCAAATGCAAGGCGCTTAAAAGGTTCGTCTCCGCGCAGTTCAGAAAACAGATATGCACCCGCAAACGCGTCGCCGGCGCCTGTTGTGTCTACAGCCTTTGCCGCATTTGCCTCAACGAATAAGGAACCGTCCTGTGTGTGCATGCTTGCGCCGCGTGACCCCTGCGTTATGATAACGGCTGTCGTTCCCGCAGCAAGCAGTTTAGCCGAACCTGCTGCGGTTTCCCGCTGTCCGGTGAGCGCAGATAGTTCCGCAAGGCTCACGAACATGGCGTCGCTGCATGCTATGAGCGGGCGCAATTCTTCAAGACCATAGCTGCACATGACTCCGCCGGGAGCGAAAAACACTTTCCCGCCGCATTCGCGTACCCTCTTTGCTGCAGATACGCCGATATCAGAGAATGCTTCAGCGATATAAAGCGCGTCAGCGGTGAAATCGATGCCGGTCAGCTGCGAAATGTCCGTATAGACTGCGTCCCCGCCGAGCGAATACATGACACGCTCGCCTTTGCTGTTGACGGCGATGAACGCGCCTGCCGTGCGCCCGTCCGGGATACGGATGAGGTGGGTTGTATCGACGCGCTCAGTGTGAAAGGCCTGTGCTATAGCCTGCCCGTCTGCATCCGCCCCGATCGTGCCAAGGAACGAAACATCGGTGCCAAGCCGCGCGAGCGCGACGGCGACATTCGCGGCGGAGCCTCCGGGGACGCGCAGCACTTCGTTCGGGTAAACGATATCGTCCGTTTTGGGAAATGCGTTTACATGGACGACCGTATCCATCGCTGCCGCGCCCAGTACCAATATGCGCGCCACGTTACATTACCCCTATGCCGATAGACGCCGTGTAAATCAGTGCGCCTATGAGCACGACGATGACAATGCAAGAAGCGATAGCGCCTGTACTCATCTTGCCCGGACGCACAAATTTGGACTTTTTGGTTGCCCCAAATCCGCGCGCTTCCATTGTCAGCGCGACATCCGAACCGATTTCGAGGGAGTTGGATAGTAGCGGTGTAACAATGCGCATCATTTTCTTGAGCTTAGAGGCAAGGCTTCCTTTTTCCATTTCCATGCCGCGTGTCTTTTGCGCGTTCATGAGGTTAATCGCCTGTGCCTGAATGATCGGGATAAAGCGCCACGCGGTCGAAAATATAAATGTAAGCTGTTTGGAAGCGAACGGCAGCGTTCCAAGCCCGCGTACAAACTCGGAAGGCGGAACCGTAAAGCCGAGTATCGCTATTGCGAACACCACCATATAAATTTTCAGGCAGCAGGCTATTCCATAGAGCACGCCCCCGAGCTTAACGCCGCCCTCTTGCCCCGGGAGTATATAAAACAGCGTGGTTTTGCGTATCCACTCTGTTTTGACGAGGCTTTCATCAGAAGTGAACGCCTGAATGACAAGTATGAGCAAGGATGCAGCCAGTGCGAACTTCAGAAACCACGCAATCTGTTTCCAGGGGAAGCGGCAGCTCACGCCGATGAGGTAGAGCGCGAGCGTAAGGACTGCCAGACAGATCACGTTTGTCCAAACGATCGACGCGATGATCGCGAACAGCACGCACAGCATGGATACCTTTGGGTTCAGACGATGCACCCAGGTATCGAGTTTTCTGTAATCGACCAGCATACGCTACGCTCCTTTTCTGACTGCCGTAAAGCAATCGTAGAATTCCGCAACGGATACAACATTATCCGGTATGTAAGGCAGAGCCTGCGCGATCTTCATGATATCTGTGGGCTCCACATACGCTGTCTTGAGCGTTTCGGTCTGCGTAAAGACATCCCGTGGTGCACCGTCCAAAATCACCTTTCCGCCGCGCATAACGAGCACGCGATTGCAGTAGCGGTTCACGATCTCCATATTGTGCGTGATGATGAGTATCGTTTTTCCGCGTTCGTTCATCTTTTTCAAAAGATCCATAATCCAAAGAGTCTCCCGCCAATCCTGACCTGTCGTCGGTTCGTCCACGATGATCACTTCGGGGTTCATGGTGATGATTGCGCCCATACTCAGGCGCTGACGTTCGCCTTTTGAAAGATATTTGGGCCACGTGTTCTGATAATGCGAGAGACCGACTTCGTTGAGTACTTCCTGAACGAGCGGAGAACTATCCTGACGGGAACGGCCCAGATTATCCGGTCCGAAATTCAGCTCATCAAGAACGCTGTCGGTGAATATCTGTTCATCCGGGTTCTGGAATACATAGCCTACGGTTGCAGAGAGTTCTGCGACGGTGTTCTCTCGTATGTCGCGTCCGAGTACGAGTATTTCGCCGGACTGCGGCTTTAAAAGCCCTATGATACTGCGCATGAGCGTTGTCTTGCCTGCGCCGTTCTGGCCGATGACTGCCGCAAAATCGCCCTTTTGAAAGGAGACGGATACGCTGTCGAGCTGGTTGCCTTCGCCTAGATAGCTGAACTGCAGGTTTTTAGCCTCGATAATGGGTTGCCCACAAGCTGAGGAGGCGGAGGCCGCTAAGATGCTTCGAGGCACGGGGTACATTTCCGGTAGAGCTTGCAGCTGCTCGATCAAGGCGTCGGCCGAGAGCGGCACATCCTGTATAATGCCATCCTCTTTGAGCAGATTGCCAAGCTCGATCGCCTGCGGAACATTCATGCCAAGTTCTGCAAGGCGGGCGGTCTTCGAGAACACCTCCTGTGTCGATCCGCACAGTACGATTTTACCGCGATCCATCACACAGACGCGGTCTGCGTATTTTGCGATGTGGTTCATTTCGTGCTCCACGAGCACGATCGAGATTCCGTAGACCTTGTTGATATCCTTAATGATTGAGAATACGTTCTGCTTGCCCCAGGGGTCGAGCATGCTCGTTGGCTCGTCGAATATGATGATATCCGGCAGCATGGCATATACCCCGCTGATGGCGACGGACTGCTTCTGCCCGCCGGAGAGCTCCTGCGGCTTGCGCTCGCGCAGGTGCTCAATGTGAAGATCCTTTAACGCTTTGTTGATACGGCTCATGCAGGTCTCATAATCGTACCCGAGGTTGCTTGGGCCGAATACGATATCCTCCTCAACCGTCATGCCGAAGAGCTGCGCATCCGCGTCCTGAAACACAAGGCCGATGTGCGGCGCCATCTCGTATACGGGATGCTCACGCGTATTCATGCCGACGACATTGATGCTGCCGGTCATAACCCCTTGCGTAAAGTGCGGAATGATACCGTTGAGGCACTGGCAGAGCGTACTTTTTCCCGCGCCGGTGGGGCCCGTGATAACAAGGAACTCGCCTTTGTGCACTTCCAGATTGATATCCGCAATCGCGCGGCGATGACTGCCGTCATATACGAAATTGACGTTTTCTATGCGAATGATTGGGTCTTCCATTCAATTACGCCTCCTTTTCAACGGGCTTCCTGTGCCCGGACGCTCCAATGGCCCAGCGGATAAGCCCGCAGATGAACATCACGACGCCAAGCAGGCTGACCCAGTAGAGTTGGACCATCTTCAGAATATCCTGCATAGTTGCAAACGCAAATTCAGGCGCCTTTTTTGCGTGGAAGTACGTATAAGCCACCAGCATCGCCTGAATGAGCACAAGGGAAATGCCCATGAGTATGAGCAGAGCGCCTTTCGTGAAGCGTTTTGATTCTGCAGGCTGTTTTACGGCATAGATGCCGGGCTTGGATTTGGCTGCTTCAGCGAGCATGGCGTTGACGATGCGCAGTTCCTCTTCATCCACGGGTTCTTCATACCGATGGCGTGTCTGCGCGGCGGTGATGGCGGCATAAGCAAGAGCCGCCAGCAGACAGTTTGCATAAGAGCCGAGCACCTGCTGGATGATGGTCGCAATCAGCATTGCCCAGCCCATCATGAGTGGCCAGGGGGCGATGCAGAGCGTGTTGACGAATGTGCCGACGATGATTCCGGGCACTTTGCCGAATTTTTTCGTTGCCAGTCCAAAGCAGGTGACCGCGAGCGCCATATTGATCATGTAGTAGGGGACGAGCGGCGCCCAGCCGGAAAATCCGGACATGAGGTTGGAAAAGAATGTTCCGAACATGGCGACGACAGCGCCGACCTGCCAGCCGAACATCAGCGCGCCAAAATACCCAGCCAAAGAATCGAAGCGGATGCTGGTTGCTCCGGGCAGTGTAATAAACCCGCCCGCAGCGGATAACGCTGTCAATATAGCGATGCGGGCGATGGTGCGGCTGCTCCAGCCTTCCTCGTTTACGGACGAGGGAAGATGCTTATTCCACCAAATACCCAGAACGACGATAATGACAACGTATACGAGCGCGATTGCATATGCGGCTGCCGCACCCTTCGCCGTCATGCCGAGCGGCTTGAACTTCGTGACAACAGCCGACACAGTTTGAATGGTGCCATCCATTTGCTGTTTCCTCCTAACCAAATTATCCACCGTAACGCCTACGGGGCGGGAAGATGTATTGTTGACGGGAAGTGTTTGCGCGCCGAGCTGTATGCGATGAGTAACACATATTCAATGATCATATTTTTCAACGATGGTTTAGCAGATTCCGCTAAGGTGATGGGGGGTGTAACACTGCTTACTGGTTTTTGGTTGATATACAAGTTGTTTAAAAACGTCAAACAGAAGTTGATGGCGCTGCCGCCGATATGGAATTGGGAAAAACCATACCGTGATTATATGAAAGTTTCATGGGCGGTGCAATCCAAAAACACGCAAAAGAGGGAGTTTCAGAGTGATACGCACATATGTGCAAGTACATTTTGCATTATTAAATTTGAGTTCATATACCCTATAATGAATATGTGAGCAAACTGCATGGGGGAGAAAGAGCATACCCTGCGGCAGGGGCTGCAGAATATACAGCTTACTTCTTTGCTTTTTTTGATGCGGAGGACAACCTATCAGCCTATGATCAATGAAGTGATAGATCGGGAATACCCTGAATTGATAAGGCATCTGCGCGCACTGGTATCCATTCCGAGCATATCGTGCGGTACGCCCGAACCCGGCATGCCGCTGGGCGGGCCTCTTCATGAGGCGTTGGAATATGTACTTTCGCTTGCGCGGCAGCTTGGCTTTTCCGCCCGTTCACTCGATGGCTATTGCGGCGTCGTTGATTACGGCGAAGGCGAGGAGATGCTCATGATACTGACGCATCTGGATGTCGTACCTGCCGGGCCGGGCTGGACAACTCCACCTTTTGCACTTACAGAGCGTGACGGACGATTGATCGGACGAGGCGTGCTGGACGACAAAGGCCCTGCGCTTTGCTCGCTATATGCGCTCTATGCCCTAAAAGAAGCGGGAATCCCGCTTCGGCGCAAAATCAGGGTCTTTTTTGGCTGTGATGAAGAGCGCGGCAAAAGCTGTATCAGGCGATATAAGCAAACAGAACCGGAGCCGACGCTGTCGTTTACGCCGGACAGCCGCTACCCTGTTGTCAATTCGGAAAAGAACATTGGACATACGACCTACACAAGAAGGCTCTCTGGCAGCTCGCTGCGCATCGCCTGCGGCACTGCGCCCAACGTGATTCCGGGCGAGGCGGCAGCATTATTGCCGTTTCAGCCAGTATCGGTTGCGGCTGAAAATAATGTCACAGTTGTGGCACAGGCAAACCAACTTATCGCAATTGGCCGCGGCGGGCACGGGGCGCGTCCCAAGGATGCGCAAAACGCGCTGAGCGCACTCCTATACGCGCTCGCACAGCAGCCGCTTTGCGCAGAGGATCAAGATGTCGCCTCGTCCCTTGCGGCTTTGCTCAAATTCGACCAACACGGAGAGGGCTTTGGGTTGGATTTTGAGGATGCGTCCGGCCGTCTCACACTTTCGCCGACCATGCTCGTATGGAGCGGGACGGACGTATCCATAACGCTGGATTGCCGCTTTCCGTTAGGGCTGTCGGCAGAGCAGGTGCTTTTTGCGCAGGATGAAGCCTTTTCAAAGATTGGGTTTTCACGGACCTATCAGAAGGTGGCGAAAGGGTATCTGCTGGACCCGCAGTGCGAACTCGTTTCGACGCTACTCTCTGTCTACGAGGACGCGGCAGGCAAAAAGGCACAGCCGTGCACCATCAGCGGCGGTACGTACGCACGCTATTTTGCAAACGCCGCCGCCTTTGGTGTAGAACCGGAGGGTGGAATTTCGCAGGCGCATATGCCCGACGAATCGCGAGACGCGCAGAGCCTGCGCTTTGATACAATGCTGATTGCTGAGGCCATCCGTCGCCTTGCAGGGAAAGCAATATAAGGCGAGCGGCAGTCTAATGCCGTGTCAGAATAATAAAGGCTCGCCGGTGTATCCGGCGGGCCTTAGTGTTATCATTAAACTCTCTGGGGGTGTGGGGGATTCGCAAATCCCCCACAGTTAATCCAATTTGACGACATGTGCGTCAAATTGGTAGAAAAAATGCCGCCATGAGCGGCATTTTAACCTACAGAAGACCCATCGACAAAGTCTGTAGGACTTTGCCGATGCATCAATTGCCAAACCGTTCCGGCGAATACGCCAGCGTTTCTGCGGGCAGCGTGCCTGTTTTCCAGTAGGCGGCGATCATATCGCCGATTGCGGGCGAAATCGCGACGGCACTGTGGAAGGAGTTTGCGGCAAACAAATTTCGCGGCGAATGGAACGCCCCAAACACGGGTTGTTTGTCGTCCGTATAGGAAACCAGCCCGGCCCACATGCGGATGATCTCGATATCCGCGAGCGATGGAAACAGTTTGAGTACACGGCGCGCCACCAGTTGCGGCCCCTCGAACGTGTTGGCTTTGTCGTAGTGTTCCGGCCTTGTCGTTGCCTGCGCTATGACGATGTTTCCTTCATGAGTCTGCGTCAGGCACGCGCCGATTACCATTGGGTGCTCACTTGCGGGCTGCGTAAACAAAGCCCCGTCCGTAATAATCCTGCGGATACGTGGAGCAAGCGGCATGCTCACCATAGCTTCCCCTCGCTCAAACAGCACGGGTATATCGCGCCCGGCAAAATTGGCGATTTCGCGCATCCATGCGCCGCCGGTGAGAATAAACAAATCCGCTGTGATGGTTTGAGCCGGGGTTTCCAGAGCGCGCAGTATATTCCCCTCTATTCGCATGTCGGTGACAGGCGCATGGGTCAATATTGTTGCGCCAAATGACTTAGCGCGGGATGCCATGTTTAAATTCAGCTTGAACGGATTGACTTTCCCCTCGCCGGGGCACCAGCACCCGCCGATCAACTGCGATGCTTCAAGCGCGGGCTCGAGTTCCTTTGCGCGCCTTGCTGTCACCAGGCCGATATCCGCAAGACCCAGCATATTCGCGTGGCGGCAAAGACGATCCAATGCCGCTTCCTGCGCGGCATCGGTCAAGGGGATCAATCCGCCGCAGGGAACGTATTCTACGTTGCCGATCTCGGCCTGCAATTCGTCCCATTTTGCCTGCTGTTCGAGCGCCATCGACATGGTCAGGCTGTTTTCACGGTAACTGAGTACGCAAAAACCGGGGTTGGTGCTGGATGCACCTGCGCACAGGTCATCTTTTTCGATCAGAGCTGTACGCGCGCCGGCAGCCGCCAGCTTCCAGGCCGCAGCCGCCCCAATCACACCGCCGCCGATGACGGCGACGTCGAAATGCAAAGTTTTTTCCATAAATGCCCCCGTTACAGTGTGTTGCCGAAATAGCTTTGCTGCAGCATATCCGCGTCGAGAGCGCCCGCGCGAAATGTTCTGCCGGTGCGGTAGTTCGTCATTTCAATCGCAGCGACTTTGTGGACGTCCTTATCCATCTTGAATATGTCTCGTTGTGCGGCATCATAGAGTTCTGCGAACGTCTTTTTGTTGTGCTTCGTGCCGGAGAACGCCATGCTCGGCAAAACCTGCTCAATATCCGCGTCGCTGCAATCGACGAGGTATCTTGCGATCGAGCCGTAAAATGTTGAGCTGTTGACGCGATCCATCGCGATGAGTTCGTCGCTGATTGCGGGCGGTATAGCCGCGCTGCCCGAAAAGTTCATGACTGTTTCAATCGGGAAACCGTAATTCCCCAACCCCCAAAGCGATACCTCCGCCATGCGCGCCGCAATCTGAACACAGCCGACAAGGCTGCCCGTTTTGGCGGCAAGCAGATACACATTTTCGGTTTTGACTTCGCAGGCACAAGCGACTTCTTCGGCTATGGATTCATCCGGCAATTCGGCTGTCTGCAGCGCGAGCGCTGTTTTTTCGTATTGATCGCGATAGGGCCACATATTCGCGATTGGGTCGCGATAGGAGATAGCGCGAGCGGGCCCCGAGCCGAAGCCGGGGAGCCGGTATTCGCCTGCCGGCTTAATCTTCCATGCGGAGAATTGGGAAGAAAGTGCCGCCTCCTGCGGGCGATCAAGACGAACCTCTATGCTTTCATAATCGAGCCCGCCGATTTGGATTGTGCCGTAGCTGACATCGCCTATGCCGCCAAGCGTAACAAGCGTAAAAAGAAGCGCAGCCTCTCTTCCGCCGGGCGCATGGATGCCCATGTCTATGACAGTCGCGCCGTTTTTAAGCGTATGCCGCTCGCAGCCAAGTGTCCACAAACGCGGGAGTATGCGTTCTTCAATGACTGCAATAGTCTGCTTGCTCAGGCTGAACATGGTTTTCCTCCTTTGATGCAGCGGAAATAAATCCGGCAGGACAACGCACGGCCTTCTTCTCAGGCTATACGATTTCTACACGGAGGCCGCAGTTTTTACATGGATTGAATACGGATGGCTTCCTGCAATTCGTCTGAAAGATCCGTAAATTCTTTCGCTATGGCCGCTTCATCCAAGCCGACTACGAGATAGTTTTTAAGAGCGGGCTTGCCGCCGACGTAAACATCCCGGATATCGCCGGATTTCGCGCAGAAAACGATCGATGAAACGGGATCGCCGCTGCCGAAGCCAAGGCTCGGACGGTCGAGCGGTACAATAGAGAAGTCCGCGAGCGCGCCGGCTTTCAGGCACCCCGCATCGAGCATGAGCATACGCGCGCCGCCCATTGTCGCCATTGTAAATACTTCACGCGCAGAAAGAATGCCCGCGTTGGCATTTGCCGCCCGCTGCACCATAACGCCCGCACGCATTTCCTCAAGCATGTCGAGCCGGTCGTTTGAAGCGGGGCCGTCCGTGGCCAGTGCAATGTTGATACCCGCATCCATAAGGGCGGGAACAGGGCAGACGCCGCTGCCTAGCTTTGCGTTGCTCTTGGGGTTGTAAACCATCGTAATCCCGTGCTGCGCGGCAAGCTGTATTTCGCGCTTTGAAAGGTGTACGCCATGTACTGCGGAAAACCGGGGGGAGAGATAGCCGAGCGAATGGAGGTATTCGAGCTCTGTCAACTTGCGCTCCGCAATGCACTGCGCGGCTTCTTTCGCAGTCTCGTCAACATGAATTTGGGTCAGCGCGCCGCGCGAGCGCATGCGCTCCGCCATGCTTTTGAGCACGCCATGGCTGCAAAGATTTGGTTCTGAAGGGGTTAAAACTGCGGTTTCGGGGTATGCGTCGAGCAGACGGTCGATCTCCATGGAATCTCGCGCAAGCCCGGCTTCATCGCTCAGGAACAGATCTGCGAGCTCTACGCCGATATACCCTCTTACATTGGCCTGACGAGCCGCACGGAACATACCGTCCTGCCCGTAGTTGAGATCCATATTGAAAAACGCCGTTACCCCGCTTTTGAGCATTTCGCAGATTCCCACAGCCGTCCAGAGGTAGGAGATCCGCTCGCGGTCCTGCTTAATAAAATGCGTATACAGTGCGGTGATGGGCGGTGTGAGCACCTCGTCGCACCAGCCGGAGAGCGGCAGGTCGTCCCGCCTGCCGGGCAGCAGAGTTTGATACAGGTGCGTATGCGCGTTGGCAAAGCCCGGCAAAACGGCGCAGTTGTGGCAGTCAACCGTTTCCGCATCCGCAGGTGCGGGAAGTGAAACGCCGGTTTGCACAATTCGTTCGCCGTCGATCAGCATGTCCGCATTATGTAAAACGGTGTTTGCATCCACAATCAGATGCTGGATATTTCGAAGAATCAGCATGAAAAGCCCGCCTTGTAATAAAATGCTCTCGCGTATCAGAGCGCTGTAACTGGGACGCTAGGATAAGGTTTGCTTGCTCATCCGCATGAGCCGGCTGGAATACGCGCTTGCCGCGATGAGTGCACCTATAAACGGCAGCATCTGCACAAGCCGCGCAGGGAAACCGATCGTTGCCTGCAGGATATCACCGATAGCGGAAAGCGCGCCTAGTGCCCAGGCTGAGAACAGTACGGCATAGGGATTGTTCTGTGCCAATATGACAACTGCCATCGCAAGCCAGCCGCGGCCGTTTGTCATGCCCACAAAGCCGCCGACGAATATTCCCTGCGAAAGCGAAAGGGATGCGCCCGCAAGCCCGCACAGAGCGCCGCAGATAGCGTAGGAACTATAGACCATTTTATTGACCGAAATTCCGCGCGCGGAGGCAACCCACTCACTCATGCCGACAGCGCGCAGCCTGCGGCCGAATGCTGTCTTGAATATAACCGCAAAGCACACAAACACGATGAGAATGGCCGCATAGTCCAGCAGCGTGTGGTTGCTCAGCACTTGATTCAGGTAGGGGATATTCTCGATCAGGGGCGTTGCCAGCTTGGCGAGGTGCGGGGATTCGGGGTATATGATCGACCCCTGTGAGCCGGTCAGAACAAATATCAAAAACGTGGTCAACCCCGTGCCGAGAATATTGATCGCCATGCCTACGATGAAGATATCCACCTTGAACTGGATGCTCATGAACGCCATGAACAGGCCGACCAGCACCGTAATGGATACGCCTACGATCAACCCGAGCAGCAGGCTGTTCCAGAGGTTTGCAAAGTAAAGCGAAAAGAATGCGGCAAAGAGCATCATACCCTCCATGCCGAGATTAAAGCGGCCGGAAAGGCCCGTCATCATGCCGCCGAGCGAACAGAGCACGAGCGGTGTCCCGTAAGCGATCATGGTATAAAGAAATCCGGAGACGAATTCGTTCATGCGTTCAATTCCTCCTTTCGGGCAAGCTTTTTCTCTGTGCGCGAGTCTGCAAGATACGAGATGAGCCGTTCGCTGGTTACAAGCAGGAGTATCGCGCCCTGAATAATCTGGGAAACGTCCGGCGTGATATCGGCAAACAGCATTGCGCATTCCGCACCTTTGGTCAGATAAGCGAAGAACAGCGCAACCGGCACGACGAGCAAAGGATTGTTGCGGCTGATCATTGCAATGGAAAGCCCGCTCCAGCCAATACCGCAGAGCTGGTTGCGTACACGGTTGGTTGTACCCAACACATATGTGAGACCGCCTATTCCGCTTAAACCGCCCGAAAGCAGCATTGCGATGCTTGCGATAGCGACGGTGCTAATACCGCCATAGCGCGCAAATACGGGGTTTTGCCCGGTGATGCGTATTTCGTAGCCGAGGCGGGAATGCCGCAGCGCAAAATAGACAATCGCAGCGAGCGCCAGCGCGAGGAATATGGTGGTATTCAGGTCTGAGGTCGTCATGAGTTTTGTAAACTGGAATGCTTGCGGGATCATTTTTGTCGTGACACCCTGACCGGATTCCATATCGCGCAGCGGACCTTCCACAAGCATGAATATCAGATAGAACACGACGTTGGCCAGCATGAGCGAGGACATCATGATGTCGAGATTGAACTTGCGCTTTAAAATATTGCAGATTGCCGCAAGCAGCGCGCCGCCCAGAAACGCCGATACAAACATCACCGGCACGGCAACCGCTGCAGGCCAGCCCTCCATCGCGACAGCCGCCATTGTGCCTGCAAGCATACCAAAGTATACCATACCTTCGAGACCAAGATTCCACACGGAAGCGGAAAAGGAGATGCTCGCGGCAAGCCCGCAGATAATCAACGGGACGGCGCTGTTGAGCATATCTCCGAGAAAATATGGACTGGAAAACGGGCCTATGAAAAAAGATTTAAGCGCGATACCCGGTTCGTCGCTGCACAGCAGAATGACGACGAGCGCCATCACGAGGCCGGAAAGTATGACCAGCAGCTCGAATATTGTTCGCTTTGCCTGTTTCATGCCTGGCCTCCGTTTCCGGCGGCTGCGGGAATATCCATTCGCTTCACGCCGAGCATGAATTCGCCGATTTCTTCACGGGAGACGGCGGATGTGTTATGGAGGCAGGCCGTTATTTCTCCGCCGCGCATGACAAGTATTCGGTCGCTGAGCTCCAGAATTTCGTTGATATTGCTCGAAACCAGCAGAATGGCAAGACCGCTTTCGCGCAGTTCGAGCATTTCGTCGTGGATATACCGTGTGGAAAGTACATCAAGCCCCATCGTCACCTCTGCCGCAAGCAGCAGTTTCGGCTTGGCGGAGAGTTCGCGCGCGAGTATCGTCCGTTGGATATGCCCGCCGGAAAGTCCTCCGATCACATGCTGCCCATCCGAGGCCTTGATACTGTACTGCGCGATCAGCTCGTCCGTCAGCTTGGTCAGCGGCGCCTGCTGCAGCCATCCGCCGCGACAGTAAGGGGGCTGATAACGCCGGTCTACGAGCAGGTTTTCAGATATGGAAGCAGTGGAACAGGAACCGACGTGGATGCGATCCTCCGGGATATACCCGATTCCCGCATTTCTTCGCGCAGAAGGCGTCAGGCGGGATACCTCCGCCTTATTCAGCCGGATACTTCCGCTGTGTGTTTCCCGCAGCCCGAACAGCGCTTCGAAAAGCTCCTGCTGTCCGTTGCCGTTTACGCCTGCAATGCCGACGATTTCACCTGCATGTACGCTGAAACTGGCGTTCTTCACCATATCAATCGGTCCGTTTTTCACGAACAGATCACGAACCTCTAAAACCACATCGCCTAGCGGGTGCTGCGTTCGCTCCGTTTCGGGCGCGAGTGCAGTACCTACCATCCAGCGGACCGTCTGCACCGCGTCGAGCGTTTTTGTTTCACCGGAGAATACTGCTTCTCCGTCTCGCAGTACGGTGATTTCATCTGTAATCGCCAGCACCTCATCGACCTTGTGGCTGATGTAGATAATTGTCTTGCCTGCGTTCTTAAGCATGCGGATGGTTTCAAGCAGTCCGCGGATTTCTTGCTCAACCAGCACGGAGGTCGGTTCGTCGAACACCAAGAGATCCGCCTTTCCGTACAGTGCACGCATGATTTCTACCTTTTGCTTTTCACCCATTGAGAGTGTTGAAACCTTGCGATCAAGCGAAATCGAGAAGCCGCACTGCTGAACGGCCTGCTCCGCCGCCGCACGTGCGGCGGCTTCATCCACGAACCCGAACGCCTTTGTAGGTTCCATGCCCAACACGACATTTTCTATGACTGTGTAGTCGTCAAGCAATGAAAAGTGCTGGTGCACCATGCCGATGCCATGGTTCGCGGCGGAAATCGCATTTTTTATCCGTACAGGCTCCCCGTTTATACGGATCTCACCGGCGTCCATGTGTTCCACGCCCGAAAGAATCTTCATGAGTGTGCTCTTGCCCGCTCCGTTCTCGCCGAGCAGGCCATGCACGGTTCCCTTTCGAACGCGAAGATCGACGCCTTTGAGTGCGCGCACTTCGCGCCCATAGGAGCGATAGGTCTTTTGAATGTTACGCATCTCCAGATACTCTGGCATTGAGGCGTTCCTCCCAACACAAAATCTGCCCACGCAAGCGGTTTGTGCGGTGATTGCGGCAGACGGTTTTATTACTAAAAAGTGAAACAGGTACGGACGAAAGGTTACGCGATCGGCGCGTGCGCATCTATGGTTCCGTTCACCAGACCCTGATACGCGTCCTTCATCTTCTGAAGAATATCCGCGGGGACTTTTTCTTTCGTGACGGGGTCATCGAAGGTGAAGGAAATTACGCCTTCCGCGGCGCCGACCGTGCGGCCCGTACCGTACTCAAGCGTACCGCTGATCGCGCCGTATGCGGCGTCGTATGCCGCTTGATACCCTTCTACCAGCGTACAGCCGACAATGGCGTCCTTTGAAAGCGCAATGGCGTTATTGTCGTCGGGAACGGCATATTTTTTCTGTGCTTCCGCTTCCGTCACGCAGCCATAGGTGGATGCGCCGGTCGTATAGTAAACGATATCCACGCCCTGCGCGAAGAGAGCGCGGGTGACATCCGCGCCTTTTTGCGGGTCGACCCAGTCGCCGATGATGGAATTGATGATTTTGATATCCGGGTTGGCAGCTTTTACGCCGTTGGTAAATCCGGTTTTGACGTCGACTTCCCATGCATCGTAAACATCCGTAAACACGAGGCCAACGACGAGATCGGGGTTGGCGCGCTCCATTTTGCTCTGCGTGACGAGCCCGCAGAAATACCCGCCCAAGTATCCGAGCTGATAAAGATCAAACGACACTCCCCAGATGGTCGGGGGAATTTTGCCGCCTTCAAACTGATCGACGTAGCTGTTGAGGTCTGAGTCGATCAACACGAACTTCTGATTTGGGTAGGATTTGAGCGTTTCGTTAACGCAGTAGCGCATCACGTTCGTCGTCGTGAATATCACGTCATAGATTCCCGCTTCCGCGAGGCTGTTGAGATATTTGCCGTACGCTGTCCACTGGTCGCCGCCTTCTACCACCTTGGGTTCGGGCGCGCCCAGATCCGAGCAGACCTTCCTTATGCCGTTTGCGATCATTTTGAATATGGCGTTTTCTCCCTCAATGCCCGGTAGCATGAGCGCTGTCTTAAAGTTTGCATAGGGGCTTGCGGTCGTAGTTCCGGCCCCAGCGGGGCTTTTTGCTGTGTCGTTTGCGGTGGGTTTCCCGCACGCTGTCGCAAATATCAGAAGGACGGAAAGTGCCAAGGTAAGAACGGCCTTATACTTCATGTTCAGTTTCCTCCTCGTAAATTACGTTCAGGCTAAACAATCGGGTCGAAGCACTCCTGCGCGGTATGTTTCGCCGTTCGAGGAGTCAAACACCTCGACGACGGCAAGCTTGTTGATATGCAGCAGGTTTGGGATTTGAAAGAAGTCTCCGCCGGCCGCGTCGAGAAGGTCTATGAACAGTCCGCCGAATATGGGAAGCGATGAAAACGCGAGGTTGTCCGCAAGCCATTTCGCGTCAATGCCGCTGTCCGGCCGGAGCGTCAGCCGTGAGAATGCGCCGTAATGCAGATAGTCATCCGGCTGAAGCAACGCTCCGCGCGCCGTCGCCGCTCCAGCCGGGCAAATGGGGGAATAGCCTTCGATTGCTGACACTTGCGCGCCAGGAAGACCAAGGGAACGCTCCATTGTGAGTATCATGTTCTCGTTCATGCGTCCGGCGATCTGGGCCGCGCCAAGAACGCGCTCCTGCGGGGCGACGATGAGCGTCAATTGATCCGGCGAACAGCCCGCCTTTTCCGCCAGTGCGGCAATCCAATGATCACCCGGCACGGCGTTTGCCTGAACGATGGCGCAGAACGTGCCATTTGAGGGATCTTCGTCATAGCTGACTTCGTCCGAGCGCTCAAGGTGCAGTTTGACAGGTCCGGATAGCATCACGCCCTCAAATTCGCGGGCGGATTGCATCGTCAGTGTCGCAAGGCGAGGATGCTCCGTTCGCGTGCGGATAAAAACGAGTTTCTTTCCACCGAATTCACCGGAATATGCTTCTGACTGCGCGAGGCCGCCCTGACAGAGCGTGGCAGTGATCGCGCCGGCTTGCGCACTTTCTTCTGTGTCACGATCCGCGATCAATATCCGCGCGCCGTTGCCGCTGCGTGAAACGGCAAGGCCGAACCTGTCCGCATTGCTTGCGAGTTCTTGGAGTATGGCGGCACACGCGGCGCCGATTTCACTCAGTCTGATCGGTATGGGCATTTTAAACAGTCTCCATATTTCTCTAGCGGATTGCGTTATATCCACCGGCGGATAGCTACATACGTTTTCCTTAACGCCAGTCGTTCCCATTGAGTATATCGATGATCGTCTGCAGGTACCGGCAGGCCGGGGCCCCGTTGAGCACGCGGTGGTCATAGGTCAGGCAGAGATTCATCGTAGGTTCCACGAATATGCCGCCATCCCTGACGACGGGGATATCCCTCAGTTTGCAGACCCCAAGTATCGTGCTCTGCGGCGGGTTTAAAATCGGCGTAAACGATGTTGCGCCTGCCATGGCGAGATTTGAGACGGTCGTTACCGCCGAGCCCATGTCGTTCTGCGTGAGCTTGCCGCTTCGCGCACGGGCAGATACGTCGCTCAGATCGGCACAGATAGTCTCAAGCGATTTCTGATCCGCATGGCGTATCACAGGCACGACGAGACCTCTTTCGGTATCGATCGCAACACCGATATGGATCTCATCAGGCAGCAGAAAACTCTTTTCGTCATAATACTGCATGCGGATGTCTTCACGGTCTGCGAGCGCGCGGGACACCGCGTAGAGTATCATCGCCGTATAGGAGAGCTTCATTCCATTTGCGGCGTAAACCGGTTTCAGGGACTGATATGCTTTCACGAGCGGCGCAAAACCGCTTTCTATACAAACAGTAGTCTGTGCGCTGTTTTCGAGGCTGCTCTTCATCGCGGCGGCAGTGGTTCTCTGTATACCTGTCATGGGTATAAGGCGCGGTTCGGATGCTGGTTTGCCGTGGGCTTTGATGTCCGCAACCGTTATCATGCCGAGCAGACCGGTGCCTTGGATTGGGGAGCAGGAGAGACGCAGTTTCTCCGCGACCAGCCGGGCACGCGGGGTAAGCGCAGCATTCGTGACGGCAACTTTTGGCTGCATATGCGGTTGCACGGCATCCTGTTCAACAGTCTGTACGTCGCCGGGTGTACTATTTACTACGAGATCGTTTACACCTGAAACGCGCGTGGGCGAGTCTGCATCCGCGTCAGGGTTTTCACCCACTTCGCCTATGATGCAAAGCGGCTCGCCGCAGGTCGCGGTGTCGCCGGGCGAAAGGCAATATTTCAGCATTACGCCGTCAATGGAAGCAACAGCGTCATTTGTCAGCTTTTCCGCTTCAATCACGGCGATGGCAGTGCCGCGCGTTACAACACCCCCGATGGGAACAAGCCATTCGGAGAGTATGCCTTCCTCCATGGAAAGCCCGAACTTTGGCATTCTTTCGATGGTCGCCATTGTATAATCCCCCTAGAACGCAACGGTTGTCCGTACGGCGCGTACGATATCTGAGGGATTGAGCATATAGTAATCCTCCAGAACGGGCGCGAACGATACGGGAATATCCAGACAGGTTACACGGCTGATGGGAGCGGCAAGGTATTCAAAGTACTTCTCATTGACCATTGCAGATATTTCTGCCGCCCAGCCGCCTACCTTCGGTCCTTCCTGCGCAATCACCAGGCGTCCGGTCTTGGCGACCGACTCCGCAATCAGAAGTTCGTCGTAAGGCTTGATGGTACGCAGGTTGATCACTTCCGCCGTAATGCCCTCCTTTTCGAGCTCTGTGGCAGCTTTGAGCGCCATGCCCACTGTTATCTGCAATGCGACGATGGTAACATCCTTGCCCGCGCGCTCGATTACGCCCTTGCCCAGAGGCAGTGCATAAGGCTCTTGCGGCACTTCTCCCTTTACATTGAGGAGCATTTTGTGCTCGAGAAACAGCACGGGATCATTGCAGCGGATTGACGATATCAGCAGTCCCTTTGCCTCGTAGGGCGTTGCCGGGGAGACTATGATAAGGCCTGGGGTGTTCAAAAACCAGCTTTCTACCGTTGCGGAGTGATGATAAGCGCAGCGAATGCCCGCCCCTTGCGGCGCACGGATCACGACGGGGCAGTCCGCTTCCTCCTGAAACATAAAATTAAGCTTTGCTGTGCTGTTGACGATCTGGTCGAAGGCAACGCCCGCAAAGTCCGCAAACATGATCTCGGCGATAGGGCGCAGCCCGGCGATTGCTGCTCCGTTTGCAAGGCCCACGATGGCGGATTCGGAAAGTGCCGTATCAAAAATCCGGTCCGGCCAGCGCGGATAAATGCCCTGCGTAAGGCCAAAATCGCCGCCCATCCGCGCCACGTCTTCGCCCAGAATGAATACGGAATCATCCCGTTCCATCTCCTGAACCATGGCTTCGTTGATTGCTTTTGTATATGAGATGATCCGACTCATTTTACAACCTCCACGGGAATGCTCTCGTAAACATGTGTAAGTGCGCTGTGAGTTTCCGGCACGGGGCTTTCGATAGAGAAACACAGCATCTCCTGTATTTGCAGATCAACGCTTGCTTCGATCGATTGCAGCTCTTCTTCTAAAACACCCTCGCGGTCTTTTAACACATTTCGTGTCAGCATCACAGGATCGCGCTGCTTCCAGTATGCAAGCTCCTCTTCCGGCCGATATGAGGCGGGATCTCCGGCGAAGTGCCCCTGCCAGCGGTAGGTAACGAATTCGATCAACGACGGGCCATTGCCGCCGCGCGCCAGCGCAACAGCCTTTTCTGTCGCTTCAACGACGGCTTCTACATCGTTGCCGTCCACACGCCAGGATGGAACGCCATATCCGTCCGCCCATTGGCGCAGCTCTTCCTGCGGGTGCGCGATGCGGCATGGGGTGGATATGGCATAGCCGTTGTTGATTAGGCAATAGATCACCGGAAGTTTCCAGGTCGCCGCCAAATTCATGCTCTCATGGCAGGTGCCCTCACCAAGCGTACCGTCACCCATGAATACCGCCGAAACCTCATCGGTTTTGCGGTATTTTGCGGCAAAAGCGGTGCCGAGCGCCGTTACGACGGTAGAACCCTGTATGCCGTTAAAACCATGGTTGTGGCAGCTCCAGTCATGCACGTGCATGGAGCCGCCACGGCCCCCGTTGATGCCCGTCGCCTTGCCGAAAATCTCGGCCATAACGTATTTGGGGTCGGTACCGCAAAGGAGAATCGCTCCGTGTCCGCGGTGGTCGGGGTACTTGTAATCCGTGGTACGAAGCGCCCGCACCACACCCGCCTGGCAGGCTTCCTGCCCGGTGGAAAGGTGAACGAACCCGGGGATAACGCCGTTTGCAGCATATTCCTTGATGACATCCTCAAAGTTGCGAATAAGGTACATATCTCTGTACAGGCCCATGAGCCGTTCTTTACTTAAAGCCATAATGATTCCTCCAAGAAATGCTAACACCAAATAACCGGTTATCGGATTGCGGTACGTGATATCTATATCGTCTTCGCCTCGGACGTTTCAAATATAGTCCGAAGCGGCTGTCGTCGACGCTGAAGATGTGTACGGAGGTTAATGTAGCACGAATCTTACGGCAGCCTGTACGATAAGGCTGCGATTTTCTAAGATTGCAGGAAAGTAATAGCATGGGCTCTGCGGGCTGTAATTTGTGAATGACTGGCGCGAATTGGCGGCCAGTCATTCACAATCCATTGAGTCAAGAGAAATGACGGGATTATTTAGCGCTAGGCTGTATGTAGAGTATGCTATAGAGCGTATCGCTGCCGATGCCCGGAACTACGCCGTCAACGCGGTCGCTGACCCAGGAAATGTAGCAATCGCCGATGTCAGCAGCGGCAACCTTCTGGGTGTAGTTGTCAGTGCAGACGAAGTCATAGCTATCCGCTTCAACCATGCCGAGCGCTTTGAACATATCCTTCACGCTGAGTTTATCTTTGTAGGAGGTCATAATCGCATCTGCACCGAATTTGATATAGGCAACTTCCCAGACTGCCCAGTCGGGATCCTGCGCCTCGCCAACGACGATGGGGGCGTTTTCACCTTTGAGTGTCATATATTTCTGGAGGAGATCTTTGAGGGCTTCTTCGCCTACGTAGCCGTCAGACCCAATGACCTGAACAGTATCATTTCCTTTGATGGAAAACTTGTCGTATACGTCTTTGATCGCGTAAGCGGGACGCAGATCGCCTTCTGACCTCGGCTGATCGCTGGCTGTGAGGCCTTGGATCGCATTGTTCCATACGATGATGCGTTGTACGGGGGTCGCTGCTGCGGCGGGTGCTTCGGTGGCTGCCGCGGGCGCTTCGGTAGCTGCGGGGGCCTCGGTTGCTTCTGCGGGTGCAGCGGTAGCTGCTGCGGGTGTTGCTGCGGCGGGTTCTGCCGGCTGCGGTGCAGCGCAGGCACACAGTGAGACTGCCATGAGCAGGGCGATTACCATAGCGAGAATCTTTTTCACGATGTTTCCCTCCTGTAAAATGAAGTTGGCGGCTCCCCGCCTTGCATAATATATTTTACCGCACACAGAATTCTGGTGTATACGTAAAATTGCTGCACATTTGTGTATATTTCAACTTTGTGCCTAAAACTGGCTATTTACGAGCGCATTACACTTTATTCGCAACGTCCCAAATCCATGGCGTTGCATGTAACGGAAGAGCCATTTTAGAATTCAAAATGAAGGCTGAAGCTTTGCGATTGTCACGGACAAAATAACTGCGGTTCGGTGTGAGACACGATTTATATCGGCGCTTGCAGTAAACGGCTGCGCATATTTGGATACGTTCAAAGCGGGATGGGCCGTGCGTGTTGTTCTGTATATATTCTACAGCACTCAGAATTCCAATGTATACATAAAAGTGCCGCACATTTGTGCGTATTGCCGTTTTCCACCCTGTATAGGGCTGTAACAGCACGAAATATACTGTATACTCGACTTGAGAAGGCGGTGAAACGACAGTGCGGCGTGTGACGGAACATCCCATTCTGGAACTAGAAAAGAAAGCTGAAGTTCCTATTGTCGTGGACGGAAAAACACTCTTCGCCCGTGAAGGGGAAACGGTCGCGGCTGCGCTGCTGGCGAACGGCATTCGCGTTTTTCGGCATACCGCGAAGCGGCATGAACCGCGCGGGCTGTTCTGCGGCATTGGTCAGTGCACGGATTGCGTCATGGAAATCGACGGTGTTCCGAACCAAAGAACCTGCATGACGATTGTACGTGACGGAATGCAGGTCCGTACACAGGTAGGAAACGGCAGAGGAGCGGGTGATGGAAATGTATGACATCATCGTTGTCGGTGCGGGTCCGGCCGGTTTAAGCGCGGCTATTGAAGCGAGGCGGTATGGCGCAAGCGTTTTGCTGCTGGATGAAAATAATCTGCCGGGCGGTCAGCTTTTCAAACAAATACACAAATTCTTTGGTTCGGACGCACATTACGCTGGAACACGCGGCTATCTGATCGGTAAAAATCTGCTGACTGAGGCAGAAATGCTAGGGGTAGAGTTCAAACTCGGCATGCGCGTTTGGGGGATATATCCGGACGGCAGCGTGACAGCGACGGACGGAGAAACGAGTATCCGGTACTTCGGCAAACGCATCATACTTGCAACGGGGGCATCGGAAAATGCGCTGAGTTTTCCGGGCTGTACCCTGCCGGGCGTAATGACGGCCGGCGCTGCGCAGACGATGGTGAATGTGCAGCAAGTGCTGCCCGGCAGCCGGTTTGTCGTAGTAGGTTCCGGCAATGTCGGGCTGATCGTTACCTATCAGCTGCTGCAAGCAGGGGCGGAAGTATGCTGTATTCTTGAAGCCGCAAAAGATGTAGGCGGTTATGGCGTGCACGCGGCAAAGGTGCGTCGGGCCGGCGTGCCTATTCTGACGGGACATACCATTTTGAGGGCAAACGGAAGGGAAGGTGTGGAAAGCGTAACCATCACGCAGTTGGATGGATGTTTTTGCCCCATAGCGGGTACGGAACAGACGATTGCTTGCGATACCATCGCGATTGCTGTCGGGCTGACACCGCGCGTAGAACTAGCGGGCGTGTGCGGATGCAAAATGGTTTATTCGTCCACGCTTGGCGGTATGCTGCCACTGCATCGCGACACCATGGAAACAACACGAAATAACATACTTGTTGCAGGCGACCTGACGGGTATTGAAGAAGCGAGTACGGCGCTGGACGAAGGCCGTATGGCAGGGTGCAGCGCAGCTTTTCAACTGGGCTATCTGTCTGCCCCAGCGTACGAAGAGTACAAAGCGATTTTGCAGAAAAGACTGAATCTGCTCAGAAGCGGACCATACGGGGATAAGCGGCGAGTTGCCAAGGAGGCTTTATGGAATGCGATAAAATGAACAACGCGATCGTCTGCCGCTGCGAGGAAATTACCGAGCAGGAGATTATGGCGGCCATCCGTGATGGCGCGGATTCTCTTGAAGCTGTCAAGAAGGCTACACGAGCCGGGATGGGTTTTTGTCAGGGGCGTACCTGCAAGCGGCTGATCGCCCGGATGCTGTCCGGGTATTACCAAATGCCTGTAGATCGGTATCTCCCGGGCAGCCTTCGAATTCCGGTTTCACCTATCCGGCTTTCGGTTCTTGCGGAAACTGCCCAAGCGGAGGAAAACGCAACATGAGGAAAATACTCATCGACTGCAAGGAGAACATTCCCTGCGATCCATGCTGCCATGCCTGCCCGCAAGGCGCGATCCTGATTGAGGGATCGATCACGAACCTGCCTAAAACCATTCCGGAATGCTGTACCGGGTGCGGCATCTGTGTCACCGCGTGCCCCGGACAGGCCTGTTTTCTTGTAGACGAAGAGTATGCTCCCGGGCGTGCGAGTGTCGATTTTCCCTATGAATTTCTTCCCATGCCTGTTGTCGGTATGGTTGTCGAAGCGCGCGATAACGAAGGAAACCGCGTATGTGATGCGATTGTGGAACAAGTGATTTTGCGCAAGAGCGCGCAGAACACAGCGATCGTTCGCGTAAGCGTCCCGCTCGAATGTGCATCACGTGTACGCGGTATGAAACCACTGCGCAGAGCGGCAGAGTGATGCAATTCGTCTGCATATAACACTGTGGGAAATTATCAGGGCGGTACGATACCGGACAGACTATATTATTGAAGAAAAGGCTTCAAATCCGACTTTCCGTTCTCTATTAGTGCATAGATATGTGGGCATCGTTGTACATTCTGGTTCCGGTATGTGTTGCATATACGACTGATTAAGGCTGGAGTAGTTTAACGGGAAAACTGGCAATAGCAACTGGTTTTTTCAATAACGCTGATTGTGAAAACAAAAAGCCCCGAACCTGTTAAGGTGTCGGGGTTTTACTTATGGAGGCGCCACCCGGAATCGGACCGGGGATGAAGGTTTTGCAGACCTCTGCCTT